>CAYVXY010000035.1:0-113448 GCA_964454965.1 uncultured Polyangiaceae bacterium | reverse complement strand
GCTGTCGTGATGAATGAAGCCTTGTTCCGTGCCGTACAACAACGCATTGCACCAGCCCATCCCTTCGCTTACGCTCAGGCCTGGCTGGTGAATGCTAGCCGTTGGCCAGACAAGCACGTGGAGACCTCCACCGTACCAGCTCTCGTATGCAGCGTGGCGTGCGTTGGGTGCCGCAAGCAGATTACCTTTCCAGTCTTCCTCGCTAGCTTCTACGCATTCGCTACGTACCGCGGTGCGACGACAAAAGACTATTACCGTGTGGACATGGATCGAATCTTCTACCGAAAACTTGCACTGGAGGACGAGCTGCGCCGGGTTTCACTACAGCGCGAAAACGGGGCCCCGCTCGAGAGAGTTCCGGATGCCATGACTTGTCCCGAATGTCGGGAGCCACTCGGTATTCCGGAAGAGGACCTCGCGAGCCTTCCATCTCCCGAAGAGGAAACGGTAGGGGCGACTTTGGTCTAGCTGAGCTCATCCGCGCTTGACCACTTTTTGCGAATGCCCAGCCCTATTCCGCCACGATCCACGTTCGTTGGTGTGAACCCGGGGCCGGATGGGCGTCGCGGTCTTTGGCCTGAGAATCAATCGTCTTGCCAATAGTAACGCCACGCGTTACTATATTGCGTGATTCGGAGTTTTCGCGATAGCGACACTGAGCGACTTTTCAAGCGTGAAAGGATTCGCAAGCTTCCAGCGGACCTACAGAGGATTGCTTTGCGCAAGCTTCTTGTGCTCGATGCCGCAACTAGCCTACTCGACCTTCGAATTCCACCAGCAAACCGTCTGGAAAAGTTATCCGGCGATCGACAGGGACAACACAGTATCCGTATCAACGACCAATGGCGAATCTGCTTTCGCTGGGTTGGTGCCGATGCCCAGGATGTCGAAATCGTCGACTACCACTAGGAGAACCGATATGCCGCGCAATAAGCATGCTCCAGTCCATCCGGGCGAAATTCTGACCGAAGAGTTTCTGAAGCCTCTCGAGCTGAGCGAGTATCGTCTTGCCAAGGGACTTTGCGTACCTGCTCGACGAATCAATGAGATCGTCCATGGGAAGCGCGCAATCACAGCGGACACCGCACTGAGGCTAGGGCGCTTCTTTCGCAATTCAGCTCGCTTCTGGCTGAATCTTCAAACTGCCTATGATCTGCAGGTTGAAGCTGATCGTCTTGGACCAAAACTAGTTCGCGACGTCGAAATTCTTCGTCGAGCAGGGTAGTTGCTGTGCACGAAGCTGGCCAACTCAGCATTGCACCTGTCGGTCGCTTCGCGCCCGCAGGTGAATGCCAAACGTTATCCGGACGTAAATCAACGCAGTCGCAGCTGAAATGACCCAGCCACCAACTCAGAGCACCTACGACGTCTTTATCTCGCACGCATCCGAGGACAAGGATTCTCTGGCACGGCCTCTCTATCTTGCTTTGCAAAGCAGGGGGGTGTCAGTTTGGTTTGACGAGGCAAGCCTTGAGCTCGGCGACAGTCTGCATCAAAAGATCGACGAGGGATTGTCTCGATGTCGATATGGGGTGGTAATCCTAAGTCCGCGATTCTTAGCCAAACGTTGGCCACTGCGCGAACTGAACGGCCTAGTGGCTCGCGAGACGACTTCCGGGGAGAAGGCAATTCTACCGGTGTGGTATGACCTGGATGCATCCACACTTGTCAAGTACTCTCCCACTCTCGCCGATCGACTTGCCGCTCATTCGGAAGACGGCGTTTCCGCAATTGCGGCGCAGATTGTCGCGGTACTCAATAAGCACAATAATCGTCCTAGCGCTACATATCCGGCTCTCGATGAAACTGGATTGGGTGCCATGGCAAGGGTCGGGGTGGGTGCTCCTGGCCCGAATCGTGTTCGGCAATCGAAAGGCTACAGACGTCGCATTCGACTGGTTGGGGCTACAGCTGTTAGCGTTGGTGCGCTCGTCGCAGCTGCTGCCTTTGTGCTGCGCCCCAAACCATCTACAGTCGCTACTTCGACTTCTCCCCCCGTCTCGGTAGTTGCGCCGCTGCCTACAATGACGAACTCGACGCCCCCTAGAATGACGCCTCCCCAGTCAACCACCGTCACGGGGATTTCGTCGGGTTCGCCACCACCCGCGACTTCTACCTCGCGAAAACGCATTGACGGAAGCACGGCGCGATTTCACAGCTGCACCACTACGCTAACACAAGGTACTGGACTTGTGTGGGCACCGAACGGCGGCTGCACCGGCAAGGTGCCGACACAGCGCGACTTCACGCTCGCAAAGTCCCGAGACTTCATGTTTGTACCTGAAGGGAGTAACCTTACATGCAAATGCGTCAGATCAAATTAGGACTTTTCGTAAGCGTATTGTTGCTAGGTTGCGCAACCTCCGGGCAAGCCAAAAACACGACCTTCGCACCCCCAGAGACAAACGCCAGCGCTGCGAAAAATACGATCACTCCGGGCCTTGCTCCTCAAAAAGAGCCGAAACCCAGTCAGGTCGAAGCCGCCATCGGCGGCACTAGCAACAGCCCCATCATCGCTGACGAGCCCGATTGCGTTGCCGCGGGAAGCGAACGGGCAATCCATCCCGTTGTCGACACCAAAGACGACGTGGCAGAGCAAATTCGACTCTTCCCGGGTGACAAGGTCCGAGTGGTTGGTGCGGATTCTATGCCTGTGGAGATTTGGCTTGGCCGGTACACTTCAATCGGACTCGATTCACAGGGCAAGAGCACCGAGTTGGTTGTGGTTGGATCCGAGCCAATTGTTCCGCGATTTGACATGCCGCAACCAGGCTGGGTGAAGCTTGAAGTAACCTATCGTTGCCACCTGGAACAAGCCAGGAACCTGCGCAAGTACGACGGGAGGGCCGTCCCCAAGAAATAGTACCTAGACTAGGGAGTCGCTCGCCCTACCGTTTCCGCCCGTGTCTGTATTGTCCCAGGATCCGTGCTTCCTGCGATTCTCTTGCGGCACCACGAGAGACTGCCGGATAACTCCGGCTTGCAGTTGTCAAGCGCTTGATATGTTTTGCATTGAACGACGCCACCTGCCGTGATGCGCTTGCAACTGGTGCGACCAAGCAATGCTGGTCAGAAAGGAATGAGAATCACGAAGACATCATGAAATTCTGAATAGTCACCTGGCTGGTGAGATTCCAGTTCAACCAAAGCCGAGCCGGCAGGTTGAAAGCGAGCCTTGCGACGTCGAAGGTAACGACGGCGGCGATGCGTAGGCAGCGAGGCGTGTGAGCCGCGGTAATCAGCTCCGTAAAAGCCGTTCCAGTAGCCCAAGGTTTCAGTTGGCCCGAAGGCAGTAGGACGAGACCCGAAAAGGCCAGGGCTCGTTGACTGGCGGAGTATCAGCCCGTGGCGCGTACGGAAAGGGTGGCCCAGTAACTTGGGAGACCCTGTGCTTCCTGGGGATGCAGGTAGATCAAAGGCAAGGGAAGACCGGAGCCGAAACCTTGGCGGAGAGTCAGGGGGTCGACGAGTACAGGGAGTCGGAGGGCCGAATACGAGCGATGAAGTTGGGCAACGAGTTGGCACTTGGACCCAGCGGAGCAAAGGCGGCCCGTGTTGGTATGAACTTTTGGAGCGAACCATGGCGGATGCATCGACACCGCAAAACATGTCACCAAAACTGCAGAAGGTAGCGGAGATAGCGCAAAGGGATCCGAACGGACGACTCTTTGCATTGGCGCATCTGATGGACGAGGACGAACTCGTCCGAGCCTATCGGCGGTTGCGTAACAACGCAGCGGTCGGAGTGGATGGGGTCACCAAGGAAGCGTATGGGCAGAATCTGGGTGGAAACATCCAGGACCTGCTCACGCGGCTGAAGGCGAAGCAATACCGTCATCAGCCAATCCGACGGGTCCATATTCCAAAGGCGAAGGGGCGTACACGCCCGATAGGTCTGTCGACAACGGAAGACAAAATCGTGCAGGGTGCAATGCGTGAGGTGCTGCAAGCTATATACGAGCAAGACTTTCTGGATTGCTCGTATGGATTTCGGCCCAAGCGCAGTGCGCACGACGCGATGAGGGCAATCCATCAGGCAGCCTATCGAGGCGAGGTGCAATGGGTACTGGAGGCAGATGTGCAATCCTTCTTCGGTGCGCCAGGACAAGCCTGGCATTTCCAGCGGGTGCAATTCCCGCCTCGGCAAGGAGCGGAGCCACTCCACCGAGAATCGAGTCTTGGGCTCATGGAGGTAACGACATGGGTTAAGCGTAGACAGAGCGACGCTCGGGCCGTAACGCAAGTGAAGCAATTGAGCTCCGTGAGAACGATCCGGAGGCCGACAGGGTCGAAAATCTGGAAGGCCAAGGTAAGCAGCCGATATGGCGATGGCTGCTGGAGACTCCGGCGGGGTCTGAGAGCACGGCACGAGCGGACATGGAAGTGTCGAGGAACCTGGGAGATCCCACGCGGTCTTGGTGAGTAATGTCACCGAGTAGGTCGACGAAAAGGACCAACCATACGAAGGTCGATGCCGCGAGGGAAGTCGGAGTCGTGCGTAGTACTCGGAGCGTGGGAAAGCCACGTACATGGGGAAGGCGCGACGCAGAGCAACACGCGTGACAGGGCAACATTCCTGCGCTCAGAGGCAGAATGAGGATGAACACAAAACTGGCGCGCATCACGGAGAAAGCGAAAGCAGACCGGAAGCTTCGGTTCACGTCGTTGGCGCATTTGCTCACGCCCGAGTTTCTTATCGAGACTTGGAAGCAAATGAATCACCGCGGCGCGAGCGGAGTAGATGGGGAGACGACGAAGGAGTTTGAAAGCGATTTGGAAACGAGGGTTGAACAATTGTGCACACGCCTGCGAGCAAAGCAGTACCGACCGCCGCCGGTAAGGCGAGTCGAGATACCGAAGGGTGAGGGCAAAACGCGCCCGCTCGGTATTCCGACGGTCGAGGACCGCCTGCTCCAACGGGCAGTTGCACGAATCCTCAGCGCGATTTTCGAACAGGACTTCTTGGAGTGTTCGTATGGGTTTCGCCCTGGACGTAATCCGCACCGAGCGCTGCGTGCGCTTCGAGGTCACTTTGTGGCGGGAAAGGTGAGGCACATGTACGAGGCGGATATTCGCGGATATTTCAACCACATCAACCACGAATGGCTGCGCAAAATGGTGGCCCAACGCATCGCAGACCCGGTCATCCAGAGCCTTATTGGAAAGTGGCTCAGGGCCGGCGTGATGCAGGACGGCGTCGTCGTTCGCTCGCACGAAGGCTCGCCCCAGGGCGGGCCAGTTAGCCCCGTGTTAGCGAATATCTACCTCCACTACGTTCTCGACCTCTGGTTCGAAAAGAGGTTTAGGACGTGGTGCCAAGGAGAGACTTATCTTGTCAGGTTTGCCGACGACTTTGTCGCGTGCTTTCAGTACAAGCGCGACGCCGAACGCCTCGACCGCATCCTCAAGCATCGGATGAAGAAGTTCTGTCTTGAACTTGCACCCGAGAAGACCCGCATGCTGCGCTTCGGGCGGTTCGCCCGCGAACGAATGGCCGAGTACGGGACGAAACCGGAAACCTTCGAGTTTCTTGGTTTCAAACACGTAACCGGCACGGACAGGAACGGCAAAGTCGCGATCGTCCGCATTCCGAGCACGAAGAGCTGCAGGAAGTTTCTGGATCGCACCCACGATTGGCTCAAGAGGCACATGCATTGGAAGCGACGGGACCAACAGCATCATTTGACGCTGATGCTCCGTGGCTTCTACCAGTACTTCGCCCTGAGCCATTGCTTGCCAAAACTATACTGGATGCTCAGTGAGGTGCGGCGACAATGGCGAAGGTCGTTGAAGCGGCGCAGTCAGCGCCACCACATGTTCTGGAGCTACCTCGAAAGCCGCACGTGGTTCGAACTCCCTCGGCCGAAACTCCTCCACCCCACGGTATGACCACGCGCTACGTGAGCAGGCTTTGGGGAGCCCGTTGCGGGAAATCCGCACGGCGGGTTCTGAGTGGGGGGACGGGCACAAGAAGCTATGCCAGCTCGGTGAGGGCACTGCGACGAAAGCCGCAGAACAACAGCGAGGCTCCGCAAAGGCTACATGTTTCGAGGCCCGTCCCTACCCGCCGAACGATGAAGCACGAATGGATAGTACGATTCATCGAGCGCCGTATTGCAGACCAGCGCATTGTGCGATTGATTCGGAAATGGCTCAGCGCCGGAGTGCTGGAGAATGGCAAGAGGATACGCAGTGACGAAGGTACGGTGCAGGGCGGGAGCATCAGCCCCGTTTTGGCGAATATCTATCTGCACTACGTGATGGACCTGTGGGTGCAGAAGTGGCGCAAGCGCGAGGCCATTGGGGACGTCATCGTCATCAGGTATGCGGATGATGGCGTGCTCGGCTTCGAGTGGCGTAGCGACGCCGAGAAGCTTCGCGCCGACCTGGAAGAGCGTCTCGGCAAATTCGGGCTCAGCCTGCATCCGGACAAGACTCGGCTTATCGAGTTCGGGCGCTTTGCAGCACTCAACCGGCAGCGCAGTGGTGAGGGACGTCCAGAGACCTTTCAGTTTCTGGGCTTCACCCACATCTCTGGACGCACCGCGAAGGGACGCTTCACGGTAACCCGCATCACGGCCAGACCTCGCCTCATCGCGAAGCTGAAGGCCGTGAAACTCGAACTGATGCGACGGCACAATGCGACCGTAGCGGAACACGGCCGGTACCTCCGGTCGGTGCTGCTGGGGCACTACCGGTACTACGGGGTGCCCTTCAACCTCACGGCGCTAAAGGTGTTTCGCCAGAACCTGAGTCGAATCTGGAAGACCATTCTCGAACGGCGAAGTGAGCGGACCCGCATCACGTGGGAGCGCATGAATCGCCTCATCGACAAGTGGTTTCCTCCACCCGTCACCTACCACCCCTTGCCCCTCGATCGCTACTCCGTCACTACCCAAGACAGGAGCCGTATGCGATAGTCTCGCTCGTACGGATCTGCGCGGGGGGCCCGGCGTGAGTCGGGTCCCTACCGCAAAGAGGCGGTAGAGGAACTCCCTTTGCGCTTGGAAGTTAGGATCTTGATGGATACACAACGCATCGAGACAGCTTACCGGAGCGCTCGATGGCCAGATTCAAGCACTACGACCTGAATCAGCCGAAGATGATTCCACTGTCGTATGCCGACAAAGTACTTGGAGGGTCGTGCCACTAAGGATCCTGCTCTGCGGTTACTACCGCTGCATCGTCTCCAGTCGTCGGATCGCCGAAGCTTGCTGCCGCAACGGATAGTGGCATTCACAGCAACGTGGTGGTGGCGGCTGTGGAGGCAACGGACGCTGACGCGTATATCGCGAACCGAAACTACCGCAAGCGAGAACCAGCGTTATAAGGAGCGTCACGATACAAGGCCCGCGGCCCCTCCACCGGAGCGTCGCAGCATGTGCGAAGTGGAGCGACGACGAAGGCATCCGCCTTTGTCCCGACTAGCAGGGCAGGGTAGCTAGCACACAGAATCGGTCCATCGCGTACGGTGCGAAACGTTGCACTAGATTCCGGTGCAACGAATCACGCTGCTTCATAGGGGCGCGACGCGCGATTCGAGGTAGCGCTTCCAACCGCCATGGTGCGTGATGTTCTCGCTGCCCTCGAGGGCAAATGGCTCGCAGCCGAAGCCCCTTACCACGGTGCCATCCTCCAATGAAACCGATCCGATGGTCATTGGTGGAGGCAGGCTGGCGACGAAGTCACCGAACGCAGTCACGCTCAGCGACCAAACCTCGACAGCAATGCCCGGGCCAACGAAGCCGGGGTGGCGCACGAGTCCAGGCTTCGGCGGGGTCGTGCCCGCGAGGGCGAACAGTTCATAGTCAGCGCTCGTCCGACAAGTGCGGCGCAGGACCGCACCGCGATCGGTCAATTCCCGATTCAGTGGCATGCCCGACAAATGGGCACCAGCCACGGCAAGGTTGATCTCGTGATTCATGTGCATAACTCCTTGCCGACTTCGACGAGCAGCGCGTCGGCGAATGCCGGTCCGACTAGCGTGACCCCAAAGGGCAGGCCCTTCGCGGTCATGCCCGCGGGTAGCGCAAGTGCCGAGAGATCGAGCAGATTGACGAAGTTGGTATAGCGGCCCAGGTTCTTGTTCAACTGCACCGGATCGGCGAGCATTTCATCGACCTTGTAGATGGTACCGGTGGTGGGCAGCAGCAGGAGATCGGCGACCTCCCACACCGCGTCGGTTTGGCGCTTGCGGGCCGCGAGTTCGTATTGAGCACGAAAGAGCTCGTAGGCCGTCGGTTGGCGTCCCGAAAGGATGATCTCGCGCACGACGGGATGCACGTCCGCTGACTTGGCCGCGACGAACTCCCCGACACTGGCGAACCGCTCCGCGACCCAGGGGCCACCGTAAAGGAGGTCCCCCGTTGCCACAAATGGCTGCAAGTCCACCTCGCGCTGCAGTCGATCGCGACCCAACAGTCGATGCACGCACCGCTCGTACAGCTGCTCGAAGTCCCGATCCCCGAAGAATTCGAGTTCCTTCGGGATGCCGACGCGCAGCACTTTGGGAGTTGTGCGCTCGGTCCGCATGGGGATCCGGCGCGAGAATGGATCCGCAATGTCGTACTCCGTCAAGATCTCGAGCAACTGTGCGGCGTCTTCGACGTCATTGGCGAAGATCGAGACACAATCCAACGAGCGACAGGCGGGCACCAAGCCTTGGGTGCTGATGAGACCGCGGGTTGGCTTGAGTCCCACGATGCCGTTGAATGCGGCAGGGACGCGTCCCGATCCGGCCGTGTCCGTACCCAGGCTGAACGGCACGACACCGAGTGCAACTGCCAACGCCGATCCTGAACTCGAGCCCCCCGAAACGTAGTCGCCATGGATCGCCGAGCGACAGATCCCGTACGGCGACCGCGTCCCAGAAAGGCCCGTCGCAAACTGATCGAGATTGGTCTTGCCAACGAGGATAGCGCCGGCCTTGAACAGCAACTCCACGGCGTAGGCGGTATTCTCGGCGCGATAACCAAAGGCTGGGCAGGCTGCCGTCGTGGTCAATCCGGCGACATCGAAGTTGTCCTTGACGGCAAACGGCACGCCATAGAGCGCGAGAGACTCGCCCAGCTCGCGCCGCTTTTGCTGCACCGCCAACTGATCCACCGCCGCAGCATAGGTAATCGGCTCGATGAAGAGATGCTGGTCATCCGTCGCGGCCATCCGGCGGTAGGTGTGCTCCAGTAAGGACGTCGCGTCTTGCGCGGCGGCAGCGGTGGTGTCCGCCAAACTCCAGCGATTGCGACTGTCGACCATTCTCCCAACTCCTTCTGGTGCCTTCACAGTTTCTAGCCCCTAGTCATCGCGGCGAATTGTCAGCAGGATTTGGCCTGGGATCACCGACTGCCCCTCGACCGCCCTGACGTCGGTCACCGTGCCGCTCAGCGTCGATTCGATGACGATTTCCATCTTCATCGACTCGACGACGAGCAGCGGATCCCCGGCGTGAACATGAGCGCCGACTTGCGTGGTCCGCTGCCAGACACTGCCGTGAACATGGCACTCCACCGCTTCAACGCCAAGTTCATCGCTCGATAGGGGCGCCAAGGTGACGCTGCGATCGGGTTCGGGCATGGAACTGTCGGCATCGAGCATGGCGCCCTGCTCGACCCAACGCCGTCGCTCTGCGTCGAACGCGCTCTGCTGGGTGGCTTTGAATGCCGAAATCTTCGCGCTGTCCCCCTCCACTTGGCGCAAATAGTCGGCGAGGCTGAACTTTCCTTCTTCGATCCGAAGCTCCAGCCGCCCATGGGGAAATGCACTGCGCATCTCGAGCAGTTCGTCGGCTGTAACGGGGTAGAAGCGGATCTGATCGAAGAACCTGAGCAGCCACGGGCGGCCCACCGTAAACTCGCGGGTCGTCTTGTAGCGATTGAACATCTGAATCGTCCTGCCTACGAACTGGTAACCGCCAGGGCCTTCCAGTCCGTAGACGCAGAGATACGCTCCACCGATGCCGACGGCGTTTTCCGGCGTCCAGGTGCGGGCCGGGTTATACTTCGTCGTTACCAAGCGATGGCAAGGGTCGATCGGCGTGGCAACGGGTGCTCCCAAGTAGACATCGCCGAGACCGAGCACCAAGTAGCTGGCGTCGAAGACGATGCGCTTCACATCGTCTATCGATGCGAGGCCGTTGATCCGTCGGATGAACTCGAGATTACTCGGCGTCCAAGGCGCGTCCCTGCGCACCCCTTGCATGTACTTCTCGATCGCCAGGCGCGTGGCTGGGTCGTCCCAAGACAAAGGCAAATGCACGATACGTGTTGGTACCGTGACTTGGTCCAAGGCCGGTAGGTCCGCTTCGATGCACTCGAGCATCCCGAGCAGTCGTGCCAGCGCCATCGTGCGGCTGTCGTAATGGATCTGCAGCGAGCGGATCCCCGGCGTCAGATCGAGAATTGCTCGGTGACCTTCCTCGGCAAGTCGCTGCATCAATAGGTGCACGCGGAATCGAAGCGTCAAGTCGAGGGCCATCGGTCCATACTCGATCAGCAGATACTGATCGCCCGCGGGGCGGTACGTCACCGTTGGACGAATCGGCGTTGGCGGCAACTGCCGCAGCACGGCGCTCTCGAGCGTCGTGCCCACGAGTGCTGGAGCGGCGATCTGGCGCCGTTCCACGACGCTATTGCGTTGCAGGACTTCGAGTTGGTTTGCCTGCTCGAAGGAAATTGGTAAAAATCGAACCGTCGCGCCGGGTTTGAGCTGCCCCAACTTCCAGCGTTCCGCAGCCACGACCGTCGCTGGACAGACGAACCCACCCAAGCTTGGACCATCGGGACCAAGCAGGATCGGCATGTCGCCGGTGAAGTCGATGGTGCCAATGGCATAGGCGTTGTCATGCAGGTTCGATGGATGCAGGCCTGCTTCGCCGCCGTCTGGACGCGCCCAGCCCGGTTTTGGACCGATCAAGCGCACCCCCGTTCGCGCGGAATTGTAATGCACCTCCCAATCCGTCGAAAAGAGCATCTCGATGTCGCTGGGCAGAAAGAAGTCGGGTGCCCCATGGGGTCCGTACAGCACGCCGATAGTCCAATGCTCCGTCAACTCCGGCGCCAAGTTTTGGTCGATGGGGGCCGGATCATCCACGTCCTCGCTGGCGCGCGCCAGGTGGAGCACGTCTCCTCGGCGCAGCTGGCGACCGGCATGTCCGCCAAAACCGCCAAGCGTGAAGGTCGAGCGACTCCCGAGGTATGGGGGAACGTCGATTCCATGCCGAATCGCCAGATAGCCCCGGCAGCCCGGGCCGCGACAGGTCCCGATGCTGAGCACCTGATTGGCACTCACCTCGATCGGCCGATAGCGCAATAGCGGTATTCCATCGAGTTCAGCCTCAAAGTCGGCGCCACCGAGCGCGATCACCGCTGAGGTTGCAAACCGCAGCGTTGGACCATTGACCGTCACTTCGAGCCCAGCGGTCCCCGGAGCGTTGCCCACCGCACGATTGGCAAGGCGGAACCCGAGGTCATCCATGGGCCCCGATGGTGGCACCCCGACATCCCAATAGCCGATGCGACCTGGGTAGTCTTGAATCGTCGACATCGTCCCAGGCGCTATCACCTCGAGCGTCGCACTTGGGTACCTTTGCCCACCCAAAAACGCTGTCGTCATCCGCCCCAGACGAAACACTTCGTCACGAGCTAGCTGACGCAAGTACTCGAGATTCGTCTCGATGCCGGCGAGTTGCGTCTGATCCAGCGCCGCATTCAGGCGCAAAACTGCCGAATCGCGATCTTTACCCCACACCATCAACTTCGCCAAGAGTGGATCGTAAAATCCCGTAACTTCGGTACCGCGCTCCACCCAACGATCGACGCGAACGTCACTCGGAAACTGCACTTCGGTGAGCGTGCCGGCGCAGGGCCGAAAATCGCGCGTCGGATCCTCCGCGTAGAGCCGAACCTCGACCGCGTGACCATGGGCTGCGGGTACGGTCGAGGGAAGGGTCTCACCGGCCGCAATGCGAATCATCCATTCGACCAGATCGATGCCGCGCGCGAGCTCCGTAATTCCATGCTCAACCTGCAGTCGGGTGTTGACTTCCAGAAAGTAGAAACGCTCGTCGCTAACGTCGTAAATGAACTCCACGGTCCCCGCGGATCGGTAGGCGACGCTGCGCCCCAACTCGACCGCGGCTGACTCGAGCGCAGCACGCAACTCGGGTCTTAGACCCACAGCGGGTGTCTCCTCGATGACCTTCTGGTGGCGCCGCTGCGCCGAGCAATCGCGTTCCCCGAGCGAAAGCACTTGCCCCTGGCCGTCGCCGAAGATCTGGACTTCGATGTGGCGCGCGCGCTCGACGAAACGCTCGAGGAATATGCCGCCCTCGGCAAAGTTCTTCTGCGCCAGGGCTTGCACGCTGGCATAACGCTGTCCGAGTTCCGTCACGTTGCGGCACAACTGCAGACCAATCCCGCCGCCGCCCGCGGTGCTCTTGATCATCAGTGGGTAGCCGATCGAGTCCGCTACCGCCAGTGCCTCGTCGACGTTCGCGAGCAGTCCACTGCCCGGGAGCAACGGAATTCCGCGTCGTTCGGCGATCTCGCGCGCCTGATGCTTGCGTCCGAAAAGGCGCATTTGGTTTGGCGTCGGCCCAATCCACACGAGACCACTTTCTTCGACCGCCTGAGCAAAATCCGCGTTCTCACTCAGAAAGCCATAGCCTGGGTGGATCGCCTGGGCAGAAGTGGTCCGGGCGGCCGCGATGACGGCGGTAGCATCGAGGTAACTCTGTGATGCCGGCGCGCCACCGATGCAAATGGCTTCGTCCGCGGAAAGCACGTGCGCGGCGTAACGCTCGACATCGGAATGGACGGCAACCGACCGCATGCCAAGCCGACGCAGCGTACGCAACACACGACAAGCGATCTCGCCCCGATTGGCGATAAGGACCTTTTCGAACATGTCACTCTGCTTGACTCAGGCATCCCAAACGAGGAGACGCACTGGTGTTGGATTGTAAGCGTTGCATGGGTTGTTCAGCTGGGGGCAATTGGAGATGAGGACGATGACGTCCGTCTCCGCGCGCAATTCGACGTAGCGTCCCGCAGCCGAGATCCCGTCCTCGAAGCTTAGTTTGCCAGCTGCGGTGACCGGAACATTCATGAAGAAATTGATGTTCGCCACCAGGTCCCGCTTGTCGAAATGCGGTAGCCGCTGCTGAATCTCGAGCAGGAAGCTATCGCGGCAGTTGTGCATGTAGCGCTTTTCCAAGGCATAGCGCACCTGATTCGACTCTGCGGCACAGGCGCCACCCAACGTGTCGTGTCTCCCGCAGGTATCTGCAACGATGGTGAGCAAGCAGTTGCCCTCGGTCGATAGGAGCTCGCTGCCGACACTCAGGTAGATACTCCCCTGTTCGCGTATCGTATCAACGGCGCTGTAGCGCTCCGCAGGATCACGAGCGGAGTAGAACAAAGTATCGACGGCCTGATTGCCTTCGAGATCGATGATTCGCAGGACCTGGCCGCGCCCGATCGAGCGACTAAACGCCGCTCCGGAGTCCACGATGACATCGAACGTTGCGGCCTTTGGATCGAGAGTACTTTCTCGCAGCGACATGACGCAGCCTTTCAGAGGAGGTACTGATCGTTGAGCGCATAACCGCGCCGATTCTCCGGGCAGCCGTTGCGTACGAAGTCGTCGGCATCTGCAGGTCGCCCCGCGCGCAATTCCAGCCGGACCGCGGTCGGGGCGTAGGTCAGCGTTGGATCGAGCGGGTGCGGTGTGTTGGAGAGCACGATCAGTGTGTCCAAGTCAGCGCGCAGCTCGACGTACTTCCCCGGTCCAGAGTTTCCAGAGACGTAACTCAGGCGACCATCGGCATCTGCGACGACCTGGACGAAGAAATTGACGTTGGCAGACAGATCGCGCTTGCCGAGCCCATATTTACCGAGTTCGATCAGAAAATTGTCACGGGTATTGCGATAGAAGTCACACCGAAGCTGCTGATAGCTCCCTTCGCCAAACTTGCTCAGCGTCGACAGGGCATTGGTGTGACCGGTCATCGTGTCGTGCCACCCAACGCTGTCCTCGACGATCGAGCATAACACCCGACCCATGTCGGAATAGATGGCACTTCCGCGTGCCAGCCGCGCGATATGCTGAGCCTTGAGCGTATCGGGCATGCTGTAACGCTCCGTAGTTTGAACTGCATTGAAGAACAAAGCCGCTACGGCTGCCCGACCCTCGAGGTCGATCAGTCGTAGCCGCTGACCCCGCTTGAGGGAACGTGACCACATCTGCCCGCCGTGAAGCAGTTCGGTCAGCAATGGTTCGGTATCGGTCGGTACCACCAGTTCTGGCATATTGCACTCCGTCTTGCCCGAGGTCGTCCTCGACAACACTTCCCTCGCGTTCAGCGCCGGCTTCGCGGGCTAGGTCGTCCCAGCCGGGTGCGGTGATTCAGTTTTGATCGTCAATTGCCCGACACGTTCATGATCCTCGGTGCGTGTTTCCGAGATATTTCGCGTTGGTGAATCAACTCTTCCAATCGCAATTTCGTCGCCAAAAAATGCTTCGAGAGGAACTGGTCGGCTCCCCGCGGGCGTTCGACGGGCACTTCGATCACCTCGAGAATGCGCCCCGGGCGGGCACCAAGGACGACGACCCGATCGGAAAGGTAGATCGCCTCGTCGAGGTCGTGGGTAATAAACAGGATTGTCACGTTGACCTCGGTCCAAATCCGCAGCAAATGCGCTTGCATGCTGCTACGCGTCTGCGCGTCCAAAGCCCCAAACGGCTCGTCCATCAGCAGGATTCGAGGTTGATTGGCCAGCGCGCGTGCGATCGCCACGCGCTGCTTCATCCCGCCGGACAACTGAGCTGGATAAGCGTCGGCAAACTCACGGAGATCCACCAGATCCAGCCACTCGAGGGCGCGGCGTTCTGCGCGGAGCTTCGGCGTGCCCTTCATGTTGGGGCCAAACATGACGTTCTGTTTGACCGTCAGCCATGGGAACAGCGTGTACCCTTGAAAGACCATGCCACGATCGGCGCCAGGCCCCACTATCGGCAATCCGTCGACGCAAACCGATCCAGTCGTTGGGTAGTCAAGCCCAGCCAGGATACGAATGAGTGTCGACTTGCCACAGCCAGATGGACCAATTACGCTGACGAATTCCCGTTGGCGTACCGTGAAACTGATTTGGTCGAGTGCGAGCACCGAGGCGTCGTCTTCGCCGAACTGCCGGGTCACCGCATCAATGCCCATGACGACCTTACGCCGTCCGATCTCCGCGAAGTAGCGTGCGACTTCTGGCGATTGGTCGAGGTAGCTGGGTAGGTCGAGTTGGTCTTCGAATTTCATGTCGTCACGGCAGAGGACGTTATGACTGAACGATCGCGCTTGGGCTCGAGCGGTGTCGTTGCGGAATGATGCGCCTGAGTCCACGGCCAAGCTGGACCAGCGATAGGTTGCCGCTCTCCCAGGGAAAGAGCAGCTTGGCCAAGAGGGCAAGGCTTTGGTCGGTGACCAAACCGATGACGCCAATGACGACAATTGCAGCATAGACGTTATCGAAATGACGGTAGCGCTGCTGCTGGTAAATGAAGGCGGAAATCCCGGACTTCTCGCCGATGAGTTCGGCCACAACCAGGTAGGTCCAGGCCCAACCGAGCAAGATCCGCATGTCGCGGTAGAGTGCAGGTAGCGCGCCGGGGATGACCACGTTGAAGACGAGTTGTCTGGACGATGCACCTAGGGTTTGAGCGGCATTCAGCAGCGTGACATCGACCGAGCGTGTCGTATTGGCGAACACCAGCACCATTTGGAAGAAGGTTCCAATGAAGATGATGGTGATCTTTGGCTCGTCACCTAGTCCAAATACCGTTACTGCCAAGGCTCCGAATACCGGTGCCGGCATGTAGCGCACGAAGTCCACGAAGGGTTCGGTCAGTCGAGCAAACATCGCAAACGTTCCGCACAAGACCCCGAGCGGCAGCCCAAAGAGCAGCGACCAAACGAACCCCAAGAAGATGACCTTGATACTCCGCAGCAGGCTCTCGTGCAGCCACAGGTCACCGGCTCGTTCGGGTGGCGTCGAAAATGCCGCGAACAACGCGTGCCCAACCTCGTGCGGCGCCTGAAAGTAGATCGGATTGGCAGGGGTCCCGCGCGCAGGCGGTTTGTTGGCGGTCCGAAGCTCGACATTGCGCAGGACGAATTCGGCGTGCTCGACGCGTTGACCGACGGCTAGGTAGTTGTGAGCACCTGGCACCTCAGGATCACCCGCGTACTCGACCAATATCAACGGGTGCCAAACGATTGGAACGTAGCTTACGACACACCAAAGTACGAACGGGATGACAAATGCCAGAACGCCGCCTGAGACCGTGGAGCGTCGGTTCAGTGTGGTTCGCACCGACCAGGTACTCGGTCCTCGGTTGGGGCGAATCGATTCGGTGTGGGTTGGCATAGCCGTTCGCTTAGTTCGACACCTGGATGACGAAGCTCGAATCGAAGTATGCGTCGACCTTTTGCGGCGTCTTATACACGCCATTCTTCACGTTGAAGGCATCGACGATGCGGCTTGAGCCGTAGATTGAGTCCAACCCGTCCGATTTCTTGAAGTACTTCACGTTTCCCTCCCGCCCCAGGAAGAATGTCCCCTTCATCAGGGCACGGTATTCGGCTGCACTCAAGCCGACCCTGGCACTCATGATCTTGGAAGCCTCATCCAGGTTCTTCTCGTCGGCGAGATAGTCCACGATACGCATCCAGGTCTTGACGACCTTGGACCAATCCGCGCGATGCTCCGCCAGACTCTTGGGGTTGACGCAGAGGTGATCGTAGATGAGGCCGGGGACGTTGGCACTGCTAAATATTGCTGTCGAGCCGGGCACCTCCTTGAGGGCGGCACCAGAATTCGGTTGCCACGCAGCAATTGCATCGACCGAGCCGGACTTGAGACTCTGCGGTGCCTCGTCCGTCTTGATATCGACGAGCTTGATGTCCTTGTCGCTGAGTCCCGCGGACTTGAGGGCGTGCAACAACAGCAAATGATCGACGAATCCCTTCTCGACGCCGACCTTCTTACCTTTCAACTCACCAACACTCTTGATTCCGGTTCTAGCGACCACCATATCGTTGCCGTTCGAGTAGTCATTGGCAACGATGCAGACGCTCGGAGCCCCACTCGCCCCCGTGACCAACGCATCACCATTGGTCATGGTGACCGCGTCGACTTTGCCGGCGGAATAGGCCTCCATCGACGGGATGTACTCGAACCACTTGAATTCGACGTTGACCCCTGCCGCCTTGAACCAACCCTTCTGAATGGCCACCTCCCAGGCAACCCAGCCCGGCCAATCACTATAGGCGATCTTCAGCGAGGGACCGGCGGGCACGGCTGGCATGGCGCTGAGGACCGAGAGTTTCGCGGCACCGACCGTGGCCGAGGTTTCCGCAGGTTGTGGTGCGTTGCCCTCCTTCCTCGAACAGGCAAAGAGCAGTAGGGCGAGGGCCATACAGATCGAAATCCTGCGAGTCAGCGTCTCCATCGATGCCTCCCTTTCGGTGACCGTTTGCCAAGTGTCCGACGTCGGCATTATTGCGGGTGGATTGTTGCGGTACTGTGTCGAGACGAGATGGACGACATGTCGCGCAGCAAGATCGCACCCTGTTTCCCTCTGGTATCGTCTTCACCGCGTAGCCGCCCCCGAGGCGCGGCTTGGTCGCGGTCGCGCTCGGGCTCCAAGCGGGCCTAATCGCAGGGGATTCGGGGCTAGGGGATTGACCCCAGTGGGTGAATCGCGATGCACTGTGTGCAGCGCGTCCCCCAACTTGTGTGTTGCCCGCCCCACGCGGGCGTGGTTGCGAAGTTCATCGCAGCGAAAACAATGCGAAACGACTTACAGGCATAACCTCTCCTCACCGAGCTGCGCAGCAGCACGTCACCGGATCATTATCGGTGCCCGAAGTCGGTCAAGGGAGTCGTCAAACCATGCAAGCGACGATTGAAGCCGATCCGCAAGCCATCACGATTGAGCTCCAACGCACCGCAGCTATCTTCATCGACATGCAGCGCGACTTCCTGCTTCCGGGTGGTTTCGGCGAAGCGCTGGGGAACGACGTGTCATTGCTTGAAGGCGCCGTCGCACCGTGCCAGCGCCTGCTCGACTGGTGCCGTCGCCAGCGCCTGCTCGTAATCCACACCCGTGAAGGGCATCGGCCTGACCTGACCGACGCGCCACCCGCCAAAGTGGAACGCGGTATGCCAAATCGGCGCATCGGCGACGATGGCCCGATGGGACGCATTCTCATCCGTGGCGAGCGTGGCCATGACATCATCGATGAGCTCTACCCGATCGCCGGGGAACCGATCATCGACAAACCCGGAAAGGGTGCGTTCTACGCCACGGATCTGCAATCCATCCTCATGCATCGACGTATCGAATGCGTGATTGTCTGTGGAGTCACGACCGAGGTGTGCGTGCATACGACTGTGCGCGAAGGCAACGATCGCGGATTTCGTTGCATCGTTCCTGGGGACTGCTGTGGCTCGTATTTCCCCGAGTTTCACGCTGTAGGTCTGCGCATGATCATGGCACAGGGAGGGATCTTCGGTTGGGTCACTGACTCGGGGCGAATCATTCGATCGATCCAATGAGTTTGACGTGGGCGTACTACCAGCGAGGGACGTGAATATGGCTGAAAAGAAACCACTATTGTGGACTCCAGGTGACTGGAACGCGTTTTTCGGATTCGGCACCAACATCTTGGTCAACCTGTTGGTGCTAACGGGACTCTTGCGGTTCGTATTGAAGATGCCGGACCAATTGGTCTTCGGGCGCATTCTTCCCGCAACGGGTCTGATGCTTTGTCTAAGCACCGTGTACTATGCCTGGCTCGCACATCGCGTGGCAAAGCAAACGGGGCGTGACGATGTCTGTGCATTGCCATCGGGGATCAGCGTGCCCCACATGTTCGTCGTAACTTTCGTGATCATGTTGCCAATTGCCGCCAAAACCGGCGATCCCGTGCGCGGCTGGGAGGCGGGGCTCACCTGGGTCTTCATTCAGAGTTTCGTGTTGATGGTTGGCGGCTTCGTTGCGCCGTGGATTCGAAAGATTACACCACGCGCAGCCTTGCTTGGAACTCTGGCTGGTGTCTCGTTGGCATTCATTTCGATGCGCCCCGCATTGGAGATGTTCATGACACCAACGATCGGGATCATCTGCTTCGCGGTGATCTTGGCGAGTTGGTTCGGTGGGGTGCGCTATTTCAAAGGGATCCCGGCGGGCCTCGTTGCGATCGCCGTTGGCACGTTGGTGGCATGGGGCTCGACTGCGCTCGGGTACGACTTTGGCGGGATGACCGCTAGCAATCTCGGTAAATCGGTGGAGAACTTCGGCTTCTCGATCCCGATCCCGGCGCTTGGACATGTCTTTGGCGGCTTCGAGTTCCTCGGCGTCATCCTGGTGACCGCGATCCCCTTCGGGATCTATGACTTGGTGGAAGCGATCGACAATGTCGAGAGTGCTGCCGTAGCTGGCGATAGTTACCCAACGACGCGTGTGCTAACGGCCGATGGGGTCGTCAGCCTCATTGGCTGTTTGATGGGAAACCCCTTCATCAATGCCGTCTACATCGGTCATCCCGGCTGGAAAGCAATGGGCGGGCGGATCGGCTATTCCGCCATGACCGGTATCGTCGTGTTGGTGCTATCCACATTTGGCGTCATCGCCGTCATGTCGGCGCTGATTCCCGTCGTCGCCATCTCGCCCATCTTGCTCTACATTGGGATGCTGATCGGGGCGCAAGCGTTTCAGGAGACCCCAAAGCGCCATGCGCCCGCGATCATATTGGCGCTGACGCCGCACCTCGCGGCCTGGGGAAAGCTGCAGATCGACAATGCCCTCGGCGCCGCAGGCACCAACGCAGCAACCGTTGGTCTCGACAAGCTCGGCCAAGTCGGGGTGCTCTATCACGGGCTGTCGCTGATGGGCGGCGGTTCCATCCTTGGGGGTGTCATCCTCGGCGCCATCGGCGTATCGATCATCGATCGGGAGTTCGGAAAAGCTTCGGCCTTCTCGCTGGTGGGTGCCGGCCTGACCTTCTTTGGGTTCATGCACGGCGAGGCGATCGGACTCGGGCAGACACCCATCGTCGCTGCAAGCTATGCGGCAATTGCCCTGTTCTTTGTCGCTTGCAGCAAGTACGCGAGCACGGTGCCAGCGGCTGAGGCGGAGAAGGAGTCCCATCACGCGTTGCCGGAACCAGCGGAATGATGGCGTGGGCATTTGACCCGCTGCATCTTGGCCCGGTTCGACGGCACCGAATAACGATCCGACGGAGCTCTGATTCATGACCTACGTCAATGCAAGACCCTATCCTTGGCCGTTCAACGGCGACTTGCGTCCCGCGAATACAGCGCTCGTCGTCATCGATATGCAGACGGACTTCTGCGGCAAGGGGGGGTACATCGATCTCTTGGAATACGACATCTCGGTCACCCGTGCCTGCATCGAGCCGATTGCCAAGGTCTTGTCGAGGATGCGGACGTTGGGGTATCGAGTCATCCACACGCGCGAGGGCCATCGTCCGGATCTCGCGGATCTACCCGCGAACAAGCGGTGGCGTTCGCGTCGACGGCAAGACGCATCGGCCCCGCACGTTGGGATCGGTGACGACGGCCCCTGCGGTCGTGTCTTGGTTCGGGGCGAACCAGGGTGGCAGATCATCCCAGAACTCGCCCCGCTCGAGGGCGAGTCAATCATCGACAAGCCCGGCAAGGGGTCGTTCTACGCCACCGATCTGGAGCTACTCCTGCGCAATCGCGGGATCGAGAACCTGATCCTAACGGGCATTACGACCGATGTGTGTGTGCATACCACGATGCGAGAAGCCAATGATCGAGGGTTCGAATGCCTGATCCTCGAGGACTGCTGTGCGGCAACGGATCGCGGCAATCACGACGCGGCATTGAGAATGGTAACCATGCAAAATGGAGTCTTCGGTGCCGTAAGCAGTTCGTCGGAACTGCTCGCTCGGCTCGCGGCTTAGTCGCGTAGGCGCGTCAACGATGAAGATGCCGAACGGACCGCACTACTTTGATGTTGAACGATTGATTGCGCATGCCCTTCCATGGCAGCCATTTCGTCCGGGAATCGAGGTTCACACGCTCTACGGTGAGCTGGGCGTGAGCGCCGCTGCCGCGTTGCTGCGCTATGCTTCTGGTGCAGCGCTGCCTACCCACGAGCACGTGGGATTCGAGCATATCTGGGTGCTTCGAGGTTCACAGAGTGATGAGCATGGCGAGTATCACGCCGGCAGTTTCGTCGTCAATCGACCGGGGACGCGCCATTCCGTTACGAGTGCTGGCGGCTGCGTGGTGCTCGCCGTATGGGAGAGACCAGTTCGTTTCGTATCGATATGACGCACTGGCGTTCGCCTACGCCGCCCAAACCAAAGCATGCCACTGGATTTTGAGAGCCGCTTATCTCGAGCCATTCGGGGTAGTCGCGCCGTTCGTCCGAAGTCAGCAAGACGGTTGCAGCGCGGGTCGGCGGCATTAACGCAAGGGGGGAGGCGCATCCGAGCGCGGACGCCGCACACTGGCGTGGGATACTGGCAGCCGCTGCGCGATCTCGCGTTCGAGCGCAGCCTGCTGTTGAACCATGTCCGGAACGCCACCGAGGGTCTCGAGAAGCAGCGCCTGCGAATCAAGGTTGGACTCCTCGACCCCGAGCCAGGGCTTCGGAGCGATGGCCTCGTTGCTGCCCCAGACGACGTCGAACTGATTGTCGGGACGAATTCGGCCAATCAGCGCTCGTCGCTTGACGTGATTGTTCGAACGCACTTCGAGGGTGTCGCCTGCAAGTGACAGCTCGCTGCCAACGATGGCCTGCAGCATGGCTTCGGTAGCGAAGCTACCTGCACTCTCGGTCACTTGCTTCCAGAGATGGATCTGGGCGTAGGCCGTCACGGCCGGATCGGACAAGACCTCATGCTCACCGTAGCGCTCGCGAAAGCGACGTAGCAATTCGCGATTCTCCGGGGCATCCACGCTTTGAAAGTAGCCCCAACAGGCGAAGTGACCGCTTGCGCCGCCCTGAAGATCCGGCAATTCGAGTTCGGAAAGACTAAATGACATTACTGGGCATTGCGCTGCGCTGAGCTTAGCCGCCGAGAGTTCCCGGAAGAACTCCAAGTTGTCCGCACCATTGATGGTATTGAAGACGAAATCGGGGCCCACGCGCTTGATGCGTTCGATGATCTCGCGAAACTCCCCGGATCCGAGCAGTCGGTACTCTTCGCCGACGACTTCACAACCCGCGCCTTCAACCAATGCGCGAATCAAGTAATTGGCCGTGCGTGGGAAGACATAGTCTGACCCAACGAGGAAGAATCGCCGTTTGCCTTCGGCAATGGCCCAACGCGTTGCCGGTTCGATCTGTTGATTCAAGCAACTCCCGGTGTAGATGATGTTGCGACTCCGTTCGAGGCCTTCGTATTGCACCGGGTACCACAACAACAAGTTGTGATGCTCGACGATTGGGCGCACGGCCTTGCGACACGCCGAAGTCCAGCAGCCAAAGATCGAAACCACGCCATCCTGCGTCACGAGCTTGCTTGCACGACTGGCAAAGGTCTCGGGATTCGACTCGCCGTCGGCGACGACGGCCGTCACATGGCGTCCAAGCACTCCGCCCGCAGCGTTGATCTCGTCGATGGCGAGACGGGCAGCATGGACGAGATGCCGCTCGCAAATGGCCATCGTGCCGGACAGGGAATGCAGGATCCCGATCCGTACCTCGGTCTCATCAGAATAGGCCGTAGCAGTTGCCTGGAGCCGCCTCGGCGATGGGCGACTCTGAACGGGCCCAATCCGGAGACCTGCCTCGCGCAGGGCCGAAGCAAACGCCTCGACGAGGGATTCGGCATAGAGGTACCCCGATAGGTAGGTTCGAGCGCGCTTCGGGAACTCGGGATCCAAGCTGAGTAGTTCTGATACGGCGCGGCTGGCTTCGTACCTCCGACCCAATACGGCAAGGCAGACGGCGCGCAAGATCGGCGACCAAGCGACATCGGGCGTGTCGAAGAGTTCAGAGCGGCGATACGCCTCTTCCGGGTCACCATTCTCGAAGAAGTGATAGGCGCAGTGACCGAGGTGGTAGAACCCGGGCGCCCCTGGGAATCTCTCGTAGGTTGCGTTGACGAGCGCTAGACCTTGCTGCCAATCGCCCATCAGCGACGTCAGCATGCCGGCCCATCCGACCGTATGCATCTGCAGCGGGTTGTTCTGAACGCTCAGTAGCAGCTCATGCCGCGCCGCTTCGCTCTCGCGCCGATGAAAATGGACGAACCCCTTCACCAGGCGCGCATGCGAAGAGTTCGGGGCGAGGGCAAGCACCTGACGTGCCTGCTCTTCGGCAATTTCGAGGTAATCCTGACGATCGTCGGGGCAGAATGCATACATGGCTGCATTGGCGTGGGCGAATGCGATGCGCTGTGCAAGCAGGTCCGGTTCACGCAGGATGGCACCCTGAAGCTCACGCAGGGCCCGGGTCAGCGCCGTTAACGATCCTGACACCAAGAAGTCGTGAAACGAGCCGCGACCCAGCGGATCGATGACGTTGCGAGCCGGGCGGCCATGGCGTGCAATGACGCCCATCGTAGGATCGGCAATCGCCGGCGCGATACGGCTCGCCAAGATTTCCCCAAACGAAAATGTATCCGTCTGGGCCGCATTGGCATCGAATCGATCGTGCCACAAGCATCCGCCGGTCAAGTTATCACGCAGTGACATAACCGATCGGACTCGCTCGCCACGCACCTGCACATGAGTCGTCAGCGCAAGATCCACTGGATCACTCGGTGCGCACTTGGCGTAGACGGCAATGCCATCGAAACGCTGCAGGGCAAGGGAGAGTTCTCCAGCGAAGAACTCTCCCGACTGCGCCCACTCTGCGCAATCACTCTGGATGCAGAATGCCTCGACCAAGATTCGATGGGGTGTCACTTGGACGTCACCTAACGTGACGGGTATTGGCTCGAAATAGGGTTGATAGCTCCCAGTCGGTAAGACGATGCGAACCGCGTCGTCTCTGCCTGGGCCCGAGTAGTAGTTGGCTAAGAGCTTGCGTGTTCGACTCGCTTGCATTCGAGCCCCGCCGTCCGGATCCGATCGCGGTCCGGAAATGCCCAACGCTTGGACACCGATCGTATAGGCCTTGATCGCCTCGCCACGTTGCGCAAGAACTTCCTCGACGACGAAAGCGAGAAACCTGGCCGCCTGCGGTGAGCGCGCAAATGTCGAGCTTGCCGTGACACGACGCAGGTGATCGAGGACCACTTCGGGCACGAGCTCTTCCGATGGCATGCAGCCACCTTAGTCGAAGCATATTTCGCGCGCGTTTCCGCCGCCCATACAAGCGACGCGCTTCGCGTTACGTTCCCCGGTATCTCATCACGCTGCGTCGGGTTGTCGCCTGCGTGTTCCACCCACATAACCAATGTGGTCGGCGAGCAACGCAGAGGAGCAACAATGAAATCGAAACTTGGCGCTGAATTCGGACTACGACGGATCCCGGTGGCGCTTGCCGTGCTGCCAGCACTATTCTCTGCAGCGGCATTTGCCCAGCCGGCGCCGGCGGCCGTGGCACCAGCACCGGTGGTTCCGCCCCCAGCGCCTCCAGCCGCCGCTCCCGTGACGGGAGAACCCCTCGCGCTACCGCCAGCGACGCCTGCCACCAACGCGCCGCAGCCGACCGCGGCGGCACCCGCCGGCGCAACCATGGGCGTAACAGCTGGCGCAGCCGTCGTGCCGCCACCGACGCCCATGGCAGCGCCGCCCCCCGCAGACGCTCCGCCTCCGGCACCGCCCGAAGACGAGACCTACAAAAAGATCAACATGGGGATCTGGCTGCGCGTGGCTGGGGTGGCGCAGAATCCCGTCCGGCGAAACCGCATCGATCGCCTGTCGTCCAATGCCGAGGTCGAAGCGCACTTCAGCAATCGCATGCGCAAGTGGTTGCAATGGACCGCAAACTTTGTCGGTACCTATGGTGGTGGCAGCATTGATGGTGCGGGGCAATTCGCGCTGCTCGACCTGATTGCTCAACTCGAACCGCATGAAGCTTTCAACTTCTGGGCAGGGCGGATGCTTGTCCCTTCCGATCGCGCCAACTTTGCTGGCCCCTACTTCATGGCGCCGTGGAACTATCCTGGCGCATTCGGCGCGGGGCCGCGTCAAGGGCCGTTTGGTCGTAACGACGGCGCGACGATCTGGGGCCAATTCGCCGGTGGGACACTGAAGTACTACGCCGGTGCATACAATCTGTATGGTGATCAGCGAGCCACCGGCCAATACACGGCGCCACTCTTCTCTGGACGGCTGAATCTCAGCTTGCTCAACCCAGAGCCGGGCTTCTATCACAACGCGACCTACTACGGAAAAAACATCTTAGCGCTTGGTCTTGGCGGTCAATATCAGAAAAATGGGACACAGAATGCCAATCCTGCGGGTGGTCCCGCCGCCGACTATTCGCTGTTCAATGCCGATCTCCTATTCGAAATGAATGTTGGAAACGCTGGCGTCGTCGATGTCGAAGGGGCATTCTACAAGTACTTTGGCGACAACGAAGCGCGCCAGTTCTCCTACTTCGCACTTGCCAGCTACCTGACGCCCGAGATCGAGGGGGTTGGCAAATTCCAACCACTGGCGCGTGTGCAGCAAACCGCCTATCGCGACATTGGTGGAGTCAGCACTGACTCGGCAACTGCCGTCGATCTCCAGGTCGGCTACGTCATCGACAACTTCGCAACACGCCTCGCGCTTGGGTTTCAGCACGCTCGAGACTCGGTCGGAAATATCGGCAATCAGGTGTTCGCCGGGATCCAACTCATGAAGTAGCCAAGCAAGCAACGCGCGCACCGACGTCTGACGACCCCGGTCACGGCGCGGCAGACACGAATTGCTTCGGCTGACCCACAACCGAAACAATGGTGCTCACGGTTCGCAACAAAGATGCCGCACTATAGAGCCGATCAAGGCACCTTGCGTTGGTTCGTGTAGCGGCGCAAGCAACGCTGGCTGTCATCGGCATCGGCAATGAGTTAATCGGCGCAAGCCGCTGCCCTCCGCTAGGAAACATGCGCAATATCAGGCGAACCAAACCAGGTGAGTCAGGCCAGTGCCACTGAGGAGTGAGATAATGAATCTAGGTCATAAATCCATTGCCGCTATCATTGCGACCGTAACCTTCGCCTGCAAAGGGCCTGGCACCGAAGCGCCACAACCCATGGGCTCGGCTGCGCAGGAGGTTGCACCGGCTGCCTCACCTCAGAAAGTTGACAAGTCAGCGCCAATCAAGATTGGGATTCTGCACTCCCTCTCGGGAACCATGGCCATCAGCGAGACCTCGCTGAAGGACGTGGCGTTGATGACTATCGAATCCATCAACAAGAAGGGCGGCGTGCTCGGCCGCAAACTCGAACCGATAGTGGTCGATCCTGCATCGAACTGGCCACTGTTCGCTGAGAAGTCCCGCGAACTCATCCAGAAGAACGTAGCGGTGGTATTCGGCTGTTGGACCAGTGTTTCGCGCAAATCGGTTCTTCCGGTGTTCGAAGAGCTCAATGGGCTTCTCTTCTACCCGGTCCAGTACGAAGGCGAAGAGTCGAGCCGGAACGTCTTTTACACCGGCGCCGCACCGAACCAGCAGGCGATCCCCGCCGTGGAGTATCTCATGGGTTCAGCGGGTGGAGGTGCCAAGCGCTGGGTCCTGCTGGGCACCGACTACGTCTACCCACGCACGACCAACAAAATCCTGCGCTACTTCCTCAAAGAAAAAGGCGTCGCCGAGGAAGACATCCTAGAGAAATACACGCCATTCGGGCACACGGACTACCAGACGATCGTTGCGGACATCAAGAAGTTCGCTGCTGCAAAGCGTACCGCCGTGGTCTCGACCATTAACGGCGACTCGAATGTACCGTTCTACAAGGAATTGGGTAATCAGGGGCTCAAAGCGACGGACGTTCCGGTCGTCGCCTTCTCGGTAGGTGAGGAAGAATTGCGCGGCATAGACACCAAGCCGCTGCAGGGCCACCTGGCAGCCTGGAACTACTTCATGTCGATCGATACCCCCGAGAATGCCAAGTTCATCGAGGAGTGGAAGGCTTACGCAAAGGCAAGAAACTTACCGGACGCCGAAAAGCGCGTCACCAACGATCCGATGGAGGCGACCTACGTCGGTATCAAGATGTGGGCGCAGGCGGCAGAGCAGGCTGGCACGACGGATATCGACGCCGTTCGCCAAGCCGTCGCGGGCCAGAGCTACAAGGCGCCGTCCGGCTTCAATATCGTGATGGATGGCAAGAACCACCACTTGCACAAGCCGGTTTACATCGGTGAGATTCAGGGCAACGGGCAGTTCCACATCGTGTGGAAGACCGAGGGACCCATTCGCGCCGAACCTTGGAGCCGCTATGTTCCGGAAAGCAAAGCGAAGGTTGCGGATTGGACCTTCCCCTGGTTGTGCGGCAACTGCGAAGCCGCCAAGCATCAAGGCCTGTAGAGGATCGCTATTGTGGGAGCGATGCCGACGCTATCCCCAACTTGCTTCGACCCCCCCTGACGAGCTGCGATGGGAACCAAAATGTCAAACCGTTGCGCGACGCTGTGGATGTTCATCCTATTCGGAATGCTGCTCTGGGCAACTCCCGCATTTGCCGCCGAACCAACGCCCAGCGTTATACAACGTCTGCTTTCGGACCAGGTCGATCAGGTCGACTCGGCGATCGAGGAAATCTGCAGCGCCGACCACTCGACGGCCAGTTTCATTCTCGGGGCGATCACCGAAGGCCGACTTGGTGTCGATGACGACGGCGCGCTTTGGGTCGTGAAGGGAGGGTCTAGCTGGCGGGTCGCCGATCGAAGTGCGGGTGCACCCCGAGGTCGTGTGCACTTCGTGTTGCCCGACAACCAAACGCGTCGGCAACTCAATGCGGCATTAATGCGGCTGCAGTTGCGCTCTTCGAATTTGTCGGAACGTCGCGCCGCAGCATCGGAGATTGCCAGCCACCCCGACGTCGCGAGTGTCGCGCTGTTGCGTGAGCTCGTTGATGCTGAGCGCGATGATCAGACGCGTCAGAAGATGACGATAGCAATAGCCAAATTGGATATCGCAAGCCAGGATCGCGAGCGCCGAATTGCTGCCATCAGGACAATTGAGCTATCGAACGACATCAGCATGCGTGAGCCTTTGGAGGCAATGCTCAAACTGAGGCCGAATCAAGTCCCAACCGAATCCGATCCCGAGGTGCGCAAGGCGGTCGCGGCTGCCGTAGCTGCCATTGCCTGGCAAGAGTTGAAGATTCGAACATTTGCCAATTTCATTTACGGATTGAGCCTAGGAAGTGTCCTGCTGCTGGCTGCGCTTGGACTCGCCATCACCTTCGGGCTGATGAAAGTCATCAACATGGCACACGGTGAAATGCTGATGCTGGGCGCCTACGCGACGTACCTGACTCAGGTATTTTTCCAACGGTATGCGGGCGCCTGGCTTGGGTTGTACTTGCTCGCTGCAGTTCCCGTCGCATTCGTCACGACAGCGGCTATCGGACTCGCACTGGAGCGCCTGGTCGTGCGCAGACTATATGGGCGTCCGCTCGAAACTCTGCTGGCGACCTGGGGCCTCAGCCTCATTCTGATCCAGTCCACGCGCAGTGTATTCGGAGCCCAAAACGTTACCGTAGCAACGCCAGCCTGGCTTTCGGGCGGCTGGGAACTCATGCCGACCGTCGTAGTGCCACACAGTCGCGTCCTCGTTTTGGGATTCACCTGTCTCGTAGTATCCTTCGTTTGGTACGTACTCCAACGAACGAGCCTCGGCCTGAAGCTGCGCGCCGTGACGCAGAATCGAGAAATGGCAGCAGCGCTTGGCATACCCACCCGGCGCATCGACGCTTGGACCTTCGCCCTGGGATCGGGTGTCGCCGGCTTGGGTGGCGTAGCACTCTCACAGCTCGGCAATGTTGGGCCAGAACTGGGGCAACAACACATCATCGACTCATTCATGGTCGTCGTCCTCGGTGGAGTCGGCAATATTCTGGGAAGCATCGTCGGAGCATTTGGCCTGGGTGTGCTCTCGAAATTCCTCGAGCCTGCCGCCGGAGCGGTGCTCGGAAAGATCGCCATACTCGTGACCATCATCCTATTCGTCCAATGGCGCCCACAAGGGCTCTTCGCCCTCAAGGGCCGTGCGTTAGAGGGGTAAAGGCATGTTGCATCGATTCCCAGACCTACAGGGTCGGCGCGCTCGGACCACATTCGGCGTGGTGGGGCTCGCGCTCCTGCTGCTGGTTCCGCTATTGTCACCCGCATCCTTGGGCGACCAGGCGATCGTCAGCGAGCCGACGCTGCTGTTGATGGGCAAATTTGCCTGCCTGGCCATCGTCGCCATTGCCGTCGATCTGGTATGGGGTTTCACCGGGATTCTAAGCTTGGGGCATGGCGTCTTCTTCGCACTCGGTGCCTACTGCATGGGCATGCACCTAATGCTTTCGATGGCCGGACAGGGTGTCTACCGCAGCAAGCTGCCCGACTTCATGGTATTTCTCGACTGGAAGACGCTGCCGTGGTTCTGGTCCGGATTCGATAATCTCGCATTCGCGGTCGCGATGTCGCTCGTCGTGCCGATGTTGCTCGCTGGCGCCATCGGCTACCTTGCTTTTCGCTCGAGAATTCGAGGCGTCTACCTATCGTTGATCACGCAGGCGCTCACCCTGGCCGCCATGCTCCTGTTCTTCCGCAACGAGACGGGTTTTGGTGGCAACAATGGCTTGACGGACTTCAAACAGATCTACGGCTATCCGCTCGCTCGAGCCAGCACGAAGGTGGTACTCTATCTCCTGGCCGTTGGTGCGCTCGGTGCGGTATATCTGACGGCGCGCTACCTTGTGAAGAGTCGCTTCGGCGTGGTGCTGCGCGCCATTCGCGACGTCGAGGCCAAGGCGAGATTCTGTGGCTACAACACCATGGCATTCAAGCTCGTTATCTGGACGATATCGGCAGCCATCTGCGGACTCGCTGGGGCACTATACGTGCCGCTGGTTGGCATCATCAACCCGAGCGAGATGCAACCCTCCAACTCGATCGAGATGGTGATCTGGGTGGCCGTTGGCGGGCGTGGCACGTTGGTGGGGGCTGCACTTGGCGCGGCAGTTGTCAACGCCGCCAAGAGCTGGTTCACGGCGGCGGCTCCGGACGCTTGGCTGTACATTCTCGGAACGGTCTTCGTCGTGGTGACGATTCTCGTTCCAGACGGCCTCATCAGTTTGGGCGGGCGCCTGAAGCCTCGCCGTACCGAGTAATACGATGGCGTCCGCAGCAACCACTATGGAACGCGCTACGCCTCGAACGAGTGAGCCGGCGGTCAAATCGAAGGCGCGGACGTCGCGCTGGCCGGCGAAAGTGGAGCCCGAGCGCGGGGCCAAAGCACGCTCCAGAAGTCCACACGCACTGCTTTGCGTCGACGACATTTCCGTCAGTTTCGAGGGGTTTCGGGCGATCAGCGAGCTTACGCTCCTGCTCAACGAAGGAGAGCTGCGCAGCATCATCGGCCCAAACGGGGCTGGCAAGACGACGTTGATGGACGTCATTACCGGTAAGACCAGGCCCGATCTCGGCGCGGTATTCTTCGTACATGACCTCGAAGACTTGACTTCACTCAGCGAGCATCAGATCGCACAGAAGGGCATCGGTCGGAAATTTCAGCGCCCGACGGTCTTCGTCGGACACAGCGTGCGGGAGAATATCGAACTCGCGCTGGCGGGCAACAAGGGGGTCTTCAGCTCGATGTTCACGGGCATCACCGCAGCCGATCGCGCGCGCGTCGACGAGTGCCTCGAGCGCGTCGGCCTGTCCGACCAGGGCCGGATCGTGGCCGGCACCTTGTCGCACGGCGAAAAGCAGTGGCTCGAAATCGGTATGTTGCTGGCTCAGGATCCCAAAGTGCTGCTTGTCGACGAGCCCGTCGCGGGGATGACCGGGGCCGAAGTCGAACGGACATCGACCCTATTGCGATCCCTGCGCGGGCGGCACACGGTCGTCGTCGTCGAGCATGATATGGAATTCGTTCGCAGTCTGCAGAGCGATTGCGTCACCGTATTGCATGAAGGGCGTCTCCTCGCCGAGGGAACATTGGCAGAAGTCCAAGCCGATCGCCGCGTCATCGAGGTCTACCTGGGAGAATAGTCATGCTATCGGTCACCCACCTCGACCAATACTACGGTGAGAGTCACACACTCTGGGACGTCGAGCTCACGCTCGAGAAGGGCAAGTGCCTGTGTTTGTTGGGCAGAAATGGCGTTGGCAAGACCTCACTACTCAAATCCATCATGGGGCTCGTCCGACTCAAGCGTGGGTCGATCCAGTTCGACGGGATTGCCCTCGAGCAGCAGCCAGCGTGGGAACGCGCGAAAGCTGCCATCGGCTATGTGCCGCAAGGACGCGATATCTTTCCTCAGTTGACAGTCGGGGAGAATCTGCGCCTCGGATTGCTCGGTCGCCGCAAGGGGGCGTCGGATCCAACGGCGCGGATTTACGAGCTCTTCCCCGTTCTCAAGTCGATGGAAAATCGTCGGGGCGGCGACCTTTCTGGAGGCCAACAACAGCAACTTGCCATTGGCCGAGCGTTGGCGCTGGATCCGAAGCTTCTGGTCTTGGATGAGCCGACCGAAGGGATTCAGCCAAATATCGTGCATGAAATCGGCGATATTCTGATCCGCTTGCGCGAGGAAGGGCTGACCATATTGCTCGTCGAACAGAAACTCAAATTTGCTCGACGGGTTGGTCAGCAGTTTATGATCTTGGATCGCGGTCGCAATGTCGCAGACGGCAACATGGCGGACCTCACGGACGAACTCGTGACCCGCCATCTCGTCGTATGAAGATGCAGTCCATGTACCGAGTTGCTACTCAACCACAAGCCAACGAACTTCCGCCTGTGGCCACCAGCGGTTGGAGAGGGGAGATCGAGCTTGGAATCACCCAAGCTCGCGGGCGCTCGAACCTCAGTCGGGTGCGGCACGAAGGACCGCTGCGTGTGCAGCGGGCATTCTATCCCGAATCCGACGGGACCTGTCACGTGTACCTGCTCCACCCCCCTGGGGGGGTCGTGCAGGGCGACGAACTGCATGTAGCGCTCGATGTCGGACCCGGGAGTCGTTGCCTGGTGACTACGCCTGGTGCCACCAAACTGTATCGCAGTGAGAATCGGCATTGTCGCTTGATGACGCGGATTCGCGTCAGAGCGTCGGCACGTTGCGAATGGTTGCCACAAGAATGCATCGTCTTTAACGGGGCCCGCGGGATCGTGCAGACGTGGGTCGAACTTGAACACGATGCGTCGTTCATCGGTTGGGAAATCACCTGCCTCGGGCGGCCTGCGGCGCATGAACGGTTCTTGGCCGGTGACTTGACGAGTCACCTCGAGATATGCCGTCGCGGCGTTCCTCTACTCAGTGAGCGTCTGCGGATCCTCGGAGGCAGTCCGTTGCTAGCTCAACCTTGGGGACTGTGCGGTAACTCGGTGTTGGGCACCCTCGTCGTCGCGGTCCCTGAATCGCAATGGGTCGATCTGGTGCGAACGGGCGTCGAGGACGAGTTGGGGCGCGACCTAGCCTGGAGCGGTACCGAGCTCGAGGGAATCACGGTGTTTCGCGCCATGGGTCGGTCCGCCGAGACTGTCAAAACGGCACTCGGCAAGATCTGGAACTGCTGTCGGCAAATCATGGGTACTGACGGAAACCATTGGCCAAGGATCTGGGCCGCCTAGCTCGCCCAAGGACGATTCCTATGCAGCTACTACCGAGAGAGCGAGACAAACTGCTGATCTTCACCGCCGCGTTGCTGGCCGAGCGACGCCGGGCTCGGGGACTGAAACTGAACCATCCCGAGGCGATTGCGCTGATCACGGCTGCCATCCTCGAGGGGGCACGTGACGGAAAGACCGTTGCCGAACTGATGCATGAAGGGGCCCAGATCCTGAGTCGCGACGACGTCCAGGACGGTATTGCGGATCTCATCCCCGAAGTGCAGGTCGAGGCCACGTTTCGCGATGGAACCAAGCTGGTCACCGTTCACGACCCGATACGCTGAGGAGAGGAAGCCAGTGATCCCCGGAGAAATCATCGTTCAGTCAGGCGAGATCGAAATCAACTCAGGGATGCCGACGCGACGAATTCTGGTCGCCAATTCCGGGGATCGTCCGATCCAGATCGGTTCACACTATCACTTCTACGAATGCAATGCTGCCCTCACCTTCGAACGAGCGGCTGCCTATGGGTGCCGCCTAAACATTGCATCGGGCACTGCGATTCGTTTCGAGCCGGGGCAGGAGCGTGAGGTCGAATTGGTTGCCTATCGAGGCAGGCGGCATGTCTATGGGTTCAACGGTTCCGTGATGGGACAGCTGGAGGAACGATGAGCAAGTTGGGACGTCGCGCCTATGCGGAACTCTACGGTCCCACGACGGGTGACCGAATCCGCTTGGCGGACACGGAACTGTTCATCCGCGTCGAGCATGACCACACCATCTACGGCGAGGAGGTCAAGTTCGGCGGCGGCAAGGTGATTCGTGACGGAATGGGCCAAAGTCAGGCGAGCAATCGGCACGCGGTGGATCTCGTGATCACCAACGCGGTCATCTTGGACCATCGTGGGATCGTCAAGGCCGACATCGGGATCCGTGCGGGTCACATTGCGGGTGTTGGCAAAGCCGGCAACCCTGACGTGCAACCCGGCGTGGACATCGTCATTGGTCCCGGAACGGACATCATCGCCGGGGAAGGACTCATCGTAACGCCTGGTGGCATTGATTCCCATGTCCATTTCATCTGCCCGCAACAGATCGACGAAGCCGTAAGCTCCGGCGTAACCACCCTCATTGGTGGTGGAACAGGGCCATCGGCGGGTACGAATGCGACCACCTGCACCCCGGGTCCTTGGAACCTGGCGCGCATGCTCGAGGCCGCCGAGGCGTTTCCGGTGAACCTGGGGTTTCTCGGTAAGGGCAATGCCAGCCTTCCCGAAGCATTGGACGAGCAAATCCGCGCCGGCGCGATCGGTCTGAAGCTGCACGAAGATTGGGGCACGACTCCAGCCGCCATCGACAACTGCCTCAACGTCGCCGAGCGGTTCGACGTTCAAGTGGCGATCCATAGCGATACGCTAAATGAATCGGGATTCGTCGAGACCACACTGACCGCGCTCAAGGGACGTACGATTCATGCGTACCATACCGAGGGTGCGGGCGGAGGACATGCGCCCGACATCATCCGAGCATGTGGCAACCCCGCGGTATTGCCGTCTTCGACCAATCCCACGCGTCCTTACACGATCAATACGGTCGACGAGCATCTCGACATGTTGATGGTGTGTCATCACTTGAGCCCGAGCATTGCGGAGGACGTGGCCTTCGCCGAGTCGCGGATCCGACGCGAGACGATTGCGGCAGAAGACATACTCCAAGATCTCGGCGCCTTCAGTATGATCTCCTCCGATTCACAGGCAATGGGTCGGATCGGTGAGGTGATTCTGAGAACCTGGCAGACCGCCCACAAGATGAAGTTGCAACGCGGCAGCCTGCCCGAGGATCGCAGCGACGACGACAATTTCCGGGCACGGCGCTATGTTGCCAAGTACACCATCAACCCGGCAATTGCCCATGGGGTATCCCATGTCATCGGCTCGGTCGAGGTGGGGAAACTGGCGGATCTCGTGCTATGGAGACCGGCATTTTTCGGCGCGAAGCCGGCGCTCGTAGTCAAGGGTGGATTCATCGTCGCTGCTCCGATGGGAGATCCGAATGCATCGATCCCAACCCCCCAACCGGTTCACTATCGACCGATGTTCGGCGCCTTTGGCGCCGTTATTGGTCAGACGAGCTGCACCTTCCTTTCGCGTGCTGCAATTGAGGCTGGGGTGCCCGAAAGCCTCCATTTGAAGCGACGTTGTGAGGCAGTCAAAAATACCCGACTCATCACCAAGAGGGACATGGTCCACAACGACTATTTGCCACACATGGAGGTCGACCCACAGACGTACGCCGTCCGTGCTGACGGACAACTACTCACCTGCGAGCCGCTCCGCGAACTGCCGCTCGCGCAGCGATATTTCCTCTTCTAGCCGGATTCTGGAGTAGGTCGAGATGCTCCTCGTTCATGCCAAATGTATCCATCCGGGCGCCGCAGACGACTATGTACAACTCGACTATCGGGTTCGTCAGAAGTCGCGCTTTCGCACCTTTACCGTGTCGGGGTGCGAGCTAGCGGTCCAATTGCCGCGGGGCACCGTGCTAAACGACGGCGACAATCTGCGCGCAATCGATGGGACCACGATCCGCGTGGTGGCGACGGCAGAACGACTGTCCCGCGTCGACTGCCCCAATGGGGCGGAACTCGCTCGCGCCGCTTACCATTTGGGTAACCGACATGTGGCGCTCGAAGTGGGGGCTGGATTCGTCGCCTATCAAGCGGACCACGTGCTCGATGCAATGCTGCAGCAGCTCGGTTTTCGGGTAGGCGCGGTGGTCATGCCATTCGAGCCCGAACCAGGAGCGTATCAGCACCACGTCTGGGACGCGCCAGACATCGAGTACTCCCGGGCGACCGCGGAGCGGCAATCATGAACCATGCCCCACCGAGCAAGCTGCTTGCGCCGGTGATCGCTGCGCCGGAACTGGTGGTGACTGGCCTGACTGCGTCGGCAGCGGTGTGGCTTCGGGTCTTTCAATTGTCGTCGCCCAGTCTGCCGACCGGGAGTTTCGCCTATTCGAATGGTCTCGAAACGCTGGTGGAACAGGGGCACATTGTCGATCCGCCGAGCGCCATCGAATACCTAACGACTCTGCTGCACGAGGCACTTGGTCGTTTGGACCTGCCACGATTATTGCGCATGCATCGCGCTTGGAAAGCCAATGACGAAAGCGAAGCCGCCCGTCAAAGCCATTGGCTCTTCGCGGCGCGAGAGAGTCGGGAGATTCAGGCTCAAGAACGCCAAATGGCTGCGGCGATGCGGCGCATCCTCGGTGAAATGTTTCCGGTCTTCGTCGCTGGCGATTGGACGCCCCGAACCTACGCGGAAGCCTATGCACGGGTCGCAGTGACTTGCACCATGGACGAGTCCGTCTGCGCCTTGGGTTACGCCTACGCCTGGGGCGAGTCGCACGTTAGCGCGCTGGCGCGCTTGATTCCGCTCGGGCCCATGGCGGCACAGCGCGTACTCAACGCCGTACTACGTGAACTCCCCGAGAGCATCGCGTTGGCCCAGCAACTCGGCGACGATGAGATCGGGGCCGCTGCGCCCGGGTTAGGCATTGCGTCGGCAGAACACGAGACTCAGCACTGTCGACTATTTCGATCGTGAGGACGAAGTATGACCAACAATCCATTGCGTGTTGGTGTCGGTGGCCCCGTTGGATCCGGCAAGACGGCACTCGTCTTGGCCCTATGCCGCGCGATGCGCGAACGGTTCGAGATCGCCGTCGTGACCAATGACATCTACACCAAAGAAGATCAGCAGTTTCTACAACGCCAGGGCGCGCTCGCCGCGGAGCGGATCATGGGGGTCGAGACGGGAGGCTGTCCGCATACCGCCATTCGCGAAGACGCATCGCTCAACTTGCACGCCGTAGACGAGCTGTCCCGAGCGTTTCCGCGCCTGGACCTGATGTTCATCGAGTCGGGGGGGGACAATCTGAGTGCGACCTTCAGTCCCGAGCTCTCGGACTTGACGCTCTACGTGATCGATGTGGCTGGGGGCGAAAAGATCCCCCGCAAGGGTGGGCCAGGGATCACCAAGAGTGATCTGCTCATCATCAACAAGACCGATTTGGCACCGCATGTCGGTGCCAGTCTCGAGGTGATGGAGCAGGACGCCAGGCGCATGCGCGGCAACAGGCCCTTCGTCTTCACCTCGATCCGGCAGGACCAAGGCATCGCGCCGGTGATCGACTTCATCGTTACCGAAGGCATGCTCACGGCATAGTGCGGCGCGCCAAGCGTCGCTCAAGCCGCCTCGTGGCTCTAGATCCAGATTCTTGGGGCATCACGAAACCCTACGCGGCACGATTGAAACGCTTGAGTTTGCTCCCGATGACATAAGGGCGATTCGCCTGCGGCTTGGCAAAGCCCAGACTGACCTTGCACTCTTGCCCTGAGACAGACGGCGAGTCAAGAGTGACGGTTAAGGATGGCATGTCGGCCGCGTGCTTGATCCGCGGGGCGTTTCGTTTCTGCATAGGGTTTGCGCAGTTGTTTAGCCCGGGCGTGTAACGCCTTGGGTGTATTGGCAATGACGAACCACTCCCGAGCACCGGCGCTTGCCACTTGGAGGTACACGTCGTGCCTGTAGCTGCACCGGGACAACTTAGCATTCTCGCTACACTCGATGCCAACTATTAGGTTGGACCGAACAGTCGGGGTCTCTGACTCGCCGAGGACTCGGAGTTCAACCAGGCGAGCATCAATCTTCGCCTCAGCGGTCAGGACAGCTTGTCCGGTCGGTTCGGGTCGATGGCAAAGAAGTTGGAGCCATGGTGCACGCTGGACTTACCAATCGCGTGATGCCGTCTCCGATGCCGTTGGGCGTTGAGCCCTACTTACGCACGTCGCCCATTTGCGGTGCGCCAAACGTAGCTACGTCGAACCGGCAAAGATCCAGAGACTTGTCCCAGACGTCAGCAGCTGTTGCGACAAACACCAATCGCTGCCGTCCTGCGGAGAGGCCGCTCAAGTTCCAATCGCAAAATTCTCCACTCCTTCGATACCGAACGCGCCCAGCGGAATCCAAAGGAGCCAATCGTCATCGCTGTGGTGGCTTTCCACGCTGAGCGATGTGCTGATGTAGGTTTGGGTAGTACGCCCCATCTCGAACCCTCGATGACCTCATCTCTCTACTCCGTGAATCTGGCGGCGCTCCGTCCGCGAACTTGGCAGCGCTTCGGGCCCTAGGCGGTCTGGGAGTCCAGGATTGCATGCAGCGTCACGTGGCGGTTCATAAGAGTTGTCCGACAGACGGGCTTCTGCCCCTAATGTCCAGGGGCCTCGTGGACGTACCGAAACCGACAGCAAAGAAAGCCCAGAGCCAATGAAGACGACTTCTGGTCTCGGCGACGAGCATGGGGGAATCGAAAGTGACGCGCGGTAGAATTCTCGTCGCCCACAACTCCAAAGCCGTAAGGAGCATCCTGCGCCGTCGTACACTCGCCGAGGCCCCGGATTTCATCATTGACGAGGTCGAATCGGCAGATGAGGTCGTATCGAAACTCAAGAGCGGAGTGTTCGACATCGTCATTTGTGACGAAATGCTGACCGGTTCGTTGACTAGCGACGGGATTGGCGCGTTGCGCAGCCAATGCAGTCTGGCAGACATCGGCTACATCTTCGTAGTATCTGAGGCAACCTCAATGGGCCGCAAGGCAGAACTCGCGATGTCCGGGGCGCATGCGTTTCTTGACGCCAAATGCACCGCGAGTGACATCGCCGCAGCAATCGCTACGGTCTTCGATCCGCGCAATCGTCGACAGTTTCGCCGTGTATGCATTCCAGGTACTCAAGCGCGCATTCATTTGGCGAATACCGACGTCGGAGCGGACGTCGTCAACCTCAGCGTGGCTGGCATGCTTTGCGATTTTACCTGTCCGACTGAGTTCAGTTCCATCATCCTGCCCGGCGACGTCGCACTACGCTTTCCCCCTGATCTCGAGCTTCAGCCTATCGATGGGATTCGCGCGCGAATGCTGCGCTTGCATGTGGTTTCGCATCGACTAGACCAGGTACCTGAACGCATTCGAGCTGCTTGGCAGTTCATCCACGTTCCGAACGATAGCTACGCACAATTGGAAACTGCTTTGAGTCTGGCCGATGAAGAGGCTCCGCCGGAGTCGCGAAGTCTCATGGCCCAGTGATGCCGAATAGCCGCCCACAATAATGGCAAGCGCGTTTCGTGCGGATTGACTGGGCCGGCGAGCCTAAGGCGAAGCGTCCTCGATTTGCATGAGATTGGAATGCCTCGAGGCGGTTCCCGCCGGCTGAAACGACGCGTAAGATTCTGCTGCCACACGCGTTAGTGGGGACAGGCTCAAGCGTCACGCGCGGCTTGACCCGAATGGAAGCACCAATGAACGGCACAGCTAGGATCCCCGTTGTCGAGACACGCCCAGCGAACCAGGCGGATCTTGCCGCAGTTTTCGCAACAGAATCTCCAGTCCGAGCTTGCATGGCGGCAGGGGACGCTCACGGTGCTTCCACCATCTGTAGGGAGCTCTATGCCGAAATCGTTGGTCGCTACTGCTTGGCTATGCTTGGCGATCTGGAGTCTGTGAGCGAAGCAGAGACGCACATTTGGGAAAGGCTCGAGCAAGAGCTCTCGAAAGCTGACATGACGCGAACCGTGCGTTCAGTGGTTCTGGGGCTTGCCCGACGCCGTTGTGCGTACCTGCTCGAGACCGCGCCGCATCGAGAGGAAGCTGCGGTGCTTGGTCAGGGCACTACCGTCGTCGAACGGCGAGAGTCGCAGAAGCCCACTGTGTCGGAGATAGCACGACGCCTCCTAATGCGGCTCCGCCCGACAGAGCGTGAACTCCTCATCCTGCGTTACGTGAGCAACCTAACTTACACCGAGATTGGTGCGCTCTGGGAGATTGGTGAGAGCGAAGCGAGGGCCCGACTATCGCAAGCGATCGCCCGAGCGACCGCAGTCGCCAGAGGCGAGGAGCAATCCCATGTCTGACCGTAGCCAACGCGACCAATTTGACGCGCATCTTGCCGAAATCATCGACAAGACGGCCGAGCTTGAGCTGTTGGACCTAATCGCTAACGACGACGAGCTGCGTGACGCGCGACATGCCGCCGAAGAAACTGTTCGTCTGCTTGCACGCGCCGCGGACGACTATGTAGTTGGGAAAGCGCCATCAGCCGCTGCAGTCGTTGCCCAGCCAACACAGACTGCGGCATCGACTCCTGCGACAGACGCGACTGCAACGACGCAGGCATCCCTCGGGCCAGAGAATTCCGAGAACACTGTGGCGGCTACCGCGGACGCCGCCAACGCGGCTGACGCTCCAACGCTGGTCAATCCAACGCTGGTCAATCCAACGCTGGTCAATCCAGCGTCTCCCAATCCAGCGTCTCCCAATCCAGCGCCGTCGAGCCCCCAATTCGCGCCCGCCCCAGGTGTGGTCTCCGACAAGCGACACGTTGCCATCTGGGTTGCGGTGTCTGTCGCTGCAGTTCTGGGTGTGGTGATACTGTTGTGGAGCCCAACCTCGAAGAAGGCGTGGCGTTCTAGCACTGAGACTGGTTCGTTGCGCGGTAACGTCGTGAAGGTCGAAAGCCCCGATGAAACGAGCCGTGTCGAGATCTGCGCCGGAAACGAAGGGGATTGTCGTATCGCCAAAACCGGCATGCGCGTCGATTCGGGGTCACTTGTCCGCACAAATAGCCGGGCTCGGGCAAGGCTCGTTCTCGATGGCGGAGGGAGCATTGCGCTCGATCGCGCAACAGTCGTTGTCTTGGCACGAGATGGCGGAGCGCTTCTGGAACTGAAAGCAGGTACCATCGCTGTCGAAACGGATGAAGCCGAGGCAGGGAAACTCGTCGTCGAGTTTCCCTTGGGACACGTCGAACTCGATCGCGCAAAATGTGCCATTACCAGCAACTCTACCCACGCCCTGGTCGAGGTCACGCGTGGACGCGTGCGACTCTACGATAGAGACGAACACACACAAACCCTGCGCGCTGGCGCAACTGGTCGCATAAAGCCTGACCGCGGCATCAGCGTGACATACTCGCGCTCGATAGGTGACGCCATTTCCGACAATGAGTCCGTCGGCGAGAAGCTCGATGAGAGCGAGCTTTCACGCGGGCTCGGTGAGCTGCGGGCCAAGAAACCCGGCGATACTAGTGAACGCGATAACGCCGTACGGCTCACTCGCCACCACGTCGATGTTCACATCGTTGGCGCGATTGCGAAGACGGAAATCGATGAGACATTCACCAACGACACTAACGATGTGCTCGAAGGGATCTTCCGCTTCCCGTTGCCAGCCGACGCACAGATCGAGCGCCTGGCGTTGGAGGTTGATGGCCGACTGGTCGAGGGCGCCTTCACTGATCGTGAACGCGCCAGCGCCATTTGGCGTGGCAGCATCGTACACGCGGCACCCCAGTTGCGAGCGCAGATCCGTGACGAGATCATATGGGTGCCAGGTCCTTGGCGCGATCCCGCCTTGCTCGAGTGGCAACGCGGTAATCGCTTCGAGCTTAGGATCTATCCGATCCCAAAACAAGGGTCGCGTCGCATCGTACTCTCCTACACTCAAGTCGTTTCGGGATCGACGGGCGCGCGACGCTACAGCTATCCGCTACCGCGACAGGCAGGCGACCTACGCGGAGTCGAAGATTTTTCCTTCGCTCTCGAGATGCGCGGTCATGATGCAAGCCGTCCTCCAACCGTCATTGGCTACGACGGCAAGTTGTCCAGCGCGTCGAGCGATGTTGCCAACTTTAGCCTTTCGGAACGGCAGTTTCAGCCGCGAGGTGATTTGGTCGTGGACTATGAACTGCCACAGGACCAAAAGGACCTAGTAGCGTGGGCGCATCAACCGAAGGCGGTTGGCGAGAATCCCTATGTTGCCCTGCTGCTTCGCCCCAGACTGCCGAGCGCAGCCGAGCAATTGCCGCAAGCATACGCCTTCGTTGTTGACACGAGTCGCAGCATGATTGGCGAAAGCTTACGTCGTGCATCGGCGTTGACGGTGAGAATGATTCGCGAGCTGTCTAGTGACAGTCGAGTCGTCGTGCTGGCGTGCGATAGCGAATGCCGACGTTGGCCTGATGGATTGCTCAACGGTGGCAAGCTGGCATCCGAATCTGCGCAGCGATGGCTGCTCACGCAGTCTGCCGAGGGGGCGTCTGATCTGGCCGGCGCCATCGACTCGGCTTTGGATGCGCTTGGTCACGGATCGAGCGTGCATCGCCAGGTCGTTTATGTCGGGGACGGGACTCCTACGGCCGGTCCGACGCGGCCGGCGACGATCGCGAAGGAGGTGCTTCGACGCATCGGAGCGGCTGAAGCAAGCGTTGTGGCAGTTGCCGTTGGTGCAGATTCCGACCTCGAGAGTCTGCGTGCCTTGGCGCGTGGGGGTCGTGGCGTGGTAGTGCCGTACGTTCCGGGAACCACCGTAGCTCGGGCGAGCTATGCCGCCTTGGCCGCAACTTTCGGCACGCGACTAGTCGATGCAAAGATCGAGTTGCCTCCGGGTGTCGTTGGCGTGGCGCCGGAGCAAATTGGCACCATCGCTGCTGGTGATGAACTGCTCGTGGTCGGACGTTTGACTGGTCCGGAAGTTCGTGGCGACGTCGTGTTACGAGGTCGTGCAGACGATCACGACTTCGAACAACGCTATTCCGTCGAAGTGCGGGCAGTTGCGGGGGAGAGCAACGCGTTCGTTCCACGCTTGTACGCGGCGACGCGCATATCCGATCTGGAACGTCGCAGTGACGGTGCAGCCAAAACGGAAGCGATCGAACTGAGTCGACGATTCAGCGTTGCCAGTCGCTACACGTCGCTACTCGTGCTCGAGAGTCAGGCCATGTTCGACGCCTTCGGCCTCGACAACCGACGCAAGTCAGAGGTCTGGACTGGGGAACTCGAGGCCAGCGGCACGAGTTCGGCTTCGGCGGAGCTTGACGAGGAGTCTCAACCTGAAGCATACCAGGCGACCGAAGCCAAGAAAGAGATCGGTCAGGCAGGAAACGCACGCATGCGTGCGGGTGGGGCAGCAGCACCAGCGGCAGCGTTTGAGGGTAGTGCGCCTTCAGTAGCAGCACCCGCGGCTGCACCAGCCGCCAAGTCGAGTGGTGCCACGTCTGCTCGCAGAGAAGCCTCGATTGCCGCCGATGAGGCATGGTCGCCGCGGCCCGTGCCATCGTCACCACCACAGCGCCGCATGATTCCGATGCGCCGCATCTGGGAACGCACGGGCGAGGTCATGATCGGCAAGACATCGCCTTCGGCGGCAAGTCACGATAAGATCCTAGCTGCCGAACGCGAAGTGATGCTGAATCCCGATCGGCGAGGTGGCGTCAAACAGCTCCTCGATCTCTACGCAAAGAGCGGCGACCTGGCAAAAGCCAACGATCTTGCTGAGCAATGGAGCCAGCGTGATCCGCTCGATGTCGAAGCGCTCGTTGCGCGGGCAGACCTCGCGGCGAGGCGCGGGGATCGCACGTTAGCGATTCGCATTCTCGGTAGTGTCGTCGATGTACGACCCAGTGATGTTGGTGCGCAACAGCGCCTCAGTCGGCTGTATCGCTGGCAAGGTCAGCCGGAGCGTGCTTGCCGCTTTTCGCTGGCACTTGCCGAGTTCCGGCCCAACGACGAGAAGGCGCTGGCGGAAGCGCTGCGCTGCCTCAATGATGGTGGCAAGACGGAGCTGTCTCAGGAAGTGAGAGGAACTGTTACCGAGGGCGTGTTGCGCGTTACGGAACGGTTGCTGGCGCAGCCTCGTACCGTCGATCGATTGAACGGAGACCTACGACTAACGGCCCACTGGCAGAGCAACGATTCGGTCGATGTGGATCTGTCGCTCATCGACCCAGATGCCCATCGAGTCTCCTGGCTCGGTGCCCCCACGCGTGCGGTCATCTCTGCCACGACCGTGACGAGTCAGCGCGAAGAGGGTCTAGCGTTGCGCGGTGGTAGGCCTGGGGAATACCTAATCGAAGTGTCTCGAGGCAGTGGCGCGGGCAAGGTGCAGGGTACCATCGTTATTCATGCGGCGGGTACGCAGCGCGAGATCCCTTTCACCCTCGAAGGGGACCGCGCCACTGTCGGTGTCGTAAGGATTGCCACGGTACCCCGACTTGTCCCGCTATCCCTGCCAGCGGCGCTTCGCATGGCCGAGTAGCGTGCTCTTCGCTAGTGCGAAGCTAAGCGCCGACCGAGCGCGGTGCCGACTCGAGATTTTGGGTCACTTCTGTCAAATCTGGCCAAGGCTGAACTGAAAACCAACTAGCGCCAAGTGGCAGTTGCCAACATGTAATTGGCGCTTCCACCGCCTGCGATGATCGAGAAGGCCACGTTCGTAACGCCCGTGGCTTCGACGAAGTAGGTTGCTCCACCTTCGACTTCACTCCAGATGAAGGCGTCGAATCCGTTGCAGTCACGCCATTCCGCTGTTAGCCGCTTCGGCTCTGGTTGCTTGACGGACAAGGTCGCGGGTTCGTAGTAGTATCCGAACGCGCGCGCCGACATCGAAAGCAACATCGCCGGAGAAGACATGCGCGCCAAGGCACGATAGGCAACATTGACGCCGATCTTGGCGGCACGATGACCAATGCGACGCGCACCTGCTTCGTCGATGCCCAAGTTGTCGCGCAACGACTTCCAGAATTCACGATACCAGGCGATGCTGTACCAACCACCGACGACGATACCGCCGAAGCGCAAAGCTTCACCGAGTGCGCCAGAGGTCTCCTTCTCGATGCGATTGCGGGCAGTCGGGCCGTGAAGGAGCTGGATTGCAGCCAAAGCGGTCGTAAAATTGATGCCCTTGACTCGGACTTCCCGGTCACTTGACTCTGCTTGATTGACATCCGACGCCGTGATGACATTCGAACCGAGTGCAGCGGTGCCTGCTGCGGGCAAACTCACGCCGCGCATGGCTGGCGTCGATACCTTGAGCCGCAGCGTCGGGTTACCTGCAGAAACCCTCTCGGGCGAGCGCCGCTTTGGGCTGCCTGCGGAAACCTTGGCAGCTGGGGGTCTTCTTGCAGGGTCCTCGAGTGATCCCCTTGCTGGTGGGGGGCGTTCGCTCGTTGCGAGCGCATCGTAGGCGGCGCGTATTGCCGACAGGGAATTGGGCACCCTCCGGACGGTAGCCGGTGGTTCGTCACTCGATGCCGTGGTGCGGGTCCGCCCGACCATTTCTATTGATGCGTACTCTCGAGTCTCTGGGTGCGGTCCCCGTAGGGTCTGGGCCAGAGAATCTCGTGCGGTGCGCGCAGCCCCACGCTGCGTGGAATCCGCCGCTGGTGGTCTCGAATGGCGAACCGTGGCGGAACTCGAAGGGAGCACGCCTGGTCGCGTGGACAACTCCGAATCGTCAAATGAGACAGGTGGACCACTCGGTGGGGGCCCGCCGCGCGCGTGTTGCGATGCTAGCCGCCCTTGCGGCGCGGTGCGCTTGCTTGCCACGGCGGGACTGCCAATGGGAGGTCGGGGCGGTTCCGACGCGGAACTCATCGTATCGAAAACGGCCAGCAGGAGTGACCGTTAAGGTCCTCAACCAGGTTCGGCGGCTGCGCATTGCACGCTGGTCGACCGGCTCGGCCTCTATTGGACGGTGGCTGGATATCGCACATGCATCCCAGATCCGCTGGTTGGTTTGCATTGATGGAAGCCACGTGGAGACGTAGTCGCGACGAGCAGGCCTAAATACCTGATTGTTCAGGAGATGCCATTGGCGTGGTTTTTGTATATGAGGCCCACTGCTCAGAGGCTCGAGAAGGTAAGGCATGACGAACCACGAAGATTTTGCGTCGCGCGCGGCAATCCTTGGCGGCGTACCAGTTTGGGGAACTATCCAGGGCAGCGCCGCCGATTCGGCAGGGCTGAGGGGTGGAGACATCCTTCTGCGCGTCAACGGTGTGCCCGGCAACCTAGTTGGCAACAGTCTTGGCCGCGACGCTTTTGGTCAGCTCGAGATTCAGATCCTGCGTGATGACAGCCTCATCTCTCTGCGGATGCCGCCAGAAACCGACGAATGCGTGATCCACGAACTGCGACAGCAGCTGTTCGGGCGGACGGCGTCGAGCAGCTCTTAGTGCCTCAGCGCTTCGCGCGCAGTTCGATTGCACATTCTTTAGCCGTGGTAGAGTCGGGTCGCAATGAACTCGACCAGGATTGGCATCTGTTGCGGGCTTGTGATCTTGATCGCCGCTGCGAGTGGCTGCAAGACGAAGCTCAATCGCTCGCGTGATACGGAAACCGAGGTCATCGAGCCTGCGCCCAAGGCATCGGCACCCGTGGCCGTTGCGGCAGCCCCGTCGGCCACTGCTTTAGAGCAGCAACCCTCGCGACTGCAACCGAGAGGTCCTGCATTTGCCGTTGAGCCTGGGGCAGGAGTCGGGCCAATTCGGTTTGGTTCGACTGTTGCAACCGTCGAGCGCCACATGCAGACCAAGTGTGAAGAGATGACGGACAAGTACTGCCGCTTCATCGCTTCCGGGATCGAGCTCGAACTCACGAACGGTGCCGTGTCGGGGATCGTCATCCATAGGTTCGATCGCCCCGTGGCTGGCAGTCCTGAAAAGAAGTGGGGCGTGTTTGCCGGAGGCATTCCACCAAAGGTGTTGATGACGATGGTGCCAGAGGCCGTCATCGAGCAGCTGGGCAAGCCCAAGCGCACGGAAACCATCAAGGAAGACAACCTCAATTGGACGGTCAGGCGTGATACCTACGATGGCATGGTCCTCGACTACGACAAGAACCGCGCCAACGATCGGTTGATGCTCGGGCAGATCCGAATTGTGAAGCGCTAGTTGAGATCTCGAGCGGTGACCGCCTGCACCGGCATTGGGTCCCTGGGGCCATCGGCCCATTCCGTCCGCTGCCAATTGTGAATCAGCGCTTCATCGGCTTGGCAAGTGGAACAGAATGCGTGGATCGCGTCTTCGTCCGTTTTGACCACCCACATCAGGCCGCCGCAGGCGACTCCACCTGGACGCTTGGAGCAGCCGAGCAGCGTCTGTCGAGCATGCATCGATGGCAAAGGGCCGCCCGCTTCGATGAACTGAGCAATCCGCAGGATCCTTCGATACAACCGTGGCTCGTGAAATGGCAACGAGCCGTCATTGTTCAGCCAGTGCCAGGGATCTACGACCAACATGCGTGTAGGCTATCGGCACAATGAGCGATCGTCGAGAAAAGGGTCACGCCCCTTCGACCACCAAAGGCCAAATCCCGACAAAAACTGCCGAACCTTCTGGTGCGTGAGTCACCTACACCGCGTTGAGTCGGTGTCAATTCCCCGAGCCCCGCGCGAGTCCCGCGATCGAGGGCGCTTCGGGACTGTTCCGCAGCCAATTCACCCAGCGTGTTACACCGGACTCAATGCTGACCTGTGGCACATAGCCAAACGTTTCGCGGGCGAGAGTCACGTCAGCGGCGGTGCGAAAGGCTTCGCCCGGCTCGAGTTTGCCAAGTTCGACTCTGGGGGACCTTTCGAGCGCATGTCCAAGCAATTCGATCACACGTCGAACTACGACCGGTTCACTGCGGCCCAGATTGAACGTGCCAAATCCACGTGTCGTCGTTACCCAATTCAGGGCTCCAACGACTCCCGAGACGATGTCGTCGACGAAGGTGAAATCGCGCTCGGTCAGTTCGCCATGCAGTCGAATGGGGCGCCCTTCGACCAGTGCTGTAGTGAAGTTGAAGAATGCCATGTCTGGGCGTCCGCGCGGGCCATACACGGTAAAGAAGCGCAGAATTGCGACCGGCAGGTGATGGATCTCGTGGAAGGAGAAGGCCATCAACTCACCTGCTCGCTTGCTTGCGGCGTAGGGTGAAAGCGGAGTTATGGCCGCGTCGTCCTCGCGAAATGGCAAGATATTGCTCTTGCCATACACCGATGAGGTGGAAGCGTAGATAACGGGGATGTCACCGCGACGATGACACTCCATCAGCACGCGCAGGCCGCCTACTTCGTTGACTTCGGTGTAGATGAGCGGGTCTTCGACGCTCGCACGCACTCCCGCTCGAGCTGCCAAGTGGATGACAGCTTCGGGTTGCACCAGATCGAAGGCCTGCTTGAGTTGACTTTCCGCACGGACGTCACCCTCGAGGAACTGATACCGGTCATGGGCGCACGCTGCCACGATGTTACGTCGCTTCTGTTGCGGATCGTAGTACGGATCAAAACTGTCGAACCCCAAGACTTCATGACCCAACTCGAGTAGTCGGTCCGCGACGTTGGAGCCGATAAAACCCGCAGCCCCTGTGACGAGTATGCGCATAGAAACTCCTCCCACTGGTGGCGCGTTTCATCGCCGAACGCGTTTGCGTTCCAGAATGACCTGCTGAGCTATCAGCTGCTGACTCTCTGCCGATTCGACCAACGTCCAAAGATCGTGGTCACCCCGATTGGTGGCGAGTTCGAGCAGCACATTGGCGGCTTCTTCGGGTCGGATCGTCCCCAGGTGACGTCCCGGTAGCTCTACGACGGCTGAGCGGGCCTTGAGCCCTTCCAAGGTGGAAAGGATCTTCTCGACGACCGCTCGATAGGTGCGGTCGCCATAAGCCGATGTGTGACCCAATCCGAACAAGATGACCTTGTCGAAGGGCAGGCGAGGTTTACCTGGGATGAGCAGGACCTCGCCGAGCTGACCTGTGGCGAAGCCGTTGACGAGCAGGCTTGAGATGCGTCCATTCATTCGCCAGTCCAACAAGCCCGCGAGGCCCCGTACGGGACGTTCGTTTTCGGTCAGGCTGGCGACGAGCACTTCCGTGGCGGCCAGATCTAGGCGGCGCAATGCCGGCAGAATGAACCGTAGTTCCACCTACTCCGCCTGTTCGCGTCCTGGGTCGCCCCCCGGATCGTGCGTTGGGTCGCGTTTTGGATCGCGCTCGGAATCGTTGTTCTTCCGCCCGCAGTCTTCGGCAATGCGATCGAGCACACCGTTGACGAAACTGCCACTTTCTTCCGTGCCGAAGCGCTTGGCAAGTTCGACTGCTTCGTCGATAGCAACCGGGCGTGGGACGTCTGGGCAATGTGCTAGTTCGTAGGCGCCGACGCGCAACACATTGCGGTCCACTCGAGTCATTCGCTCGACACGCCAGTTGGCACTAGCACTTGCGATCAACTGATCGAGTTCTGCGAGCGCATTTATGACTCCGCGAACTAACGCGTCAGCGAAGGCGCGGCCTTCGGCATCGCCGGGGGTTTCGCGCCAATAGTCGCGGACTACGTCGTCTAATTCGCCTGCGGTCGAGTCGATGGCGAAAAGCATCTGCAGTGCGGATTCGCGTGCGGTTGTCCTTGCTCCCATTTCTCAGTACCCAGCCGTACCGAGGGCGCGAGCGAGCGACACCATCTCGATGACGGAAAGTGCAGCGTCGAATCCCTTGTTGCCGGCCTTGGTGCCAGCGCGTTCGATCGCCTGCTCGATGCTGTCGGTGGTCAGCACGCCGAACCCGATGGGGACTTGGGTCTCGAGCATGGTTGCCGCGATCCCCTTGGTCACCTCTGCGGCAACGTATTCGAAGTGCGGGGTGCCACCTCGGATCACTGCACCGAGCGCGACGATCCCCTCGAATTGCTTGGAGCGCGCGAGCCGACTGCAAACCGCGGGGATCTCCCAAGACCCGGGGACTCGGACAGTCACGATTCGATCGGCGGTGGCCCCATGCCGGATCAAGGCGTCGATGGCGCCCTCGACCAGGCGTTCGACGATAAACGTGTTGAAGCGCGCGGCCACGAGCGCAAACCTTGCACCCTCGGGGATGACGAGGGCGCCGCTGATGGTTGTCGAATCGCTGAGGGGGTGTTCGTGGCTCATGGGTTGCTCCGGGTACGTTAGCCCCGCTCGCTCATGGACACCAGGGGAACGCTTTCGACCACCTCGAGGCCGTAGCCCTGGATCCCGGCAATCTTCTTGGGATTGTTGGTTAGAAGGCGTAGCCGACGTATGCCGAGGTCACGCAAGACCTGAGCTCCGAGGCCGTAGTCCCTCAAGGTGCCACTGGCGGGTTGGACACCGCCTGGCTCCCGCACGAGCCGCATCTGGCCGGTCACGGCCGAGAGCTCTTCGACCAGATTCCCGTGAGGCGGCAGGTAGACGATGACACCGCAGCCTGCCTGCTCGATGGCGTCCACCGCCTCGTACAGGTTGCGTCGACCTTCACTCTTGGTGGACGAGAAGGTGTCGGCCAAGGTCGAGCCGGCGTGCATACGGCAGAGGACCGCGGAACTTGGATCGATCTGACCATGCACCAGTGCCAAGAACTGCACCTTGTGGATCTGATCCTCGTAGACGTGGAACGTCCAAGGCCGCCCGGTACGGTCGAGCACGGCCGGATCGGACGCAAGCCGTCGCACCAATTGCTCGACCTGCAAGCGGTAGCGAATCAAGTCGGCGATCGTGACGATCAGCAGACCATGCTGTTGGGCAAACTGTTCGAGGTCCGGCATGCGGGCCATCGTGCCGTCATCCTTCATGATCTCGCAGATGACGCCGGCGGGGTTGAGCCCAGCGAGGCGCGCCAGATCCACCGAGCCCTCGGTCTGTCCAGCGCGAACCAAGACACCGCCATCACGTGACCTTAGAGGAAGAACGTGACCAGGCACGACGACATCTTCGGAATTGGCGCGCGGGTGCGCCGCCGTCCGGATCGTGTGTGCGCGATCGGCAGCGCTGATCCCCGTGCTGACACCGCGGCGGGCTTCGATGCTCACCGTGAAGGCCGTGCCCAAGGGCGGTCCAGCGCGATCGGGCTGCTGCATCATGGGCAGTTCGAGCCGCTCCACTTGCTCCTCGGTGAGCGTCAGGCAAATGAGGCCACGACCATGGGTCGCCATGAAGTTGATAGCCTCAGCACTGACGCAATCGGCCGCCATGCAGAGATCGCCCTCGTTCTCGCGATCCTCGTCGTCGACCAGGATAATCATCCTTCCCTGTTGGATCTGGTCCACCGCGGTCTGTACGCGGCCTAAGATTCCGGGATCGATGTCGAGCGGACGGGTGGCTTCTTGAGTGGGGTGTTTGGGTCGGGTCATGGTGAAGGGAAATGTTGCAGGCGCTATAGGATGCCGGCGTTTCTTAGAGCCTGTTGCAGAGACGCATCGCGACTTAGTGGATCTGCCTGGGACTCAGCGGCAGATGTTGCGCCGATGCGCGCGAGATGCACGACGTAGCGTGCCAACACATCGACCTCGACGTTGACTGCGGCACCCTGCTGCAAAGTGGCCAAGTGGGTCGCTTGCTGGGTGTGGGGCACGACGATCACACCGAAGCTTTTTGGCGTGACTTGGCTGATGGTCAAGGAGACCCCGTCGATGGCAACGGAACCCTTTTCGGCAATGAAGGGCAGCAAGCGGTTCGGCAGCTCGAAGACGAGTTCGAGCGAGTCGTCGGCTTGGGTGACCTCGACAAGGTGGGTGATGGCATCCACGTGGCCCGACACGATGTGGCCACCGAAGCGGTCGCCAACGCGCAACGCCCGCTCCAGATGCAGCGAGCTCCCGATCGAAAGGCTGCCGAGATTGCTACGTGAGACCGTTTCCCGAGAGGCATCCGCCTCGAATCGGTCGGTTCGGCAGATTGCGGCAGTCAGGCAAACGCCATTGACGGCGATGGATTCTCCGAGTTCTAGCGGGCCGAAACCATGGGCAATGGTTAGTCGAAAGCCCTTGCCGCGTGGACTGCGGGCAAGAAGCTTTCCCTGTGGCTGGACCAAGCCGGTGAACACGAGGGCTGCATAGCACCACCCTAGTCTCCCAGGACTCCATTCTTTCTCAGCGCTGCCAGAGTATTTATCAATGTTTCCAGTTAGATAAGCCGTCAGCTAGCGGCTATCGGGATTTATGAGATTCGACTGACCGCTGACCGCCTTAGCTGGTTCTGGTGAGCGGCTCAGCGCCAATTCCGTGGAATGGTGGAATCCGTGGAATGGCGGATGGGCCGGTGAGTCGTGCCAAACCTATGCCACCCCATGGCGACCCGTCCGTTGGGATTGCGGCCGCATAGAAAAGCCGGCACTCTCATCCGTGCTTGACCTTCAGTTGCTTCTCCCGTTGCGCTAGGCTTGGCGTCATTGCTCTCGCAGCATTAGCCGCGCAGGCCTGTGGCCCAAGCGTGCAGCTCATCTACGAGGGCAATATGCGATTCGAGCATTGCTATCGGCTCGATTTCGATGAGCACATCGCGCCTTCGCATCGTCGGGCTTGTTGGTCTGAGTGGGTCGAGAGCTACGCTCAAGGCCAGACGCGCGATCGTATCGAGTATGGCAAGCGTCGGATCGACGCATTGGATCACGGAGATGGTGCCGCGCTCTCCATGCATCTGGAGGACGACTCCGATGCGGGACCGCCACCCGTGCGCGCCAATCCCGCACCGGCTCCCACCAGCGCTCATGCCCCGCCTCCTGCGGTGAGCCCCCCGCCGGTTCCCAGCTCGTTGGCCAACCCAGAGCCCTTGGACGCTGGAGTTGCTACTCCTCCGGCCGATGGCACGGATCCCGACGCGGGCGCAGGCCAGGGAAGGGCAAAGGGCAACCGTGGCTCCGAGCCCAACCGTGGCCGCGAGAAAAAGACCAAATCCTGAAGAGTGAACCGATTGTCTGCTCCGCAGGCCGAAATCGTCGGTGATCGGTGCTCAAACATCGATCTCCGGGGTCACGGTCGGGTTGCCTTGGGGCCAAGGCTGTGGAGCAATTGGGCTGCGCGCTGGCAAGGCCAAGTGCACCATCCTAGGATCCGACCAGATTCCTGCTCGAGTAATTTGTCCTGGTTCCCGCGGTGACGGTATCCGATGAAGCATCAGGTTCATATGTCGTCCACGCCAGCCGCCGCGATTTCCGTAACCACCCAGCCCCGCGTGTTCCGCCCATCCCGAGCCCTCCCAGCAGATGCACTCCGTCCCACCCGGGCCGAGGTAAACCTTGGTCATCTGCGCCACAACTTCAACGTGGTGCGGCGCACTGTCGGCGACATACCGGTGTGGGCGGTACTAAAGGCCGACGGTTATGGTCACGGAGCCAAGGCTGTAGCGCGCACCCTGGAACGAGCGGGCGCAGCCGGTGTGTGCGTCGCCCTGGTCGAAGAAGGGATTGAGCTCCGTCAGGCGGGGATCACGGTTCCCATCTTGGTCATCGGCGGTCACTACACGCGCGCCCTCGGCGAAGTTGTCGAACAGCGATTGACTCCCGTACTGCATGACCCAGGCCAGGTCGAAGCACTCGCCGAAGAGCTGCAATATCGCGAGAGCGAGCCGATTGACGTTCACGTGAAACTCGATACGGGCATGGGGCGCCTCGGCATGATGCCGCGCGATATCCCGGCACTCATTCGCGCCCTCGAACGCTACCCCGCGGTACGCCTGCACGGCTTGATGACTCATTTTGCCTGCGCGGACTCCGGGGATGCGCAGTCGATGCTCGACCAACGCGCACTATTCGACGAAGCGACGGCGCGGCTCACGGCGGCAGGATTTGCCCCCGTGGTGCGCCACGCCGCCAATAGTGCCGCCATCTTCGCGGGGCCCGAACAGCATCTTCACATGGTACGGCCCGGGATCTCGCTGTTCGGGGTGTCCCCCAACCCAGGTCAGGTTCTCGATCTTCTACCGGTGATGCGCGTGCGTACGGAAGTCGTGGCGACGCGGCAACTCGATGCCGGACAAAGCATCGGCTACGGTGCCACTTGGACTGCGCAGCGAACGAGTCGCATCGCGACCATTCCCATGGGTTACGCCGACGGTTTGAGCCGCGGCCTTTCGAACTCGGGTCACGTGTTGATCCAAGGCCAGCGAGCGCCAATCGTTGGAACCGTCAGCATGGACATGACGATGATTGACGTCACCGACATCCCGCAGTGCGGAGTCGGCGAAGAGTGCGTCGTGCTCGGCCCGCAGAAGGGCGCCCTTGGTGCGGATACCATCACCGCTACGGAAGTTGCCGACCACATCGGGACAATCCCTTGGGAAGTGTTGACCAGCGTGTCGCGACGCGTACCACGCTTCTATCGCGAGCCGTAGGCAGGTCAGTGATGCCGGGCCACGTTTGGCGAGCGCGGCAAACCGCTTCATTTGCCGTCGTTTGAAGCGCCTTTCGTTGCAATGCGCGCGCGGTTATGGCACGAGGCTTCCTATGTACAGCTGGAAGACGAGCCTGCATCTCGCCGCGCCGCGGGACAAAGTCTGGGATACGCTCATCGACTTTGCCAACGCCAAGGCCTGGAAACCGGGCGTCCGCAGCGGCAGCTTCGAGACAGAGGGTCCGATCGGCCAGGGTACGCGCGTGCGCATGGACCAGGGTGGCAAGGTGACAATGCTCACCGTGGAAGAGTGGGGCCCGCCACGCCTGCTAAGGCTCTACCTTGCACGCGGCAAAACGAACGGCAGTTCTCGCTACTACCTGACCAACGCACCCAACGGTGGCACCCAGCTCGAACATACCTTCGAACTCGACCCGCCATTTTACTTGGAACCGCTAATGCTCTTTGTCGGCTTTGGCGTGAAGCGGGAACTTGCCGCGTTGAAACGCTGGGTCGAGAAGCAGTAGCACTGCTAACTGCCAAGTCGTGACCCACCGATTCTACGTCAACCTGGGATGACGCCCGTACCTGATGCGACAACGCGACCTAGTTGCAGCTGCAACTAGCAATTCGACCAGAATTGCGCTTACCTACCTGTGGCACGACCAAGTGCTGTGTTTACGCAGAACCGACCATAAGTCCCAGCATCTGTGCCGGACGTTACAATCGTGACCGGTCCGGAGAACGCCCCTTAGCCCTCAGTGCGGTCGGTTCCCTTGCTAACTTCGGCGCCCGGCTCCGCCGATCTGGTTTGATCCGTCGCGGTAACGGCCGCCACGTGCATCGGCGGAAAGGGAACCTTGGGTGCCGGCTTTGGCCAGAGGCCGTGGCGCGAATACTCAGCGAAACCCCAGCGCAGCCAACCGACGAGGCTGGCGGCGAGCCACAGGGCCCACAATAGATTCAAGATCCGCCAGATCGCGATCGGCACACTTAGCACCCTGGCCGTTGGCAGCGCATTGGTGATGCGATCGACATACCAATTGAGCGACAATCCATTACCGCCGCCGCTGACGAGCATGTCGGGGTTGCTCACCAAACCGTCGTAGACAACACCGGTGAGACAACCGAGGAACATCAAGGTCCACGCGGCGACGAAGAGGCGGAACAACACTCGCCAAACACGCCGTCCCGGTTCCCACGCGCCGCGCAAGACGATGACGAAGAACCAGGATGCGATCGCAAGTGCCAGCAATACCGGAACCTGCGTCAATCCAAGTCCGAGCAACCACCATTGCCAGAACCGCATCGGACTCTTGGGCAAGCGGGCCAAGACGTACGCGGCGCCCACGAGGAGCAGCAGGTAGGCCCAGAGCAGCACCTTGGGTCCCCAGCTCGGACCATAGCTCATGAGTAACCAGCGATCCGTCGGCAGATTCACGGTTAGATTGGCGTTGACGGCCTTGCCGCCAATCGTGACCGTCGGCGTCACGAACCAGTTGCCGAGGCCGCCTGGGCAGTAGAACGTCAAGTGAACGTCCTGCGAGCCCGGGTGCAGTGCCAGTTGGAGTCGCTGCTCGTTCACGCGGATCGGCTCGTCCTTGTCGTTCACTTTGAGCGATTGGACCACGGCACCAGCCGGCAATTGTACGACTTCGGTGTCACCTTTGCTGACGCGCTCCGTCCAACGGAGATCTGCGGCGAGCAGCCTCTGCCCCGGCGTAAGGTCAAATGTCAGTCGGTCAATGGTGCGAGAGTCTCCCCTGGCGGCCACCGGCTTGGTGAAGGATGCACTGAGTTGCTCCTTGGGCCAGGGGCGAAACCGCGGTGCGAACAGCCCCTCGTCGAGCTGTTGGTACGGCGCTAGCCCAGCGAAATCGCAATGCCAGAGCGCGCTGCAGCGGAACCGCCACTCTTCGGTCCAAGGGCGATCCGCGGCAGCGACGAAATCCAGTTTCGCGCGCGCGGCGAGCACGCTCTTGTACGTTGCCTCGGATTGATCGCGGTCCATCGTGATGACGAGTTGCCCTTGCTCTACAACGGCGCCAGCCTCGGTGATCTCCTCACCGGGTAGCAAGGAGTATCTGAGGCTGATCGGATCCCCCTTCGGGCTGATGCGCGAAACCTTGGTCACGACGCGGAAGGTGACGCCAACCTCGAGGGTCCTGATGATCTCGAGCCAAGGCGGCAGCGCGACGTGCGACGGAGCATCTGCCTGCGACACTTTGTTGGTCGTGTCCGCGTCGGCGGAAAAATGAAGCGAACCTTCGACATGGCCGTCGCGGATCCCGTCTACTGTCCAGCCCTTGGCGCTGAGTGTGACATGGCGCGGGGCAGTGCCGGACGTCAAGGTGAGATCCTGGCCTAGGACGGGGCCTTGTACCTCGATGCGATGCCGCCCGGGATCGACGCGCACGTGCAAGAATCCGTCAGCATTCAGAATCACCGCTGTAGCCGGTCTTCCATCGACCCGCACACTTGCCGGTGTCCAGCTGCGCGCCGGCCCCGGTACTTGGTAGGTCGTAACGGCTCCGGCGTGAACCTCTGCAATCGCGTGCAGCGTTTCACTTTGGATAACCAGATCCAACGCGGATACCTCGACGCAGGGGTCGCAATCGGGGCCATGCGTCAGGCGAGCCTTGAGCTCGTCGAGCAAGGCCTTATCCACATCGGCAGATGCGCGGCCGGGCGCACACCAAGTCAAGAGGCCCATCGCGGCCGCCACCAGTGGACGAAAGCTGGGCCTACGTGACGATTGTTTGGGTGGCTCCTTCTGATACGGCGTCGAGCGCACGATGAGGTAGAAGAGCCATGCCGCAAGTGCTGCGCGCAAACAGCCAAGCAGGCCCGAATAAAACGGTGATAGCAGCCACAATCCCAGGCGTTGATCGCGCTGCACCGGTCCGCTCCAGTCAAGATGAAGCGAGCGCCAGACCCAGCTCGGTAGACCCGGACCAGTTTGGATCACGGAATCCGGATCGACGGAAGGTTCCGAATAACCGCCGCCGAAACTCGACGACATCTTGCGACTGTTGGGCACGCCCATCGAGCCCTCGTCACCCTTGGCTCGCATGCCGGTACCACCCTCCTTGTTGTCGCTACTTGGCTCGCGCTCCGCTGCGGCAACGACCTCCTGTTGCACGACGGCTACGTCTTCGGATGGTGCCAAGCCGAGCAGTGACGAGCTACTGTGGTCAACGGCACGATTGGTGATCGGAAAGAACGCGTGGCGCACTTCCTCCACAACGAACTGGGTCACGACAACGGCCATTGCTACCGTCGAGGCCAACCACAGAACGCGCAGCAACGAGCGAAACCGCCCGCTCGGCACCCACAGCAACAAGGCCAAGAGCACGAGCAGGATGACCCACAGCGCGGTCGGAGCGCCGGCACGTTCGTGAGAGAGCACGAGTGTTACGAGCGCCAATAGGCCAAATTTGGTGCCCATGAGGCGCGCAACAGCAATCGCGACGACGAGGACGAAGAAGAACCCCCACAACGTCCACTGAGACAGCCAGGTGTTGCTCGCAGTATCCGCGCCGGACACGTGCAGCACCTCCCAACCCGGTGGCAAACTCAGCACGGCACTCAAGCGCTTAATATCGGTGCTCCAACCCACCGCGGGCAGCTCGCGCAGTGACCGCTCGAATCGCCACTCTGCCGTCAGGTCGATCGCGCCGCGGCGCAACTCGACGCCGGCAACGCCCGCGGCGCTTTTGGTGATAAGGGTGTCCATGCCGGAGACCATGGCGCGCCCGAGAGGCGCGACGGGCAACTCCAGCCGCCAGTTCTTGTTCATGGTCCCGGTCAATTTGTCGCGCACCGTATAGCCGTGGCCATCCAGATCGAGCCAAAGTTGCCGGGCCAGCGTGAGCTGGTTCGGCGGCGGTTCAGGCTGACCGCGACGCGTAGTTTCGAACGTGAGCGAACGTTCCGGAGTCAGCGTGAAAGCCTGGAGCTTCTTCCACTCTTCGACCAGGTTGGTCTGTGCCGGATCGATCGTTGGTGCGCCCTGTGGCACCACTTGACGCAACGCAGACGCTGGGTTGAAGACCCACACCTCTTGATTGGGCCAAGGCGGGCTGCGCTTGGGCAAAACCAACTTTGCCGGGGGTGTTGGGTGTATACTCACCAATTCGACGCGATGTTCCCCGGCTCGAATCTGTAGGACCAAGTCTCCGTTCTGCTCGAAGCGTAGTGGAATGGGTGAATCGAACGCGAGCGGTCGGCTATCGGCAAGCAGTGGCTGAGGCAAGCGCAGCTCTCGGGTTCTACCTGCCACGTGAAGCACGATATGCGTCGTCACGCGCAGCGGCACTCCGTCGTCGATGCGGCGCATGACCTCGATGTCCGTGCGTTCGGGGGCCTGATCCGAGCCTTCGGTACCGACCTGTAGCCACAATGCTCCGCCTTCTTCGCGCCTTGGGAACGCTACCGGGCGATTCTTCACGGCCAGTTCGACCACTGCGACGGCGCCTGGAACGGGCAAGGTCTCCGGTGCTTTCGTCCAATGAAAGCGTCCACTAACTTGATGCTGACCACGCACAAGGCGAGTCGCTGGCAGACCGTCCTTTGCCAACACAACGGCGGCTTTGCGATCCACCTCGACCTCAAGCGGCCAGTTCTCGGCCGAACCCGGCAATGGTACCCAGCCATCCGCGTCGAGCATTACATTCAACGCAAAGGCAGCGCCTTGATTGTCGACGTCCAACCGCAAATTCGCTGGCCATTGGCAAATTGTTTTGTCACCGAGTTTCGGGCACAGCTCTTCGCCCATTCCGTCAACCAACCACGGGACCCAGGGCATCAAGTCCTTTGGCACCGTCACGGCGCGACCACCGGGAACCATGGATGGCAAGCGTTCGGCAGCGGCACTCGTGCAGAACAGCACAAGGAGCACAAAAAGAAGCGTAAGGTTCAGAAGGCTTGTGGAGGCCCCGTGGATCCCGCGATTGCTCAGCGTGGTGCGCTTCATGGGGGATAGATTACGCTGGCTTGCGCTGGTTTGCGCTGGTTTGCGCTGGTTTGCGCTGGTTTGCGCTGGTTTGCGCTGGTGGGGATCGGGACGAGTGAAACAGCTTTGGAATCCAGCGGCTGCGGTATGACTCGCGACAAGACACTCATCCTGGTTATTTGGCCGGTGCAGCGTGATCACACCGTGGTAGCGAACTGCTGCCGACTAGCGGACCTCGTACTCACCTGGACGTTGCAGCCAACTCACCTGACGCCGGCAGTTGGACAAGTTCGGACGGACTCCACCCTGGGAGGACAGGGGCTTTCGAGAAGACGTTGATCCACATACTTGCGGGTATGTTGCTCCACAGTCCGTAGACGCGGCCAAATCGAACTCGACAAGTTCCATTCGACGGAGCCGTATGCTGTGATCCAACGCCAAAGACGATTCGGCGAACTCGACGGTCGGTTTCCGGACAAGAGTCGTCACGAAAGGGCGACGTGCATCGCGACCTTCCAATCTGGATGGCTACGGAGGTGTTGTCTTTCGGCTCAGTGGTGCGTCTACTCAACGATAGCCAGCAGGACACTCGGCACAATGTCTCGGCGTTCTTCGGGATGCCGGACGAGGTGTTCTTGAGCTGGCTGCGCACACTGAACTTCGCTCGCAACGTCTGTGCACATCAGGGACGACTGTGGAACCGGGAATTGGCATACCGGCCTAGGTTTCCCAAGATGAACAAGTACCCAGACTGGCACAAGCCAGTCACTATCAATGGCGGTCGGGTCTTCGCAGTACTGAGCATTTGCAGATACTGCCTGCGGAAGGTTGCTGTGGGGAGCGCCTGGGGCACTAGGCTTCGCGAATTGCTTCGCGAGTACCCGCAGATCCGCCGCGCCAGCATGGGCTTTCCGCCGGACTGGGAGCAAAGCCCGGTCTGGGGTGAACCTAGAGACTTAGACTCGTCCGAATGGACCGTACGGCTTGCTCAATCGCATGACAATCAAATGTGCGCAGTGCGCGGCTTTGCGCAGTACTTCGATGGTAGGACTGCCGACACCCTTCATCTCTCAACGTTGAAGTTCGCAGCGCGACGCATGACGACGTCCACCGGAAAGCACCTGCGCGTGCCCCTGCAGGTCCAGCGTCGCGCCCGATCGAACGCCCGCTGCCCAACACAACCAAGCCCCCCGCTCCGAACCGTTGGTGACCGCGGGGGCTGATTCGGTCGACCTGGGGGATTGGCGCGCTGGGCAGGGGGGAGCACCTCAACGGCCGGTGACCTGCCGTCCGACGCCGAGCTCGACCGAAGCACTCGGCGCCCCTTTCCCCAACTGAGCGAAGTGGTGCGCTAAGCCGCCGCGTTCAGCGCGGATCGAGCTGCCGTTCTTGTGTCTGTGCGGCGCGGCAACGACGCGCACGCGGTTGAATTCGTACGGCGTCGTGGAGGTGACAGTGAGGTCGCTAGGTGAGGGCGGCGTAGCTTGGTCCTAAGCCAGCGTGCTCTCTGATCGGAACATGAGGAGGATATCATCGACAATGTCGTCCAAGATGCGCGCTCGCACTTGAGTCCCTTCCAACTGGAACCCGTGCCTTTCGTATAGCGATACTGCAGCAGTATTTGACCGAAAGACCTGCAACTCGAGACGCGTGACTCCGATCAATTGAGCCTGGTCCATGATTGCAGCAAATAAGCGTTCTCCGATCCCGCATCGCCGATATGCCAAAGTGACGCCCATTCCCAAATTGCCTCGGTGTGCGAAGCCAGGACATAGCATGCGCTGGACATCGGCCCATCCAACAATCAACTCACCATGGAGCGCCACAACTTGTACGACGTTGGGTTGGGCAATGAAGGACGCGACGTCACTAGGTGTCGGTGCTTCCAGTAGTGCAATGTACTTGCGTTCATGAGCAACTTCATCGATCGCCGCTCGAATACCTTCCGCGTCTTGCGGTGTGCTTCTGCGAATCGAAACGTCCTCAAACATGACTGGTCCTTGGGTGGGATAGCGGGTGTAGGTGAACGGTCGTCTACAGCTTCACCAAATGCGCACTATGCGTAGATCCCGTGATTGAGTTGTAGAAGAGTTTCCTTAACCTGCCTGCCACCGATCTCGGTGTCGAGCAGACTCAGTGGCGCATGACCGCCGAGGGTTCGGTTGTCTCGCTGCAGCCAGACTCCGGCCTTCTCGAGTCCACCAAGCGTAGATGTGGCAAGGTGGATGACATAGGCAACGCGATAGAGGCGGTCGGATTCGATAGGCGAGAGCTGGCGCTCGTGCTTGCGTCGAGCCAAAGTTCGGGCGTCGAGGCCGATTACCGCGCTAACGTCCCCTAGTTCGGCCTCCAGAGCATCGGTCAGCGCTTCAAGTGACGCGTAAGGCAGTCCTTGCCGCACGGCCTGCAAGAGATCAGCGGCCTCGGTGATTCCACCCAGTACTTTATGTCCGCCGAGGAGAGTTGCCACGTATGCTTCTGCCTCGCTTGCCATAGACTACGTATGTTACAGCCAAATGGCAGTCGACGTAAGGTCAAGCTAGCGGTTCAGGGTATTGGGACAGCATTCGGTGAGATGGCTTACGAACTCTCCACCGGATTGACGACTCGACCAGCGAACAGCTGGTTCTCCCAACTTCTGGCTGCGTATGAGAAACAGAAGAGGTTACCGACCCGCCCCACGAGAAGCTGAACCTGGGAAGGGTGATTTCCGCCTCGGTCCTTTGCGCCGCGCGCACCCATTCATCCAATTTCTTGGCGGTCAAGCTGGCTTCGAGCGCCGAAAGCGGGAGCCGTTTCTGCGGCAGTTCAGCATGCGCGTCGACGGGTCGAGGGGCGGCAGGATGCTCTGGATCCTAGAACGGGGCTGTCGTGCTGTTCGGCGCGGCTGGACAAAGAGTTCGACGTTGGATACGGTAACGGTGGTGGTTATCGATGACGATGGATGACATTTGGGTGGAGGCGATTGGGACGCTCGCGGGCACAATTCTTCTCGCGATTGTCGGCGCCTTTGTCAATCGCGGCAGGCAAAAGCCTTCGTCCGTACCCGAACGCGTTCTTGAGATACCGCTCGTCAACACTGTGATTGCATTCGTCGCATTCCTTCTTCCATTTGTCCCAGCGGTCGCGACGCTGTTCTTTCCAGACGCCCCGCTCTTTGTGACGATTGTCTTCGGCGTGCTCAGTCTTCCCGGACTTTGGATGGTTCTGAGTGGTTGGCGTTTTCGAATGGAGGTGAGCTCCGACGGTATTCTTGTCCAGAGTCTGCTAAGGAGGCGAATCTGGATTTCCTGGGTTGACGTCACCTCGGTCCGATGGGGCATCTTTCGACAAGCGTTTGTGCTGAAGACGAAGGGCCGCCGCACTATCGTTGTGGAGTCGACGCTTCGAGGTCTCCCTGTTTTCGCTCGATGTCTCCTTGAAGGTGTGTCTGGTGACTGTATTGCTCCCAAAGCACGGGAGCTTCTGAGCAACACTTCGCAGGGACTTCTGCCTGAACTTCACTACGGTTGAGTGCGGCCTATGGTGGCAAGGTAGCGAGTCGTTGGCTCTCAGCCGCTCACTCCACACCTGTTAGAGAAGACAGCATGGACCGCACACACTGCGTTAGGCCCATCACGTTCGCCTTTTTGGCGTCGAAAGTGTTCCCCTGCTGCGTTGCACTGGAAGAAAGGGCGGCATCGGAGATCGTCGAGTAGCCCGAACTTGCGCAAACTCGAACATGCTTGGCTGGCGCTTGCTGGGGTTGGCCAGGTTGCGCCACCTAGCGACAAGCCCAAAAGTCGAATGAATCGCCAAATGTCCTTCGTCCACCGACGCGGGAATTCTCGGATCTCGTGGCGCAGCTACTGGTTACCAGGCAACAGATCTCGACGACCCTCATTTGCCGTCTCGGCGACACAACTCAGGATGAGCTCGGGGTGATCGTAGCAGTGATAGGTCAAGTGCGATGGTAGATCTCGATTAAACAGGCGACAAGAGGATTCCCTGACTTGCAGGTCACGCGCCGCGTCGGTGACTCGAGTACGCGTGGCGAATCTCGGACTGACTGCGCTCGGTAACGGCATTCGGAATCGCAGCGAAAGCGGCCGCGCAGGGTCGCTTCGTCGCGTTTCACCACTACCGCCCCTTCTTCCCCGGTCCTGCTTTGGGCCCCTGCGCTTTTTGCGCGTGCTTCATCGCAGGCTTCTGCGCTGGTTTGCTCGGCTTCTTCGCTTCGGGACGGGTCGACGGACGCCTTGAAGGCTGCTCGTTGCGGACGCGCGACGCGCTCGCCTTCTCAGAAGGACGCGGGCTTTGCTTTTCGCCGGGACGCGTGCCCCGTCTGTCAGAAGGACGCGGGCTCGGCTTTTCGCCGGGACGCGTGCCCCGTCTGTCAGAAGGACGCGGGCTTTGCTTTTCGCCGGGACGCGTGCCCCGTCTGTCAGAAGGACGCGGGCTCGGCTTTTCGCCGGGACGCGCGCCCCGCTTGTCAGAAGGCCGCGCATTTCGCGCTGCTCTGTCCTTGCTATCACCCTTGCCGACGAGACGCCGCGCGAGCGTGGTGCGGCGCAAAATCGAGGCTTCCTCGATTAGCACGCTGAGGCGCTGTCCGAGTTCCACGCGGTCGCCTGAACGTTGCCCCACGAGCGCAAGCTCGTCGTCAGAGAGTTCGTAGGAATCCGTGCCGAGGGAGTCCAAGCGCACGAGTACGTCGACGAAGGGTGCATCGAGGGCCACATAGACACCACCGCCGGTTACTCCCGTTACTACGCCGCTCAATGTCTCGCCCACGTGCGATTGCATCAACAGCGCGCGGTAGAGATCGACCACTTCGCGTTCGACCTCCATGCTGGCGCGCTCGCGTTGGCTCGATTGGGTCGCAGCTTCACGAAGCCGCTCGACTGCTTCGGGCGCATTCGAGGGGCGTCCGCCGCGCAACAAGCCCTTCACTAGGCGATGCACGACCAGATCGGGGTAGCGCCGGATGGGCGAGGTAAAATGCAGGTAAGCGTCAGAAGCTAGCCCGAAATGGCCAATATTTACGATGTCGTATACCGCTTGCTTGAGCGAGCGCAGCGTCAACATCTCGAGAACCTGCTTCCTTGGATGCTCGGCGATTTGCCGCAGCCAACGTCCCAGGCCTTGAGGCTCAAGCAGATCTTGCGGATCGACCTCGAGCCCGATGCGTTTTGCCACCTGCGCCAAGCGCTCGAGCTTCGCCGGATCGGGCGTCGAATGGACGCGATACACGGCCAGCGATTTCTTCGAGCTAAGCCATTGCGCAACCAACTCGTTGCCGAGGAGCATCAGCTCCTCGATCATTTGGTACGCGCGCTTGATGCCTGGATCCTTGGCGCGCCGAACCACATCCTTGGGTTCGCCCGTCGCCTCATCGAGGATCACATGGGCTTCGGGTAGATCCAGATCGAGGGCCCCATTGGCCAAACGACGTTTGCGCAGTTTGCGTGACAATTCCTCCAGCACGCGCAGTCCCGGCTTCATGGCTTCTGCTTGACGGCTCGGCTGCCCCTCTTCGGTGAACCCAAGACTTAGCGCAACGCCTTCGTAAGTGAGCATGGCCGCGGAGCGCATGACGCCTTCGACCAGTTCGAAGGATTCGACCTCGCCAGCGCGGTCGAGATCTGCGATAACGCAGAGACACAGCCGCTCACGATCGGGTAGCAGCGAGCAAAGATCAGCGGCCAAAGCGCCAGGAAGCATGGGGATGGCTCGATCCGGCAAGTAGATCGTGCAGCCGCGTGCGCGCGCCTCAGCATCCAGCGCACTGCCTTCGGTGACGTACTCGGCAACGTCGGCAATGGCAACGTAGACGCGGTAGCCATCGCCGCGCTTATCGACCCAGACTGCGTCGTCGTGATCGCGCGCATCCTTCGGATCGATGGTTGGCAGGGGCACCTGGCGCAAATCGCGCCGCGTCGTAAGATCGAAATGCTGCAGCTTGGCCGCCATCGTTTCGGCCTCCTGCATGGCAGCTTCCGGATGTTCCTCGACGATCTGCTCGCGCAGCAGGATTTTGGCCACCTCGGTCTTCGGATCGCCGGACTTGCCCAACGCGGCAACCAGCCGCCCCTCGGGGGTTTCGTTGGGATATTCCGGGAACCGAGTGATTTCCACGATGGCCGCCTCGCCGTCTTTAGCAACCGCTGATCCCTTGGTTGCAACGTCGGTCAGCACAATCGGACCACGCAATCGAGTATCGTCCGGTTCCAGCCAAGTGCTCTTGCCACGACGACGGAACGTCCCAGCAATGCGATTGCTTCGACGCGTCACGATGGCCAAGATCCGCCCCTCGAGTCCGCGACTGGAGCGGTTGACGACAGCGATGCGCACTTTGTCGCCATGCATCGCAGCCCCGACGGAATCCGGCGGAATGTAGACGTCATCATGTCCAGCAGCGTTGACGAAACCAAACCCGCGTTGGTTCATCGAAAGCAGGCCTTCCCAAGCCTCACGCCCGGGCGCATCGGGAGCAAGGGCCTTGTAGCGATGGCCGCCAATCCGTTGAATGCTACCGTCGAAGCAAAGCTGATCCAACAATTCACTGAGGCGTACCAACGAGCCCTCGGCAACCCCAAGCCGCGTGGCGATCTCGCGCGAATGCAGGGGGCGTTCTGTCTCGCCTAGGATCTTGATGATGTCCGCCCGGGTTGGCAACGGTTTCGTCATGGTCCCGGTTTACCAGAGCTTTTGTCATCCGGCTCCCCCGAAGTCGTCTGAAAGTACTATCTTCGGCCTGGTGCGTCCTTCACTGCTACGATTCTTGGCTCAGCTAGCCATCCTACTGGCCATCGCCACGTCCGTGGCGCTGCTCGTTGATACGCTCGGGGCCACTCCTGCCTATTGTTCGGGTGCCACTGGTTGTCACGCCGCTAAGGTTGCGGCCAGGAAGGTTTTCGGTTCGGTTCCTCTGCCGCTCTTGGGCCTTCTGGCGTTTTATGCTTGGCTCGTCGTGACCACGTTGCATAGCGGTCGCTTCATTCGATTACTAGAAACCACGGTCGCGCTCATTGCGGCAGTGAGCGGCATCACGCTCCTCGTCATCCAGGCCTTCGTTCTCAAGAGCTTCTGCCCCCTATGCGTCATCGTCGATGTCTCTGCCGTCGTTGCAGCAGTTGTCCTGCTGTTGGTCAACTCGGGCAAAGCGCACACTTCAGCGGCTCCCTGGCTACACCCCGTTGCGCTGGGAGGACTCGCCCTCGCTGCGGGCATTGCACCAGTGCTCTGGCCCCATTTTCGCCCTGCCACGGCAGTGCCGCCGGCGCTCTCCGGCTTCTCGCAACCGGGACGAGTGACGATCGTGGAGTTCGTCGATCTTGGCTGCAGCCACTGCCGTGAGCTCTACCCGACGCTCGAGCAGCTACGCAAAGAGCAGGCACGGCGTGTCCATTTCGTGCGGCTGCATGCGCCCCCACGGACCCATCGTCATGCACGCGACGCCGCACGCCTCTTAGCGTGTCTCTATCCCGACGAGCAACGCATCGCGGCACTCACCGAGGTACTGTTCGAGAATCCATCGCTCGACCGCGCCTCCGTTAGGGCAGCTGCCCAGCACGTTGGCATGGCCGAAGAAGAGATCACTGCTTGCTTGGCTGATCCAGCGAGCGAAGCCGCCGTGGAGGACAACCTCAAGCGTCTCGAGGCGCTTGGTTTCCAAGGTCTACCGACGACCTACGTCGGTGGTGAGCGCATCGTCGGCTCCATGCCAATGGCGGTCTATCTTGCGGCCATCGAGCGAGTCCAGCGCTCGAGCGGTTCGGCCGTTGCCGAAGGAGCAGCCTTCTACGCCATTTTTGGCATGTCGCTGCTGGGGATTGTTGTCGTGGGACGTCGCGGACGAATGACCTTGTGAAATCTCACCGGCCTATCAAGTCAACAGCCTTGCGCAGGTCGCGCCTTCTATCCTACGCTCGGCGAAGTCCTTGGCAATACGCTGACCTTCTCCGGCGGCGACCAGGTCGAGTACTGTGTGTCCGGTACCACCTTGACGATGCGCAAGTTCAACCTGTTCGGTACTCTACCGACACAATTCACTGCGCATCGCTGAGCCGAACTATGCCCAGGATTTCTTCTCGCCTTTGCGGCGACAGTTGGTGAAAATCCGCTGACTTGAGCAGCTGTTCGAGCTCACCGTCACGGCCGAGCCCGTACAAACACTCAATACGTGCTTCCACCACTTCGGGCGTGGCCGGCTCTCTGCGAAGAAAGGTCAGCGCTTCGGCATGTTCCCCGATGCGAGCACAGCTCAACCCCAAGACCAGCAGTCCTTCGCGTGCCACGCGATCACTGACGTTGCCCTCGTGTCGCAGCAGCTGACCAACGCGCGCCGCTTCCTTGAAGTCTTGCTGAGTGTAAGCATTCTTGGCTTCCACGAGCAGTTGCTCCGCAGCCTTGTTTACTGAGCGAATTGGCTCAGAAGCGCCGTCACCGCGCAGTGCCGTGATATTGGACCACGCCGTCCACAGCGCCAGCATCACCAGCAGGGTGCTGCCCGTCCTTGTAGCAATGATGAATGCAATGGCAAGCAGCACGAGTGCCGTATAGTGAGTTATCTGCTCAGCGCGTGCGGGTTTCAACAGTCGCAACAGGAACAGGCGGTAGAGCTGTCCACCATCCAGTGGCCAAATGGGCAGCAAGTTGACGAGAGACCAGCCGATATTCACGTAGAGCGACATCGAGGCCACGGAGTAGAACCACTCGCTTCCTGTCAAAATGGGAGGACCAAGCCACACCAAGGTCCAAGTCAACGCTCCGAGCAACAATCCCGCACCCGGACCTGCGGCAATGATCAACGCGTCGTCGCGATTCCGCGCAGCACGGTCGTGGTAGCAGAGTCCGCCGAGCCCATGCAGCAAAATACTTGGCCGCAGACGATAGTGGCGTGCCACAAGTGCGTGCCCCAGCTCATGCACCAAAATACTCACTGTGACGACAATCGCCCAGAGTAGCGTTCCTTTGGCATCTTCCCCACCTCGGAACCAATAAAGTAGCAGCAAGCCGTACCAGAGGCTTACGCGCACGGGGATGTCGCCAATGTTGAACAAGTGCAGGTCCATTGCCCGAAGCATAGCAGTTCGGGATGCGAGTAGGGGGACGCCGAGAATGGCTTGCTGCAGACTCAGTTGCGCTTCTTTTGGCTGAATCGTCCTTGACCTGAGTCGCGGACGAATCGCCTACCTGACCCTCTCCGCCGCCACGCCGGACAAACCAAATCTGGGAGATGCACACAAACCAGCCAAGTGTGACGTCCCATCTTCCATCTATAGCGCGTCGCGACGAAGCATTTCGGATAGGACTGTCCGAGCCTTGCGCAAATCGTCGTTGGCTGATGTCTGCTGACGCAAGCCACGGCACTTGCGCCAATGGTTGACGAGAGCTCGTGCCCACTCAGGACAGGCGCCAAAGGTCATTGCCGTGACGCCGACCAACCAGCGGCTCCGGCTAGCGATTTGCGTCTGGCCCAGTACGTGTCCCAGCGATTTTGCACGACATAGTCAATCCGAGGTGTACGTCCCCTTGTCCAACGGCCCCAACGGGGCCATGCTTGGGCGATGGCGCAGCCTTCTCATGCCGAACTTTTGCGCGAGTACCTCCTTCAGCTAAGCCAGCCCGGCGCGGAGGCGAGACTGCCCAAGTGGACGGATTGGTTGAAGCTGCGGCTCGGCGCGCCTATGGCTCTGAGCGCGACTCTCGCCCTGGTCGGCTGCGGCGGTGAATCAACCAACCCCGCCAATCAGGGGGGATCTGCTGGAGACCAAGGCGGTCAAGCTGGCAGCGCTTCCACTGGCATGTCGGGAATGGGCACAAAATATGGCATTCCTCTCGGTGGCAATACCTCGACAGGTGGTTCCAGCGTCGTCGGCAATGGCGGCTCGGGAGCGTCAGCATTCGGAGGAATGAGTTCAGTCGTCGAGTATGGCGTCTTCATGCCCCTGGGCGGAGGGACTACCTCCACCACCACTTCGACTGCTACGGGTGGAAACAGCGGTGTGGATCTCTACGGGGTCTTCATGACCGGTGGCACCAAGCCCGTTGCTACTGGCGGCACTGGTGCTGTAGCGACCACCGGCGGAGTCAGCAGCGTTGTGGCCTACGGCATCTTCATGACCGGTGGCACCAAGCCCGTTGCTACTGGCGGCTCAGGTGCAATACCAACCAGCGGCGGAGCAAGCAGCGTGGTGGAATACGGCGTCTTCATGACCGGCGGCACCAAGCCCGTTACGACCGGTGGCTCCGGCGGCACTTCTGCAACTGGAGGGACCAACATGGCAGTACGCTACGGTGTCATGATGGAGACCGGTGGCACGGTTGGTGACGGCGGTTCTGGGGCTACGTCCGCTAAGTAGCAAACGCCTCTGGACTGCGCCTTTGACGTCCCCCGTATCGCGTGGCTGGTACGCGCGGGAATGAACATGCTAGTGTTGCCGCCATGTTCCAATTCGATGGGCTCGTGCACACTTGGGGTTGGTCCTTGGCCGTCTCGGGGAGTCTTCTGGCATTCGGCTGCGACTCAGAATCGCCAAGCAACGGCGCCAACAACGCCAGTGTTACTGGTTCGGGTCAAGTTACTGCCCAGTGGAGCGGCTACTGCGTGGCTAAGTTCACCAGTGACGTTGTCATCCGAGACAGTTTCGACGACATCCTATTTACGGCTCGCAGCGGCGAAGAGTATCTGTTGACGGAATATGATACCTCGCGCGTGGAAATTGCCTACCTGACGCCTTTGGGACCGGACACCTACGAAGTGCCGGTTAGCGGCGGACCAGAGACGTTTCCCTTCACCAGCAATTGCACGTTCGACCAAGCCGTAGAGTACTACGCCGTCTTCACTGACGTAGTCGTGTACGACTCCGAGGCACTAACCAATCAACTCTGTTCGCTTCCCGCCGGCACTGCTGTGCTACGCGACACGACGGCCAACGCGGGCTACTCAGCGGTAACCATGGGCTTTGGCGGACCACAGACCTACGAGGTCATGCTCAATTCTCTTGGAACGCTGTGTGGGGATGCTGAGTCTGGCTACGTGAGCGTTGCAGAAACGCAATTGTTTGGTGCCACTACTTGGCTCGTCCCAATCACGGTCGCGCTGAAGCCTCAGTAGTGAAGTGTTCACTTGGCAGGCCGTAGCTCTAGGACGGCGATCTCCGCTCTTGTACCAAGCCTCAGTGCTGGCCCAAACGTACCAATGCCTGGGCTGACGTAGATCTGCATCGGCCCGTCGACGTACAGGCCTGCCGCATAGGGAAACACCAATTCTACGCCGAAATTCCAGGGGAGGAATTGACCTCCATGCGTGTGCCCGGCAAGAGCCAGGTCGAAGCCGAGGCCCCGCGCGTCGGCGACGCTTTTTGGCTGATGGGCGAGCAGAATCCTCGGAGTATCCTGGGGTGCCGCGGCAATTGCCACAACCGGATTCGACCGCATCGTCCCAATCAGGCCTTGAACGGCCGTGTACTTGGCTCCATGCATACCGCGCTGGGGATTGGTAACGCCCGCAATGACGATGCGGTCGAGACCATGCGCGACGACCTGATGTTCGTTGAGAAGTACGCGAAAGCCAAAGCGTCGAAACTCTTCGGCGCAGGCATCGGCGCCAGCATAGTTCTCGTGGTTGCCCATGGCCACGTAAACCCCGTCCCGCGCGCGCAGCTCACCCAGGGGCGCTAGCTCGGAACGCAAATCGTCGAAAGGACCATCGACCACATCTCCCGTGAGCGCAATCAGATCGACGTTGAGCGCATTGACCTGTGCCACCAATTGTTGAAGGCGCCCCCGATCACTTCGACCGTGGAGGTGAACGTCCGTCAACTGTGCGATGCGATAGCCAGTGAATGCGCCGGGTAGCGCGCGGATTGGTATCGTTAGGCGATGTACAGTCGGTACTCGTTCGGCGCCACGCTGCCCAAACCAAAGGAAGACGCCAGCTACCACAAGCAACAGCCAGCTCGAGACATGCAACCAGCAGCGAGTGTTTGGCTTGACTTGCCTTGCGTCGCCACTCGTCCGAACTTGGCGGAGTCGCATCGAGAGCCACCACAGCAGGCGCAAGAGGTCGCGCCCGAGCAGCAATGCCGCCGCTGTCAGCAGGTACCCGAGCGCACAGAATCCCGACACGACCAAGGGTCGAATGGGTGTGCGATCCTGCTCGCTCCAGAAAGTGAGAGCGAGGGACGCTGAAAGCCCTATCGGAAACATCACGCCGATCGCCGCGTAGACTAGGCGTCGCCTTGTGACGAAAGGTCCGAGCAAGCTACGTCCAACGTACCAACTGAGCAACGTCGGCAAGAGCGCCGTGATCGGCAGGAAGAGAAGAAGAAGCTTACTGTGGCTCATGGCGGGTGCAACGACGGCGTTGTCGGTCCTGGTGATGGCAGAAGTTGCAGCTGGCGACCAGTCGTTCGCGGAGCTATTGGGAGGTTTCGGCCCAGCAAACACCTGGACTGCGATGAATATGCCCGTCACAATTGAGGCTCGCGCTGCGTTTTCCTACCCGAGCTTTCGCTACTTCCAGTCCGCAAGGTTTCTATCGGTGACCGCTGCGGAAATGCAGTCGGTAGCGGTTGGCTGGCAGCTCTATGAGTTGACGGGAAGGCCCCTCGATCTCGGGATGGCCGGACTCGCGCAGTTCCTGCCAGGGATCCTGTTGGTGCCCTGGACCGGGCGCACAGCGGACCGGGTACGTCGTGAACGCATCGTAAGGTACTGCTTCTTTGGCGCCATGCTCTGCAATTGGCTGCTGTTATTGCTTGGGGCAACCCAACACGTTACTGCCATCAATCTTTACTTAGTTCTCCTTCTGTCCGGTGTCGTGCGAGCGTTCACTGGGCCAGCGTCGCAAGCACTCGGTCCGCTGTTGGTGCAGAAACAGCACTTCCCGAATGCCGTGGCTTGGGGCTCATCGATCTTTCAGTCTGCCACGATCCTCGGTCCAATTCTGGGCGGCATTGTCTATGCAGCGTCGCATTCGCCCCTGCCGGTGTATGCCGCTGCGGCGTGTGGCTTCTTGTTGGCTTGGTTACTCGCGGGGTTCGTTCGTCCGGTGATCGTGCAGCAACCGAGCGGTGGGCGCGGCATCAAGGATTTGCTGGGTGGCTTTCGTTGTGTCTGGGAACGGCGCGTCATTCTTGCCGCGATGTCCCTAGATCTATTCGCGGTGCTGCTCGGTGGGGCCGTTGCCCTATTGCCCATCTACGCCAAGGAGATCCTCATCGTGGGCCCCTGGGGGTTTGGGCTGCTGCGCAGTGCTCCAGGGGTAGGTGCGGTCAGTGTTGCCATCGTCTTGGCTTCCACGTCGCAGCTGCGTCACGCCGGCGTCGTCATGCTCGCTTGCGTTGCCGGATTCGGTGCTTCGACAATTCTGTTTGGTCTGTCGAGGTCCTTCGCGCTTTCGCTTCTAGCGTTGCTGTTCGTGGGAGCTACTGACATGGTGAGTGTCATCGTGCGCGGCACGGTGGTGCAGCTCAGCACGCCGGACTCGATGCGTGGTCGAGTGAGCTCGGTGAACATGCTTTCCATCGGCGCTTCGAACGAACTCGGACAGTTCGAATCCGGAGTTGTCGCACAATGGTTGGGAGCGGTCCCCTCCGTGGTGTGCGGCGGCATCGGCTCGATCTGTATCGTCGTGCTCTGGGCGCTGTTGTTTCCGGAACTTCGGCGCATCGATCGGATGACGGATGTCCGCGAGAGCAGTTGAAGAGATGAAGAATTCTCGGCATCTCGATTGAAGAATATTCTTCAAGGTCCGGCTGGGGCGTAGAGGCTACATACGGATTCCACCCGGAATAAGCGGTTGATCGATGACTACGCCGCCTGGAACGAAGATTGCTTAGGTGTGAAGTGCGCAGCGCAAACGTGCCGCGAGAAATGGACCCCGATATGACTTTTGCACGCATGACCATGACCGCCCTATTGCTCGCGACAACCTCAGCCGCTTGGGCAGCTGCCCCTACCGAGGCGCCCAAGGATGGCGACAAGAAGGACTCCGGCGCCAAGTGCGAACCCGGCAAGTGCAAGTGCGGCAAGTGCGGTACGAGCGAATGCAAATGCCAGAAGCACCAGCATGAGGGTTGCCCGGGGCATCAGAAATAGACGAGCAATTCTCGGGCCAAGGGTTGGAGACAGTCAGACCTCTCGCCAACGGCCAGCCTTGGCGCTAGAATTGCGACATGCAACGGGTGCTTGGATCTTTGGTCGTGGGTCTATCGTTGTTGGCGTTTGGCCGGGTTGCGGTGGCCGATCCTGAGCCGGGAAATGTCGCGGCAATGGCGACGGGTAGCGCCTCCAAATCAGCATCGGCGCCAACCGCGCTGCCGACGGCGAATAACGTGCCGCGCCCAGACGAGCCCATCAGCAGCGCGTCCACGCCGGTCGCATCGACACAGGCCGACCCCCTGCCGATCGCCTCGACCGAGGTCGAATCTGTGCAATGCACCCAGTCGGCACTCGAAGAATACGCGCGCCGCAAATCCTTCACTCAACAGCTGATCGAGCAGCGTGCAAGGCAGAATTTCGAATCCGATTTGGCATCCTATGCACGGCGGCGAGCATTCACTGAGCGGCTCACGCAACAACGTGCGCAGATGTCCGAAGCTGCTCGGAAGCAGTTCGATGAACAAGTGGAGCGCTACGTACGCTTGCGAGAGATCACCCTCCGAATCCAGGACGAACATGATCTACGCGATGCCCTCGCATTTGCCGACGATTTGGCACTGCAGGAGCGCAAGCGTGTATTTACTCGTAAGCTCGTCGAATCGCGCGCTCAAAGGCAGACGAACCTTTCCGCGTCAGGTGCGAAGCCGCAGTAATCTCTCGCCAGCCTTTCGGAGCGTCTCTTCGTGTTTGGCAAAGTGAAAACGCACGTAGCGCCGTTCGTCGCCTGCGAAGAAGCTGGAACCTGGCACGGTCGCTACGCCAATCTCGCGCGCCAACCATTCACTGCAGGCCACGTCGTCGTTGTGGCCAAGCGGCGTGACATCGAGCATAACGTAGTAAGCGCCTTCGGGTGTCGTAAAATCTAGCCCAGTCTGGCGCAGGTAACTGAGAAACAATTCGCGCCGCCGGCTGTAGTCAGAGCGAAGCTGGTCGTAGTAGCTAGCCGGGAACTCGAGGGCCGTCACCGCCGCCTGCTGCAACGGTGCAGGTGCACCGACTGTGATAAAATCGTGGGATTTTCGCACGGCTTCGATGATTTGCCGATTTGCCATGACGTAGCCAAGGCGCCAACCCGTGATTGAGTAGGTCTTGGACAACGAATTGCACATGACCACGCGCTCGCGTCCACCCGGCAACGATGCTGCGTATACATGTTGATGCGGCGCATACACGATATGTTCGTACACCTCGTCGGTGATGACGAAAGCGTCGTATTCGTTGGCCAGTTCGAGAATGAAACCTAGCTCGTCTCGGGTGAAGACCTTGCCGCTCGGATTGCTCGGGTTACACACGATGATGGCTTTCGCGCCTTGGCGAAACGCCTGACGAAGCTCCTCGCGGTCGAAAGCGTAGCCAGGGGGCGTCAGTTCGACGTAAATCGGTTTTGCGCCAGAAAGGATCGTGTCAGCTCCGTAGTTCTCGTAGAACGGGGAGAATACGATGACCTTGTCTCCGGGATTTACCAGGCTCAAGAGACTTGCCAACATGGCTTCGGTGCTGCCGCAGGTCACCACCAGATTGGTCTCGGGACAGACCTCGAAACCGAGCGAGCGGCTGAGCTTCTTGGCGAGAGCGTGCCGGAAGTTCTGCGCGCCCCAGGTGATGGCATACTGGTGGTAGGGGCCATCCACCGCAGCGTGCAGCGCGCGCAGCAGTTCCGCTGGCGGATCGAAATCAGGGAAGCCTTGTGACAAGTTGATCGCGCCGCATTCATTGGCGACGCGCGTCATTTTGCGGATGACGGACTCCGTGAAATGCTGGGTGCGCAGTGAGGTCGAAGGCATGGGCAGCCGCGTTCTAGCGCGACTTGGTCCAGGCCTTCCACATGTATGTGGCCGGTGGACCAAGGACCGACATTCGCAGCGACGGTCCCTCGTCGTTTTACAGTCGGATTGGAGCACCCCGGCGCCTTTCTGGTCGCGAGACTAATGGTGTTCCCTGTTCCGGGCGTGTTACTTTGTAAAGCTATGGCATCGTGGTTCACAAAGTGGGGTTCGCTATCCCTGGTTGCTTCCGCCGTCCTGCTGGGTGCCCCCGGCGTTGTGTCTGCGCAGACAGACACTGAGCGCGCCGGGGCGCGCGCCACGGCCGAGGCTGGGTTATCCGCATACAACGCAGGCCGATACGCTGAGGCCTTGGATCTCCTCAATCGCGCTGAAAGCATTGTGCATGCGTTGCCACACCTTTTGTACATGGCGCGGTCGGCGGACAAGTTGGGGCAGTTGATTCAGTCCCGTGAGTACTATCTACGGATTGGTCGTGAACAGTTGATAGCCGGCGCGCCGCGCGCTTTCATCGACGCGCAGCAGGCGGCGCAGCAGGAATTGGCGATCGTCGAGTCGCGCTTGCCCTATCTCACCGTCAACCTCGAGGGCGTGCACACAAGTGACTGCAAGGTCACGATGGATGACCGCGAGATCCCAAGTGTGCTGATTGGCGTGCCGTTTCCCGTGGATCCAGGCAACCATGTCGTCTTGGCGATTTCTTCCATGGGCCAACGCGGCGAAATCGTCAAGGTTGCAATGCCCGAGGGCAAGCGTGAGCGCATCTCACTCAAGGTGCCCACGGTCGGGGGAACTACACCGGTTGCGCCAGCCGCCACTGCCAATCCGCAACCCGGCGCGGCGCCTGCTGCCGGCGTCGGCATTTCGCCCGCAAATTCACCGATCAAGGACCAACCTAGCAAAGGCGGTTCTCCCGCACTGGCGTACACCGCACTTGGAATCGGCGCTGTGGGTGCGGTGGTCGGCACAATCTTTATCCTACAGCGCGGTTCGAAGCAGTCCGACGCCGACAAGGCCTTCGACGACTGCAAAACCCGCTACTGCAATGCGACCGAGCAAGACTCCTTTGTTCAGCTCGACAAAGACGCGGCCAAGGCCGGCACCATTTCCATGATTGGGTTCAGTGTTGGCGCCGTGGGAATCGCGGCCGGCCTCTACCTCTTGTTCACGGGGAACTCGAAGACGACAACCGCGCAGCAAACACAGACCATCATTGCCAATATTGGCCCCACGCATGCGGGCGCCACGCTTCGCTTCTAAGGTTCGAGGAGACTAGCCCGATGCCATCTGTCTATCCTAGATTCGTGCGAGATCTGACGTTCTTCGGCTGCTGTGGGTTTGTATTGCTGGCAGCCTGCGCACCCAAGGAACGCGACCTGAGCCAACTCAAGTCAAGTGCAGCCAATAGTGGTGGTAGTGGCGTTGGAGGTGGTGCGAGTAGCACTGCTGGGCGCGGCGCGACCGGCACCACCGCGGGTGGTACCACGACCTCGGTTCAAGCGGGTACGAGTAGCGTTGGCGCTGCTGGAAGCGCTGCGACGGGCGGCACCCCTGCCAGTGGAGGACTACCTGCGAAGGGGGGCCAGTCGAGCAATGGTGGGACGCTCGGAGTTGCCGGTGCCACTACGGTTCAAGGCGGTAGCGGAGGCGTAGCCTCGGCCAATGGTGGGGCCAGTGGCGCCATTGGTACGGGCGGTGTTGTCAGCGCGGCTGGTACCACAGGTGTCGGTGGTGCCATTGCTACCGGTGGTGCCATCGGTGTTGGCGGCGTCAGCACGGGCGGCGTCGTCGGTACCGGAGGTGGCCCAGCGTGCGTGCCAACAACAAACGAAGTCTGCAACGATGGCATCGACAACGATTGCAACGGCAATGTCGACTGCCCCGTTGTTACCGGCCGCTACCCGGATCCGACTCGTGCCTCGGCTGGCGACGACGCCTGGGCGCAGCTTGCGCCACCGGCGAAGACCATCAAGCAAGTGGAATGCCGTTCGGGCAAACCCGGCGCCGCGGCAACTAAGCCCTGGCTGGTCTGCGACACGGCGAATCCAACGGCTCTCACTGTCTACTCGATGGGCCTTGCCGAAGCGAAACTTCCCGTCGGAAACGGCGTTACCCAGTTCGACTTCCGCTTCGTTTTTACGGACGGCAAGGTGAGCGATCCGAGATCGATCGTCTACTATGCGCACAACAGTCTTTGGGATACGACCAAGGGTACACCCACGCGGGCTTGTCCCGTGGCGCAACCGGATAGTCGCTATTTCGATGCGGCGCGGCCCTATATCGCTCCTTCCAGTACGACGATTCCGACCTTTGCGACCAACGACGCACAGCTGAAGCCCCCGTTTATCTTTCTGCGTTTCTTTCCGGCGTTCGGGGGCAGAAACTTCACGCCAACGACTACGCCGTCCGAAATTAGGCTCTTATCGCTGCGGCATCGGTTCGTCATCGACGCAGGCAAACAGATGTTGCTCGTGACGCGTTCATACCGCTCGACTCGTTCGGCAGGGACTCCGTCGGCAGATACAGACGGGAGTTGTTTGGCCGCCACGATTCAAGATCGCGACAGCGAATACGTAACTCTGCCGGCGCCAAAGCACAATCACGTACACAAAAAGTCGCCCTGTGAGGCCATCGTGCTCAATCGCGCAGGAACAGGCGTCTGCATAAGCAACATTTCGAATGTGTTGACGGCTGCCTACTATCCGAACTCGAGCGCTATCATCACATTCCTGAATGTATTGGGCATCCCCTGGCCCAAGGCCGACCCCATGATGTGGCAGAAGTTCTTCCAGCGAGGGGCGTCGGAATGGTTCTCTCCGAAGTGCACCACCGAGAACCAGACGACGTGTCTCGTCAACTACCCGGGAGCGCCGGTTCTGCCAGACAGCGGCGACGTGTATTTCACTACCCCCTAATTGGGGACTTGTGCCGCTGCGCGAAGCAGGTACGCTTCCCACCTGACCACCACGGCTGGCTCGCAACGCCTAACGGAGTTGCTCGTTTGCGAACGTAGTAGGGGCTGCGGCTCTCTGCGTTCGACGACCCTAACCGTACGCAAGGTAGTCGTCAATTCCCCGCCGTGGTGGCCAGTTACTTCGGTGCTTGTCGTAGGGCTACCGACACCGCTACGCTGTCCGCTGCTTGATCCCTCGCCTCGATGACCCAAACACCTACCGCGACGTGCTCGATGTGCTCGCGAAGAAATGGTCTGCCCGTGGTCGGCTCGATCGGCTCGAGGTCCACGGGCTAACGCTGGTCGAATTGCGAAGTAGCACGCAACCACTCGGAAAGCTGCTTGCACGGACTGTGGCCTCGGGCAGCTACAACTACTCGCCGCTCGTAGCCGTCGAGGCGCACATCGACGGCAAGCGCCGTATTCTGCATCGACCCAATCTCCTCGATCGCGTCGTGTTGACGGTTGTGGCGCGTTACTTGTCGGTGCTCTCCGAACCCTTTCTTTTGCCGGTGCTTCATTCGTACCGCAAGGGTCGGTCACCCTGGAAGGCAATTGCGACGCTGCGTGCGTACTTGCAGGAACACCGTGCGCGCGTGCCGCTCACGGAACGCGGCCTCTTCGTGCTGCGTCGCGATGTACAAAAGTACGGCGAGAGTATCGACACAGGACCAAAATCGACCCTCTGGCAGCAGCTTGAGCGCATCCTAGGCTCGGATCCCGAGCCCAAACGGCGTCGGATCAGCGAACGACTGGTCGTCGAGGCGATACGGCAACCGGTGTTGGGTAGCGACGACATTGCCGTGCCCTTGCCGCGCGGAGTTCCTACGGGTTCTCCCATCCAACCGCCCTGTGCTAACCTCTATTTATCATCGATCGACGAGTACTGTTCCAAGGTTGCGGACGGGTTTTACTCGCGATTCGGAGACGACATCCTCTTTTGCCACGCTGACGCGACCATTGCACAGCAGGTGAGTCAAGAGATCGACGCTCGACTCGAGACGCTCGGTTTGACCTCCAAGCAGGAAAAGCGCCGCGACTTGGATTTCAATGGGGCAGGGCGTAGTCGCGACGACCTAGGCGTCTTCCGTGCCTGCAACCAGATCGAGTATTTGGGCGCCAACATCGACTTCGTCGGGAATTCGGGCCTGAAGTACGAGAAGGTCCGCGCCTTCGAGAATGCACTTCGACAGCGGTTCCGCCACCTGGCAACGGATATAGTCGATATGGATCGGGACACCCGCATTCGCGTCTTGTGCGAGACCGTGCGCGCTGCGCTTGAACCTGCCGATCCGATGTCCCTTAGCCAAGCTGAGTCCCTTCAGCACATGGTCACGCAGCGTTCTCAACTTCGCGACCTTGACGATCGCATCGCTTTGATGGTGGCAGAACTCGTGGCTGGGCGTCGCGGTCGCCGCGCGTTTCGAACGGTGCCGTACCGGGAACTGCGGCACTGTGGTCTCCCGTCTCTCGTTGCGCGACGGGACCGCAACCCAGTGCCGACAAACGGGGAACCGTGAAGCGACTCGAGGCTTGGATCGCGCGCCAGCAGCGCCGCAGCGTCAGGCTTCCACGGCTTGAAGACGCGTTGCTTGGAAGGCGACCGGTGGCATATATTGCCCATCGACTCCGCTTCGTCACGCTACGCGTCGTTCTACGGACGATGCTGCACATCGTGGAGGTGGTTGCGCTTGCTCAGGTGTTCTCTCCGCAGTACTTAGGACCGATTCTACTATTGCGGCATTCTACACTACTGATCTCAAGCTTGTATTGGGGTGCTCTCGAAGCCCAGCGAATTGCGTTGCGCGATGCGCGCAGACGCCGCGACGACGCGGAATTCGCCAATATCATCAGTCGTTGGGCTGCGACGGCCGTGGTCGTCATCTTATTCGTACAGCTGCTCGCGGCCGGGTTCTTGTGCTTTGCACCGCGTGAGTTTCGCGGGTTCACCATCTACGACGCTTACGCCATCGCCTGCGGGTTGCGCCTGGGGCTTGACATCTGGTCGCGCACCAAGCATTCCGCCGTCTTCGCCGTGGCAAGGGTACGACGTCCCCTGCTAAGCATAGTCCTGATCGATCTATTCGAGGTATTCGGGCTCCTCATCGCATGGTTGCAGATCGGTGCCTTCGCCTTCGCCTTGATGCTCATCGTGACGGGAGTGTTGCGTGCTTCCATGACGCTGTGGTTTGCCAGCAGCACGAGTGAGCAGTTGCGGCTGCCCAAGCCGGCGCGTTCGCTACGGCGTGAGTTCTCGCGTGGTGGGCTGCGCAGGCTCCCCTGGCAACAAGCCTTGAAGTTCTCCTTGCTCAACGCTTCACTGCAAATCGACTCTCTCGCCATCGTGCTCTTGTCCGCCGGCGTCGCGGGCGGTGAAGGCGTACTCTTGTCATTGTCGATGCACGCCTTCTCTCCGTTGCTTGGTGCGGGTTTCGCCTGGACTCGGGTCTTCTACTTCGATTTCGTGCGTCTTGGTGCTCACGTTTGCCCCCTCATCGCGGAGCGTTTCGGACGATTGCTCGATCGGGTCGCAGTTCTCTATCCCTTCGTTCTGGTCGCACTGGTCCTGCCGATCGCGGCCTGGCTGGTTCCGGGGCTTCTGGCGACTACGCCGGATCTCGTGATTGGATTCGTCGTAGCGAGATCACTGTTCGCCTTGCGCCAAATGGAGGCCTACAGCTACGCCGATCATCGCGCTCAGCTTCGGCAAGGCGCCGTCCTGCTTCTAGCGGTGGCTGGCATGCTGCTCTTTGCGCATCGGATCAACGTGATGCTCGTCGGGTTCACAGCAGCGTTGCTGTTGGCAGCCGTCGTGGGAAGGCGCGCCCGGGTCAAACGCCCCGCACTCGAACCCGGAGAAGCCCTGTGCTTCGAACAGTTTGTTGTCTGGCTGAGGCAACAGCCGAAACCAGTTCGTCTCGCATTACTCGAGGTCGACCGACGCATGGCGAGTGTCGGCAGAGTCCGACTGGCGCTGTTGCGGAAGGGATTCGAAGGGCCAAGTCTGCAACCGAGTCAGCATCGGCTTCTCGTCGCGCTACCTTCGCTAGTCGACCCACGCGAGCTGCGGTCCCATATCATGGCCGCGACCGCAGGGACAGTCACTTCCATGCGCATGGGCGCCATGGCTTCATCGGGTACTGAGGCCTGTGCGCAACTGCATGAGGGTGGCACGTTCGGCGACCTCCACGGGAATGTCCTCCAGTCTCGCGGCGCGCATGCAGAGCACCGGCTGGGTATCGACGCATTGGTGACCGAGTTTGTTCGGCAATTCCCTGACGGTGTGCGGCTGACAGGCGCCGAAGGTCGCATTTGTAGCCTTTCTGCTGCGGTGCGCGGAGAACTGCAGGCGGTTCTTTCGGCCGTTAACGCCAATCGGTCCCGACGCGGTCGCCGCTCACGTTACATCGAAGTTGCGACGTACAGAACAAATGGCGAGGTCACACAGCTATTCATCTTGCCGCATACTTCGCCGCGGCTAGAAGAGTTTGCGGCTTTTCGTCAGCGCATAGCTGACGCGTCTCGGCTTGCGAGTCTGGAAGAATCCTAAATGCGACACTCCACGACGAGTGAATCCGTGTGCGCACCCGCTGCTTCGGCAGTAAAATCGCTAGAAAATTGAGTACTGGTGAATCCAGCACAACCGAGCAGGCCGCGCAGCTCCTGGGGGAAGTACTGCCGATGCGCCAACGGGATGGTGTACGAAGTACTGCCGTTCTTGGCTTCGAAATGCATCCAAACGACCAGCAGCTGGCGGATCGGGTCGTACTCGAAGCGTTCCCAATACTTGAACCGCTCCCCCGTGTCGGGATGGGTAAAATCCGGGGACCGGAGCTTCTTCTTCGGATCGTGACTGAGATCCTCTGCTTGTGGCAAGGACACGTCGAAGATAAAGCGTCCGCCGTCTGCAAGGTGCTCTCGGACACGGCGCGAGAACTCGAGGAACTCCTCAGGTTCGTAGAGGTGCAACAAGGTGTTGAACGGAGCAATCACCAGCGAGTAGCGCTCTGCTGTCGAGAACGACCGCATATCGGCATGCCGCAGTTGAATCCGGTCGCGAATGCTTTGGGGCAATTGCGTCAGCCGGTGTTCTAGGTCGGTCAACATCGGTTTCGACAGATCGACAGCCGTGACCGACAAGCCAGCTTGCGCCATGGGCAGGGTAATGCGCCCATTGCCGCAGCCATATTCGAGGACGCGTCTATCCGGACAGGCACGCGCCTGCGCTACATAGTACTCGACGTCGTGTCGCCGATCTCGGTACGCCAAATGGTAATAGGCGGGATCGGCGTAGTGCGCGAGCGATCCAAAGTCACCCGCTCGTCCAAGAGTTGCGAGCGAGATCTCGCAGACCCCAACTTCATCGGAGGTGGATTTTCTAGCAACCTTCGGCTCGCGCCCACCCGAAGACACACCACCAGCGCTCAAAGCGTCCTTCGAGCGCGGCCGCGGAGTGGTCACAACTAGTTGATCTTCGATGCCGCGATGACCTCGTCGAGGTACTCGCGCACGACTTCATCGGTATTGCGGTGGAACCGCACCTTACCCTTGGCGATCTCACGGAGCGAAACTACCGCGGCCTTGTTCTTGGCATTGACCAAGGGACGTGCCCCGCGCATCAGCGTGCGACAGCGGCTGGCTGCCAACACCACTAGCGCGAATCGGTTCTCTTCCTGTTCCAAACAATCTTCGACGGTAACTCGCGCCATGGTCGTTGCTGCTCCTAGGTACCAGAGGGCCGAAACTATGCCTTCACCGGACGCCCCTCGCAAGTTCGGCCTCGCACCGCTCATCCGTACAGTGCCAGCGGGAGCTTTGGCGGCCAGCAACCCGGCGAATCGCTTTGTGCCGATCACCAGGGTCATTTCCCGCCTACCGGAGCTCAACGATCGTGACCGTCTTCAGAACAACATGACCTCACCAGCCTCAATTGAAGAGTCGGCCGAACACTCGCTCGCTGACTCCTCTTGCTTGACGCCTTCGTCGCCCTCGGTCATCCAGCGTTCCGCCAGGTGCAAGCACTCCTTCATGTCGCCATCGCAGGCCAAAAGACCCTGAGCCACGGGATCCTGGAATTGCAGGTGGGACAAGGCGTCGTAGGAGAGTTTGAGGATCTGCTGCAGGCGCGTCTCTCCGGAAGCCATGCCGTTGGCCACCTGCTGCTTCATCGTCGCATTGATCGAGGCAACGGCTGCGACGCGATCGTTGATGTTTGTGGAAAACTCCTCTGAGGTCTTGCGCATGTCAGATGCCACGGACTCGATGCGTGGGAGAACCCCCAGTAGGCCCTCGGCAAGCTCCGCCACGCCCTTGTTGGCGGCATTGACGCTTTCACTGAACTGCTTCATCTCCTGAGCGATCACTAGGAACGACTCGCCGGCAACTCCCAGTCGCCTTGCTTGAATATTGGCGTTCAGCGCCAATATCTTCGATTCCATCGTGACGCGGTCGATGGCACGCCCGAGTTCCACGATGCGATTGATCTGATTGGTTGCAAGCTTTGCAGACTCACTCTGCGTGGCCACCTGCGTTTGCATCGTGTTGATGAAGGTTTTCATCGTCGCGCTGTGCCGTTCGAGCATGGCGGTGGGGCTGGTGGATACAAACTCCTCCAGTGTCTTGCGCGAGTCGGTGACGTAGGCGCGCGCTTCGTCCACGATGAGCCTCAGTGATTCCCCGACTGCCAGAACTTCGCGTTCCGTCATCCCATTGGCGTCGCGGATCTTCGCGAGAATGGCCTCGCGATGCTTTTGCAGCGATTCTATCAACGCCGCGCCCGGATGTGGGCCTTCACAGGGATTGGCCGAAGCCATACGCTCTTTCTAGGCAGTCTGTGTCAGCTTCTTTGTGGCGGCGACCAAGAGTTCGGCCTTGAACGGTTTGACGATCCAGCCCTTGGCACCTGCCTTCTTCGCACGGTCCACGAGATCCGGCTGGCCTTCGGTGGTCAGCATTACGATCGGGACGGCAGTATGCTTGCCTTCTGCGCGCACCTTTTCCAGCATCTCGAGTCCGTTCATCCTTGGCATGTTGACGTCGCAGATGACGAGCGCAATTCCAGCTACGCCGTTGAGTTTCTCGATGCCATCCATGCCGTCGACCGCTTCCACCAGGTCAAAGCCTGCTTGCCCGAGTGCCAGGCCCACCTGTTGCCGCACGGTAGCTGAATCATCGACTACCAGTATTTTCTTACCCATGTCTCTCTCCTCGACCAATGCGCCTACTCAAATTCGTCGACCAGCCAGTGACTGCCTAGAACAGCAACGCTTCACCTTCGATGAGGGTCCCATCGTCCTCGGGTTGGGCTGTGAGCCCAAAATCGTCGTGGAACTCGACTTCCAGCCAGACTTCGACCCGCCCGATGTTCGAATCGAGACACACGGTCGTTGCTCGATCGCGCACCGCGTGCGCGGCGAGGCGCAGGCGCTCACCTAGTAGGACGACTGGCGTGCCAAGGCCGAAGGATGCTCCGTGAGGCGCGAGCCTGCGCTTGAAGCGCCCAACGAGTTGGTTCGATAGTTCGCCCAACCAGTCTTCTGGCATCTTCGTTTGTCCGAGTTCAGCCAACGCGGCAAGGCATTCGGTCGAGGTACAGAACGCGACTGAACCGGCAATATTGGTCCCAGCGAAGCCGAGAATGCTGGTGATGTCGGGCGTCCAGTCCGTGCGTCTCGCAACTTCGAATCGAGCGCCCACGTCTGCGAGCAACTCGACGGCCGACAGCTGGAGGTAGGTCTGCAGGAGGGTCTGGGTTTCAGCGTGGTCCAACATAGAAACCTTGGGAACGAGAGTCGAGGCTAGGCGGCTCAGTCGAAAACGGCAGCGGTCAGCGTAACTTAAGTGCTCCGAATGCTGTCCTTTGCGCAGTGATCTCGGCTTTGTGCGCCAATCAGGTGGTCCGCGGCAGGCTCGCTTCGTATGCTCGGCCCGGCATGACCGAAACTCTCGTTTGCCTGACGGCCCGCCACGTCGATGCCCTAAGCCTTGCCGAAGGATTCTCCGTGCTTGAACCAAACGTCTTCGACCAGTTGCTCGCCGTCGACGAACTTTGGTTGGGGCCGCGCGGCTGGCTCGAAACAGACGAGACCTACCGCCAGCTCGTCAGCTACGTCGTGTTTCGGCACGGGCATTCCGTGCTCGTCTACCGGCGCACGCCGAAGGGAGGCGAGACCCGCCTACATGGGCGACTGTCCGTCGGCGTTGGTGGACATGTCAATGTGACGGATGTGACCAGCAGCAACGGCACCGTTGACCTGTTGGCGACCCTGCGTCGTGCTTGTGCGCGTGAGGTAGCCGAAGAGGTCAGCTGTGGCACCATCGAGAAGCTCGAGACGGTTGGCATCATCAAAGAGAGCGTCAACGCGGTATCGCGCGTGCATCTAGGAGTCGTCGTCGAGTGCTGGCTTGCCACACCTGAGGTTCACCCACTCGATCCTGGACTCGTCGACGTCCATTTCGTGCCCGTGGCGGAGCTCCGCGGGCTCTCCGAGCAGATGGAATCCTGGTCATCGGCTCTGGTGTCGTACTTGAACCCGAGCAGCTGAATCCGTCTCAGAGCTCCTTGCCCGGAGCAACTGCGAAATTTGACTGCCCCGTGGGGAGGGTGCCGGCGAGCATGGCATCGAGCTTGGGTGTCAGCTCGTTCTCGTAGACCTCGGCGTTGAAGAAGTAGCGTCGCTCAGCCTTGCTATCGAGCAGGAAGCTGACGGGAATGTTGCCCTGCCAACCCTCGTAAAGCGCCACCTTCATGTCACCGATGGGCGGCTTTACCACATAGTAGGGAGGCTCGAAGCCGAAGCTGCGGAGGATCGCGGGGATCTTGGTTTGACCGTCAGCGTCGTCCACGCTGAGCGGCAGCACCGTGATCCCCTTTGCCTTGTACGCTTTGGCAACCTTCGAGAGCATGGGGAGCTCCCCGCGACAAGGCTCGCACCAGGTAGCCCAAACGTTTAGGACGACTCCCTTCTGCCGCAAGGCACGCACGGCAGAGAACAACTCCTCTGGATTGACCTGACGCAGCTCAGTGGGGTTGTGCGTCGCTTCGGGACCAGCATTTGCTGGATCGAGCGTACCACTCGCATTTTCGACTGAAGCGCTGCGATCCTTTGGCTCGACGCGACGGCTACAGGCCGTTGCCGCGGCAAGGAAAGACAGCAAAAGTAACCCGACGCGCCTGCTGCAACAGAAACGATTCATCGAACGGGTTATGACCAATGCTGAAGGGCAATGTCAACACGTGTGCGCATGGTACCGCAGGTGGCGCTGACCAAAGGTCGCATGCTGGGCTTTTTGGCCGGTTCGACGTGGCAAGGGCGCGGCTCGGCAAAGGTGCGGCTCGGCAAAGGTGCGGCTTGGCAAGGCCGTTCCCGAAACCAACGATCCGCGCTAGCTTTGAAGGATGATTGAGCAAGCGCGCGGTCAGCAGTCGGCACCTGAGGTCCCGCTCGAGGTTTTCCAGTCCCTTCCCAAGACGGATTTACACGTGCATCTCGATGGTTCACTTCGGCTCAGAACCATCCTGGAACTGGCGAGTGCCGACGGGATCGACCTGCCTGCCAACGACGAGGAGTCACTCAGGCAGGTAATTGGTTGTGGCAACAACTTTGGCAGTCTGGTCGAGTACTTGCGCGGCTTCGACATCACGCTGCAAGTGATGCAGTCCGAATCCAGTCTGGAACGCATTGCTTTCGAGTTGGGAGAGGATGCCCATCGCGAAAACGTTCGTTACATGGAAGTGCGCTATGCACCGCTTCTGCACACGCGGCGCGGTGTTAAATTGACGGCAGTGGTCGAAGCGGTGCTCGACGGGCTTGGCCGGGCGCGCGAAACCTACGGGATCAAGAGTAACCTCATTCTCTGCGGGATCCGCAACATCTCTCCAGAATCCTCTTACGCTATGGCCGAGCTCTGTGTGGCGTACAAGAACCGCGGTGTCGTTGGGTTCGATCTAGCAGGAGCGGAAGCCGAATTTCCCCCTAAGCATCACCGTGCGGCGTTTCAGCTCGTGCGCGACAACAACATCAACACAACGATCCATGCGGGCGAAGCCTATGGACCACAATCTGTGGCCCAAGCCATTCACGTGTGTGGGGCTCACCGGATAGGTCATGGTGTCAGGTTGCGCGAAGACGGTGATCTGTTGCACTACGTCATCGATCACCGCCTGCCGCTCGAATGTTGCCCATCGAGCAACGTTCAAACCGGTGCGGTCAAGCAGCTCGATGCTCATCCACTCAAGCTGTATTTCGACCTCGGCGTTCGCGTGACAGTGAACACGGACAATCGTCTCATTACTGACACGACCGTCTCGAAGGAGCTGTGGCTCGCTCACACGAAGATTGGGATCCCCTTCGGCGACATCAAGAAGATCATCCTGGCAGGATTTAAGTCAAGCTTTCGCCCATTTCACGAGCGCCAGTCCACCATCAGAAAGATCGTGGCGGATCTCGAGCGCTACGATGACGAGGGACGGCTGCGCTCCGCGGCCACTCCAAGTGAAGGCCTAATGCGGCGCCCAGCTACGACGAGTGACCAAGGTAGCGCGTAACGTGAACTCTCCGGATTCTGGCTTCCAATGGGCTTGGGCCTGGGCTAGGCTCGTTGCCTAATCTGTTTGCGTGGAGCGCATGTTCCGCGCGTGGGAGGTCACTATGCTTCGATTGAGCGTTCTCTTTTGCACACTTGCGTTGAGTACACTGGTGGTCGTTGGCTGCGAAGTGAAGAGTGAAGACAACAAGACTGCTGGCTCGAGCCAGATTGGCGAGAGTTGTGATCGCACCTCAGACTGCGCTGCGAGCCTGGGTTGTTTCTCTGGTATCTGTCAACCTGCGGAGTCCAAGGTGACCCCCAATGGCAAGGAATGCAAAGCCATCCAATGCGACGCGGCAGCCGATTGCTGCACCAATGCTTGGAAGCGGGGTAGCATGTGCGACACCTACGACACGCAGTGCGCCGCTTCGCCTACGTCTAGCTACTGCGTCAGCGCACAGGGGCCGGAATGCGTGTGCAAAGAAAGCCAATACAGCTGTGTCAACAACCTGTGCAAGGCGCTCGAATGCACTACACCGGCCGACTGCTGTACCACCCGTTGGTCGCGTTCCTCGTCCTGCACCAGCTACGAAACCAATTGCGCGGCAGACCCAGTCACCTACGCATCCTACTGCACGACTGCCGCGGGGCCCAGCTGCGTCTGCAACGATACGATTTACAACTACGGCTGTGTCAACAACGTCTGCACCGCGATGACGTCGTGCACCACGGACACCAATTGCACCTCGACGCTCAGTCCGAAGTGCTCCGAGGGGCACTGTGTTGCCTGCATCGCGGAAACGGATTGCGACACGGGGTCAAAGTGCGTCGGTAACCGCTGTGTCGCACCGCAGTGTGTAACGAATTCGGACTGTCCCGCCTACTACGAGTGCCAAGCCGATAACACCTGCAAGCGAGTTGGATGCGCGACGGACCGCGAGTGCATGACCTCGTTGAAGTCGTATCTGGCGACATGCAATAAGAGCGCTAGCCCCGTACCCACCTGCGAAGAGAGCTGTGAGCGTGACGCGCAATGCAAGACTACTGCCAATCCATTGCGCCTTTGCTCGAATGGCCGCTGCATGGATGCAGGCTGTGAGACCGACGAAGAATGCAAGATTCAATTGAAGTCGACGACAGTCACCACTGTGACCACGGGCATCGAGTACAAGTGCCGTGACGTCGCTGCCCAGTGATTGCGCAGCGCTGATGCATTGACTCAATCGCGTCGACGAGCAACCTTGTCGGCGCGATTGTCTTGTGCAACAAGAATCGTCGCGACGCCGTTGACCGGCAAGGCGATTCCGAAGCTGTGCCCTGACAGGGCTAGTCCAACGCCGCTTGTTCTCCAGTGCGGATGGCCTCGAGGACCTCTTCCCGCGTGTCCGCCGTCATCAAGCGATCCTTGACGAACTCACTTTCGTGCAAGATCCCAGCAATGGTTGATTGTAGACGCAAATGGACGCGCGGCTGCCCGGCGGGAGTCAGTAGGACGAACAGGAGGTGAGCCAGTTCAGACGTCCCAGAACAGGGGATCCCTTCGGTAGACCGCAGGATCATCACCAGCGGCCGCAGCAGGCCGGTGATGCGCGCGTGAGGCATCGCAATGCCATGGCCGACGTAAGTTCCTACCAACTGCTCGCGGTGCTCAATCGCGTCCGCCAACTGCTCTGCTGGGAGCGGTAGTATGCCCGCAGGTAGCTGGCGCAACGCCGAGCGCACAGCGGCCATCGGCGTCGGTTTGTTCATGTCGAGGAAGATCTGATCCGCACACAAAGTGTCTGCCAAGCGCACGGGCTCTTCGTCATCGAACTCGTCGTTGATGGTGCCAACGATCTCTTCCACGATGTCCTCCAGGGTAATAAAGCCCGTCCATTCGCCCTCGCTGGAGTTGACGATGGCGGCGTGAATGCGTCGACGCTGCATCTCGGCTAGCAGCGATTCGAGCGGTGTCGATTCGGTGGTGGTCAGAATCGGGCGAATCAGAGCGCGCAGATCCGGGGTAGTGTCGGAAGTACGCAAGACCAGGTCCTTCAGATGCACGAGACCGAAAGGTCGTGGCTGATCCTTGGTGACGAGTGGATAGCGGGTAAAGCGGGTACTTCGCGCCAAGGCGAGGTTCTCTTCGTATGGCAGATCGGCGTCGACGCAGCGCACGACGGACCGGCTGCGCATGGCATCGCGCACGGCAAGTTCCCCGAAATCGAACACGTTCTCCATGAAGAGCAAGCGCCGAAAACTGAGCAAGCCATGCTCTTGGGAGTTCTCCAGGATGATGCGCAGCTCTTCCTCGGAATGGGTCTCCTCGTCGGTGGCACGACGCATCGAGAACAGGCTCAAGGTCCATTGGGTGAGGTGCGTCAGCACCCACAGCGCCGGCCAGAAGACTTGCCGACAGTGGTACAAAGGCGTGGCACAAACGAGAGCCACTCTGTCCGCGACGCGAATGGCAATCGATTTTGGAACCTGCTCACCGAGCACGATGTGCGAGCCAGAGACGACTACGTAGGACACGATGATCGCCAAAACACGGCGCCAGAGCTCGGACTCGTCCTCTCCGAGGGCGACATCGATCGCGCTATTGCCGACCATTCCGAGGGCTACGCTTGCCAGTGTGATGCCGACCTGGCAGACCCCGAGATACTCATCGAGGTTGGCCTGGATTCTGGTCAGCAACTGCGCTTTCGGGTGGCCTTCATCCAAAAGTTCAGCGACACGCGAGGGCCGGACCTTCACAATTCCAAACTCCGCGAGCACGAAGAATGCATTGGTGGCAAGGAGCAGGATAAGCGCGATGGTCAGCGCGACCGCCTGCAATGGAGCCTCCCTCTTGCGCTCCCCTTCATGCGGCGAGTCTGGGTCAATCGATTCATGGTGAGCGCGAATGCGCAGCCAAAGGATCCGCGTTTTTCGTCAACCCTGCAATCCCCAAACCCCGTTGAAGGTCGGCCTTCTCGAGTCACCCTGATTTGGAACGGGTGCCGGGACACCCTATTCGTGGCAGGCTCGGCCGTACGCTCGGCATGCATGCTTCGTCTCCATGGTTCGTCTACATCTTGCGCTGTCGCGATGCGAGCCTGTACACCGGGATTGCCCGCGACGTGGCCGCGAGAATTGCGGTCCATGAGGCAGGGCGAGGCGCCAAGTACACACGCGGCCGTGGACCATTCGTGCTCTGTGCCCAGCGACGCTGCAGCAGTCAGGGCGAGGCGTTGCGGCTAGAGTACGCGGTAAAACAGCTATCGCGAGCCGACAAAGAGCGGCTGACGCGGCCTCGGCGTTTGGCTGCCTTCGCGCGTGCACTGTCCAGTGCAGACGCCGCCGAACCTTGAGCCGAGCCTGTGCTGCCAAGGATTTGCAGGCGCATCGAGCGTTTAGTTACCCTTGCCGGCACGCGGCACAATCCTTACCTTGGCCTCCCATGACTGAGTCGTTTGCCGAGATCCTCAACCGCGATTGCCGCTGCATCAGCATCGATCACGCAGCGCTCGAGCGCGAGACGCGAGGGCTCCTTGCTGACGCCAGCGTGACGCTACCGCCCTGGGCCGAGTCGAGCCTCTTTGCTGCAGTGCCCGTGTTCGTGTCGCGTGAGCATATGCGAACGATGCACGACGTCGTATTGGCAATCCATGCACTTGCGAACTCGCCTGCCTATCGCGAAGTCGTGTTGAGTCGTGCGCCGGACATCGCTCGACATCCGGTGGCACAACACGGCGTCTATTTCGGGTACGACTTCCACTTGGGTGAGCAGGGACCAGCCCTGATCGAGATCAACACGAATGCCGGTGGGCCACTGCTCAATCTGCTTTTGGCTCGGGCGCAACAATCATGCTGTGAAGAGATGAGTCATTTGGTGGCCGCGGGTGAGCGACTCGAGACACTCGCTGAGGAATTCGTCAACATGTTTCGGAGGGAGTGGGATCTTGCCCGACCGGGGCAGTTGCTCAGCACGGTAGCAATTGTCGACGACGATCCCGAGCGACAGTTCCTGCACTCGGAGTTCCTGCTATTTAGGCAACTGTTTCGCAGCGCCGGGCTGCAGGCATTCATTGTCGGTCCCGACCAGCTGCGGTTTGAATCTGGCCGCGTCTTCTACGAAGGACAGCCCATCGATCTCGTTTACAACCGTCTGGTGGACTTCTACCTCGAGGAGCCGGACCACGCCGCGCTGCGGCAAGCCTACCTCGCCGACGGCGTCGTGGTCACTCCGCATCCGCTGGCCCACGCGTTGTACGCCGACAAGCGCAATTTGATTACCCTACGCGACCTGGCGTTGCATCGAGCTGCCAACCTTGCCCAAGGTGACTCAGATCTGCTCCTCACCCATATTCCCGAGACCAAGCTCGTCGATTCTCGCGACGCAGTTCAACTCTGGGCGGATCGCAAGCGTTGGTTCATGAAGCCTATTCGCGGCTATGGCGGCAAAGCCGCCTACCGCGGCGACAAGCTAACCCGTTCCACTTTCGAGGAAATCTTAGGGCGCGACTACGTGGCTCAACGCATCGTAGCCCCGAGTCAGCGCCACATAGAGGTAGAAGGCGCAGTCGTCTCGCTCAAACTCGACCTCCGTTGCTTCGTGTACGACACCGATGTTCAGTTGGTTGCGGCCCGCCTCTACCACGGTCAAACCACCAATTTCAGGACCTTAGGGGGAGGATTCGCTCCGGTCTTCACTGAAGCTGCCAACGGCCGTTGAGAGCTTTGGTACCTCGATTCTGTGGAATCGATCCGATGAGCAGCCAGCATCTCGGGTTTTAGCCCAGCGCGCGAGGCCGAAGTCAGCTATGATGACTGGGTGCTTACCTAGGGCGGTGACATATGGCGTCTATTTCGTGGCAGGCGGTTGGGCAATCTAGACGGCGCGGCAATGGGCACGGTCTTGCTTGCTTGCTGCTGATTGGTGCGGCGGCTTGTGGCGGACAAGCTCTCGACGATGAGGCGTTGGTACCAGGCGGCGGTGGTCAAACCAGCACCCTCACGCCTTCGAGTGGTGGGCAGACCACCACTACGGCAACGACAGCTCGCGGCGGGACTACCGCTACGACGACCACCACCACATCGGTGGCAGCTTGTTACGGTCGGTCAGACATTGCCGTTGTGCCTGGGTGCGCCACGGTGAACATCGATCCGTTCAAAGAGAGCGACAAGTCTTGCCTGATGATGCTGACCATCATGCCGAACTACAAGCTCAATCCGGCCAAGCTCGCGCTCTACTTCACGGCGTCGAACGGGGCAAAATACGTGATTCCTTACGTCGGTACTCTTGCCGACTGTGTCTCTCAGACTGCCTACGGTGGCTGGTACGCGACTAACATTTCGGGAGGGTCTTCCGAGATAGGCCTGTGTCCTTGCAACTGCACTACAGCGCACAAACACGCGGTCACGGCTGTGGTCGCTTGCGACGGGATCCCGGCCAGTTAACCATTGCTACGTTGCTCGGGGCAGTGCCGCGGCACTGCTGCGGTTGCGCTCTACAGCACTATCCCTTCGCGCACATCCTTCTTCATGTGTCGTTCGAGTTCGTCGATGGCCTGTTCGACGTCGCGCGAGTCTGAGTCGGGTAGCTTGACCAGGAAGCGGACGAACAGATCACCCAACTCCTTCTTGCGCCGTACCCCTTTGCCCTTGAGGCGCAAAGCCTGACCACTCTGCGTGCGCTTCGGGACCGTAAGGGTCACGTCGCCTTCCGGCGTGGGGATCCGCACTTTTGCACCGCGATACGCTTCAGCCACGGTGATGGGCAGATCAAGATGTAGATCGATTCCGCGGCGCTCGAACCACGGATGAGCACGCACGCGGATGGCCAGAACGAGATCACCCGGCGCTCCACCAAAGGGCCCTGGTGCTCCGTGGCCCGCGACGCGTAGCCGATCTCCGTCATCGGCACCGGGTGGAATGCGCACCGTGATGGGAGCGCCGCCGTCCTGCAGAGTGAGATTGAGCTCGGCGCCGCGCAGGGCTTCGTGGAAGTCGACAGTCACCTCACTAGCAATATCTGAGCCCTTGAGACCTGCGCCGCGACCGCCACCACGACCGCCTTGAAACAGATCGCCGAAGAGATCTCCGAGGCCCCCACCGCCACCTGTACCTCGAGATCGAGCGAACACTTCCTCGAATCCAAAGCCCCCGCCGGGGCCGCCGCGTCCGGGGCCGCCGCGTCCGACGCCGCCGCCGAAATTGACTTGCGCGTCGCGGTAGGCTCGCGCTGCATCGGCATTGAATCCATCGCGCAGGGCTTCCTCGCCGAACTCGTCGTAGAGCGTGCGCTTCTTCGTGTCGCTCAGGGTCTGATACGCGCGATTGACGGACTTGAACCGCGTCTCGGACTTCTTGTCACCTGGGTTTTTGTCAGGGTGCAGCTTGGATGCAAGCTTGCGATACGCTTTCTTGATCTCGTCTGCAGTGGCACTGCGCGAAACGCCTAGCTCGCCGTAGAAGTCCGTGGCCATGGTAGAACCTTTGCCACCAACGTAAGTTCGGCAGTAGGACTCTTCAACTCCCAACGCGAAATCAGGTCCTTCACGACGAGCCGTTTAGGTTGGCTCAAGAGCCAGATAGCCTGATCCTGGCGATTTCGATGCTCTTCCAATTCGGCCGCCGTCTCCGCGTCGTCGCGTCCGCCACGCACCAGCGAGGCTTATGCTGCCGCTTGCGCGCTCAGATGGCACCAACGATCGCTATCCAGCGATGTCGATATCGACAATCGTCGCCGTCTCTGGCAGCTCGGATCCAAACGGTAAGACGAATGCGGGGACGACTCCCGACCGGAGTGTCTCGACTGGGCGTTCGTCGTCGGGGAGTGGTCGAGGGGGAACCGTTCGGAAGTTTCCCTGGCTCGTATCCTCCAGCACCAGTCGAAATAGGCGCAGGCCATCGGCGGCGTCACCCAGGCTGCCGCTCTCGATGGCCTCGCCGAGGGCGTCGAATGCGAGCCGGGCGTCCGTGCTCAGCTCCTGGAGCTCTGCTTGCTCGACCCGAATGCGCCTATATGCGTCATTTGCCTCGGAAAGGTCTCCGAAGCGAATCGCTTGAGTCATTCGGCGATACTGGGTATGCAACATTTGCCACCCGGATCTGGATCCCCCTACTGGCAATCGCGTCTTGCCGCGCAACAGCGCCCGCATCATGACTCTCTCCCTTTAGCAAACTGGACATTTCCACTGGAAACCCGCGTTGCTAGGTAACGGATGGGTCCGCAAAAAGATTATGGCTGGGCTGAAGCAATCGAGCACCACTGACCACTTGTGTGGAGCGTCAGTCGATTGACGATGTAGAATCGCGAGTTTACCTAGGACAGCGGAAGGCGCTCGTCAGAAGACTGATTGAGTGTCAAGTGTTACAATCCTTCCGCGTGACGCTGGCACCCTACCCGCAATGTCTCTCGCCCCCACCGGGGCTCGCGGAGGCTTTCACCAGGGTGGCGGATCGGGTGGGGCTCGGCATCGTCGTCAGTACCAAGGAGTCGGCGGAGTTGAGCGGCAGAATCCTGTATGCCAATTCCGCCGCGATTCACTTGTTGGGCATCGATGGTCGCGAGATGGTCGGGCAAGTCGTCGAATCGTCGCGATTTGGCAGTGCATCTTTCGCTGTTGACGACGCAGCGGACGTCCAAGCGCATGGCTCGTGTCGCGAGCTGCGCGGGGAAATCGTGCGTGAGGACGGGCAACGCATCGCCGCGAGGTGGTCCCGCACCATATCCAACGGCTTGGCGCAGACACTCGTCGTGCATCTATTGGCGCGAGTCGAACGCGTGGTGCGCGTGGAACAAGCGCTGCACGACAGTGAGCAACGCTTTCGCCGTCTGATGGACATAGCACCGGACGGCATTCTCGTGCTGGTTGGCACCCGCATCGTATACGCCAACCAGGCCATCACCAAGATCCACGGATATTCGAATCCGCGACAGCTTTCCCAGTTGACTTTGCGACATTTGGTCCACGAAGACGACCATCTGGCTCTCGAACGCAGCCTGCTGGCGCTGCGCGAGGATACGCCCACGGTCCAGGCGGCACAGCTGCGCGCGATGCATCATGATGGGCGTACAGTTCCCATCGAAGCTACCCTATTTCGAACCGAATGGGATGACGAACCAGCGATTCTCGTAGCAGTTCGAGACCTAGCGGGACGCAGGTTAGTGCAGAGTCAACTGGTACACACCGATCGCCTTGCGGCGGTGGGGACGCTAGCTGCGGGTGTCGCCCACGAGATCAACAATCCGCTCGCGTATGTCTTATTGAATCTTCAGTATCTCATTCGCGAGGTACCCAAGCTTTCGGCCAATACCGATCGAATCGGGCACTTGATGGAGCGACTGCGTGAGGCCCGCCACGGTGCTGAACGCGTCGTGTCCATTGTCAAGGATCTGCGGACCTTTTCCAAGGTCGACGAAGAACAGTTGGGTCCGGTTGATCTGCGTCGCGTGTTGATGAGCGCCATCAAGGTGGCGCGGACGCAATTGATGGAACGTGGTCAAATCGTGGAAGTCTTCGCAGAAGTGCCGCCCGCCTACGGCAACTCGGCCCGGCTCGAACAGGTCTTTCTGAATCTGCTCATCAACGCCATTCAGGCGCTGCCCAGTGCGCATTCCGAGAACAACCGGATCGTGATTCGTTTGTACGAAGAACGTCGAGGGTCCCATGACTGTGTTGTCGTGGAAGTGGCGGACACCGGCGCGGGCATTCCGCCCGAGAATCTTGATCGGGTATTCGATCCATTCTTCACGACCAAACCGGTTGGTTTGGGAACTGGTCTCGGCTTGCCAATTTGCCACAGCATCGTCACGCGCATGGGTGGGGGGATCCGAGTCGAGAGCAACATTGGCCAGGGCTCGACATTCTTCGTGGCATTGCCCGTGGCACGCGCACGGCGCAACGCGACGCCGTACAATCCATCACCTGTACCGTCACGCCTAGCGAAGCGCGCAAGGATATTGGTCGTCGATGACGAATTGGCTGTGGCCACGATGTTGAGTCGTATCCTGGGCGAGGAGCATGACGTCGAGACTGCATCCAGTGCAGAGCAGGCGTTGCGTCTGATGGAAGAAGTGTCGTTCGACGTCGTGTTTTGTGACTTGCTCATGCCGAACATGACGGGGATGGATCTGTTCGACGAGGTGGCGCGGCGTTTCGCCGGGCGTGAAAGCCAGATCGCCTTCATGACGGGTGGGGCTTTCACCCCGCGGGCTGCGCAGTTCTTGGCTCGCGTATCGAATCCTCGGATCGAGAAGCCCTTCGACCTACGGGCCGTGCGGGCGATTCTGCGCGAATTGCTGCAGCATTCACCAGTTGGCAGCTGACAGCCGTTTGTCGCGACATGGGTTATGATCGCGTTCGTCATGCGGGCAGCGAGCTCGTGGTAGCAACCCCGCTCGACCATACCGCTGCCCATGACAGACCGTCTCCAACGTCGCCTGCTTACGCAATTGGCTCGCGCCAGCCAAGAACATCGCCTGCTAGAGGCCGGTGATCGGGTCCTCGTTGCCATCAGTGGCGGCAAAGATTCGCTTACCATGCTTCACCTGCTACGTGAGATAAGGAAGCGTGCCCCCTTCGACTTTTCGATGGTTGCGGTCAATATCGACCAGAAGCAGCCCGGGTTTCCCAGCGATGTCTTGCCCAAGTACTTCGCGGAACAGGGCTATGAATTCGAAATCGTCGAGGACGATACCTACTCGGTTGTAAAGGAAAAGGTTCCTGAAGGCAAAACCTACTGCTCACTTTGCTCACGGTTGCGTCGTGGGATCCTTTACACTACGGCGCGCCGACTTGGGGCCACGAAGATCGCCCTCGGGCATCACCGTGACGACTGCATTGAAACGCTGATGCTCAATGCTTTCTTTGCCGGACAACTGCGCGCCATGCCCGCACGGTATCGGTCAGACGACGGGCAAAACGTCGTGATCCGTCCGCTTATCTACTGTGCAGAACGCGACATTGCCGCTTTCGCCAAGGCTCAAGGCTTCCCGATTATCCCCTGCAACCTTTGCGGTTCGCAACCCAATATGCAGCGACAACGGATCAAGCTGCTGCTCGACGAACTCGAACGCGAACATCCACATATCCGCCAAAACATGCTCGCAGCTACGACGAACGTGCGCTTCACGCATCTGCTCGATCGGGAGCTCCTGGGGCGCCTGGGCGGGCCGGAATCCGTCGAAAGTGACGATGCAGAAGCGGGAGGATTGGTGGAATTGCGCACGGGGGGGTAAAGGGTCGTAGGCTTTCGTAGCTCCTATTTCGATCCGCAGGTACTAGAGTTCGACGAACCCTGCACGTCGGAGAAGTTGGCCGCACGAAACGAAAGCGGTTCCACGCGTAGCGGCTTCGTAGGTAGGAGCGTAGACTCGGCGCATGCATCTCGTGGCCATAGCGGAGCTCAGCGGACCGCTCGAAACCCCACAGCTAGGTTCTCTGGCGAACGACATCGGTACTACGGCCTACGAACTACGATTGCTGCTCAACGCGGGACTTCCAGCCATTGTCCTCATTACCGCCGATGCGCTGCTTGCCAAAGCCGCGGCTGCGGCGGTTGCTCGGCACAAGCACGTGCCCGTAGTCTGCGACCGAAGCCAGATCTTGCCCAGTGGTCGCATGATCACACTGCGCAACTTCGAACTGGCTCCGACGGAACTGATTGCTGATCGTGATGCGCGGGGATCCTGTCAGTATGGCGATATCACAGTAATGCTCCGAGCGATCCATCGAAGCAGTAGGGAGAGCGTCGAACAGGTCAAGGAGCGCAAGTTCCAGCCCGTCATGGCGGTAGCGACGGGCGGGTTGATCATGTCCAAGAAGATCACGAAGGACGTGACGACGACGACCTCGTCACGCGAGCAAGTGCTCTACCTCTTCTGCCGTGGTCAGGAGCATCCGTGGATCCTGCGGGAACGCGCGGCAAACTATGCGGCCCTCGGTAGTGGCATGGGGCCCTCTAGTTGCGAGAATTTCACGACCACCATTGCGCGCCTGCGCCAGTTGGCACCAGATGCGGTCTACGACGAACGACTGACCAACAGTCGTCCGATTCGGGGCATTGGCGATGGGAGCTCTGCTGTCGACATTCTGGCGTACCTACTTGCGGACTTCTTGGGTCGACCTGACAGCGGTATTGGAGGGTAGCGACTACGCGTGCGTCATGGCTCGAAATGCCTGAAACAATTATGTAATTTGGTGTAGCGCCGCCTCTGGCGCGAGGCCGTGAAGCGCTAACACTAGGGGTTACCCCGATCCCCCCTTTCTTTTTGCCGGCGGTACGGAATAGCATTCAAATCGAATTCGCGAGCGCTCGCGAGCAAGAGCCATGCAACGCCGTTCGGTCAAGCTCATCGCACTCTGGCTCGCGCTCCAGCCGAGTCCTTGCCACGCCGCGCCGGCATCACCGAGCAGCGCAATGCTGTCTCTTCCCGACGATCCAGCGACGCACCCCGACGGCGATAGCGCCCAAGCCGGGGGCCCCACAGTCACCCCCGAGCTTGAGCAGCGCTATGCCGCCGCGCAAGCACTCTACATGGCGGGAGACCTGCGTGGTGCAATTCTGATTCTGAGGGAATGCTACTTGAGTACCCACGCAGCCAATCTCTTGTTCAACATTGCGCAGATCCATCGCGAGCTCGGCGAATGTGCCGACGCCGTCGATCACTATCAACGCTACATTGTTGAAGCGCCAGAGGGCGAACGTGAAGGCGTCGCCGATGCGCGACAATTCTTGGACGCCCTGCGCCCCCAATGCGCGACTGCGGCTGCCCCCGCGCCTACGCGCCCGGTCTCCCCCGCGCCTACGCCCGCCGCCTCCCCCGTGCTGCAGACTCCATCAGAGTCGGAGCCACGGCGGGTCAATTATTGGACAACCATCGGTTGGTTTACTCTCGGCGCGGGCGCGCTTGCCACCGCCGCTACCATCTACGCTTCGATCGAGACAAATCACGCCAAGCGCGACGTGGAGAACATGCAGGCTTCCGGCGAAATCTTCCGCGCTCGCGATCTCACAGAGCGCAACGATGATTTCTACCGCAACCGTAACTGGGCGTTTGTATTGGGTACAGCAGCAGTCGCGACGACTGGCTTCGGGATCTGCGCACTAGCAGTGGTAGCACCCAACCGGCAAGCAAACGCGCATGCGCTGTCGATGATGGTTCTGCCGAACTTGGCCTCAGTCGACTACCGCTTGCGGTTTTGAACCGACCTTCCTTGACCAAATTGGTAGCCAGTTGGGCGGAGTTCTGGCTGGGAACGGATCGGCTTTCGGGTTGGCGATGGTGTGGTAACTCGAAGTGTTAGTCGGGTTTGCTGGCGCGACCGCCGGCAATTCTTCACTGCTCCCTGGACCTCGAGGCAGTGGTTCCGACCGCCCTGGCCTATCTGCGATTCTCCTCGTCCTAGTCGCCGAGGGTCTAGGCTTGTCACCGACGACGGTTTGCTGCGCAATGGCAATCGGGTCGGGTGCCTGCGGCAGGATCCTCACCCCTGGCAGCGGCAGAGGCATTGGCTTCACCGCCCAAGTTTCCATTCGCAGCCTTGGCTGTGGTCGCAGTATTAGTGAGCCGGCCCCAGCCATGGTGACCACGACGACCAATGTTGCCGCCCTCCATCGGCGCCCAATACGGCTCGACACAGGGAGCTCGCTTGGCGTAGCAGCCTGCGCGCTAGCGATGGCGTCGAGTACCTGCTCCGCCGACGTGAATCTGTTCGACCGGTGACGGCTCAAGCAACAGAGGACGATGTCATCCAGCCAACCTGGAACCTGAGGGTTCAAGCTACTTGGAACCGCTGGCGGTCGGTGCAGTCGAGCCATAGCCGACGCGACCGGCGTGTCACCCTCGAACGGCAGCCTTCCGGTAAGCATCTCGAACCAAACGATCCCGAAGGCATAGAGATCGCTGGCGGTAGACAGCGGCTCCCCTTCGATCTGTTCGGGTGCCATGTAACCAATGGTGCCAACCATGCCCTGGCCTTGGTTCTGAGTGGTGGCCATATTGCCGCTCTCGTTGAGCGCTCTAGCGAGCCCGAAATCCAGAATGACAGGAGTGACTCTTCCGTTGCCTTCGTGGCGCAACATCACGTTATCACTCTTGAAATCGCGGTGCAGTATCCCTGCTTGGTGCGCGGCGCGCAAGCCAAGCAACAGTTGATGCGCAATTGACTGGGCCAGCTCGAACGGCAAGGCTCCGCGTTGGCGCAATCGCTTGCCAAGACACTCGCCTTCGACAAACTCCATCACCAAGAAGCAGATCTCGGCGCCCGAACGCTCAGTCACGTGCGTACCAAGGTCGTAGATACGGCAAACGTTGGGGTGGCTAATGCGTCGAGCGAGCTGCACCTCGGCCTTCAAGCTTCGTACGGCCTTCACGCTGTCACAATCCGTCGAGGTGACCGTCTTCAGGGCTATCCGCTCGTGCAGCGCTGTATCGTAGGCCTCGTAGACCTCGCCCATTCCACCGCGCGCAACGAGACGTAATACCCGGTACCGCTTGCCGATCATGGCGTTCGACTGAAACACGGTGTTCCAACTGGGACGCGCCGTTTCTGAGATTGGCTCCGCGTCGAGCGCCTGCGCCGCTTCGGCGACTAGACGCTGGCAAATATCGCAGGCATCGACATGCACGTGTACGCGCTCGAGGTTGTCACCTTCGAACTGCCCCTGTACGAATGCCAAGATGTCGTCATTGCCGAGGCAATGCCCAAACGACGGGGCCGCCTGCTCTCGCTGGGGGCCCAGCGGACTCGCCAATGTTTTCAACTCCTCGTCCATGGCCCTTCACACTGACACCCTCGAGGTCCACCTCGCAACTCGACTGCGTAACTCCACCGCGAAGGCTAGCTTCAGCCTGATTCTAGCGCGTCGAGGTCGAACGCTGTAGTGGTACATCCGACGGGAACAAAGAGACTTCCAATCCCAGCTCTCCACCCATGACTCTGGCCACGCTCTGGAATTCACTGTCGGTCAAATGCGGTCCGACTAGTTCGAGTTCGGCGCGTACATCCCGCAGGATGTGCTCCCTGGCTTGTTCGAGCCATCGCGCTGCGGTTGCCCGATGCACTTTGTATGCCCGTCCGATCTGATCGATGCTGCAACGCCCAACGACATGCATACGCAACAGATTACGGTCCTTGTGCGTCAACCCAGCGATCGCATGATGCAAAGCTTCTTGGAAGGGTTCGTGAAACCGCGCGCGCGTGAGCGTTGACTCGGGCCCAAAGGCCTGGTCCGCCAGGCAATCCCCCAGATCTGTCTCGCGCCCCGCGACCAGGCGCTCGGCGCGATGCCGGTCGAGGGCAAGTCGCGCTGCCGCGATGCGCAACCAAGCCTGCAGTGGTCCCCGCCCAGAGTAATCGTTGACCTTGGCGTCTGGTCCTGCGAGCAGCTTCTTCCAGAATTCCTGCAGTGTTTCGCGCACGAATTCCCGCTCGCGATGGACCCGCGCGATCGCGCCACGCACCACTTCCTCGGCCTCTCTTTCGAAGACCCCGAGAGCGACAGTGTTCCGATGCACGCAAGCACAACACAGATAGATATCCGCCGCGTGCATCCGCAATTCCTCAATCGGTCGCGTGTTGCCACAGATCTGGTCGCAGTGGCGTTGGTAGTCCTCCAACGTCACCCGGATCGAGGGCCATTTCCGAATACCCTCCGCGTGCATCTCGCGCAGGGTGTCTTGCGCGTTCATAGACCCGCAAAACTATCCCAACTGCTCCCGGATTGAAACGCCCGCGTGCCGTATCTGCGGAGGCAACATCTAACTCATTGGATGTTGTGGGTTTTTGCGGCGGGGTAACGAGGGCGCTCAGAGGGCGGCAAGCGGTCGCGGTGTGCATCTCGGTGGCCCTTCGGAGCCCCGACCCATGTCCGTCGGGGCAAGTCAGGGCAAAATGGATCATCGCGAACACCCGCAACCCGTCGGCGAGCAGGTGCAGGCGTCGTTGCTACCGTCGAAGTGACTCCTGAATGAAGCAACTTGCCCGAATTTGCGATGCTCTGGGACACTTACCGCCACAAGAAGGAAACTGCCCTGAAGTCGGGATCGCGATAGCCGTAGTTGATCGAGACGCTACCACCATTGGAGACTGCAGCGGACAGAGCCTGAAAATCAGCAGACAACAGCTTCACGCTCGCAGTATTTGCCATGGGATCATATGAACCGCTGATTGGCTTGCCTGCTTTGCGAACACCAACGGACACTTCCGTGAGGGCCGCATTGCCGGCGATTCGCAACGTAATGAGAGTTGAGGTAATGGGAGGGATTGCTGTCCCAGTTCCGGGCAGTTCATGTTCACTCATTGTCAGCAGAGACGCTTTGCCATCGGTGAGCCCCACATCCGAGGTCGAATCGATCTCACCGTTTTCGGCGCATCCTCCAAGCAAGAATGCCCCAAAGACCCACGCTGGCACAATACTTCGAGTTTGCACGAAGTGCCCCTTCCCAATTGAAATCCTCAATCCGCGGACGTGATTGACCGCGGTCAAAGGGACCTCAATGGTCAAGCGCGTACACTGACCAATCTCCGACGTCAAGAGTAGAGACGTGAACACTCGACAACACCGCTCCTACTGTGGTTCCAGAGATAGACTCCAATCTCTAGACTGATCGCCATCCGTGCGGCTGCTCGACAATTGCCCCCCAGCGTCACTGCTTCGACATCTCGGACTATTCGTTTCTTCGCCGCATACTGGGCAATTGCACAGATGAAGCGCTTCGATTTTACGGTTCAGCTGTGCCGCGCAATCACACCACTCAAAGTCGACGGGACGCCAAGGCAGATCTACCTGGAGGCCCGTATTTCGGAAATGTGCTGCATGACGCAAAAAGTCAGGGAGGTGTCCTTGCCAAGAAGCGAATCCGACTCGCAACAACGACACGTCCCACCTTTGCCCCGACCCTACAGGGCCGGGGCAAGGTGGGACGCTAGAATGAAAGATTCGACTCTCTCATCCAGTCTTGGACACTGACTCCGACTCATCCGACATCGACGCATCAGACGCGAGGATGGTCCCGGACTGAGGGACGACGCTCGTGGTCCCCGCAGCTCCTGCAGCCGGGAGCCAGGAGAATTCAGCAACTTTGTAATCAGTGTCACGATAGACATAAGTGATGCTGACCTGACCACTGTTCGCAACCGCACTCAACATGCTCTGGAAATCGGCAGCCAGGATTCGGACACTCGCGGTAGAGTACGTTGGATCGTACCTTCCAGAGAGTGTAGTACCCGGGTTGCGGGTGGTCACGGACAATTCCTTCAGGGTAGCGCACTCGGATATCCTCAAGACGAGAGGACTTACCGGATTCGCAACGACTGACTCTCCAATTCCCGTTAGAGTGACTAGTGCCATCGTAGCTCTCTCTTTCCTTGCGTGAGCGACAAACGGGCAGATCAGTACACAGCGCTGGTGCCCGATGGGTCTAGGGTTGAAACTGAAATCCCCCAACGCAACTGTTGTTGCAACTGGCTGTGGCTTGAATGCCTACGAAGCTACCCTGCCTTGGCCACATGCGAAGATCTTCGACTATCAATGATCCATCGCCCATCACGAATGCTATCGACTGAGAATTCGAGGACCAAACGGATCGTGCTGGCCCGTTGGAACTGCCGCACCAACTTGGGATGGTCAGCCATTGTTCCTGGCAAGGCTCGGAATTTGCCCCGATGTTGCCCAGTGGATAGCCGTTTCCCCCCGAAGGGCTCACATCGAACAGGCGCAGCGTTCCGCCACTTAGGCCGACCAACAGCTTCTCGTCTGGCGAAAAGCTCAATCCCGTGATCCTCTCGGAATCGACAGGCGGTGCGGTCCATACGACAGACGGAGTAGCTTGTGCCAAGCTCGCGAGGTAGATGCCTTCACTTGTTCCCAGCGCCAGCCAATTACCGCTATTTGACATCAGCCTACGGTTACCACTCCAAGAGGTTTGAACGTAGTCCTGACTACCATCCACGAGTACACTCGGAAGTCCCTGATTTGAAGCATTCAGAGTGTGGATGCGCACCTTGGATGCGTTGCCATCCACGCAAGCCAAACGTTCTTGATTCTTTCCCCAGGCCAACAGACTGGTGCACCCGGTGGACTCCGCCCAAGCCACATCGCTTGATTGGTCTGATGAGTCAAACGCTCGATACAGGCGAAGTTGACCGCCAACCGCAGATGCCGTGTACGAACCACTTGGCGCGACAGCCACGTTGCCATGCTGAGTCGGCATGGTCGATATGCCATAGAACTTCAGAAATGGACTGTTGGTAGCTGCAGCAAAAAACCCCCCAATGCCAGAATATAGTAGTACTGGCGGAGCGTACAGTGTCGTACCTGGCGTCACCATCGTCGTGAAACCACCCATCGCATATGGCACGTAGTGCACCAAGCGTTCCGGATAGTCCGGATCATCCGGCGAATGAAACGCAACGTATCCGTCCTGCCCGTACCAGGTGATCTCCGATTCCACCGGCGCTGACACAGGCGCTAGCGAGAGCAACCCTTGGATCCCGCTGACGGTCGGAGTGTCTGGCACTGCCGCGACGCTCACTCCGCCAAGCAGAGTGTCGCTGCTCGTCGCGATTGCCACTGCCAAGACCAAGCTATTGTTCGACCAGGCATAGTGAGTTACAGAGCCGCCGAGATTCAACTCCTGCTCGTTGGTCCAACCCGGTGACTGCCAAAGGGAGAGTTTGTACGCGCCAGTGGTGTCCTTGACCCTATAGGCAACGAATTTGCCGTCCGGCGAAAACTTGAAATCTTCCACCGAGAGATTCGTCGAGTTCGAGACCGGGCGCTGCAAACGCTCCTCGCGCAAGGGATCGAAGAGATGCAGCCGATTGGCTCCGGATTCGCTCGAAATGTATCCGAACCAGCACTTCTCACGCAGTGGCACTTCGAAGCTCTTCTGCACGACGCTGCTGCCGTCGGTGATTTGTAGCGTCAGCGTGCCACTCGCCGTGGCAGTGCCGGTCACTACTTGGGTCATCGAATTGAATACCAGTCCCTCGGGTAGCGACAAGGCTTCCCAGGCATGAGGCGCCTTGCCGCCAGAAGAGGCAAAGGCCACGGAATAGGACCGTTCGCGGCAAGACGCAGGTGCGAGCGCGTTTGGTGTCTTGTCCTTGATGAAAATGACCGGACAATTTCCCACACCCGCGCCGTTCACCAAGAGCGTGAACTGCCGCGTTGCCGAGCAATTGGCGACCGTGTCACGCACGGTCACGTCAAAGGAGAATGCTCCAGCCTTCTTGACTATTCCACTCAGCTTTCCGTCGATCGATAGTGTGAGCCCGAGTTCGGCTAACGGATCCGAGGACCATTCGCAGTTGGAACCGCAAGTAGCCGTCAATGTCGCGCTATACTTCTCTCCGGGGCACGCCATCAGCTCTTGCGCGTCGATTCCTGGCGCACTGCATGAGGGCGCGCTCGCCCAACCGCTCGCTCCCGCTTGGGATACGCCAGCCCCTCCGCCAGTACTAGTGACTCCGCCAACGCCCCCCAATCCTGCAGCTCCCCCAGCGATTGCCACACCACCAGCCGAGCCGGCACCACCTCCCATGGTCGTGCTGCTGCCCGCGGTTCCCCCAACGGTCGCGCTGCTGCCCGCGGTTCCCCCAATGCTTGCACCGCTACTTCCGGTGTTGCCGCCTTGGTTCTCGTTCCCTCCCTTACCTGCAACATTGGACAATGCTCCCGCGCCAGCCAAGTTGGCGCCTCCGTTGGCGTTTGTGGTGTTCCCGGCACCGCTGTTGCCGCTGCTGCCGCTGCTGCCACCGGATTGTGCTTGACCGGAAGAGCCCGCTTGGCCACCAGAGCTTTCCCCACCGACACCGCAGGACCCAACCATGTTTGGGTGCACGCAATACTTTGCGCGACATTCCATGTCGCTGGGACAGTCGGCGTCGGCTTCGCACGTGCCTTTGCAGTTGCCAAAGTCGATATTGGGCGCAGCGCAGCCGGAAATCAGGCTGGCGACCACCGCTATGCAACTAGGGAGCCCCACCACACTGCCTCGCGGGAGTGGCAGCATGGGCCGCAAGGGCCGATGCTCGTTGGAGCCGATGGGTGGGACGATCTTCCTCATCGATTGGATTGACGATGCCCAAGTCATTTGTCGCATCTCTTTTTTGGCTGGTGCCCCCAATGACGTTGCAGCGCGCCGTACTGCGGCTTTGGCGTCGTGCACCCATGGGAATTCCCATGGCGGCCAGGATAACCCAGGCACAGCGAAACTGGGGTTGCTGCTGGGTGCTCACGTCACCACGCGGTCTGGGACTGCGTCAACGTTCAGTTGTTACCAATGAGGCTAGATAGGTTCTTCACCGAGCCGGATGCGCGATATCGAGACAGTCCGGCCGATCTTCTCTCGCATTATTAGCACGACGCAGAAAATCCGTTCGAGGCTCGACGTTTGCACGCCGTCACAAACCAAGAAGCTTCAAATCCGAAGGACTCAAGTCCGCCTAAAGAGTTAGCTCCGCTCCACCGTGGGCAACTTGCGCCGCAGAGCCACGGGCTTCATCTCCGCGGCGGCGGCATAGTCGCGTCCATCGGGGCGATGTCCGAGACGCTCGAAGGCGCGTCGGTAATCAGAGAACTTGCCGCCTGCGGTGACGGCCTCGAGCACCGCAAGCCCCTCGGCTTGACCACCTTGTGCCAACACGTATTCGACCCACGCCCAGCGAGCGCTCGTCGCTCGCACGTCGGCTTTGCCAGCCAAGGCACGGCGCAAGCGTTCGAGGCGCGACTGGATCCGGCTTATTCCGGCGTAGGGAGTGCGATCGAGTGGTGTGTTGCGCTTGGCGCAGAAGGGTGAAATGCCGAGCGCTATGGGGACGACCCGTGAAAGCTCACTGACGAAGACGGCGCATTCGTCGATGTCCTCGTCGGTTTCACCGGGTAGCCCAATCATTAGATAGAGCTTGAGACAAACCATGCCGTATTGACGAGCCAGGGCAGCGGCGCGTCGGTAATGGTCTTCTTGGCTGCGCCGATCGATGAGCGCACGCATTCTCGCGCTTGGACCATCGAGTGCCGTTGTCAGGGTGCGGTAGCCTGCCTCGCCCAAGGCTCGCACGAGTGGCTCCTTGAGTTTGTCGGGACGCAGGCTCGAGAGGCCGACGCGTTTTCCCTGCGCGGCCAGGTCCGACACGATATCGACGATGGCTGGGTGATCGCTGACGGCTGCCCCCACGAGCCCGACCTTCTTCGCGTCTTCGGGTACGAGCGAGAGGATCCGCTGCTTGTCGTAGATGCGCATTCCGCCGTTGGTGCTGCGTCGCATGACGCAGTATTGGCAGCCGCGTGAACAGCCGCGTTCGGTTTCGACTAGGAACATGTCGGACAGTTCAGTATGTGGCGTTCGAATGACGCTATATGCTGGGAGCAATGCGTCATTGGCCTTACCAACGAGGAGCGGCTTGTTGCTGTCGACGGCAGGAACGACGATGTTCGGATGGGTCGCCAGTTGCTCGTAGAGCGCACGCCGTGGCAGCTCTTGGCGAATGGCTTCGAGGATGAAGGCGAGGGACTCCTCACCTTCACCAACCACCAGTACGTCAACGAACGGCAAGAGTGGGGTCGGATTGGAAAACGTCAACGGACCACCGGCAATGATCAGTGGATGATTGTCGGTGCGAGAGCCTCGCAACACCGGAATGCGCGCCTGCTCGAACAAGCGAATCATGCCGGCAATCTCGAGCTCGTAGGCAACGCTGATGGCAATGGTCGAGAAGTCAGCCAGTTGCCGGTTGGACTCGAGACTGGTCGCAGGTTCGTCGGTGGTAGCTCCGGCGTCGAGATCGTCGGGCAAGAAGACTCGTTCCGCGCAAAAATCTGGCAGTGAATGGATCAGTCGATAGACGCTCTGATACCCAAGTGAACTCATCGCCACGTGGTAGGGAGACGGATAAACGAGCGCGATGCGATGGGGCGCGTCGCGGTCGATGCGTCCCACTTCGGCGCGCAAGCGCTCATCGCGTCGTTTCTGCCAAGTGTTGCTGACGGTCAAGGTGGCAGGAGAATGACATATCTCAACCCTGCCGCTTGCGGCTGCCGACAGGTTGCAGGTCAGGTAGGGGGCACACCCAGCAACCAATTTCTCTCAATTTCCAAATTCGAGGCAAAGATATGGGACTGATCCGAAAGCCCGTTGTCGGGCATATTGTAAAATGGATGCTGTCCAGTTGTTGTCAGACTGGAAACATCGGCATCCGGCGCGCCCCGAGTCACTGATTCAGCGTGCTGTTCGAGGTACGAAAGTAGAAAAGTTCTGGCTTTCAGAAACCGCGGCAACGGATCGCCCATCGAAAGTAAAGAAAATACCTGCCTGCTAGCGACGTGGCGAAGCGATCAATAAGGTGACTCAAATGGTGAGTCAAAGGACACTAACCGGACCAGGATGCGACCATCCCGCCGACATACAGCAACCCGAGTCGAGCTAAGCTCGTCGGTCGTCGTGCCTTTTCCGGTGCCGGGTTCCGATGTGGGGCTCGTCACTGCTTTGCGGTCGGGCCACGCTGATGCGGTGCGGGTTCTCTGCGAGCGGCATTCCAGTCACCTCATGCGTGTGGCTGCACGCATCCTCGGTCCAGACGAATCATTGACCACGGTCGTTGCCGAGACGCTGCATGGTTCCATGTTGGCGCTCAATCAACTCAAGGATCCCCGTGCGCTTCGGGTCTGGCTCGTCTCCCGTCTCGTCGTAGCGACGCGAAAACGGCTTAGGGCCCGCCGGCGTTGGCGTTGGCTCGGGCTGCACAGGCGCTGGGATGCCTCGTGCAATGGGCGGCGTTGGACTCAGCAGCTACTGGCAAGCTATCGAGTGCTCGATCGTCTCAGTGACGATCAGCGCATCGTCTTCTGTCTGGCCATCATCCATTCAATGGGCCTAGCGGACGTGGCGACGGCGCTTGGGCTATCGTTGTCCCAGGTACGCAGCCTGCTCGACAAGGCTTGCGATAGCTTCACGCATCACTCAGCATGCGAGCCGTCGGTTTCTGTGCGGATGCTGCGTTCGGCATAGGCGGCACCATGCTCCAACCGCCACATTTCTCCCTCGGCGCCGAGCTTGCTCGTGAGCTGGATCGGGTGCATGGTGACAGACGCCTATCTGAGCTTGAGCTGATGCGCGGCGTGGGGCGAGCTCGCTCGCGTGCGGTCGGTCGCTACAGCCGGATCGCGCTCAGTCTAATATGTCTGTTCGTCGCGGCAGTGTCGCTCATTGCGTTCGTCGCCTTCGAGTTTCCGTTAGTGCAGTGCGCCATCGAGGGCGAGGCTCCCCCAGCAGAGGGAGGAGAAGTGGGATTCGGTCGATGGGTCGTCGCCTCAGCCGAAGAGCCAAAACAGGTTGATTTCAGCGATGGCTCGAAGGCAAAGCTTGCTGCCGGATCGAAATTGAGAGTGATTGGGGCAAATCGCCGTGGAGCGTCTTTGACCCTCGAGTCCGGTTCGACCGAGCTCAGAGTGGCCGGATCGCGATTTGCCGAGTATCTGGTCGGTGCAGGCCCTTTTTCCCTCGCAATAACCACGGGACGGGTCGAACTCTCTTGGGATCCCATGAATGAATTGCTCGATTTGGTCGTCCACGAGGGATACGTCGTCATCTCCGGGTGTCAGTTTGGCCACGGGCGTTCGGTCATGGCCGGCAAAGAGTTAGGCACGCGCTGCATCGCGCGGTGAAGCGAATGACGCGACGTTCGTTGACCCAAGTAGGCGGCCGGGTCGAGGTTTGGGCTGGCGATCAGGATCTCGGCAGGTTGCTCGTTGCTGCCCTAGAGGTCGATCCGGATGAGTCGGCAGTGATGCAGCATGTGCATGGTTTTCACACCTACCCCGCGCGCATGCATCCGGACACCGCAGCGAGGCTTGTTGCTGGGCTGAGCCATACGAACGAAGCCGTGCTCGATCCATTCATGGGCAGTGCGACCGTGCTCGTCGAAGCGAAACTGCAGGGTCGTCGCGCCTTGGGCATCGATGCCAATCCGCTTGCCGTCGCGCTCGCGCAGCTCAAGCTCTTCGGGATCGATCCGAACAAGCACGAGCTCTTCATCGGGGCAGCTGATGCCATCTGTGATCACGCCGAGATGCGCCGTTGTGCCAAGGCTGGCCCGTCACGTCGCTACTCGCCACAGCAACGGGAAGCGTTTGATCCCCACGTGCTACTCGAACTCGATGGCTTGTCACAAGGCATCGAGCAGGTATCCCCGCCGGAGCTAGTCAGCGCATATCTCTTGGTCTTGTCCTCGCTGATCGTGAAAGTCAGCAGGCGGCGTAGCGATACCAGCGGTACCGAGACACAGCGCCGACTGGCGAGTGGCTTCGTGATTCGATTCTTTGCCAAGAAGGCCCGGGAGCTACTAGGCAGACTTGAGGAGTACGTGCGTCGTTTGCCGCCGCGGTGCCCCGCAGCCAAGATCGAACTCGGCGATGCGCGTCGGCTGCCGCTGCCGGATTCCGCCGTATCGACCATTATCACGTCGCCACCGTACCCAGGGGTCTACGACTACGTCGAACATCATCGCCTGCGGATGGAGTGGCTCAAGCTGGATGTCAGGCATCTGGAGCGCCACGAAATCGGCGCCCATCGCCATTTTGCTCGGCGGAGCGACGCAAATGCGGAAGCCGAATGGGCAGCGCAATTGGGCGCATGTCTCGATGAGATGGCGCGTGTTCTCGTGTCGAGGGGTACAGCTGCGATCTTGATCGCTGATAGTGCCGTAGCTGGTCGAGCCTGGTATGCCGATCAGGCACTCAAGCAACTCGCTCCGCTTCACGGTTTCGAGGTTGTCGGGGGAGCCAGTCAGCGTCGAGGACATTTTCACGCTCCGACCCAAGCGGCTTTCAACCAGGTCGTGCGCCGCGAGCACCTCATCGTGTTGCAGCGCGTCGCTCAGAAGCCACGCCGTACGGGCGGGACCCCGAGCCCCAAAGTATCTCATCCGCAGGGTCAACCGCACCGAGGCCGGCGACCGTTGGCGCCTGGCCGAGCAAAGATCGAACGACCAAGACGCTCTTCGAAGAGCCACAAGTAAGCAGATTGCGCCCGAATGCTGGTGGGCGCGTACCCTTCGTGGGCGACATCTGCACGGCTGTGCAGGGGTACTGCCAACGGTGCTGACGATGGATTCGGCAGAATAATCCGTGTAGTGTTCGAAGTCAGATGAAGATCGAGACCACCACCATCGCTCGTTTGCGTGATGCCCTACTGCTAAGCGGTCGGCGACCGAGCATGGTTGTAAGTCCCGCCTACGAGACATTGGCTCGTCAGGGATTGCTCAGTCCCGAGGAGACAGCGGCGCTTGAGCGCGTCGAACCCATTGGTGAGGCCATGTTCCTGATGATGGCCGCGGATGGTCAGGTCAACGCCGCTGAGAAGGACGCCATTCGCGGTGCCATTCGTGGGCTGACCGGCAACCTGCTGCGTAGCGGTACCATTGAGGCCATGATGGCCAACTACGCAGCCCGCCTCGTAGACCAAGGCCGCGATTCCAGGCTCCAAGAAATTGCCGAACTGTTGAGCGAAATCCCCGTAGAGGCCGAGAGCGCATTCTCACTGGCGGCGGCCATTGCGCTAGCCGATGATCAGGTTGCCGACGAGGAGAACCAGTTCATCAATCAGCTTGCTGAGTGGTTCGGGCTAACGCAAGAAAGAGCAGACGCCATATTGGACGAACTCGAAGAAGATCGCGCTGATTAGTCTTCCAACATCAGGCGCGGACGATTCAGTGCTTGAGCAACGGGAGCGACGCGAGGATCGGCGTCGACGAGCTCAAGCAGGGTGCGCATGGCCTCACGGTAGCGATCTCGGTCCAACTGCCCGCGCAGGAGTTCTGCGCGCAGGAATAGTCCCGCGGTCTGCACCACATCGCAGAGGCAGTAGTCACGCACTTCTTGGATTCTGCCGGCATGGACAAGCGGTCCAACGTCCTTGCCGTCGACTCCCACTTTTCCAGGCATTCCACAGAGCTTGGCGAGGATATCCAACTTGGCGGGCTTGGCGGCCCCGTGGTCAGAGAGATAATCCATCAGATCCAGATGGCCGTCCGGTGAGAATCGGTATCTGACGTCGCGACTTGCGTAGTAGTGGCGAAGGGGGATGCCGTGCCGAAGGCAGCGCGCCGCAATCACTGGTAGGTCGAACCCTCGGCCATTATACGTGACCATCGTTGGGCGCCGCTCTTCGAGGAACTTTGCGAAATCGCTGAGGATCCCTGACTCCTCCTTCCCCTCTCCGACACAGCCGAGCCTGCGGGGCTCGTACTGCTCTCCCATCGATAGGGCTCCGATGGCAACCACCTTATGATGAGGTGGAGCCGGCAGGCGTTCGACCTCGCTGGATTCCGCGATAGGAAGTTCAGGATCCAAGATCGTTTCGATATCCAGGATGAGGTAGGATCTAGCCACTCGGTCAAAATGGTCGAAGTTGGGGGCTCAGGTCAATCCGACTGGCAAAAAGGCCGAATTTCAACTACTTTCGCATACTTGAAGTGAAACCCCTTTCCGCGTCCAACCAAGTCAGCTTTCCGTCGCCTCGTGACGGCGCTTCTCCCGATCGCATTATCGATTGGTCGAGGAGTGCCCCGGTGACGTACTGCGCTGACGAGTGGACGCCCAGCCCTCTGCGGAGCACATGTCCCGAAACACGTTGGTTATCAATTGCGATCTTCGAGAGACACGCGTGTGTCTCATCGAAGATGGTGTCATCGCCGAACTCCATCTCGAGCGCACTCAGCATCGCGGAACGGTAGGCAATATCGTTCTCGGGCGAGTTACTCGCGTTCTGCCCGGAATGCAGGCGGCCTTCATCGACATCGGGATGGAGCGCGCCGCCTTCTTGCATGTCGAAGATCTCATCCGTCCTGATGACTTTGAGGCCTATCTCGACAAGGGAGATCGGCTCGACGCAGACCCTTCGGGAAAGGGAGACGGAAGCCGTCGCTTCGCTGGACGTGTAGCTGACGAGGTATCCGAGGCTGACGAGCAGCACTCTCCGTCCGAATGGGATGACGACTCGGAGGGCGATCAATCGCGGATAGTGGTTGGGGCGGAGCCAGCGACAACTGCGGCGCGTGTCGTGTTGGATTCGGAGCCAGACACAGAGCCCGATTCCACGCTGACTGCCGTGCGGTCAGTGAGTGGGGAGCCGGAGCCTCTAGCGCTAGCTGTCAAACATGAGGCTGCGGTCGCGATCAGCAACAAATCCCGGGTGATTGTGGCAGGCGAAGCGGCTGTTGTCGTCGAGCCCGACGGGAATGGGACTGAGGATGGTTTCGGTGCGGAGACTGCCGACGAAGACGAGGCCGACGAAGACGAAGCCGACGAAGACGAAGCCGACGAAGACGAAGCCGACGAAG
>CAYVXY010000034.1:70913-119846 GCA_964454965.1 uncultured Polyangiaceae bacterium | reverse complement strand
AATCATGCCGGGCGCGCGAAGAAGAAGGCAGCGGAAAAACCTCTGCCTTCTTCTTTTGGAGTGGGTGCGTCGGATTGCTAGGGCTCGTGCTTTGGCCCAATTCGTGTCCCACCACTGCCGCTCGCAAGCACGCCGTTGAGCGGTTGCAAAGGGCCAAGGCTGAGCTCGGACGCCTGCCGCGCCTGACTCGGTCGAAATTGCGATACAATTTGCGCGCATCGAGACCATCGGCAGGCTGCTGTGTCCTTTCCAAGTCAGCGATGGCAAAGAAGGCGTTGTCAACGTGCCTGATAGCCAGCTAGAACATTGAGTAATATCCTGCCAATTCTGGCAAAACATGAAGTCCTAAGAGACTAAGTGACAACACCCACGGAGCGACTTCGGCAGCTAGAAGTGCCGCTACGACAGTGGGTTCTCAGGCCCAGATGTCGCCAATCAGCCCCTCATCAAGTAAACCAGCGGGTCACCTGCCACCTGTTCGCTGCGGACTTGTAGTTGATGTTCCGCCACACCAGCTGAATCGACGCGCCACCTTTCGGTGCGTCGACGATGTGCAGCTTGCCTTGGTGCAGGTTCATGATGCGTGTCACGATCGCTAGGCCGAGGCCCGTGCCGCGCGTCTTCTTCTTCGAGAGGCGTACGAAGGGTTTGATGACCTTCGGGCGATCGAGTTCGGGGATCCCGGGGCCCGAATCCTGCACGTCCACCACACACTCCTCGGCAAAATCGCGAACAATCACCGTAATCCGCGGTCCGCCGTAAGCCACGGCATTGAGCAGCAGGTTCGTCACGGCACGTTCGAACAACTTGGAATTGGCAACGATGACTGCAGAGTCTGAGCCACGCACTTCGACGGTCACCGACTTCTCCGTTGACGTCACTTCGTCGACGAGGCGCCGGACCGTGGCCGCCACGGGAATGGGGCCAGTCTGTAGGACTGGACGCTGGGAGTCGAACTCGTCGAACGCAACGTAGGTCAGGAGCTCCTCGAACAAATTGTCGACCTGATGCAGATCCGAGACGAGCCCACGGGCGTCCTTGTCTAGCTCGCCCCCAACGCGTTCGTGAATGCGCTCGACGCGAAATCGCATCCGCGAAATCGGTGCGCGCACCTCGTGGGCTACAGTACGCAGTAGGTCTCGTTCGTCGGTGAGCAGCTGTCCAATCCGATCGGCGAGTTGATTGAGCGAGCGACCGATCCCAGCCATCAACTCACCGGGCTCGTTATGTACCCGTACCGTGAAGTCGCCCTGGCACATCCTCGCGGATGCCCCCTCCAACGAGCGGATCCGACCAATGATCGGCCGAAGCCCGAACCAAGCCACCACCAGCGCCACTGCCAGGGTGATCGCGATGGTGATCGGAACCTCGGCGGTACGCCGATATGGCAATGGACCAAATACGAGTTGCCCAGGTGTATCCGGCACTGGCACAACGACATAGAGTTGCCCTGCGCGCCACTGACTGCGGACGCCTTGTCCGCCCTGACTTTCCTCCATGCGCACTGGATAACCGATGACGCTCGACAAGTCCCGCACCACGGTGCGGCGCTCGGCGGGGGGCGTCGCGGCGACGGCCCTTGCGTGCAGGGCCACGTGCCCCGTGAGCAATCGTAGGTTGACCTCGTCCGCCGGGGTCTCCACCGCCAGACGCAACAGGAGCACCGTCACGAGGCTCGCAACGACGATCGCCAGGGTAGCGCGCAAGAAGAACCTGAACACGCAACTTACTCCGTTTCTGGCAGAAGGAACAGGTAGCCTACGCCACGAATCGAGCGGATCCACTTTGGGTTCTTCGGGTCGTCACCCAGTTTCGAGCGCAGCCGGGCGACTCGCACGTCAATCGTTCGGTCAAGGGCGTCGTACCGTTGCTGCCCACAGACGTCGAGCGCCAATTGAGTACGTGTCAACTGCTCGCCAGCGTGCTCATGCAGGTACGCAAGCAGATCGAACTCCGCGTCTGTGAGATCGAGCGATCGCCCGCCGAGCGTCGCCCGCCGTTTGCGCGGGTCCAGAACCAAACTCTCGAGCGTAGCCACGCGTGGGACAGTCTGCCCCCCGTCAGCTGGACTTGGGCGAAGCAGCTCGGCACGGCGTAGCAGGTTGCGGACCCGTGCCAAAAGCAAGCGGGGCTCGATCGGCTTGCCCAGGTAGTCATCCGCGCCGAGTTCCAACCCAACCACTTCGTCCACCCAACCTGAACGCGCGGTGAGAAACACGATCGGACCAGGAAACGTCGAACGGATCTCGCGGCAAATCTGCAGCCCGTCCTTGCCCGGCAACATCTGATCGAGAATCACCAGATCAGGCCGAAAGGCTTCGATCCCTTCCTCCACCTCGTTGCCATCGGCGATCACGTTCACTTGTAGGCCGTTGTCGTTCAGGTAGTCGCGGATCAGGCTGGCAAGCTCGTCGTCATCCTCAACCAACAACACGCGCGCCCCCAGCGGATCCATATCGGGCCATCCTTGCTCAGCCGCCCGGCACTGTCCAGCGGTCGCTTGTAACAGAGGGTAACGTTGCGAAACAGCAACAGACGGCCCCGATGATATCGGTAAGGTTTGGAGCCATGAAGCCCATGCCGCATGAATCGTCCAACTTGGTTAGTGTTCTGCTCAGCCTGCCCATCTTTCACGCGGAGTGGGTGCTGTGGGTGCTTATCGCCCTCTCATTCGCCTCGGTCGCGATCATGGCCGAGCGGTTCATATTTTACAGGAAACACGCGATCAACGCGAGCGCGGTGCGTACCATGCTGGCCGACCTACTGGCCGCAGGTGACCTGAAGGGCGCAGCGGACTACCTCGCCGGGTTCGACAGCCTCGAAACCAACACGGTGTTGTTCGGCCTGCGCGACTACGCTCGCGGTCCCGACGCCGTCGAAGACCTCCTGGCTGCTGCGGCTCGCAAGGAGCGCGCGCGCTACGAGCTGCGACTCAACTTCCTCGCTACCGTCGCCAGCAACGCGCCCTTCGTGGGTCTGTTCGGCACGGTGCTTGGCATCATTCGCGCCTTCAAGGATCTGTCCGGTAACATTGCTGAGGCGAGCTCCGCCGTGATGGGTGGGATCGCCGAGGCTCTGGTGGCGACCGCAGTGGGGTTGCTGGTCGCGATTCCGGCGGTGGTGGCCTTCAACCTGCTGAAGGCCAAGGTGAAGCACATCGCAGACGACGCAAACCTACTGACGGCGACGTTGCTTGCAGCCCTCAAGTCGGTCGACTTCCACCGCCAACCCCAGGATGCGGAGTAACGAACCATGGCCGCCAATGTCTTTCAAGACGACGAAGTCATCGCCGAGATCAACATCGTCCCCTTCGTCGACATCGTGCTCGTTCTGCTCATCATCTTCATGCTCACCTCGTCGGTGATTGCAAAAGCCAGCTTCACGGTGGAACTCCCGACTGCAGCCAGCGCTGGCTCGGCGGTGAGCAGCACGGTCAATGTCGTGATTGACGCTCAAGGCAAGCTCTTTCTGAACGGTGCCGAGTCTAGTCACGACAAGTTGGGCGCATTCGTTGCCCGCGCATCCTGGAAGGACAAGGACCTACAGGCAGTGATCTCCGCCGACAAGCAGGTGAGCTACGAACATGTCGTGCGCGTCATCGATGTGGTCAAGCGCAATGGCATCAAGACCTTCGCGCTGAATATCCAACGAGAGCTTTAGCATGCCTGTTTGCATCACCACCAACGTCACGCTTGCAGAGCGCGAACGGGCGAACTTCGCTCGATTCGCAGCAGCTCGCAACACCAAGCGGCAAGCCACGCGCGAGCGCATCCACGAGCGCGTGGTGCATCCCATCGACACACCACGCCTCTTGCGCGACCCGCTCGAGCGACGGGATTCACGGGTGCTGTCCGCGATTGCAGGAATACGGCTGACCGTCGCCGCGGTGGTCATCCATGCCTTGGTGATCGTGGGATTTGCCTTCGTGGGCCATCTCGTGGGTGAGCAGGGCACGTATCACCCGCAAGAGCGTCTCACCGTCAAGATCGTCGAAACGCCGCGACCTCCTCCACCTCCCGTCGTCGAGGAGCCGCCGGTGCAACCCGCGCCCATCGTGCCCGAATTCGAGAGAGTGCCTCCTGCCAAGAAACCCGAAGTCCAGGCGAAACAGCCGCATCAGACGCAGGATGCGCCCGATCCAGTCCCCACCCAAGAGCCCGCCCCGGTGCAGCGGCGCATCGTTGGTCTGAGTCTCGAATCGACGGTGGAGGGCAATGGCCCGTCCTTCGCTACCGGCACGAGTCGCATGGGGCGAACCGAGACTCGCGCTACTGAACCAGACCAAGCACGGCGCGCCCCTGCGTCACAACCGGCGCCCGCCGCAACTATTCAGCCAGGTTCGGGTGTGCAACGGGCAGCGAGTCACATTCCGACTCGCGACACCCAGTTCGAGAAACCCAAGCGCCTCAGGCCCAATCGTCCGGAGTATCCGCCGGCACTCAAGGCCCAGGGTGTCGAAGGCGACGTCGTGGTTCGCGTCGATATCGCCTCTAGCGGCCAGGTAACTGCCGTCACCATCGTAAGCAGCTCGGGATACCCCGCCTTCGACGCGGCTGCCAAACAAGCCGCGGCCAGCGAAAGATTCGCTCCAGCGTTGCGCGACGGCGTCTCGGTTCCTTTCACCCTCTCTTACTCATACCGCTTTCGAATCGAAGATTGAGCCATGCTAAAGATACTGACGAACCTCCCTCGCCGGTTGCTACTGCTTGCCGCGGTCACCACGCTCGCGAGCTGCGACGGCTTTGGCTCCGACGGCGACCGCTACGAGAAGCTCGATCGCCTCCGGGTGTTGGCCGTCGGCTCCGATCCAGCCGATCTGAGCTTCGGCGAGACGGCGACTCTGATGGCCAATGTCTACGAACCCACCGGTCGTGAGTTCAGCTACGAGTGGTCGTGGTGCCCTTCCCGAGCTGACAGCAGCGCAGCTTTCGAGTGTAGCGTCTCCGAGCGAGATCTGCAGCAAGCATGGATGGTTGCTGGTCTGGACGGCTCGCCGCCGACCTATATGCTTGGCACCGACCCCACGGTTGAGTTTACGCACCCGTTTGCTCCGTCCGTGGTGACCGCGCTCTGCCTGGCCCGGACCGGCGACGACGCCCGCAACGGGCGGCTTGCGTTCGCGTGCTTCAAGGGGCTCGAGGCTAGCATCAAGCTCACGGTCCGCTTTTCCGAGGCGGAGACTACTGCGATCAAGTCGCTTCCCCTGCTGATGGATGAGACTCCTGCTTCGGAGCGCAACACGAACCCTGTTTCGAACTTCGACGTGGTGCTCCGTGACAACGCGGACGGGGCCGTCTTGGAGAGTGACCAGCCGCTGCAAGCGGGCCACCGATACATCGTAACCGCCAATGTCGACGAAGCGAACGCCGAGCCCTTCGCGCCGAGCTCGCCCACCTCTGGGCCAAGTACCGAAACCCGTCGAGAATCCCTGGTAATGAGTTGGTTCATTACCGAAGGTGAGCTCGTCGCTCCGGACGGAACAGAAACGCTCAACAGCGAGAACGAGCACACGACGTTCGTGGACGGCAACAACGAATTCGAGAACCTCGTCGAGAACGGTTGGAAGATCCCGCTCACCGCTGGTTCGAGTGCCGAGCTCCGCCTCGTCCTACGGGACGAGCGCGGTGGCGTGGGTTGGACGACGCGCAACTTCGCTGTAGTGGGAGGCGAGAAGTGACGAAACCAGGTACCCTCCGTCACCTCAGTGTATGCGCTGCACTGCTCGGTACCTGCTCATCGCTCGCTTGGGCAGAAACTGCACCCGCGACGAACACACAGCCCGAAGCGAGTAAGCCACCCGTAGCCGGAGCAGCACCCCCGTCAGCTGGCCCCGGTGCCAAAGGACCTGAAGCAATCGTGCCACCCAAGTTGCGCAAGAACGCGCAGCCCGAGTATCCCGCGGCCGCGCGGGAGCAGGGGCTTGCCGCTTCGGTATTGCTCGAAATCGACATCGGCGTAACTGGCCTTGTCGAGCGCGCCAGCTTGGCAGAGCCCTCAGATGCGCCAGGTCACGGATTCGAGGATGCTGCCCTGGCCGCAGCAAAACAATTGGAGTTTGAGCCCGCTCTCGAAGGAGGCAAGGCCATTTCGGTCACCGTCACCTTCCGTTTTCGTTTCGTTCCCGAGACGATAGCTGCTCCGGCGCCGACTCCAGGGCAACCCGCGACGGCCCCCGATTCGACCAAAGCCCCCGCGGTCGCGAATCAAGAAAGGCCACCGCTGGCCCAGATAGTCGGTGAACTCTCGGGTCGATTGCTCGAACGCGGCACGCGCCTCCCGCTGGCGGGCGTTAAGGTGACGGTATTTCGCGGTGAAGGCGATGCCGCCGAAGGCTTCGAGACGGAGACTGATGCGGAGGGGCACTTTCGCATGAACAACCTCGGCGTTGGAGACTGGAAGGTGCTGGCCGACCCGGAAGGCTACTATCCGCTGCGCACGACCGAGTCTGTGAAGCGCAACTCTCGCACGGAGGTAAGCTACGCGATTGAGCGCAGCTCCTATAATCCCTACGACGTGATCGTCGACACCAAACGCGTTCAGCGCGAGGTGACTCAAGTGACGATCGACGCACGCCAAGCGGAACGCGTGCCAGGTACTTTTGGCGACGTACTCGCGGTGGTGAAGAACTTTCCCGGCGTTGCCCAGAGTTCGGGTGGCGGTGGACCGTTCGCTCAGGGTCTCGTCATTCGCGGTTCGGCGCCTGAGGATTCGCGCATCTACGTCAGCAACATCGATGTGCCGTTGCTCTACCATTTCGGCAACTTGCGCAGTGTGTTGCCCGTGGGAATGCTCGAGAGCGTCAGCTTCTACCCCGGAAACTTCTCGGTGCAGTACGGTCGCGCTACGGGCGGCGTTATCGACGTGACGCTCAAGGAGCTGAAGCGCAAGCAACTCGGCGGGTACGTCGACCTCAATCTCTTCGACTCGAGCCTGTATCTCGAAGCACCGCTGACCGACAAATTGTCGATCGCCATCGCGGGGCGCCGCAGCTACATCGACGTGCTCCTCAAGGCAGCAATGCCTGACATTGGTGCCTCCATGGTCGCGCCGCGCTACTACGACTCGCAGCTGCTTGCGACCTATCGGCCCTCGGAGAAGCACTTGTTCAAGGGGTTCTTCTTCCTCTCGGACGACAAGTTCAAGTTGGTGCTCGACAACCCGGCCACGGTCGATGCTCAATCCCTGATTACCAACGTAGGCTTTGGGACCAACTTCTACCGGGGCATCGCCGAGTACAAATACGTGCCCGGGCCGCGTTTCGAGAACGAGCTCAAGATGTCCCTGGGGCGCGATCATAACGCCTTCAATTTTGGCGCCCTCGCCACCACCGATGAGCGGATCTTTCAGGGCCAAGTAAGAAACACCGCGCGCTACGTATTGCGCGAGTCACTGGCTCTGCGGGGCGGCGTGGATTACTTGCTGCAACAGCGGCGCGCAGTGTCCAAGTTGCCCAAATTTCCGGAGGAAGGGCAAGGCGACAGCGATCCGACATTCTCGGAAGCGACCGCCAGCTCGAGCGCGAATACGTACCATTCGCTCGCTGGCTTCACCGAGCTCGAGTGGCGTCCCTGGTCAAGTATGCTGGCAGTTTCAGGATTCCGTTTCGACTACTTCGGACGCACGAACGAATTTGCCGCTTCACCGCGGCTCGTCGTGCGACAGACCGTCGCCAAGGACTGGGTCGTCAAGGGAGGGATCGGGCTCTTTCAACAGGAGCCCATATTCGACGAGACCACGAAGGAGCGCGGCAATCCCGATCTGGAGCTCGAGAAGGCGGTGCACTACTCAGGTGGTCTCGAGTACACGCCTCGCCCCTACCTCAACTTGGGCGTCACGGGGTTCTATAAGTCGCTCTACGATCTGGTCAGCCCGACTGATGCGCTTACCACACGCGAAGGCGCAATCGTTCCCCTCAACTACACCAACGGCGCTGTCGGGCGCGTGATTGGCCTCGAGGTCTCTGCGAAACATGAGCTCACGAACAACTTATTTGCGTGGATTTCCTACACATTGTCCAAGTCCGAGCGCAAGGATCCAGGCGCGAGCAAACATCGTCTTTTCGATCACGATCAAACTCATATCTTGACAGTTACTGGCAGTTACCGGCTGCCCAAGAACTGGGAGATCGGCACTCGGTTTCGCTATGTCACGGGCAAGCTGTACACACCCGTGGCCGGAGCGGTGTTCGACGCCGATGCCGACACCTACCGTTCGATATCCGGCCGAGTGAACTCTGGGCGCGTCGACGCGTTTCACCAACTCGACATTCGAATCGACAAGCGTTGGATCTACAAGACCTGGATGCTCAACGCCTATTTGGACATTCAGAACGTCTACAATCGAGCCAACGTGACGGATATCGGATACAATTACGATTTTTCCAAGAAGACCCCGCAGGTAGGTCTGCCCATCGTTCCCGTCATCGGTCTACGGGGGGAGTTCTAGCCATGCGCCTATCATCGACCGCCCCCATCGCGCTGTTCACTTTGCTCGTGCTCCGCCCCGTCTACGCACAAACCACGCCCGTAGGCGCGCCGCCACCCAGCGCACCCTCAACCCCGACCGAGTCTGAGCGGGCTGCCGCCGCGTCACCAGAGACCGCACCGAGCCCGGCCCCCAACTCCGAGGCAACACCCACGGCGGCCGCGCAGCCCTCCGTTGCGCCATCTCCTCCTCCAACAGCCGACCCCATTCCGAATCGCACTGAACGAAGCCTGGAATCCGCCCACTCGTCTGACGCAGCGCCCGAAGGTGCCCAATCCGACGCTGGCGAAGCCCGAGCTCCCAGCGTTCAACTCGAGGATCCGGAGCCGAGTCAAGGTCACTTCATTGCTGTTGGGGTTCACGGTGTCGGCGCGATGGCATTTGACGAGGGCCGCGGCACGCGTAAGCCCACCATCGGCACAGGCTTCTCGCTGCGCCTCGGCGAATCGCTCACCGATTGGCTCAGCCTCAGCCTGTCACTCGCCTTCGGCTTCACCGACGGCAAACCCCGGGACTCCCTCACGTTTGGACGTTTTGGCATCACCAGTCAGTGGTACTTCACCGAGCGTTGGTTCCTCCAGGCTGGGTTCGGCGCAGCCTACGTCCAGGGTCCAGATCCAGCGGATCACAAGCGCTCACGTGGCCGCTACGGTGATGTCTATCTCACGGGCATCGGTCGCGATTTCTATATCTCCGACAGCAGCCAAAGCGGAGGATGGATCATCACGCCGCTTCTCACGGCAGACGTCGGACCCGACTCGAAGTTCACGGCCACTTCGCTGTGGCTCGGTGTCGAGCTCAGCTGGTGGACTGGACTAACGCAGGACAAGCTTAGACTACCCACCAGCGAGGCCTATACCAAGTAGTCGGCGAGTGTCCTTGGCTCTGTCCGTTCCATGGATGAGCGGGTTACCTCCGCTCGGATTACTGGCGCAAGTGCTCCGCTTACCTGGGTTCGGTCGGCTGCGATCCGTCGTCGCGTCGCCACAGCCAGGAAGCAGCAAGTCTCACGGCTACGGGAGAACGCAAGATGAGCCAGCAACTGATCGTCAATGACTCGTTGCTCATTTGGGCTGAGTCGCCCCAGATGACCGCGATGGAGTTTGCATCGGCGCTCGGCGTAATCGGGCGCGTGGTTGTCACCCTGTGGTGTATCGCCATGTCGTTCAGGGATGTCGGTAGTGCGTCGTATGAACGCCTGGAGCATGAGCCAGGTGGCGTCCTATTCGGCAGGTGGAACAAGCACGCGGAATACTGGCTCAGTCTACCGATGGGCAGCGGGCTCCGGCAGCCCGGGGTTGCGCCACGCAATACCACAGTGACATGGCTATTCAGCGCTGCACTCGCAGCAGTCTCGAGCGTCTGCGGTAGATTCGGTCCTGCGGGGCTCGTGTTGGTCGGAGCAGCGCTTTGCTACGCCTTCGACGGCATGGCGGCACGGCTTGGCGATGAGACCACCGAGATTGACGCCAAGCGTGATGCAACTATCTGCCGAATGCAGAAGATTCACGTTCTCTCCGCGACTGCGCTGGCTGACCATCAGTGGCACTCGATGATATGGTACGCATGCCGCGCGTTGGTGACTTCGTCGGCGGCGCGACACGCGGTGCTCCAATGGCGGCCGCTATGATAGACACTTCTCCCGGCGCTCGTCGCGGAATACTGCCGAACTTGCTTCAGGATCGGCGACGTTCCTTCATTCGTGAGGCCATACTTGATGCCGCTGAGGAAGCGTTCGTCAGTTACGGGTTTCGAATGGCAAAGATGGTCGCAATCGCAAGAGCGGCTGGAGTTTCGGTGGGCACCTTATACAACTACTTCGACGGCAAGGAACCGCTTTTCCGCGCACTCCTGACGCGACATCGGAATCGCCACTCTCGCGTCGTGGAAGCAGGGCCGAATGGCTCAGATCCGATCGAGCGCTTGTACTTGTTTGTTGCGCGCAGCTTGGCGTTCGTCGAGGACAATGGAAGAGTTTTCAGCGCCTATCAACGCGAGTTGGCACGGCAAGTCAATGGTGTAGCTGGTTCAGTCTTGACCATCGAAACCAAAGAAGAGGAGAGACGACTCGGACAGCGCGTGACGCAGCTGCTCGACGAGGGGGTCCAAAGCGGCCATTTTCGAGGAGATCTAGACACCGAGGAGCTCGGTTGGACCCTGACTACTCTTCTGCTTGCGGCAGTAACGAGATGGCTCGAGTTGGCGAGTCCGACGTCATTGCGCCTCAGTGGACATCGAGTGGTTCAGTCGTTCTTGTATGGGGTACTTCGCAGGTGAGAGGCCTTTCGTGATCACGCTACTCGCTCTTCGGGGCTGGCCTACTCCCTCCGGACACGTCTGCAACGCACGTCGCAGTCAGCACATGGGCGATGCGCCCCGATCCGAACCACGTAGTCGAACTGGCTGACGATCTATGCCGCACTAGATAGCCCAAACTGATTGAGCCTCTTCGGTCGCAGCGCCTGGGAGTTGCATGAACTCGAACACCAAGTCCGTCGCGTTCGCTCGGCGGCCGCTTTCGCCAAGAGCTCCGTCAGCTGGCAGCGCAGTGAACATCTCTGGCTTCGCGGGATGCGTGCTATGTCAGCTGAACGGATCAAGGTGTCCGGAATGACTTTAGATGTCTTGGCTGCCAACGCGTGCGGACAGAACAATTCACCCAAGCTGGTCGCGAGCATGGCAATAGACCCATGGAGAAATCGATTGGGCACCATTGTTACGATGGACCGATGACTTCGACGTGGTGGCCGCTGTTCAGTTCGAAGTTTGCCCGATTGATTGGATCCGCAGAGTCGGCGGAGAGTCTTGGAGTACTTGGCCTCACGAGCTGACGAGGATGGCGCCCGAGACGAGAGGCAACCAGACGGGAGCCGTGCAGCGCATACACTACTTCTCCTCGAGCACGAAGTACATGTCGAGCCCGGGTCCGCCGGTATCGGTCAGTATGTAATCGATAACCAACTCGTTGCCGGTACGGCAGTAGGGCATGGGCGTGCCGCCGGTACTGTCGCCATCGACCATCACCATGTCGTTGCCCGCGGCCGTGTAGGTGCCCTCGCTGGACGGAACGGCCCCCTCACTTTCGCTGCTGGTGCAAACGCACGAACCTCCTACGACGCTGCAGGTTGCGTTTTGGCCCAGCAAGCCGTTCTCGCCCGATACGCACATTGCCGCGCCGCCGTAGTCCGTCAGGCAGCTCACCGGGATGTCGAAGGTGCTGTTTGTGGTCTGGCTATTGATGACCATGCTGAAGGTGGCGTCCGCATTGAAAGTGATCTCGCCGTCCCACGTCGCCTCCGCCTTGACCTTGGCGGTCGGGCAGGTGTCGACAACTGGGATGTCTCCGGGCAGCGTGCCGTTCCCGCAGACGTCCTTGAACCTCCACTTGCCGACGACTTCACCTCCGCAGGCCGAAAAGCTCTTGGCAACAACGGAGCAGCTGCCGACTACCTCCTTCTTGCCATCGTCACCACCGCATCCGGCCACCAGCGCTATCGTAGCGCTCAGCAGTATTGCGTTCCACCGTGTCATCGGGTCCTCCATATTGTTGTGACGCTTCATCGGGTCGTCCATGGTCGCGTCGACTGTCTTGACCTCAAGCTGATGCAGTACCGTTGCTGTTTCGTTACGTTTCACGGTGTTACAAATCGCGCTGCGTGCATGCTGTCTGGAGTGTGCTGTAACGGCTGAAGTGACTCCGGTTTGGCTAACACCTATTGAGTTTGAGCGCGATTTCCGGATTTTTCGCTCGATTCCAAAGCGGAGCTTTGCCATCCGGAGACCTGTCGATCGACGAGCGACCATCATCACGCACGCGGCGGCACTCAATTCCAGTCCGGCGAACGCTCACGCGCGTTGAGCCACCGAGGCAGGCCTATGCTTGAGAAAGTAGATGAGGATGTTCGTGTCGAGCATGTACTTCATAGGTCGTCGCGCTCCTGGAGCTCGAGTCTCTCGACCTCCCCCGCTTCGAGATGGGCAGCGAACTCGTTCGGCACCAATTCCCGACATTCCGCGACACGGCCCACGGGCCGCAATGCGGCGCCGTAACTGCGTCGAGGAAAGCAGAACAGCCTGACAAGCCAGAGCAAGTCGACTGCTTCTGCTCGGAATGCAGCGCCTGTCCACCGGACTTTTCGCAACGCCGAAGCATGGTGCAGAAGAACCAGGGCCGCACCTTCGCGTGACGAGACCGAATTGCACAACTCCCGTACAAGTTGAACACCACTTCGTGGCTTCGTATGCGCAACATGCGCAATTCTTCCAGCTTGATCCCCGCCACACATTGCAAAGCTGACAATGTGCGACAAGCATCTTCTTCACGACGGAAGGAGCAAATCACACGGAAGGCAGCGATTCCGCAACTCGAGTCACTGGACTTAGATCACGGCATGGTTGCTGCAAGGTGCCCCGGCAACGACGCCTAGACGCACACTACATGAGCCCAGCAGAAACCAACGGCTCCGCAAGTGCGCATCAGGCAACGCGATAGATGCTCCCGGGGGAAACCGGGCGTCATGCCACCCAGATGTGGCCCGCTACTCAACCACGAAAGGCATTCACTGTGAAGAACATCACTCGGCTCGCTCTCTATTCCGCCCTGGGACTGCTGTTCACCAATTGCGTCATGGATGGGACGAACGCGGATCCGAACGAGGCAGGTTTTGTCACCGGTGAAAGTGCCTTAACTCAAACCGCAAACGGCACCGGCACGGACGGCGGCTATTTCTGGTCGCACTGGCTGGATACCGGTTCGGCGACCATGACCCTGAATGGCACTGGCAATTACGCTGTCAATTGGAATGTGCTCAACGGAAACTACGTTGGCGGTAAGGGCTGGAACCCCGGAACCGCCAGTAGAGTGATCAACTTCACCGGCAGCTTCACGGTTACGAGCGGCGACGTTGCCTATTTGACTCTCTATGGGTGGACAACAAGCCCGCTCATTGAGTACTACGTCGTTGAGAGCTACGGCAATTGGACGCCCCCGGGAGGTACGTCGGCGGGCACCGTGACCAGTGATGGCGGCACCTACAACCTTTACAAGATGCTGCGACAGAACGCGCCGAACATCACGGGCACCAATCAGGACTTCTATCAGTACTGGAGTGTCCGGACGGCAAAGAGAACTTCCGGGACCATTACCTTTGGCAACCACGCTAATGCTTGGGCAAGCAAGGGATGGAACCTCGGCACCCACAATTATCAGATCATGGCAACCGAGGGATATCACAGCAGTGGTAACTCCAACATAACGGTATCGTTAGGCAGCACTGGCACGGGTGGCGCGACCGGCACGGGTGGTGCTACTGGCTCAGGCGGCGCGACTGGCTTAGGCGGCGCGACGGCTACCGGTGGGACTAGCAGCGCCACTGGGTGCAGCTGCCCCAGCGGCTGCAGCGCTAAGGTCAATGCGACGGTTCCGCTTATCGTCGACGGCGTTGCTGACAAGTGCTACTTTTTGACCAGCCTCGGTGCCTACGTCAACAGTTGGAACACCCAAACCGTGAATATCAACGGCGTCGCCAAGACCAACGTCTACGTCGGCTCAGCAAGCTACCCGGCAAAGCGAGACGGCGGCTACTACTTGTATCTGAAGAGCACCGTCAGCTATGGGCATCTCGAAGTGAAATAGCACTGCACCCCTGGTCTGATCGGTCCCAGTCCACCTCTGCGGGAGGGACCACCGGCGCCTGAAACCACTTCACTCGAAGCGGCTTCGGGCGCCAGGTCATTTCGAAAGCGGGCAGACGCAAACACAGAGGTTCTCACTAGTGTCAGTTGCAGCCCTTGGAAAACTTCTGAGCCGCCAGCAATAGGTACACCGGGCGAAGCGTGCCTGGGAAGTACGTCCCGTCGTCGACCGAGGTGGTAAGCCAGGCGTCGGTGTACTCCTGAGCCTTGGCGCTGGTCGCCTGCAAACCGCTCAGGCCGAGTCCGCCGCGGTAGGCGCTGTTCGGAGCGAATAGACGCTGAACGCCTTTGTTGCCGTCGATGTAGGTCGCAACCTTGTCCAGGAATGTGACGGCCTTTGCCTCGCCATTCCAAACGTAGTCGGTAGCGACACGCCAGGGAGTCCGCGGGGCATCCGGACCATATTCGCCGTCGGCACCGCTTGGAATAGTGCCACTCTGGTCGGTCCAGTTGGGCACGAGGCCATTCATCTTGCCCTGCAAGGTACTGAGCAGGGAGTAACCGTCCGTTGCCATCGTGTTCCAGCTCGTGTCGCCAGACACGGTTGCAAACACTTTATAGTAGCCCGGGGCGATGTACGAAGGATTCGTCCTGTCGCACCCGCCAAAGTTGTCGCCTGGCTTGAGAACGAGCTTGCTGTTGCAGGTGGTTACTGCGCTGCTGCGGATGGCCTTGATCAGGGTGACCGCATCGGCTTTGTAGGTTCCTCCCCACTTGCAGCCCGCCTGAATCAGGGCCATAGCTGCATCGATATCGCCATCGGTGGCCGCTCCAGTGGCAGAGTCGCTCCCGCAGGCGTTCGTTTTCCAGTTCATCAGGCCGTTGTTGTTCTTGTGCTTCTTGAAGTAGGCCCAGAGCTTGTCGAAGGTGGCTCGGTCATCGTAGCCGGCCGTGATCAGCATGCCGTAGCCAATCCCCTCGGAGATACAGTCACCCTCGTCACGCGGAACGCAGGCAGTGCTGTCGCCGCAGTCCTTGAGACGGTTGGCTTTCCAGAAGTCGTATTCCTGCTGCAGCATGGCATCGCTCACCGTGCGTGCGCCGCTGAAGCCCGTCGCTGCCGACTGGGCGTTGGTCGAAAGCTCACTCGAACTCAGCGGCGTAAACTCGTCAATGCAGACGTTGAATGCACCCGCGTGATTACCCTCGAGGTAGAGCTGCAGCGTGTAAAGGGATGTGCCGACCTCTGCCCCAGCGTTGGTCACGTTCCAGCTCGAGGGAACTTGCGCCCAGGCGATGCGGTAGACCGTGGTGGTATTGACCAGCGCGCCCAAGAACGGCTGATCGCCATCCTGCGGGTCATTGGTGATGAACTGGATCCTCGCCCTGCCTGGCGTGGTGCCTGATAGTTTGATCCGGAAGCCCGCGACCTTGTCCTTGTACGCATACGTACTACGGGTGCTGCTGCTGCCGGGTGCCTTGTTGAGATCGAACGCGATCCCGGCGCCCCAATCGCTACTTGAACCCGAGAAGGTACCTTTGATGCAGTACTTGCCGCTCGAGTAGGGGTTGCCGCTTTGTGTCGTCGACTTTCCGTCGCCAATTGCGTAGACGGGTCCCTGAATGCCAAATGTATTGTTGGCTTGCAGGATGAACCCGTCCTTGTTGATGTAGGGAGTGTCCGTGGCGGGGGTACTCGTAGAGTCGTAGATTGGCTCGAACTCGCTGATGCAGAGATCGATCGCACCTGCGGTCTGGGCCCCATCCACCAAAATCTGGAGCGAATAGAGGACGCCTCCTTCGACGGCCTTGCCAGCATTCGCGACGTCCCAGTCGAACGGCACCCTGGCGTCGGCGATCGAGTAGACCACCGACGAGCCCATCGTGGCACCAATGAACGGCTGCACGCCGCCGTCGAGGTTGTTGACGAATTGCACGCGCGGGGTAAGAGGTACTGTGCCTTCCAGCTTGATCTTGAAACCGGTTATTTTTCCTTCGTAGTTGAAGGCCGTCTTCGTGCCGCTCACTAAGTTGAGATCAAGTCCGATGCCAGCCCCCCAGTGTTTTGAGCTGTCGCCGTCACCAGGAGCCGTGCCTTTGACGCAGTACTTTCCACTCGAGTAGGGGTTGCCGGATTGAGTCGAAGTGGTGCCGTCCGCGAATGCGTACCAGTTTCCCTGGAGCCCAAAGCTGTTGGTGCCGTTGACGCCTTTCGCGTTGATCCAAGGAACTGGCGTGGTCGAGGTCGAACCGCTCGCTCCACCAGCGGCACTGCCATTGCTGGTGCCACCAACAGAGCTTGCGCCACCAGCCGTGCTGGCGGAGCCGCCGCGATTGGTATTGGTGCCACTCGTCGTGCCCCCGGCCGTCGAGTTTGAGCCGCCATTGGAACCGCCGACGCTTGCCGTGTTGCCGCCGGCTGTCGTGTTGTTGCCCGAGCCCGTTTGGCCACCCGCTGTTGGGCTACTGCTAGAGCCTGGTTGGCCACCGACTGAATTGCCGCTGGTCGCACCGAAGGCGGTTGCCGTGGCGGCACCGCCCGCACCCCCAGCATTGGTGGCCCCAGTTTGCCCGCCAGCGTTGGTGCTCGTCGAACTGCTATTCGTGCCGCCGCCACTACCTCCAGTTCCATTCGTCGAGCCGATATCAGCCGGGGTATTGCCGCAACCGACCAAGGAAACCACGGCGACGATCAGAAGAGGAAATTGGATTGCGCGCAGGCCATGAAGCGCAGTTCTGCCGCGTCTTGCTTGACTCGTCATGTCATTCACCCTGACGCCAAGAGCTCACCCAAGCGAAGATGGGAGACACCGAGGCAAAGACAAGGTGAACGATCCCGTCAGATCCGTCAACCGACGATGGGGTGATGGAGCCACCTGCAACCGTTGGTGACGTGAAAACGTATCCGGACCCAAAAATTGCCGGTAGAAATCCTTGCGCTCGCGGCGGGTTAGCTGGCTACGTCAGACAAATTACGATGTGCAAACGTATCCGGTTCGCGTGACCGCAGGAGTATCCAGTGTTGTTCAAAACTCGAGCTACTTCGCCGACAACCCGCCATTACCGGCGCCAGCGTTGGCGCAAGCCATCACGGCTTGAGCCTCCATTAGGCAGACCCCAAGGTTGGGTGCGAGGGAACCGTTTGAGCATGCCGTCGGTACGGCTTGGCCGAGAAGGCAAGTGGCGTATGCCGAAAGCGTCGCTCCCGGACATACGTCCACCAGTGGCGCGACTAGCTGTGTCTCGCAGTCACTGATGCAGGTATCCTTATAGCATTCGAGCTTGGTTGACGCCGCGCATAGAAGCCCGCAGGTGGAATCGGCACCGCTTGTACCGGGCGTCTCAGCCCCAGTCAATACGGCCTCCAAGCGGGAGCGGAGCGTGCGGATTGCACCCTTCAAGGATGCTGCGGCCTGCGTCATCTCGGCGTACGAAACGAAGGGATCATTCTTCATCACGGCTGCCACTTGGTTCACGTACTCGTCGATCTTCTTGCTGAGTCGGTCCACAACGAAGACCTCGTCGAGCAGGCGCTGAACCGACACGCGATACCGATCCTTAGACAGGGCGAGCGCGCGGATCGTGGGGTCACAAGCGGCCGGAGCCGTATACAGGCCAACGGTGTTCTCAGTCGGGATAAGCGTGTTGCAGTCGGCATCCAGAGCATCCCAAGGCTTGATATCGCCGAGCCAATGATCGAGGAAGAACGTGGCATTGAGGTCCCAGGGGATGAGCGTGAACCTTGCGATATCCACCCCTTGGTAGAGGTAGTAGTTGTGGTTAGTGCGCCCCCAAGACCCAGCGTAAAACGTCGTTATGCCGTCCCAGTTCGCAATCGCGTAGTCGACCGCCATGTAATCCAAGATCTTATCGAGATCCATGTACTTGGCGAGAGTCTGAGGAAGCTCGGCGTCGCTTGCGGCGCGCATGTCCGCCGAGAACGCCTTGATGGCCTCGTTCGAGGCCGTCTCTTCATTGGTTTCGAGTGCTGCGCTGAAGTAGCCATCGTCGGTGCGAACGGGCCAGGCCTCCTTGTAGAGGTTACCGTCGCCGTCCATGAAGTGATGCTTGGTGAACCTGCCGTCCACGGCCTCGACGACCCGATAGATCCCAAGTGACTTCCCGTTCACCGTCAGGACTGCAAAGCTCGTCCGCGGCGCAACGATGCCGAAATCGTTGAATATCTGGTACCCGAGCGTCTCTGGGAATAGTGCCCAACCCTCCATGATCTGGTTCAACACGAGCTTCTTCAGCCCATAGAAGCGCCCTTCAGGGTCGACCTCGTTGAACTTGAGCTTAAATGAGAGTTTGTCGCAAATCAGCTTTCCGCTGGCATCAATGCACGAGTCGAGCGAATACTCTCCCTTCGGACGAAACCCAATGTCGCCCAAGCTCTGACCATCAATTGTGACATTAGCGCTGGACCAGACCTCCTGCTTTGCCGTGGCGATAAGCTGAGTCCAAGCGCTCTCCGGCATCGTGACCTGGATGTCCAGCACCCGGTCCTTCGGAAACACCCCCTGGTCGTCCGTCGCGTAGAGCCACTGCTTGCTCGCAAGGCCAGCGGCGCCAGCAGTGCCAGAACTAGGCCCACCTCCACCAAGACCGGCACCCTGCCCGCCCACACCTCGCGGTCCCGCAGAGATCGCCTGCTCACCGTCGCCACATCCCAGTATCGCGACCAGCGCAAAGAGTACAAAAAGGGACGTCGTAAGCCGATTCATGAAACGCCTCCGATGGAAGGGAAGGAACGATACGTCATCTCGCGTGTGAGGAACCGCTACCGATAGTTATCGTCTTCTGTATGGTCGGCACCATAGAGGATTGATCGAGCTCCTTGTTCTGTTCGTTGCGATCATCGGGTCAGTTTGGCCAGTCTCTGCCCGACCGCTTGACCAATTCCTCGAGACCGGGAGGCTTCACGGTCCAGACGGTCAGAATCTCGTCTCTAGCCGGGGGGAATGATTTGAGACCGGGAGGCTTCGCGGTCCAGACCATCAAGAACGCTTCCCTGGATGGTCAGTAGCGATCCGAGTTTGTCGCGACGCGTGGAGGCGTCCGCGCAAGTTCTGGGCCATTTGGTCGGTGCGGCGTGACCACGAAGGTTGGTCGCACGGCGAGTGGTCCCGATGCTGGCGCAAGGGGTTGCTCGCGGGGCAAAGTAGCTCGCCATGTCCTCTTGTCTCTTAGCAGTATGATCTCGGCCAGGTCTGGCAGACGTAGGTGCCAATGATCTTCTGGCTTTCAGGTGTCAGAGATCAGCTATCAGGTCGGCGACGGCGGTGCATTGCCACGGCTTGCACGACTTCCACATCGACGCCATGGCGGACCCAACAGTAATCACGCCGGACCAGCCACAAAAGATAGGCTCATCCGGCCTGACTGTCGAGCGGAACTGTAGTAGTTGGTATGCTCGCCCGTACGATGCACGGCCGTAACTCTCTTACTTGCGCTGCCACCTTGGTATCCGCCTTCTTGGCCATGCATTGTGGAAGTGCGGCGACTGCTACCAGCAGCGGATTCGCAGGAGGCGCTGGCGGCGTGGCGGCCACAGGCAGCGGCGGGCATATCAACGTCGCGAACTCGACGGCTGGAGCTACGGTTGGGCCCGTCACACTGACCGCTTCAGGCCCCGAAGGTCCCTCGTGCGGCGGACCTCAAGAGCGCGTCTGCCGCGGCGAATCCTGCTGCAAGAACCTATTGGTTCCCGCAGGAGAATTCATGATGGGACGCAGCAACAGCAGCACCGACTCCTTTGTGGACGGCTCGGACTGGGAGCAGCCCGAGCATGCGGTAAAAGTGAGCGACTTTTACCTCGACAAGTACGAAGTCACTGTCGCAAGGTTCCGCGCCTTCGTCCAGAGCGGCAGCTGGGTACCGGCAGCTGGCGGCGGCGCGCATCCAAGCATTCCCAACACGGGTTGGCAGAGCCAATGGGACGGCAATCTCCCTAGTCAGGTGACAGGAGCCGACAGCTGGGACGAAGCCCTCAGCTGTGGTTCGCTCGGACTCGAGACCTGGTCCGCGAACGCCACTGGGGACGAAACGCAGCCGATCGGCTGCGTCACCTGGTACCAGGCGATGGCTTTTTGCGTTTGGGACGGCGGACGTCTGCCAACGGAAGCGGAATGGGAATACGCGGCAGCGGGTGGCAGCGACAACCGCCTCTACCCTTGGGGCAACGCCGCGCCCGACTGCACGCTCGCAAACACCCTAGGTTGCGCCGGTACCATCGAGGTCGGAGGTGGTCATGTCGGCGTTGCGCGCTGGGGTCACCAGGATCTCGGCGGAAACCTTGCCGAATGGGCTTTCGACCGGTTCGACTCTAGGTGGTACGCTCAGGCTACGGCGAGCGGTTCCGACGTGGCCAATCCGAGTGACTTGGGGAATCGTGTGATCCGCGGTGGGAGCTACTACACTTATGGCCGTCTGCTGCGCGCCGCGAGTCGCATCGGTGTGCCCCCTGCGCAAGCCATGGGAGACTCCCATGGCTTGCGCTGCGCGCGTTCGCCTTGATGCGGGAGTGGTCCGCGGTTGCCTTGGCGTCGCAGTCACTCTTGAGGGCAAATGGCGATAGAGCGCGACGCCGTCACTGGCGGCCGCCAACGCGAACGACTAGTGACAGCGTGCTCAAATCGACATGTCCACACGGCGCCCTGCAACCCCCGGAAAGTCGGACTAGCCCTGTGCCTCGTCCGCATCGACTGGTTCGGCTCCCGTCAGCTTGAAGCCCTAGTCTTCACATTTGCTCAGGGGTCGACACTTACGCACCGATGCGCGATACAAAGGTCCCTAGTCCCGCATTGCCGGTCGACGTTGCACTCGCCGCAGACACTTCCCTTTCGATAGCAGCTGTTCGTGACACTGCAAAAGAGCTCCCCGGGGCCGCAAGCTGCTGTGCCCAATGGGATGCTCGCCTTCTCCGTGACTAGGGGAGCGTCGCTTACCACTTCGTCGAGGTCCTCGGAGACCGCAATCTCGTTGGATGACTCCCCGCAGCCGCCCAGCTCAACTGACAGAACTGCCGCAACCAGAATAGATACGATTGCAGTGCGATGCTTTGACATGTTGTTTTCCTCCATTGCTCAGACGCCTGTTCATCGTCAGACCAAATCGCTTCTCGACTCGAGTCAACCTGCGCAAGTCGTGACTCCTGCTCGGCGACTGTCGTTCACCCGCTAGCGACAGAAGCTCGCGTAGTCCGGACAGCAGTCACCGAACTGGGCACACGAAACGTCACACCAGCATCCGTAGGGTGCTTGTGTTCCACATCTGGTTTGGCAGCTCCGCGGATTTAGCTCAGACTTGGCATCGACGAGTGCATGGCAAGTTCCGTTGGCGAAGCCGCCAGAGCGGTGAATGCTCACACGGACCCTGCAGTCGTGAATGTCCGTAGACGCCCAACCCACCGCATGACAGCCACCGGCGCCGGTGTTCCAGACGCTATAGTAGTTGCGCACCTTGCCAGCACCACAGTCGCACCCCAAGATAACATCGTACTCTGCGGGAAACAGGTCACCACCGTGGTTGTGAACGCCTTCACATACCGTCAATGCCTCCTCCGCTTTAACAACCGCCTCGTCGCTTTCGCGTGGCGGCACGGCGCCATCGCGAGCCGCCGGTTCATCGGAAGCCGGCTCGTTCTCAGCACAGCCCATCGTTCCCAGGGAAACCAGCAAGGCAAGGCCCCCGAGCCATGGAACCCATGCCTCCATGCTACGAATGTTGCGGGGTTCTTTGCGTGTCGATTGAATTTGGGTCATCGCATTTCTCCTTCACTTTCTCACTGGAGAGAGCACCTAATTCTCTCTCCACTCTTCTCATCATCGCGGGGCACTTGGCGGCACGTGCTCGGCTTGAACACTCGAATACCCGCTCTAGGCCGGCCCCTCTTGCCTAAGCCCATTACGTCAAGCACTCGTCCTCACCCGAGGCGCCGTCACCGAATTGGAGACGACACTCGAACGAGATTCGCTATCGTGTGTCTGCACATCCCGAGCATTGTCGGCTCTGCCTTCGCAGAGTTCACTTCTCACCGCGACATGCCACGAGCGTAACCACGAGGTCATTGAAGTCGCGGTCGCTGGCGTCCTCGACCCAGATGTTGTGCAAGGTACCGACGTGTTCACCGCGCTCGTTGTGCACCTCGTAGTGGGTGTCTCTTATCGAAAGATCCGCTGAACCTTCCACATTGACCTCAATACGGAGCTCATCGCCCTTCACCTGGCTGTAACCGAACGACAGCTGCTTTCGGGGCAATTCTTGCGTGGTGTTGTTCACGTACTGAGTCTTGCTGGAGTCGGTCATCAAGACATGAACCTTGTAGCCGGCTTGGGTCACCATGTTCCAATTCACATACCAGTTCTTATGAATACCGTTGATCGGCAGCACTTTCTTTGCAGTTGGCATAGGCACCTCTTCGTTTCGTGGTTATCGACAATCCCCAATCGGCGCACGTCGATGTGCGTGCAGCCGACCGCTTCTAAACACCTGCAGTTGCATCGCGCTTCGGATTGGACAGCTGCGGGCGTTGGGATTGCAGCCTTCGTGCCACACCCTATCTCCGACTCAACACGCTGAATCCGTGCTGAATCGATACTCTTGGCGAATTGGCCAAGTCAGCATCGCGTCACTTGCTGACGTTCCGCTCGTCCAAACATGATGCGACCACGGTGTTCATCAACACGCGCAGCTCTTTCGTGCCTGGGCACTCGAAGCAGCCCAACAATATGACGCCGTCGGCGTGAACTTGGCTCACCCAGAACGACCTTCGATAGCGTGAACCTCGTCCGACGACGCACGCGTTGCTCTCGCAATCGGTTGCCGCCTAGTCGGCGCATCAATTGGCTCTCTAGCCGATGCCCGGAGATCCGCAGCACCACAAGACTATGGGCAAGCTTCGACTTGCGTCGCTACGGACGTATGGCGCGTCCCGGGAAACGCATCCGGGAAGAGACCAGCACCTTGTGCCTGGGAGCATTATGTGTGTCTGGTGTAATAATTCTTTGACTATCCATGGCTTATGGTTCGCTGCGCGTCTTCATTTCGGTGTGGCACATGGGTTGCTCGGGCCACCGGCAATCGAGCTCGCCGTAAGCGACTTCAGTTGTCACTGGCGTGTGAATCCCTAGCCGCCATCACGCTGCGGAAGTTGTGTACTTCCGATCCGATAGGCAGGTTCCTGTCACCACGGAATCCAAGAGTCTCACCAATTAGCTACGGAAGATGCTGCTACCCGTGACCGCTCCCGCGACAAGCTTGGCAAGTGCGAATGCCTTTCGACGCCACTTGACGGCGGATGCGAATTGGAGTGACCTGCTCGCTACCACTTGCCGTGGTGCCCGACTGCGTGAGGAGGGATTCAATGCTCACCGAAGAGGGACCCTAATGGATAGGCTCCCCGACGATGTGTGGTCCGAACAGGGGCTCGACGGTAAATACCTGTTTGAGCGGCAAATTGCAGCGAGTGCAATGGCCGTCGTGGTCATCGCGCGCCACCTCGAGCTGGACGAAAGGGTGGCAATCAAGTTCCTTTCGCCGGAAGCCCTGCGCAGCAACGCCGCTGTGTCCAGATTTCGTCGTGAAGCCAAAGCGGCAGCTAAAATCAAGAATCAACACGTCGTGCGCATCATCGACGTTGCTACTACTGCAGCTGGCATCCCCTACATCGTGATGGAGTTCTTGGACGGCAAGGATCTGGAACGTCTCCTGGCGCAGTATCCTCACCACCAAGCACCCATCGCCGACGCGGTCGACTTCATTTTGCAGGCTAGTGAAGCGTTAGTGGAGGGGCATTCGCTGGGGATCGTACATCGCGATCTCAAACCGGCGAACCTCTTCTGTGTTGATCGCGGCGATGGCTTCCCGATGATCAAGGTGCTAGACTTTGGAATTTCGAAGTTCGTTGCTTCCATTGGCGAAGTCGAACGGACGGATCGACACGAGATTCTGGGCTCGCCGCGCTACATGTCGCCCGAACAGATCGAGTCCGCTTGCAACGTGGACCACAGAACGGACATTTGGTCACTCGGTGTCATCCTGTACGAAGCCATTGCCGGTTGCGTGCCATTCAACGGGGATTTGATCCCAGAGCTATGGCGCAAGATTCGGCATGAAGCCCCTGAAACGCTACCACGCATCCGTCGTGATTGTCCCGCTGAGCTCTGGGAAGTCGTCGCCAGGTGCCTGCAAAAGGATCCATTGCATCGCTATGCCGATTTGGGAGAGCTGGCTCACGCACTCGCCCCCTTGGCGCCTGAAAGGTCGCGCGCCTCGATTGCGCGCATCCGTTGGACGGCTGACGTCAACATTCAAACCACGACAAGACCCTCCACCTTTTCGGATTCCTACGATCGTGTATCGACCAATCCCCATCGAAACCGTTACCGCTGGGTCGTTGCGGGTGGCATTGCATCAACTGTTGGAATTGGGCTCAGCCTGACCACGATACGCCGCGGACTCGAGCCAGGAGATTCCCCCCCGCCGATATCGGCGCGTCAGCCCGACATTGAGATGACGGAACTTTCGCCTGCGTCGACGACCCAACGCCAGGTCGACACCGTGGCAATCCCCATCGAGCGAGTATCCATGGATACTTCCACTCCATCATCATCGGCTGGCACGCAAACGCCAGCAGTTTCGTCGACGGCGCGATCGACTGGTCCGCTTCAACGTGATCGGCGGACACGTGGCTCCATTGCCACACCGCCTGAACCGTCACCACCACCTGCAATGGCTAGCACGATGCCGTCGGGCATACCTGAGGATCCCACGAAGACCGATGAGTCCGACTGGCTTATGCCACCCGAAACTGAATGGAAGTAAACATGTTTGAAATGGGAGGCAAACTTCACCGTTTTCGTCGCTGCTTCGGCGCAACGCTCGGTTTCCTCCTCTGTGGACTGACCGCGCCCGCCTTGGCGCAGTCGGAAAACGAGCAAGAGCAAGCTCAACGGCTCTTCGCCGAGGGACTGCAGCTCATGCAGTCCGAACACTGTCAGCATGCAGTGCCGTTGTTCCAGAAGAGTCAACAACTCTATGCGACCGCCGCTACGCTAGCGAACTTAGCAACCTGCTACGCGCGACTTGGTAAGACTGGCTCCGCGTATTTTACCTACCAACAGGCGGCCCGCGCTGCCATCCTCGAGAACAGGTCGGAACTGCAGAAGCGCACGGATCAAGCAGCAGCGAAGCTTCTGCCTACGCTGACACGTCTTCGCGTCGTTCCCCTTGGCAATGGCGGGCTTCCCTCAATCCGCATCAACGGTCAACTCGTCGAAGACGTTCGCACGCCGATCCCACTCGATCCGGGAGAAAACATCGTCGAAGCCACGGCTCCCGGTCGCGATCCATGGCGCAGGACGGTCCACGCCCAAGGCGAAGGCACCTTGATGGTCGTTGAAGTGCCCGACCTTGGTTCACCGCGTGAACCAGCCAAACAAGAACCACCAAGAGCAATGCCCAACACGATGTCTGCCGTCGATGAACCCCCACGGCACATCGACCTCAAACCCTACGCGGCCATTGCCGCAGGGGTGGGCGCGACCGGTATCGCGATCGGCAGCGTGTTGGCATTCAGCGCTAGATCGAAGCAAAACGATGCGGAAGCCTACTGCAGCGGCCATTCGTGCTTGCAGCCGGGACTGGATCTTCGCGAACAAGCGCTCGACCGCGCCGCGTTTGCCACTTGGTCCATTGGAATCGGCCTCGTCTCCTTGGGCGCAGCCGCAACGCTTTGGGTCGTCTCGACGCGGCGTGATGAACGCGCACCAAGCGTAAGCATTCTACCCTGGGTGACCGTTGGACGGTCGTCCGCCGGAATCGCACTGGAGGGGAAGCTATGAAGAGGCACCATGCAACCCTGTCAGTCGGGTTACTCGTCGCTGCCACTGCATGCGGTGACATATTGGGGATCGACGACAATTCCGAACTGGTGCAATGCAATGCGGACGACAACTGCACAGATCGCGCACGGCCGAAATGCAGCGCGCATAAGTGCGTTGCGCTTGGCGGCACTTCCGGCAACGCTGGCAACTCGCACGGAGGTAGTGGCGGGTTGTTCGCTACCACTGGTGGTACCGCCGGCAGCGGTGGTTCTGGTATTGTGTCTGTCTCAGGTGGTACTGGCGGGGTTTCGAGCACCACGGGAGGTCTCGCTGGAACAACGGCAAGCGAAGGCGGAACCGAGTCCATTGGCAGCACAGGTGGCAAGGTAGCGAGCGGCGGGACACAGAGCATCGGCGGGAACGCGGGAACCGCGGGCTCGACAACCGTTGTCGGCGATGGTGGAATTGCGGGTCATGGCGGCGCTACGCCCTCGGGGGGAACTGGTGCCACATCCGGGGCGACTACGAGTGTCGCTGGAACAACGCAAGGAGGGGCGGGCGATCACATTGTCAACGGTGGTACTGCGGGTATTGGTGCGGCGGGTACGGGTGCCGTTGGGAACAATGGAGGAGCCTCTGGGGGAGGGACTGGGGGGGTGGCGGGGGGTTCGGGGACGGGTACGGGTGGCGTTGGGGGGGGTGCTGGGTCCGGTGGGTGCACGCCGGGTAAGTACAGATGCTTCGAGCTCGAGAACGTTGCAGGAAATCCTGTGGGCTCCCAAGCCTGTAGCGCAACCGGCACTTGGGGTCCGACAGCCTTGTGCGATGACTACTGCACTTTCGAGAAGGGATGCCTAACCGCACCTAGCTGTGCCGGAATGGAGTTGTGCTTGCCCAGTCGGAGTTGCTGCGCCTCGATTCCGATTAGAGGGGGAACGTTCAATCGCAGTGTCACGACTGACGACGAGTACAATGAGTACTGCGCATCACCGTCCCTTTGCCCGGCAACCGCTCGCGCATTTTCGTTAGATGTTTACGAAGTTACAGTTGGCCGATTCCGGAACTTTGTAGAAGAGTATCCGGCCAACATACCGACGAAGGGTAGCGGTAGTAGCAATATCCCAAATAGTCCCGGTTGGGACGACGCCTGGAATTCGCGATTGCCAGCAGACCAGACGAAGCTCGTTCAATACCTGCAGAGCTGCACCGGAAGTACTTACACGGACAGACCCCTAGGTAACGAGTACTTGCCCATTGCTTGCGTGGACTGGTATCTCGCCTTTGCGTTCTGCATTTGGGACGGCGGCAGGCTGCCCATTGAGCTGGAATGGGACTACGCCGCCACAGGGGGCGTAGGACGAGTTTATCCCTGGTCCAATCCTCCGGAGTGGCCGTACATCACTTCCGACTATGCCGAATACACTCCGGCAGGAGAGTCTGCGCGGACCAAACCAGCCAACGTGGGCGCGCACCCCGCGGGAGTTGCACGGTGGGGACAGCTCGACATGGCCGGCAATCTGCTTGAGTGGACGGCAGACACCTACGAAGACCAATACGTTGCAACGATGCCCTGTGATAACTGCGCAAATCTCACCTGGTCGAGTGCGCTTCGCGTCGCGCGAGGTGGCGCATATCTCTTCGACAAGGACTCGGTCACAACCGCAACCCGAATGAGCGCGGCCGTCAGTGTGCCGTTACTCTGGTTGGGTTTCAGGTGTGCGAGAGACCTTCAGTAGATCGACTTGGCTTTGGTTCGCAATCTGATTTGGAAAGGAGCACCTATGAACACGAGGCGCATAGCCATCTTGACAACGATAAGTGTCCTGGCACTCGCCCTGGATGGATGTTCGGCACCACCGATACGATACTATGATCCTGGACCAAAACCGCTAAAGGCCCCCAAACTGTTAGGCTCAATTCAACCTGCTGTGAATTGCACTGGAACTGCGGAGTGTGCGAATGCCCCCGATTGTGGCGAATGCGGGAAGTGCATTCCAGTTGGCGACAAATTCTTCTGCAACTATAGGCCGAAAGCCACTGTCGCAGGTGAAAACAGGACTTGCGATTGCTTCAATGGACAGGTGGAATTCTGCTATCTCCCAGTGGAAGGCGCCTTGCGCCTTGGCACCCGCAAGTGTAAGCTCATACTGAACTCAACCAGCTATACCTGGGACACCTGCACAGTCCTTCCGTAGTTCTTCACTGAGGGACCATTGCCTACCATAGCGCCTGCGTCAATTGCGGCCTCTTCCGAGGCGATGCACGCCTCCCGCGACTTCGAGTCCGCGAGTGCAATCCTATTGCGCTCGATGTTCGATACTGCCACGGCATCGCTAGGTGCGTCCAAGGCGAACCCCGCAGTACACATCCTGCGCGGAACGATTCACTTTCGCCCGGAAAACGAGTATCGTCGACTGTTCTGCCTGGAGAGTGACTCGGGTGAGGCTGGTGAGCAACCGCTGCGCTTGCCTTCGCTGACAGCGTGGCGCTGGATAGCCAGTCGGGGCTGTCCAGTAGCCATCGACGTGGAAGCACAGCTATTGCGCGTGTTCGAGGGAGGCGCGCCAAGACTGTTCCACGACACATCGAATGCGATTCGACTCAACTCGGGGGAGACCTGCCAACGACTCACGGCGCGCGATGCGGACTACGTGCTGGCGTATCCACTGCGACGCCATGCCGGCATCGTGGATGGGATGGTCTCCCTCGAGCTGCGTGGCACCAACGGTACAGGTGACGCGATTCAGACTGCCTGTGGACCCGTGCTTCAACTCCTGGTGGACTTGGCCGCGCCCCATTTGGCCAATCTTCCCGAGGCATCTGTCAGCTGTGAGCCATGTTGTGACGAGTATCTGCCTGTCGTTGGTGCATCCACCGCTCGACTCGTCGAGCTCCTATGCGTCTTCTCCCGTCTCGAAGAGACGCTGCTGCTTACCGGACCCACCGGTGTTGGAAAGTCGCGACTCGCTCGGTATTGTCACGCTCACTCGTCGCGGCGGGACAAGCCCTTTGTGACCCTGGACCTGCTCGCCTGTCCGGAAAATCTCCAAATGCCGCAGCTTTGCGGCGCGAAGAAGGGTGCCTATACGGGCGCGGATCGTGACATGCCCGGCGCCATCCAGCGTGCCGAGGGTGGCACACTATTCATCGACGAGATCGACAAGTTGTCGCTACCCGCTCAGGCGGGCCTGCTACGGTTGCTAGAGGACCGCGTCTACCGTTCGATTGGTGATTGTGGCGATGATCGAAAGGCCGATGTCCGGTTCATCGTGGGAACCATTGCCAACCTTCGGGACGCAGTAGATCAGGGTCGATTCCGTGAGGATCTGTACTATCGAATTGCTGTTCTGGTCGTGCGCGTACCTCCGCTCGCTCAGCGCAAGGACGAGATACCAGCATGGGCCAACTACATGTTGGAGCGATGTGCTCGCTCGACACGCGAAGGCCAAACTTCGGGCGGTGTCCTGTTTGACGGTGACGCCCTCGATGTGCTCATAGGGCGGATGTGGAATGGCAATCTTCGGCAATTGGACAATGTGGTACGGCGAGCCTACGCGTACAGCCTGTTGGAGCTCGGCCCTGGAGCGGAGGTGGTAGTTGTCTCGAGTGCCAACCTGACTCGCGCCGTCAGTGACGAGTTGGACGAGCATGTTCGGGAGAACGATGACGCCTCGGTGGCAGCGCAAATGAAAGCGGCTGCTCGCAGCTTCGCCGAAGAGGCGTTGCAGCGAGCCAAATCCGACCGACCGCTGCCGCTCGCACTGGCGGAAGCATTTCGCGCTATGGTTCTGGACGCCGCCTTAGAGGCCTGTGACAAGGACAGGGACGTGGCACTGGACGCATTGGGTCTTGGTAACGTGATTCGCGACCGCAACCAATACCGCGTTTTCAAGCGAGAAGCGGAGCTCTTGCAGCGTTTCTATGCAGCCTTGGATGATCGAGTCTAATCGACCCGTCCCAGCAGTTCTGCCCCGATGACGCAGCGCCATTCGGCGGCGCCGAACTCAGGATTGAGCCCATCACCAACACCCAACTTGATGCGTGTCAGCGCTCCGCGGCTGTTCGTATGCTCGAAGCGTCCGGTCAGCATCGCCTCGACTGCAGTCGTCGTCTTGCCGAGAAACGAGTTTACGGCAGTTGCGCCGTAGAGCTCGGGACCTACGACAATCGCGCTCTTGCCGTTAGTGCCGATGGGCAGTTTGGGTCCAATCGCGAACCCGAAGAGCAGCTCGCTGCCGCGCGGCCCAAAGGGCGCAGGTCGGTCGTCGCGTGGACGCACATGAAGGCCCAAGTGACCCGCATAAGTGAAGATGCCCGGATCACCGGCAAGAAGCAAACGACCCATGGCGCGGTAAGTGCCGTCGGAAAAGTAGAGTGCGCGCTCGCCCGAAGGTACGATGAGTTGCGCGCCCAAGCCAACGCGGAACGGGCCGTTTGCGTCCCCGAGCAAGCGGGTATCGAAGCCCAGTCGAATATCCGTCACTTTGTCGGGATACTTGCCGACATCGACCGCGGGGGACGTAAACCGGTAGCCGTTGGCCGTGCCGCTCTTGCCCGAAGTGTAGAGCGGCGTGCTTAGATTGAGATACAATCGATAGCGATCGTAGAGAAGCGCCATACCAGTGTCGGCGAAGACCTGGTTCGCGATGACGTTCAGCGGCCGAGAGCCGTCTGCAGTGTCGACTCGGAGCGGACCGCGCGCGTAGCCCGCAATGAGCGAGACCGCGCCACCGAGTTTGCCTTGAAGTCTGAGATCATCCATCACCATCCACGCAGCGCCGGGAGCAGCGGGGTAAAAACGCTCAACGCTGAACCCTTGTGCCTGCTGCTGAGCATCTGCGTATGCAGACCAACCGAACGCGACACCGAGCGTGACAGCGAACACGTGGATAGCACGGAGCATCGAAGTACCACGCGACAACTCGGCGCCCGTCATTTTAGAACTGTGCATGCATCCTCCCACCAAAGATGTCGACGGGACCGCGGTCGGCATTGAACGCTGGGTTCTTGAGCCGCTGATAGTCCAGGGACAACCACACCGAATTTAGGATGTTCATGCTGTAGAAAATCTCGAAGACGGTCTCGGCTGCTCGCCGAATCTTGCCATCTCCAATGAATCCGTCGACGCCTCCCATGCCGAGATACTTGGCATGGTTCGAGGAGATCCAGTTGGCGGCATAGCCGATTCCAGCCAAGTCGCGCGGGCGTCGCCAATAGGAACCCTTCGAAAGCAACGCGAGGGCGAAGGAACGGTCCGTTGGCGTATAGGCGTAGACTTCAGATTGTCCGTCGGAGATCATGCCGCGGAAGGACACGCCCAGATCGTCGGTGAAATGCTGTTCAAGGTTGAACCCAATCCCAACTTTATGGTTCGGTCTGCGCGCCCAGCAAAGATCAGGGGCGTTCGCGTTCGTGGAATCGTAGTGAAACCCCGGACAAGCTGCGGCATTCTTGCCCGTTGGGTCCGCTTGGTAGGCCGCGATCGCTTCATCGAACCGCCCAGTAACTACGCGATTGTTGTAGCCGAGTACCCGAATGGCCCCTGCTTGACCAAACAGCTGGTGTCGATGCTCAAGCTCGAGCTGATCGCTATAGAACTTGTGAAGCCTAAGATCCACTGAGAGTTCGTTTGGATTCTTGGGCGGAGTAACGCGTCCCAACCGCAGCGCCCAGTCGCCTGAATGGATTTCGGCAACCCCACCGAAGGACAAGCCTCGCGCGTCCGACCCAAAGTCGTAAGCGGAATAGGTCATGAATGCCATGTTGAAGAACTGCTGCCGGGGATCCCCAGAAAACTCGTTCTTGTCCATGAAATCGAGAATGCTAAAGCTTCCAACACGAAGCACGAGTCGGCTACTGTCAACGACCGATCCAAGCTGCATCGGATCTGAAGTCTTGACGACCCGCTTGCCTCCCAAGTTGAACGTTTGCTGGAGGTAGGTTCGAGCACGATAGACTTGCGGCATGGCTGTGCCGCCCTTCTGCAGCTCGAAGTTCTGAATCGAACCGCCAATCCCTCGCAGGTTCGACAGGGGGACTTCGGATATCACTTCGGGGACGTAGTAAACTTCACCCCCCTGCCAGAGTCTCACCCCAAGGTAGAGGGTCGCACTGCCCGTGAAGCTGTGTTCGAAGCTTGGCACGAGCGACATGTTGCTACCATTCGCGTTCGTGTAGGGGGCATGAAATGGCAACTTCAAGCTGGAGATCCAGGTGACCTGGCCATAGGCATTCCAACTCTCGTTATCGATGTCGTGCAAACCAAGACCCGTCAACACGTTCATCATGTCGAAGGCATCCTCGGCGTGAGGCGCCGGACGAGCAACTTGGGCAGTTGTCGGAACTGCCGTCAGAGTTGCCGTCAACAAGATACCAACGGCTATCGAAGTTCTGGATAGGCGCATGGGAAGGCTGCGGGCGCCTGCATTACCAGCTACAGGCTGCTTGATCCATCTCGTAGTAGAAAAACTCGACCCTACATGGGGCAACTCCCGTTGGTCCAGAGCTTTGCCACGTGACAATACGTCCATTGTTCGAGAAAATCATCCAAAGCGGTGAATGGTCGTTCCCTCGAACAATGTTCTCGGGCTGACCCAAGCCCGCTGGCAACAGCGTTGAGGTTGTATAGGTTTGAGCTAGAGTAGCTGTCCCTGCATGACCCCGCTCGTCGAACTGCGCCCCCAATGTGCTTTGATCTGGCATGACGAGCAGATCAGTTACGCTGAGCTGCTCTGGCGTGCGCACGCTCGAAGGTGCCATATGCCCGTGGCGGGGGCGCGTGTCCTCGTTTACGCAGAGAACTGCCCTGAATGGGTCTATTGTGCCTACGCCATTTGGCTCGCCCAGGCTGTCCTCGTGCCGGTCGATCATCTATCGACCGCCGAGGAGTTGACTTACGTCATCGACGACTGTGAGCCTGTCCTGCTGCTCTGTTCGAAACACGCGGAAGCCACGGTCGAGCGCGCACTCGGAACCGCTCACCATCAACCGCGGGTCGTAGTTCTCGAGGCTCTCGATGCAATGTCGCCGGCACCAAACGCTGCGAGTGCCGTTGATCCCATCAGCGTCGACGAATCCGCGTTGGCCGCCATCGTCTATACCTCGGGCACGACGGGCACGCCCAAGGGGGTCATGCTGTCATTCGGTAACCTCTTGGCGAATGTTCGTCCCGTCGTGCGCTCTGGGTACTTCACGCCCAAATCGCGGGTCCTTCTCCTCTTACCTCTGCATCACGTGCTGCCGTTGGCGGGGAGCCTCATCGCGCCACTATTCGGCGGCTCGACCATTGTGTTCGCAACCTCCATGGCGGGGCAAGAACTGCTCGCGCTGCTGCGCCGACACCGCATCACTGTCATCGTCGGTGTGCCACGCTTCTACGACCTTTTGCACCGTGCCCTGCGCGAACGGATCGATTCGAGTTTCGTTGCCCGTAAGCTCTTTGCCTGGGCCAAGCGCCTGCATTCGCGCGGATTTTCCCGCTTGATTTTTGGGTCGGTGCATCGCAAGTTCGGCGGGGCCCTCGAGTACCTAGTGTGCGGTGGCGCGGCACTCAATCCCGCCACTGCCGAAACCTTCGACGTCCTCGGGTTCACGATGTGCGAGGGCTACGGCATGACCGAATGCTCGCCAATGATCACGTTCCCGCGTCCCGACGGGGTACGGCTCGGTTCCACGGGTCAGGTGCTCGATGGTTGCGAGGTGCGCATCGACGAAAGCGGCGAGATTCTCGCCCGTGGCCCCAACGTCATGCAGGGCTACCTCGGCCGTCCCGCAGACACCGACGCGATCTTCTACGACGGTTGGCTGCACACGGGAGATCTAGGCCGACTCGACGAGGATGGCTACCTCTACGTCACAGGACGGCTGAAAGAAATCCTCGTGTTTCCGAGTGGCAAGAAGTTGGATCCTGGCAGCGTCGAGGTCGCTCTACAGTCATCTCCAGCCTTGCGCGAGGTCGGCGTGTTCTTGGACGGCGATACGCTCCACGCCTTGCTTGTGCCCAACTGGGAGGCGTTACCCGTTACGGACTTTGCGACGGCCGAGTCGTGGCTGCGCCGCGAGGTCATCGATCCGTACAATGTCACTGTGTCGCCCTATCGACGGGTGATGCGCCTTACCCTCGTCAACAGCGAGCTGCCACGCACGCGCCTCGGTAAGCTGCGGCGCCATCTGTTCAGTGCTATCGCCGAAAAGCTGGGGCAAGCCGCAGCCAATCCGAGTCAACTCGACGCTCCCACCAACAGTGCTGTGGCTCGCTTGACGGAGTTCCTGAGCGGTCAAACTGGAAGACCTGTGACCGCCGTGAGCCGACTACAGGCCGATCTCGGGCTCGACTCCTTGGGCCGGGTCGAGCTTTCGGCATTCGTCGAGCGCGACTTCGGTGTCAACCTCCCCGAAACGCGGCTCGCGGAGATTGAAACCGTGGGGGCACTAGCTCGCTTCGTCGCCCAATCCGGACGGGAAGAAGGCGAAGCTGCTTCCAGCAAGATCTCCTGGTCAGAGCTCCTGCAATCCAAGACCGCTCTCACATTGCCACGCAGCAGTGCCTATCACCGTGCCATCGTCTACCTCTCGCGCCTCGCCGTCCGCGTCCTGTTCCGTATTCGCGCGCGGGGCACCGAGCATCTGCCGGAAGGGTCCTTCATCCTCGTACCCAATCATCAGAGCTATCTCGACGGTCTGTTCGTCGCTGCTTACCTCCAACCACGCGCCGCGTTAGCCACGATGTTTTATGCCAAGGAGCGCCACGTCAGAAGTCCTTGGCTCAAGGCGCTCGCGGCGCGCTGCAACACCATCGTCATGGATCCAAAGCGGGGTTTCCTCAGCTCGCTGCAGCAACTTGCAGCCGGAATCATGCGCGGCAACAATTTGATGATCTTCCCCGAGGGCACGCGCTCAACCAACGGCGAACTTGGGCCTTTCAAAGACAGCTACGCCATCTTGGCACGCGAGCTAGAGGTCCCGGTCGTGCCCGTCGTCATCGACGGCGCCCACGCCGTCTTGCCCCGGGGGCGACGTTTTCCACGGCTCTTCTCCCCCATTACCGTAACGTATCTGGAGCCGATGCGAGCTCGCGACGCTGAGTCTGCGGCGGATTTCAACGCGCGCGTACGTGGTCGAATCGCCGGGGAGCTCGCATCCAAGGCATAGCGCTCCGCTAGCAGGCGCAGCGCCAGTTGCCGCCGCTGCAACTGCAAGTGCAGTAGTCGTAATAGATGTTGTCCGTGGTAGCTAACGGAGTGCAATCATAGCCAGGATAGCCATCGGGCTTATCCGTGCAGTCGGGAGCTTGCGCAGCGCAACAGGGTTGACAAACGTCAGCGAAACGATTCAGACACTTCGCCTCAGGTGAACTGGGGGCCCCAGCGCTGTTGCCAGAACCAGCGCCACCTGCTCCACCTTGGCTGGCGCCAGCCGCGCCATTGAACGAGGTACGATCGCAGAGCGTTGTCGCTGGCAAGTTGAAGATCGTCCCTCCCGAGCCACAGACAATGGGCGCGCCCGCAGTAATTTGGGCCGAAGTTGCGTTGCAGTAGAGTGGCCCCACACCCCAAGCCGCTGCATGGACGAGATGGTTACTCTCGTAGTAACAGGATTTTCCACGCCCATTGCCCAAGTCAAGGGTTATCTCGTTGGCGCGGATGAGGTCGCTCCGACTAAAGGTACAGTGTTTTGAACGGCTCGACTTCACCTCGGCTGGTAGCTTCTCACAAGTGGCCCAGGCCCTCGCCTCGCAGTCACTTGCCGGACATTCTACACCCCAAGCTCGACTCACCTCGTCCAGCGTACCTTCGCATGGAGTAGAGCCGCCGCCTGCAGTGCCACCTTGAGGTTGCCCCGACGTCCCACCCGCACCTGCTTCGTTGCCCGTGCCACCTTGAGGTTGCCCAGAAGCCCCACCCGCACCCGCTTCGTTGCCCGTGCCACCTTGAGGTTGCCCCGATGTCCCACCTTGCGATTGCCCCGACTCCCCACCGGCGCCTGCTTCGGTGTCCATGCCACCTTGAGGTTGCTCCGAAGCCCCAGCTGCACCCGCTGCTTGGCTGGCCCCGCCAGATTGGCCATTCTTTCCGCCGATCGACGTCGTAGCTTTCGCCCCTCCGCCTGCTACCACTGCATCGTCCTTGGTCCCCAGTTGTTGCGACGAGCTGCAGGCCACCGCCCAACCGAACGTCAGCCAAAGTACCGCGCCTGAAGTTCCAGATATTCGAAGCATTCTAAGTCGCCTCCGTGCATCTAAATGTTGGAGCAAGCCAGGATTTGTCACACTGTCGCAACCTTGAGCGAACGCTCGAAGCAATTTCGATGCGACTGCGACACCCATTCAACTCATGTTGCTGGTGCCGAACTTTTCTCACTCGAAACGACGTCCGGACGCACTTTCCATTCATCAAGCCGAATGCGCCGTTATCATCGACGATTCCGCCTGGATCGTCCGTTCTAACCAGCCAATTGGCGGCCGGGCGTTGTGCCGCGGGTCGCTTCGCCGGACCTCGCCCTACACCTCTACTCGCCGACGTTCGAAATCCCGAGCCGCGCCTGAACTTGCTCGAGGGCGCGCAAACGCTTCGGCCGCGAGAGCACCACGGGAGACTCGGCGAGCTCGTCCAGCGTCAACTTGGCGGCAGCTCCGTGCTTGCGCAGCTTCGCCCATTCACCTAACGAGCCAATGGCCAGGGCTGCGCGACTGTCGTCCTTGTCCAGAGCGACCTTCTTGAGCAACAGCGCCACGACGCGACGAACTGGTTCGAGTGCGCGGTTGTCCACGCTCTCGGTGCCCGCGAGCACTTCTTCCGGAATGAGTCGTTGTAGGATGTGTTCGGCATCGGCACGCGTCGTGCGGGCCACGATGCGTGCCACTTCGTACGCCTTCGCTTCGATGCTCGCCGGATCATTCGGCACCTGCAAGAGCTCGACCAAAATATCGTCGATGGTGCGACTTGGCTTCGGTGTCGCAGGCACGAATGGAGGCTCCGATGTCGGCGCCTCGGCGGTGGCTTTGGGTTTCGGCGCTACAGGCTCGGTCGTGGGCGCGGGCTTGACAGCAACTGACTTCGGCGCGGGTGCCTGAGCGATCGGCTTCGGTGCGGGTGCGGGCGGCGGTGCGGCGACGTGGCTGGTCCTTGGTGGCGGAGCCGGCGTTCGAACGATGGGAGCTGGTGTAACTTTGGCGGGCGGCGGTGCTGGCGGTGCTGCTGCGGGCGGCGGTACAGGCGGTACAGCTGCGGGCGGCGGTGCAGGTGGCGGCGGTGCAGGTGGCGGCGGTGCCGGTGCAACAGCTGCCGGTTCGACGGGTGGTGGCGCAGACGCCGCGGGCGCCTTTACCGACGCTTTGGCGCGCGCTTTCGCGGATTTGAGATTGGCGGGAGCTGCAGAAGCCGAAGCAGAGGCAGATGGAGCTGCGTCGTCACTCGCGCCGCTACCTCTGGTCAACAACCAGAGACCAGCAGCTCCCGCAATGAGCCCACCGGCGGCAACGACCATGACCCAAATGGGTATGCCGCGCGTGGGAATGCGCAACGATTCGGCGCCGTCAGCTGTCGATGGTTCGTCAGGAGATACCGGTGATACCGGTACCACTGCAGAAGCTTTTCCGAGGCCTGGTGCTTTGCCCTCAGCAGGCTTCGCCTCAGCGGAAGGCTGGCTCCCAGCACCAATTCCTGGCGCCGTCTGGTTTGCAGTACCAAGCTTTTTCGCAGCGGCAGCTGCAGATTCGGGCTTCTTTGGTTTGGTCGACGGAAGAAACTTCGGTGGGCGCCGCGACGGCACTGGCATCGGGCCATGGCTCGCTACTGTTGGTAGCGGCACTGCTCCCTTGGACGAAGTCCCCTGTCCATGTTCATGTGGGCGAGGCGGCGTTACCTTTGCCTGCGGCGCTTCGGGTGCCGCGACGGCATCGGCCAAGACCGTGATCGCGCCCTCCACAACAGCCAAATCTTCACTGGGTGTATGGGCCTGTGCTGGCGATGGACTCAACTCGCCAGTCGCAGTCGGATACGTTTCAACTGAAGGCTGCTCAAGCGCGGCGCCAAACTGCGCCGTGGTCTTGACTTGGCCGGCATCCGCCGCGCGCTTTGCAGGGGGAACGGCGGACACCGGCATCATCAAGGTGCGCTGCGACGTGTATTTCGGTCCAGGCTTGAGCACCGTGGGCTCGAGCTCTTCGTACTCGTCTTCGGCGGAACCATCGGACTCGCCAACCACGAGCACCTGGTTCTTCTCGATTTGCTCAGTGGCTTCGTCTTCTGGAGCATCGGCCTCGGCCAGCAACGCCGGCGCTTCCAAGCGCGGCTCGGCCGAAGGTGGATCGGGGAATTTGGCGTTGGCAAGCTGCTCGGGGAGCACCGGCGGATACACCGACGGCACCGTGGCAAGATGGCCGCGCGCTTCCTGCAACCGACGTGTTGCATCGATCTTGTCGGTCAAGGCCCGCAAGAAATTGCGCGTGTCCGGCTTAAGTGGTCGATCGAGATCGAGCAGCAGGTTGCCGACGGCCGCGTTGACGGTATCGAGATAGAGTGAGTTGTCTGCCGCCGAAGCCAACGCGACGGCCATCTGGCTCGCCAGACCGTCGCTCAACCACGGAATGCGGCGCGACCCCTCCATCAAGAATTCAACCACCCGCTCATCGAAGGGTACCGTTGCCAGGCGGCGAGATTCCTGCTTGAGAGCCAGCACCTCGGCCATGTAGCGGCCACGCTGATTCGATGCGTTCAACTCATCAAGAATGGAAAGCAGCGAGCGGACGTCGACCGTGCCTCGAACCAGATTATCGATGGCGCCATTGAACCGCGTCGAACTGATGACCGCGTCGAACTGCTGGCGCTTGTAGCCCCACTTCTTCTTCTCGCTGTCACCTTCCGACCCAGTAGGGTCAGTAGGCAAGGAGTGATTCGTCATTGCGACATGCCTGAGCCGTCAGTCAGATCGATGAGCGCCGCAGTCGCCGCCGAGCGCACCGCCTCTGGGACGGACAGCGAATTGGAAAGACTTAGCAGGTTGTCGCCGGCTTCGGTGGTTGCGCCGCCGGCCGACAGCGCGAGACTGCGCAACGCCTCGACAGCGTAGAGCGCTGCCTCGAGTTCCTGTGTGCGTGCGGAGTGGTAGAGCGCGTCGCTCATGGCCTGCAATTGCGAGTCGTCGGCATTGGACGCAAATGTTTCCATGCCAGCTGTGTCGCCGCGCAATGCCTGCTGCAAGACCTCTTTGGCGGAAATATCGCGTGAATCCGCTGGGCTTCCCTCGGCCATGACCCCAGAAACCAAGAGGCGTCCCATGTTCTCGAACATGGCAAGCAAGGGGCCACGTACCCGCTCCGAAGCTCCACCGATGCGCTCGAGACGCCCCGCCTGCAGCTCAACATCGTGGATCAGATGTTCGATTTGCGCGACGGCACCGTTGATCTCCGACGAATTCGAACCCGATTCCATCTCCTCGAGCGAGCGATACTTGCGATTGAGCGCATCGAGCGAACGCGTTGAATGCGCTACCGCCACCTGGGCCAACTGCAGCGAATCGAAACAGGCCTCAAGCAACGCCCCACCGCGCTCGAAGTTCTCGAGCCCGGCCTGAACGAGCGTATCCATGGCCATACCGTCGTCGATGTCACTCAACGAGAACTCGCGCTGCTGGGGCAAGAGGCTGTCGGGGCGACGCCGTGGCGGAGAGCCGATTTGCCCGAGATTTACCGCAGGACGCTGCACGAAGGGCATTGTGAAATCCCCCCCCAGCTTGTTCATGCGACTGCGAATGCTCGATTGAATCGCATCGACGGAATACGTCAGCATTTGCTGAAGGATTTCCGCGGTTGGTTCTTCGAGACTCGAGATCGTCACCTGGATCTGTCTGAGCTCGGAGATGTCGATCTCGAGGTCGTTCGTCACTTCGCCGATCAGACGCGCGCAGGTGAGCATGTATTCCGATGTTCCACCAAACGCAGGCTTTACGGCGGTTAGGGCACTGAGCCCCGACGCCATGTGTTGCTCAGCGTCGGCAACATGTCCCTTGGCCTGCCGCGCATGACCAATCCCTTCCTCCAGCATCGACGCTCGGGCGGCAATGCCCACACTGCAGCGACGGGTGACATCCTCAAGTGTGGCAATTCTCGTGGTCTTGGTCGTACCGGCCATTTGTTCGCCTATCGAGTTCTCGACGGAGGCAGAATGTAACCAAAGCTGGCCCTAGATGCTGACGAATTCGCCGGACCCGGGTGAGCTTCTCAACAATCCGAACGCGTTACCGCAAAAGAGCACTGAACTGCTGGCTGAATTTCGCACCCTTCCGCGCCCAGATTTGCCCACACGGTCACCCCCGCTGCAAAGGCCGCCAAGAGAACGGCCAGACGGTCGCGATGCCTCTCACGGCTTCGCGTCACCCACCCGGTGACGCCGCTCCCGAAGACCCTGCCACTGACGGTTTGAATTCGGCCCCACGCCAACCGTCAACACGACTTCTGCCGCGCCGCCCAAACCAATGCCGAACCGCCAAACACCACTGCTCCACGCTCGGAACCCTGCTCAAAACCAGAGTCCGAGCGAGACGCAAGAGCCTGACTCATCGTCAGAGGTGATTACGAGCCTGTCCGCTCAAACGCTGCAGCCGTTTTGGGTTTCTACGCCGCAGCTACGTCCCGCCGGCGGGTGGACTTAGAACCCGCATTTCCGACCACACCCGCCGGCGAGTCCCAGGCAGGCGCCTACGCCCTGCGCTATCCGATTCCACTCAGACTTAAGCTCGCTTACATGATGCCGAAATACAAACGCGTCGCGCGGTTCGTTCGTTCACAATTCCTGGTCAGTTTTGAGCAAGGATGAACCAAAGGAGTATCAGACAGGCGCTGCGGGTGGCGCGAATGGCGCGGATGGCGCACATGGGTGCGACTCGGAGTCGAACAAACGCTCCCTATTGGCTCTTGCCTTGGCGCGCCTTGGCCGGCAATGTCTCTGCCAATGCCCTGATGTACGAGCGCCGGCGGCTTCTCTTGTTCGATCCTCCAGCATGGGAAGTCACCCATTCCCGATTGGCCAGTACGCTTGAACGGTGGGGCGCCTTTTTCTATGAAGGTTGAACCCTTCGACGAACCTAATGGATTGAACCAAGGTGCAGATGTGCCATCCGTCGTAACTACCATCGAGGACTCGCTCGTCCGGAGCAGCGTGGGTGGCAATGCGGAGGCGTGGCGCGCTCTGCATCGACGGTACTACCCGGTCGCCATCGCCTTCCTACGGAAGCTTGGCTCCAACGAGACGGACCTCGAGGACGCCGCCCAAGACCTGTTCGTTGAACTGTTCTGCCATCTCTCGACCTTCCGCGGGCAGGCCGATCTCAAGACTTGGCTCTACCGGCTCTGCATCACTCAAGCTCGACGCACACGCGGTCGGTCTCGCATCCTGCGCGTCATCCGCGAACGGCTCCAAGGCGACATGCCCGCCGAACCCGTGGTGCCTGCTGCCAGCATGACCGAATCCACCCTGTTGAATCGGGTCAACTCGGCACTGGACAAGATGAACGACGGCGACAGGCTCGTCTTCGTTCTGTACGAGTTCGAGGGTTTGACGGGTATGCAGGTAGCCGCCATTGCCGATTGTCCCGAGACCACTATGTGGCGCCGCTTGCACGACGCAAGACGCATCTTCAGGCTTTCGCTCGGCATCTCCGAGCCGGAGGCGGTTGGTATCGAATGACCGCCGAGCGACCAACTGTTAGCCCAGCTCGCCTGTTGCAGACCTCGCAGACGTTGGAAACGCTCTTCACCGATGCGGAGTCAGCGTACCGTGACGGGCTCAACGAAACGCGCGCCTGGCGGCGACTGCAATCGCGGCTGGCAGCTGCGGACGAGACGGTGAACCTGCCGCGCCCAGCACGACCTTGGCTTTGGTTGACGGCGGCAGTTGCAGCGGGCTTCTTACTCGGATGGCTCGGTTCACGCAGCGTCCAACCCGCTCCCATCGCTGCAATTGCGCCGGCTCTTAGCCCAGGGCCGTCATCGAGTCGAGACAACACGGGCTTTTCCCTTCGGTTGGGCGCTGGCAAGAGCCTATTGCCGGACGGAACCGAGGTGGAGCTCACCAACGGCGCACAAGGGACCTTCCGCAGTGAAAAGCGGCGCTCGACCCTCGAAATCGACCAAGGCCGGCTCGATATCGCGGTGCCAGGTCAAACCCGAGATCGCCCTTTCATCGTCAAAGCCCTGAGCTACGAATTCGTCGTGCTCGGTACGAAATTTGGCGTAAGCATCGCGGAACCACGGGTGGAGCTCGACGTTACCGAAGGCCGCGTCGCGGTGCATGATGCCACTCGAATGTTGAAGGTCGTCGAGGTGGGTGGGCATTGGTCGAATCTGGACGAGTCGCAGGCCCCCCTGACTGCAGCTCCGAGCGCGATTCGCCCCGCATCACCAGCACTTTCTGCGAAAGCCGAGAGCCAAGTGCTCCAATCTGCAACGCCAACTGACCCGTCGAGCTGCCGTGATCTTTCGCGAAACGGGAAACCGAAACAGGCTGAGCAATGCTACGTCACGGTCGCCAAGGGCGATGGTCTGTTCGCCGAGATGGCGCTCTACGACATGGCAAGGCTGCGGCGTGACATATTGTCGAACCCTTCCACCGCGTTAGCGGCACTCGACGAATACGAATCGCGCTTTGCTTCAGGTACGCTTGCACCCGAGGTGCGCATGGCACGAATCGAGCTCTTGGCCCGGAGTGGACGCGCGGACGAAGCGCTGGAGGCCAGTGAGCTGTTGCTCAACAGTCCGAGCGGTCGCGCGCGCGCCGTCGAGCTACACCTACTTCGAGGCAATCTGCTTTGCGATAAGAAACACGACTGCGCCGCGGCCGTCGCCGAGTATCGACAGATCGAGTCCGATCCAGGTCCGCGCGGCGACCAAGCCCAGTTCGCCTGCGCACGCTGCCTTGAGCGGCTGGGCCGCGGTGAAGAGGCGATCGAGGCCTACCGCAGCTACCTCGGACGACCGAGGCCCCAGCAGACCGCGAGAGCACGCGAGCGACTCCATGAGCTGCAACCATGATGCCGTCTGGTACCCGGCGCAGAGCTGCGAGGTCACCCGCAGCTCTGGCCACTGCAGCATTGACAAACGTCCAACTCGCATGAAGGCTTCGCCCGAATCCTTCCACCATGCTGCCCCTCGTTCTATCCCCCCAGGTCGTCGTGTCGCCGATCCATCTAGAATGGTCAACGGCGCGCTCGTCGGGCCCGGGTGGCCAGAACGTGAACAAGGTCGAGTCCAAGGTGCGGCTGCGTTTCGATTTCGAGCATTGTGAGTCGTTGCCAACGGACGCCAAGACTCGACTGCGCGAGCGCTACGCGCGCCGGCTCGACGTCGACGGTTGGCTCGTTATCACCAGTCAGGTAACACGCGACCAACCCCGCAATCTGGAAGACGCCCGAGAACGTCTGACACTCATCCTGCGCGATGCCCTGGTAAAACCCCGCACGCGCAAGAAGACCAAACCCTCGCGAGCCGCCAAGGCGCGGCGGCTCGCCGACAAGCGGCATGTTTCGCAGCAGAAGCAAGCGCGCCGCGGCGGCGGCGAGGACTAAGGTCGATGAGCCTGGCTCACCAGCGCCGTTGCCCTAGATACCTCACAGAATCTTGTAGTCGATCGTCATCGGGTTGCCACCTCGATTGACCTGCACCTTCAGCTTGTCCAAAGTTCTGAGCTGTACGTAGGCTTCGAGAGCTTTCTCGACACTTGTAAGACCAAACCCATTGATGTTTTCGAGTCGGTCGCCGTTCTTTAGACCCAACAGGCCCAGTAACGAATCTGGGCGAATCCCGAGCAGGCGAACTCCGAGAACTTGGCCGTCTACGACGTCGGGCACCGCGCGCACTGAGCGAAACAACTTCTCGCGCTCGGACAGGGGCTTTTCCGCGACCAGACGCGGGCGAGTCACGAAGCTCTCACCAGAGGGCCGAGCCACAGGAGCGAACAAGGACGACTGACACAACTCGGCACCGCTCACCAGCCAAACCGACGGCCGCTGGTACCGCGGGTTATAGCCGATGTATAAAACCTGCTTGCCCGCGACATCATCGCCCTGTCGACGCGATCGCGGCATAGTCTCACCCGGTCCCAGAAGGACTGCCATAGACCACGTTGGATCGACGGATTCTGTGACGATCAGCGCTTTGGTGTCATTGCACGTCGCTGCAGACAGCGGGTCCGCGCGCGACCGGGGCGCATCGGGCAATCTCGGCTTGTCACTAATCGGACCCGTAAGCGAATCGAAGGCGTTGCGCAGCAAGATCCCCTTGGCGCTCTTCGGATTGCCCAGCGCAATGGCTGAGTTCTTTGGCACGGCTAGCCCCAAAGCAATCGAGTGATTCGGTACCGTCAGTATCGCTTCAACGAGGTGCCCCATCGCTGTCGCCTGAAGATAGGCGGCAACAACAGCGAGGCCCAGCAGTCCAAATGCAAAGTGACTCCTACCTGGCAGGCTGAAGCAGTTGAAGTGCATTCCCTGCTCGTTTGCGACTTTCGTGCCACGCCCTTCAGGAGCTAGTCCTTGAAGCAAATCCGCTGCAAGTCGTGGCGCACAACGCCAAGTCAACTTGTCGCACGTGCGCACTAGTTGCAAAGACTGGTGACAGTTTGGCAGCAGCGACGCTGTATCGCTTCGGAGGAATCGAAGCGGCAACTGCCGACCTGCAATCGCCTCGCCCCGATTTCTGGCACCACGGGCTCACGCACTATCGATGGCGTTGACAGATTGCCTGGTTTTCGCCGATATTGAGCGGCAATGTCGTACCTTCGAACTTGGGTGGCGGTCGGGGCCTGTCTGGGACAACTGTGTGGCTCGCTGACAAACGCCGGGGCAGCGGAGGCAGCGGAGGTCAATTTCTCGGGAGCAGGCGAGCAACGGCACGAATCGACATTGCCTAACGGCATTCGGTGCGTGGTCACAGTGGACCGACGCGTACCGCTAGCAGCCGTTGCCATCGCTTACGGGATAGGCAGAGCATCGGACCCTCCTCTGCACCCCGGTCTGGCGCGCGCCATGGCGCAGCTGCTGCCGAGCATATCGACCAGGCACATCTCAGAATCCCAGCGACGCAAGCTCTACCTCGCCGCGGGAATTCCCTACAAGTTGCCTGAGGCGCGAGTCAATTCCGACACCACCGTCTTGTCGCTCGTCGTGCCGTCCGAGGCAGTCGATTTGGCACTCTTCATTGAGGCAGATCGGATGGCCTTCGCTGACGATGGTGTCCGGTCCTCAGCCGTCGCATCGGCGTCCGACGCTGCTGCGGGGGAGGTTCGACGAGCCAAGGAGAACCACGACGCCGGCGGACTCGAGCAGTGGGTGGCGTTCGGTGCAGACGATCCCTACGCCACAGAAGTGCGCGACTTCAATCTCTCGCGTCTGACGCCTCGTCATGTCCAAGACCAACTGCGGCGCTACTATCAGCCCGGAAATGCTGTGGTCGCAGTGCAGGGCGACGTCGAGCCCGAAGCGATCATAGCTTCGCTGCGCCGTCACTTCGGGGCACTAAAGGGCACACCGGTAGCGCCACTGCCCACCACGCCCAAGCCACCGTCACAAACACGCGTTGTCACCGAAGAGGGAAACTTCACCGGACCTGGAACGACGCTGATCTGGAGCACGCCGGCCTACATGAGTGCTGCCGATTTGGCGCTCGACGTCGTGGCGCAGTACCTACGAAAGAAGCTAGAGCCCCTATTCCAAGTGGGCGGGATCTGCGCCCGGGGAGGCTTCCGGCAAATCTCAAAGGCTCGAGCAAGCTACTTCTTCGCCAATTGCATCTATGCGCCCGGACACGTGGACCCCGAGTTCGAGGCGCTCGTGAATGGTGAACTAACAAGAATGGCTGCGGAGGAATTCGACCAAGCGCTGCTGAAAACCGCTCGTACGATGGCATTAACCAGCGCTCTGGACAATTTCCAGAGTCTCAGCGGAGCTGCTCGCATCGCTGCCGAGTCGCTTTGGCTCGACCAAGAACCCAAGGGAGCCAGTCACGTATTGCAGGGCTACACGAGTGTCGACGCGGCGAACTTGGCGACAGTGGTCCGTACAACCTTGCGCGCGAAACCTGTCGGCACCATTCGATACACGCCCAATATCGACTCTTCGGCAGTCACCTCACGCACGGGCTTCGCGCAACCGGTCGTCCCGCTGCGAGCGGCTCCTGACCCGGTGCAACAAGCGGACACTCGACACTGGTACCGGGCGCCACTGCTGGGCAAGAGTCGCGGGTACAGCTTTGATTGGAAAACCGATGTATTGAGGCCCGGCGCAACGTTGCGCTTCGCGCGTCACCCTTCCGTTCCCCTCACGCTGATCAATATCAACGTGGGCTGGTCGGCGCCCGTTGTGGGTTTGCAGACGCGACGGGAACTCCTGCAGAGTCTGTACGCCAGCAAAGACACCGCGGGCCGTGACTTTGGTGCCCGGCTCGCACAAGTCGAGTCGACCCTCGCATGGTCGCATGATGGTGATGGACTCTCAATTCTGATCACGAGTCCCGCAGCGCGTGTCGACGACGCGCTCAAGGTCGTGACTGATACACTTGCCTTGGAGCGTCTGGAGGTCACAACCGACTCGACCAAGGCGCGCATACCAGCACCCACGGAGTGGATGCTCAATACGCGGAAGATGCTAGCGGTCGCGTATCCGCGGGATTACCGGTACGGCGTCGATCGGCAGTCGACCGCGCTTGCGTGGCGTGACACTCAAAGGTGGTGGAAGCGCCAGCAGTCAGAAGCAGCCTTGGACATCTCAATCGTCGGTGGAATATCCCATGACGAGGCGCGCCGCGCTGCTGCTGCCGCCGTCGACAAGCTGGCATTGGGCCGCCATCAGGGGCGACCGGAGAAGCCGTTCGCACCCAAGCCAGGGATTCACCTGATACAGAACGACTCGATGAACGACATCGAGAGCGTAATCGTCTGGCCAAAGCTCGCTCGCTACGAACGAGCAGGTGTTGCGGAATCGCTCATGGTCAACATGCTCGCTTCCGAGCAACCCGAAGCTTGGCGAGGCCAATTGGCGAAAGTCGGTTCCTCGGAGCCAACTTGGAACTCGAATACTTCATTGCGCACGTATGGCAATCTCTTTTATGTGACGCTTTCTGCATCGCACTACAAGTTCGTATCGGCGCTTGCGGCGCTGAAATTGCATTTCGAGTACCTGGGCCGCGGCACGCTCAACCAGGCTGAGGTCAGAGCGGCTTGGCGAAGCGAGCGGCAGTTCTTCTTGGGACAGTGGTCAACCAGTCTTGGCGCCTCGTGGGAACAGTATCGAGCCGCGAACCAACGTGCAGACGCAGAGCAGGCGCCATTGCTCTTGGACATGCTGGGGCAGACTTCGGCAGAAACGGTGGCTGGCGCGGCGCGCAGTATGCCCTGGAACAAAGCCTGTATCGTCGTCGAAGGCAACCTCAAATCAGTTCGAGCCGAGCTCGAAAAGCTGGGGCTGCCTGTGTTCGAGGTCGGCCCTGACGAACTCGCCAAACGGAGCAAGCCATGAGACTCACTTACACCTTGGCAACACTACTCGCGTCCCTCGCCTGTAGTTCGGTACGCCCTCCAACCAGCGGCATCATGGCGCCAAAACCTGCCATTGTGTCGGTGCGGGAGCAATGGAAACCCTTTGGGATCCCGTCACTCGGCGTGCGCATGGATTTCCCGGCACCACCCGAAGTCTGGGAACGTACGAGCAACAGCGAGGAGTCGGGCAGCACGCATACCGAAGGTGCGTCGTGTACGGTGGATGGCACCATCTTCAGCTTCTTCCGCATTAGCCGTTGGGGACGCGCCCGCGTGCCAGACGCTGACGTGCTCGAAAGCTGGCGAAAAGGCTCCGGAGGGGACGCTCGCTCGAGGCTTTTCACCTGGGAGGGATTCTCGGGGATCGAGGTGAGAGGCAAATCGAAGACGGGAGGAAATGTCTTGACCAGAGCCCATGTCGTTGGCGACGGTCTGCTTGTCACGACGGTAGAGGCGGCCAAGGGGCAACTCGACGCAAGTCGGGCGGAGCGCTTTCTGTCATCACTTGCGTTCGAGGTCCCCTGGTCAATGCGTGCGTTCCCTAACGGAGGCTTCTCGATAGCGGCCCCCCAAGGTGCCATCGAGGGGCCCTTGCAGAATGTGCAGGTACCAAACGTTCTCGTCTCCTACATGTTTCGAGTGGGTGGCAAGGACGAGCGCTCCTATTCGGTGCTCGCGGCGGAGACAACTGCGGAAGTCACTGCACCGGACGCGGTCTTCGATTCTATCATCCAGAGTCTTGCCAAGAGCGGCATCGAAGTCATCTGGCGCGGTCCCGCGCAGAGTGATGCAGGTCCAGCTCACGACGTGCTCGGCAAGGCGGAGCACGAGCGTGTCCGCGTTCGCTACGTCCTAGGCAACGGACGCTATTTTGCGCTCATAGCAGAAGCTGCGACACAAGAAGTACTGCTACAACCCGAAGTCACTCGGTTCCTCGATTCTCTATCGGTCTACTGAGTAGGGCAACTGAGACAACACGCCAGCACTCTGCTCTTCTGCCGCAAGTTGCGCGCATTGGGCAATTCCGAAGCGGTGAGCAGAAGGGCTTCCTCTCAACATCTTTGGCCCCAGCTCTGGCGCGAGCCCGCTCAGCTCCCCAGCCATTGTCGCGCCATTGGCGTTGTCTCCCTGCTTCACGCGCTGGTTCACCTGAACTATTGCTGTACAGCCCAAGCAATTGCAGGTTGAATACTCCTGACAGTTGGGCCGTCTAAGTTTGGGTCGCTGGACCGCGCCGGCACGGGAGACTACGAAAATGTGGAGATGGCTAAGCTTGGGTATGTTGTCTTATTCGATGCTCGTCGGATGCTCGGGGGACGCGAACGATTTCAATCAGGGAACCGCGCTCGGTGGCGGGGCTGGGCAGTCGACGGTTGGAGGAGCTGAACCGAGTACGGTCGGCGGAAGCTCCACGGTCGGCGGAAGCTCCACGGTCGGCGGAAGCTCCACGGTCGGCGGAAGCTCCA
>CAYVXY010000034.1:30642-70813 GCA_964454965.1 uncultured Polyangiaceae bacterium | reverse complement strand
GCTCCACGGTCGGCGGAAGCTCCACGGTCGGCGGAAGCTCCACGGTCGGCGGAAGTTCGGGCGCCACGGGTGGGACGACGAGCGTACCGGTAGCGGGCAATGGTGCTTCTGTGCCAACAGGTTGGCCCACCTACGAGCAGGCAGTTGCGGCTCAACGTTCGACCCCGCTGCTCGTCATTCTCACTGATTTCAGTGACTCGGACATCGCAAGCTATCTGCCGGATCCAGATCGCGCCTGGGCAGCTCTGATGTTTGGCCGCAACCAAGGGCAAGCCAACAACTACTGGTATGATGTCAGCCGGGGGCAGTTTCAGCTGATACCAGCACGCGACAGCTATGGCGTTGTCAACGACGGGGTGGTTCGCGTTCATGTTTCAGCGAAGAAGCCCACTACCGGACAGTACGTGATCCAAGACCAACCGTGGATTGCCGAAGCCTTGGATCTCGCGAGTCAGTATGTTCGTTTTTCGGACTACGACAAGAATGGGGACGGTCACATCGGCAATCTCGAACTGTCAGTCTTGGTGCCGCTCAACCTGGACTATGCCAACATGGCGGGCGCGGGGGCAGAAGCCAATATCGAGATCAACCATGCCATCCCCAACAGCGGAGTCACCGTGGACAAGTTCTTGCGCGTCGAGGACAACTACACGAGCATTGGTACGCCGTCGCATGAGCTAGGTCATCACATCTTCGACTTGGAGCATTTTGCTGGTCCCACGACCCACGACCTGATGGGCCTGGGTGCGTACGCCGAGGATCCAGTGATCACGACGCTGCACACGACCACCAGCCATTATGCGACCCGCCCCGCCGGGTTGATGGCACGTCACCAAGTCCAAATGGGGCTCGTCACGCCAACACGCATTACCGATACGACGCTGGGCGTCAAGTTGTATAGCTCCCACCACTTACAGTACAACGTGATCGAGCTCCCAGTTTTGGACGGGTACGTGTATCTGGAGAACCGGACTGCCGAGGGCTACGATCGGTCGATTCCGTTCTGTGACGGCTCAACTGGCGCCCTATTCCCAACCGAGGTCTCACAATACGTTCAACCACTCGACATACCCGGCATCACTCGCAACGCCCAAGCCACCGTGTTTGATGAGCCCGACGGCTCCTTGCTTTGCGATGCCTATGCGCTCGCGGGGCACAATGCCAGCTTTAGCTACGGCCAATTCACCATCAGCAATGTCTCTGCCGCCGGACAGGTGATGACATTCGACGTCACCAAACGCAACATGACGCCGAGTATCGATCATTTTAAACTTCGCTATTGGGTGGTCAATCCGAACAAGGAAGGCTATCGGATGTTTCATTCGGTACGGGTGCAGGCGAATACGACGACGAACGTTGATTTTGCGAGCTTCCCCTCCGGCACGGATCCCTCGGCTTGGTTCACGATCAGCCTCGAAGCCTATTACACCACCGGAGAGGTGCGGTCGGTCAATGCCGATGCTACTTGGACGACGACCTCGAAGTATCTCTTCCCCGACGTCTTACCGATCAATCAGACGATGCCCAAGAGCGACGCCATCGTGCACTTGCTGCTCATTCCGTCCGCCACCAAAGAGAAAAGTGCGGATTTGGACGTTGGCTACGCCGGGTTTACCACCAGAATCCACTTCGTGAACTTGCCCTGAATTGGCATGAATTGGTCCTCATGTTGATCTGCCCTGTCAATAGCGAACTCGAATTGCGCTTGCTCGAACGCCAACACGCCGAGGCCATCGAGAGCCTAGACCCGGGCGATCTGACGTTTGCCCAAGGTGAATGGGGAGCCTGGACAGCTTTCGAAGGCGGAGCCGCGGAGTGGGTCGCGGCTGCCTTGATAGAGTTCGGTCAGGGTACGCGACTCGAGACGGGAGTGTTCAGAGGGGACACTTTGCTAGGTATGATCGCCTTGCACGGTATCGACCGGCGACGCCTATCTGCCGGCATCGATTACGGCATGGACGATCGCTATCGCAACCAGGGGATCATGACCCAGGCCTGCCAGGCATTGGTGAGCTATGCGTACACCGAAGTCGGTCTCAACCGGCTCCAGATCTGCGCGGACATGGCCAACCTGCCCAGTCTCAGGGTGCCGGAAAAGCTCGGATTCAAACTGGAAGGAGTCCTGCGTTCGTACTATCGCTCCGCGACTGGCTTCCGCAATTGTGCGCTCTACTCGATGCTGAGAATGGACTGGGAGGCGGGCAGCCGCCCACCTCGATGCGTCCAATAGTCCCAAACAGGATTCATTGCCCCGCCGCGAGCGGTGCCGTAAAGTAGAGTGCGGCAAGACACATTTCGTTGCGCGTGCCCCAGCCTGGCAACACGGGCGTTGTGTCACTTGACGTGTCGTAGTCACAAGTGACGCTAACTTGCGTGTTCGCGTCGACCTGGCGCGAAGCATTGTAAAAGTAGAATCGCTGCCAGTGAAAGTCCCAGTTTTGCACGTCGACCGCGCAACTGCTTGCGCCAGTGGACTCACCCACCAATACGTCAATCTTTCGACCGCGCTGATGCATATGCGGTCCAACACCGTAAAGCTGCAGATCCGGAATCGAACCGAGCCCGAGGTCGGCCAGCGACGCCATCCAAGTGAATTTGACGGAGGGTTCACCTGGCGCAAGAGTAAATGGCCCATCGGGATTGGACAGACTCCGCAGAAATGGGTCTGGAAGTGCGAAGATACCGACTCGGCTGACACTCGCAGCCAACTGAAGTCGCACTCTGGTCTGGTCGGTCTTTCCTAGGTTAGCAGTGTCAGCGAGGTTGTAATGAACCTGCACAACGAGCTTATGTTTGGGCAGAAGCGGCACGCCACTCTGACCTGGATACTCGAGTACACCTTGCCCAGGCGCCCAAGTCACCGGAACTGCAGCCACGCTCACCCCATCGCCGGCCATACCAAAACACGGCCAGCCCAGGCGATCGGGAGATTCAGCGTCCAACGCTGACATCTTAGCTAGATTGGTTCCCGAACCATCACTGGCAGGCGCGGCTGGATCGACGATGAAGGCGAGAACGTGGTGTACGATCTCAGGCGTGCCTGGGACTACCTCGACTCCAGTAATGAACATCTGACTTGCCACGCCGCTGTCCAGCATGAAACAGCGGTATTCATCGAACTCTGCGAGTTGACCGCCTTGCGGTTCCGGCGAAAACAGGGGTGTGGGGTACTCTTGAGCGCTACTTAGGCCGGGAAGCGCTGGCAGTTTGACTTGACGCGACTTTCCCTCGCTGGCTCCCGCATCTGCCCATTTACCAATCGTCGCGATTGCATCGTCACTGAGAGCCAGCGACGAGCGAAAGTCACCGCAACTCCCGTCCGAGGTGGCTCCCCACGGGGGCATAATCCTCGCTGCAGTAAGCGTCTTCATGCTCGCGGCATATTGCTTTGCCGACGCGTAGGTATCGAGTCGGATCGGACCAATCCCACCCTGTTGATGACAACCCAGGCAACTCTGCTCGACGATTGGCAGCACGTCGTCGTAGTAGGTCAACGCCTGAGTCGAAGTGCTCGGGCTGGTTGGATCATTATCGCTTGTACATCCAATTCCAGAGCATCCCAGCAAAGAAACCAGACCAAAGGCGGTCTTCACCAGACCAGTCGGGTCAACGGACATGGCTTCCTCCTCAGACAACCGGCTGCACATCGAGCCAATGCACCTGAGCGTCAAGTCGCTCGGCACCCCCAAAATCGCATCGACATGCGGCACCGAGACCCCGAACACCGCTTTCCTGGCTAGAGCGTGGCAGGTCAGTACTTACCGTCACGCAACCGTGACTCAGGAACTAACGCCTCGGTCGAATATCCGCGCTGCTCCCAATACCCAGCTTCAGAGGCATTAGTGAACTCGATCTGCTTGACCCACTTTGCGCTCTTGTAGCCAAGTAGCCTGGGCACGACCAAGCGCAACGGAAAGCCGTGTGTAAGCGGCAGAGTCCTGCCACCGATTCCGTAAGCAAGCAGCGTTCGGGGTTCACGTGAAACTGATAACGGCAACGACTCCGCGTATACGTCGCCGAAGCAGTGAAATGTTACGTGCGTTGCTGCACTAGTAGGTCGAACCAGTTCCATGAGCCTGTCAATATGGATCCCATTCCAAGGCACATCGAGCACCGACCAGCCCTCGACACAGTGAAAGTCAGTCACCTGGTCCTGTCGGGGCAGCTGCAGCAATTCAGCAAACGAAAGCGTCAGCGCTTGCTCCACGAGTCCTCCGACGGCCAATTGCCATGAGGCGAGCAGCTGCACAAGGTCTTGCTGATCGACGGTGTTGCCGAACCAATTGTCGTAGAGTGACCCTTCCACCGGCGAAGGGGCGAAGGCAAATGTGCCGGATTCCGTCGTCGTCCCTGCGGGTGCACCGCTGTTACGGAGATCGACCGGGGATGCCTCGCGCGCGCAGGAGGCAAAGAGGTCCGGTGCTAGCGCGAGCGCCGTAGCGTTACCTAGCCAACTTAGCAAGCTGCGTCGCGACAGATTCCTACCTCTGCTTGGTCCGTTTGGTTGCGGCCCGACGCCTCCACTGCGCGAAGCCGACCTTTTGTTCTCGTGTTTGGCCATAGTCGAGGTTGCGCTTCCGTGGTCCCTAGGGCGAAATCTGTCGTTCGGGGACCCCCTTGCGCACAATCCGATGATCCGACACCGGGCGTCGTATCGAGCAGCCACCCTTTCGGGGAAGGGAGAACGTGTCAACCAGCCAGAACCAACTGACAGCGGGGCCGATTGATGCAATGGCTGTCATTCCACTCGAATACAAGAGAGTCGTTGCATCAACATTGCACCAAGTGTTGCGCAGAATCTCGATGTCTGGGCTAGTACTGGCTGGCACGATGGAGCTAGCATCCCCGTCGCGACGGAAACGAGCCTCTGGTTGGGTGCTCGCGTCGCCATGGAGGTTCCAAATGAAGATTGCTATGGGTTGTTTGTCGATATTGTTGGCTGTTTCGGCTGCACTGACCGCCTGCGCGGATAGCGGGGCATCCAACGAAGACGAGGTAGAGAAAGGGACTCTGGCGCTTCCGCTGACGAGTACGAGCCCGGCTGGAATACAATATCGCTTGCGCAACGCTTCGTTCGAGATCCAGCAGCCGTACTATTACTGCGACGACTACGGCGTGGCTGGACAATCTGGCGTTGCCGGAGCGGGCGGTGGCTGCGCAGAGCCAGTCTACCTCAACAGCGAGTCGGACCCCAATGCCACTTCACTCTCGGTTGAATTGGAGCAGGGCAGTTACGAAGTCTACCTTCAACCCGGATGGTCGATGGAGCGCATCGAGAATGGTGTTGCCACCCCGGTCGAGGCGCAGCTGTTGAGTTCTCAGTCACAGTGGGTCTATGTTTCGCGTCACTCTACCTATTGGGTCAACTATCAGTTCGGGATAGGAGATCACGCGATTTGGTTCAATGGTAAGCTCAACATTGAAGTTCAAGTGTATGACAATCCGGACCAATATTATGGTCCGAGCTATGGCGGAACCGCAGGCTTCGGTAATTTCCCGGTTGCTGGCATGCCGGCCATGGCGGGTGCCGGTTCGTTCGGCGGCGCAAGCTACTTGTGAACTAAACCGCTCGTGGGGTCCGGCGCACTCGCGGCGCCGACCCTGCGGGCGCAACGGATTGCGGCATTTCACCCCCACCCCAAGTTCCCCGCGATCGCCTGAAATGCCGCCGCCAAGGATTCCCCAGCCACTGCCCCTGAAGCGATGGGGATCAGGTAACGCGCAGCACTCGATGGGTGTACGCGTTGCCAGAGGGTCGCGACTACGGCACCGATGAAGAACGCGAGGGCGTTGGCAAATGGCACAACGAATGCCAACCCAAGGCCCATTGCCGAAGGTACGAAGCGACGCGCCTTGGACGGCAACCATGTCTCGAGCAACGGGAGCGCGATCCCGACGAGTCCACCTACCACCATCGCGAGGCGCGCACTCGACGGGATGGTGTAAATGCCACGGCTGAGCGCCGTGGCAACCGCGGCCCACATGGTCGTGGCCGGCGAATTGAAGGCTTCGAGTGCCGCACGATTGGGGACCATGAGGTACCAGGCAGGCACCACAGCGACTACACCGAAGAACACTCCGGACATTTGGGCCAAGAACTGCTTTCTTGGGTTGGCACCAAGCAGGTACCCGCTCTTGAGATCGGTCAGGAGATCTGCTGCGGATCCCGCGGCGCCGGCGGTCACCCCCGCAGTTATCAAGTTGGTGGGTATGTGGGCAGGCGCTAGGATCGCGTAGATGAGCTGGGTCAGCTTGCCCATCGCGCCGATCGGCGTGGTGTCGGTTTCGCCCGTGGCGCGGCACGCCACCAGGGCAATGACCAGCGAAAGAAGCACCGATACCAAACCTAGCCAGGGCGCGATGCCAAAGGCAAACCACGATAGCAAGACCAACCCAAGCGTGACCGGTACGCCACCGATGAACATCCACGAAAGAGGCACCTCGAGATGCCCGACCGGGTCGGCATCTGCATCAGCCCCGGTCCGACGCCGAACGAATTGGGTGAGGGCGCGGGCAATGGTGCGCCATCCGAGCGCAAAGGAAGTGAGCCCCGAGCTGACCATCAAGGCAGTGCCTAACCACAAGCTCCAGCGGGTCACGCGCACCAGTTGTACCCCGCCGTTGCTGCCCATTATCACTTCCATCTCACCAATGAAGTGTTTGGGCGCATCCACCCAATCGGTGAGCGCAAGCACCTGTGGCGCTAGCGCCAGGTAATTGACTAGCGAGCCAGCCAGCATCGACAGCGACACCCGCAGACCAACGATCATCCCAGCAGCCACCAATAGCAGGCTTGGTTCGAAGGCCATCCCCAACATGGCGCCGGTAAATCGCGTGCCCTTCGCCGCGAATAGCCCAAACCCCAAGGGGATCTCCGAAACGATTACGCCCAAAGCACGCAATACGCCCACAGCGGCCCCTGTGCCGAGTGAAACGAGCAGCGCGCGCGCCTTGAGCACCGATTCACGACCCGCCGCATACAAGCTGCGCAGAGTCTCGGCGGCTGCAATTCCGGAAGGAAACGCCAATTGCTCGACATTGATCATCTGCCGCTTCATGGGAACGGCCAGCAGCACTCCGAGCATTGCCACCAAGAGGACCCAAACCGCAACCGGCACCCACCCCAACCGCTCTGCGTCGCCACCCAGCAGCAGTAGTGCACCAATCGCGGTGGCCAACGTCCCACCGGTCGAGGAACCCGCAGCCGAAGCCGTTGACTGCATGCAGTTGTTCTCGAGCAGCGTCATGTTGCTGCTCGAAAGCCTGAATGCCGCAAAGAGCTTCCAGATCGCGTGCGAGATGACACACGCCGTAATCGCCACTCCAAAGGACCACCCGAGCTTGAGTGTGGTGTAGAGATTGCTGACGCTCATCAACATCCCAAGCACCCCACCTGTGACCACTGCACGTAGCGTAAACTGAGGCTGCTCCCCACAGTAGTAGTGCTTTAGCCACGCCGCATCGCGCTGCGGAGCGGGTACGGCGGTCAACTCAATCGGGGTGTTTGGCGGTGTCGAGGGCACGGGAGGTGGGCGAGGCTAGCATGTCTCTCGCCCCCGAACGTCCGGCAGGTCTCAGCTCGCCCGTCGAGGCTAAGTTACTAAAACCACGGGTGAAAGTTCTGTTGCCCCGGGGCAGCCGCAGCTGCAGTTGCCCCGACCTTGCCCCTTCAGTGAGCCGCCAAACCTGCCGTAGCCCCATTGAATGACTGAGCAACGCAGCGTTCTCGCCTTGGGTGCCTTCTCCCACGTGGAGCGCAATCGGATAGCGACCATTGGGCATGAAGCAGCGTTCGAAGTGCATTTCGAGAAGGATCCCCATCAGGCAACGGGATGGCTCGACGAGCATGATGATACCCAAGCGCTGTTGCTCGACGGTGAGTCAATGCAAGCTGAGCTCTTTGCCATCGAGCGACGAGCTGAGTCGCGCCATGCCACCTTGCCGCTGCTTTCTCTAACCAAGGCCGTCACCGATCTGTGCTTCGTCGAGGCCTTCTCGTGGGGTGCCGATGACGTGGTAGCCCGTCACGAGGGCTCACCGCTGCGCTCCCGATTGCGGCACTTACCCAAGGAACCCATGAGTTTGCCCGAGAGCGCTCGTGGCTCGGTGCTCGTCGCGGAACCAGATCGCAGTCGACGGATCTTGATCGGTCGGGTGCTCAGGAACGCGGGATACTCCGTCACGTTCGCCGCTGAACGCGCTGACTTGATCAACTATGCCGCAACGAAGCCACTCGACGTGATAGTGGCAAGTACCGCGCTCGCGGAAGCGCCGCGCGAGCTCGTCGAAAGTGCGCGGGCCTCTGGGAGCCAAGCCCTATTCGTCGTGACTTGTCCGCCTCGCGATCTGAAGAGGCACAAGGTGAGCCTGGATGACCTCGGCGGCGTAACCACCACAGACGCCTTTGCGCCGGCAGAGAATGTTCTCTTCGTGGCGAACGAACTAGGTCGGCCGCGCGGCATCGATCAACGCGCCTCAGCGCGTGTCCTGTACGGCACTTCGGTCGCATTCCGCAGCGTTGGACGCGACGCAGACGACTACGGCTTCTCGTACAACGTCAGCGAGGGCGGCATGTACGTGCGAACACTGGCGCCCCCGGATGACGAATTGGTCTGGTTGGAGCTGTGTCCCCCACGCGGCGACCGGCGCGTGCGCTTGGTGGGCAAGATCGCTTGGCGTCGTGCCCTTGCCAATAGCCAATACGCCACCGTGCCTCCGGGTTTCGGTATCGAGATCGTCGATGGCGCAAGGATGGACATCGCCACCTGGCGCACCGGTTGCCAGGCATTTCAGAGCGTCGTTGACTAGCCGGAGCGAGCTCGGCCCTGCGATTGATGCACGAGCAGGCTTTCCACAATGCCACGACTGCGTTATCTCACGGGCGCAGCTCAAGGCCCCTCGGGCCGTTGTCCCTCATCCCCCATGAAGATCTACACCAAGGCCGGAGATTCCGGCGCGACCAGCCTGTACGGCGGCACCAAAGTCGAAAAGGACGATCTACGCGTCGCGGCATATGGAACCATCGATGAGCTCAATGCATCGCTTGGCGCGGCTCGCTCTTTTGGTTTAAACGGCGAGCTGGACGCGCTCTGTGCGGCGATCCAGTCGGCGCTGTTCGTTGCCGGAGCGGAACTGGCGTGTCCGCCCGAGCACCGCAAGAAGCTCAAGCTCACAGTCATCCATGCCGAAGACATTGGCGCGCTCGAAACAGCCATCGATCGATTCAGCGAAGAATTGCCGGCCTTAGCCCAATTCGTCTTGCCCGGCGGTACGCCGAGCGCCGCTACTCTGCACCAAGCTCGAACCATCTGTCGCCGTGCCGAACGTCAGGTGGTGACCTTGAAGAAGCAGAGTGAGGTATCCAAAGATTTGCTCATCTACCTGAACCGACTGAGTGACTTCTTGTTCGTGGCAGCAAGGCTCGAGAATCATCGCGCGAAAGTGCTCGATGTTCCCTGGGTTCCGCGCTGATCGCTTGGCCTCCGCGAAATCCTGGAACCAACGCCGACACAAACGTATCCATCGCGAAACCGGCTAGAAACCTGGCTTACCCGAGACTCCACACCACCAACGCGTCATGCGCCACAACCCGGCCTACGTCAAAGTCTTCGCGGAATCCCTACCCTCGAGCTATCGAGCGGCTTTCGACTGGGCAGCCATCGCCGAACAGGCAGCCCTGAGCCAACGGCGCCGGCCCGGGCACCCCGCCGTCGGGATTTGCTTCGCCCCGCGGCTTGCTGGGCATCCCCTGTGCGTCGTCGCGGACGACCGTCCCGGTCTACTCGCAACCATTAGCGCCGCCTTGATCAGCGAACGCTTAGACGTCATCGCAGCCGAAGCCTACACGCGCCGTGTCTCCGAACAGCAAAAGGAGGCCGTTGACGTCTTCTGGGTGCATCGCGTTGACGTTCCCGATCCAGAGCGGTCCTTGTCTCGTGAGCTCCTCGAGCATCTCGAGTCGACCCTCGATCGTCTGCTCAGCGAGCACTACGATCCCAAAGCCACGCGCATTCCAACGCAGCCGCCACCAGCGCGTGATGAGTCCCGCGAGACCATCGTTCGCTTCATCGAAGACAAAGCAGGTAAGCTCTGCACGCTCGAGGTCGAAACGGGCGATCGAACCGGCATGTTGCTCGTCCTTTCGCGGTCGCTCTATGAACAACGGGTCCAGATCGTGTCCTCCTCAGTGCGGACCGAGAAAGGGCGCGTCAAAGACCGCTTCGATCTCACCGAGCTGGACGACACACCAATCCGCCCCGATCGGCGGCTTTTGGTACAAGTTGCGGTACTGGAAGCCGTACAGCAAACCTTTGGGCGCTAGGGAACCCGTGAGGAATCGTTCGCCAAGTCTGCCCCAGCTGCTAGGGGTAGCAGCGTGGAGAAAGGTACACCTAGCCTACCCGAGTTTTATGCGGCTCGTGCCGAACAGCACCGAGAGGCATTCCGTCGGCTCGAGCGCAAATCGCGCCTCCTGTCCAATCTACGCGGCCTAACCTTCGCGGGTTGGGTACTTGGCTGGGGGTTCGCGTTGTTTGGCTCGGCAGGCGCGGCGGGCGCTGCCATCGGAAGCGTCGCGCTCGTCGGCTTCGTCGCCTTGGTGCTGTACCATCCGCGTGTCATCGCCGCGGAAAGTCTGGAGGCTCGCTGGGTTAGCACCAACGAGGATGCTGCAGCACGTGTTTCGGCCAAGGCTTGGCACGACCTTGCCACGACTGGGGAGACATTCCGCGATCCGGCACATCCCTACGCCGAGGATCTCGATCTGTTCGGACGGGCATCCTTCTTCCAACGACTCTGCGTCGCCAAGACCCATATCGGCCAGACCCAACTAGCCCGGTTCCTGCTCGCACCCGCCGCACCCAGTGAGCTCCGTGCACGCCAGCGCGCCATTGAGGTATTTGCACCTCTGCTCGAGCTACGCCAGGAGCTCGAGGTCTTGGCCCGAGCAACGATGCCTCCACCGAAGAGGGGAGAAGGGGTCGCTCCAACGCAGGATCTTGAGCCACTATTTGCCTGGGGCGAGTCAGCACCGGACCTGCTAAACCGCACTTGGCTCTGCCGCTTGGCTCGACTGTTGCCCATCGCAACAACGCTCCTGTTGGGCCTGTGTTACCTGCAGCTGGCCCCAGCCTGGCTCGCACTCTTGCCATTGGCCGCGCATTTCTCGCTGCTGCTCTCGACTCGCCGCGCCACGGCCCAAGTCGTCAGCATGTTGTCGACAAGTGAGCAAACCGTTCTAGGGGTGGAACCGTTGTTCACTCGACTCGAGAACCTCCCTGCGGGTCCGCTGCGCATGCTGTTCGACGGCAAACTCGGAACCGATCTAGAGCGTCCCAGTGCCGCTTGCAAGTCATTGCGTCGGATTGCTGGGTGGTTCGAATTTCGGCATAATGGCCTGCTCTACCCCTTCGTAAACCTCTACCTGCTCTGGGAACTGCAGTGTGGGATTCTGTTCGACGGCTGGCGCAAACGCCATGGCAAGAGGCTTCGGCCTTGGTTTGCAGTACTCGGCGAAGTTGAGGCCCTTAGCAGCCTGGCAGGACTACACTACGACGAGCCCGACACTACATTTGCCGAGATTGCCGAAGGTGACGACGCAGTCTTCGAGGCCGTAGCCCTCGGACATCCACTGATCCAAGTCGAACACCGCGTCTGCAACGACGTCATCGCGCTGCAACGGGGTCACGGCCTGCTCGTAACCGGCTCCAACATGTCCGGGAAGAGCACGTTTCTACGCGCGATGGGCCTTGGCGCCGTGCTGGGACTGGCTGGCGGCCCTGTCTGCGCAAAGCGCCTGCGGTTGTCGCCCCTGACCGTCGCTACGAGTATGCGGATCTCGGATTCGCTGGCGGCAGGCGTAAGCCATTTCTACGCAGAACTTCGCAAGCTCAAGGCGGTCGTCGAAGCCACTTCAGCCGATCGCCCACTGTTGTTCCTGCTCGATGAGATCCTACACGGCACCAATTCCATCGAACGCCGCATTGGCGCACGCTTCATCCTGTCGCAGTTGCTGCGCACCAATGCCGTCGGTGCAGTCTCGACGCATGATCTCGCCCTCTGTGAACTATCGGGCGATCTAACCGATCGGCTGCGCCTGGTGCATTTTCGTGAGAACGCGGCCAACGGTCAGATGACCTTCGACTACTTGCTGCGTGAAGGTCCGGTCACGGAGGGCAACGCGCTTCGACTGATGCGCAGCCTGGGACTAGACGTACCACTCGATGAAACCTAAGGTCGGACTACTTTGCTGGATAGGCGTCGATGTTCGCATCCAGCCAGGCCAGTCGCTGTTGGATCCAGGTGCGAAAGTGTGTCACCTCCTCGGCGTAGCTCGTGACGTCGTAGAAGCTGTAGGGCGCGTAGTACTTCGAAAAATCGACGCTCTCAATCGGCCACTTGGCGAAATTGCGCGCGATCGCGTCCGCATTCAAAATGGTGGCATAACCGTCTAGACGGGCGGTAATCGCCGCATCCGAAAAGATCCCACGGCGCAGCTCGCGCCACCGCGGTCCTAGCCCCTGACGGATCGAAGGATTCTGGGACAGCTTGGAGATGAGCGCGGTGCGGGTGTTCACCCAGCCCTGCGGCGTGTCATTCTGTGAATTGGCCAACGTAGGCTGGCCGTAAGCGAGATCCAGATCCCAAGGGACAGTTCGAGCCAAGCCTCCGGCTTTGCGTACAAAGTAGAGGCTCAGGTTGTACGCGTCGATATTCTTCGCGAACTCCTCGAGCAAGATCCAGTCGACAATGGCAGCGGGTTCGAGCACGTTGAGCACGTCGGCTACCGGCGCATTGCTGCCCAGCGCCGTGCCAAGCTGGGTGAGCCAAGCTTGCACCGCCTGAGTTTGCGTCGGGGTGATGACAATCGAGCTCGGGTAGACAACTTGCCACTTGGACCCAGCGCCGATGGTCAACTTCAGCGTCCCGTCGTCATCTTGTTTCACCACGAAGGTGGAACCCGTTCCGTCGTCGTCCGGCAGTACGATGCGGTCGTCGTCGCGCTTGATCTTCTCCACCAATACGTATAGCCCGGCGTAGCTTCCGTTGAGCGTCAACTCGCAGTACCGCGCCTGCGGTGCCCAGCGCTCGGGGCCAATGTCACGGAACAAGCCAAACGAAAGTCGATTGCGCATGAAGGAGCGATCTGCCCAAGCACCATCCAAGATCCAGTCGGCTTCGCCCCCCATGCCCAAAAGATTCGCCGGATTGTCGATATCACCCGCTGTTCGCAGCTCTAGCCCGTAGTTCTTCTTGGGAAAGTGTGAACTGGAGCGACCGCGGATCTGGACTGCAGCATGATCGGAATAGACCGTTGCGCCCGCTGAATCCTTGACTTCGACGGTGCAAGGAACCGCCGGCGTATCGACGATGGTCTGTGCGCATGCCATCGCGATTTGACACAGACCCTTCTCGGCCAGATCGGTCACGTTGTCGCTCCCGCCCGCAGCCGGCGTTCCACCCGCAGCCGGCATTCCACCCGCAGCCGGCGTTCCTCCCGCATTGGGCGCCGCACCGCCCAGTGACTGGGGCTGCCCACCGTTTGCAGCTCCACCGTAGGCAAGCGTGCCTCCAGTTTCAGCGAGTCCAGAGTTGGCATTGTCCGAACCACTGCAAGCTAGATTGGGAAGCGCCATCGAACCCAGTAGGCAAAGAGCCAACGCATCCGCCCAGGGTCCATGGTTGGACCGAATCTTGCTCGCGCACATCCAAACCAAGGTAGCGCGGTTCGAGACTCAACGCCAAACCTACCGCCTAGCGCACGGCAAACAGATGTGGTCGCGTGTGGCAGAGCAACAGCAGACTCACTTGTCGGTCACACGCTTACCAGTGTGCTTGAAACTGCGTACCACTGGGTAACTTCGTGGGGCCAACAGCTCGGCTATCACACGACCGGTCGTCGTCTTCTTTTCGACCAGGCTCGCGGGTGGACCTTCGGCCACGATGTTACCACCCTGTTCGCCTGCCTCGGGCCCTAGCTCGATCACGTGATCGGCGCCGGCGATGACGTGGGGGTGGTGCTCGATGACCACGAGGGTGTCACCACGTTCGACGAGTCTAGACAAGACCGAAACGAGCCGCTCGACATCGCCGAGATGCAGCCCGGTCGTGGGCTCATCGAGCACGTAGAGCGTCGGCTCGTGGCGGGCCCCTGCAGTCAATTCCACTGCCAGCTTGAGTCGCTGGGCTTCACCTCCGCTCAAGGTATGCGACCCCTGACCCAAGTGAATGTACCCGGCACCGAGTTCGACCAAGGTTCTCAGTGGTGCCGCGATTCTCGGGTGATTCTCGAACACGGCCGCGCCCTGCTCGGCCGTCAGCTCCAAGACTTCCGCGATGTTCAAGCCCAAGTAGCGCACCTCGAGCGTACGCGATTCGAACCTGGCCCCACCGCATGCCGAACAGGTACTGATGACGTCCGGCAAGAAGCTCATCGCTTCGGTAATGACGCCTTGCCCTTCGCAAGTGCGGCAGCGCCCGCCAGAAGCCGTATTGAAGGAGAATCTGGTCGCAGCCAGGCCCTGCATTTTCGCTTCCGTCGTCGCGGCAAACAACTTGCGAATCGAATCCCAAATCCCGAGAAAGGTCGCAGGCACGCTGCGTGGGGTGCGACCAATCGGCGACTGATCGACCGAAAGCGCGCGACTCAAAGCCTCCCAACCGCGCAACACCGAATGCTTCCCTGGGGGCTCTGCCACAAGCCCAAGGGCGAGCTGCACGGCGGGCAGCAGCACCTGCCGCACCAAGGTGCTCTTACCCGAGCCGCTCACACCGGCCACGACGGTCATGCGCCCGAGCGGGATCCGCAGTGGATCGCCTTTGAGGTTATGCTCGCGTGCGCCTTCGAGCACGAGCATGGGATGCCGCTTCGGGATCGCGACGGGCTGACGGATCTCGGGGAGCTTGGCCAATGCGCGCCCCGTCGGAGAATCCTTCGAGGCTATTACCTCACTCGGCGTGCCAGAAGCAACGATGTTGCCGCCATGGGTGCCGCCACCGGGCCCCAGATCGAGCAAGTAGTCAGCGGCACGGATCGTGTCGATGTCATGCTCCACGACGACAACCGTGGAGCCGAGATCGACGAGTTTGCGCAGATTAGCCAAGAGTCGCCGCGTGTCCCGCGGATGAAGGCCAATGGTGGGCTCGTCGAGGACGTAGAGCGCGCCGGTCAACCCTGCCCCCAGTTGGGCACCCAAGCGCAAGCGTTGTAGCTCGCCGCCGGAGAGACTGGGTGCCGCGCGGTCGAGCGACAAATACCCGAGACCCACTTCGAGCAAGAAATCAAGCCTCCGCTCGATTTCGCTGATGATGGGCTGCGCGATGGGGCGGTCGCGTTTGACGAACTCGAAGCCGTGTACCACCTCCTTGGCACGCAGAATACTCAGCGCCAATAGCTCTGGGTAGGTGAGCCCGAGGACGCGCACGTTGCGGGCAACGGCCGCGAGCTTCGTCCCAGCGCAATCGCCACAAACGACGGACTGCTCCTCGAATTTTCGACCACGACGCACGCGCCGGACCACCGTCCCCGCCCCTTCACAGGTCGGGCAGCGCCCCTGACGCGTATTGAAACTGAACCAACGCGGATCGAGCGCGCCAACGCTTATGCCACAGGTCGGGCACGCGCTACGTGTCGAGAACAGTTCGGTCGTTGCATCGGCAAATCTCAGCCGGACTTCGCCGTTGCCAAAGCGCAGAGCCGTGGCTAGGAGCTCTGCCTTGACACCCGCCTTACCGACGTTCTCTGCGATGACCAGATCGATCTCATGCTCCTTGCTGCGAGTCAGCGCGGGCGGCTGATCTGTAGATACCAACGCGCCATCGACGTAGGCACACGCGATTCCGGCACGCGCCGCCTGCGCGAACAGGTCCAAGTAGGTGCCCTTTCGCCCTCGCACCGCCGGCGATAGCAATGTGTAGCGACGTTTCTGCTCTGCCAACACCTGCGTCAAGGCTTCGACTCCCAACGCCCGAATCGGCTGACCATGGGTCGGGCAATGCGGAATGCCGACCCGCGCGTACAAGAGACGCAAATATTGGGCCACCTCGGTCACGGTGGCGACCGTAGAAGAGCCGCCCGCTCTGGCGGTGCGCTGTTCGAGAGCGATGGTTGGTGGTACCCCGCGCACGGCATCAACGTTCGGACGCGGCATCGTCGGCAGGAACTGGCGCGCGTAGGGCGTCAAAGTCTCGAAGAATCGCCGCTGCCCTTCGGCAAACACGACGTCGAACGCCAAAGTACTTTTTCCAGAGCCACTCGGCCCGGTCACAACCGTCAATTGGCCGTGCGGGATCTCGCAGCTGACTTCACGCAGGTTGTGCTCGCGGGCGCGTTCGACCACCAGGGCACGCACCGCTTTGCCGTTGGACGCAGGCTGGGGGCGTTTCGGAGCCAAGGTCGGTCGCGACCGCAGCGCCACTGCCGTCTTGGTATCGAGTTTCTCGATCGTCCGAACAGTTCCTTCGCCAACGATGGCTCCCCCGGCGGCCCCAGCTCCTGGCCCCAAGTCAATCACCCAATCTGCCGCACGAACGACGTCGAGATCATGTTCGACGACGACCACAGTCGAACCAAGCGTCACCAATCGGTCCATAGCCTGAATGACCAGACCTACCTCGTCTGCATGCAGGCCTGCGCTCGGCTCGTCCAGGACGAACAAGGTGTTGGGCTTGGCTTCACCAAGTGCGCGCGCGAGCTTCATGCGCTGGGCTTCGCCACCACTGAGGGTAGAAAGGGGCTGACCAATCCGTAGGTAGCCCAAACCCAAGCTGCGCAGCGGCCCGAGTGTTCGGAAGATGGTCGCTTGGTCCGAAAAGAGCTCGATTGTTGCGTCTATCGTCTTGTCGAGCAGCTCGTCGATCGATACGCCACGGTGACGCACTTCACAGACTTCGGGTCGAAACCGCCGCCCTCCACATTCCGGACAAGAGAGCCGAACGTCCGCCAAGAACTGCATCTCGACGGTTTCTGCGCCCTCGCCCGAACAAGCCTCACAGCGCCCACCTGCGACGTTGAAGGAAAAACTCGACGGAGTAAGCTGCTTCTGCTGCGCCATGGGCTCGGCCGCATAGAGTTTGCGGATCTGATCCCAGGCCTTGGTGTAGGTGGCTGCATTGCCCCGCGAGGTGCGTCCGAGGGGCGATTGATCGACCACCACGACGTCACGAATTCCCTCGGCACCGACGATCCGCTGGTGCAAAAGTGGCAATTCTTCGTCGAGCTTGTCGCATTGCCGCGCAATGGCCCGAGCCATGATGTCGACAACGAGGGTGCTCTTGCCCGAACCACTCGGCCCAGTTATGACGCACAATGCTTCAAGGGGGATCCGAACGGACAAGTTCTTCAAGTTGTTCGCGGCTGCCCCCTCGATCGTAAGCCAACGGCAAGGCGTCCGCTGTGCGCGGTTGGCCGATTGGGCCGTCGAAAAGGCGCGCGCCGTTGCACCGCCTGCGCGCATGACCACCTGGGGCGTACCGTCCGCTACGATGCGACCGCCCTTCTCGCCAGCTCCCGGGCCCATCTCGACGATGCGATCTGCCACCGCGATGACTCGCGGATCGTGCTCGACGACAACCACCACGTTATCGCGATCGGCAAGCTCGCGCACCATGGTCAGAAGGGGTGGGATGTCACTCGGGTGCAAGCCCACGGTAGGTTCGTCCAAGACGAACAGGGCGTGACTGAGCGAGGTCCCGAGGGCTGCAGTCAGGGTGACGCGTTGCGCTTCACCCCCCGACAGCGTGCGTGCCTGCCGGTCGAGCCGAAGGTAGCCGAGGCCCACGCGATCGAGGTAGCGCAAGCGCGTGAGAAGTTCGTTTCGTGCAAGCTCGCCCTGCGCACTATGCGTCTTGGTAGCCTCCACGACGCGGTAAGCCTCGTGGATCTCGAACGCCGCGAAATCTGCGAGCGTACGACCATCGATACGATAGGCCAGAGCTTGTGCATTGAGTCGCCGTCCCTGACACGCCGTACAAACATCATAAGAACGGTAGCGCGAGAGCAGCACCCGAACGTGCATCTTATAGGTGCGCGTTTCCAGCCAGCGAAACCAGCCTTCTACGCCCGGAAATAGGTCCTCTTCCCAACGCCCGTCCCCCTCGAGAACCAGCCGCTGCTGGGCTTTGGTGAGCTTCGAATAGGGCCGATTCATGTCGATGCCATGACGCCGACATAATTTCGCTAGCTCGGCACGCTCCCAGGTGGTGGAGGTACCGCGCCAAGGACGGATAGCACCCGCCTTGAGACTCAGCTCAGGATCGGGGATCACGCGGCCTAGATCGATCCCGAGAGTCCGACCAAAACCACGACAGCTGCTGCAAGCACCCAAGGGCGATTCGGCGGAGAAGGTTCCAAGCGGCGGCACGGCAAAATGGCTGCCGCAACTCGGACAGGTCAGACCGCGTTCAATGGGAAACGGTTCGGCCCCGGTGATAATCTCGCAGGCTCCGGCCCCTGCCGTCCAGGCTTGCTCAATCGCTGCCATGAGCCGACTCGACGACTTCTTGTCGGCCTTGAGGCGATCGACGATAACCCGCAGCGCGCTGCCCGAGGTCAGAACCTCACTCGGCGTCAGCTCGTCCAGGGTGCAAAGCTTTCCGTTCTGCCAGATCCGCTGGTAACCCGTGCGCATCAAGCGTTCGCGCACGTCGAGATAACCCTCTACGCTGCCGACCCGCTCCGGATAGGTCACAACGATCGGTGCCGAGGCACAACGGCGTAGAACTCGCTCGGTTGCGGTCTTGGCGTCGAGCCACTCGGCTACGCTGCCGTCCTGGTCGCAGATCGGACGCGCCTCACGGTAGAACAGGGCCGCAAGGTACGGTTCGAGATCGGCCAGCGTCGAGACAGTAGAGCGAGAACTCTTCGGTGCCGCACGTCGGTCGACAGCCACTCCCGCTGCAACCGGATCGAGACGATCCATCGGAGGGCGCTCGAGGCGCTCGAGAAACTGCCGAGCGTAGGGACTAAAGCTCTCGATGAACCGGCGCTGACCTTCGGCGTACAGCGTGTCGAGCGCGAGGCTGCTCTTGCCAGAGCCACTCGGCCCGGTCATGACGGTGAGCGTACCGGGGAACAAATCCAGGTCGACGCTCTGCAAGTTGTGAGTTCGCGCGCCCCGAAGAACGATCGCCTTCATCTGTGTCAAATCAGCACCTCGAGACGTAGCCGGCGCGGGGATCCTGATGTCCGAGCACGCGAACGGCAAGAGCTCGACGAGCGAGACACAGCCCCAAACCGCCGAAACATGCCCGACTTGCCAGACTCGGCCCAACGAGCGGACTTGCACGGTCGGCCCGCCAACGTCATTGTGGCCCTGCTATGGCCACGCCCAAGAAGAAAGCAAAGGACGGCGGCGACCGCGTGATCAGCCGCAATCGGCGGGCCCATTACGATTACGAAATCGGGACCTGCTACGAAGCAGGCCTCGTATTGATTGGCAGCGAAGTGCGCGCCATGCGTGACCGCGCCGCTGATTTGACCGATACCTGGGTCGATATAGACATGCGCGGCGAGGCCTGGCTCAAGGGCATGCGCATCCCCGAGCTAGCTCACGCGGCCTTTGCTCACCAAGAAAAACGCCCGCGCAAATTGCTACTGCATGCCGAGCAGATCAAGACGCTGCGAAACAAGAAGGAAGCCGAGGGCATGACGATTGTTGCCACTCAATGCTACTTTCGTGACGGTCGCGTCAAAGTCGAGGTGGCCATCGCTCGCGGCAAGAAGAGCCACGACAAGCGTCAGGCATTGCGTGAACGCGAAACAGAACGCGAAGCCCGCGACGCCATCCGGAGGGCCCATCGATCGTGACGGACGCAACCCAACCACGACATCAGCTCGACACTGCCAAGGGAGTCGCCGAGGTGTTTCTGACCGATGGACAGAACGTCACTTTGCATGCCCCGTTCCCGTCTCCACCCGGCTCACCCCTTGTATGCGTCCTACATGGGACGCAGCATGAAATGCGCGTGAAGGTTCATGGCTGCCGCCGCCTCGTGCCGAACCCACATTCCGATAGCTCCGTGCTTGCGGATTGTTTCGAGATCACGGGACGGTGGGTGAATCTCTCGCGTGAAGCGCGGCTCATTCTGCTGGGGCAAACCGAGCCTGTTTAGGGGCTTGGCTAAGAGCCCGCCGGGGCGCTTTGAACGAGCAGCACGCTGCTTGCGCGAAGTCGAGCGGCAAATTTTCGACAAAGTAGCCTTCGATTTCACGGGCAAGGCGGAAAATAGCGCCCGGATCGGCAGAAGCTAACTATTGGAAAGTGCTCATGTTTTTTTGTCGCCCCCAAAAATATGCTCATTTTGGTTGAGTCGAACAGGATGTTTCGGGCATCACTCCTCTGTCCCGAGCTGACCAATGGCGGCTCGGTTCTCTCAGGAGGATCCCCTAAATGACCATTCGTACCCTGCTAGCTCTCGCCGTTCTTCCCCTCGCGTTCGCCGCTTGTGGTGGCTCGGCGCCCCCCGCCGAAGCACCGAAGGCTGAAGCATCGGCTGCTCCGTCCGCCGACGCCGCTCCCGCTGCTGACGCTCCTGCCGCCGCCGATGGCGCCGACAAGAAGGACGACGCCGCTCCCGCCGACAAGAAGGAAGAAGCCAAGTAATCAGGTCGCACTAGCGACTTGGTTCGTGAGCGGCTGGGACGGGATTAAGACTCCTGTTCCCGGCCGTTTTGTTATTTGCGGTGCGGGTACGGCGGGTGGGCAGCGGTCAAGGGGCGGCGCACGGCAATCAGGATGCACCGCGGTGGCGGGAGCGGGTTTACGACGAATCACCCGTACTTCGTCCGGCGCCTCGTCGAAAAAACCAAAAAGGCCGGAGCCAAAGAGGTCTTCGTCACCGATAGCCCAGCAGCAGTGCGCTCCGCTGCTGATTGCGGATACACGAGCGAGGTCTATCAGCGCCCTGATCTTGGCGATTCGATGGACCCATTGTCGAGAAGTAGGATGGCTCTGGGCCAAGCTCGGCAAGTATGCCGGCCCAATGCAGCTGTGGATTGGACGGCTGGTTCCAACGCTGTTCGCCGCGATGCTGACGGCGCTGGCGATCGCAGGCACACCCTTGGTCGACTATCGGGCGGCAGCCAGCTGTCCCGCGCGTGAGGTCTTCGAGTTGGAGCTCTCGCGTCGCCTCAGCACGACAGGCAACTTCACGGGGAGTCTGTCGATAGTCATCGAGCAGGTGGATGGCAGCTACCTCGGGCGCGCCACGTGGAAAAACCAAGTCGGCCCGAGCGCGGAACGCTTCGTGCACCACGAGCACTGCGAAAAGCTGGTGGGAGCATTGGCGTTGATTGGTGCGCTCTTGCTCGAACAGGAGCCAGCACCGCACGAGACAACGAAACCCGTTTCGCCCGAGGAACTTACCGCAGCGCCAACACCTGCCGCACCTTCCAAAGCAATTGCGCCGCCCAAGGCACCTGCCGCGTGGGTGACGGTCGTGCCGCGTGAATTCAAAGTCACTCGACCAAGTCCGCCAGCACCCCATAAGCAAAGAACTTTAGCCAATTGGTTCTGGGGACCATCGGTCGGTCTCACCGGGGACGGGCTTTTTGCTCCAACATTTCGCGTGGGGCCAAGACTCGGCGAGGTCCTCACTTTGCGTTCGACCCCGCGCAGCTCAGAATTCGAAATCAAGGTCACTGCCGCCAGGTTGACGAGTGGGACTTTCGACACTGCCCAAGGCAGCGCGAGTATCACCTGGTCCAGTCTCCGCCTGGACGCATGCTACGGAAGGGAAGCTTACCAAGGGCTTACCTTCGGTCCCTGCACTTCGTACGACATCGGAATACTCACCGCCACCAGCGAAGTGGCACCAGGTCCAACCGGGCAAAGAACGTGCCTACCTCTACAGAATTGGCGTGTTCGTTGCAGCGGAGAAACGCGCGAAGGCGCCGGGTAGAGCAGCGTGAACAGCCGGACTCAGACTTGCTCGATAGAAGCTGCTCAGAAGGCAATGCTCCAGATGAGATCTTCGAGAGACGCCGCAGTCGCCAGCAACTCGACGAGGTTCTCGAAACCCTGCCGTTTGCACTGCGCGAGGTCTTCATGCTCTACGAATTCGAGCGCCTCTCTTTGGCTGAAGTCGCCGAGCTGGTCGACATCAAGATTGGTACCGTAAGTTCGCGGTTGAGGCGCGCTCGCGTTCTTTTCCAGAAGGCAATGGCTCGCCTCCGCCAGAGGCTCCAAAGTCAGGGAGAATTCCCATGATCGGCCCACCCAGGCTGCTCGACGTATCCGGAGACGATCTCGAACGGCGTCTCCTCGATTCAGTGCGCTATGATCGCGCACCAGCCGAAGCTGAAGCGCGGTGCGTTGCTGCCGTCGCGGCGGCCGTCATCGTCGGAAGCCAGATCGCCTTGGTTTCGACAGCTGCAGCGACGACAACTGCTTCGGCAGTTTCCACATCGGCGACGGTTTCTTCTGCGGCCGCTTCCATAGCAGCTGCTGTGACTACCGCAGCCACGACCACAGGACTCGCGGTCGCCGTCAAAGCCGTAGCGATTGGGCTCACCGTAGGACTAGCCGCGCAAGGAACGTTCGCGGTCGCAAAACACTTGCCTTTGCCTCCCACTGTCATGGTCGCTCAATCGCAGAGAGCGCTTCCATCGGCCCAGATGCGTCCTAGATCGATCGCCCTGCTGCCGTTGGTGCCGAGCATATCGTCAACTGTCGTCGAAGGTTCAGTCTTGCCGCGCAAGATCTCAACGCCGCCACCCGTGATTGCAGCGCCATCACGCGCGCCAGAGCGCATTGTCCCAGAGCCCGCCGCGGTCTCGCACGGCACGTATCCGTCGCCAACCGTTGCGAGCCGCACTGGATCCGAAGATGTTCTCGAACGCGAAGTGGCCATTCTCGATGGCGCACGCCAGGCGTGCGGTGTCGGCAACTATTCCGTCGCGCTCGCCCAGCTGGAACATTACGAAGCCGAATTCCCCGCCGGTGCACTCGCCCCGGAGGCTCTAGTGGTCCATGTTCGAGCCCTGCTTGGTTTGGGTCGTCGCAGCGAAGCCGAAGCGCTTGCCAAAAGACACATCGCAGCTCAGCCGAATTCGGCCATGACGCGCCGGCTCGGCGTGATCATGGGTTGGAGTTCTCCATGACGCGCGGCGCCTGTGCCTTGCAACGTGTGCCAGCGAACGCGGCAGCGCGAGTTGGCTGCCTCGCAGCGCTGTCGAGTCTCTGGCTGGGTGTGAGTTGTGACGGTCCCAATATCAGTCTTGGAGCAGTTCCCGCGGGCGGAAGGGATGGTAACTGGGGCAGTAGCATTAGTACGGCACCACAGGGGGGTGGCGCGTCGGCGCTGTCCGGAGGCGCCGCCGCGTTGGGAGGCACAGCGAGCTCAACTGAACTCTTCGGTGTGGCGGGGGTGGACACCCTGCCGCGTTGTGGAGACGGGAGTTGCGCGACGACCGAAGCGCTCACGTGCCCCGAGGATTGCGGCTACTGTGGCGACAACTACTGCGCCGACAGCGAGCCAGGCTTTTGCACCCAGGATTGCGGAGGCACCGTCATCGGGTGCCCGGGCGCTCCGACGACGGTGCCCGACCCTTCGGGTCCGGATGCTCCCTGCGCGAGTTTAGAGGTAGGGACCAACCTTCCCTGCGAAATTGAGGTCCCAATAACCAGCAACTATGCAATCGCTCCCTCGAGGATAACGCTGTACTATCAGCCGAGCGTGGGCGGAACGGAGGAGCTCCCAAGACTGGCCAGTGCGAGCGACTGTACGACGAGCGCGAACGGTGGTTGGTACGTCGACCTGATCGCGCCAAGTAACAAGATCACGTTCTGCCCCTGCACTTGCGACCACGTCGGAACCGGCACAACCACCATGCTGATCTCGTGCGAAAGCGCCGCGGTCGACTAGGCGCACTGCTCTCGTAGCCTGTGAACTACGCTCATCGAAGCAGACAGACTTACTCAAAACGTGGCGCCCGCCTCCAATCCAAATCCTGGCGGCAGAGCTGCCGTGGCAATCGTCCCCACGAATCCGAATGGCCGCATGTAGAAGTGACCCAGCCGCAAATCCACGCCCATTCGCCAGCAAGTTACCGTCACAGAACCAACGCGACGCCAAAGGATACCGCGCGCTCACCTAGCGGGATCCCTTCGGCAAAGACGTTTACAGCGCGCCCGAGACGCAGCGCGACTCCAGCTCCCACTTGGTAGTGGTGGGTGTCAGTCCCAGTGACCGCAACACCTTGATAGTTCCAAAATACTGGTCCGCCAAACACGCGCAACGGCACGTAGGGCCGAAGGATATCGACCAGTGTCACCCCGACTTGCGCCCCCAAGCGCAAATCGACCGCTTCGTAGCGCACGGATGTCTCGCCAGAAAGTTGTGTCTTGGCTGCCGAGAACGAGAGCGTCGAAGTCAGAAGCACAAAAATAGCGTCATCGTATACACGCCAGGAAGCGCCAACCAACGCCGCGGGGCCAGGAGAGAATTCGTGGTGCCCGTCGGGCATCGCCAGCGTCCCACCAAATGTGGCACCAGCACCCGCTTGCAGTGCAATCGTTGCCGTGGGCATATACGAAAGCACCGCAATTGCTGCATTGCGAGTTTCGTCACCGCGCACGCCTCCACTGAAGCGCAATGTCGTGGATGTAAGAACGCCACTCGCACCCAACAGCCAGCGACGACGCACGGCTTCTCTATGTTCGGACAGACTGCATGAAGCTACACCATCCACACCTGACACGCCGCAAGCTCGAGCCTCGAATGGAAGCGAAAGCGCCGCACTGGTCAATCCCACGGCGAGCAAGATGGGTGGCCGACGAAAGCCGATCCGTTTCGCAGGTTTTTCCGCTATCCCGACCATATGCAACCAATGGGCTCAGTCTGGACCAATAGGCGGACGAAGGCGACTACTTTGGCAATCCCGGAACTCTCAGCGGCACCGCACTGTCCGTCGTCCAGCCAACGGAAGTCTTAGCGCCCCAGCACCACACGGAACTGTCACTGCGAATGGCGCAGGTTTGGTTGTATCCAGCGTCGATAGCCTTCGCATCTTCAATCTCAACGACCGTTCCCCACTGCTCCTCCTCGTAGTCCACAGACGACCCGGTGCCCAGCATTCCGCCGTAGTTGCGCCCCCAGCAGTCGATGCTGTGGTCCAAACGCAGCTCGCACCAGTGGTAGTAGCCTGACGCTATCGCTGCAGTCCCAATTCGGCCCAACTGGCCTTGCGATGGACTATCGGGGCTATAAAAGCCAGGGTAACCCGTTCCGAAAACCAAGACTCCCCAACAACTGCTGGAACTGTCACGAAATACGGCGCAGGTAAAGTTGTCTCCGATCGAAACCTGTCCCGCGTCGATGAGTCCGACGTCCTCTGGCTTGGCCAGATACTCTTGCGAGTAGTTCCATCCCCAACACTTGATCGTCCCATTCGACAGAGCAACGCAAGTCCGATCGGGCCCGACCGAAAGTGAGGCGACTGCATTCACTCCCGGTACGATCTCCGCCTTGCCGTGTGGCGCGGTACCCGCTGCGTCGATTTGCCCAGTACCAAGTTGCCCAAAGTTGTTGCAGCCCCAGCACTGAACACTCCCGTCCGCAAGAAGTGCACAGGCGTGATCCGCGGCTACACCGACAGCCACGGCTTGAGTGACGTTGCCTGCTGTGGATGAAGCATCGATACTCCCCCGTTTGGATTGATCGCTTGCATCGCAAACGAACTCACCCATACATCGTACAGCGCCGTTCGTTGCTACAGAACAGATCCCACGACTCAGTTCATTCGACTTTGCCACTGCGACAGCACGAGCGCCAGAGAGCGAAGGCACGTGCCTTGGCAACTGCGAGGGAGGCTCTGCGGGTGATTCAGCCAACATCGATAGAAACGCCTCGCCCCAACACCATACTGAGCCGTCAGTTTGCCAGGCACAAGCAGCCTCGTTGCCGACTGAGATCCCTTGCACCCGAACCGGCTCAGTGCCGAACGGCGCAGTGCCTGCTTGGGCTCTGCCCACGGCCGTGGTCGCAACTACCCCCGCTCCGCCGCCTGCGCCGCCAACTGCAATACTGCCGCTGACCGTACTGTCACCTTCACGGTTACTCGTCCCCACTGCTCCCGCCTCTGCGGCGATGGTTTGAAACGGGCCACCCTCTACCGTGGAGCTTCGACCCCCACAACCAAACGCAAGCAAACAAGCAATCACCTGCGCTCCTACCTGATCTTGTTGATGCTTCGCGCAAACGGCCGAAGCGATTCTGACTGCCATTGGGCCACCATATGGCAAACACCTATTGGCGTCGAGCGAGCCACCAACAGTCTTCCGTGTTCGCCGCGACGTGTGATGCCCCTACTGGTCGCGCTCCCACGACGAACAGTAGCAGAATTGGATTCTGCCGTGCCCAGGTGCGTTGTCCGACAGCAACAATATCCGCCCAATTCAAAAGCGGCCCGGGCGAGAAACGAGGTCGCCCCATCACTCTACGCTGGGCGTGGCGGACGAAAGAAAGTCCGGAGCGAGCTCGCCGCAGACGCCGCTGCAGCCGCAGCGGTTCGTGCAGCAATTCCGGCGCTTTCACCAGTTGTTGCGGCAACGGTCACTACCACGATCCCCGCAGGGTTGCCGGGTGCGGACCCTTTCATTCATTAAGCCGGGTGTAGGTACGAACCGGGGATAGGCTGGTCGAGTGAAGTACTAGTCGGGCAGACAGAGAGGACCCGCGCTACTTCTCCGACTTGATACGAGTCCAGTCCTCGACTCTGAGATCCTTGAAGCGCGAGAAGTCCTTCACGTTCGCGGTCACAAGTATCAACGCGCTAACGTGGGCAATGGCGGCAATCTGACCGTCCACGTAGGGTCCGGGACGACCGAGGCGCTCTTGTCGTGCTCGCTCGAGTCCGTGCCAAGTGGCCTCCTCTTCGCCGTACGGAAGTACTGGGAACGACTTCAGCACGACGTCATGAAGGAATGCCTCCAGTTCGGTCTTGCGCTTTCCTTCGGGTAACCGACGCCAGCCGTACACAAGCTCGTTCCAAACGACCGACGCAATCGCGCATTGGCCACCACGCTGCCCCAAGCGGTTCACGACATTCCGGTCCGGCTTGGCAGCAATCACAGCGGACAGTGTGCTCGTGTCCAGCAGGTACTTCAGGCTCAAAGCTCCACCTTCCGCCCAGACTCTCGATCGCGAAGCCCTCTGAAGTACCGTGCGCCAAGCGCCTGCGTGCCTTCGGGAAACTTCTGTCGAAAGCTCCGATAAGCCTCAGCAAATGTCGTTCTACTGGCCTTCAAGCGCTCGTATTGGTCGATGGAGACAACTACTGCGACCGGACGTCCCCTACGAGTCAGTTGGACTTCCGCCCCTGCTTCCGCCTCGTCTACCAACCCCGGAAGATTCTTTCTAGCGTCTGTGATCGAGTACTGCTGCCTGGACATGGCCTAAAGTGTACAGATATATGTACATGACGCAAGGGACTGGGGCGTTGCTGCACAACTCCGCATTGAACCTGGCAGCTTTCCTGCTGAAATGTCGCGCCCGCCGCATGCGGCTTTCTTCCCAGCTGACGGGTTCCGGTGGTACTGTGCGGACTGCAGGCTACTGCTATCCCGTTTGACGGACGACAGACAGCGAACTCGTGAGATTGCGATGGGAGTGTGATCTCGAGCAAGCGGCATCAGAGGAACCCAGTTATGCCGGAAAGGTGAACATGAAGCTTAGATCCCGAGGGCTGCGAAGTGTGGGGTCGCCTCTGTCCAGAATCGCGCGGCTGTGTCACGCGCCATGGCAGTCGATGTACTTTTCGATGAGCCTTGTTTGATGCTCCCAGCCGCCTTCGTTCGCGGCGAACGCTTTCGCTCGTCGCCCAAGCGGAACCTTTTTGAAGCCCGATTCCGTAATCGTCAACCGCGTGCAGCCTTCGATCGACTCCAGCAGGAAAGTGATGAGTGTGGTTGACTCCTTCGAATAGTCCACACCCTTTTCGACTGCGAATGGGTGCCAGCGGAATGCGATCAGCCGCTCGGGCTCGATTCGCTCGACTGTCCACTCGAACGCTGTACCCTTATGAGGCTCCTGCAGCTTCGCTACTTCCAGATCGACCCGGGTCGGCACGATTCTGGCTTTGATGGTCTTTCCTGCTGCAAAGGGTTCGTCGAATTCAACGCCAAACCAGGCCCCAGACTCCTCGGCGTTGCTTACAGACCGCCAGACGCGAACCAAGGGGGCGCGCAGCATGATTGCTTTCTCGATCTGATCGGGGGTTTCATCTGTTCGGATGCCGCTGCGCGACCCCAATAGGAGCGCTCATTCGGGGCCGAAGGCCTGCACCCGTGGGCGCTGCACAAGCGTACGGCTGCAGGAATGAAGCGGCCCCTCCTTGACCATATCGTCGAGGAGGGGTCGTCAATCCCCGACACGCACGACGGCACTAGGCTACAACTTGACCGTGATCCTTGCCGACTTCTGGCCTTGATAGGGACAGCGAACGACGTTCCTCAAGCTGCCCAACTCTTTGCATCTGACAAGCGACTGTCAATCCAACCCTTGCCATCTTCCGAGTTTGAAACGACAATCCACAACGCGGCACCGATGCTGGCCCTTGCAGTTAAGGCACTGGACGTTGGCGGACATCCGAACATGCGAGAGGAGAATCATGAGCAAAGTATTCGTCAACATTGGGCTTAGCCTCGATGGCTACATGGCACCGGAAGGCATGACCATGGGCAAGCCTGAGTACAGGAACTGGGGCGCCAAGTGGGGTGCGCTGATGGCCTGGATCATCAATCAACAGTACTTCCGCGAGAACCTCAAGCTCGGACCAGGGGGAGAGACCGGCCCGGTCAATGACCTGCTTCGCAGCACCACGGAGCGCATCGGTGCCAACATCATGGGCAAGCGAATGTTCGACCAAGGCGAGCGCGCCTGGCCCGAGGAGGCTCCGTTTCACACGCCGGTATACGTTCTTACCCATGCGAAACGCGAACCCTGGGTGCGCCCGGGTGGGACGACCTTTTACTTCATCATTGACGGGCTGGAGCGTGCCCTTGAGCTGGCTCGGGGATCCGCAGGCAGTCGTGATATTCGTATCGCGGGTGGCGCCGATGTGATCCAGCAGTACCTGAACCTGGGTGTCATTGACGAGCTGGAAGTCGCCTTGGCACCCGTGCTGTTCGGCGGCGGGCGGCGTCTCTTCGAGAACCTACGCGAGCCCGGGCCGCAGTTTCGCATTGATAGGGTTCTTGATGGTCCGGCTGCCACACACTTGCGCTATGTGCGTCAGTGAGCGCGGCCTGTTTGCACCCAGCAGCCATGTCTTCTGCTAGCGTCGTGCTCAGCGCCTAGCGTGCCTTTGCTTATCAGCAGCCGGCCTTGCCGACTTCGGTGCTATGACACGCGCATGCTGCAGGGACAGACTGAAATCTGGGAAGCGGTGTTTGCTGACAAGCAGATGATGTGGGGGCTCGAACCGACACTGTCAGCCATCTTCGCGAAGGACTACTTCGTTCGCCTGCGCGTCACAGACGTCCTCATACCTGGCGTCGGCTACGGCAGGAACGCGAAGCCGTTCCTCGAGCAGGGGATGTCAGTGACAGGGATCGAGATCTCCGAGACAGCGATTTCTCTCGCTCGATCGCAGCTAGGTCTGGATATGCCCATTCACCACGGCTCAGTGGCGAACATGCCGTTCGACACTCACCAGTACGATGGCGTCTTCTGCTACGGGCTCATCTATCTGCTCGATGCCGACGGGCGTGCAAAGCTCATCCGAGATTGCTGGAACCAGCTCGCACCCGGTGGCTCCATGATCTTCACCGTCATCTCGAAGGACGCTCCGATGTACGGCCAAGGACCTCGGCTCGGTGACGACTGGTATGAGATCCATCCCGGCATGAAGATGTACTTCTACAATGCCGACTCGGTCGAGCGGGAGTTTGGTGATTATGGGCTTGTCGAGCAGTCCAAGATCGATGAGCCGCTGCACAATGGCAGCTCGTTCCCGTTCATCAACGTGGTGTGCAGGAAGCGCTAACCGCTGCGTAATATCCTAGGTGCCGCCCTTCCCCGCCAAAACCGCGTCTAGCGCACGGTGCGCCCGGAGCAAGACATGGCGGGCGTCACACGAAGTGCGAGCATCCCCGGTCCTCACGCAATCAAGCGAGAAACTTTGAGGCCACCACGTATGGTTGCAGTGACAGCAATACCCAATCCGACGTCAGGTCCACCATCGATGGGCAGTTCGGGGTTCCGAAACCGCACCCGGTTTGGCGGACCAACACCTTGACAGTCAAAGATGTCCTGGTAATCTACGACTCACGAGGTGCTAGTTGTCCTCATCACTTTACGGCGCTAGCGCTGAATACGCACTGCATTCACTCTTAATCATGGTCACGCGCACTGAGCCCGTCAGCGTGCGCGATCTCGCTCGCTTCCAGGAACTTCCGGAGCGATTTCTCGCCAAGCTATTCACCAGGCTCAAGCATGCCGGAATCGTTGATGGGACCGAAGGGATCAGCGGAGGATTCTCCCTGGCCCGTCCACCTGAGTTGATCACGGTCCGAGACATTCTCGAAGCCATCGATCCGAAGCGTTCCCTCTTCGAGTGCGGCGAGATCCGACGACATTGTGCGCTCTTCGGCAGCGAGCCACCGACCTGGAGCATCGCCGGAACCTGCCGAATCCACCTCTTCATGAAGGAGGCCGAGTCGGTGCTGCGCAACTTCCTTATGTCGAAATCGCTGGCCGATCTGGGGCACGAGTTCGCGCAAAAAGCACCCACTCGGTTCATCCGTGATGCCGAGCATTGGTTCCGCGATAGCCGAAACGAACGGACAGCCAAGAAATAGTCGGAACGGTGAAATTACCTCCCGGCGCAGTCAGGTCTTCCTCTTAGCAACATGAACGCACCCCCAAGGAGTCGCCACGTGACAAAACGCATATTTCTGGCTGGCGCATCCGGCGCTATCGGTCGTCGACTCGGTCCCCTGCTAGTAGCCAATGGTTGGCAAGTATTCGGTTCAACTCGTTCCAAAGACAAGGAAGTCACGCTCCGCAGCATGGGGGTCGAGCCGATCTTGGTCGACGTCTTCGATAGTGCCGGACTGAGCCGCCTCGTCTCCGAAATCCATCCCGAGATCGTCATCCACCAACTCACTGACCTGCCCTACGCACTAGAAGCTGGTGCGATGACCGCGGCCTTGGTGCGAAATGCGCGCTTGCGGGATGAAGGCACCAGGAATCTGGTTGCCGCCGCCGTCAGTGCCGGAGCCAAGCGGTTGATCGCCCAAAGCATCGCATTTGTCTACGCTGAAGGACCCAACCCGAAGCTGGAGACCGATCCTCTTCTGCCGCTCACCCATCCCGTTTACGGCGAAACCGTCCAAGGCGTTTTGAGCCTGGAGCGTCAAGTGCTTGCCGCGCCCCTCGACGGGATCGTCCTGCGCTACGGACTATTCTACGGTCCCGGCACGGGCTTCGATGCGCCCATCGCCCCCGGCTCGGTGCACGTCGACGCTGCGGCAAGAGCCGCCGAACGCGCGGTCACGATGGGCCAACGAGGTATCTTCAATGTCGCCGAGACCGATGGCGCAGTATCGAGCGAAGCAGCGATCAACGCTTTCGGCTGGAACTCGGGATGGCGGGTGGGTGACTAAGGCCCACGGACGTCGAACGACTAGGCCGTCGAACTCTACTCTCCCTGACCTCCACCCGAACTCGGAGGTTCTATGAAGCGAGTCTCCGGCAATGCCAAGGTCTGGCCGAAGTGTTGCAGGAAGAAGGCTGCAACGTTCTCGACAAGCTCGACCAATCCGAGTACGGAATGTTTGCTCGGGTCGTCGACCCGGAAGGAAACGAGGCGGCAGGCGATTGCTCTCGAGCACAATCGTAGCTGCGGCACTCAAACTGGTAGCAACTTACATGAGTTGCCCAAGAACCGGCTGTTGATTCTGGATTGAACGATGTGTCTATCTGCACGAGCCAATGGCGACGGAACCGACTGATCATTTGGACTTGTCACCGTGTGGATCACTCTGCAGCTACCAGTGATGCCGTTTGAGGTCAGGGGCGCGCGGGAACGGCCAAGGCCGCTAGCAGCGTGGGGTTGGACTTCGCCTGCTCGCTGCGCGCGGTACGCTGAGGGTGGGCTTGGTCTTCCAAGAAGCCAATCAGCCGCTCACGAAGGCGATAGTAATCGGGGTGACCCAGCACCTGTTCTCGCTCGCGCGGTCGCTCGAAGGGGACACCGACGAGCTCGCCCACGCACGCGCTCGGACCGCTCGTCATCAGCGCGATGCGGTCCGACAGAAACAGCGCTTCATCCACGTCGTGGGTCACCATGACCGCCGTCATCCGATGTTTCGTCCAAACATTGACCAACACCTCCTGGAGTTCGAAGCGTGTCAATGAGTCGAGCATGCCGAAAGGTTCGTCGAGCAGGAGCATCTTGGGCGACAACGCAAATGCCCGCGCAAGACCGACTCTCTGACGCATACCTGCGGATAGTTCGTGCGGGCGCATGTGTTCGCAGCCAGCGAGGCCAACCAACTCGAGGTACTCCCTAGCAACCCTGCGTTGCTCGTGCTTCGACGCGCGGGGCATCACTTCACTTAGCCCAAGGCATACGTTCTGCTCCGCGGTTAGCCAATGAAGAAGACTTGGCGATTGAAATACCACACCACGATCCACACCGGGCCCGGTGATCTCCTTGCCGGCCAGGATTGCTACACCGTGAGTTGCCTTGGAAAGTCCTGCCAAGATAGATAGGACTGTGGATTTTCCGCAACCCGAATGACCGATGATCGAAACAAATTCACCCTTGCCTAACGCCAAGTCGAAGTCGCTCACAACCAATTGCGGCTTGCCGTCGGGTCCGGAAAAGTGCTTCGCAAGTTGCCAGATTTCGAGAAAGGGGCGCATCCTAAACCTCCATGGCTGCGTTTAGAGCCAGCGGGTACACTTGCTCGGGCGTGACAATTGGAGTGCTGCTTCGGGGGCGATTGGCGCGAAGGTATCCGTAGACTTGAGCGCGGACACGAGCAAACTCCGGGTCATGGTTAAGTGCCTTGCGCTGCCTCGGGCGCGCAATGTCGACTGCCACGGATGGTCCAAGGGTTGCTTCGGGCCCGGCACTGAGCGGGACAATACGATCGGCGAGCAGGATCCCTTCGTCGACGTCGTTGGTGATGAGAATCACGCACTTCTTGGACTCACTGCAGATCCGTCCGACCTCGTCCTGCAATACGGCGCGGGTCAATGCGTCCAGGGCACCAAATGGTTCGTCGAGTAGAAGCACATCCGGATCCATAGAAAGCGCTCGCGCGACACTAACTCGTTGACGCATGCCGCCAGAGAGCTGAGCTGGACGTTTGTCCAAAGCGGCCCCGAGATTGACCTTCTCGACCCAGGCGAGAGCGTGTTCGAGCTGTTTCGCTTTCGGCCAATCCTGATAGACCTGCTCAACGGCGAGCTGTACGTTTTCGAGGACGGTCAGCCACGGCAAGAGCGAGTAGTTCTGAAATACCACACCCCGATCGCGTCCAGGACCAGTGACGCAATGGCCATTGACTCGAACCTCTCCGGCATCTGCCTTGAGTAGGCCGGCGAGCAAAGCCATGAGGGTAGTCTTGCCCGAGCCTGAGTAGCCCACGATGGCAACAAACTCGCCCGCTTCGACAGAAAGGTTAATGTCAGTGAGGACCTTACGTATGTGCCCTTTGGAGACGTACGCTTTGCTGACGCCATTGAGTTCAACAAATGCCATTGCGGTTGCTCCCTACGCTGTTCTAAATCGTCGTTCCACCAAACCCATCAAGCGGTCGAGCGCAAACCCGACGAGCCCAATGGCAATGATGCAGAGAATGATGTGCTCGTATATGAGGGCGTTGTACTCTTGCCACAAAAAACCACCCACTCCCGGCGACCCTGTCAGCATCTCCGCCGCAACGATCACTAACCAAGCGATACCTAGACTGAGTCTAAATCCAGTGAACATGTAGGGGAGCGCGGAAGGGATGAGCACCTTCACTAGCTTGCGCTGTGGCGAGAGCTGCAGCACTTTGGCGACATTGATATAGTCCTGTGGAACCGAACGCACACCGAGTGCCGTGTTCATGACTGTCGGCCACATGGAGCACATCGCAATCGTGAAGGTCCCGGCAGGTTCGGGCTTCTGGAACAAGACCAAGCCGAGAGGCAACCAAGCCAGTGGGGAAACCGGTCGGAGGATCTGAATGATTGGATCGAACGCTAGAGTGAAGCGTTTGGACAGACCTAGCATCAACCCAAGGGGAATGCCGATTGCCAACGCTAGCGAATAGCCTTTGGCCACCCGGACCAGCGAGTACCAGGTGAACCGAAGGATTCCTTGATCGAGTTCACCTCGCTTTTCGAATGGCGCGAGCAGGTACGTGCGACTCACCTCCCAGGTCTTCAGCGGTGACGGCAGCGTGGGCACGATGGTTAAACTCACGAGCGCCCATAGGGCGACGACGGCCGCGATCCCCACGAAAGGGAGCAAAATTCGACCTATCGGGCTGGTCTTCATGGATTTGAACCTTTCTTGCGAACTCGAATGTTTACGGATTTCGTCACGCTTTACGGCTGTGGATATCGAAACTCATCGCATACGTTTCAGGGTCCCTTGGATCGAACGTCTTGCCGTCGAACAGCGTTTCTGGCGTCTCGTTCGACCCAGCGTGTGCCACTCCCAACTCCTGCATGGCCTGATGGTAAATGTCCGCACGCATGACTCTCCTGGCAACGCCTTGGTAGTCGGGTGCCGCGTCGACCATCCCCCAGCGCCGAAACTGTGTCATCCACCACACCGCATATTTTGGTTGCGGAAAGTTGCAGTTGCGACTGCTGAAGATCATATAGTTCGGGTCCTCGGACTTTCGCCCGTCGCCGTAGTCATAATGTCCCTGTAGGCGCGCTAGTATCAATTCAGGTTGGCAATTGATGTAGGTAGGACGTGACACAATCGACGCTTGTTCTGGACGGTTGTTCATGTCGTCCAACCAGACGCCAGCCTCGTGCAATGCCTTGAGCACTGCCTTTACCGTCTTCGGGTTCTTGGTTGCAAATTCCTCTGTAAATGCGCAGACCTTCTCCGGATGATCCTTCCATATCTCCTGTGTCGTGATTGCCGTAAAGCCAATGTTGTCGGCGATAGCCCGCGCATTCCAGGGTTCGCCTACGCAGAACCCGTCCATCTTTCCTACCTTCATGTTCGCCACCATCTGCGGCGGCGGAATCGTCACTAGTGCGGCGTCCTTGTCTGGGTTGACACCGCCAGCGCCCAGGTAGTAGCGCAACCACATGGCGTGGGTGCCAGGGGGAAATGTCATGGCAAATGTCATGGGTGTCTTTGCGTTCTTGGCCTCGAGGGCAAGCTTGCCGAGCGCTTTGGGGTCGGCCCCGACCTTGCCTTTGAGATCCGAACGTACTGTGATAGCCTGACCGTTGCGATTCAGGATCCATGGTACGATCATCGGCTTCTTCGGGGCGCCCATCAGACCCATGGTGGACGCAATTGGCATTCCTAGGAGCATGTGTGTCGCGTGGATGTCCCCGTTGGAGAGCGAATCGCGAATTGCGGCCCAACTTGCCCCTTTGACAATAGTCGAGTTGATACCGTATTTCTTGAAGAAGCCCTTTTCGTGGGCAATCACGATGGGCGAACAGTCCGTCAACGCGATAATGCCAAAGCGCATATCAGGCGTTTCTGGCGCGCTCGTGCCCGATGCCGACGCTCGGGAAGCAGATGCGCTCGCACCACCAGCCGTCTCACTCGACGATTTCGCGCAAGCGGCAAGCGCCAACCCACCTACGCCGGCAGCGGTCAGCGTCAAGAAGCTCCTACGATCCATGCTCGGGAAGCGCTGAGTCATGTTTGCGTTTGTGGCAAAAGCACCGCGGTTCGACAATGCCCAACATGCAAATTGCGGCACCAATTCCAGGCTCGTTGTGGATGAAGGAAACCTACAAGCAATGAACGAAGCGTGAGCGGGCGCTTGGCAACGGTATTGAAACGACCCTGACGCATGGATGCCGCGTACTCTGCTGTTGTCGCCGAATGAGAATACGATCGGAGCGTCGAGTTGGATCGCCCCGTAGACTGCCTGCGCCATGCCTCGTCGATCGACGGAACTAGTGCGATACTAGGGCGCACCAGAACGCCTCACCACCGGTAAGCCGCTCACATCGTGAGACGAACGATCCGGCTTTCGCGCTCTAGTTCCTCCACGCGATTCGCAGCGCCAAATTGGGAGAGATTTGCGCGGCGCTCGAATAAGTCGACCAGCCAAGAGTCAAACGCCGAGGCCTGGTGCTTGGACTCCAAGGCGATGCACAGACATGACTGGTCCACTAGCCAGCGCCACAGCGGTTCCTCTTGGTACGATAGTAGCTTCTGGGGCTGCTCTAACATTGAGCCCCGCAGCACGTCGAAGCGCCCCAAATGACCGTTCTTGTGCATCGCCAGGAATTCCCGTTCGAACGGTACGGAGTGACCCTCCTCAGTGACCACGATGACCCAGGTTCGTCCGCGCGTCTTGCTCACCTGGCGCGCCGCTGCGAAAGCAAAAGCCAACGCGGCACCGACTGGACTAGCAATGACAATGGTAGGATGCAGTGGCTCCCTTGGTAGCGCGAGACTTTGAACCACTTCGGTGCGCAGTGTCACCCATTCACCAACCCGTAGCTGCGTCAGCGTGGAGACGGGCACGTGACCCCATGCGGCTACATCCTCTGACGAATTCGCGACAAACGTAATAGTTCGGCTATCGTCGGAAGCCGCGGCAATCGGAACCAGCATGGGCTCGATGGGTGTCAGCTGCGATAAGAGATAGTGGATAGGCGGGCGCGCATCGGGATATCGGCGAAGCAGCGTGAGAAGCGAGTGTTTCTTGGCGTCTATCACTTGGCCACGCTGGTTTTGCCGTCGAGATTCGTTGGGGTTGCCTGCGTACTTGGCCAGCAATGACTCAACGGAGCTAGAACACGCCCTAAGGCTCAAATGCTCGAGTAGGACCTGCCAAATGGGAAATTTGCCCCATACCGTCGGGATTTCAGCCTGAGCATTGAGCGACAGTGCGCGCAGTACGTCACGCACGGTGTTTGGATCGTTGGAGGGCCAAAGAGCGAGGCAGGATCCCGGACGATGGCTAACGCCCCTACCCGCGGTATCTAAGGTGACTTGGAGCACCGACGAAGGCGCGATCGGCGACACATCCACAATGCGCGCAGCAAACAGTCGAGGTGACAATTCACGAGAAGCTTGCGGTGCGATCGCCGCCTCGATGATTCCGCTGCCACTACTGCGCCGACCTGGCGCCGAGCGGTCCGGCTCCTCGAGGAAGCCGGACAGAAATCCACCCAACCACGCATGATGGTCGGCAGGAGAATGGGTGGCCTCCAGCAGAAGGTTCAGTGCCGCACGCCCCGCGGCATGACCTGCTTGCGCGCTTGTCCCCACAATGCCGCGTGGATTTGGCGGGGCTCGATGGTTGGTCATCGTCATCCCATCACGGCTGCCACGTATAGGATCCCCGAGGCGTCGAGCATTGGCCAGGCGAATGCCGTGGTAGGTTTGGCCCCGTTCAACACGATCGATTGCGGCGCCCGGAGCGCGACAGCGGTCGCAGCCAAATCTCTTGCCAAGTCAAGTCGCCGTCGAACGTGCTCCGGCCGATGATCGATCGACCAGCCCTGGGTGTGTTCCAGGGTGGCGGCCTGGCGAAAGAGGTGGACGTCACGCGCCACCGGTTGGGCCAAAGACGACAAGATGACCACGACGTGCAGACCGTCCGGGGTCGGAACCGGAAGTCCGAGGCCAAAAGCGAGGCCCACCGAAACTGCAGCTTCCGCTCGCAGAAACGCCTTGGATGCGGACAGATCCTCCAACAATATGGGCCGCTGCTCCGCCCAAACTCGTCCGGGTAGGCCCTCGCCGCGTAGGAACTTCGTCTTCACAGTGACACGGTGAAAGCTCTCGGGCACCCCGAAGTGTCCCGCTTCAAGGCGGAGTTCGGCCACGCCACCAAGGGAATTCGTGTGTGGTCGCCAGATCTCCAGCGTTCCACCGCAAGAATGGGCCGACACCAACAGAGTTCCCGTAAGTACGTCTTCCAGAAAGCAGGGCATCGTGAGCACAGCGGCGAGATTGTTGTGTGATCCCTGGACGTCCTCTCGTTCTTGTACCTGCGGCGGAAAGGCTGCTCCCGCTTGCGATCGTCTCGGAACGAAGACGGAGGGGCGCGGCAACTGCGATTGAAGAATCAGCTCGTCCGATATCCAACTTCGCGGCTCACCTGACTCCGCCGAGAGGCGGATGTTCGTCGAGAGCACCGCTGTATCGACGACGAACCCGTTGGGGCGTGATCCGTCTTCATACGCAAGCATGATGCTGAGATACCCGTTTGGACGTTTCTCACATATGTCAGGCAGGGGTCGAGTTCAAATGCCGAGCGGTCCGTGTTTGGGGGTACCTCACCTCAACCCGATCGTCGTTGGCTCTCACCGATCCTGTCCGATCGGGCGCTGTCGTGATCGTTTGCAGGCTCAAGACGAGCTCAATCCGTTGCAGCCGAGGCTCGATTTCTACGCGCCGTGGTTTGGTCCGTCAATGGCCGTTAGCACGGTGAGTTGGAGGCGCTGCAGGCGGGTACCCGTGGGACACGTCCCGTCCAGTTCGAGAATGTCGAAATAGTCATGGACCCGAAGGCCATGCGTGCGAATACGGGAATCCACGATCTGCAGTCCATCGGCGGCCAAAGCGGCGGTGACTACGGCGAGCAGTCCGGGGCGGTCGTTGCTCTCCAGTTCAAGAGTGAGCCACGGGACACCATAGTTCTCACGAAAACGAACACTCGTTTCGCTCGTTCCCGGTGACGTTCCAGAGAGTGCCTGTCGGAGGCGCCCGCTGGCATTGCCACTGCTAACGAGCTCAAGGAGGGTGGACCGCAAGCAAGGCATGTCCGCAGCGCGAATTGGGACCGAGCGCTCGTGGGGCGAGCGGCGAACCCAAAATAGGTCAAAAGCTTCATATGTGTCGCCAGACCGCCGCCGTGTGTATGCATCTGCTCGCACAATATCGAAACCCTCGAGCATCAGCCCGGTGCTGATCAGGGCAAGCAAACCGGACGCGTCCGGTGCAACAACGCAGAGGCCGGGGCCGTAGGCATTTCCTCCGGAAAAGATGTCCGCGTGAATGGGGTGGCTACCAAGAGCAGCAGCGATGCGAGCGTGCTGTCGCGCTGACCGGCTTGCGAACTCCATCCGGTAGCGCATGGGCATACTCGCGATGAAGTCTTGTACCAGGCGATCCTCCGTCGTTCCGTCGGAAATGGTGCGTGAGTTGGTGGCGACTGATGCGAAGGTACTGCGGTAATCGTTCATGCTGCACCTCACGTGCGGTAACACAAGTGCATTAGAGCGTGGTATGGTCTCTATCCAGGATGCTATGAGTGGCCGTGTAACGGGAAGGTCTCCATCTTGTTTCGCGTACTGTGATCAGGAGGCACTCCTCGTGACGACCATGCCAATTGATAGCGCAGTCCAACGCTAAGAAGCTTGAAACGCGCCGCCCCAATACAACAGAATGGCACGTTTCAAGCTTCTAATCGTCGCAACTTGTTGAGAGACTACTGGACCTTTAGCGGCAGTGAGAACGAGGCCGGGATCCCCGCGCTAGCGCGCGTAATGGTAGTCAGCAGCCAGCCACTGGATGACGAATTGTAGACATTGCACGTGGGGTTATCGAGACCCGTGGCGGATATGGGGACAGAGGTTGCCATGCCGGTGGTGCCACTGACGTTAGCCGGAACCATGAAGCTATTCTTAGAACCAACCCAATACACCACCTTGCCTGGCAAGAGTAGCCCAGAGGAGCCGCCGTCATTGAGGTAGGCATTGCCTGTGCACGCTCCCCCTGTGTAGTAGACTTGCGAGGGATAGAAGGACGCGTCCCAACCGATCCCAAGCATGTACCCAGTCGAAGTCAGCACGGTGAGTACATATTCAGTCGCGCTCAACAGCCTGCCCACCGTAACGCCCGCAGCGTCCACGACAGTAGGACTACCGCCCCCCCCAGCTGGACCCGTGGCGCCGACAGGACCAGTTGCGCCAGTTGCGCCAGTTGCGCCTGCTGCGCCGGTCGCGCCTACAGCGCCGGTCGCGCCTACAGCGCCGGTCGCGCCTACAGCGCCGGTCGCGCCTACAG
>CAYVXY010000034.1:0-30542 GCA_964454965.1 uncultured Polyangiaceae bacterium | reverse complement strand
CCGTCGCGCCTGCAGCACCCGTCGCGCCTGCAGCACCCGTCGCGCCTGCAGCACCCGTCGCGCCTGCAGCACCGGTCGCACCGGTCGCACCTGCAGCACCTGTCGCGCCAATGGCTCCGTCGAGACCTGCAGCACCGGTCGCGCCTGCAGCACCGGTTGCGCCAATGGCTCCGTCGAGACCTGCAGCACCGGTCGCACCAATGGCTCCATTGAGACCTGTCGCGCCTGTCGGTCCAAGGGCACCGGAAGGCCCTGTCGGTCCTGTGACGCCGGCTGGTCCAATATCTCCAGTCGATCCTTTGGGACCAGTTGCACCTCTAGGCCCGGCAGGCCCAGTCGTTCCTGCAACAATTGTCGCTTCCTTGTCGCCGCACTTGAGCACGGTCGATCCGTCCGACTGCTCTGTGACGATGCAATTCGTGCCGTCAGCCCCATCGTTACCGGAACATGCAGCAAGAACACCAGCCACCCCCAAGGCAAGGCCCAATCCTAGCTTCTTCATGGTATTTCCTCTTTCTTTTTATGCGCGCAATCTGTTGACGCAAGCCGAAGCCTGAATTTCATGCATCGCGCGAATCCCACGCTCCGCGCTTCAATAGGTCAACGTCGCGTCGGCCCACTGGCTATCAGTCACCCTCAGTGCTGCGCGGGAACGTGGAGGAGCGAAGGTAACACGACCGACTCAATCGCATACTCGCAAATAGCCTCAGCCGGGGTGGTCACTCGGCATAGAGTTCGGTCGCGCCAGATCAATCAAAGGTTCTCACCAGTTGAACGTGATTCAACTGGCGTGAGATTCTCGTCGACGGCGATGAATCCCGACGGCATTGCAGTTATAATAGAGCGTTCTTGAGTCAACGATCCAGCATGCGTGTAATAGCCCTTGATGCTGACGCTGACCTTCCTGAAGTCTTGCTCTGCCGAATACTTCAAGCATTTCCAAGAGCATAGGCGTTAGTCCGAGCATGAAGCGCGCCACCGCCCCCGTAGCTGCGCCGACCAAGGCCCACTGACACAATTGTCGCGTTGCGACTCCCAATCGCTGGAGCTGGTCAGCGGCTTCCAACACATTACCGCGAGCTGTGATGATTCTGCGGTAGGGTTCTTGGAGTATAGGCTCCAAAGACGCAACCAAGGCTGCCCTGTCGAAGATGACGGGGGCTCGTGGCCATGGGCGTGCCACCAATACATGCGCTTTCCCAAACCGGCAACCGTCTGCACACGAAGGCGAAACGTACGTTCGGCATAGTCTGGCTTGGCAACATGCACGATTCAGCAGACTTGCTCGACTTTACGGCCTCGATGCCGGCGCGATACACGCAGGCGTTCGACATGCTAGCCATCGGTCAGCATGCACAAATCGTTGCCGCAAGGCACCAACGGCGCGCAAATATTGGGGCGTTCACTTCACTGAAACGCGCGGGGACTGCCCTTTGCGTCGTTGCGCCGGATCAGCCAGGGCTCTTGGCGATCATCAGCGCTGCGTTCGCCAGGTACGAACTCGACATCATCGAAGCAGAGATTTTCACGCGACATGCGTCGCCATCCCTGAGCGAAGCTGTGGATCTGTTCTGGGTCCATCGTCGGTCGCCACTGCAACCGCACGCAATCAATCGGGTCGACATCGCTCGCTTGCGCGACATCTTGATCTCGCTCCTGCAGAAGGACAGCGAACTAGCTCCGGCGCGGACGTCGGCATTCATCCACAAGCCGGCAACATCGTCCACGAAGATTCGATTCACCGATGATGCTTCAGGAAGCTTTGCGATACTCGAGCTTGAGACCAATGATCGTTCTGGGCTTTGGCTCGCAGTGTTCCAAGCGCTTCGCGCCGAAGACGTGCAAATCGTCGGGTCAGCCATCAAGGCCCATGAGGGCCGTGTTCAGGGTCGTTTCGACCTCGTGGAACTCGACGACAGCCCGATCGCTGCCCAACGCCGACGCGGGATTCAGTTGGCCGTACTGGAAGCAATTGACGAGATCCCGCGGCCGATCGCAGCCCCCATGGTCGGGTGAAGAACTACCGAACCGCATGGTCGAACGCGAGACGCCAAGCAGGCTTTGCACGGCGTGGCTGGTCGATGCTGCCCAGCGCAAATGCCTTGGCCACGTCGCCCGACATCGCGCGAATCGCACCATCCACGAAGCATTGATGCCTTGCGCCGTGACGTGCAACCGTTACGGCGTGATGACCACCGAGTTGATGGCTCCATACTTCGTCATGGACCAAGATCCGTCCCCTGTCGTCCACCGCTTCTGCGAGATCCAGTGACACTTCCCGATGGCGATCGTCGTCGGCAAATACCGCGACAGGCACCAACTTTCCGGAAGACATCTGACGATAGGTGACCCTCAAACCTTCGACATCACCTGGACCATACATTACCTGCTGGAGGCCGGGCAGAACGAACAGCAGATGACTGTAGACTGCATCCACGGCAAGTGCCGGAAGGACCCAGCGGGTTAGCTCGTTGTCGCCAAAAGGGCGCTCTGTGGTCCAATAGGCGAAATAGCCAGCCGTTACCAGATCCGGTTTCAATCGGCGAGCATGAAAGAGCATGGTCGAACCGAGGGTTCCTGCCCATGGTTTCGTCCACACGATGCAAACCGGCACCTGCCTAATCGATTCAGCAAGTTCTCCGTCGTGCTCCGGACAGGCCAACGCGTCGCGAGCGATAGGCTCCTTCGTCAGTCGCTGTGCTCGCGGTACCGCCAGAGTATTACCTTGGTCCAACTCCAGCCGACAAGCGCTGGGCCAAACCGGCTCGACCATTGGGGAGCTGCTCTGCAAGAGTGGGAGGTATGCCATCCAGCGCAGGGCAAACTTCAGCACGCAAGGCATACGGCGCGGCGCGCATCAACCTAAGCGCGACGTCACGATCTTCTTGTGCCACCTACCCGAAGGAAGGACGATTATCGCTTGCTGCGCCTGTGTGCAATCGATGCTCGCTATCGTACTCCGACCGACTACCCCTGCCCTAGATCCACCACCAGGCGCGTACGCCCGACGAGCAATTCGTCGCCATGCAGCAATTCCTGGGAACCGCGGATGCGCACGAAGATCCCCGTACGCGACCCTAGATCCGACAGAAGCACTGTGCCCGCCTGCTCCTCGACGACGCAATGCTGTTCGCCGACGAGTGGGTCGTCGGGGAATATCAGATCGCCAATAGAGGAGCCTATTTGCAGGGTGTTGCCGCGCGACAACAGACAGGCCCCGACCGCTCCGCCTTCGAACACCTGGACGATGCGGAAGGACGAAGGCCATTTCGGCGAAGAGTAGAAGTAGGTAGGATCGGGATCGGGCCCGTCGTCGGACGTCGGATTGGCCTCGACGCGCAACAGCTGATCGCCCACGACGAATTCATCGCCATAGGAGACCTCCACTGGCGTTCTGATGCGTAGGAAGACGCCGTTGCCTCCCTCCAGATCCTCGAGCCACAGCGCACCATTGTCGTAGATGAGGACCGACTCTTCGGGATGGGCAAAGTGCTCCCCTGGAAGCGATACCTCACCGTGCCGACCGATGACGGCACGGGTCCCGACCGGCTCATAGCGATCCGGTCCGTCGGTTAGGCTACGCAGGACATGCAGCGTGAAATGGTGCACATCGGGCAAGGTCGCGGTTGCCTCGGGCCCCACGTCGTCGGGCTCGCCAAGGACAGTGGGTCGCATTGCCGCGCTCTGAACGGGCGCCGGCGCTTGACGCGTGACGGCGAGGCCCGCCGGCGGGAGCACCGCCATGCGCACCGAGGCGGGCTCATCGTCGGACCGCACGACCTGAGCGCGAGCCTCGGCGCGTTCCTTCTTCTGGCTCGCCAGCTTGCGAATATCGACGTTGGGCGGTTCGAGCAGGGTCTCGAGGCCGCCAATCTTCTTGCCCGCCAGGATGTCGTCAAAACGACCCTCGCGCAGGAAGGACACCATCTCAAGATGCTGCGCCTTCATCAGGGCGCGCACAAAGTCCGCCACGTCGGGACGCTGGACCTCTGCGTCGTAGCTGCGCTTGTGACTCTTGATGACGCGGCCGCCGTCTGCGAAGAGATGGGAGATAATATGTGGCTGATCCAGCCCGGAATCCTCGGTCTGGACGTGAAAGACCTGGTCGCGGAACCGAATGTTGTTGTTGAAGCCCATCTGGGCTCGCCGAAAACTCGGTCGCCGGATCTCGGCATCGAAGCGCAACAGCTCGGTCTCGCTGAATTCCGCAATGGCAGCTTCGAGCTCACTGTGGTCCCCGGTGATCCCCTCCATGTGCTCGAAAGCGAGCTGGGCAACGCGAGCCGACGGATCGATTCGAAGAGCCTCAGCGAGCAATTGCTGCCCGGCCGCGTCATTGCCTCCAGCCACTGCCCAAGCACAAAGCAGGCGCACTGCCTCGTCGGGACGCTCTTTGTCGACGAGCCACTTGGCGACACGTCCGGCAGTGGTTCGCGCGGTCGACACGTCAACTGTCATTTTTCGCAATGATTGGCCGCAAACCGGCAGCGAGGCAAGTGGCTTCGCTACCGGTCGGATTTTGCCGGGTCGTTTCTTTTGCGGACCGCCTGCTGCCGAATCCAGAATCGACCGGCCCGAGCGCTGGTGGCCCGTGCGAGGGCGTGCCTAGGGCGTCGAAACGGAGGTTGTGCCACCGGCACCCACCGTACCGACACTGCTGCCCGCCGGAACCGCGGTGGTCCAGCCCGTCATGCCACCGGCACCACCGACTCCGATGACCCCGCAGTCATACGGGCAGATGAGAGACTCGAGCAGTTCGCATACGCCATTGCCGCAGGTTGGTAGTGTGATGCAGTCCAAGATGCAGGTCGAGGTCTCGCCGGGCTCGCAGACGCGATTGCCGCAAACCGCGCCGCAGTCACTGCTGCATGACCCTGATTCCGTGGCGGAGCAGTAGCCGTCACCACACCAGCCACAATCATCCATGCACCAGCCCAGCTCGGAGGAGGTGCAGAACAGGTCGCCGCAATAGCTCTTCCCACAGTCTTGAGTGCACCAACCGGATTCCGAACTCGCGCAGTAGGAGTCACCACAGTAACCACAGTCTTCGCTACACCAACCGGACTCCGAACTCGCGCAGAAAGTGTCGCCACAATAGCCGACGCCGCAATCCTGCGTGCACCAGCTGTTTTCCGACGGCGCGCAGTAGGAGTCACCGCAGTAGCCGCAATCATCCATGCACCAACCCTGCTCGCTGCTGGCGCAGAAGTAATCGCCGCAGTAGCCGCAGTCGTCAGTGCACCAGTTCGTCTCGGCCGTCGTACAGACCCAGTCACCGCAGTAGCCGGGGCAGTCGCTCGAACAGGTGTCCGACGACTCAGGCCAAGTGCAGATCTTGTCGCCGCAGCGCGGTGCGGTGGAGCAATCGAGCGCACAGCCTGCGGCCGTTTCCACGGACGAGCAGATCCCATCGCCACACCAGCCGCAATCGACCGGGCAGCTGCTCGCGGTCTCGTTGTTGCCGCACATGCCATCGTCGCAGTAGCCGCAGTCCAAGTTGCATTGCGTTGGAGTTTCCCCGCGGCTGCAGACCCCGTCACCGCAAACGATGGGCGTTCCGCAGTCTGAAACACAGGTGTTGTTCTCGAGGGGACCACACACCTTGTTGCCGCAGAAGTCGCAATCCTCGGGACAACTGAAGATCCCTTCGCCAGCCGTGCAACTCCGGTCGCCGCACGTAGGTGGGCAGTCTGCGCGACAGCTGTCTACTGTCTCGCCCGGTTCGCATTTGCCATTGCCGCAGGTGCCACAATCCGTCGGGCAGTTGATGGCCGTCTCGCCTATTTCACACAGGCGATTGCCGCAACTGTAGGGCATACAATCCTTGGGACAGCTGCTCGTGGTCTCCGTTCCCATGCATCGGCCATCACCACAGAGATTGCAGTCGTTCGTACACCAGCCAGCCTCGTCGGCCGCGCAGATGCGATCTCCGCACCAACCGCCGCAGTCGAGCGAGCAGGTGTTGACGGTTTCGCCAGAGCTGCACCATCCGTCACCGCAATACGTAGTCGTGCCGCAATCGATGGCGCAAGTCCGAGGTGACTCCAGCGGCGAGCAGACCATATCGCCACACCAGCCGCAGTCTTCGGGGCATTGCCAATAATCCTCCCATTGGCCGCAGGACCCGTTGCCACAGTAGTCACAGTCCTTGCCGCAGCTATAAGGAGTCTCGCCTTGACCACAGCGACCGTCGCCGCAATAGGTCACCGCGGGGCAATCCGACGCGCAAGTTCGATTGGTCTCGTTGGGGCCACAAGTTCCGTTGCCACAGTAGTCGCAATCCATCGCACAGCTGAACACGCCTTCGCCAAACGAACAGATCTTGTCGCCACAGATACGAGGACAATCCACCGAACAAGAGTCCGGGCTTTCGAGCCGTGGCGAGCAGATCCCATCGCCACAGGCAGCCCCGCAATCGATCGAACAACTCGCCATCGATTCGTTGCTCGCGCACCAACCGTCGCCGCAGATCGAGCAGTCCAAAGAGCAAGACCGAGCCGTCTCGGAGCCCGTGCAGATTCCGTCACCACAGCGAGTGCAGTCCACGCCGCAGCTCAACGCGGTTTCCCGGCTCGGGTCACAGATAGCGTCACCGCAGTAGGAGCAATCAATGGCACAGGTTACGTAGGTCTCACGCGTCAGATCGCATTTGCGGTCACCGCAGTAAGAGCAGTCTTGCGGGCAGCTGGCAATCGTCTCTCTCGAGCTGTCACACCAGCCATCGCCACAGCTGGGACAGTCGCTCGGACAGTTGCGCGAGTCAGCAGTTTCGCACAGGCCATTGCAGCCCACTGGGCATTCCCCAGAACATGATTTCATGTCGGTCGCATCGCAGTGCCCATTGCCGCAGGTGCCAACGCAGTCTTTCGGACAGAGAATGGTCTCGTTGGGTTCACAAGCACCATTGCCGCAAGTGCCGCAATCGGAGGGGCAGGTCACCGATTCGTTGTAATCGCACACCCCGTTGCCGCAGGTCGGCTTGCAGTCCTGAGGGCAAGTTGTAGCTTCCTGGTACTCGCACACCCCGTTGCCGCAATAGATCCCGCAATCGGTTGGACAGGTGCTGGCCTCTTCCCCCTCGCACAGTCCATTGCCGCAGAGGCTGCTCGAACAATCCTTGGGGCAGCTCGCATAGGTCTCACCGCCGGTACATTGCCCGTCGCCACAACCTGGCTTGGAGCAGTCAACTAAGCAGATCCCGGCCTCGTTCGGTTCACAGACTCCATTGCCACAGAGGGAAGACTTGCAGTCCGCAGGGCAGGTCGTAACGTTCTCGCCGTTCTCTTTGTCGCAGTTCCCGTTGCCGCAAGACTTGATCTGGCAATCGGTAAGGCAATTGCTCGCGGTCTCATTCGGTTCGCAGCTGCCGTTGCCGCAGCTTCCGCAGTCCACCGGGCAGCTCGCATGGCTCTCGGGCGGAGTGCATTGGAGATCGCCACAGGTAGGTTTGCAATCTTTGGAACAACTGGTCGGCGTCTCTCCCGCATCGCACAGGCCGTTGCCGCAACTGACCGGGCAATCCACAGGACAGGAGAGCAGGTCTTCACTGGCAGTGCAGCTGTGATCGCCGCAGCGTTCCGCCACGGAACCTTGTCCGCTCGCCAGCTCCGCACGCCCACAACCCAGGGCCGTGGCAAGCCACCATGCTGCCAACCAGGTCACGCCCAAGCGACAAAAGAGTGCGCCATTTTTCATGGTAGTTCTCCAAACAAGCAAGCGCCGCGCCGCCACCCAAAATGCCCGTGCAACGCGAACGGTGGTCATTATCCGTCAATTTGAAGCCTTGTGCCACTTTGCCGTGACCGATCGAGCTGGCACACAGCGCAACTGCGATCATGGCCACTGAACATCCGGTCGGCAGTCAGCCCCTCCCCACCAGGTTCGACCCGTCCCGAAGGGTCTCCGGCTAGCTCGAGTAGCCCGTATTCTCGAGCAATATCACGTTGGTCTTCGAGCGCGTCTCCCCGGCGCTCGTAACGTATACCGCTGGCTTGTCTACGACCGGGCAGACCTTCTCACACGCTCCACATCCGATGCAGAGGGCAGGATCGACATGTGGCCGTTGCACCTTCACCTCGAGCATCTTGGGACTGCCGCCGTCCTCGGCGGCCCGGCTGTCGCGCTTCGGGATGACTACTTCTTCCACCCAGATAGCCTTGGGCGAGGTCGGACAGAACTCTTCGCAAACGATGCAGGGCGTCGCCATCGCCCAAGGGAGGCACCGACCATGATCGTACATCGCCGTGCCAATGCTGATCGGTTTCTGGCCAATGCCAAGCTTGGCCTTCTCGTCAATCTTTTGGATCGCACCCGTGGGGCAAACCTGTCCGCACAAGACACAGGAATGCTCACAGTAGCCAATGCGCGGGATGAGGATCGGCGTCCAGAGCCCCTCGATGCCGGCTTCGAAGAACGCCGGATGTAGGGCATTGTTCGGACAGACCTTCATGCATTCCGCACAGCGGATGCAGCGCTCGAGAAACTCGCGTTCCTCGACGCTGCCTGGTGGCCGAATCACCTTCTCGTTGTAGGCCTTGTCGGGCCAATTCGCGATCCGCATCGCGGGCAGGATCACGGCCCCAGCGGCGGCTGACGCCAGCATCGTGCGACGCTCGAGACTCGGCACTTTGTTGCTGGAGCGCAGGTTCGGGAAGAACTGCCACTTGATTACGTCTTCCGGGCAGGCCGCTTCGCAGTTGAGGCACATGTGGCACTCGTCCTGCTTATGCTTAACCCCCCCCTGAGGGCTATCGGCACCCTGACAATGCACCAGGCAGAGGTTGCAGTCGGTGCATTTGGCATGGTCCTTGGTCATCCCGACCAGAGCAAAGCGCGCAATCACACCAAGGAACGCGCCAAGCGGGCACAAAGCCCTACACCAGAACCGCGGAATGATGCGGTTCATGAATAGGATGGCGACGAACAACGTCAGGATGAACCAGCTCTGGTGGTAGTAGCCTTGATTGGCGGTCCACAGCGAGCGCGAAAGGTAGTCCTGCACGGAATCGGCGCCCGACTGCACCCCTCGTGAGTGGGTCATGACGGCCAGATCCGTCGTATGGATCCCGATGTACTGCAATGCCGGCAACACGCCGAGCCCAATGGCACGCACTGCGACACAGATTGGGTCGAGCAACCCGCCGATGGCACTGCCGAACAGGGCTGCCCCGAGAAACGCTAACATCAGGTAGTATTTGCCAGCCTGCCACCACTTGCTCCGATTCGAATCGACGCGCCGCGTTCCGCGTAGGTAGCGGCTGGGGAAGATCCAGGCAAAGAAGTGATGTAGAGTGCCAAATGGGCAGATCCAACCGCAGAACACGCGCCCGAACACGAGCGTGAGCGCGACGATAACCAACGACCAGACGAGCCCTCGGTACACCGTATGGGTGCTGAGCAACGTCATCGCGGCCACGAACGGATCGACCGACAGGAACGCCTCGACGGGCCAAGGCATGCGCACGGGTTCCCCGGATCGCGCCGAGAACGTGCCGCGGAAGGTCGTATTCGTGAGCAGCCAGAGGAACAGCAGCAGGAAGGCCGCTTGAAGGCCACGTCGCACCCAGACCAAGATTCGAATGCGGAGGCGCGCCGGGATCCCGCTGCCCGGGCCTTTCTTCTTGGGCTTGCCCGGCGCGGCTACTCTCGCGCTGCCTGGCGCGGGTGCCAGCTTCTCTTCCGCGGCTGAGACTGCTGCCGGCGCGGCCGCAGTTACCGGCTCAGCCGCATGGCTCGCCATCACGCTTTCACTGGCCGCGACCTGGGCGCTCGGCGCAGCTCGGTCGCCCGCAACCACATTGAGGTGACGCCGCGCAGGCGCAACACTTGCCGCCACTGGACGTGGCAGGCGACGCACCGGACGATCGAGGGGCGTTACCACGCCGGGCCGACCCAACCAATCAATCGGCTTCGGGAGATCGTCCGAAACTACGCTGGCATTGGAAACGATGGGATTAGCCATTTGCGTCACGTTCGCGCCCTCTGGTTCATACTTCTACGTGGGGCAAAGACTGCCAATCGGGGTTACCGATCTGCCGCTCAAGCGCAAGCTTCAAGTAACGAACGTTCTCCGGTTTCTCGCCAATCAGCGTGGCGCCGTAGGCGTCGCAAGCCACTTGATCGACACTCGCGATGACCTGATGCATATCCTTGGCATCGTCGATATTGCCCCCCTGGGGGCCGTTCCGCATCAGCACGCGCGTCGCATCGAGCACGGTGAGCGTCGGTCGCATGAAGGTGGCCAAGTCGGCGATGGACACGTCGATGTTCTGATGCAGGCGATTTCTGCGCCCGCCGAGCACACCATACCAATTCTTCATCGCGCCAGTGTATTTCGAAAGATTGTGGTGCTTGGCCACAGGAACATTGATGACCTTGTCGGCTTCGACCAACGGCACGTAGACGGGCCAAGCATCGAGTACGTCGCCGCGCAGGCGCATCTCGCGAAAGCGATGCGCGGAAGGCAGAATCACGGTGGCCCCGAGCGCATGGGCCGCGCGCCAGATCCCCGAACGCTGAAAGCAGCGATTGGGTTCGTTGCAGGAGGCATCCGTAACCACCACCTCTTTGGCACCGGCCTCGAATGCGAGTTTTACGATCTCGGCTACCACCAGAGGGTTGGTATTGGCTGCGTGCACCGGCATGCGATCCCAACCGATGTTGGGTTTGATCGCCACGATGTCGCCACGGCTGACAAATTGCTTGATGCCGCCGAGCGCACCAATCGCACGCCGCACTAGTTCGGCTGGGTCATGGCTGCTTTTGGCAATCGCAATCGTGGGCGGCAATGGCGTTGGTATGCGAAAATCGCGCACCTGACGTTCGCCGCGCTTCTGATCGATTCCGAAACTGCCGCGGTCGTAAAGCAGAGCCGCCGCGGTGCCCGACGCGCCGAGCACGACCGTGCCGGCCGCGAGCCGCAACAGCATCTCTCTTCGGGTGGGTCGGTCTTGCATAGGGATTCCGAACTATGCCTCAAACCTGACGTAACGTTAAGATTGACCGGCCGAGCCCCCACTTCCATATAGAAGATGCTGGCTCTGACCAACGGGCCATCAAGTGAACCAGACCGCGAAACAAGGCAAGATTCTGATCCCTAGCGCTCTGCATCCGTTCAGTCCATAGCGGAAGAAGGGGTCCACGGCGCAGGTTCAGCTTGCTGGAAGAACGCGCGGGCGCTAGCGTCCGCGTCCCCTCGGACCGAGAGAGCTGCATCATGAAGGACGGCATTCACCCCAAATACGAAGTTGTCAACGTCACTTGCGCCTGTGGAGCCGCGTTCAAGACGCGCTCTACGCTCAAGGAACTCAGCGTTGACATCTGCAGCCAATGCCACCCGTTCTACACGGGCAAGCAGCGCTTGGTCGATACCGCTGGTCGTATCGATCGGTTCCGACGCAAGTACGCGGCGGTTGGTCAGAAGCCAGCCTGAGTCGACCCAACCGTAGCTTCGTCGTTTCCACGCGAAGTATTTGGTCGGTCGAAACCCGTTGCGCGGACTTTTGTTTAGCGCGGCGTGGTTGTTCGCTCCGCCCTGGTTGGGGCGGAGCAGAAAAGGGACCGAGGTTCGATGATTCCCGAAGAGAAGCTGCGCACGCTGATGCGTCGACTCGCTGAAGTCGAGTCGCTCTTGTGCGATCCCAAAGTGGTCACCGACGCCAAGCGGCTGCGTGAGCTGGGTCGCGAGCGCAGCCAACTCGAGCCCGTCGTGGGGGCTTTCCGGCAGTTCCAAGCTCTAGCGACGCAGATCGAAGACAATCGCGCATTGCTCGACGATGCCGAACTCGGTGCACTCGCCCGCGAGGAGCTGCCAGGACTCGAAACCCAGCAGTCCGAGCTCGAGCAGCGGATCCGAGTCCTGCTCTTGCCCCAAGACCCCAACGACGACAAAAACACGGTACTTGAGATCCGTGGTGGCACCGGTGGCGAAGAAGCAGCGCTGTTTGCCGGCGATCTGCTGCGCATGTACATGCGCTTCGCCGAGCGCCGCAACTGGCGCGTCGAAGTGATGAGCATGAGCCAGGCCGCCGCCGGTGGCCTGAAGGAAGGAATCGTGCTTATCACGGGGAATCGCGTCTACTCCGTGCTCAAACACGAGGCCGGGGTGCATCGGGTTCAGCGCGTGCCGACCACCGAGGCCCAGGGTCGCATCCACACCTCGACCGCCACGGTCGCGGTCCTCCCAGAAGCCGACGACGTGGACGTGTTCATTGATGAAGCCAAGGACCTGCGGATCGACATCGCCGCCGCTGGCGGCCCTGGTGGTCAAGGCGTGAACACGACGAATAGTGCCGTGCAAATCACGCATCTTCCAACGGGCATGATCGTAAAATGCCAGGATGAGCGCAGCCAGCTGAAAAACAAGGCTCGCGCGCTCAAAGTCTTGCGCTCACGGCTGCTCGATCTCGAAATTCAGCGCCAGGCGGACAACGTACGGGACGAACGCCGCACCATGGTCGGAGCCGGTGAACGCTCCGAAAAGGTCCGGACCTACAACTTCCCACAGAACCGACTGACCGATCACCGCATCGGCCTTACGCTCTACGAGTTGGATCGGATCATGGAAGGTGGCCTGGAAGCCGTTGTAGATCCACTGATTGCGTGGCACCAGGCGCAGCTTCTCGACGCCGCAAACTCCAATAGCTAGGCGCCCCCCGGCTGGCTCCGATCGGAGCTCGAGAACTGAGAGTCCCTTGCGTTCCGACCAGGTCGCCCGATAGCCTGATCCGTACGACCTCTCCGCTCTCCCTCGATGCCCTGCTCTGTATTCTGGTGCTCGCGCCGCGCCTGTACGCGCGCAACCGGTTCTACGACCTGTTCCGTCAAGCCCCCGCCCAGCACGTTCGACGGCGCGCCGCCCTGCTGCGCGGCGTGATTCGGCAACTCGTTGGTCACGGGCCGCATCGTGGCCGCATAGTTGGTGAGCAGGTGCTTTGGGACGATCGTGTACTTCTGCGTTACGAGCTACCCGAACTGAACTTCGTGCGCTCAGTCTCGCTCTCCCCACTCGAAGCCGGCCTGGTCCGCTATGCACTCAGCCGTGCCCGCGTGCTGCCACCCGATCCGGAATCACAACGTCGCATCGAGCAGGCCCTCTCGGAGATGGCAAACCACCTGCCAGCCTGGTCGGCGGACAAGGGAGACGATGGAGCGACGCCAAGCTAGAGCTCGCTAATCGTCTGCTGACGAAATGGATCGTCACACCCACGGACATAGGTGAATAAGACCGGTGATGTCCGACCTCCAATCGGGGTGGGCTTGAGCATTGCCGAGAAACGGCCCAACTTTGTTCGCACCATCAGAGACTGCCCAAGCTCCGTTCCATTCTGCCGGTAATCTCTACGCCCGATTGCGGGTTATCCTGGGCGCAACCTGCGTCCTTTGCGGCGCGCTGGCCGTTGCCGGTTGCACCGAGGATCCCACGACCGTCGCCGTTGGCATGTCTTGTATCCCGCGCGATGAGTACGAACCCGGCTTCTCCGGCTTCAGCCTCGGGGAAACCACGATTGAAACCGTCAACGCCAACTGCCCTGACGAAAGCGTCTGCCTCGTCCACCAATTCCGCGGCAGGGTCAGCTGTCCCTATGGACAGACCTTAGAGGATCTGAGTCTGCCCTTGGACGACCCCCAACGCTGCACCGTCGCCAAGGATGCGGGAGCCGCCGTCACTGTAGAAGTGCAAGCGCAACTGGTCCAAACAGCAGGCAATCGAGGCGTCTACTGCTCGGCGCTCTGCGCAGACGCCCAAGGTAAACGCAACGACGGCCGAAGCTATCACGATTGTCCCGACGGGTTCCATTGCGAATTGCTCTCGGATTCGCTGCTAATCACCTCGCAAGACATTGGCGGCTCCTACTGCCTCAGAAATGATACCCCAACGAAAATGACGCTAGCGACCAGCAGCAATTGCACGCTCGAGTTCGGCGACACGACTACTTGCGGCAGCGCTAGACCCTATCCGTAGCGAGCTCACCGCCCGTCACTTCTTCGGTGCTTTGCCTGTTGCTGCTTTACCCGTTGGTTCTTTGGCTGTTGGCTCTTTGCCCGTTGGTTCTTTGGCGGCCTGGTCCTCGAGCGTCAATTCCGCCACGCCATCCTGAAAGCGGATCCGCGCCACCATCTGTTGCTCTTGTAGCGTGACCACCGCGACGGTGGCTTTCGACAGCTTGTCGGTGATCTCCGAGAGCTTCTTTTCCAGGTTATTGAGCAAGGCACCCGTCGTGGACTTCACCGCACGCAGGGTGATGATCTGCGCGTGCAGCTCGTCCATGCGGGAGCGGTATTCGGCCATCTGCTCACGAGTCGTCGCTATTTTCTGTTCGATGTTCGCCATCTCGGTATTCAGATGCAAGAGCTCATCGATCTGCTTCTTCAGCGGTCCTTCAACGGCAGCAGACGTAAGGTACGCGCGAATGAGGCCCATGCCTTCGACAGAGCGAATGTCAGTCGTCGTGAATACGGGCGTTGATTCTTCGATGGTAAGCTCGGTCTTGGCGCCCGGAGCGACCTCGACGCGGAACAGATGCGCGTCACCCAGCTTCTCCGTCACCTTGACTGTCTTGCCCAAGGTGTAGCCCGTGGGAACCAGATGCTTGACGTAGATCACCGCCTTGTCCGTGAGGCGGTTGTGCAGGGTCAAGACGCTCTTGCGCACGTGCTGCAGTTCGGTATGAAACACTCCGCGTTGAACGGTAATGATGCGATGAATCGAGTCGCGTTCCGAGTCATTGCGCTCGACGACGATCTGCCGGTCAAGCGCAAAGGGAATGAACGCCTGGGCATGGGCGGGGATCGGCTCCGACAGCCCTTCTCCGATGAAGCGCCCATCACCAAACACCGTCACCGGACCGCTCTCCAACGCTGACTCGGTGGGATTCTTCAACCGTACGGAGCGGAAGGGATACTGGGCGTTGCCGCGTGAACTCTCTGGATCATAGAGGTATACGACCTCACCGTCGGCATCGGCATGTAGAATGGAAACCATCGCGGAGGTCCCGCGCGGCACTGTCATGGGTGAATCGGATTCGAAATGCGAAGTGCCAATCGGCTCAGTGCTGGTCGCCGCTGTGTCCTTGCCCGACCCATCGCCTTTAGGCGCGTTGGCAACCGGAGGCATGCCCGGCATCTCGACGATCCGGACACCACCGTTTTTGCCTGGCTGCGTTCCGCGACCCATGGCCACGACGCGTTCGGGGGCGACACCATTCTGAATCAGGGTTTCGCGAGCACGATTCGCTCGCTGCAACGAGGCCGCCATCTTGTCCCCGTCATCCTTCGTGGCGTAACCCTCAACGACGATCTGCCCACGCGTCTGGGCCAGAGACTGAGTCAGACGGGCTAGATTCTCCTGATTCGACGTCTGCTCTGACGCGGTCACGTAGTTGCGAGCTGGCGCCGCCGCGGGCGGAGGCGCTGGTGCACTAGCGGCTTTGGATTTGCCACTCTTGCCTGTGCCGCTCAACCCCCCACCAAGGCTCGCCGAATTGCTTCTCATGGCAACCACGCTCGGCTGAGGCTTCGGCGCTTCCTTCTCCGCAGACTGGTTACTTGCCAGCATGTCGTCGCTGATTTCAGCAAGTACGTTCTTCATCACCGGCACTTGTTGCGCCCCATAGCTGGCCCCACCCAAAGGTGGCGCTTGCGCAAAAAGATCTTCCGCGCGGAGCGTCTCGCGCTCGACCACACGAATGTGCCGCAGGTCGAAGCGGAACGACATGGCCGAGCTCGCACCAACTCCGAGCTTGACAGCCCGCCAATCCTCCCCTGAGGTATTGTCGACGATGGCCCACGCCTGAACGTTGACCTTACCTTTGTCGCCGAGTGTGATGCGATAGCTGGGCTTCCAGGAGGGCGATTCCGTAACGTACGTCAGCTTGAGCTTGTGTGGCTTATTGCCACTCAGCTGGATCTTCATGTCGATGAGCCCCGTCCCGGAGCTAGGCACGTCCGTTGGGTAGGAGATCGGCTCTGGCTTGTTCGTCACCGCATCCGCAACAGTGAGCGACTTGAGAAAGTCGTCCACTTTGTCCGCGGGCACCTGCATGTTCAAGGCATCCCCCGACACCTCGGCATAGCGCTCGAAATACGCAACCCCGTTGCGATATACAACGACCCGACCCAAGGTGGTCTCCGGCGATTTTACGTAGCTCGTGGTCGCGCTGCAACCGATGGACAGGACAAAAGCGGGGAGAAAGAGCGGGGTAAGGTTTCGCATGGGCTTCGAACGGACGAGACTACTCCGAACTTACAGCAGGTAAACCACCAACTGGCGGCGCCTACCCCGAGGTTGCAGGTGCACTACAATTTCGAGAAGTACATGACGGTACCTGGTGGGATATCTGCTCATGCAGCCGAGGACATTTGACGTGTGAAGGAGCCAAAAACTCGGTACCATCGCGGCTCGCGTGCTCATCATGCTCCGACGAAGCCTCCCCGCAGCACTTCTCTGTTCGTCTCTTTTGGCCTGCGACGCCACACGTGCGAGCGCGCCCCGGCTACCCACCGCCGAGGAACGCTGCCGGACCTCGGCTGGCATGGCGCAGCCAGTCATCGCCGAGTGGAGCGCCGCCGAGCGAGCGCAACTCGAAACCCTCATTGCGCGCGGTGCAATTGCCGTAGTCTACACTGGCTGTGAGTTGCGCCTGTTGCCTGCCTGCAACCAACCGGGCCATTACCTTTGGCACCGCACGGCAACCTCCACCGATGAGTACGCCTTTCGTGACGAAGACGAGCTGAGCGCCAAGCTGCCGCTGGCTGCAGCGAGCCTTCGCGCGTCCTTGGCTCAGAAGGGTGGCCTGCGCCTGACGACGACCGTCGTCGGTCAGCTGCAATTGACGGACTACTCTCCTTCGGCCATCGGCCTGGTTGCCGCCTGCAACGAGGCCACTCACCTCGTGCAGAGTGTTTCGGTGGGGGCCTCCGAATTGAGTTCGATGGCAAACCGAGAGATCGCAGCCAGTGCCACCGCCCTACAAATTGGCGCCAGCGGCACAACAAGAAGCGAAGAAGCCATCCTGCATCGCTCGGGGATGTCAGCAACTTGCGCTGTAGCAAGCCAGGAGTCGTTGCCACGAGAGTGTGCTGCACCGATTCAGCTGTTCCTCGAGCCAATCCCGCGCGCGGCGCGCCCTCAGGTCACCTCAGCACCGTTGAGCGTCCATTTCCAGAGCCAAGAAAGCGGCGTTGTTTGGGCAGTCGAATCAGATGGGCGAACGCTCTGCCAAACTCCCTGCAGTCAGGTCATCGATCCAACAAGAGGCCTTCGCTTGAGCACTGCTGGCGGGTTCATGCAACAAGCGCAAGTCGTTGACGTGCCCGATCTGCTGCAGAATGCGGGCACGGAGCGCGTGACGGTTCGGGCGTATCCACGCAATACGGCGAAACTTGCGGGAGGTATCACTATGACGACCTTTGGCGGGATTGCCTTCGCTACCGGCGTGACACTGCTCAGCATCGGCTACGGCATGGAGAATGCTGATCTGGGTAAAGCAGGCCTTATCACCTTCGTGGCCAGCCCAGCCTTGCTCATTCCTGGGATCTGGTTGATCGTCGACTCCATGGCGCGCGCTGAGCTACTGAAGTACTAGCTTCTCTCGACGCGTGTGGATGGACGGACCAGGTGATGCGCGTACCCGCCGCGCCAGCAGCAACGATTGGCTACTCGCCCGCCAGCGCACGCGGGAACAGCACGTGGTTCTCGAGGTGCACGTGTGCCATGAGATCTGCCTCGAGTTGCTCGCAGCGCAAGAACAGCGCCCGCCAACTGGTGCAGGCCTCGGCTGGTGGCACAAAGTCGTGGGTTATTGCGCGCAATTCCAGCAACTTGGCACCGTGCTCGTCGTGTTCGAGTTCCATTTGGTGAACAGGTCCCTGCAATTGACTGCCCACCCCGCGCAGAATCGCTGGGAAGAGGATTTGCTCCTCCTTCTGCATGTGTGACAGCATGGCCTCGTGCATGTCCGTGAGTAGGCCTTCGAGTCCCTGAGGTACACTGGGTTTATCCGCATGAACGCGCTCGACCTTGCGGGCAAGTAGGATGAGATCGGCGAGCTCGCGACGGTGGGCGTCGTGGAAGTTGACGAGAATGTGCTCGATCAATTCGGACAACGGTCTAGTCTGCCAGTCGACTTTTTGACCTTTGTCTGATTCGCCTGCGAGCTCCTGAAGAATTGCGTTGGCATCGAGGCCCTTGACAGCGCAGGCGTCCGCCAGGGATTGCTTTCCGCCGCAGCAGAAGTCGAGACGGTGCTGGCGAAACACACGGCTCGCAGCAGGAAGGGAGAGGGCTAGCTCGGCGAGGGATTGGCCTTGGTTCAACATGCCATCCGTAATTGCATGGGCCATACCAATGCGTAACCACCTGAAATAACTAGCCGATCAGGCCTGCGGTTATCATCTGGATAACTGAATCAGTTGTGATTCAGATAACCCTGTTATGTAATCAATAACATGAGCAGTTCTCTCGAGCCCCTGGCAGATCTCGCTCGCGATCTTTCGCTGAGCCTCACCGCAGCCGACCGCTATGCGCGATTGCTGAACGCGGTGCGGCGTGTGATCCCCTGTGATGCCGCATGCCTGCTGTTGCTCGATGGAGACGAACTCGTACCACTTGCAGCGCATGGCCTGATCGAAGGTGCAACCAAGCTCCGGTATCCGCGAACGCGCCATCCGCGCCTCGAGCGCATCCTGGCCAGCGGCGAACCCATCCGATTTCCTGCTGACAGCGCCTTGCCTGATCCTTTTGATGGTTTGCTCGACGCGGATCCGCGGGCGCTTCATGGGATCCACGCTTGCTTCGGTTGTGCATTGCATGACGGTGACGCTGTTGTCGGTGCATTGACGGCGGACGCCCTGCAGCCGCACGCCTTCGACGATCTGGATCCAAAATTGCTGCGCTTGCTCGCTGGTCTCGCCGGTGCTGCCCTACGCACGGCGCGGCTGATCGAATCGCTCGAGACAACCGTGGATCGCCAGGCTCAGGATCTACGCGACCGCGCTCGGGACGCGTACCAGAGCGGCTTCCTTGGAACCAGCCCAGCCGCGCGGCGCGTGATCGAGGACGTGCGCATGGTCTCCGCGACGAATTTGCCCGTACTTATCTTTGGAGAAACCGGGGTCGGCAAGGAACTGGTCGCCGCGCAGCTACACGCAACGAGCACACGACGTGAGCGCCCGCTCGTCACCGTCAATTGCGCAGCCTTGCCGGAGAACCTGGCGGAAAGTGAGCTATTTGGCCACAGAAAGGGCGCGTTCACCGGTGCCGTGCAGGATCGCGCCGGCAAATTCGAGCTGGCCGATCGGGCCACACTGTTCTTGGACGAAGTCGGCGAATTGCCCTTGAGTCTGCAACCGAAATTGCTGCGCGCGTTGCAACAGGGTGAAGTACAGCGTGTTGGCGCTGACCGCGTCCTGCGCGTCGATGTCCGAGTCGTAGCCGCGACCAACCGTGATTTGCCGACAGAGGTCGCAGCGGGGCGTTTCCGTGCCGACCTCTACCATCGGTTGGCGACCTATCCGGTGTCGGTGCCACCGTTGCGCGAACGGCTCGATGACATCGCCATCTTGGCGGATCATCTCTTGCGTCAACATCGCCGTCGCATCGGCTGCCCGCACACTGTACTGCTCGCTGAAACCTTGGAGCTGCTCGTCCACTACTCCTGGCCCGGCAACGTGCGTGAACTCGACAACGTTCTGGCACGAAGTGTGCTGCGGGCCAGAGCGGAGCAGCCTGCTGGGATTCGCCTCGAAATCCGCCCGAAGCACGTTCGTCCGGATCTGGAGCCATTAGCACGCGAGCCGTCGCAGCTGCCAGCATCCACAGTTCTACTCGAGGCCACGGGCACACTCGCCGCACGCCTGGAGGCATTTCGCCGACAAGTAATCACCGAAACAGTGGCGACAGAAGACGGCAATTGGGCTGCCGCTGCGCGCGTCCTTGGCCTGCACCGTGCGAATTTGCACGCCATCGCGAAGCGAATGGGATTGAAGTAGCGAGTATCTCGAACCCTACCCAGCTCGCGACCCTGCGCTGGACCACTGCCTCGAGCAACCGCACGCAAAGCAGTCTCTGCTCTTCTGGGGTTGAGTTAGTGTCGGATAGTGTCCAGCGAAGCTCAAGAAACCACTGACGGAAACGATATCGTTCCCCAGGCATCAGCCTGTCCGCATTTCCGATTCCACGGATTTCCTGAGGTTTATGCTGGCATGCTCGCTTTGGGTCGAGCATTGCCAGGTCGCACCAACCGTAGGCATTCCTTAGTCGGCAATGAAATGCTACGAAGGTTGGGTCCCTACCGCGTCCGAGCCTGATATGCCAACGCGCCCCCTGCGGCTAGACTTCGACTGGGTGCGCACGCTGTTAGATAGTGACCTTTGATGAGTTCACACACAGCCCCTCTGCGAACTTTCGCCGTCTGACTTGGCATCATTCACCCAATCACTGCTCCCCGAAAGGAATTGACCATGCGCCTGTCAGCCCCGTCATGTCTTTGCCCACTCGTCCTGCTACTCGTGGCGGTGGCCTGTGGTGGAGGCCAAGGGGCGCAGAAGGCGAAGAGCGCCGCAACTTCAAAGCCACCGCAGAAAGCCGAAGCACCGGGGGATCCAACACACAACCTGCTGCGTAACATGGACTTTTCGACGGGGTCGATGCTGCCTTGGATAACAACCTTCACCACGCCTACTGATGGGGCGGCCAAGGTAAAAAACGGTGCGCTCTGCGTGGAAGCGAATGTCGATGGGACAAATCTTTGGGAGGCCCAAGTCCGACATCGCGACATGGTTCTGCAGCAAGGGCACGACTACGTGGTAAGTTTCAAGGCTTGGGCATCCAAAGACGTAAAGCTTACCACCCAAGTCGGCATGGCCGGACCGCCTCAGACGACGTATTGGTCCGCAAATCTCACGCTGGCGAAGTCGCCGCAGCAGTTCGCCTACAAATTCAAGATGGATCAGCCCGACGACCCCACCGTCGAGTTTGCACTGCATTTCGCTAGCAACCAGATCAAGGGCAAGGGCCGCGTTGAAGTCTGTTTCGATGACCTGATCTTGTCTGATCCAGCCTTCAAACTGCCGGTGCTGCAGAAATCCAGCTCCTCGCTTCCGCGCCTGCGGGTCAATCAAGTTGGGTACATCCCGAATTTTGCCAAGTGGGCCGTCCTCGTCTCGGACGCGAGAACGCCATTGGAATTTCGAATTCTAGATGCCACCAAGAAGGTCGTCCACAACGGAAAGACCGCCGTACATGGTCCAGACGTCGCCTCGGGCGACAACCTGCATCAGATTGACTTTTCTTCGTTCACCGCACCGGGCAAGGGCTACTTCATCCAAGTCGGGCAAGACATAAGTGATCCATTCGACATTGATCAGAGACTCTACCGCGCTGCCAAGTACCATGCCTTCCGGTACTTCTACCTGAATCGAAGTGGCATCGAACTAAAGTTGCCCTACACGCGCAAATCGGATTGGGCGCGTCCCGCTGGTCACCCCAAAGACGAAGCACCCTGCAACGCCGCTGCCAAGTGCAACTACTCGGTCGATGCGACCGGCGGTTGGTACGATGCTGGCGACTATGGCAAGTATGTAGTCAATGGCGGCATCACTGTTTGGACTCTGATGAACTGGTACGAACGTACCAGCAGCATGAAAGGTGACGCCAATGCCTTCGGCGATCTGAACGAGGTCATCCCCGAAAGCGGCAACAAGATCCCCGACATTCTCGACGAGGTACGGTGGGAGATCGAATTCATGCTCCGCATGCAGATCCCCGAGGGCCAGCCCCTGCAGGGCATGGTTCATCACAAGGTGCATGGCGTCGAGGTGACTCCGCTTGGCACAGGTCCGCATGAAGACCAGGCAAAGCGTGAGCTGTACGGCGCTAGCACCGCGGCAACCCTGAATCTGGCCGCAGCAGCGGCGCAGGCGGCACGCTTGTTCAAGGACTTCGATCCGGCGTTTGCTGACCGTTGTCTCAGAGCTGCCGAAGCCGCGTGGGAAGCCGCCAGAAAGAGCCCGAGTGTCCTGGTCGTGACCGAAAACGCTAAGGGCGGTAAATCTTACGGCGATGCAGACGTTGACGATGAATTCTATTGGGCGGCTGCCGAGCTCTGGGTGACAACGGGCAAGGCCAATTACAAAAAAGAGCTCGAACTTTCGCCCCTCGACAAGGACATCGGTGGCGCTGACGTTCAAAGTTTCTTCACTTGGCAACGCATCTCGGGGCTCGGCAAGATTTCGATGGCGTTGTCGCTACCAAAGTCCGCCAAAGCAGCGCGCGAGCGGTATCGTCAGCAGCTCGTGCGCGTTGCGGAACAGTATGTGAAGGTGACCCAAACCGAGGGCTATAAGCTTTCGTTTAGCGCCGGCAAGTCGAAAGAGTATCCGCTGAGCTCGAATGCGCTCGTGATGAACAATGCGCTCGTCTTGGCCCTGGCCCACGACCTCACCAGGCAACCGAAGTATCGCGACGCGGCCGTAATGAGCGTCGACTATGTCTTGGGGCGCAACGCGATGGCAGTGTCCTATGTCACTCTGCTTGGTGAGCGCCCCGTAGCCAATCTGCACCATCGCTTCTGGGCTCACCAGGCGAAAGCCAAGTATCCAGCCCCGCCCCCTGGCGTATTGTCCGGCGGTCCCAACTCCGCGCTCCAAGATCCCTACGTGGCGGCAGCTGGTCTCATTGGCTGCAAGCCACAGAAATGCTATCTCGATCACAGTCAGGCCTCTTCTGTGAACGAAGTCAATATCGACGCCAATGCGCCCTTGATGTGGGTGCTAGCCTGGATTGACGAACAGGCGGCACGGTAATTCAAGAGCGTTTGGAGTGGGTTCGCACCCTGAATACTCACGAGGCCCCGTTCCGATGATTGGGGCCTCGCATTCTTGTACAACTGCCCAGATCCCGTGGGACGGACACTTGCGCACGGATTTCAGTCTTGGATCCGAATCGTCTGCACGCCGTCGTAGTACATGGACGCTATCCCTATCCCACTGATGGCGGTCAGGCTCTGCGGGCTTCCGTTCGTCTCCGCTTCACGTACCAAGACCGGCTTGGCGACGTCGGAACCATCAATTACGGCTAGCTTGCCCTTCCAGCCCGTGGACAGGAGGACGCGCTGGCCAGACGCCACCATCGGCGCGTATGACCAGTAGTCACCGCCCCCAACCGTAACCTGGCCGAAGCCGAATTCACCCGACCTTATCCCGCCAAACACCGAGATAGGTAGGTCGGTCTGCTGCACACTGTAGTAGCCATAGCCGCCGCAACCCATGCAGGCGACCGAATCTATCGCGTAGTAGTAACGGGGGGAACCGACCGACATGAACACTCGATCGTCTCCAGCGGCAACGGTCGTCACGAGCTGTCCGACAGCGAGACTCTTCGAGCCAAGCACGGTAGCGTATGCTGCACCCAAGCCAACGAGATGCACGGTGTGCTGCATCGAATGGCAGGTCCCGATGGTCGTGTCGGTATAGCTGCCGTTGGGGGATTCGAACCAGGAATTCGGCATCGAGTCGTAGCATTGCTTGTAGGCGATGTCAGAGGTCGTAACTTCGCGGTAGTCCACGGTCATAACATTCGAACTAATATCGTCGAATGCCACTGGCGAACCAGGAACATTGATCGGCAGTGCCAGCACCGGCGCGCTTGGCCTGGACACGTCGAGTCGATCGACATAGAAGCGTACGCGCTCGGGGTTGGTTGGTGACTGAGTATAGTGGCCCAACGCCACAGTGGAACCGCTCGCCAGCAGCCCCGTCGTGCCAACGCTGGTTGGAAGCTTGACGGACTTCATGGTCGGCGCAGCGGGATCTGTCGGATCGATCACATGCAACGTGCTCTCATTACCCGCCCACGACGTGTCACCGTTGGCTTTGGTTTCGTAGATGGGTTCGGTGCCCAAGGCCACGATGGCATTCCCGGCCATTACTGCCGATTGCCCTGCGGTTACCGTCGAACCACCGTACCAATAGTACCAACCCTCGCCAAAGTCCAAAGCGGCATCGCCAATCACCTTTGGCTCGGTCGGGTTGGTCACGTCCACCGTGATGAGCTGCGTCACACGCGCCGAATTGCCCGAGGTCTTATCGTAGTTGTACACGTCGACCAAGAGATAGACCTTGCCGTCTTTCGCTACAACTTGCCCGAGGTTGGACGAGCTATTGCAAGTGCGCCCGCCAATCTGCACGTCGATATGCCCACTCGCAGCAGAGCTTTCCACGGAACTTAGCGTGGTCGTTTCGAGCGTGACATTGCCGGAATACCAATCTTGGCCGATCTTGACCACCGCTGTGCCCGCGTCAACCGTGCGCGATACCTTCTCGGTGAGTTTGAGAGTATCGGTCGCCTTGGGTTGACTTCGATTCGTAATATCGAAGGTTTCGACGCGTTCGTCCGACATGGTAAAGAGGCGACTGTCATGCAAGAACCCGCGACGCGCCTGGCCAACAGTTGGAGCAACACCCTGCAGCGTCAGCTGGTCTTGTGCCCAGTCAATGAGCTGGACTCCACTTTGATATCTTTCTGAACAATCCGCGGCGACGTAGTTGTACCCAGAGAATGGCATCAGGATCAGGTTGCTGGCGTCAAGCACCTGGAATGCCTTGTGGACACGGTCCTGGTCTTCGGTAATCCAAGACCAATCACCGCCGAAGTTTACCCGATCGAGCAAGCTTGGAGCCGCAAGGTTTGACACGTCGAATAGGGACACTGCCAGTGCGCCCGCCGCATTGCCCTGGTCGTAACCCAGAGAAACGAGTCGTTCGCCGCGGGGTTCCATGAAGTAGATCCAGCCCGGCATGGCGAGTTCACCCACCTGCCTTGGCTGCGCGGCATTCGAGAGATCGATGGTAAATAGCGGATCGGTCTGAATTGCCGTGATCGCATAACCGCGCGGCCCATCGAAGCGCACACTGCGCAGATCCTCACCCGCTGGAACCGCCATGTTCACGCTGGCCAATGGAGTCACCGTCTGCGCGGAGGCAACGTTGAAGGTCTGGATCCGCGGAGGATCGGACGGACGCCAATTCCCCGGTTGGCTGATCACGCGCAGAACGCCACTCGATTCGTCCATCTGCCAGCGGCTATCGATCCGACCGGCTGCGCTCACCTTAGCGCCATCGACGAGCCTACCTGCCGGATCCGAGATGTCGACGACCTGAATGGTGGAGCCCACCGCCTCCCCCTGGTTCCCCCACTCCGGGCCCGCAATGTACATACGCTTGTCGGTAACGGTAATGCTGCGCTTCCAGGAATACGCCGCGGTCGTATCGTCGGCGTACGAGCGCTCGTCCACCTTGCGGATGTCATTCGGCGTCGAGATGTCGAGTGAAATGACGGTGGTGTGCTGCCCCGTGGCACAAGCCCAGCAGCCATCGCTCTCGAATCCAACGACGTACATGGCATTGCCGACGATACGCGAGTCCTGAATCGTCCCCGGGATTGAGAAGCGCCCAATCGTCGTAACCTTTGCCGGATCCGTGGTATCGAAGGCGATCACGTAGCTCGTAGTGATCCAACGCCAAGAGCCTTCCGTATCCCCTTTGATATACTCACCGTAGCCGTTGTACAGGGCATACACGACATGATCGCGAACGTACATCTCGAAGGGCTGGGCTTGTACCTTCTTACGCCCGAGCAGGCGCATCTGATCGCGCGAGGATAGGTCGATGACACTGAGCCCGCCGTACTGAGAAAGTGCATAGAGGCGCGTCCCCTCGATCTTGATGATGTCCGCCTCCTCGATCGCGCGTGCCGCGTCAGCGGTGCCGTTGCTGGTCTCCGCCATGCCCGTGGCCTGCGGCGCTGCGTCATCAGCGGACGAGGCAAGGGCTCCACCATTTCTTGTATCATTGGAGCCTCCAGGCGAATCCGACTCGAACGTACCTTTCTCAACAATGGGATCGCTATCTGACGTACAACCCGCAGCACCCAGCATGAGGCCAATGAGCGAGACCAAGATCGCTGTCGTTCGGAAAGTCATGGGAAGGCTCCTTTTCGCACTGCCACTGTCGCAAGCTCGATGCCAAGCACTCCTGGTCGACAATCCGCGACTCTTCTGCAGATCCCTCTGACCAGGCCAGGTGCCAAGCGGCACAACCACGACAGAATTGCCGGATCCAGTCGCGCACCGCAAGGTCGACGAACGCCCGCGGCTTGCATGAAAGGTGGGACCCTAGCGGCGCTGGGCCGTATCTTGTCGAAAGCAGTGTGGTTCTGCTGCCAAGTCTCACGTGCAGGTGCGAGTCGGCATGACGGGTGAGACCTCAACGAGCAGCGACTTGCGACCGATTCCGTTACGACCGTCCTCGTCGCGCGCCGCACCCTGCGGTGCATATCGACCATAGACATACAGCACTAGCCAGATAAGGCTCGGGCCCGAATCGGTAACTATCCGTTCCGGGCCCGTCGCCTTCAGCGCACTAACTGAAGCAGCTTACACCACGGCTTCTTGACGCTTGGTGACCGTACCCTTGCCAGCGATGGCGCCCTTGCCACCGTAGAACTTCTCGTCGAGCCACTCCGTGAGGGGTAGGGCGATGTAGATCGAGGAGAAGGTGCCCAAGATAATGCCCAGTACCAGGGTCAGCGCAAAGTCCTTCAATGTGCCTGTGCCAAAGAAGAAGAAGGCCAAGAGACTGAATATCGTAGTGCCCGAGGCCAAGATGGTTCGACCGAGCATCTCGGAGATGCTGACGTTGATGAGCCCGAAGAATTGCGCACCGCGCAGACGCCCCAGGTTCTCACGTACACGGTCATACACGATCACTGTATCGTTCACCGAGTAGCCCACGATGGTCAGAATGGCTGCCACCGTGGACAAGTTCAACTCACGCCCCATAACGATGAGCAGCCCGATCGTGGTGATGGCATCGCTCACCATGGCGACAACCGCCCCCGGAGCGAACCGAATGTCGAACCGGAAGGCGATGTACAGCATCACGAAGATGACCGAGATAGCTACCGCCTTCAGAGCGCTGTTGCGCAGCTGAGCTCCAGCTTTCGGACCGATCCACTCTGCGCGCAGCAGGGTGTCTTCATTCACGGCGCCGGAGACGAGATGGGTCTTTAGGCCATCCATCAACTGATCACCCTTGCTCTTCAGCTGGATCTCGACCTTGTTGTCCCGTGCGTTCTGGATGAAGGGGTTGTTGGCGCCAGCGCGCATCTCGACACCTGCGACCCCCAGCATGCGCTCACGCACCCAGGGCAGATCCGGGGTGGCGCGGAAGCGCACCGAAATCTTGTCGCCACCGGGACTGAACTTGACCTCGGTCGCTTCGTGATCCGCATCGCAACCCTCAGCCCCGGCGAGGGCGCAGAGCCTGCCTTCGACATGCTGCCGCTGCGGTTCCGTCAGGGCAGACACGGCTTCGACGCGGATCAGGTAACGCGAGGTCGACTTGGCATCAACGACGCCCACGACATCGGGCTGATGAAATCCGGCCTTGCCGAGCGCCTGACGTACGTCTTGGGCCGTGACCTTCTGAGCAAAGGCCACCTCGACCTCAGTGCCGCCCCGAAAATCCGTCCCCATGCGTGGACCCGGTGTGATGAGCAGCCCCAAGGAGCCGAACGTCAAGATGATATTGACCAGGAGGAACCACCTGCGTGCCCCCATGAAGTCATAGAGCTTGTGGGTTGGAAACAGCTGCATGGGTTAACCTAGATCCAGCTTCGCGTCGCGAGCCATGAAGGCGCGCGTCCACAGGTCGAACATAACTCTCGAGACAACGACAGCGGTAAATAGGCCTGCTGCAACGCCGACGATCAGCGTCACGGCAAAGCCCTTGACCGGACCGGTGCCATATTGGGCCAAAACAATGCCTGAGATCAGCGTCGTAACGTGCCCATCCAGAATTGCAGAGAATGCTTTACTGTAGCCGATCTCGACGGCGGTCCGCGTGCCCTTGCCTTCGCGAATTTCCTCACGAATGCGCTCATTGATCAGCACGTTGGCGTCTACGTTCATGCCGACGGTGAGCGCAAAGCCCATGATACCGGGCAACGTAAGCGACGCGCCAAAGGACGCCAAGACGGCCATCTGCAGGAACCAGTTCAGGAGCACAGCTATGCTCGCGATGACTCCGGCCTTCTTGTAGTAGACCATCATGAAGAGCAGCACGACGCCGATGCCGAGCATGGCGCCGTGGAAACCCTGGGTGATCGAATCAGCGCCAAGCGTAGGCCCGATGCGCTGTTCGTTCGAAGGCGTGATCGGCGCTGGAAGCGCGCCGGACCGCAACACCATTTCGAGCTTTTTCGAATCCTTGAGCTGGATTTCGGGATCGCCCGAGCCCATCGTGATCTGAGCGTGGCCGCCGGGGATCTTCGACTGAATGACCGGCGCGCTCTCGATGCGATTGTCGAGGATGATGGCAAAGCGCCGCTTGATGTTCTCACCCGTGATGCGCTCGAACACGCGACCACCCTGGTCAGTGAAAGTCAACGCCACATGCCAACCGCCAAGACCGGTATCCTGGTCGGGCATCGCCACGGCATCGCGGATCATGTCACCGCCGATGTCCGCTCGGGAGCGCAATAGGAAGGTGCGCCAACCCGCCTCATGCTCCTTCTGCGTGTCTGGATCCGTCTCGCGCATTAGCTGAAAGCCAATTTCGCGGTCTGGCAGCATGGGCAAAGTGGAGACCCATTCCTTGAAGCGCTTGAGGGCGTCTTTCGAGTCCTCCTTGTCTTTGCGGGGCAAGTACGCAAAGGTTGTGCTCTTGGTCTTCTGCTCGCCGCTCGCGTCGAGACCCACCGGTGCCGTCTCCTGACGGAATTCCAGCCCCTCGGGTAGGCTCTCGCCCTTGGCCTCCTTGGCGATCGGACCGAAGAAGTCCTGATCGTCATCGAGCATTTTGAACTCGAGGCGCGCGGTCGAGCTGATAATCTCGCGAATGGTATCGAAATCCGCTGCGCGATTGCCCGGCACTTCGACGATGATGTCTTCGTCGCGGGTGCTCACTGCCGCTTCGCGTAGACCCAATTCGTCAACGCGGCGCAGAATGATTTCACGGGCTTGGCCGACAGCGCGGTCGCGAATGCCGGTTTCGGTCGTGGTTCGAATCGTGAACGTCAGCGCCCGCTGGTCGTCGCTGCGCGTGTAGCCGAGATCGGCTTGGAACTGCGCCAGGAAGCGCGCATCTATCTTGCCGGGATCCGTCCCAGGCTTGACGTTGACGCGAACGACGTTGGCCGGTCGCCGCGGGGCTTCGAGCTCGACCTTTTCGCGAAGCTTCGTATAGACTTCTTCGCTCGGTCGATCGTTGCCCTCGTGGAGGCCATAGACCTTCGTGAGTTCGACCTTCATGTCCTCGTAGTAGCGGTCGCGCTTGTCCTTGATGGCTTCGTCGACATCGACGCTGTAAACCAACCGCAGGCCGCCACTGAGGTCCAGGCCCTTGGTCAGCCGGAACCGAATACGCTCCTCGGCCCAGCGCGGACAGGGAATTTTGCCCTCGCTCATGATGTCGAGGGTGGGCCACAGCACGAGAAATGCCCCCAGCGTGGTCACGACGACCAGACCAAAACGAGCGCACCAATTCGTGTCGATGACCTTCATCCCGAGGATGGCGAGCCAGATCATGAACAACCCGAAGGTAGCCATGGTCCAGAAGGAATCGTAGTGAGCCGCGATGCCTGCAGCAGCGGCGCAAAGGGCCGCTGACCAGAGGACGCCACGCTTGATTTTGCGCAAGAGGCCCGCGACGACCCAGAGGACCGCGAGGCCACCAAACACCATTGCTAAGACGTTATTGACCACTTCGATCCGCCCTACTTGTTGGCAACTACCGTGGCGTCGCCGCCGTCCTTGCCGGATATTGCGCTCTTGAGGACCTCGACTTTGACGCCCGAGGCAATTTCGACCTTACTCGTACGCTCGCCCACCTCGACCAGCTTGCCGATGAGGCCATTCGAAAGGATCACTCGGTCGCCCTTCTGCAATGCCGCAATCGCTGCGGCCTGCTTCTTGGTTTGAGAGCGTTGACTCCACATGAGGAAGAAGAACATGGGCAGCAACAGCAGGAGCATCATGCCCATGCCGCCAAAGCCACCCTGCCCTTGCGGGGCTGCAGGCGCCTCCGAGGGGCCATGGGGCTGCTGGGTCTGCGCGACCGGTTCTGCGGGCCCGGAGGGGCGACCCGGTGCGGGGGGAACGGCTTGGTAGAAAGATGCTGCCGAGGCCACGATGACGATTCCTCATATCCACGCGAGGCGAGTCGGACAAGCCGCTCGTGCTGGATTTGTCTCCGGGATGGCGAAGGTTTCGTCGCCGCGGCTTCGCCCTCCCAGGCCGAGGCGACGCTCGCGGACCCCTCCTCACATGCGGAAGGGCCGGCGGCCTATACTGGCTTTGTCGAGGGCATGCAAGGGCCGGTTGCGGAAAGTCCGGCGGTCCGCTTGACAGAATCCAGAGCGGGTTGTAGTGAGGGTCCCCTGCGATCCGAAGTATCGAATCTATGGACCCTTTTGGGTCGGCATTGCCCACAGGCGCGTAGCTCAGTGGTAGAGCACTACCTTGACACGGTAGGGGTCGTTGGTT
>CAYVXY010000033.1:118638-120916 GCA_964454965.1 uncultured Polyangiaceae bacterium | reverse complement strand
GGTTGCCTCGACGTCCGCTCTTCGCGCACTAGAGCCTACAGAGAGACTCAAGAACCACGGACACGCAGGACTCTTGCGCGATCGCGATTTTGGTCGACGGAATCACCTTCGAAGTGGCACTGCACGAGCACGGCTCGGTAAAGACGCCAAGTGATCCGTCATCTGGCGACACGGTGAACGGCGAAGCGCGAATGAACGCCAGTTCGCAATTTTCAGGTTTGACTGGATCCCTTGGATTGGCGGAAGGTTTAGGATGTCTTAGCCGCCGTGCCCGCAGCTGACGCCAGGAGTACTCGCGATCGGGGCATTCCCAAGGCGCATCGTAGGCAAGCGTCAACGCGCATTGTCCGAAAAATCGTGCGCCATCCTAAAGCGCCTCGGTGGTTGCGGTGGGGGCTGCTGGCCGGGATCCGTACCGACTCCACTCCACCTGACCAGAGTCACCGACTCCTCCACACGCTGCACTCCGACTTACCCCACGATGTGTCGCTCACCGGGATCTCCGAAGCGATCGACGCCAATCAAACCATTGGGCAGTTCCGCGCCATCAATGGTTAGGGTCAGATCTACCGGCGCGACGCCTTCCACGCGCACCACGATGCGAGGGATCCGCACTTGCAGCTGCAAAAGCTCTTGCTCCGCCTCTTGCTGGGCCCGCTGCTGAACGCTTCCTTGCCACAAGTCGTTCTTCTCGAGCCGACCGGTTTCACGAAGAAGCTCGTTGGCTCCCACGAGATGTCCACGCTTGATTTGGGTTCTGGCTAGATGTAAGCCCGCCTTGGGGATGCGGACCGTGTTGTAGGCGCGCTAGGGTTTCTCCAGAGCTTGCTCGTATCGACCCGCGCCAACGGAGGCATTGCGGTCGGTAGATTCGGTCGGGTGAACGGCGCGCGAGAGTCGGGCGCAGTTGTCCCCTGCCCAGTGTTGTGCCTCAAGGCCGTCAGGGGCGATCGCAGTTGACGCCCGAAGCAGTCAATGGTCTACGGCATGACTCTGCGTTCTTGTGAAATGCAGAAGGTTCGGTGCGCTGTTGGGGATTCAACTCGTTCGGTCAACTTGGCAACAGCACGCATGCGGACAGCTCCGTGCCCGTTACAGTGGTTGGACTCTTGATTCTAGCTGCTAGGTGAGAATCGTCGGGTGCCGTGAGCGGCGAAGCATCAGCTCGCCGCTCACGGCAGAGGGCACAGAAATCGAAAGCCGGTGACCAGTCGATTCGGCTGATCCCCGGCTCGTTTCGGCGGCTGCTACGCGCCGGTCTAGAAGAACTGCTGGAAGAACTTGGTGATGGCGTCTGGGGCGAAGTTCGCCATGGCGTGCCCATCACCTGGCCGGACACACCAGACCACGGGATAGCCTTCCTTGCAGCCCTGGTACGCGACGCAGGGAGAGGGCGTCACCGACGAGGTGGTGGTCGAGCAGCCATTGTTCTTCACCAGGGCGTCAATCATCGGTGTCGTGTTGCCTATGGGCAGGGTCGTGTCCGCGTCCCCGTGTGTTGCCCATATGGCCACCATGCGAGCAGGCGTCTTTCTGGCACAGGTGGCTCCACTGACCGTGGAACCAGCCTGCGCCCCGATGGCTCGGAAGATGTCGCTCATGTTGCAGGCGGCGGTAAAGGACATCGAGCCGCCGTAGCTGAACCCCGTTGCGAAGTAGCGCGACTTGTCGATGCAGTACTTGGCTTCTATCTCGGCATTGACGGCGCGAGTCATGTCCTCGTCCATCCCGTTCGTGTTGGGGAAGCCAATTGGACTGCCGGTCCCATGGGGACTCACGAAGATGACGTTCGTGAGCTTCGAGTTGAGTTGGTACATCGTCATGCCCTGCTTGCCAGTGCCTCCCCAGGGGTGGTACTGCCACACGACCGGAACGGGTTTCTTGCCGTCGTAACCCGGAGGCAGGTTCAGGTAGTACTCACGCGAAGTCCCCTTGACGTCGATCGTGCAACCCGCCGAGGCCGTGCCTGGGCAGGAGGAGGTCGTGGTCGGCGTCGCGCTGCAGCCCGGAGACGGAACCGGATCTGCGGATGGCGTGGTGGACGTCGTTCCGGCGGCTGCCCCACCCGAAGCGGTGGTACCTGCCGTACCCGTGCGACCGCCCGGGCTTGTGGTCCCCGTGCCGCCGTTGGTCGTTCGACCGCCCGAGGCAACGGCACCGCCAGAGCCGGTCGTGCCCCCCTTGCCGACCACGCCTCCACTGCTCGACGCGCCACCGGACGTGGGTGCGGTGCTGCTCGACGCACCCCCGAATGCCGACGCTCCACCGGACGTGGTTG
>CAYVXY010000033.1:116537-118538 GCA_964454965.1 uncultured Polyangiaceae bacterium | reverse complement strand
CGCTCCACCGGACGTGGTTGCGCTACTGCTCGACGCTCCACCGGACGTCGGTGCGGTGCTGCTCGACGCACCCCCGAATGCCGACGCTCCACCGGACGTGGTTGCGCTACTGCTCGACGCTCCACCGGACGTCGGTGCGCTACTGCTCGACGCTCCACCGGACGTCGGTGCGGTGCTGCTCGACGCACCCCCGAATGCCGACTTGCCGCCGAATGTGGTTCCCGATCCACTGGTGCCGCCTTCCGAACCACTCGAACAGCCAACCTGTAGAAGCGCGAGCGCTGCGAACAAAGCGTGCAATCGTTGAATGGGCTTCATGCTGGTTTCTCCTTCATCGCCGACAGTCGAGAGGCGCTTGCGGGCGAGGTGTCGTGCTGAGGTCGCCGAGATACTGGATTCAAGCGCTTGGGTGTCTCCGATACCGAAGTCTCGTTACTTCCCGCCGGCGGGACGCTCCGGCGTGTTTCGCCCGCAGCCTAAGTTAGTCATCGAGTCCAACACAGTAGCGATGGCCGCGAGAATCGGTCCACGAAAGACCGGCTCAGCCGACCAACATCTTCTCGACGACATTCGCCACCAGGCCGTCATCCGTGACCAGCAGCGGCGTCAGTCGAACTCGCGAGCTGTACTGCGAGCGAGCGCAGTTCAATCCTTGCTCGATATTTCCAGCGAGGTTGTTTCCCTTGGCAGGCAAGTACGCGCACACCGGCGAACCGAGCCCCATCGAAGCAGCGAGCCCTCCCCTTCGAGCACTGGAAACGCGTCGCGAATGTCTTTGATCAGTCATAGAGATGACGAACACCGTCTGCGGCTTCTTCCACTCGAGTGGAGGCTCTAGCAGGTACGGTCTCATGACTACTATTTGCTGAAATGTGAATGCGGTGGGCGGCTCAAGGCAGTGGAACTCGTGACCGAGGCAGGGCGCGCAAAAGAACTGCTGGAGCCGTTCGGGATGTCCACCAAGCCGCCACCCATCGCACGGGCGCGTTCGCCGGACTGGGACTACTATGGACCGTCGAGCAGATGCACTGGTGACCGGTCAGCAGCTGACAGCTGGTTGTGCGGAAAAGTTCCGCTTTGGCATCGGGCAACGGATCCGTCACGTGGCGGCGGGTGAACATTTCTCTCTTGCCGCTACAATCCGGCTTCGCGGCATGGGTGTTATGTCACCTGAACGGCTCTAGGAATTCGAAAAAGACTTTGAGTGTCTTGGCCGCCCGCGGGATTCGGGAATCGCTGCCTAACTAGTTGGTCGGTGAACCGCAGGGACAGCGTGGGGGCGGTTGCGGCAATATCCGAGGAAGTGACTGGATGTGTCGGAACGAAAGGGCGGGACGTACGCATGGCAGAGCCGCACGGGGCGATTTCCCTGTACGGCTCTGGTGACGCTGGTGATGTGCCCGAACGGATCCGCTGAATCAGTTCGGGATGGCTTCGACGAACCAGCCTACTTGCAGACGAGATTGGAGGCGCCGGTGCAGGTCGGACCGATCCCGTAATTGGGTGGGCCAAGCACCTGGGAGCAATCGCTCAACACGGCTGCGCCACCACCGGTATAGTACAATGAATTGAAGGCACCCGACGTTACCTGGGTATAGCTCACTGCGGTCAGGTACCCGCCCAGCTTGCACCACCAAACGGCGAAGGCTGAATCATTGGACGAGCAGTTGCCGCCCGCAAAAACTGCGGGAGCTGCCTTTCCACATACCGTCTTCAGTTGGCAGCCCACGGCAACCGGGATGTCGCCGGCCGCGCAGAACGTACCATTGTAAACGTTTGTTGTCTGATCGATCTCACCGGACTCGAAAACGCTATTGCGTGCAGTGCCACCACTGTCACCGTTGTCGAGGCCAACCTCGATCTTGACGCCGCCCGCAGCACAGTTGGTTCCCTTTGGTTCTGCAGTACGCTTGAACAGTGAAGCGTAACCCGTGAGACCCGTCGCGCCCGTCGCGCCCGTCGCGCCCGTCGCGCCCGTCGCGCCCGTCGCGCCCGTCGCGC
>CAYVXY010000033.1:0-116437 GCA_964454965.1 uncultured Polyangiaceae bacterium | reverse complement strand
TCGCGCCCGTCGCGCCCGTCGCGCCCGTCGCGCCCGTCGCGCCCGTCGCGCCCGTTGCGCCCGTTGCGCCCGTCGCGCCCGTTTCACCGGTCCCGCCAGTGGGACCGGTACTACCAATCGGGCCGGTAACACCAACAGCGCCGTCGATTCCCGCAGGTCCGATGGGTCCGGTGCTACCGGTGGGACCAACGGCACCGACGAGTCCATCTGCACCCCTGCAAACGTAAGAGCTGCCCGTAACCTCACTATCTTGGAGCACACCTTAAGTCAGAGTCGGATGGATTTCGGACGCTATTCGTCCGCGGATCCCGGCCATTCCAGCTCATCCAATTGTCTTGCTACGAAGTTCGAACACCTCGCCATCGGCCTGGTCGCTCAACTTCTGACCGACGTGCCGCGGATCTCAATCACTTTCTTGTCTCGACAGGCAATCCGACAGTTGCCGGTGCGTCCGGAGCGGGCAAGCACGCGATCTAATGGCGGGTATTAGGTCCTACGGTGCCGCGTCAGTCGATCGCAACATTGCGACTCCAGTGCTGCCATTTCCGCTTCAAAGAGCCGAACGATACGAGTCCTCCAACCGCCTGCCATGGTCGAATAGCCCAGGTTCCAACGTGGTCGTTTCGGAGCCTCCAAGTCGCGATACCTATCCCCCTTGGTTTCGACCCAATCCCCCCCCGGGGAAGTGCCGCCACTTCTAGGGGATTACTCACCAATTTGACGGGAGATTGCCCAGGAGGCCAGGCGATAGCTGCTCGTTCGCGGGCGGTAGCGAGCGAAGGACTTAGAATGTCTCGGTCGCAGGTGGTCGCTCTCTGCGCGTCGCGCTTCCACTTGTGCTTCTACTACTTCCACTTCTTCGGGATCGTGATCTCGATCGTGCGATCGTTGGCGCTGGACGGATGCTGGATGTTGACCCAGGCGCGGCGCTTGTCGAAGGGGTCGAAATAAAGGCCGGTGAACTCCGAGCCCGGCGTGCCGTTGCTGGCCCAGCGCGCGATACCTTCGCCGGGATCGTTGAGATCACCATCCTTGTTTAGATCCTTGGCGAACCAAATGTCGTTATCGACACCGCCGTTGCGATCTTCGATGATGTAGACGTTGTCCTCGTGGTCGACTGCGAGGTTGTCCGGACTCGCCAGCGCAGAGCCCACCGCTGCGCCGGTTGCCAGGTCGATGGTATTGCGATCTGCGAATACCAAAATCGCTTGAGCCTTCAGGTCGAGCCGATAGATCTCGTTCGTCGTCGTCGTCGTAACGTACAGGTACTCCTTGCCACGCACGGTTTGGATCTGCATGTCTTCGGGGCGCTGATAATCCGTTCCCTTGAACGCTGGGAGGTCCGTCGTGTTTCGCGCGTCCACCGAGGTGACGCCTCGAGTGTCCGTAATCGTGATAGCGCCTGGCAGTGCGGCCCCACTGGCATTCGTGATCGGGACCCAGGCGTATGCACCGGTGGCGTTCGGCGTGTTGCCGTCACCCACGCGCAGAACGAACGTCTGACCCGCAGCGAAATAGTCGGCCGTACCATGCTTTACCTTGTCGAGCTTCGCGGCGGAGCTGTACTTGTAGAGACAGCCGCCGTTCAGCTCGTCGATGAAGTACATGTTGCCTTTCCTGTCGAACTGAATGCCTTCATGCGACGTGCGGGGAATCACGTTCTGGTGAATGAAGGTTGCGCCGTCATTGCTGGTTGCCGTAATTGGTCCGACGATTCCCGGCGCGGTCAGCGGATTGACGAACTCAAACAAGCGACCGTAGGGGCTGGTCGAACCGGCGGGGTTCGTTTCCCACGACTCCTCGCCGGTAATCATTGTTCCCCAGGGTGTCCAGAACGAAGGGTCGAACGCAACGTGGCCACCGGAAGAGAGGCTGTGCCAGATGGTCTCGACCTCTCCCGTGAAAAGGTCGTGACGCTGCACGCCGGCCTGCCCAGTTTCGAAGACGGTAAAGAGATAGCGGCCCTGATTCGGATCGTTGCAGCCGTCTTCATTTTCGTTCAGCGTGATCATGTCCCAGTTGCCCGAGTTCGGCACGCCCGCAGCCAGTTGGGATTGGCGATCGGCGATGGATCGCTGCTGGAAGAGCGGGTTGCCGAAGGTAATGGGGGTGGCCTCGTTGGCGGTCGGACCGGCCGAGCTCACCAGGGGCGTGAAGTCAGAGAAGCGGACATCGCCCGCGAGCGCGGTGGTCGCAGAAAGAAGCGCGGCACTCGCCGCCGCCAGGTTGGTGATGATTCGCAAATGCCTCATAGAAGCCTACCCTTCGATTAGAAACTCCAGTTTCAGATCGCACTACGCGAATCTGAACGGGGGCTACATAGGTCGAGTTGGGCCAATCGGGAGCCCAGACTGTGTGACCACTGTGCGCCGTTTTCAAGACTGTTCCCGCAAAGCAGTGCTGACGGAAGGGGGCTCGTACCTATGCGCATGGGCCGTGCAGTCGAAGGCTCGTCGAGGCAGCTCACGCGTCCCGAAACGCTAGTGTCCAACCAACGCGTTTAGCACACCCGTATACGCCGGCTTCTTCTTGAAGCTGTCGTCCCAGAGCAGGCCAAGCGGGTTCACTCCTGTCGCACACCCCAAATCCCCTTCGTCCTTCAGCCAGGAGTACTTGTCCGTCACACCCCAGAAAGTAACAGCGATGCACCGCGGTTGGGCGACGCAAGCCGCAACGATATCATGGTAAGTCGTCTGCTGCTGGGTCGGGGTCAGACCGGCGCAAGTGTGCACATCCATCTCACTGACCAGAATATCGAGACCCAAATCGGCGATACGTTGCATGTTGGCAATGAAATCCGCGGTGGGGACTGCTTCGTTGGGTTCCCCGTAATGCATCTGCAAGCCAACGCCGTCGAGCGAATTCTTCCATCATTTTAATGCGAAGCGTTAATGTAGCCATGACAAGATCCGTTGGGGTTCCTGCGCCCGCGTTCAAGGCCCCCTGAATGACGGGTACACGTCTCGATCGCGTGCCTCACTACAGTGCCGGAATGTGATTGCATCTTGCAATCCAGTTGGACACGGCGACCCATGGCGGATAGCATACCTTACAACACAACTCTAGAGGATCCGAGGACGGGAGCTAGAGTGGCCATACTGCCATTCGGCACCCGTTCAACGGCCCGTAGCGTGCCGGAACGGGGGAGAGTCATGCATCAACTATCAGACCAAGGCAACGCCGCCACATTTTCCGGGACGGGAGCACGCAACTTGACGGGTACGTCCCTGCCCTTCTGCATCAGGACGCATGATGGCCGCCCTCGTGGCGTTTGTCCTGCGTTGTCGCGTGCGGGGTTGCTCCAGGGGAGCCTGAGGCCGATCTCGGCGGGGTTCGGCAGGAGCTCCGCGAGATCTGTCCCCCGAAACACACGCCCACCGTCGGCGCTCCCGCCGTCAACACGGCGTTTCACTTGACCATGCGCGACGGAACACGGATCGCCATTGATCTCTGGTTGCCAGGTGATGCATCCGCGTGCAAGCGAGTGCCTACGATCCTCCGCGCCACAACCTATTGGCGCGATACCGACGGCCTGGATCGCACCGCTACGCCCGAGACCTCCACGGAGGTCGAGGCCAAGGACTTCGTAAGGAATGGCTACGCCGAGGTCATTGTCGATGCGCGGGGCAGTGGCGCGAGTTTTGGCACGAGGGGTCAACCTTGGTCCGCCGATGAAGTCGCCGACTACGGCGAGATTGTCGATTGGAGCGTTGCCCAGCCTTGGTCCAATCGCCGCGTCGGAACCTATGGCACCTCCTGCGACAGCAATACCGCGGAAATGACCGGAACGCTCGGCAAGGGTGCCGTTCGCGCCGTGGCATCGCGCTTTGGCTTTCCAGACCTCTACACGGGTGTCGTCTTCCCCGGCGGGGTCTTCAACGAGAGCTTTGTCCGCGCTTGGCTCGAGTTAACCCGACGCCTCGATCTCAACGATGTCTGCGGTGCGTACGGCCTTTCGGGTGCGGACTGCGACTCAGCGCTCTCGGGCTTGGGCGGAGTCAAAGCGGTCAACGACGATGCAACGCGACTACTACGCTCACTGGCCGTGGCCGAGCATTTGCAGAGCCCCGATCAGCTCGCAGGGGTGAGTTTACTCAACTGCGCCGACGATCTCTGGAACGGGCCATCGTGGCGATCAAGCAGAATTGACGCAGACTGCTTTCATGTCCTGGGTGGGTTGGATGGACGTTCGCACGGCCCACGGTGCGCTCAATCGCTGGGCAAAGACCGACGTGCCGATGGTGGTCATCATCGGACCCTCGGGCCACGACGCCGCCACCGATGCCAATCCCTTCCTGCCCAAGGACAACCCACTCGAGCTTGCGAGAGAGGTGCAACAGGCATGGACCGTCGAGTTCCTCGACCGATACCTCAAGCCCGAGCAACGCCCAGCAAGGGTACGGAGGCTCTTCTACTTCACGCTGGGAGAGGACGTTTGGAAGGAAACGAGCGCGTGGCCGCCCAAGGGGTCCACGATGACTCCCTTCTACCTCCGAAGCAACCATGTTCTCGCCGAGACTCCACCGAGGACCCGAGAGCCGTCCGACGCATACTTGGTCGACTACACCGCGTCCACGGGCTTTGAGAATGGGTGGTGGACCAAGCTCGGTTCTGCCGATGTCTACTACGGCGACCGCAAGACCGAAGACGAGAAGCTGCTGGTCTACACGAGCCACCCGCTCCTGGACGACGTAGAAATCACCGACCATCCGGAGGTGACGTTGTACTTGTCGAGCACCGAAACCGATGGTGCCATCTTCGTATACTTGGAGGACGTCGCGCCCGACGGCAGGGTGACGCACATCACCGAAGGCGAGCTCAGGCTTCTGCATCGCAGACTCTGCTCGGTCCCCGCTCCTTTCGACAGTTGCGGTCCGTGCCATAGTTACCAGCGAGCAGATGCCGCGCCGATGCCCAAGGGTGAACTACAAGAGGTAACCTTGGGCCTCTATCCAACGAGCGTGCTCCTGCGGCGCGGCCATTCGATTCGAGTCGCCATCGCGGGTCACGACGCGAGCATTTTTGCCCGGATCCCGGCCCAGGGAACGCCAACGTGGAGCATTGCCCACGGTTCCAGTACCAAGAGCCGTATCGTGTTACCCATCGTTGGGCGTCGACACGGTCGAAAGCACCATGCGAGGCTCTGACATGTTTGTTTGTTCCGGCGCGATGACGGCTGAGAAGAAGCCACGGCCGATTTCGTCTCGGCAACGGCCTTATTGCGGTCACCAGCGCCAAGACGAGGGTTCCCAGGTTGCACGAAGCCTCAGCACGATCCTGGCCTGGTTCCGTCAGCTGGCCGCCAAATTGCGCGCAATCTCGTCGATCCCGAGGATCGACTCCCTACGAAACGCGACACACCTGATTCACGAGTACGATCTGCCATTCACGAAAACGTGAATCGAGCTACTGAAGTCAAGCGGCGTGAAGTCGGTACGAATTCCGTCAAGCAGACCAAACGGCAACCCGCATGCTGAAAGCTTCGTGAAGACTGTCCGGACCGAGTGCCTGGATCAGTTCGTCATCTTTGATGAGCGGCACTTCCGGTACCTGTTTCGCGAATTTGTTCCGCATTATCTGGAAGAGCGGGTCCATCAAGGCCTCGGTGGACAGCTGATTGCGCCGGCGGAACCATCTACGAACGACAACTCAGCAACAGCAACGGAGGCGACCCGATGTCGTTCGCGCCTTGACGGATTGCTCAATTGCTACCACCGAGAAGCCGCGTGAGGATGGCGTATGTTTTTCCGGACATTACGGTGGTCGCGTGAATAGGGGTCTATACGTCGCCATAGGTTCGGCATCGCTCGCTGGAAGGATTGCATTGGGTGGGGTCCTGTGCTCGCTGACTCAAGAACCCGTCGTAACCACAGCCAATTGTGACGACGGGTACCGCTGCGAATCCTGCATGGTCTTGCTCACCGGCACGAATGCTTGGGTCTTGACGGCTTACCCAACGACGAGCGGTGACTGCGCGCGACACAACGCGCTCTATTGGCTATCAGGCAATGGCTCGTCCGGTGGCGTCAGCGAAGCGTGTTCGAGCTGCTACAACGCGCGCGCAGAATACGGTGGCTGCAATTGTTGCCGGTGTGAAGCGGTTGCCTCGCCGGGCCCTAGGTGGAGAACTTCACGGCACCAGTCGCAATCGCAGCTCAATACCACTGCCGGAGGCTAATTGGTTCGAAGTTGCTTCTGGCTCCAACCAAATCCCGATTGGAATACCACGCTCAAGCAGTTGGCTGCGTTCCATGTGGCGGAAGGGACCCGAAACACCTAAACCGCCGGTCATGCTCCGCATGTGGAACGAGGTTCTCGTGGTACGCTAGATCGTGCACCCAATTTGGCCATGATTTGAAGCCAAGCGCCTACCGATTAGCGGGGCTTCGCGCGCTCGTGTGCCGACTCCTTTTTCCAGCGCTCTATCGCAAAGGCAAGGCGATAGTAGTCTAGGCCCGTCTGGCCAACTCCGGGAGTCCAAGGATTTCGAGCCTTGGATCCGTCAGGGCAGTAGTCGCGGCCGGCGCCGTAATTGTGGCGCCATTCGGCGTTCCCGGCATTGTGTTCGCACCATTTCACTAAGATGCACCGTCTGCGGCGGCTCGGGCGCAGGTGCTTTGACCCCTGATCGCAGGCCCGGTCACACTTACCGAAACACGACGTGCCCGTTGCGCCAAAGGTTTCCCCGCGCGGTTGGCCAAGGTAGGCACTTGGTACCCGAACCTGGAACGTTGTAAACGAGCACTTGCCGCGCCTTATCGACTCCATCCTTGAGACTCACCACGATTTCCAGAGTGCCATCACCATCCACGTCGACCACGGTAGGCACGGGCATGGCGCCGCGATCGGGCAGTGGAGTGCGCTGGAGCAATGCCCCATTGGCGCCAAGGATGAACAGTGCTCCCGCATTCGTGGCGGTCGAGTAAGTGTTGAAAATGAGCTCCGGGCGACCATCTTTCGATAGATCGGCAGCAACGATGCCCCCGGTCAAGACGCCAACCTCCTCGGTGTAAGTCTGTCTCCAGAGCTCCTGATTCTGGGATGTTACCGCGTGAATTCGACCATCGAAACCGGCAAATACGTACTCGGAACCGACACTATTCGGATCGAGATCGACGACGGTGACCTGGTTGGTCGCCGCAACGATGTTGTCGCCCGGATCCCACAGACCGTCGAGGAAGTCTGGAGCATGAAATGGAGCAATCCACGCGTCGGGGCGTGTTCCATCGTTCCGAACTACCCACAAGGCAACCCCACGTTCGCGATCGGACTGTGCCGCGTTCTGGACCGAACCGAGCATGACGAGCTCGTTGTTCCCGTCGCCGTCCACATCGACAATCGCCGGCGCCGTGTTGGTGAAGTGTGCCTGGTTCGCGGTATCTTCGTCGTCCGCGTAGCCTTGTTGCGCCAAGGCGTAGTCATGCAGGAATCGGACGCCCATGAACTTCGTGGCACCACGGAAGATGGTTGCCGCGTCGAAGGCACGCCCTGTTCCCTCGTGAAGGCTCACGTGAGAGTTATCTTGTGGCGCTAGAATGTCGGCCACGCCGTCGCCGTTGACGTCACCGAGAGCCACGTTCTGATCGAAACCAGCGTGCACCGAGCAGGCGTCATCACAGCCGCTGGAAGCCGTTGTATTCGGAGGAAACCCCTGGACGATTGAGCCATCGGCGTTGACAGCAATGAGGATGTCGGTTTGTCCATTTTGGTCGAGATCACTCGTGGTTACTGCGACGAGCTCGAGCTGCTGGTCACCATCGATGTCTTCGGCGGCGAGCGAGCGCATTTCGTCGCGCCACTTGAAGGGGAACCCTGGCAACGCGTTGCCAGTGGCATCCCAAGCGCTGATCTGACCGCGAGAGGCGACAGCGACTTCGAGCCCGGCAATGTCCGGACGCAAATCGGCAACGACTGGTGGTGCCCAAATGCGCCCCGGTTGTCCCTCGAGTTTGTGAACGAGAGTTCCATCCAGATGCCAGATCATCAACAATTCATCTCGTGGCACGATGATCTCGTTCATTCCGTCTCCATCCAAATCGGCTACTGCGGGTGAACCAAGCCATGCTTCGTGCCAGCGATCGAACAACGTCGCAATGAGCTTTGGGGCGCTGACGACTTCCGTGCCACCGTCACTCTGACAACTTGCGGCCGGAAGCTGCTTTACTGGATCGGTGCCTGGCGGGACGGTATTGATCCTTGGAGCACCACCCGAATTCTTGTCGTTGCTCGAACACGCGGCTGCAAAAATGCTGAGCGACACCACGACCAACCGCACACCTTGCCACGTGGGGCGCGTAGACGTTTCAAGCATTGGACCTTCCTCGACCGCCCAAGATACACCGAGAGCATTTGCCTGTCGATTGGGGCACAACTGTTTAGCGTAGGTCATTGTGAGCAAAGAGCACCCCGGCGCGTACTGCTCATCGAGTGTTGCTCCCTGTCGGGGTGTCTGCGTACCTTGACTGCTCGCGCGGTGACTCCGGATGTGGTTGAGCTCACAGTGAGCGCGGGGCTGCCAAGGACACTTCCAACCCACCGAAGGTGCGAGCGCTTGGGTCGGAGTCAGCGGAATGGGTCATCTGCGCGTGGACAAAGCCCTAGGCCAGCGCCGAATCACTCAGCACGTCGTCATCGTGAAGGCCGAAGTGGCGTGTGTCGTTGCTCAACGCAACGGTTCGGACGCCCCCCGAACCAGTAGTACTAGCGCCAACCATAGCTGTGGCTCCGCCGTTGGACGCAGCGCCACCCGCAGGGTTTCCGCCACCCGTGGCGCTGCCAGCTTCCCTACCACCCGTCCCACCGACGCCTTCATTGCTCGCCCCAGCAATGGTCTGATTGTAGGCTGCAGCACCACCAGCCGAGGCATTGCCAGTCGTGTTCGCGCGTGCTGGTACTGTGGGTTTCTCTTCGTGACCCGGCGCATCATCGGACGCCAGAGCAGCCGCGGGTCAGTCTTTCACTGCCACTTCGAAGCTAGGGCAGGCGCGGCCAAGCTCGATCAGTGGATCGGAAGCTTCATCAACCGTGAAATCACTTTGGATTTCACGGTTGATGGCTTTGCTGGCCCGAGTAGAATGGGCCGGGGAGTCATCCAGCCTATCCACGACACCATTCCGACTGATGGCAGGAGTTCGCGCGGAAAGGTGAAATCGCGCTGCACACAGCTACCGAATCGGCGGCAGCGAGTTAGGCTTGAGTGCATGGGAGCAAATCTGCGTCAGCAACTTGCCCCCACTCAGCAACTCGACGGTGTTAAAGGCATATCTGGGTTTGCCCTGCGGTCGACGCCGCGCGTTGGGCTGCTGCTGGGGGGACGCTACCGCATCATTGGTGTGCTCGGGGCCGGGTCGACTGCTGAGGTGTATTTGGCTGACGACACCGCAACGCTGGAGCAAGTCGTGATCAAGTGGCTCACCGTGCGGGCAGCCCGAGATCCCCAACTCCGTGAGCGGTTCCTCTTGGGCGGACGGGTTGCCATGGCGATTGAGCACCCCGCCATTGCCAAGGTACATGCCGTCGAGGAGTTGGAGGGTAGGCCACCGTATCAAGTCATGGAGGCCCTGGCCGGGGAATCCCTTGCGGAGTACCTCGAACGCGAAGGCTGCATGCCGGAACCCCTGGTGCTTTCACTGGCACGTGACGCCGCCGCTGGTCTACTAGCGGCGCATCACGCTGGCATCATTCACCGCGACGTCAAACCAGCAAATATCTTCTTGGTTGGACCAAAGGCTACACCCACCGGATTGAAGTTGATCGATTTCGGCTTGGCAAAAGACGTCAACCGTAACCTCGCTGGGCCGACGAGCACCAACATCGTGATGGGCACCGGACAATACATGGCTCCCGAGCAGGTGCTCGCCGATCCGATCGATGGGCGCACGGACATCTACGGCTTGGGAGTGGTGCTATTCAGGATGCTGACGGGACAGTTGCCCTTCGACCTCGACATTGGCATCGATCTGCTCAGCCACCAGTTGTTTTCACCGGCACCACCACCCTCTTGGTTGGTCGAAAATATCGACCCACGCGTGGAGCGCATCGTGCTGCGCTGCATGCGCAAACACCCCGAGAATCGTTACGCATCCATGGCAGATTTGCTGCGTGATCTCGAGGCCGTCCTCGACACCGACCATGTCCGCGTGATCTCGAGGCCGTCCTCGACACCGACCATGTCCGCGAGATCCCGACGCCGCCCCTCGCGCGCGACCCCGACGTATACAAGCCACGCAACGCCAAGGGCCGCGGCACTGCCGAATATCTGGCTGTCTACTTTGGCTCCGACCCGCCTCCCCCAGCTTCGGTCGAACTGCACGGGGAATACATGCCGGAATCGCTGGATCTGGAGGAGTAGGCGAACCCCTTGGCCGCTCGCGCGTTGGGCCAGGGGAGTATCGAGCTAGGGCGTTGCGGTGATCGATCCGGTGACAGCGCGCATTGCGATGTCCTCTGGTCTTGCCGTCGCAGTCGACGACTGCGAGCGCGATCGGCAAGTCGTTTTCAATCACGTGGGACACCAGCGCGTCGTGGCTACGGCGGGCAAAAAGGAAGGAGCAACCCGACTGAACATGCCAGGGCGACCAGCCCCAACTTCTTGAGGGAAACTATCAGTCTCTCACGGGTCAATGATGGAACGTCGATAGCGCCTTGGCGCGCGCACGGACATACGCTCGAGGAGGTCAACATTCTCTTTGGCCAATGGAGACCTTCGCTTTCGGTGCTGGTGGAGCTGCGACGGAAAACAGCCGAATTCCCTCAAGGTGCAGCGGAGGATCGTGTCTGCATTGGCCAGGTGGCCGCAGCATCGGTGTCGTGCCCCCGAAGATCGCGCGAGCCACCATCGGCAACTGTCGACACGGCTTCGGTAACCGCAAGGTTCTGCGGCGCCCAGCGCGGGTTGCATCATCTGGTCCATTTTATGGTCGGTGCGTCGCGACCTCACCGAAGACGCACTGCACCGTTCGAGTGGCAACCAAACACGTCGCTATGCTCAAACCATCAAACGGGAAGACCGTCGAGTCGTCAACAGCCACTTGGCCCCATAGCGGGCATACATCCATGAGCAGGTGGGTTTGGCCTATCGCTATTGCCATCGTCGTGGGATTCGGACTCACCGTTGGGATCGCGAAGCTTGCCCACCGAGCTGGCGCGGTCGAGGTGCGCGTCGTAACGGTAATCAAGCAAGCGTCCGTGCAAGCACCTGAACCAACGGCTCCAAGCCCGAATGGCGTAGATTACCCTCCCGTGCCGAGCTCTGCGTCGAACCCAAAGGCGCCAAGCTTCGTCGCGACAGCCGCGGCTCATGCCCCACGCCCTTTGAAGTCCATTGCTCCGCGCCCAAGTCAGCTCGAGGCGAACACTGCTGAAACCTCGAAGACAAGCCAAGACCCAAATGAAAGGAGCACGGCCACACCATCGGTAGGGTCGCGCAAGATTCTCGATTCCGGCACGATTTCGCGAACGATAGCGGGTTACTCGGGGGTCGTGCAGCGAACCTGTTGGCAGCCCGCTTTGGCTAATCGAAGCTCCAATGCACCACCGACGGCAAGGGTCATGGCAAATGTGGATGTCGGCCCGGATGGCAAGGTTCACGACGTCCATGTCTCACCGGATCCTCAGGGATATCGAGGTCTCTCGAGCTGTATTCAGTCCAAAATCCGCACCTGGTCGTTTCCCCGCGGCGCTGAATCGACCGAAATCAACGTCCCCTTCGTCTTTACGGCAAAGTAGCCGCGCCAGAACCGCCCGGGGTATGGGCTCTGCTCAAAATGTACCGTCGATGTAGAGGCATGGTGGCCTCGGGAGCGCCTTCGCTGAGATCATTGCTCAAGGTACCGAGGCTCCAGCTCGAGATACCGACGAGAGGAACAATTGCATTCGGTTGACCGTTCTCGGTACAGTGTTCGACGTTTGCGGCGAAGGCCAGTGGAACCCATGGTGACTTTACGTCGTCCTGGCGGCGCCGAACAAGAAGATGTCCTGGGGACTCCACGCGTCGTCGCTTCGGATGCCAATCCGCACGGAAGAGTTCGTCAGGAGGTCCGAGTCGAAGGGACTCGCGAGCGGAAATCCAAGCAGGGTTTCGCCCTGAATTCTTCCGGTCAGAGCGCCCTGTCCGTCGCCGAGCCAGCGCTCGGAAGCGTCACCCACGCCGAAGCCGCCGCTCAATGGACCGTCCGGATTCACGAACGGCAGGTCTTCGTTAACCACATCGTCGCCGTCGATGTTGACGACGAGATTCAATCCGCCAGCGTCGCTGCCCGCGTCATCCACGTTTCTCGTGAGCGTGGCTAGCCAGAGTTCCTTGAGTAGTGCCATGGAGTTCTACTGACAGGCGTCGTGAGGCTATCCTAACTCCCATCGTCGAGATCGTCGACGACTGCGGACAGCAGAGCCGATGCGGCACCCCCCGATCGGACAACGCGAGGTGCACAACCGACGGTCACTCGCCGGTCCGACGGGGCTCGCCGCCCCCCGTTCGGCGCAAGCGGCACGATGGGAACCGCCAAGGCCAAAACCTACTTGGACAAGCTCGCTACTTTGAACCGCCTAATCTACATCGTTGACTTAGAAGTTGACCAGGCGGATGACGCCAAACAGCTGAGCGCCATGTAGGACGCGATCAGCATGTTCTAGGATTGCCTCACCGTCATGGGAATCACACATTGGGGCTGCGTCAAGGGTATGATGTGGAATCAGCGGCCAAATGGTTGGCTCGTCGATACGCATGGCAAACAGCGTTCGGCCATGACTTGGCTGCAGGACTTCGTCAAGTCGAAGCAGCCGAAGTCATCGCACGAGCCGACGCAATCCAGCCGATTTTCGGCCGAGACTCAGCCGAGTCAAGGTAGGATTGCGGAGTGCCGCGCAGAAGCCCGATCGACTAAAATCTGGCGACATCTCAATACTGGCGGTTGAAGAGGCCACCCAATGTACAGGTGTTCGGGCGTGGCCTTTGCCAGAGGTTCATCAATAATTGCCCAAGTCAATTCGTTGCCAAAGAAAGGACAGCGTGCCGGCTCGATCACCTGCACGTAGCGCCTCAAAGGTCACGCCGTTGAGCGCACCGGGTACTTCGAGCGGAACTGGTGAAAGGACGAGCGCGTAAGCCGACAGTCCCACGGACCGGCTTTCGGACACGTAGGCACCCTGACCGCGAACCGTGGCGATCCAAGTCGCGATCTCACTCGCTGCGCCGCTCACGACGTATTCGAACCGCTCGTCGACGCCGCCACCTGACGCTGCCTCGCGAACGTGAATGCGATGCAAGCCCTTGCGCATGGCCGCGGCAACGAACGAGATGTCCCGCGTCCTGAGGATGGAGGTGTCCTGGAGCCGAACGTCATCGAGTGTCGGGATCGGGCCCGGGAGTCTCGAGGGATCGGTGCTGTTATCGAACACGACCGTTGCGGAATCGTGACTTCCTTCTGCGCGTTGCACGCGATTGGCCGGCACTTCGACAATCACGTTGTCAATCGCGTTGATATCACGCAAGGGTTCCGCATCAGGGTTGCCCCCCGATATCAATATCGCCGAATGTCCGTTGTTTACGCTCCCGTTGGGACTCTTGACGAGAAAGTTCGACCGAAGCTCGATCCGTTCGGAAGACGCGCTCGTGTATGCGGACTCGGAAGCGACGATTAACCCCGCGGATGCGGAACCGACGATCCAGTTGTCGTGGATAGAAATGTCTTCGCCTCCGATCACGGCCATACCCCGACCGTGCGCCCCACCGAGGTAGAAGTTTTCCCACCACTCCATGTCGCCGCAGCGCGGATCTTCGGGGGAATACGTGACGCAGGCAATTCCGTCATCGCCAAGCGACGGGGCCTCGTTGAACACGTAGTTCCGCCAGCACGCCGACTTGCGAGCACCGTGCGTATGGTGAATCGAATCGGCATAGGTGTGGTGGAAGAAGTTCCCCTCGACAAAGAGGTTTTGCGTCTTGAAACTCGCTTTACTCGACCATGCGAACACACCACAACCTGGTCCGCCGTTGACCTCGATCCCAACGACTTCCATCCCGTCGACGGTATCCAATGTCACTTGACAGTCTTCCGCGCAAGATGTGCGCTCCGTTGCGTCCGACGTGAAACGAAGGCCGTACAATCCTCCGCCCAGGGTCTGTTGGAATACGATGGCTTGCTGGCGCACACCGCAGAGTTGATTGTCGCGCTCAGTCTGGGTGCGCAAACGCACCGTACCGTGTATCGTCGCTCGTCGGTTGGGTGCCCAGAGCAGCGTGTGGCTTTTGGTAACGCGCACGAGTCGGCGATCCTTCAAATACGTGCCCGCCGGAAACAATACGATTCCGCCGGAGTCCGGCACCGCGCCAAACGCCAATTCGAGTGCCGCGGCGTCGTCCGTCGTGCCATTGCCCTTGGCACCATGGTCCTTCGGATTTACGATGGTGAATCGCGTCGAGCGTCGAAAGACATCGTTCGGTAACAGAGCGCCGCCCGAGCCCGCCGAGCTCACCTGCCCGCCCGAGCCGGACGCAGGCGCGGTTCCAGCCTCGCCCGCCCAACCCATGCGTCCGCCCGCAACTGGTAAGAAGTTATTTGCTCCCGCAACGGCCAAGCCGCGCGCCTCTGAACCGCCAGAAATCGCGCCGGCGGCGTCGCGCCCTGTATCGCTCGTTGTTCCGCCGGAATTCGTTGTTCCGCCGAAATTCCTCGCACCAGCGCTCGGGTGGTTGCTGACGGGGGGACTACCGCCCCCCTGACTCCCACACGCCGCCGTACCGAGGAAGATTAACCATTGAATTCGAAACCACGTGGGACCGATACCGTTCGTAACTCGCGGCACATCAAGATGACACCCCAGCGATTGGAGTCAGCTCAGAAAGGTTCATCGACGCGTCCGGCCCCAGCACCGGAAACGAGATTGCCCACCAACGCCGTCCCAATCACCAGCTCCGCCCATAGCTTGGCCGCTCGAGCCAGCAGTACCAGCAGCTCCGAAAGCACTTGGTGGATTACCTCCCTCAACGATTTGGGCGCCGATCGGTGCGCCACCCGGGTTGCTTGCACCTCCCAATCCCGCGCTTCCGCCTTGAACTGCACCTCCAGCAGCGGTCGATGGCTCGCAACAGAACTACCCTAGTCCAATGGTTATGTGCCAGTTAGCCCCTGCTCCAATTGTGCCACAACTGTGCGAAGACTGCGGTCGCTCAGGTACTGCCAGACCTTGCCCGAATGCGAGTCCGCACTACGTCATGATCGCGACGCAGTAGACAAACATCAGGATCTGGTGAGCTAGATCACGAAGCGACGCGGCCCATGCCTTTCGCCATCGTTCCAATCGCTTGGAGCACCCAATTCGCATGCCATTTCTCTTGTTGCGCGAGCTCGCTAAGTGCGCCTTGAGCTGCATCGGAAACTGCCTCTGTGGCCAATTTTTTGTATAGATCATAGGTGCCGAGTTCAATCTCGAGGGCAAGTTCCAAGGCCTGCCGGAGCAACACCTCCGCGGTACCTTCGAGCTCGAAGGACTCCAGTCTCGGGAAGTCGACCAATGCGTAGCCACCCCAACCCTTGACCCCCCCACGAGGTTCTGCACCGTCGGAACCTTCAACACCAGCGAAGCCCAGGCACTGGCCCTTGCCGCACGGGCACCACCGTGACAATAGAAGCTCATACACCGATCGGCGAGTAGCGAGAGTTCATCCGCGTAATGCTCCAGCTCATTGAGTGGGATCAGACGGGCACCCGGGATATGGCCCTCGCTGTATTCTTCGGGTTGCCGCACGTCGATCAGGACGAACTCCCGTTCATGATGGGAACGTCATTGAGCCGCCGCTCTGCCAAACTATTGACGCCGGTCACCTTCAGCGTCCTCGTGGCAAGGCTATGCATTCGTCGCGGAACTCGTAACCCATTCCCCTGCCAACTGCTCAGGTCACGTCATGGGCAAGTGTTGGCCCAGCGCACGGAGTCCGCTGCAACCACCTGATAGAGCCCTTGGCCTTCGCGGAAGGTGCCGAGCCTGCCCTGACGCGCCAACAAGCCGAAGAAGTGATGGTCGAAGTCGATGAACGGGTAAGCACCGTAAGCGCCTGGACTGGCGTTGCGGTGGCCCGAGCCGCAGTCGAAGCTATTGGGGCCCGACGCGCTAGGGCATTCCAGCCAGTTGCCAAAACCATAGGCCCAATCCTGATTGAATGCGTCGAGAGTGGGCGAGCCCGCCACTAGCGCGGCCCCACGTTGGTTGTCGAGCATCGCCCGGCGCGTGGCGTCGCGCAGGAGCGCGCCTGAACTGATTGCCCGCAAGAATTGCATGTATTCGACTCCCTTCCAATGCATACCGCCCGCGAGTCGCGGATTCTGCAACGAAGGCAGATCGAACAGCGCGGTCGGGAACAACCCGGTGCGCGCTTGCCAGGACCTGAACACTTCATCCCAACCGGTTGAGTTAGTTGCCACAATCGCCATTAGCCCGGCGATCTGCATATGCGTACTCGAGTAATCGAACAGCGTGCCCGGCTCAGCCGCAATGTCGACATTGGCCGCATACGCATTCTCGACGCACTGCGCGAAGTTGGCGTTGGGCAGGTTGATGCAGAGTGGCTCTGCGCTAAAACCCGACGTGAACGACAGCAGATGCGCGAGAGTGACACCCTTGGCCTCCCAGAACCCGAGGTACTTGGATGGCTCGTCGGCAAGCGACAACGAGCCCTGATCGACGAGATCCAGGATGACCGCCGCTGTCACCCACTTCGAGGTCGATGCAGATTCATACATAGTATCGAGGGTGGAAGCGCCGTGCGAGTACGAGAATCGATGGCCCAGACTCGTCTCCAGCACCAGCGTAAAGTCCGACAGCTGACTGATGCTCTCGTCCACCGCAGCCGCGTCAAGGGCCAGCGTCATCGCCTGCTCCAACTTCGCTCGTTCGATCTCGCAACCGCTTGCTCCCGCCGAACCCGCCACTCCCGCTGTAACGCCAAAGCTGCCGGTGGCGCTGGTGGTGCCTGCGATGCCACCTTCGTTGTTGGAACCGAGAGATCCGACGGCGCCGCCTTCGCTTCTGGTTGAGCTTGTAGGAGCGCCGCCACTGCTCGGAGTGTTTGGGCCAGTGCCCGAATTTGGGTCCGAGCAAGCGACCAGAATGAGCCAGATCCCGAGGGCTGCTGCCTTGCGCATATCGTCAGCATGACCCCAATCCGAGCGAGCTGTGTGTACGAATTCGTTCGCCCCAAGTGTTTCAGTATTCAGGTCGAATACGGTCGGGGAGTCGGCGTCGCGGTCGGCAGAACTTCTCGCTACGGGATCGCCAGCTTCTGCAAATAGTCCCACGCGGTGTCGACGATTTTGAGCGTGCCGTAGTCACCGCGGACGAAGCCGCGCTCTTCCGCATTGGGAAGCGCGTGCTCACGGCGACGAGCATTGAAGAGGTGTTCGCTGACTAGGTGTGCAGGTTGTTGGGAGATTGGGGTCGTGCCGTCGCGGTGACGGGGCTTCGCGTGACGAGCGGGGGCGACATTTCGCGCTGAACAGTCCTTCCCTAGCCGTATTCGCGCCAACTCCTACGGGAAGTTGACGGCACCTGGAGACGTTAACGATTCGCGATTTGCGCGAAACGGTTGGTCTCGAGATTCTGGGCGAGGAAGACGACAGCGTCTGTTAGGCGTTCCGTTCAAAACAAATTTTTGGCATACCTGGTGTTGTGCAGGCAATCCGACGCCACGCCGCGAGGGGAAACTAGCTTGAGACCCGCATGCCGTGAAGCGGGGGATTCGGGCGCGGTCCTGGGGTACTCCCCAAAGCCAACGCCAGGGCTCCGCACGACCCGGCGTTGGGCGGACTGAGCACCGGCTAACCGGTTCGCCTGTCCTTTCCGAAAACCCATCCACGCGCAGTTCATGTGGCACCCCTCACATAGCAATGGTGCAGTCCATCCACTTCGGGCGGCGCAACAACGCGGCCCATCTCTGGTCCGTGCACAGGTCTCGTCTCGGGGGTGTCGCCGTCCAGTTCCGCCGACGCAAAAGCTGACTAGTTGCAGGTCTATCGCGCGACGGCGCGTGCGCAGCGGATCCCGGAGGTTGACATGCGGGTTGCCGGCAACGCGGAATTGCGGAAGGCTGCCCGCGTCTCCATGCAGTCGTTGGCATAGCCACCGCCACGGAAGATCCGTTCGGCGGGATTCGAGGGCGTCGCATTGAAGCAATTGTTGCAGCTGCCTGACGTCGAGAACGCGGCGTAGAAATTCTCGGAATACCAATCGAGGGTCCACTCGTACATGGAACCGCCGAGGTCCATCTGCCCCCAACGCCCTACGCCAGCTGACTTGCTCCCGACGGCCATATGCACGCTGTCCGGCTGCATGCAGTTAGCGTTGGCGATAGACGGAGCACCGGGTCCCCAGGGAAAGCGCCGATTTCCCGAAGTGCCCCCGCCGCCTGCTGCGGCATATTCCCACTCGGCCTCGCTCGGCAATCTTGCGCCGTCCCAGATGCAGAAGGCAAATGCCTCGTACCAGGAGACGCAATTGATCGGAGCGTTTTCCATGGTCGAGGGCTCGTTTGTCCAATTCTCGTAGCCCGACTTACAGAATAGCGCGCTGCTCAATGCATTGGCGTTCGGCGGAAGTTCATTGCCAGTGGTCGTCCAACTCTCGACCCAGCCCGTGTTGGAGCTTGGGGCACGCGCACCCGCACCGACAGTCGGGTTTCCTGCGCTGCGCCAACTGTTATATGCCTTGACGAACTGCCGGAATCGACCGACCGTCACTTCGTACTTGTCGAGCGCGAATGCCGCGACCACGGTTTCATGTTCGGGGAGTTCGTCGGTCCAATCGGTATCGAAGTAGTCGCTGTCACCCACCACCGTGCTGCGGCCCATCGGAAAAGTGCCAGCGGGGATGGACAGACTCGCGCAGCAGTCGTCACAGCCCGACGTCAGAGCGCTGCAACTCCCTGCCGGAATGGAAGCACCTCCCGCTACACCAATGGGAGCTCCGCCTAGGGCCAGTGCGCTGGTGCCGCCTGAAGGGTTGCTCGTTCCACCGTTGTTGGTCTTGCCCGCCGCGGCAACGGCGTTGCCCACGCCACCCGTCGGCGTCACCGTATTGACCGCGCCACCCGCCGGCGCCACCGTATTGACCACGCCACCCACCGCCGGGGGATTCGACGTGCTCGAACCTGTACCTCTCGGCGTATTGCCGGCCGAGGACGTGGTCACTCCGCCCGAGGTCCCACCGAGGTTACCTGAGGCATTCGTCGCGGTGGACGCGGCAGGTCCACCCGCTGAGGCATTCGTCGCGATGGACACGGCCGTTCCTCCTGAAGCATGAACGCTCGTTGAGGTACTCGTTGTGCCGGCGCCGTAACTGTGCCCACCCATGTCGTCGGAACCGCCCATTTCGTCGTCACTTTGGCTTCGGGTAATCGTCTGCGAGCTGCAGGCGCTCCCCAACGCGCAGACGGCTATCACCGCAATCCAGGTGGCCCGCTGTGACACACCGCCTTTCTGGCAATTCTTGGCATCATGAGCCATGGTACGAGCCGCGGGCTTCTCTGCAATCGAACATGGCATTCTAGGTGGTTCCTCGGCGAAGGCTGCCACCCCGCTGCGTTGGAATTTGGGGGGTGCCCACTGCAATCGCCATGGGCAAATTACCCATAACGCCTAGGACAAACGGGCCCGATTACAAGTGTCTTGGGGGCAAGACTGAAGCCAAATCGACCGGATCGGCCTGCTTTTTCCGGGTCTTGTCGCCGAACGAGATCGGCGATGCCTCACGGCTCGTTACCGCCGTGAACGCCGCCGCCGATGAGTGATTACCTGCCATGCCCCTGCACGGTGTGACGGCGATGGGGGGACGGTCATGACTGGATTCACTTGTGAAAGCTGGACCTCGAGTTCGACCAGTCTGACGGCTCAGGACGGCCACACTGATGGGTTGGGGCCATCGGTGAACCCCAATCCACCCTACGATTCATGGAATTCTTCGTACGCGAACGGGAGTTGTGCCGATACGACGCCCAAGGGTGGCGCCGGGCGACTGTATTGCTTCTTGGTCAATTGACGGCCTATCATTGCTTTCGTCTCACGTGCCGCCAAACCTCCTGGGCAGCTTTCGCTAGGGCTCGTGGGACCACAGCATGAAACCGACCGCGCTTTGTGCGGCAAGCTTGCTCGCTTTGCCACTGGTCCTAAGGTGTGGCGAGGGTGCACGAACGGCCAGCGTAGCGACGCGCCGGTCTGCAAGTCAGGCCAGGCGCGCTGCAGCGACGCTGTCAAGCGTGACGTGTACGACGGCGACAGAGGCCAAAGCTTCAACGCTGGGTGGCGGTTCTTCTTGGTTGATGGGGCCGGTGCCGACGCCGCAATGTACGACGACAGTGCCTGGTGCAGGTTGAATCTGCCGCGTGACATAGCGTCGAACGCCCCATCGATCCGAATTCCCCCGCGGGTCGAGGTGGCGGCTACCTCGACGGCGGAGTTGCCTGGTACCGACCCAGGACTTCCACTGTGCCAGCAAGTTTCGCCGGCAGGCGCATCGTCGTCCATTTCAATGGCGTCTACATGGACAGCCGCGTTTGGCTGAACGGCAAGCTCATGGACAGCTGACCCTATGAAGGCCGCGACGCGCTTGCCTTACTGGGAATTGCTACCGCGTTCGTCAGTGCCGAGGTCGTCAATCAATCAGAAGACACCTGAGCCGGGAATTGCAGCATCGATGGACGAACGAGATTTGCAAAAGACTTCTTATATAGAGGTCCGGACTCCCTGGATAGCCAGAATGGCGAGAAGGTTTGGTTCTCTCGTCCGCCGCCGCCATTCGCGAAGCCGCCGATAGCTCTTACCGTGGTGCCGCCCGAGGCGTCTTCGGAGTTTGTTTTGCCCGCCGCGGCAACGATGGTGCCCGCGCCGCCACCCGCCACTGGGACATCGTCGCTGCCCGTGGCGTTGGTTTGCCCACCGATCGACGTCGTTGTGGCGCTATGGCCAGTGTTGCTCAGGGTGCCTCCGACGGTCGCGGTCGAAGCGCTATTCGAGGTACCTCTGAGCTGACTCGGTTTGCTCGTAGCGATCGCTCCCGCCGAAGCAACGACGCTCGTCGGGGTAGCTCAAACGGCCGCGCCGCCAATGCCGCGCGCGACAGCGACATTGCTCGAACCGCCCTTGGCGCCATTGCCTTTGGTAATCGTCTCCGAGCTGCAAGCGATCCCGAGCGCGAAAACCGCTGTGGCCGCAAGCGAGGCGGACTGCTGCCATACCCAATTCCGCAGGCAACTTGCAAGACTACCATTCATGGCACGAGTCGGCACTCTATCTATGATCCTCTATGGAATCGGCGCAAGGTAGCGTCGACGATCAATGATGACGTGAACGATACCCTTCGACGAACGCTCCCAACGAAGCGCCCGCACGTTGCGTTGGTCAGAGGAACCCGCGCTGCCATTCGCACGATTGGGCAACCAGCTAAGAGACGTTTGCCTACGCCGCCGTACCTTCGGTGCTGGGCTCGGGCCTACAGACGCACGTCCCTGTCATCCGGCGACACGCACAACAGTGCCGACAGACGGACGAGGGAGCTTGAATGCTTGTGGCGAAAGATCCCGCCTGGAGAGCGCCACTTTCTTAGCATTCCTGACCGCAAATCGACGCATCGAGCGTCGATCGACGTCTCGGACTATCGGAGGATTTCACTGCGCGCTAGCGCGTGTGGCTCACTTCTGACTCGAGCAACGTTGATGTGTCGTGCATGTACAATCGCACTGTCTAGAAGTTTGCAGTGAGCGCATCGCAAGCGGTAACACTTCTAGTCGTGTCACCATTTTGATCGGTATACGAAACAGCGCGGCATAGTGTTGCGATACATCACGCGTGGTCCTAGGCGAATGAAGGACGCGCGCAAACGCAATTCGGGAGGAAGCCCATGTACTCATCGCGAGACACTCTATTGGTCTTCGGAGCTGCCGTGCTCTTTGCGGCCTGCTCTGGTAGCGGAAGCGCGAAGAGCGTGCCGGACGACGTGAACAATGGTGTCGGGGGCGGAAGCTCTGGCACTGGGGCAAGTTCGGGTACTGGGGGTGGAAGTGCTAGCAGTGGGGGCAATAGCCCTAGTAATGGTGCGAGCTCCAACGTCGGTGGCGCGAGTGCCGGCGGCACGAGTGCCGGCGGTTCTACGAACACGAGTGCCGGCGGCATTGGGGGCGCTAGGTCTGCCGGCGGTAACACGGCCACAGGCGGCACTGGGGGCAGCAAGCCCAGTGCATGCGCGCCAGGCGTTCCGGCCACGTCGCAGATCCCGCGTCTGAAGAACCGTGAGTACGACAACGTCATTCGCGACCTGTTGGGGGTGACGACCTTGGCAGGGGCGAGTAATGCGCCGCCGTCTTCGCTATTGAACACGGACTCCGCCGGGCCCATGAATTCCCTCATGTTCGACGCCTACATGAAGGCTGCAGGCATGATTGCATCCGAGGTGATGAACGGCAGCAATCGCAGCAAGTTCATTAGCTGTACAGCATCCGCCTCGGGTTGCCTGAAGACCACCATCACCAATTTTGGACGCAAAGCATTCCGCAGGCCACTCACCACTGCGGAGGTGACGCGTTTCGAGGCACTCGGCCAGACGGACCCCAAGGGAACACCTGATCAGATCGCCGAGACTACACTCATGGCCTTCTTGGTCTCGCCTTCGTTCCTTCAGGTCAATGAGGTCAGCGACGTGAAAGAAGGCGACTACTTCAAGCTCACCAGTTACGAAGTGGCAACCCGGCTCTCCTTGATGATTTGGGGCAGCGTCCCTGACGACGAGCTCAACAAGGCAGCGGACGCTGGTACTCTGGCGACGAAGGGCGACATTCTCAAGCAGGCCAAACGCATGTTCGCCAACCGGGACAAAGCTGGCGGTCAAGTTGCCGAGTTCCATCGACACTACTTGGCATTGGATGACGAGGCTGGGCACTGGTTCAAGGTTCGACCGAGCACGGATTTGTACCCCCAATACACGTCTGATGCGGACCCAGCGATGCGGGATGAAGTCGACCTCTTCTTCGAAGAAGTCGCTTACTCAGGTGGAAAGTTTGCTGACTTGTTCCTCAGCAATATGGGCTTCGTAAACAAATACACGGCCGCCCTCTATGGCCTCAGCGCGACGAACTTCAGCACCGACTTGAAGAAGGTCGAGCTCGACAAGGTGCAACGTCCGGGGTTCTTGACTCGGTTGGCATTCCTGAGTTCGCACACTCATGCGGAAAATACCAGCCCGATTCTCCGGGGCGCATTCATTGCCAAGAACATCATTGGAACCGATCAGGAGCTGGTCCCCGACCCGAACGCACTCAAGGCCCCTCCGCCTGAGGGCAACTTCGCTACGGAACGTGAGTACGTGACCGCATTGACCAATGGATCTGCCTGTAAAGGGTGCCACCATGTGTACGTCAATCCACCAGGATTCGTCCTAGAGAGCTTCGACGCGGCTGGCAGCTGGCAAACGAAGGACAAGCGCGGCGGAACCATCAACGCAACAGCTGATGTCATCTTCGGGTCAGAAGTGAAGGCGATCGACTCGCCCTTGAAGCTGATGCAGGAGATCGCCACTCGCGATTTCACTCGAAGGGGCTACACCGAAAAGATCGTGGCCGCCGCCACGGGGCGTTTCCCCAACGCCAACGACGCTTGCCTCGTCGATCAGCTAAGCCTTCAGCTTACGAAGGACGGATATGCGATCATCGATCTGTTGGCTGACATTACCCAAGCTGATTCCTTCCGCGTACGTCAGCGTGCTGCAAACTGAGAGGACCGAAAAATGACAAAGGATCTAAGTCGTAGACTGTTCCTCCGCGGCGTACTCGGAGCAGCCGTGGCTGCACCGTTCCTTGGCTCCGTGTTCGAACGCGTCGCCAGAGCACAAGGAATGCCTGTCCAGCCTCCCAAGCGACTGATCGTCATGTTTACCCATTACGGTTGTCTGACGAATCGCTGGTTCCCAACGAAGTCCCATGGAGCATTGACAGCGGCCGATTACACTGCGACGAACCTGGCTCCGTTGGGCGCATTTGCGCCCAAGATCCTGATGCCGCGAGGCATCAGGTCAATGAATCAGTGGCACGGCAAGAACAATAATCAGTCCTCGGCCGTTGGTCAGGGCAACGACCCGCACACTCAGGTGGTTGGTTCGTACTTCACCTGTCAGCCGGTGACTCCGAACACGAACAACCCATTCGACATCAACAACACTGCGGCCAAGTTCAACGCGTTACCTACGGGGCCCTCGCTCGACCATATCATCGCTCGGCAGATTAGCCCCGGTCGCTCGCCATTGTTCATGCGGGTCAGTGGCACAACGGACAACAGCCAGACCGGGGTCTCGTTCTCGGATGCGCAGGTTTCTTTCCCCGGTGTGGGCAAGGCGTCGCAGGTCTATTCATCGCTCACCGGTCTCTTCAAAACAGGCAGCGTGGTCACCCCGGCAGACTACCAAGCTATTCGAGGCAAGAGCGTCATCGATCTGGTCAGGGGCGACCTCGAGACTCTGGAGCGCTATGACATGAGCAGCTCGGACAAGCAAAAACTCGCGGCCTGGAAGGAGCTGATGAGTTCGACGGGGACAACTGTCGCCCAGATCACCCAGCAGTGCAACGCAAACCTGGCCGCGACGCTTGGGCTCAACGATAAGACCCTCGCTGGCGGCACCGGAGGTATTGGTGGAGATCCCGTTGCGGGCAAGATCACCGACACGATGGACGGTGCCGACGTCTTTTCGGCACTCGCCACCTTGGCAGCCGCCTGCAATGCCAATCCAGTGACTTTCATCAAGTATCCCGGCAACTACGTCTTCCGTGCGCTGACCACACCGAATGGAAAGGCCATCAGTCTCGAGAACCATTCGGCTTCGCACCGCATCGGCAACGCGAACCAGGGCGGCGACGACTGCGTGGATGGGGTCATGGATATCCTGGATACCATCGACAAGTTCTACGTTAGCAAGTTCGCCAACCTCCTCAAAATGCTGGATGGCATCCCCGAGGGAGATGTTACGCTCCTCGACAACAGCGCCACCGTTTGGTTCCAGGAGATGTCCGACGGCAACGCCCACAACCTGAACAATATTCCGATCATCCATGCTGGCAGCTGTGGGGGCTACTTCAAGACGGGCCAAGCCGTCAATGTCGACACTGGTGCAGCCAACCTGACGCGGGGCAACAGCGACAAATACTGCAATGGGGACAACTTCGTGCCCATGAATGCAGTCGACACCACCGGAACGACCGAGGGTACCGCCGTAGCTCCCATCAACAAGTACTACTGCAACTTGATGAACGCTCTCGGTGTCAAAGCTGGACCGGATGGGTTCCCAAAGGAAGGTGGCACGCAACCAGTCACTCACTTCGGCATGTACGATAAGACCTCGGACTTCTTCGGCGGCGGTACCAACCCAGCCAAGATCAACAATCCTGGTGAGTTCACCGCGCTCAAGGCGAACGCCTAGGCAGCTCGGGCCACCAGCAACCGACAACACGGATCCACTCCCCAGCTGCCCGGGGGAGTCCATCAACCCATCCACTAAACAGTGCATCAGACTCATTTTCATCGCCTTAGTCTACTTTCCATCGTCGCAGCCACGGGCCTCGCGTGCTCCAACGGCGACTCCTCGGGCGGCAGCGATAACGCTGGCGGCAATACTGCAACGGGTGGCACCTCCAGCGGTGGTGCGTCGACGACCGCCGCAGGAGGGGGTTCCCACATTGGGGGTTCGTCTTCGAACGGCTCCTCCAAGGGAGGAGGTACGTCATCGAGCGGCGTCGGGAGCAACCCGAGTGCCTGCGATGTCAAACCAATCATGCAGACATCCTGCAACGGGATCATCTGCCACGGCGCTCCGGGCCAGCCAGCGCAGTATAACACTGACTTCTTCAATCCACCTTCCGGACAGACCGTCGAACAAATGCTTCTCGGAAAAGCGGCGAACTACACCCTCGTCGCGAATCCCGCTTCGTGCCCAACGGACAACCCGGAGCTGCTCGTCAATCCAACTGCCCCATCGGAAAGTTTGATCCTAAAGAAGCTCAAGGGAACGCACGCTTGCGGTGTGAGCATGCCGAACGCCAAGACTACTTTGAGCCAGGACCAGATTGACTGTTTTGTCGATTGGGTCAATGGCATGACTGGCAACAAAGGTACGGGCGGAGCTCCTTTCGGGGGCACGAGTTCTCGGGGCGGCGCAAGCTCTGGCAGCTCGAGTGCCGGCGGAGCTTCTTCCGGTGGCACGGGCCCACGGGGAGGCGCAAGTTTTGGCAGCTCAGGTACCGGTGGATCCAGCGCGGGCGGAGGTACGAGCACTATTGCACCAACTTTCGCGACGGTGAAGACCGTCCTGACCGAAAACGTCACCTCGTGTGTCGGCAGCGACTGCCACGGGGGTCATCAGGGTCGACTCAACCTTTTGGTCAATGAAGGGCTTCTTGGTCGCCTGACGTCGTCAACCTCGAAGCTTTGTGGCATGCCCGTCGTCACCCCAGGAAACCCCAGCAATAGCGCCCTAGTGAAGGTACTCCGGGAAGGCTGCGGAGACGTCGCATCCTCCAATTGCATGATAGGTACCGCATGCATTCCGCGGATGCCCATGGGCTGCACGGAGGGCGTTGACTGCATTCCGGAAAACTACATCGCGGCCATCGAACAATGGATCACTGACGGCGCCAAGCAGTGAGACGGCTGCCTTGGTGCATGACCCTTGTCACCAAGTGCGGTGGTTGCTCGGACGCGATGGGGCCGCCACGGCGATGTCCTAGGGACACATGGACACGGTACTACCGGTGACATTGGTCGCGTGCGGCCGTTGGCGCCGTACTCGGTGCCCCAGTCCTGGCGGACCGAGGCGCCCCTGCTCAATACCAGATTCTTGATGGCGACGTTCTTCGATGGCGCGTAGGTGGAGTTGCTGATCTGAACGAGGCCGCCACATCCGGACACGGAGAAGATCCCGCGCCCACCGCCCCGCGCGCAGACCTTTTTCACGTGAATGTTGCCTGCAGGCCAGTCACTAACGATCTTGCCCACGCTGTTGGCAACGCGGAACGCCGCGTATCCGGTGCCCGTTCCACAGTTGCTGCACGTAAACAGAGCTAGAAGATCCCAAGTCCGCTCTGGGTCGAGCTCGGTACCGCACGCCGTGAATCCCAATGCTCGGCGAGCTTGCCACCCTCGATGCGAAACAGGTCGTACAAGCCGTAGCTCGTGGAGCCGCGCTTGCCCTCGGAAAGTGCGAAGACGTAGTTCCCATCTGCGATCAGGTGATGCACCTTGGAGTAGGTCACCTTTTCGGCGCTGATGAAGGTCGTGAAGGCTGCGGGCCCCGTCGCTGGCGTCCCGTGGTGCTCGCTGTACGTCGCGCTCAAGAATTCGCCGGCACGCGCGCTAACGCCGCCGATCAGAACTGTCGCCGCGAAGTCTAGAAAGAGCTGTCGACCCGCGGCGGAGGAAACCGTCGGATCGTGGGCATCTAGGCCATTGGTCTCGGATCCCTGGTTCGAGTCCGAGTCCCAGTGCTCCATGATTTTTGCGTCCTTCACCCGAAACTGGTCGAAGATCACCCCGGTCTGCGAGTAACGGCCGTAGACAACGACCAGGTCGCATTCCGCGAGTGTCAGTAGGCGCTCGTACGAAAAAGAGGACGAGGAGACTATCGAGCCCATCAAGCTGCGGAACGTGCTGACGCCGCTCTTGGCGATGGGGTTATGCTGCAGGTACGGATCGGCCCAGTAGTTGTCGACGGCCTTGATGTCCTTCTGGACGAAGAGCTGATCGATTGCCATTGCGACGAGCGTACGGTTCGCGCTCGCCAACGCGGAATTGCAGCTCGTGGTGGCGCCGCCGGCGCTTGTGACGGCGCCAGCTTGCCCGCTAAGGGTTCCACTACCAGCGCTTGCCGTGCCACCGATACTCGAGCCGCCTCTCGCCGTATTGACGCTCAGCGACGCACCACCGTTGCCGCTTGGCGCACCACCGGCCCCGCTGCTCCCGCCTGTCGCGGTCCCTCCCGTGGCTGGCGCATCGCCTCCAGACGCCGACGAACCACCCGTTGCCGGCGCCTGGCCGCCGGACGTCGCAGAACCGCCCGACGTTGCGGCACCGGAGCTTCCACTTGGGTCGCTGGACCACCGGGAGCCCCTGTCACTACCACCGTTCGCAACCCCTGTGCCGCTCGAAGATTGGCCGCCACTGCCGTTGCTGGCCGCCTGCCCGCCGCCACCCGCTGCGGAGCACGCGCACACCGATCCGAGCAAGGCGGCGCCGACCAAGCACGTCAGTCTCATGCCATCTTCCTATTGCGCTCGGGTGGTCTTCTGACAAGGGCTAGTCTGAACGATGGCGTGCGCTGTAGCTGCGCCGCCACGCACGCCATCGTGACCCTACGGCGCTCTTGGCGATTCGATGCAGCCGTTGGTGAAGGGTCCGCGCCCCATCACGAGGCGTTCGAATGGGTTGCTCTGCTATCCACGCGAGACCACGGCCGCTCGCTCAGTGGTACTCCTTGCTCTGCTTCTCGAGCAGGCTCAATTGCTCATCCAGATTGTCCGCAGTGATGGCCTACTTTGCCAGGTCCTCGAAGTCCTCCCTTTGCCGGGATCGCGGCTTGATCGAGCGCTTCGTCCGTCAGTGGGGCGGCTGCGCTGGCGCTTGCCGCCGCGGCTGCCTTGCCGTCAGAGGATTCCTTGGTGCTAGCCGCGAACGTGACCGCGCAGAGCCCTATGAGCATGAAGTACTTGGCATTTATCGGCTTGCTCCTTAAGCTGCAGCAGATATTCTGGCCAGCCAGGCTTGATGTCGCTGGTTCTCTTGAGTGATCAGGTCATCGACATTCTTCACGACGTCAGCGCGCTTGTCAGCTCACGCGAGCTCCTTCCCACGTTCGAGCTTCGCCAGCCTTTCCGCGTGCTTCCGATACTTGGCGGTGGCCGCGTCGTCCTCGCTGAGCTTCGGGTATTCCTTGAGCGCTTGGCGTTTGGCATCGCGAACACGATTCTTTCGGCTTTGAGCCAGCTCGGCCCAGCGCTTCGCCAATGCGTCATGACTCGCTCGTATCTGTCGCACCTTGACGAGTTCGGCCAATAGATCCGGGAATTCCAACATCAGTGGACGAACGAGATTTGCGTAAGATTTACTCATCGGTTATCTGTTAGGCCTCGACGAGATCATACGGGGCGCGTAAACGGTGGCAGCCGTATCACGCTTCAATTGCAACGGGTCAGCGCTGGTCAAGTACACCCCTGCATCGCCCGCAGCACCTACTGGTGCTTGAGGCCAAGCCAACAGCAATGCCACGTCATGCTTGGACCCGGGTACGATGCGCAGGATTTCAGGAGTGCGTGAAGCCCCATCGATCGTGACGTGAAGCTATGCACCCGCCTTGGTGTGATTGGTCCAATCCGAGGGATAGTCATCCTGAAGATTGGGATGCAGACGCACCAGTGAGCCATCTGCGATGAAGACTTCGACAAGAGCGGCAAGAGTGCGTTGCAGCCTGGATGTGCCTTCCTTCAGCTGCATGAAGCCACGAGTCGTCAGCTGCTTCATGATTTCGGCAAGGTCCGGAGCAAAACGACCATACCACGCCCAAACTGCGCGCTCACTGGCGGATGAGTTGGGGCAAAATCAGGCTGGTCAACGAATCGCGAAAATGCGTTACTGTAGGTCGGGTCATCCCTCCTCCTTTGGTCTTGAACACCCGCAAGAGATTAGAGAGATGGCCCGCTTCCAAGCGGAGACTCACGACGACGGAGTAAGCGATCATAATGATCCAGCCTTTCTTCGGATCGCGGTGGGCGTACCCGCTCACGGATGAAGACTTCTTATGTAAACGTCCGGACTCACTGGATCGCCAGAATGGGCGAGAGGGAAGGACCCAAGCCTCTGCCCGGTATCACTGTCTACCCCCCGTGGCCGCATCACCGAACCTTCCTGCTTCGTCTTTGGTCCTTGCCGCAGCACTCCTCGGTTGCACCGCCACCTCGAGCAGCTCGCCGGCACCCGTTGCCGTAACGCCTTCGGAGCGGCATCACCAACCTAAATACGCTTCGGTGCTCATTACCGGCGTACCCCACGTCGAACAGAAGCCCGACTTCTGCGGTGAGGCCGTCACCGAGAGTTGGCTTCGGGCACATGGCTCGTCGGTTACCCAAGATCAAGTATTCGCGCTCTCCGGCATGAATCCCGAGCTCGGCCGGGGCGCGACGACGCGCGAGCTGACGACGGCCCTGTCGCGCCTCGGCTTCGAGCCAGGCCCCGTGTTTGGGCATGTTGCGGTTGGATCAACGGCAGATCTCGAAGCGCAGTTCGCCGCCCTGCATTCGGATCTCGAGCGCCGAATCCCGTCGATTGTGTGCATGCACTATAGTGACAAGCCCAACACCACGGAGCATTTCCGTTTGGTGCTCGGTTACGACGCAACCACGGACGAGGTCATCTACCACGAACCCGCGCTCGCGAATGCCGCGTATCAACGCATGGCACGCCCAAGGTTTCTGGCGCTTTGGCCCCTGAAGTACGAGCCCCAGAACTGGACCGTAATTCGCTTGCGACTCGAAGGCACCGCATTGCCCAAGTTGGAGTCCGACACTCGACCCAGTCCAGCGGACTTTGCACAACACATGATGCGCCTGCGCAACGACCAGATCCGGGGGTTCGGTCTTGTACTCGAGCCCCCCTTCGTGGTCGTAGGTGACTTAGATCAGGCGAGCCTGCGCAGAGTCGCAGCGCAAACCGTGCGCTGGGCGACCTCGCGCCTTAAGCAGGATTTCTTCAACCGGGATCCTGAGCGTATCCTCGACATCTGGCTCTTTCGTGACAGCACGAGCTATGAAACCAACGCGCTAAGGCTGTTTGGTTCTACTCCTACGACCCCATACGGCTATTACTCGAGTGTTCATCAGGCGCTCGTGATGAACATTGCAACGGGCGGTGGCACGCTCGTGCACGAAATCGTGCATCCCTTCATCGAAGCCAATTTCCCCAACTGCCCGGCTTGGTTCAACGAGGGCCTCGGATCCCTCTACGAACAGTCCGCCGATCGCGATGGACATATCGTGGGGCTGACCAACTGGCGCCTCGCGGGCCTGCAGAGGCGGATTCTTCGCGGCAACCTGCCGAGTTTCGCAACCCTTCTGTCGACTACGACCAAACAGTTTTACGAACGGGACTCGGGCAGCAACTACGGTCAGGCGCGCTACCTACTCTATTACCTGCAAGAGCGTGGTCTACTGCAGCGATACTACCGAGAGTTCTTACAGCACTACGACGACGACCACACTGGCCTAGGGACGCTGCAGCTCGTGTTGGGCGAAAGCGATATCGTCGCGTTTCAACGGCGCTGGGAGCAGTGGGTACTTGCGCTTCGATTTCCGGAGTGACAATCGTCCGCGATCACGCGGATTGCTTTCCGCCAATTGGGCGTGACGATGGAGAACGAGCCGACGGTTTCCGATGAGACGACCTCGGCTGAAGCCGAACAAGGCGTCGTTGGGGCCGCCTGCCAGAGCAATTCTCAATGCTCGAGTGGGGAGTTCTGCGATCGGCCTTGTGGCGTCACCGCGCCAGGTAGTTGCCAGGTGGTTCCAAGCACCTGCACGCAATCGGGTCCAGGGGTTTGCGGCTGCAACGGAGTCATCTACACTAACGACACCTGCCATAGGGCGGCACGCGTTGGAGCTAGGAACGCGGGACTTTGCATCCCCAATGCTCCCAATTGCCACACTACCTCGACTCGGCATTTGAATTGGAGCTCGCTCGAGTCTCAAGCCGTCACCCTGATCAATCAACGCCGAGCTAGTGGTGCAACTTGCGGTTCCAGGAGCTTTCCGGCGGTGCCAGCCCTTCACTTGGACTCGCGAGTTCGGGAGGTCGCCCGTTGTCACGGCCTCGACATGGCCGAATACAACTTCTTCAGCCACTTCGGACACGATGGGCCGTCGCCCCAGGATCGTTTTGCCCACGTGGGCTTCAGCCGGTCGGTGGTCATCTCGAGTCAGCACCGGCACGCGGTGCGCTGCAGGGTGGGCTTGCCCGCTACCAAGTTCCACTGACTGCAACCGCAGCCAGACCCGTAGTCGGTTGATACAAGGGGGCCAATGAGAGCGCCAGGTGATTGCGCTCCACATTCATGCGACAGTCTACCCCCTGCGAATCCCGCGTAATCCATGCATCGATTCTTGCGCTGTGGCACGCGAGCAACAGGCTCCGTTGCTTTCGCGACGGCTCGGGTACGGCTCAGAGTTGGGACCAGCGCGTAACCACGCCGCACCGACACAAGGGTTGGTAACCCTAACAAATGGATTGCGTCAAGAGCGAAGCAAGGCGAGCGCTGAGCTGTCGTCGCCGTTTACCCGGACAGAGGCGACCTTCCGACGTCGCATCGGCTAGGCCGTCATACAGCGCAAGCAGTACGCGATGTACCGCTGCCGGCACAATCCGCAAGTCCACCAGGATCTCGCCGGCGGCACGGCTGCCCGTTTCCGCCGCTCCCTCCATGTAACCCTGAAAGTCGACAGAGGTGTGCTCACCGCAAAAATGGACGTTGCCTTCGCGTTTGCCCTCCAGCGACCAAAATGCCCATTGTCCGGGCGCATAGCAGGTGTAGCTTCCAAGCGTGTGTGGGTGGCTCGGCCAATGCATGCGTACGGACGAGCCCTTTCGGTAAGCGCCTCGGAGGCCCGGAAACACCGACTCGAGATCAGCGATGGCTCGTTGAAAGCGCTCCTCGGCACCGCCCGATTCGGCGTTCCTGCCCGCAGAACCGCCGAGAAAGCAGGTCAGCAGTCCGCCCGTTCCTACCTGGCCGAGCGATGTCTCCCAAGACTGTTGAACCTCGAGCGTAGTCGTTACGCTTCCGTTCGATCGAAAGCGCGATTGCCAGATACGTTCGCCAAAGGCGCCAATCAGCTTGGCGTTGGTACCATAACTCAATTCCTCGATGATGCGGCGCTTGAGGGCAGAAAGCTCGAGTCTTTGCACGTCGACTTGGCGCAGTTTCGTGAAGGGGATTGCGATCACCAGTCGATCGGCGACCACCCGCGACTTTGTACCTTCTTGGTCGACGAGCTCCAGCGAATAAGGACCACGCGCATTGCCAGATACGCTGACCAGGCCGAGGCCCCTTCGGATCTGGCCTGTAAGCCGCTGCGAAAACGCTGCAATCAGACTCTCGTTACCGCGGTGCAGATGAAAACGCTCGTCCGACTCGCCAAAGATGCGAAATGGATCCGGCGTGTCCCAGCCGATGAGATGCAAGAGGTTGAGGCTACTCTGCTCGGTGGTTTCGCGCCCGTATTCGCCGCGGTAGGCGACCTCGAGCAATTGGTGCAACTCCGGGTAGAAAGCCATGGGCGCATGTTCGTCCAACCATGCCTTCAGGGTCAGGTGATCGAGGTGCTGCGCAAGCTCACTATTGGCGTCACTTTCGACGCGCTCCATGTGCTGACGCATGGTGGGCGCGACGGCGCGAAATTGTTCGGCAATGGTACTGTCCGGCACCCGCTTGCCCGAGAGGTAGAAAATCTCTTGCTCGAGGCCTTGTGCGAGTGCAACCCGATCTTCGAGCGGCAATGAGAACTCCCGCGCCAGGAGCCGCATCGTGGCGTGGCCCGAATCGATGAACTCGCCGCCAAGTTCCGCCAACTGCTCGCCAAATTCCTGACCTGTCGAATACACGCGTCCGCCGACACGGCGACTCGCTTCGTACACTGTCGCGTGAATCCCGGCCTGTTTGAGGCGATAGGCACAGTGCAGCCCCGAAAGACCTGCCCCAATGATCGCGACATTCGGAGGGCGGGTTGGGGGCGAAACGGAAGGGCTCTTGCGACCCGCACAAGCCGGCACGAGGCCCGACAGGGCGAGCGGCATTCCGGCTAGCCACGCCAAAAGCTGACGCCGATTGAGCGTCCCCGGGTCGGTGATCACAGACTCGTGACGCTCCTGGCCTTCGACGCGGCGCAGCATTCGACGAAGCTGCGAAAACAGGAGCGTCCTCGACACCGCGCCATGTTAGGCGAATGCCCGCCTACTCAATAGACGGGGTTGGCCCCCAATTGACTCATCTTGCCGTTCAGACAAGCCGAGCTGCCAGCCGATTTTCAAGCGGGCAAGACCGCATCAAGGGATTGGTCAATGAGTCCCAGTTGCCTTGGCGAACGCGAAGTTCATTCTGGGTGCGACATTCGTCCAGCTCGCGGAAGCGAGCCGGACCAGTGCAATCAGCCCGGTGGAACTCTACCTACTTGGTTTCGACCGTCTTCGATGTGCCATTGACTTCGAAGCTGATGTTGTTGAGCTTGACCGTGGCGGCCGTGTTGTCGTCGAATTCGGTTCCAATCTCGAAACGCGTCACCCAAAGATCCTTGGAATACCCCTTCGTGTTGACCAAGTAGTCGAGGAACGGCTTGACATCGAACTTGCCGGTGAAGCTGGTGGACGATCCACTGGCAGAGTTATAGTGGAAGTATCGCCATTTGCCACCCGCCCAAGCATCATCTTGATGACATAGATTATAGCTCTTGCCGGAAGAGGTTACGCTACCGGAAGCGTTGCACTTCCATAGATCGCTGTACTTCCAGCCCCAGAACACGATGACCTCGGCGTATACGCCGGGGTTGCTGTTACCGATGGGATTCTGCTGGCTGAGCCACATCTCGAAGTTCAGATTCCAGACGTTGACATTCCCGAGGGCAATATTGTAGTTGTCGAGCGTTATGCTTGCGCTGGCGATGTCCTTGATTTGCTTTGGCAGAAGGGTAGTTGTGGAGCAGCTGGGCGTCGTTGCTAGCGAGCTACCGACACCAAAGGGATTGACCCCGAACTCGATCTCCGGGTAGTCGGGCTTCTCGGCGTTGCCGCCACAAGTTGGGCGGCTGTATTGCCACCCGATGGTGCGATCCGTGTTGACGTACACCTTCGACTGCGTCCCGGTGCAGCCGAGTTCGTCGGAGCCCCACTTGTTGTTGATGAGGCGCATATCGCCGAGGTTCAGATACTCCCGAGAACCACTCTTCTGGTCTCCTGCTGCGGCCAAAGGAACACCGGAGCAGTCCACAGTGGCCCCACCCGTGGCAGAAGTGCTGGTGCCGCCGGTAGCGGTACCACCGGAGGTACTCGTTCCGCCCACCGAGGTCGTTCCGCCCACCGAGGTCGTTCCGCCCACCGAGGTCGTTCCGCCCTTTGCCGTCGAGCCGCCCACTGCGGTCGTCGTCGAGCCGCCAGAGGACGTTGATCCACCCTTTGCAGTGGTGCCCCCCACCGAAGAACTGGTGCCTCCGACGGAGCTGGTACCGCCCGCAGAAGTCGTCGAGCCACCTTTCGCGGTGGTGCCGCCTGCGGACGTTGAAGTGGTGCCGCCCGCGTTGGTCGAGCTGGAAGTCGAAGTCGAGCCGCCCGCGTTGGTCGAGCTGGAAGTCGAAGTCGAGCCGCCCGCATTGGTCGAGCTGGAAGTCGAGGTCGAGCCGCCATTGGAACTCGTACTGCTGGCCGTCGCTCCCCCCCGCGAAGTCCCGCTCGAGCTGCTTCCACCAGTCGCATTGCAACTGGGATCGCCGGGGTTGCACACGGACGGGTTGGAGGCGTTGTTGTTGCAGTGAGTAAGCGAAAACAAAGTCGCCAAGCAGGCGCTGAAGCTGAGCAGTCTCGATTTGGGCATTGTCTCTCCTAGAGGCAGCGCTTGGGGCTCCAAGCATACGTACGGTGGCGAGTCCTATTCTTCCAGATAGAGTGGCAGGGCGCATCCGCCTGTCGACGATTCTTCCGTTGCCGATTAGATTCTAGCCTCAGAATCCATCGCGCAAGCATCAGTCCGAAGCTCGTCTGGTAATCCATTCGACGCACGACCTCGGGCAACCAAGCCCTCGACTAGTCATCGGGCAATTCAGTGCAGTGCAATTGATTGACCGACACTAGAGCGACCGATACTAATTTGTCCGATCCAGTTCGCAACTGGATCGCTAGCCCCGGGAATTCCATCATTGGTGGACGAAAGAGATTCGGATAAGATTTCATCTGTAGACTTCCGGACTCACTGGATCGCTAGAACGGGCGAGAAGGTTTGGTTCTCTTATCTGCTCGATGAGCTCGATTGTCTCCGTGGCCGACGCGGCCCTGCGCACTCTGCCAGACTTGGATCTGCGGCACCAGAGAAGCCGAAAACCTTCGCGGTGCCAGCGCGCGCTCCTGTTCGGCTTCACGAGGAGGACCGCTTCTCGCCTGCGACGCACGATGCTCGACAGGAACACAAGCAAACCCATTGCGTACGGACGGAAGCGTGGCTGCTTGACTCTCGGCGATGCCACGATAAGTGGCTACCGCAGCATCATGTTCTCCGCCACTAGCTCCTGTGGTGAACGGAAAGCGTCGCCCACAGGGCCAGCGCTGATAGGCAGCGGGCGGAGCGACTCGGCGAGCTTCTTCATTCGTCCGGGTCGCGACCTTGCTGACTGCGGATCGGACTCGGGCCTTCCAGACGAAGAGAAGCACGACCGCGATCTGGCCTACTTCTGGTACAATCAGCAGGCCTTGCTTTTCACGAATTCTTCAATCATTCTGAAGCGGAGGCGACGAGTAGCCAGGACAGGCGAGCTGCAAAACCTCCTTCCAGGCACGCGCAGCCGGCGCGTCAGCGGCGGCGAGCATGCCTTTGGAGGAGGTCGGGAGGCCAAGGCATAGCCGCGGCCGAGCGGGTGGAGGCAGCCAGACCCGCCTCTCCCTCTCCGCGAAGATTCAAAGAGCCTTGAAGCGCACACGAGAGTGTGCGCTTACTTGTCTTGTTGGCTTGGGACGATGTCGAATGGGAGCCGTCCGACCGTGATTGTTTTGGGTTGGAGCGGCGTGCAAACGGCGTAGTGCTGTCGTCGTTTCGCGACGCGGCAAACTTGCCGGCATACTTTCCAGCCGGTTCCCTGATGCGAAGCTCAAATCCGATGGCAGCGATGCAAAGCTACGGATCGACCACACCTGGCGAACAGGATTGGAGCGAGAACACGACTCGAGCGGCTTGAGTTCGTCGTCGAAGGACGCGCCGAGGACTACCTCTTCATCCACGATGCGTTGGCTGGCTCACGTCCTGACGTCTTTGACCAATCACGACCTTGGCAACGCGCCGTCGCTTATTGTCGGTCGTGAGCCGATGGACACGCAACCAGCAAGTCCCCACTCACTACAAGTAGTCAAAACACCCGTCAGTCACTCCGTAACCGTGCAGCCGGATCCTGACGGTAGAATTCGCGCAACACGTCGTAGAGCTCGCGATGGTTTGCTTTCAAGCGTTTCGGCCGTTCAAAGAAGACCTCGGTGGCCACCGCAAAGAACTCCGCTTCTGAAGTTGCTCCGTACTGGTCGAGAAGTGTCCGTTGACCGCGAGCGGCGCGTTTGCGCATGTCGAAATAGACATTGCCGCACACCGTCGACCATTGCCGATACTGTTCACTCGAGCGCAGTGGCGGGGTTCCGTCAATCTCATTGTCCAGCATGTCCAACTTGTGGGCAAATTCGTGAAACACCACGTTGTAACCATTGGTGGCATAGCGACTGCCATGCGTTACCGCGTCCCAGACCAGTATCACGGGACCATGCAACATTGCTTGACCCAGGATCGGCGCGCTCGGGCCGACAATCCCCACTGACGTGCCATCGAGGTTCTGCCCCCGTTGAGGCGGCCGCACCGTGGATGGGTAGACTAGGATCGACTGGACATCGGCGTACAAATCATGCTCGAGCCCCAAGAGCATGATGCAAGCATTCGCTGCGATGGTAACCCGAACTTCGTCGCCTATTTCGAGCCCGCCGCAACCGACGAACTCCTTTTCGGCAATGAATACCTGCACCAGATCTTCGAGCGTCCTTCTTTCCGTGTCATCCAGCTGAGAAACGTAGCCAACGTTCTCGTGCATGACCTGACGCCATTGGTCGGGGAACGGTGCCTCTAGGACCTTATCGCGCTGCCGTCGTCTCCACCAGGCAAACATACCCCTACTTATCAGAAACCACCATTTCCGGTATCGAATGTGGCCTTCCGAGGACCCACCATGCTCGAGATGGCAATGCAGGGGATCCGAACCCGACCAACGGGAGTTAGAACTTCTTGCCTGGAACAAAGTGCGCTACGGTGCTCTACCGTGTCGCGTCGCTCCAGACAGCAGAAGCCTGCCAATCGAACCAAGAAGCGCTTCGTGTTCGATCCACTCAGTCTGGAGCTCACCAAAGCTCGCGACGAGGTGATGCGCGGCGCGCCCGAGATTACGCTTCTCATCGGCATCTACCGGACGACGGTCGGCGGTGCGAGCCTCAATACCAGATTGGCTATACGTCGCGAAATAACGAACGCATTGCCATACGTCATGCGCCTCGACGCGCCTGCCTGTACCTACTGCGCGCGCGTCGGTCCCACCGAGCGATTCCTGGTGCTTGCCCTGGCGCTCGAGGAAGATTCCGGCGATGGCCTACGAAACCTGTATGGCAGCCTCGAGGCGCCGGCCATGCTTCAGCTCTGGACGGCATCGGACGACGTTCCTTCCGTCACGAAACTCGAGGACTGGAACGGCGACTGCGTGCTCCCACCGCAGGCGGCCCAGGTGGGATTGTTGGTCGACGGGTGTCATCCTACCGAGATCTGCAAGGATGACGACTATCTGTCTGCATGTGCTTTCTTCATTGAACCCACGCTGGACAACTACGACGAACTTTGGCGTCTCGGCTTCGAAAGCCAAGACAAAACCAACCAATGGACTGCATCGGTTCGCGTGAAGCTTTGCTACTAGGCTCGAAAAATTGAAACCCCCTCTGGTTGGGTCAAACCATGAGGGGCGTCACTTTGACAGTGTCGCCGCAGATTGGAAGTTCGCCCCGTGCATTGTGCGCCGAACGCCACTTAGGCCTTATGCAAGACTCGGATTTCTATCCGGTGGCAACCATCGCGACGATCAATCGCAAGGTCTTGCTTTTCGCGAATTCTTCAGTCATTCTGCGACGGAGCGCTACTGTAGCCGCCACAGGCGCTCTTTGCCGGACTCGTGTACGTCCTCGCCGCCACGCCACTCGTCAACGCCAGGCATCGGTCAGCCGCCATTCAGATGCAAGCGTTTCGCCGGACCGCGCGGAGTCTCGCACTCGTCATTGCGTCGGCGCTCCTGCTCCTCTCGCGCCACTGTTGGCAACAACGACAAGCGGACGGCAGCGCTTGCGCAAGCTGACGGGCGCTTGCGGAAGCCATCGAATCTGTGCTCGCCAGATTGAAGAGGTAAGCTGGCAGATTCCCGTCTTCTACAACCATTTTGTTGGCGCGGCGCGGTAACGGCGCCTAGCTTTCACCGAATGGCTGCGCCCAACGCCACCTCGCCGTCGTTTCGTGAATACCAGCGCCGCATGAACCTGGTCCTCGACCAAGTGGAGCGTCACTACGACCAGCCGCTGTCGTTGAAGGCTCTGGCGCAGGTAGCCGGGTTCTCACCCTATCACTTTCACCGCGTGTTTACTGCGGTTGTCGGACAATCCGTCTACGGCTGGCTGAACCGCGTTCGGCTCGAACGGGCGGCGCAATTCCTTCGGTATCACCCCAATCGCGCCGTGACGGACGTCGCGCTGTCTTGCGGGTTTAGCACCCCGTCGAACTTCGCTCGAGCATTCAAGCTGCACTTCGGCGTCAGTGCGAGCACATATCGAAGCTCGCCTGATAGCAAGATTTCGCAAGCGGTTAGCAACCCACGAAATGCCGAGACTCAGCTCAGCTCGCATACTGAGTCCATGGCTAGCGACACCTCCGACCGGTCCTGTCCGGTCGTGACCATCGAAACACTGCCTGGCTACCGGTTCGCCTACGTGCGTCACTTTGGTGACTACGGCGCGCCCACTCTGGCAGAAGCCTGGGCGACACTCCTCCGCTGGGCTCAGTCGCGAGGCTTGGTCACCCCGCAAACACTCCTCATCGGGGTACCACGCGACGACGATTCGGTAACCCTCAAGGAGCATTGTCGTTACGATGCCTGCATCGCAGTAGACAAGGAACTAGGCCCCACGGCTCAGATCAACTACGGCACGCTTCCGTTAGGGACCTACGCCGTATGCGATTGCCGCAAAGTGCCGCGCGAGATCGCAAACGGTTGGGAAGAACTCTACTCGTCGTGGCTGCCCAATAGCGGTTTTCTTCCCGATTGGGGACCTGGGTTCGAACTCTATGCGGAAACGCACCCCGACGCTCAGGGCCAGCTGCGCGTCCAATACTGCATCCCGATCCGCCCGCTCTAGTGCGCCCCTCGCCCTATCAACATCGCGTCATCCACTCTTCGAGGTGATCCGTGAGACTCTATTTCGTTTCCATCCTGCTGTTCGTGGTGGGTTCCGTCCTGCGCACTGGCTACGAGCTCCTCGTCGCTCGCGGCCAACTCGAGCCGCGAAAGCCGTGGCAGGTCGTCGTGTTTGCAGGTATGTGCGCCCTTTGGATGGGTTGGTTCAGCCTGTGCGAAAACGACCCTCTACGCTGGTATCCGCCCCCGTGGGCACGTACGTTGGGGACGGGAGCAACGGCCTTGGGTTCCCTTCTGGTCATTGGCGGAGCGGCTCAACTCCTCTTGCGGCGTCCCCGACACGGACTGGTGACTCGAGGATTGTTCGCAAAGTTGCGACATCCGATGTACGTGGGGTTTGCCCTGTGGTTCGTTGGCTACCCCCTGCAACACGGCTCCTGGAGCGGGTGGCTATTCGGTATGCTCGGCGGAGCGGAACTCTCGATATGGTATCGCGTCGAGGAAAGCCAGCTGCTTCGGCGCTTTGGCGAAGAATACCTCGCATATCGCTCACGGACTTGGTGCTGATTCGGGGCTGTCTAGTGACGTCCGAGGCAAATTCCGGTCCTCTTGGTCGATCCATCGTGAGCACGATGCTTTGTCGCACCGCGGGTGTTCCCGGTGCTGGCGCAAAGGGGTTGCTCGAGGTGCGAGGTGCTCGTTGTTTCGTGTAGATTGCGGGCAACATGCCCGGTCACGTACCGTGAACCCGACATTTCTACTTTGCGCAGAGCCGACATTTCTACTCTGCTGCTACAGAACTGCTTCGCGGATGTACGCGCTATCTAACCTATTTTTGCTTCACACGATCGCTAGGCTAAACGAGACGGTTTGGACGGCCTGGCGTCGGCCATCGGCGCGCAAGAAACCTTCTATGAGCCACACCAGTGCACTCAGCCCGCCTGTTCGGACACGACGGCGCGCAGCGCGGACACTGAAGGGGATTTCAGGTAGACGATTGGGGCACCCGCGGGGGTAAGGTCCCGCACTTGCTGCGCGAGGGCGTGGGAAATCATACTCACCATAATGACAACCAATGCGGCTTTTCCTAGGCCGTGGCGACCTTTCGCGGGGATCCTATTCTCGAAGTGAATAAGGTCGTATCCCTCACCCTCAACCGCCTCACGATAGTGTTGAGAGAGTCCTCCTTTGCCCCCCACCACCATCACCGTTTTCGTGTTCGCCATGATGAAGATCGTAATGCGCATTGATGCGAGCCTCCGCAAGTGGCACGGCTCACGGAAAGTTGGGGCGCTCCGAATGGAAGAAAGTCAACCCCCCGGAAAAACTCTCCGTAATAAGTGACGCACCCTCGATACGCGGCCAGCGAGCCCAAGGACACCTACTTCGGATCCCTTCACTCACTTCGATCGCACCGGCACACCGAATAGCAACGGCTCGACGTTCCAAAGCACCTGAGGCAATGGGGCAATGGGGCAATGTCGCGGCCCAAGACTACAACCTCCGCCGCTACGATGGTCACGCTTAGATTCGGATCACACCGGCCCAAACGGGGGACTGGAGTGATGTCGCACAAGTCCAAGCCGCCGTGACTGGAAGCGATCAAGGCAAAGCGCGAGCTCTCGACCGCGCTGGGAGCGATCGGGTCTCTCGGATTCAACCCAGAAGCTCGAACACTTGGGCGAAGTTGGCACCGCGCTCGTCGAGATCGCTGACCCGCGCATTTCGAAGGTCGTTTCCAGTCGAGCACGCCGGAAGCCAAAGGATCCGTCAACTAGCGGGGCGGTGAGCGCCTAGATCGCACGAGCCCGCGTTAGTTGCCAGTTCCGAGCTCACTGCACTGCAGCGCTGGACAACGCCAAAACGTTAGGCTTTCCTAGCCGCCAGTCTGATTCCCGTGCGAGTCGTGAGCTTCCGAGGAAAAAATGCGCACCGAGGTTCCAGATTTGGCGCTGCATTGAGCATTGCCGACGTATGGTCTTGGCTGGTGTCGATGGATATCACCAAGGGTGGCTCGAGTCATCGGATGATAGTGACAGGAACACTTTGCAGGTGATAGTCCGCAGTGGAGCGCCGTGAAAGAGCATATGAACCTATCCAGAACGCCGGTTTGGGCCCTTCTCATCGCTGGCTGTCATGGCTCGCCGGTGCCTGCTGGCCAAGCCACACCTCATGCGAGCGCTTCGCAGCATTCGCTACGCACAGTCGCGATGCACGACGCTGACGCGGCGGTGAAAGACGCAGCACCTCCCGATGCGACGCCCCCAGAGGTGGCGACACTGGACGCAGCGCCCCCAGAGGCGTCGTCACCAAACGACGAGGTTCTGAGCGTGGTTCACGATGCTAGATCGTGGCTAGACGACTCCGACGTCGCATTTCATGTTACGAACGACACGGGGGCCGACGTGTTCATCGACGACGAGCATTCGCTGTCACTCGAGTTGCGCGGCAAGCCGGTGATTCTCAACCCTGGGTGCGGTTCCCACTGCCCCAGCTGTGCATGCAAGGAGTGTCCCTACGAGCCTCCGCGGGTCCGTCGAATCCCCAATCGAGGCACCTGGCTCGACCGATGGGATCGGCGCATCCACGTCAGCCAGCATTGCGGCGGCGCCTGCCCCTGCATCCGCGATATCCATGCGCAACCCGGGACGTACACCGCAACACTAAGCGGGAAGCGGCGAGCAGACGCACCACCATCGGGCAAAGCGCTGGTCTATGCCGGGCGCCTCGACGAAAATAGTGCCGACTGCACAGCTGAAGCGAGCTTTCGCATGAAGCCGGGCGCACAGGTAGCTCTAAATCTCAGTTGCAAGCAGTGAGCGTTCATCCCATCCTGAATCTGCGCTCGCGAGCTTTCTCGAACGCGCAGCTTCGTCTCCAGAGTGCTCCATCGAGGAACGTATGAGCTATCCACTCACTTCGTCCTGAGTCCGGTCGTGTGCCACCCTGCCGGGATTCAGTCGCAGCTCCACGGAAGCGTCACAGCAGTGAGCTCGCCCGTCTTCTTCTGATTGTTGATCGTCGTGGTCAACTGGGCCTCGATGACATCGTCCGTGGGGGTCATGCTGGACCACTGCAACGCTACGTTTGCCTGCACGGATTGTTTCAGCGTCTGTTTTCCAACGCTCTTCGAGCAGTCATAGGTCTTCTTCACGTCCAGCGTCCCGGCGTTAGCGTGGCATTGACCGTAGATGCGATGCATATTCACAACCGTGATGAGGCTCGGGGTGCCACCCGTACAGGTCCAATCGTTCGTCGCGATCTCGTTGGCGTCCGACGACCCTTCACTGGTAAATTCGCCGGTTCCGTTTAGAGTGGCTTCCGGTGGTTTTGCGACCCGCAGGGCGGCCGTGCCAGCGAAAGTTAGCTTTCCCAGGGGCGATATCTGGAGCTCGGCCGTCATTGGGTAGTATGTTAGATCGGTGGTCGTCACCATGACTTCACCGTCCACGACGACTTCTCCCAGCGTCAATTTCGCGAAACTGAATGCCACAGATAATTCGCCGCCTGGACCCAGTTCGCGCCTCGTGATCGCAGCGGTCACTTTGCCACTGACGTTGATACCCGATTCCAAGCTGCAATTGTCCAATACCGCGGTAACTTCGGTTGACGCGCGCTCATGCTGCACGGCCACGGTTGGGCACGCTGTTGCAAGAACAGACGTCAAACGCGACTCGACATTTGTCGCATTTTCGAGCGCACTGAGACTTAGGTCCAAGGTTGGGTCATCCTCGACGAACATCTGCATGACTTGCTTGACGTCCCCCAACGTTGATACCGATTGCGCTTCTTTGGCGCTTGCCTCGCTCGTTTCGACCGAACTCACATCTGGGGAATCTTCGCCGGCCGACGCAGTGCTTCCGCTATTTGTGGAATCACTACCGCATCCAAGCAGTAACCACGACGCACAAGCCAGCAGGCAGCAACTGAACTTCATGACCGATCTCCCTTTTGTCTGGGACATACGGTCGCGGCATTCCTCAGTTCAGGGGGCAGTGCACCGAATCGTCCATGTCACTGTAAGCACTGACAATTCCATCGTGCGATCCGGCGCCACCGCAGTTCGAGCCTGCCGACTGCGTTGGTGGGTTTCGCTCGCAAACGCGGCAGCTCACTTTCGACGGCGATCCGATGGGCGATCGGGCTAGAGCGGGATCGCTGCTGCGGTAGTGGAGAAGGTCGGTTCCATTACGCGACCTTGCTCTGCTCGTCTCGCGCGATTGCTGTCATCGCGTCTACATTCGCCGCGCCCGGCGGCACCATGGGGAACACGTAGTCCTGAGCGCTAGTCGGAAGTCGCAGCAGGACTGGCCCTCGACGAGAGCGCAAAAGTTCAATTGCGGGACCCGGATCTTGCTCAGCGATATCGCAAGCGTGAAGACCGAATGCCTTGGCCAGCGCCACGACGTCGCAGGGCCTGCGATAGTCACAGGCTGTGCGGCGTTGCCCATAGAATAGATCCTGCTGCTGACCGACGAGGCCGAGACTTTGATTGTCCATCACGATGATGGTGACGTTCGCCTGCTCTTCCACCAAAGTACCTAGCTCCTGCAGATTCATCATCAAGCTTCCATCACCGGTGAAACACAGGACCTCTGAGTTGGGATTCGCGAGCGCTGCACCGAGGGCGGCGGGGATACCGAAGCCCATCGTGCCGAGGCCACCACTGGTCAACCAACGGCGCGGCCGCCGAAACGGGTAACTTTGAGCCACACGCATTTGGTGCTGACCGACGTCGGTCACGATAAACGCATCGGGACCGACGATGTCGGCCATGTACGTCAAAATCCCGCGGGGATCCCTGGGATCGGGCGGACAGAGATGATTGGGATCGGCGGCGCGGCACTCGGCGACGCTACGACTCGACCCGCGCGCTATTGGTGCGCCGAGACCGGCACACAGGCGAATCGCGACCTCTTCGGCTTGACCAATGATGGCGACATCTGCTGGTTGCAGCTTCTGGTGTTCCGTCGGATCGATGTCCACGTGGATCACTCGCGCTTGGGGACACAGTGTGCCGGAGCACCCCGTGGCGCGGTCATCGAAGCGGGCACCGATTGTCAACACCAAGTCGGCCTCGGCGAGCATGCGATTGGTCGTGATTGCCCCGTGCATACCCAACATACCCAGACAGAGCGGATGATCGGCGGCGATGGCTCCGAGGGCCATCAACGAGAGCGCAATCGGCGCGTCCCAATGGCGCGCGAGGCGTTCACAGGCGCGTGCCGCCGCGGGACTGCTGGCGCCGCCGCCTAGGTACAAGACGGGACGTTGTGCGGTCTTCATCAGTGCGACTGCCTTCGCGATCGGCTGCACCGCAGAGCGCGCGATTCGGGGCTTCTCGGCTGGTGCAGGCAGCTGCGTCAAGAACACGCGTTGCTGCTGCACGTCCTTCGGGATATCGATGACGACGGGGCCGGGACGTCCCGAAGTGGCTAGTGTAAACGCCTGCACCACGGTATCCGCCAGTTCCGCGGCAGAACGCGGCAAAAAGACGTGCTTCGAGATCGACATCGCCATCGCGGTTAGATCGATCTCCTGAAATGCATCGGTGCCGAGCAACGCGGTCGGAACCTGTCCGGCAATCGCCACCAGGGGAACGCTATCGGCATGGGCGTCGGCAATGGAGGTGAGCAGGTTCGTTGCGCCGGGACCCGAGGTCACCAGACAGGCTGCTGCATTGCCCGTCGAACGCGCCATGCCCTGCGCAATGAACCCTGCGCCCTGTTCATGGCGCGAAAGGACGTGGCGTAGCCGTGAACAGCCGAGCGCGTCGTAGATCGGCAGATTGGAGCCACCCGGGATCCCGGGGATGATTGATATCCCGTGACGCTCCAATTGGGCAATGAGGATCTCTGCTCCGCTGTAATGAGGCATTGGGGGTACTCCGTGGCATTGGGGAGCACCGCGCCGACCAGAAATACGAAAACCCCGGCCGGTTGCGGTGCCGGTCGGGGACGTTGGTCAGATTTGCTCGATTCCCCTAGGGCACAACAGAAAGCCGTACTACGACGAGTACGAGTGCGCGGAGGGTGAGCGATGAACGAGTCATATAGGTCGTGTGACTCGAACAGTCTGACCGCAGGGGGCCGAAGCCGTCAAGGAAGAAATTGCGAACGGCGCACCTCAAGGCAGACTCGGGCTTCGACCTATTGGCCATGGGTAGGGGCGTCTGGGGTATGCCTTCGGGACTGTTTGTTTGGTTCGTCGTGACTACAAAGCTTGACTATGACGTACCGGTCCCCGACTTCCGCTCAACCAACGCAGGCCCTTCGATAGCGCTTGAACAAGTACGGTTCTGTGAGCGTGACCATCAGCGATGGGTGCCCCGACTCGACGAGGAGGGAACCTAAACCAAACAATCTCGAACTACTGCTGAACTCCGGACTTCGCGCTCAAGGATCATCTGAACCACCTCGTCCATACCAACAACTACGACCCCTTAGCGTACGTCGATCGCCTCTACAACGCCAACGCGCGCAGCTACTTCCCAAGGTGCTCAGATGTAGGACATTTCGCTGCCCTGGGAGCCCGCTAGAGTGCCGAAGTTCGAGCGGTATGAGAACATGGGACGTCGGTTTGGACTCTGATTCCATGGCAAATGCGCCGCCACGGGATCAACCAAACTTAAGCCACCGCTCGGATGGCCGTTTGACTCGATGTGGCAATTCACCGTCGTGCCATGAATGGGACCAGTGCGCTGCGTCGCGGTAACGTAGTTGACCCACAGTCGACGCCACCCAATGGCATCAATGGCACTTCACGCCGTCCTCGGAATGAGCCATCTGCATGAGTGGCGTGTCCAACCCCAACGCTTTTCCATCTGCGTCAATCACTCGACGCAAGCTGACTATTGCCGCATTCTTTGATTACATCAGCCCCTTCTCAGGTGGATACCAAGCCGAGATCCGCGATGCGCTCGACCAGAGCTGCCGTGAGCATGACCTTAATCTTTTGTCAGTGTACGGCCGGGCCCTCGAAGAACCCAACCCCAAGTCTACCGCCTACAACTCGATCTACGAACTGTTCGCACCCGGCTCTGTCGATGGAGTCATCGTCCTGTCGACCACGCTTGGGACGCATTGTGGTGTCGCAGGTCTTGCTCGCTTCTTACAGCGCTTTCGCGGCATGCCACTCTGCAGTTTGGGGTTGGCCATCCCAAACGTTCCTAGTGTGGTTGTCGACAATCGGCAAGGCATGGATGCGATCATGGAGCATATGCTCGGCGAACATGGCGCTCGCCATGTGGCATTCATCCAAGGCGCAGCTGGTAGTCCAGAAGCACATGCGCGCTTTCAGATCTACCGGGCGGCGCTCGAGCGCTATTCGATTGACTATGATCCGGCATTGGTGGCCTGTGGTTCTTTCCAGTGGTCTCGCGGCCAGAGCGCCATGGAAGACCTGCTGTCTCGGCAAGTTCGGATCGATGCGGTCGTTGCGGCCAACGACTTGATGGCACTCGGTGCGATGGATGCCCTTCGCAAGCACGGCTATCGAGTGCCTTCGGATCTGGCCGTTACGGGTTTTGACGACATTCCAGAATCCGTCAATGCAAATCAACCCCTCACGACGGTGGCACAGCCCTATTCAGCAATGGCGAGATGCGCATTGCAACTAGTACTCGATCAGATCGACGGCAAAGTAGTTGCACTGGTCGAGGAGTTGCCAGCTCGCCTCGTCCCCCGACGTTCTTGCGGCTGCCGGGCCCGCTCCAATCAACGGATCATTGATCAACCGAATGCGACGAAGCTGCATTCGCAAGATGGTGCGCAAACCGCAGCGGCCGCAGCAATTTCCAGTCCGAAATTGCAGGATTGCGCAGCGGATTCAGCAAAGGGTCAAGCAGCCGATCTGCCGATTCGCGAAGTGTTGTACGGTATCCTCGACGATCTTCAGATCCCCGATTCCCGTCGCCAGACTCTTGATCGGCTTTCAGAATGTTCGGCGAGCGACGTGTCAGAGCTATGGAGTGACGCCTGCGAACGGGTCGCCAGCGCCCGTCAACGCGAGCTGGCTGGAAGTCCAGCCGCTGCAGACACCACTATCATGAGCACCATCTCCATCGGCGAGAGAATCTCAGTTTCCCTCAACTTGGAATCATTCCGGCAAGCTTTGAGCGAGGCGTTGCCACGTGCAGGGCTAAACACTGGGTGGTTTTCACGATTCGTGGACAGCAGCCAGGCTGAGCTCGAGCCGCTCGTCGCCCTTCTCGATGGGCGTCCGATCGCAACGTCCAGCGGTAAGTTCGAAGCGCGAGCATTGTTTCCGCCTGGGACGTTGCCCGCCGGGCGCCGATACACGCTGCTCGTGTTTCCGCTGGTGTTCGACAACGAGCCACTCGGTGTCGCAATCTTCGAGTTCGCCAAGAACATGCATGCGTACCAAATGATTCGGGATCTGATCGCCACCTCTCTGAAGACCGTATCCTTACACGGAGATATCATCGAACAGATCAAGCTCAGCGGGCGAACCGCCCAAGAGCAAGAACGAATGGCCACCGCCAAGCGCATGCAGGCGCTCAGTGTGCTAGCGGGAGGCGTTGCGCATGACCTCAACAACGTCCTTGGTCCGCTCGTGGCTCTCCCCGACATCATGATTCGTGTGCTGGACCAGCCGGTGCCGAGCCCCGAAGCCATCGCCGAACTGCGTGAGGATCTGCAGAGCATCAAAGGTTCTTCGCTGCGCGCCGCTCAAACCATCAAGGATTTGCTGACCATGAGTCGGCAGGGACGAACCACGAAGGAACCTGTTGATCTCGCCAAAATAGTGACCGCGTGCCTGACCGGTGACTCACTGTGTGCACTCCAACGCCTGAATCAGAACGTCGAAATCTCACACGAGGTGCCCGGCGCCCCGTTGGTGATACGTGCATCTGAATCCCATGTTGGGCGCGCCATTGCCAATCTCACCCGCAACGCAGTAGAAGCAATTCGCAACAGTGGTCGTGTCGTCGTGCGCCTCTCTTCGAGCAAGCTCACTGAGCCAGTTGCTGATTTCGATGAGGTTCCGGCTGGCAATTACGCGATTCTAACCGTCTCGGACAACGGTGACGGCATTGCCGAGCCGCATCGTGTCCGCATCTTCGAACCATTCTTCAGCCAAAAGCACCTCGGGGAACAAAGCGGCAGTGGACTCGGCTTGGCTATCGTGCACAGTGTCGTCAAAGAGCACGACGGATACATCAACTTCACGAGCAAGTTGGGCAGCGGCACGACGTTTACCCTGTACTTCCCGTGTGCCAACGAGGTTCTTCCGAGTGAGCGAATATCTGAGATATTACATCGGGGTAGCGCGAGAATCCTTGTTCTCGACGATGACCGGACCCAACTGCGCACTTGTCGTCGAGTGCTATCTCACCTCGGCTACGAGGTCGATACGCTGAGCAATGCCCAGGAGGTGTGCGATCGATTTGCCGAGAGCGCCGCGGTGGGAAAGAGCCCGTATGATCTGGTCATCTTGGACATGGTGCTGCACCAAAATCTCGACGGGCTGGAGGTCTATCAACGAATACAAACGTATTTTCCAGCTCAAAAGGCCATCTTGGTCAGCGGCTATGCCGCAACCGAGCGCGCCGAAGCAGCGCTAAAAAGAGGCGTTTCTTGGGTGGTCAAACCGTACACTGCCGAGATTCTGGCAAAGGCAGTCCGAACGGCGCTCTCCGGGCAGCCGAGTCTGACGGTTCCTTCTTTCTCGACGGCGCCTCCATTGTCGACGTGAAGAAGCGGTGCCCTCGAAGAGGGCATGGCTGGCGCAAAGCGCCAAGTAAAGCGTGGGGCGTGCCGGCCAAGGGAGGATTCCTTGGCACGACCCAATACCGGCACGCAGCTGACACCAGCCTTCGACACGGATCGGTCATCCGAGCTGCCAACAGGCGCCCCTTGACCGACCGATTGCGAATTTGCGCTTCCCTGGCGTCCAACACGACGGCAATGCGGACTCCGCAGCAATCGCGCCGGATAGACAATAAAAGGAGGACTCATCCGGCCTGACCATCGAGAGGAACTGGTACGAACGGCGCACCTCAGTACTCGAAATGGTCTCTCTGTGGATTGGAGCCGAGACGCGCGGACCGGCCTTCCGCTGGCCGTGCCCCCTTGCCTTATTCGCTGGCGGACTTAATCTGGGAGCTGTCGCTAGCATTCAGCCGAGCTCCCGAGATGATCTCGGGAAAGGACACTCGTGCGAAAGGCGTGCGTCTGGAGTTGAAAATGAACCGGCCCAACGACATCTCGAATGCAGTCCCGTTAGCCGAGGCCGATCCGAAAGGAACCGGACCGGAGGCGCTGCAAGCCAGGCTCGCACATGCGGCGGAAATGGCAGTCCAAAATGGCCTCAGTGTGGAGGTGTTCTCACAACTGGCATTCGACGCCTACGCGCTGAAGAATCCTGAATTCCGCGAGCAGCTCGAAACCGCACAGCTCAATACTCAATTCGAGGTACTGCGTGCGCAGGGCCGAATTGGAATTGCATGACAAGCAGATTAGGGTGTGATGGGCAACGAATCGACGGGTGCGCTACCTCGAACGAGCCGCTTTCGGCCGCGCGAGCAGGGGCAGCTTCCACAGATAGAGCAGGTGCGTCTTCTGGGTGGCCCCTTCATCCGTGCCGGGGGGTCCGTCGAGCGGACCAGAAAACCGTACCGTCTTGTTGGGCTTGACGCCTGGTAGTGGATACTCGTGCGCGACAATGCGCGTTCCGGGACGCATCTTCTCGAGTTGGGGCCTGAGCTGCTCGAGTGTTCTGTCGAGCAAATACAGGAAGACGACGTCGGCCTTCGAGAGGTCGACGGAAAACATGTCCCCGAGTTTGATCTGGACGAGGTGCTCAACGCCATGACGACGCACATTCTCGCGCGCTAGGTTTACTATGCGCACATCAATGTCGACGCCAACCCCTGTCGCCCCGTAGCGCTGTGCTGCAGTGACGAGGCTGCGTGCGTCCCCACACCCCAAATCGTAGACAACGTCGGTGGATTTGACTTCAGCCAGTTCCAGGATTTTCTCGATAACCGGCTGCGGCGTTGGCCAATAGGGCACGTCGAAAGCAGGTTTTCTGTCGGCACTCGCGCTTGCAACGCTCGCCGTGGCGGCGGCGCTTACTGGTTTGGCTCTCGGCGTGGCATCTGCCGTCGCAATTGCGGCATCGGACGCGCTCACTGATGGAGCGACTCTCGGCGTGGCGTCTGCCTTCGCTGGTGCGATATCGGACGCAGGCAATGGTTTCGCACCGGCGCACGCGGCGACTGCTGCGAGGACCGGGCCTATCCAGCAACAGGTAGCACTACGCGGAGCGAGGCGGTCTCTGTTCATCGTTCGTCTGCCGGGCTGGACGATAACGGAATCGTCCTGATGCAAATGGCGAAGTGGCGTCGCGAAAGTGGGTGGGAAGAAGTCTCTGGCATCTCGACTAAATCGCAGGCCCGGGAACGCGCGTCTTGGCGAACTCTGGCGTAAGATAGGTCAGTTTCGCGCAGGGCCTGTCCTTTTCCTTCCCCGAGCTCAGTCGCACCGAATGCTTGCTCGGCCAACTCCACTCGTGGAGCACATGGGCAGTGTCTTTCATGACACACTGTGCAAGCTCCGCCGGATTGGGGCACTGCTTCAGGTCCGTCTTGTTTGCCGTCTTCTCACCATAGTGAGCGGTCAGCTGCTTACTCAGCGAAGCGATAAAACGCCCTAGGTTCTCTGGTGGCGGAAGCAACGTCACCTCAATCCCGCAAGACTGCCCGTCGCAGAACGTAATTGCGACCTCGCTAGGAGCCTTCAGATCCACGACACTGCTCGAACAAGTCGCCGAAGCATCACTCAGTGTGAACTGGTGGCCTGCGTCCTCGCAGATCTTCTTGGCTTGCTCGACCGTGCTACCGAGGCGGAAGCCGGCGACCCCCTCTGGTAGTGGCCGTACCGGCGCCACTGCCGGACTTGTGACCGGCGTCACGGTGACCGCCGCAGATTTCTGCCCACTGCAAGCGTACGCGTTGCCGCTGACCGTCGCGGTGGTGGTACTCGTGCCATTCTTGTCGCCACTAACGCCCATCTGCGGCGCATCATGCTGGACGAAGTTTGCTCCCTTCTCAGCAGCCTTATTCCGGAGATCGTTCATGGCATAGTTGACTAGACTCTCATTGGAGATCCAGCCGCCGCCGAAGGCCCCACCGCCACTGCCAACAACGAACCCCAAATGCGTGCAGGTGCTCGGATCGAATCCGCTGTCGACTGGCGCACTCTGAGATGTAACTACCTCAGCCCCCTTTCCAGACAAATCCGCAGTCCTACACGCAAGCAGAGCAACCGCCAGCGCCGCAGTACCGATCAACACGCCTTTGCCCACGAAATCTCGACTATCCGCCATTTTGCCGCACAGGTTAGGTCGACCGCTACCAATTGTCAAAGTCACGCTGCCCGCATTCGGCATTGATCGGTGCTCATCGCGACGTGTGTTGACGTCCGGGGCATTTTCTGGGCCATTTGGTCGGTTCGACGTGACCACGAAGCTTGGTCGCACGTCGATTGTTCCCGATGCTGGCGCGAGGGGTTGCTCGAGGGGCGAAATAGCTCGCTATGTCGTGTGAGTTGAGGGCGTCAACCCGAGTTGGTGCAGCTCCGATAGGTCAGCAAGGTGCAGGCTCTGCTGTGCGTCTGCGCAAACCGTCGAATGCTGGCGGGGTGGCCAGCAGCAAGGCATCACGAGCCGTGAGTGCACGCAGTCCGCGTAGTGAGTCCGTGGAGGTCAACAGTGCCCTCGCAAAGGGCATGGCGCGAAGCGCCAAGTGCAGCTTGGGGCGTGCCGGCCAAGGGCGGATCATCGGGAACGGCTTCCGGCCGGCACGCAGCCGGCAGAACTCAATCGCCACCGATCGGCGCATCCGATCTGCCAAGCGACGCTCTGCGCCGCCAGATTGTGAATTTGTACCTCGCTGACGTCTATCTCGACGACAAGGCGCACCCAGCAGTAATCGCACCGGACCAACCACAAAAGAAAGTCTCATCCGGCCTGACTATGGAGCGGAGCTGTCGATCGATGGCGCTTGTGCGTATTGACGAACGGTATGCCTCAGAACGCGCAGACGTCCGAAACTCCACTGGCAAATAGTTGGCGCATATCCTCGACGGAAAGCGTCTGCTCGGTTCCTTGCCGGACGCCACGCACGTCGATCAGGGCTGAACGGACTGGTCCGAGACCATAGGCAGCAAGATTGACCAAATGCAGCACGCTCTCGGGGTCACAACCCATGAGGCGCGCCTGAGTTGCGTCGAGCGCGATTGCATTCCTTGCAGCCAAGATGAGCCGCATGTTCATCCTGTCGGACTCCGGCGCATTCGGTGTACATGGCCCATGTTGCAGCCCCTGCAGCCCGTCCATGACAGCGAAATCTGCGGGTCGCACACTGTAGAATTCACTAATGAAGTCGGCGAGTCCGGCACTGCCGTGATCGATATAGCCCGGGAGACTGGCCTCGTGCATGTTGCGCGTGCAATCTCCGTCGCTGGTCGAGACGGAGTAGTGCGCGCTTGGCGTTGCGCCAATTCCCAGGTTCTTGACGCATCCGGTAGTGCCCGTCCGGTTGTGCGTCTTCATGGCTCCAACGCTGATCACGACCTCCGCGTTGTAGTAGCGTTCGTTGACCCAATATGGCCTACCACTTGCGCTCGGTCTCTCAACGAGACCCGAGTCACTCCGACTGCTGCATCCCGCTCCTTCCAGAGCGACGAATTCGTCCACCAGGTCACCGAAATTGGCTCGCGTGTATCCGAGCATCGAGAATGCTGTCAGCGTATTCCGATTCGAACCTTCCATTACGATGATCATACCGGTCGGATCGCGTTGTCGAACGAGACTTGCCACAGCCTTCGTAACACGATAGTCGGTCGTGACACCGTTGACGGTCGGGGAAAGCCCGGCGCCACCACTCCAGCAGTCGGCAAATGGAGTCAGCAGGTTCGGCTTCAAGACGACTGTTTGACCATCCTGGATGAACGCCAATCCACCGGCAATTTCCACGGCGTGTGCAACCATGGAGTTAACGTCGTCGTCGGTGAGTTCCGTCGCTTGGCTCTTCGACGACTGGACCATTGCCACCACATGGTTTCCCCTGCCGGCGGTGAACGCTGTGTTGCCGCCAATACCGTTGCCCCCCTTGCCTTCGTCTCGCGGGAAACGGCCCGCATCGTCGCCCAATCCGTTCAGCTTGGCGACGCAAGCGTTCGTGCCACCATTCGCATCGCAGGCGCAGTCGTGCGACGCCAACAATATCGCAAGAACGACTACCGGCAACGAGTGGGTCGAGGTTCGCAATATCGCTGTCATCCCACGATAGTATCCAGTGGCTCAGCTTCTCGCGCACCAATCGACGCGTTGGTCTCGTGAGACTTCATTTTCTGCCAGACGTGGAAAGACACTTCTACCTCGTCACGTGAATCTCTGGGTGAGCCAATCAGGCGTCGGGATTTCTGAGATTCGGCCAAAGGATCCGTCCGGTGGCGTTGGATGAGCTGAACTACGTCGGGGCTCCAGAAACTGATTAGCGCGTTTCGTCCTGCAACCGAAAACGCCGTGGCGCAGATCAAGCGAGCACAGGAATTCCTCGCCAAGTGTGCCGTGCGTCGCGTCATAAGAGTCACGAGTAGTGCCATGGCCAAGCTACAACTCGCTCGGGCGAGCAAGGAAGTCGGCTACAGCGCTCCAACCGTCGCGACAGTCCAAGAGGCCCATCAGTTGCTCGACAAGTCCTAGCTTGACGGACGGCTAGTCCACCGCCTTAGACTCGCTCAAGCCTTGAACGACCTGCCGCGGAAGGACAATCACGACTGCCTCGAATTCGCTCAAAGGACCACTCGTAACCTCGAGCCGGCACCGAACGCCGCCGAGCCCACGATTTCTGGACGGAAAGCTGGAGATGCAGCAACTGTACCCCCATGAAGCGTCTTGTTGCGTGTGGACTAGCCGTGGCTGCTGTAGTTGTGGGATGTAGCGGCCCACAAAGCTCGAATGGTTCCGAGAGTTCGGGTGGTGCTCTCGGCGTCGGCGGAGCTGGAGCCGCAGGAGGAGCGGTGACTTCGGGAGGCGTCGCGAATACTGGCGGCCCTCAAGCGGGCGGTTCAGTTGCAACGGGAGGCCGAATGAACACTGGTGGTTCATCGGCGGCCACACAGGCCGGCGGTTCGACAGCACTCGGAGGCGCGACGAGCATTGGTGGAGCTGCGACAGGTGGCACGCTCGGAACGGGTAGCGGCGGCACGAAGGCTGCGGGCGGCAACGCAGCCACCGGGGGAAGCGTTGCGATGGGCGGTGCCGCCCCAAGCGGAGGAACCCCGGCCGCCGGCGGAAGTTCTACAAGAGGCGGCTCGACATCGACAGGTGGCACCCCAGCCACTGGTGGGAGTCGGGCAAGCGGTGGCAACGCGGTCACTGGCGGCAGCGCACCCATCGGCGGATCCTTGGCCGTAGCCGGTGCTAGTGCCGTGGACGCAGCGACTATGGCCAAAGCCATGGGTTGGGGAACCAATATCGGCAACACGCTCGAGAACACCACGTCGTGGGAAACCGGCTGGGGGCAGCCTCTCATCTCGCAGGCCTACATCAAGGGGATCGCCAGCCGCGGCATCAAGACGGTGCGCGTGCCAGTGGCTTGGGACACCTATGCGGTCAACGGAGTAGTCGACTCGACCAAGATGAACCGCGTCAAGGAAGTGGTAGGTTGGATCGAAGCTGCAGGCATGTACTCGGTCGTCAACATCCACTGGGATGGTGGTTGGATCTACAACGAAAGCAACGCGAATAAATACAAGCTCACCGACGACGTCAAAACTAAATTCGCCTCGTACTGGACCCAAATCGCCACGGCTTTCAGCTCCGTCGGGCATGCGCTAATCTTCGAAGGGCTGAATGAAGAGGCAAACTTCTACGTGAACGGCGATTCCAACGGGACGCCGGACTACGCCGCCCTCAATTCGCTCAATCAGCTATTCGTGACCACGGTGCGTGGACAAGCCGGTTACAATAAGACGCGCGCCCTGTTGATTGCGGGTTTTACTACGGACATCGACAAGACCTGCGTTGACGCTTTCACCGTCCCGAACGATCCGGCCGGGCAAGGCAAGCTTTTCCTATCCATTCACTACTACACGCCTTACACCTTCTGCGGCCTCGACACGGTCGAGAGCTGGGGCTCTCCACAGAAGACATGGGGTACGGATGCGGAGAAGACGGCGCTAACGAATCTGTTCGCCAAGCTCGCCACATTCAGTAGCCAGAAGAAAATACCCGTCATATTGGGAGAGTTTGGGGTCACACGCGGCACCAACTACCCGCGCGAGCCGGCCTCGCGAAGCCTCTGGATGGGGTCGGTGTTCAAGGCTGCCTTGACTCGTAACATGGTGCCCCTGCTCTGGGACACAGGCTCCGAGATCAGTCGCACGGACGGCGCGTTCTCCACCGAGCTGCAGACTGCTGTGGCGGAGATCCAGAAGTAGGACGGAAAGCTGTTGGTGCTCGTCGTTCTCGTGTGGCACAGGCGTCGGACCAACGACGGGACCACTTTTTCGCAGCACGCGAGCATGCTGGCTCAGCCTCGTCGGACTGCCTCTGACAACGCGTTGCACAACGTCTCGAGCGTGTACGGCTTGGCCACGAACTCCGCTGCGCCAGCCTCGAGCAAGCTCTGGACGGTAGTGTCTGCGGTATAGCCACTCGTGATCACCACCGACATACGCGGGTTGATTGCGCGTATCTTCTTGAGCGCCTCGGCTCCCGAAAGGCGCGGCATCGAGAGATCAAGCAGTACAACGTCGAAGTCGTCTGGAGTTTGACGAAACGCGCTCACTGCCTGCTCCCCATCTCGGCACTCGCACACCGAGCATCCAAGCTGCTCCAGCAATCCCCGGGTCGCTTTTGCCACACTTAGCTCGTCTTCGGCCAAAAGCACACGGAGCTCAAGCTTGGCGTGGTCAGCGCTTGCCGGAACCTGCGCGGCAGCTTGCTCGCTCAAACAGAGAGGGAACGCGAGCCGGAACGTCGAGCCGCTACCTTGCTCGCTTTCGACTCGGACGAACCCGCCGTGACTCCGGGCTGAGCCATAAACGGTGGCGAGTCCCAGACCGATGCCTCGGGTCTTGGTGGTGTAGAAAGGTTCGAAGATGCGCTGGCGCACCGCCTCAGTCATCCCCACCCCGTTGTCTATGACCTGGACTTCCCCATACAGCCCGGGTTCGACGCCGTCCAAGTCATTGTTCTCGCCTTCGATTTTGATTATCCCGGTCCGTAGAGTTAAAGTGCCCCCTTCCGGCATGGCGTCGCGCGCATTGAGACACAAATTGAGGATGGCGCTGTGGGTTTGGGCGGGGTCACAATTGATGGTCAATTCGGGGGACGTCGGCTCGAAGGTGATTTCGATGCGCGGATCGACGCTGCGCCGAAGCAATTCGACCACCTCGGTGACCACGGCATTGAATTCAACCTGGACACTACACCGAGGGCTCTGTCGCGCGAAGGCGAGAAGTTGTCTGGTCAAGTGGGCTGCGCGCTTCGTCGCCTCGAGGATGTCACGAGTGTGCGCGTCGACGTGAGGATTCCCTGCGGCTTTGAGCGCGAGGAGTTGGGCGTATCCGGCAATTCCCGCGAGCTGATTGTTGAAATCGTGGGCGATACCGCCAGCCAGCTGTCCCAACGCTCGCAACTTGTCTGATTGGTGAGCGCGCTCCTCGGCGTGCTTGCGCGCATCGATGTCTCGCACGACGGCCAGGACACGACCTTGCCCGCTAATTTCGGAGCGGCGTAAAGTTACCTCGACCCAGAACTCCGACCCGTCCTTGCGACGAGCCTTCCACTCGAAGATCTGCTCTTCGCCGTTTGCGGCCGACTGGACCAGCTCGTCGTGTCGGTCTTGGGAGAACTCAGGCAGGTCGGCGCTGAGTGCTGCGGTATCGAGCGACGCGAGTTCCTCGCGAGTATAGTCATACATACGCAGCATCGGCTCGTTGACATCCAGGACATGGCCGGTTTCGGCATCGTGGATGAATATCGCCTCGTGCGTCGCGTTGAAGATCTCCGAGTGGCGTTGCTCGGTGCGGACCAGTTTCTGGACGAAGAAGTGGAAGAGAGCACTCAGTGCCAAAAGTACGATTATCGCAACATACACATCGACAGGATCCACCGTGATGGCTGCGCTGTTGGGAAGCAGCCGGCATTGCTCGGCCGCGCCGAACACAGCAACCGAAGCGAGGGCGAGCGCGGTGATCAGAATGGCTTGGCGTTGGTTCAGAACGAGCGACGCCAGCAGCACCACGACCGAGAGTTCCATGGCGGCAATATCGTGGAGCCCCTGGCCGACCCACATCGCGTACTCGATGCCCACGAGCATCACCAAGAGCGCAAGTAGCGCTCCGGGCTTCTCGTGGCCGATACGCACCAACAACAGCCCAACGACAAAGGCCACACTGCACAGCGATGCGACGACCAGCGTAGTTTGGTCTTGCGCCAGCGCCCCAACAATGGCTTGAGCCAGTGCGCCGGCAAGCATGAACAGCAACATCGGCTGCACCAGTGGGTGCACAGTCCTCCGAAGTGCGATCGACCGTCCTAGACTGGTGGCGAACTTGCTCATTTCCCAATCCGAAGCTTCTGCCACGCTCGGCTGCAGATATCCAGACCGCTTGCTCGCCTCGTCCTGTGACGGCTACTTTCCGCAGCCGCTACGCTGCAACTTCGCATTCGTGCTGCGATTGGACTCGTGAATTGCAATGGAGCTGCCGTGCGCTTCCGAGGGTGCCTCAATCCTTTGGGTGTCAATCGGACGCTGGTCTTCGCGCCGTGCAAGAGTCTTCGGTCGATGCTGGCGCAAAACCTGCGGGCAGCATTCGTCACGTTATCTGTGGCCTCCGAATGTACAAAGACTTGGCTCATGGACCAAATTCGTCACAAGTCGAGCGCCATGATCAAGTGACATAGGCGTCAGGCGCGTCAAGCGGCGTAGCTCAGTCTCGGTCTGCTTCTGCCGCACTGCGCCGTTCTCGTCGCAGGCGACAGTGTAGGTGGGTCTCGAATTGCCCCTGAGCGCGAACCCAACGCATCCGACGCAGACCACGGGAGCGAAGCTGGCAACGGCTTAAAGGGTCCGTCCCCTGCCGTCGGATGAACAGAACAACGTCGGAGCTCTGGAGATTATGTAGACTCTCGATGCTGACCGACGGATCCTCTTTGGATTTCTTGGTCGCGCAATCGGAGGACTTGTGACAACGAAGCCAGTCGGGATCCTGACAGTCCTAGCCATCGCCACGGTAACGGCTTGTGGCAACAATTCGCCGTCCAGCAACAATGACCCGATCGGACCTTCTGGCGATGCCAGAGGTGGCAGTTCGAATACGTCGAGCAACTCGACGCTTGGCGGTGGATCGGTTGTAGGTGGTGGTTCTGGGCTTGGTGGAGCAGTTGCGGCCGGTGGTTCATCGACAGGCGGTGCGAGCCAGGGCGGAGCGACCAGCACGGTTGCCGGTGGCAGTGTCGGCATGGGTGGACAGTCCACCACCGCTGCAGGTGGACAAGCGCAGAGCGGACAGGGCGGAGCTGCCGGGCAGGTGGCAACGGGCGGGCAAAGTGCCGCTGGCAGGACGAATTGGACACCATCAGGCGCCTGCGTACAGAAGGCTAGCACTCTGGTCGATTCACTGACGCTTGCCCAGCGGATCGGGCAGATGACCCAAGTCGACAGCCGTTCGCTCTCGGCAAGCGAGGTCACCACGGGTTTTCTTGGTTCTGTCTTGAGCGGCGGAGGAACGGATCCAACCGGAGGCAACAAGATATCCGACTGGTCTACGCTCATCTCCTCCTACCTCAACATGGCCAAGAGCTTCAATCCGCACGTCGGAATGCTTTATGGCTTGGATGCCGTTCATGGGAACAATAACGTTCAGGACTCAGTCATGTTCCCGCACAGCATTGGCCTCGGTGCAACGCGCAATGCCAAGTTGGTCGAGCAGGCAGCACGCGTCACTGCGCTCGAAATGCTGGGTGTCGGGGCCAATTGGGCGTTCCATCCTACTGTTGCGCCCGCACTCGACCTGCGTTGGGGCCGTACCTTTGAATCCTTCGGCGAGACACCCGAGCTCGCAGGCGAAATGGGGCGAGCCGCCGTAGTCGGTTTGCAGAACGGAAGACTCGGCAGCCAACAGAGTGTGCTTGCCTGCGCCAAGCACTACGCGGGGGATGGTGCCACTGACGGCGGCAAGAATTCGGGGAATGTAACGACCTTGGACGATGCAGCGTTCCGTAGCCTGGCGATCGAGCCCTACCGCGCCTCGATCGCGGCCGGGGTAGGCTCGATCATGGTTAGTTACAGCAGCTATCAAGGCACCAAGATGACGGGTGCCAAGAAGTGGTTGACTGACGTGCTCAAGGGCGAGCTCGGCTTCCAGGGATTTCTAGTCTCCGACTGGGATGCAGTAACGATGCTGCCGGGGACGTATAGCGATCAGGTCAAAACCGCCATCAACGCTGGTCTCGACATGGTCATGCTGTCCAGCGGATACAGTGGCCATACCGCTGACGAACTCTCCACCACACTCTCCACCCTGGTCAACTCGGGCGACGTGCCAGCGGATCGCGTCAAGGACGCGGTCCGTCGGATCCTGACCATCAAGTGCGAGATGGGACTGCTCGACGGCGACACGACCATCGATTCCGCGCTAACTTCCGCCGTTGGCTCGGCTGCGCATCGCGCCGTTGCACGCGATGCGGTGCAGCAATCCATGGTGCTCCTGAAGAACGACGGTGTATTACCCCTATCGAAGACACTGGCGCGCATCCACGTCACGGGCAGCGGCGCGGATTCGCTGATCAAGCAATGCGGCGGTTGGACCGTTGGGTGGCAGGGACTCACAGCGGCCGGCACCCCCACGGGCACGGTCACCGGTACCACGGTTCTCGCTGCAGTTAGAAAGGCCGTTCAGGGCGGTTCGACCACCATCACTACCTCTGCCGACGGAAGCGGCGCTGCGGGCGCCGATCGCGCCATCGTCGTCGTCGGCGAAACACCTTACGCCGAGGGCCAGGGAGACAAGGCAAATCCGACGCTAACCACCGCCGACTTCGCCGCCGTTTCCGCGGTCAAGGCGGCCAATGTCCCCTTCGTCGTCGTGCTTTTCTCCGGACGTCCGCTCATACTTGTCGACGCCAGTGGTGTTTCGGCGATCGATTCGTCGAATGCCTTCGTCGCGGCCTGGCTGCCCGGCACAGAAGGCGATGGCATCGCCGACGTGCTCTTTGGCGAGTACAAACCAACGGGAAAGCTAAGCTTTACCTGGCCGGCAACGCTCGCGCAGATCCCGATCCACAGTGGTGATGGCAAAACGCCGCTCTTCCCCTTCGGGTATGGGTTGACGTATCCGTAGCAATTCCTCGCGTTGGAATCGGGACCGGCAACTTGTTGCCGTCCGTGCGACCCCAGCATTTCGCATCACTTCTGATCACGGCGCAGCGGCTTTCGTAAATGACGAAATTGTCTACCCATCTAGAAAATGTTTTGCCCCCAGCTGCGCTGCAACGATACGTCCGATTTCCCCATGTGCGGAGTTTAACTTGGATTGCGGTAAACCGCTTCCGCTCATGTAAACCGCGATGAGGATCGGCGCATGGTTCGGCGGCCAGGTGATGGCTACGTCATTGACGGCACCGTGCATTCCGGTTCCAGTTTTGTCGGCCGCGCGCCACGTCACGGGCAGACCTGCTCGAATCCTTTCCGAGCCCGTTCGCGAGGCGATCATCCAACCTAGGAGTAGCTCGCGACTGTCCGGCGCCAACGCCGAAGTCGTGAGCAGCGTTTGCATGGTCGATACCATCGCGCGCGGGGAGGTCGTGTCTCGCAGATCCCCAGCTTCGTTGGTATTGAGCATGGGCTCGTTGCGATCGAGACGGGTGACACCGTCGCCATGGTCGCGGAGGAATCGTGTCAAGCCAGCAGGACCACCGATGTGATCCAAGAGCAAATTGGCTGCTGTGTTGTCACTCAGTATCACCGCAGCCTCGGCGAGCTCGCGGATCGTCATGTGTGCACGGCCCACATGCTGTCGCGTGACAGGAGCGTATTCGAGCAAGTCCTTCTCACCGTACTCGACATCCTGCGCCAACGTGAGTTCTCCCCTTTCGACCTTGGATAAGACGGCGGCCACGAGTGCCCATTTGAACGTCGAACACATAGCGAACCGTTCGTTTTCGCGGTGCGACAAGCCCTCAGCGTTGTCCGTGGCAACTGCGTACAGGCCCAAGCGGCCCCCGATACGTTGCTCAATGTCCGCCAAGGCACGATGAGCGGCAGTTTGGCGCCTCGTTGTCGAGCTACATCCAACGAGCATCGCACCCGCGGCAATTAGAAACGTTCTGCGTGTAAAGTCAACGGTCATGGCACGACTCGAGCAGGGAAGGCTCCTCGCGCAAGTTACCACGAATCTGCCGAACTACACCAACGCGAACTTGGGCCTACTGGAACGAAGCGTCCACGCCCGCTCATTCGAAAATGCACGCGAATACTCGAGTGCGATGGGTATGAACGCGTCCATTGCCAAGCCACTGCGTGCAGAAGCCTTGACCCAGGTCGTCAATTCGACGCTTCAAAAGTACAATGCCGCTCGGCAGGGTCCGACGGATGCCGGCCACTATGGGCTTGCTCAAATGGCGATTGAGTCTCCGTTGCTCGAGCCGCAGTAACTCAAAGGGGCTGATTTAGCAGCACCCTGATCGACTTCGAATCTCTGTTGGGAAATACGATGTCAATCCGCTTGTCACCATTCACATCCCCCAAGGCAAAGGAATTGTCATCGGGCGCATCTGCAAGGCTGCCGGTCGAGCAGGTGAACGTTCCGTCACCAGCTCCAAGCATCACGACCATCACACCACCAACCCAACTGACCATATGACTCCCGATCAAGTCGAGAATGCCGTCGCCGTTCAGATCGACGAGGGCTAGATTTCTCAATTCAAAGAGGCTCGTGTCGTGCGCTGCTGATGCAGCAAACGTTCCGTCACCCACGCCGAGCATCACATAAAGGTTCCCCGTCCCGGAACCTCGTGCTACGAAATCGAGGTTACCGTCGTCGTTGAGATCGCCAAATGCTGCGTTGTAGGCGGAGATCCCGCCTTGGTTGGTATTGGACTTCAGAGCCGCACCAAAGCTGCCGTCCCCCATTCCGAACCGCGCGGTGAGGCCATCCAGCTTGCCGTTAGTTTCTACCAGATCCGCCTTGCCGTCGTGGTTCAGATCGACGAGGCCTAGTTTCGCCAACGGCACGGCATCGTAGTAGATCTTGGAAACAAAGGTTCCGTTACCTTCGTTGAGCAACACCGTGACCGCAGAACTTTGCAGATCGTCGCCGCTCGCAGCCACAATGTCCATCCTCCCATTATTGTCCAGATCCGCAAGTGCCAGAAAGTCCGTGCCCGACGCCGTTGGTTGGTCGGTCCGCGACTTGTAGGTCCCATCCCCGGCATTCCAAAGCACGCTGACTCCGTACTCGGTGTTGCTTGCCGTCACGAGGTCTGGATTGCCGTCACCATTGAAATCGCCGGCCTCGATAAGTCCCTGCCCGTAACCGGTTGGGTATTCCTTGCTCGAACCAAAGGTTCCGTTACCAAGTCCAAGTAGGACCCTCACCGTGCCCGCATCATAAACAGTAGCGGCGAGATCCGTCCGACCATCACCGTTCAGATCACGTAGCAACACAGCATTCAAGTTGGCCGCAGCCGGTTGAAGCGCGAGAGAGTCGAACTTGCCGTTGCCGACGGCGAGCAGTACGTAGACTCCCCAGCTATCGACTGTCGCGATGTCGAGCCACTGGTCGCCATTGAAGTCACCGACCGCCACCTGTGAGGGTGAAGCAGGTGTGGGGTACGCGACTTCGGCTGCCACCGTTCCGTCGTCAGCTACGGAGAGCACACTCAAGCCGCCGTAACCGGCTATAATTTCTGACCTGCCGTCGCCGTCCAAGTCAGCTACGGCATTGGCATGACTGAACCTCGACGGCAACTCAGCAAAGGGCATAAAGGTGCCGTCCCCCACGCCGAACAGCACCCCGAAAGCGCCCGAAACGTATCGGCTGCTCAAACCAGATACGACTAGGTCGCCTATGCCATCATCGTTCAGATCGCCAAGCGTCAATTCGGATACGAGCCTCCCGGCCACAGTTGGCGTATCCAAAGTATTACTGAACCGCCCGTCGCCCGCACCGAGCAGCACGCTTACCGTATTCGCACCGCCGTTGATAGTAGCGAGATCGGTTGCACCATCCTGGTTCAAGTCTCCGGCTACGATGGCGGTGGGGTGGGTGCCAGTGGCGTAGCTTACCCTGGTGGCAAACGTCCCATTGCCTACGCCGAGTAAGACGCTTACCGTATCCGCTTCGTAGTTTGCGGCTGCTATGTCTTCGATTCCGTCGTCGTTGAAGTCGCCCAGGGCGAGGGATTCAGGGCCCAGTCCGGCGGAGTATCGCACTTCCACGTCGAAGGTCCCATCACCCTTGCCCAGCAATACGCTCACCGAATCGTCGAAGTTGTTCGCCGTAATCAGGTCCAACTTGTTGTCACGGTTCAGGTCACGAATGGCGATGAAGATGGGTTGATGCCCCGTGGGATAGTCCATGCGCCGTCCTAGGACTCCCTTGCCGTTGCCCAGCAACACGCTGATGGTATTTGCGCTGCTATTGGCGGTTGCAGCGTCGAGGTAGCCATCGCCGTTCAAGTCGCCAACCGCCAAAGCAACTGCAGAGGCGTCGGTCTCTGACGATGGTAGACCGCCCAGCTTGATGGTCGGCGCGCACCTGGGTGGCACACAGGCACCCGACGCGCACACCACACCGATGCCACAGGCACTACCGCATCGACCGCAATGCTGGGGATCCGTCAGCGTGTCGACACATTTTGCAGTTGCGCCTGCACCGCACCACACTCGCTCGGCTTCGCAAAAACTGCTCCCAGCACTGCCCGCGGTTCCGCCATCACTCACAGCGGTGCCAGCGACACCACCGGCTGCGATGACGCCTCCGTTGCCAGCGGCCGAGCCCCCCCATCCACTGATGCCACCCAGGCCGTTTGAAGTGCCCCCACTTTGGCTCGCTCCGCCCGAGCCATAGAGCGTGCCTGCGGTAGCATTCGCACCAGCCTGGCCCAGGGACGCACCACCGGTCGCACTTCTACCGCCCTTGCCTGTGGATACGCCACCAGTTGAACTCGCTCCGGCTTTGGCATTGGAGGCCCCGCCAGTCGCGTTCACACCTCCCCTACCGATAGCGGTGCCTCCGGTTGCCACGGTGCCACCCGGGCTCGCCAGCGATCCACCCATCGAGCTCGCGCCACCATGAGAACCACCATGACCCACCGGGTCACTTTCGCCGCCGACACTACTCGTGACGACCAAATCTCCAACGTTGCTGCGGCCGCCGCAGGCCGTCGCCAAGCAAGCCAGCACGGGCATCATCTGATTGAACCGCATCCTCATCGCAGTGACCTCATCGTTGCTCGCTCTGGGGACAACGCGCAACCCCGGATCTAGCCAAGCGTTCGAAAAGTCAGCGATCTCCACGGCCTGGCGGCGCTCCCCAAATGTAGACGCCGATCCTCGCAGTCTGTGGATGATCCCCAGCATTTTTAGCCGATCCCCACAGTTTGGAGGCGTTCCCCTGATGGGAAAAGCCGCTCCCCAGGGCAACAAGCCTCGGGCGCTGGGGATTGGCATTCAACGGTTGGGGATTGAGCAAAATCGTAGGGGAACGGCCGTGGAAACTGGAACGTCAAGTGGCGGTTCGGTGAACGGCGAGTTCGGATGAAAATGCGCGCCGCATCCGCCTCGGTTTGCTCTGGCAGTCACGCCAGAATTCCCGAGGCATCTCGCAGCCTTGTCACAATTGACACTGAATCTGCACCCAATATCGGCTTGTTCCAACCACGGAGGAGTGTTTGATGGCTTCGCGGGTTCTTTTCTGCACCCGACGGAGGTCCCATTGGCGAATCATCTGTCATTGGTAGGGTATGCGCTCACTGTGTCACTGGTGTTTGCTTGTTCGTTCGAACAGGCGGCAGACGAGGAGACGGTACCTGCAGCAGCTGCCGAAGCGCTTTCCACCTCCCCAATAGATGACGTGGTTGCGAGCGTGAACGATCTGACGGTGCGTATTCCAAATCAGTTCAACGTACCCTATTCGGGCGTTGCTGCTAGCGAATTCCCGCACGGTTTGCCGCTCAGTATTGGGTCTGGGCTTCGAGTGAAACGCGGTGGTGGACCATGGCTCACCCTGGTTGGCATGACCGACCGCGGACCAAACGGCGACGCGCTCGACTACCGCGACACGGACGGAGCAGCTCACTCCACGAAGGCCTTCCTGGCCGCAGTCTTCAATCCTGAACTCGTGACGATCGAGTTTCTTCCCTTCCTCGGGCCGACCGTCACTTCCACGACACCGCTCCAGTTGGACCGCGCGTCCGTGACCGGGATCCCGCTGGTGGACGCTACATCCGAGGTCGCGCTCACCGAACAACTCACAGCGATCCCAGCAACCCGGGTGGGTTTCGACACGGAGGGGCTCGATTTTGACGCGCGGGGTAACGTTTGGCTGTGCGACGAATACGGGCAACGCTACTCAAAGTGCGCGCATACGGGAGAGATCATGAAGTTGCTCAGACCCGGTTCGGGTCTGCCGAACGTGCTTTCAAGTCGACAGCCAACGCGCGGTTTCGAGGGTGTGGCAGTGGCGCCCAATGGCAAGGTATATGGCTTGATTCAGAGTACTCTCGACATCAAAGGCAACACCAAGGGCAAGGCTCAATTCATCCGCATGGTGGAGTACGACCCAAAAACTAGGGGCACGCGGATGTTCGCCTACCCGCATGACATCGGCGAGTACGCCAAAAGCGGCGATGCTAAGCTCGGTGACCTGTATGCCGTAGACAACGAGCACTTCCTAACGATCGAAGAGGGCAAAGACAAGAACAAGTATCTCCGCAACATCGTCTACGCTATCGACATATTTGGAGCTAGCAACCTGAGGGGCGTTCTCCTCACTAGCGGAGCCAATGTTGGGCTCGAGCTCGAATACGGAGTGGCTGCGGAAGTCGCAGCTTAGGTCACGCCGGTCAAGAAGTCACGAGTCGTCGACTTGCGCGCCTACGGTTGGACGCAAGAGAAGGCCGAAGGCCTGGCGATGGTGGATCGACATACTTTGGTCGTTGCTAACGATCAGGATTTTGGTTTTGTTGCGAGCATGACGGGCGATCCTGCCAGCACCGATCCCACGAAGTACGTCGTGGACTCGACCGGGGCACTCACCATCGGCGGGGTCGCTTCATCAGCCAGCTACGAGCTCCACGCGGCTGCCGCCGGGGACCAAGCGTCCCACCTGTTCGTGGTACGCCTGACCCACGCCATTCAATACTACTTTTCCGAGTAGGCCGGGAAGCGATGCCTGCCGCGGCCGATTGCTGCGGCAGGCGATGGTGTATCCGAGACTCCGTAGCCACATCCCATTAGTCGAACCATCAATACGGAAAGCCCGGAACGCTCATCGATACGCTGTAAAGCTTCCTTGGTGCAGTGGAAATGTACAAAGTCTTGTGGTCTGCACCACCGAAGGCGAGATTGGTGGGTTTGTCACTTGTCCCAACAGCAATACTGCCCAGTTGCGTGCCGCTTGGCGAGAAGACGTAGACTTTCCCTGGCGTAGAGTTCGACGCCCAGTAGACGTTGCCGGCGCAATCGGTCGTGCCGCCGTCGGGTGATGGCATGCTAGCAAAGGTCGCTTTGCTGCTGGTGCTACCGTCCGCTAGAACCGTGAATCTGCGGATCGCATTGGCTGCCGTATCAGCTACGTATAGGACGGATTCATCTGGAGAAAGCGTGATACCATTGGGCTCGTTGAATTGACTGTCCACCACCGACACGACACTCGACGGCGATACCTGGTAGACACCCTTGACGCCTGTTTCGCTTGTGCGACCGGCGATTTGATAGTCTGGATCCGTAAAGTAGATAGTTCCATCTGTGCGCACCGTGAGGTCATTGGGAGAGTTGAAATGTCGACCGCGCGCATCCGTGCTGACCACCGAGCTTACGCTCCCGGCACTCAAATCGATCGCAACAATGCCTGGAACCAATTTCGCATTGCCTTGCGAGCAGCCGAGGACTCTACCGGTGAAATCAATCGCCAGCCCATTGGTTCCGGAGTCTGCCACTACCGACGTCTTCACCGTACTCGGAGGCGTCAACTGACCGACCGTGGCGGGTACGACTGAGGTACTACCGACAGAAGTGTCCATACCGGAAAATAGCAGCACTCCGTTGGAATCCATCCACAACGTTCCTTCATATTGTCCGGCATTCGTGCTCGACGTGGCGACCGCGACAGTGCCGCTCAAATCCGGCGCAGAGTAGGCTCCTGCCAAGCAGATGCCGTCGCCTCTTGCTCTTGCCGCAGTGGCACCACCGGCGCTGGTCGTGCCGCCGCTACCCGACGCGCCACCCATGAGCCCACTGCCACCCGCCTTCGATGCGCCACCCACACTCGTGACCCCTGCAGTATTCTTGGATCCCTGCCCACCCGCGGCGTTGGTCGATGAAGTGCTGCCGCCTGTTGCTTCGCCACCCGTTGAGACGCCGCCGCTAGGCGCGTTACTTGCAGTGCTTGGCCCGCCAGCGCTGGGCGTGCTGCCCGCATTTGCGCCGCCGACCGATGAAGTGCCGCCGCTTGCGATACTGCCACCGCCAGTACTTCCGACCTGGTTTCCACCGCCCGTAGAACTGGCCGAGGCACCGCCAGCTACCTGCACGGACGAGCCGCTGCTGCTGCTGCATGCGACACAGCCCGTAGCCACGACGAGCAAAATACAAACAGAAGAGCCGGTTAGATCAGAATGGCGCATGTTATGTTCGCTGGACCGGTCCGAGATCTCATAGTAGGCGAGACGCTGGATACTCTAGCAGCATGTCGGCGTGCCATACGGCAAGTTCCCCGAACTTGGCTCGGGTAGGCTCGGAGCCAATTGCTTGCGTTGGGTGCGGCTGGCAGGTACCCATTTTGCCATTGCCAACGCTCTGTATCCAGTCGCGACCCCACTTGTCCTATCCCCGTCTTTCCCGCGAATAGAAATTGCTCTATGACGTAGCGCATGAGCGCAGTTTCACCGGAGCAAATAGCAACCAAAGTAGCGGTCGTCACCGGCGCAGGCAGTGGGATTGGGGCGGCAGTCAGCCGCAGGCTTGGCGCCTTGGGGTGGAAGGTCGTGCTGGGGGGACGGCGAGAAAGCAAGTTACGCGAAACGGCTGCATCCGTACGCGATGCGGGCGGCGCAGCTGAGGTCGTCCCCTGCGACGTTACAATCGCGTCTGAGGTTGAGCAATTGATCGTTGCCGCCGGCGCACGGTTGGACGTGCTCGTGCATAGTGCTGGGCAAGGCCACTGCCTGCGCATTGATGAACTGAACGAGCAAGAATTCCGTCAGACCTTGGATGTATCGGTGCTCGGAGCATTCCTTACTACGAAGGCCGCGTTGCCGCTCCTTCGGTCGACATCTGGCGGCACGGGGCACATAGTCCAAGTCTGCTCCCTGGCCAGCGGTGGCACCTGGAACCGCGAAATTGGCTACGGTACTGCCAAAGGTGCACAACTCAAGTTTGCATTGCATTTGGCCGAACAACTGAGAGAAGAGCGCGAAGCCGGAGGTCGAGCGCTTTACAGTCAAGTCGTATGTCCAGGCACCGTCAACACCCCGTTCTGGGACCGTATCCCCCAGCGCACGATGGATCCCAATTCGTCGCTCACGGCAGACGAGGTGGCGTGGGTCGTTCTGTCTTTGATTGAAGATCCTGGCGTCACCGCAGAACAGCTTTCCGCCATCAAACCGCGGACTGCGCTGGTCGTTAAGCGCCACCCGCCTTTCGAGCGTTACGACAACGTCATTGCCATCGCGCATGAGTGCCACCCTTGAAGCTCGTTGGGCGCCCCGCAGGACTCGCCGCTGAAAGATCAATGATTCTTCGGGTCTAGCGCGCGATGAAACTCTTCGGCAAGCGCAGCACGTTCTGATACACTCCAACCACTATGCTGGTAGAGGCGGTTGCATTTGCACTGCTGTCATTGCCGATTGTCTACGTGTCACGGGCGTCGCTACGCGAACCGCGCTCGCACGGGTTCTATCGATTCTTCGCTTGGGAAGCCATCCTGGGACTGTTGTGTCTCAACGGCACGGTCTGGTTCGCACATCCACTTGCTTGGTACCAGGTGATTTCCTGGACGCTCTTGTGTGGCAGCTGTGTGCCGCTGTACTATGGGGTCCGCGCCCTGATCGAACGTGGCAAACCCGCTCAATCTCGAGCCGGAGCCGAGTCCCTGCTCGCTTTCGAGAAGACCACCGTACTGGTAACGACCGGGATCTACCACTACATCCGGCACCCGCTCTACGCCTCGCTGTGGTACCTCGCGTGGGGGGTGTTCTTCAAGCACCCCTCTGGGCCCGGAATCGCACTCGCGGTAATGGCATCACTGGCCTTGTCTGCCACGGCGAAAGCGGACGAATCCGAATGCATTCGCTTCTTTGGAGCCAGCTACCACGAGTATATGAAGCGAACCAAGCGATTCGTGCCGTACGTGTTCTAATCCCAACTGTCGGCTCAGGCTGAGATGGTTGTCACGGCGAACATCTGCGGCTTACTTGCCTTGTTCCAGGCGAGCGCCCTTCGATCCGTGCTGCCGCTTGGGTCAGAGCGAGCCGGTGGCTAGCTCCCGTCCATAATCAGACCGATGATCGACGTCGCGTACGTTTGCGCGCTGTTGTAGTCACCGCGCTCCCAGAGGAGCGCTGTCTTGTTCCCGGGCCAGTATGGAACGACAGGGCGCAGATTGTCCTTGGTCGAGTTCTGGGTGATCGGCGTCCAGGTGAACGTCGCTCCGTTATCGCAGGTCGTGCCGCGCCAAATCTCACGCTTCGTAAGCACTGTCTTGTCGTCGCGTGGGTCGATGGCGGTCGAAATGTAGATTGTATGCGGATCGTTCGGGTGGATGGCTCCGAGTCCCGTGTAGTCGGCCTCCGAACTGTAGAGCTTGGCTCCGGCATGGGCGAGGTAGGTCGTCTTCCAAGTGGTTCCATCGAAGCGCGAATATATGTAGCGCTTATCGGGATCCATGTTCGCATCAGCGGTGCCGGGCGTGTAGGAGCCGTCGACGCGCCCAGAGCCGAGCATGACAATGGTCCCGTCGTCATATCGCATGAGGTCCATATTCCACATGTGATTCAGCTTCACGCCATTGATCGTCGTGCCCGTGGCGAACACCTTGGTGAACTTCGATATGTCCGGAGCGGTCGCGTCCGTGACGGTGTCGATCTCGGTACCGGTGGAACTGTAGCTTTTCCCGCCTTTGATGTAGCCGTGAAAGAGGCTGGTGTCTTCGTCGCGGGGGTGAGCTTCGGTTGCAATGAAGTCGAGTCGGTCAACGTTGTTGCCCCAGTACTTGTAGTACCCAGCGACATAGCCGACACGCGGGGTACTGGTCAGACGCCCACTGTACGTCCAGCTCGAGCCATCAGTTGACACGATCAAATTGGGACTCGTTTCGACCGAGCGAACAAAATCCCATACCTTTCCATCCATCAGCCAAATGTTCGAATAGCTTACCGTCTTGCTGTTCGGCGTTGGGCAACCATAGCTCGTCCAATCAAACTTCTGTTGCGCACCCCAAGCTCCGCCCGAGTAGATGTTGTAGTACGTGAAGCAGTCGTCGTTGTGCGTCGTGTACATGGCGAGATACTTGTTCTCGCCGAGCTTCATCAACCCCGGCGCATTGTGGTCGTCCGGATTGAGCTTGCCAAGCTTGGTCGTCTTACTGGGTGTAGCCCCGCCAGCGAGATCGTAGATCGTCGCTTCAACTTGCCCGTTGCGGGCGGTACCGGTGGCGACCGATCCGATAACGAGTTTATTGGCCACCGTGTCGACGATGACTCGCTCGTCTTGGTACCAACACCAGCCGCCATCATCGTTGAAGGTAATGACTGTCGCGCTGGGCGCACCCGAAGGCGCCTTACACACCTCGCCACCAACGCCACCTGTCGACGAAGTGCCGGCGCTGCTGCCACCAGCCCCAACTGTCGAAGTGCCAGCGCTGCTGCTGCCACCAGCGCCACCCGAGCTCGACACGGTCCCCCCTTTCGACACGGTGCTGCCCCCGCTCGCGACGCTGCCCCCGCTCGCGACGCTGCCCCCACTCGCGACGCTGCCCCCACTCGCGACGCTGCCCCCACTCGCGACGCTGCCCCCGCTCGCGACGCTGCCCCCATTCGACACAGTTCCGCCCGTATTGGCGACGGATCCACCGTTCGAAACAGTACCCCCGGCAGCGGTGGAGCCACCCGTGACGCCACTCGTGGTTGCGCCGCCAGTCGCCTTGGTGCCACCAGTCGCATTGGTGCCGCCGTTGCTTCTGGAGGACGATGGTTCACTCCCTGAACAGCCGGACATGAATCCAACAAGAAGACTCAACACGACTGTGTGGCGGAGCATGGCAACTGAACCTTTCCCAGAAAGCGGTGGAACTTTCTCGGAGCATAGCCCGTTTGTGCGTGAATTGGTCGTCATAAACGACGAATTGTCGCCATCAATGCGAAATGGTTGACGCGCCGAGCCGTCGGCTTCACTGGAATTGCGAGCGAGATGGGAGGTCCTGCCCAGCCGCCACTCACGATATGGTGCCGTCCGGGCGGAGCCGACCCATCATGGCGCAGAGCCCAGAGCTTTCCGTATCCTCCGTGGCGGGGGCTAAGTTGCTCTAGCCTCACTAAGCTCAAAACTTCCAACACCAGACCGACCGTGAAGCGTCGCAGCCTTGCTCTCTGTGACAGCCATGAGACCTGCCATAGCGGCTCCCGAAGCGGAGCTTGCCGCCACCAAAGTAGCCCTGCTGGCTCATGAGTTGCTTCCACCTCGCGGGCAACCAACGGGTCCGAACCGCCTACGAGCTACAGCGCCCCACACCAACCTCCGGAGGGTTGTCTGATCTCGACGAGGAGCCCAATCGGGACGATGCTCGGCTTTGCCGTGCATTCCTTCTCGGTAAACTTCGCCACCGACTGGCGAAACTGAGACCCGGTTGGGAATGCCTCCAGAGTCGATAAGAACTTCGCCACGCCGTTGTGAGCATTGCCCATCGGTGTTTGACTTGCGCCCTGATGCAGACTGGTCGTTGACTGTCGCCAATTGAGCGCTGGGTGGTGTCGTGCCTTGTCTCGAATTGCGGCGGGAGAACCGATTGCGATTCAAGCGGGACGGCTATCGTCGGTGAATGGAGCTCTCTGCTTCTTTGCCGAAGGCGCTTTCCCGCTTGTAGAGTCGACCGTGACGCGCCGTGCCGGCAACGAATCTCCTGCCTTGCTCGGCAAGAGCCCGATGTTGGTCGTAGGTGAGGGAAGCGAGTCCTGCGCTGTCACGACTGCTCGCTGATTCTGGGGCAACGCGTTGCTACCCGTGTTGCAGGTCCGCTTTTGGTGCGCGGGACAGAACAGTCATCGAGCTGCAATCCACTGCGGACAAAGCACTGCAGCTCGCGCAATAACCCAGACGAATTGCCCAATGGGTGTGTCTCAGTCGGACATCGGAGACGGGGTCGCAGTGGCCTTCGGGCGTGCATGAGCACGCCCCTGCGGACCAATACCGCGACAATAATTTCAAGGGCTTCGTCGCGGTTTGGCGCGACAGGGAACGCCGCAATTCCGTTGCAATGGCAGGCATGATGAAGAAGCGCTACTGCCAAGGCGACAAGTCGAATTGTGCGCGCTGGGTCGTGCGCGGCGTACTTGGTCCCACGTCTGTACCCATCGATCTGTTTCCAAACCAAATGGACCGGGCAGAGGCGCTTATCAAGCGAGTGGCTCAATGATTTCGCCGGCGGCAGTCTGCCCAGTCGAACCAGGAGTCGAGGAAGTTCGCGGTGCGCGACTGGGGAAATTCATCCTGGCTTCGACCATACTTCTAGCTACGTCACTCGATGGTTTTGCACGACAAGCGTGGGTCGGCCTGTTGCTGGCAGACCTCTTCGTCAAGGGCTTCGTGTCCTTCAAGTACGCTCCTTTGGCCCTGCTATCGCGGGGAATTCTTGCGATAGTGAAACCCGAAGGCGGCAAGTCGAAACCCATCAACGCGGGTCCTAAGCGGTTTGCTGCGCGTATTGGGCTAGGTTTCGCGGCTGGCATGCTGGGTTGTGAGCTCCTCGGGAGCTCAGTTGGATTCTACGGCGTGGCTGCGGCATTTGGCGCGGCAGCGCTACTCGACGCCACGACGGGGCTCTGTATCGCCTGCATCGTCTACACGATACTTTGGCAAAATCGCAGGGGTCGCAGATCGACATAAACGTGCAGCCGGTCCAATCGCACCGTCCGGGCTCGGAAATGTCGAGTGCCGAAGCTGCGCGCGAATGGAAACCGACGGAGTCGAAGGGCAATGCGGGCTTCAGTTGCAGCTGAAGGCGGTAATGCGAGTGTCAGTCCTTGCGGCGCCCCGGTATTCGAAGGCACCGATGTCGATACCGCCGAAGGTGTTGGGAACATTGGCGATGTCCCAGCGACTGTTGCCTGCTTGGTCGATAAGGGTTACGTGGCTTACACAACCATTGCCGGCATCAATGGCAGGGGAGCCAGCGCTCGGGGCAAGCTTGCCGTTGGCAGCATCGACAAGAAGCGGATCTGCGTTGAGGATGTTGACGCCCGATCGGAAGCCGCCTTGGACAATGCTGTAACTTACCTTCGTCGAACTATAATACGAAGGCGACGCGGGATCCCACGACCCTCCGTTCTCACCGACCCTGATCGGGTCGTCGATTTCACTGAGGCTCGTCCCCGCCGTATTACCCCAAAGGATACAGTTCGTCAGCTGTGGTTCCGAGGTGTAGCCGCAGTACAGCCCGTAACAGCCGTTGTATATCGCGCCGCCAGCATTATTGGAGAACGTGCAGTTCGTGACCGTCGGTGATGAATCCTTCTGATTGTACATCCCTTTGGCGCTGTTGCCCGTGAAGCTAGAGTTCGTCACTGTCGGCGAAGAGCGGTCGTAGTTGTACATCCCGCCGCCGCGGCCGGCGTTGTTCTTTGCGAAGGTGCAGTTCGTGACCGTCGGCGAGGCGGACCGGTTGTACATCCCGCCGCCGCAGTCCGTCTCGTCTTGCGGAACACCGTCCGCAAAGCCCCCGGTGATGGTAAAACCGTCGAGCGTTGCGCCGGTGACGCCCGTAACCACGCGATAACTGTTGTCGCTGGTGTCACCCGACGTGCCGATGTCCCCAGTGAGCGTCGTGACGTGAGTACCGACGTTTCGGTCGATTAGCGCCGTTTCGGTGCCGGAAAAACCGCCATACAAACCTACATTGGCTAGGAGTCTGAAGGTAGCCGTTCTGGGATCCGCTGAATTAGTCAAGCAGGTTGGAGTGTACGTTCCAGCAGCAACCCAAACTTCGACTGCAGAGCAGAATGCTTGGCTAATCAGAGTACTCGCAGCGTCGAGCCCCTTCTGTACGGATTTTAGCGCCAGGGACCAGTCGCTGCCGCTGTTCGAGTCATCGCCTGTGGTGGCAACACGGATGACGCAGGTTCCGGCGCTCCCTCCGAAGTCAGAGGCGAATGTGCCGTCGGTAGCCGTGGCGACGATGCCGCCAGTACTCGCATTGCTCCCGCCGAAGCCAGAGGCGAAAGTGCCGCCGGCAACCATGGCAGTGGACCCGCCGGTATTGAAGTTGCTCCCGCCGAAGCCTGAAGCACCTGCAACAATCTGAGTGGCCCCGCCTGCTGCCGCAATTGGACCAATGCCTTGGTCAGTTTTGCCACCACAGGCAGCAGTTGACCCAACCGCGAAAAGCCACCACGTGAATGCATTGTGTTTCATCCTAGGCGTCTCCGATCTCTAGTCAGCAACGAATCAGGGGAGCAGATCCATTGCCGAGCCCTCTTCCGACCGCGCTGAACTTCCGAGATCAGCTCTAGCACGGAGGCAAGCATCCACCATTTGGAGGACTTCCAGTCCCAGCTTTAGAGGCCGGAGGCATTCAGCCATTGCTGCCTGGGAATTGAGCTCCAATTGCAGGCCGTGGTTCCGCGACGCTGGTTGTTTTGCCGGTGCGACGCGGTGACGGCGGCCGGCGCAAAGCTCTGGATTTCGGCCGGCTTGTCCCTTTCTGGGGGTGCCCGGCTGTCGGACATATTCGACGCCAAGCCCATCGTTAGCGTATCCTTCAAACTCGCCTATGCTGAAACTATTGCGTTCGCTTATTGGAGGACTCGCCATGATCCAAAATGATGATTCGGTCATCCCATCGAGCGCCGGTGCGTTGGTGGTCGGCATGCTGATCCTTGGCGCCTGTTCGTCAAACAACACCGTCCAAACGGGCAGCGAAGGCGGAAAGCCGAGCGGCGGACAATCAACAGGTGCCAGTGGCGCTCCGACCAGCTCGACCGGGGGAATGTCCGCTGGGCGCGGTGGGACTTCGACCAGCTCGACGGGAGGGATGCCCGCTGGGATCGGTGGAACTTCGGCCAGTTCGACCGGGGGAAGCCCGGTCGGTGTCGGTGGAAATTCGCCCGCAGGTGGCTCCAATAATCATGGCGGTTCGGTTGGAATTGGCGGCGCGACGAGTGGGGGCTCCACAGCAAGCGGCTGCAATGCATCTGGCCTGGTTTGGCGCAGTGCGAACAAGACCAACTACACTTCCTATCCCGAGCCCGGTAGTGCGGAATGCGTTCAATACAGCGGTTGCCTGTACGAGGGCCTCTTTTCTGCATGCGATCAGAAGAGGACAAAGACCTGGGTCGAAGCGCACAATATCGTTGCGGTGTTTCCCGACTTCAACTCGCTCAAGCTTCACGATTTGTGCCTCAAGTCGGGTTCAAAGACCTTAGTCGTCACCGTGCTCGATCAATGCGCCGATTCGGACTGTGAAGGCTGCTGCACTGCCAACCGGGGCAGCGCGAATGAACTCATCGACATCGAGAGCTTCACGGATCAACGCTTCGGCATCGAAGATGGCCCAATCCAATGGGCAGATCTAGGTCCCACCACAGGCAGCGGCTGCAACTGACGATGGTTGGCCAAAACAGCGATCACGCGTCGCACGCGGTCGCGCCCGACGCTGCGCGTTGCGCCGACAGCGCTGCGCATGGAAGTTTGAACCAAGCACTTGAACGGCGTTGCATCTCTACTGAACTAGTTCACGGGCGCCCTATTGTGCAGCTCACTTCTCATTCGTGGTGTCATTCTCTCGTACTTGCACCGATGCGTGAAACCGAACGCGTCGCAGAAACGCATCTTGTCGAGAATATCAGCGCTTTGACACCTGTCGCGAGCATCAGGCTCGGTAGGCTTCGTACCGGCAGTTGATGCAGCAACGTCTGATAGATCCATCAACAACAGATCCAGAGAGCGAAACAGCACGCGCAAAAGATCTCGTCTGGACCCTGAGTATCAAGACGAGCTAGATTTGTATGTGGTTCTTCGGAGGTACTGTCATGACAACAACTCGACTTCTCGGGGCGAGTAGCTCCCTTGCATTCGTGCTCGCGATTGGCTCGGAGGCCTTTGCAGCCGACTACTACTTCGATTCCGTCGCTGGCGACGACAGCAAGGATGGTCAGACCGAGGCAACCGCAAAGAAGACGTTGAAGATGCCGAATGGCACTGGCCACACCGTGCACATCAAGAAAGGCAGCAGCTTCACAGGCAATCTGAGCTGCAACAACGTCACGGTGACCACCTACGGCACGGGTGATCGACCTGCCATCATCGGTACGCTCACGGTCACCAAGAGTACTGTAGAAGGGCTTGCAGCCAAGCCGCCAAAGGGTGGTAGCCAAGCCATCAATTGCATCAACGTCATGGGGGACAGTACCTTGCGTGACTGCGAGGCGGACGGTGGCGGCTCCTCGGAATTCATGATCAACGTCGGCATCGGCGTGATGGGTAAGAACAACCGAATCATTGGCAACTTCGTGCATGATCTGGCCTGGAGCCAATCGGGTGGACAAATGGACAACTCGGGCGGCGCCGAGGGCATCATGGTCATGGCCTCGAATAACGAGGTTGCCTACAATAGCGCCGTGAGGTGCTCGAGCAAGAACTCGACATTGGGCGGCTTCGAAGGTGGTTGCTTCGAGATCGTCAATGGCAAAGCCGGCTCGACCATCAGCAACGTGAGCTTTCACCACAACTACTGCGAGCAAAGCATCGGCATGTGGGAAGGCTGTTCTGGGGATTTTTCCGCCTCAGGCGGTGGAATCCAGGAGAACCACGGCATCATCGAGAACGTGACGGTCTCGTACAACCTGTCCGTGGACAGCATGTGGCTCTATTTGCTCCAGCCCGTCAATACGGATTTCAAGAACGTTGTCTTTGCGAACAATTCCATCATCCACACGGCAAAGAGCAAGGAGTATTGGGACAATAGCTCGTTTCATTACTCGATGGCCAATGCGGTCGCGACCTACACCAACAGCAGCACGAACACGACCTACGACACCGACAATCAATACTATAAGAAGAGTGGCGGCTTCCAGATGGGCACGATCATCGTCAAGAATAACATCTTCATGGATGACGTAGGCACCAGCCGATACCAGATGTTTTTGTCCAACTTGCAGGACCACAGCAACAACATCTTCATTCCGTCCAACGCCTCGATTGGCAGCATCACCCTTACCAGCACAGAGAAGAAGGTCAATGTCGCCGACATGGCATTTACCTCGGACTGGCGATTGACGGCCAACAGCACGCCCGCACTCGACGTAGGCGCAGCAGTGGGCATGACCGGTAACGGGACGCTGGCAGTCTCGGCGCTAGATCCCTCATTTTTCCCTGAAGTGTTCACGCAGGATATCGACAAGCACCCGGTACCTTGTAGCTCCGGGGTCGACATCGGTGTATCGGAGTACTGTGCGGGTGCCGGCGGCGCAACCGGTGCAGGCGGTGCTTCGAGCACCAACGTAGGGGGAACATCAAGCGTTGCTGCCGGCGGCACAGTGTCCACTACCACCACAACACCAACTGGTGGCACCAGTGCCAGCGTTGGTGTCGGCGGCAGCAATTACACAGCAAGCCCAGTCGTTGCTGGCAACAATGGTAGCGCGGTTGCAACCGGCACCGGCACTACCGAGACCGGTGGTTGCAGCTGTCGAATCGCTGGCGCTGACCGACCGAGCCGCTTGAGCGCAATGCTTGCGCTAGGCCTCGTGGCATTCGGTCTTCTGCGTCGTCGTCGATAGGTACGCTGGAACTTGGGGCCAGCTCGAGCGATTCGGGCTGTCCCGTTACCACGAATGACCGACCAGATGGGCGTTCGCGTAACGACGACCAGGCAATAGGGACTTGCATGCCGAGGAATTGACCACAAGACGCGCATTCGCAACCATGCGGTGGTCGCACGGTGGACCAGTGTCGGCGAGATGCAACGGTGGCGACGACAGAGTCGTGCCGTGGCCATCCAGCATCACGTCGGCTGTTGTGAGATCTGTGGAACTCCGTTCGAAGTCAACAGGTGCGAGCACGTGCTCGCGGGGGAATGCGTTGGGCCGCTGAATTGAGTGCTTCGTTGGCGAACGACAGCCAAACCCGTCAGCAGCTGTCGGTCGCCTCGGCGCTGCCCTTCACACGTTAATGAGTGGCAACCACCGAGCGTACAGATGGGGAGCGTCCCGAGCTTGCGATTGTTCCCATTGTGCTGTGCGGCGGATGTGTTGAACTGTAGGCGACATGACGTCATCGAGCAAGAGGATGGCCTTCTCGCCTACCAATTCGCATAGGCGCAAAGCGAGCGGGCCTTTGTGGCCGTGCTAACGGTCGAGCTCGAACTCCTCGTGGGTAGTCGAATTGGGCGCGCCCCACTGAAGAACCTAGTGGGTTGAGTCGTATGCCCCCGGAATGACTCGTCAGTCAGAGGGAACTCTTCGAAGGGTGGGAGCGTCCATTCGTCTGTGGTGCTTGGCTGGCAAGATCATTGCTGCAGGCACCGTCGCGTTGGCAGCCCCAATTGCCGGGTGTACCGACGCGACCTCAAAGTCCAATGATGGCACGATTCGTATTGGGATCTCCCTGCCGTTTTCTGGCAAGGAATCCGCAATGGGACGGAATCTCGAGCAAGCCATGATTATGGCGGTTGAGGACGTCAATAATGCGGGGGGCATCGACGGAGTTCCGCTCGAGCTCATTGCCCGAGATAGCAACTCCGGCTCCGCGCGGGGACTCAACGATCTGCTCGACCTACTCCGCAATGAGAAGGTGTCCTACTTGATTGGACCAGAAGAGAACGACTTGGCGAATGGAATCGTCGAGGACATCAGGAACCTTGATGTACTCAACATCCTGCCTGGGGATGCCGTCCCAACTTCCAAACGCTCAAGCACGAAAGGCGCCTGGCTTCGGCTAGCTCCGACCCCATACGCCATCGCTTGCGGTCTTGGCGCACATGCCGTTGATGCCGGGGCAAATACAGCCAACACGTTGTATTCACTGGAAGACTACAATACGAATCTGGCAACTGATTTTCGGTTTCACTTCCACAACGCTGGCGGCGAAATGCTGTCATCTGTGTCGCTCCGGCCCGGCGAAGCCTCGTACCAATCGGCAATCGACCGGGTGATGGCCGCGCGGGCCGATCAGACCCTACTCATCGCGTACCCAGCAACCGCAGCATCGATTGTAACCGATTGGGTGATGGCAGGTCGCCGCGGGAGCTGGTACCTAAGTCCGCTGTTGCGCTCGGAAGTATTCCTGCTGAATATTCCCTTCGGCGCACTGGATGGCTCGTTTGGCCTCTCGCCCACCTTGAGTCTCGCCAGCGAGTGCGAAAGCCTCGAGGGTTACACCTTTGGGCCCGTGTCCTGTACGCATGCAAACAAAGATCGCTTCGTCGCGCACTTCATGAGTCGCTGGGACGGCACTCGACCATTCTCATCGGCACACTTCTACTACGATTCAATCTTGCTTCTGGCAACTGGGATGCAGTACGCCGTGGCAACTCGGGGAAGCATTCCACCATCGAAGCAATTGCATCAGCTCATCCGTACCGTTAACAAGTCGTCGAATGCACCTGCATATTGGTACGATCTGACTTCTGCGATGCGGCAGCTCGCCGCTGGGAAGGCAGTCCGCTATGTGGGCGCGGCGGCTGAGTATGAGTTTGACGAATTCGGGGTGGCGCAGCACAGAACTTTCGACACGTGGACCATCCAACGCAACGTCTTCGTCGCGGAGGGCGCTTACTATGCTTCGTGTTTGGACATGGGAGCATTGTAATGAGGCAACACGGACTAATTGATGGGCAGTGACATTGAACGCATCGCATCAGGAGGACACAATTGGCAAGAAATATCGGATTCATTGTAGCTTCACTCGTAATGCTCGGCTCCCTTTCCGCTTGCGGAAACGACGACTCGGCTTCGTCGAACAAGAAGGTTATCAGTCGAGTGGTCACCGAAGAGAGCCCTTTCAAGGCGACTGAGCTAGAGAGTACCGTCGACGGCCTCATAGCGGCGATCAGCGAAACCGAACCCAAGAGCCTCCAGCTGAACCTGAATCTCAAGGCACTGACCGGCTACTGGGAACCAGTCGTAGTCGGCGCCAATCGTGCCATGGGTGAGCTAGACGTAGGCGGCGCGGTTGAGGCACCAGACACGACGTCACTGGGCGAAAACCCGACCTCGGACCAGGTCACGCAAGTACAGGTTGACATGATGAATGATGCCCGCACGAAAGGGGCTGACGGGTTCGGCATTTCCGCCATCACCGATGTCTTAGCCGCCGAAATCGATGCGGCGACGGCCGCTGGGCTTCCAGTCGTAACCATCGATAGCGACCTTGCGACTTCCAGTCGAGACGTCTACATCGGAACAATCAACGCCGAAGCAGGCAAGACTGCTGGCAACAGCCTCAAGGCACTGCTTCCGGCAGCACCTGGCACCGTGATCATCTTGGGGTACGAGCTAGAGAATTGGCCAGATGGCTACGACCGAACAATGGCGACAAAAAACACGCTCGAAGCAGCTGGCTACACGACCGTCGTTCGCAGAACACTTTGGTCGGCAACTGGCGAAGCAGAAGACGTTCAGTTCATGGCTGACACCATCAGCACCGCGGATCCTCCAGTAGTCGGCATGGTTGGCATGTTCTCGAACGCGTACCGATGCGCTATGGCCGCCGAAGCCGCAGGCAAGACGGGAGACGACATTGCGATTGCAGCCTTCGATTTCGATCCAAAGACGGTGGCTTACATGCAGTCAGGTCTCATCAAAGTCACCCATGCTCAGCGACAGTACTACATGGGCTACCTGACTCCGTACATCCTGTACGGAATAGACGTGCTTGGTAAGGACAAGACCAAGAAGTTGCTCGCTTCGCAGATGGTCGATGACTATCGGTTCGATGCTGGGCTCGACGTGGTCAATGCAAATCAGCTCGACAGCTACTACACGTTCCTGGACCAGCTGGGGATCAGCGGTAGTTGACGCCGATGCATCGGCGGCGGCGAGCATGCCGAAGAGGAGGTCGGGAGACCAAGGCAGCGCCGAGGCCGAGCGGGTACAGGCATTAGAACCAGTTTGACAAGCAGGTGCAGCTCAACCGGTTGCCGAGAATTCGACCCTTCGTACAATCTTCAGCGAAGTGGAGGATTGTACGAAGGACGACGGTCCTTGCAAAGCAAGGAATTCCCAAAGGGCATAGTCAATTCCTCCGTCTCCGCAAAGATTGTTGCTAACTACTTCAGCGTCGTTGCTGCGGCGTTGGAAGTCCCGCTGAGAATCGCCACGCCGAGCGGCGGCAAGGCCTCCAGGTAGTTGTAGATCTGCTGGATCGTCATGCTCGAGGTGTTAGAAGGCAACGCTGCGACACTTAGCGCGTAGAGCCGAAACTGGTAAGTGTCGGTCTTGGTTCGCGTCGTGCTCGGGAAGTTCGGACAAGGACCGAGCCAAGCGTTACCATTCGGAGCTTTCTTCTGCTTGGCCGTCTCAAGGCCGGCAATTCCCGCAGGTGGAGAGCCAGCTGGTAGTGCTTCGGGGAGCGAGTTGACCGTCGCTTGAATGTCCCACATAGCCGAGTGAAATCCGTTGGTGTTGGGCGGAGTCGCGCCGATCAGCGTGGTATCCACGAACACCATGGCAAAGCTCTGGGTCCCTGACGGGGCAGAAACCCAAGCCAGGGGTGGCAACTGAGAAGAGGACGCCGTAGATTCGCAGGTGGCGCTGGTCGGAATGGTCGCTCCATCAGCAAGCTTGATGCTGGTCAATCGGAAGCTGGAAGACGCTCCAGCCTGTCCGCCCTCTTTGGTACCTCCGCTTGTGACGCTACCGCCTGCGGCCGATATGCCGCTCGTTCCGCCCACACCGACCTGAGCACTCGCTCCACCCGTGTTCGATCCCGGCTTGCCTCCGACACCGGTCGAACTCGTAGCGCCGCTCTTGCCGCCTGCGGCAGTGCCGGACGCGATAGCTCCACCCGTAGCCGTGACTCCACCTGACCCGAGCAATCCGCCCATGCCGACGCTGCCGTTGCTACCACCACTCGTGACGCCCCCTTGAGCACTGCCGCCACTTGGATCGCTCGCTGAAGTGGAATTGCCCACGCTGCCACCCGAGACCGAGTTCCCTCCGCCGCTGGCGGTAACACTGCCGTTTACCCCACCGGCACTTGTCGCACCACCGCTGCCGAGTCCCCTTCCTGCCGCGCCACTGGTAATGCCGCCGTCAACCGACGTCGAACCTCCGATGCCACTGCCATCGGAACTGCTGCTGCAATTGGTGAAGCCGACAGCGACTATCACTGAGATAGCGAGAAACGCAGCTGAGTGTCCTTCGTGGATCGAACCGACGAGCATGGAGGGGCCTCCAAGACTGGGTGTGGAGATGGGTTGGTGAGGCCGATCGACGGGAACGGCTTTGGTGCTGGTTCATGCAGCCCAGAACCGTCGACGGCAACCCTCCAAGCCCCTGACGCACCCAGATCTGGCTTGTGGGGAACCACCCACCGGGACGAGACCACGCCTAGCGTGATAGGATCGTCGGAATGGTCAATGGGACGTTCGTAGTCCTCAGGCAAAGCAGTCTCACCCCAAAGACGTTCGCCTCAGGGGTGCGGTTCGCTGCGGGCATGCCCAAATGCTAGTGCGAATTGGAGGTCCCAAACGCTCCATAGTGGCCATCACGCTCGCTGCGTGTGCACTCGCCGCGTGCGCTCGGCCGGTGGAGCCACAGACAGCTGCGGCCGAGCAGGTATCTTTGCCTGAAACGAAGGTCCTTGCCGGACGGCTCGCCTTGCTCGACGCTCTTTGGACGCAACGCGTGTTTACGCCACCGCGGATGGTCGTCCATGTGGCGCACGTTTGCAGCTTGGTCATCGACGGGATCACCTATCCCGTGGTTGACGTACAAGAACTAGTCAGGGGCGCGGTGGTCCCGCGCGGTGTGAATACCATTCTCGTACTCACTTCCGAATTGAAGCTGCTACGCCGAATTGACTACACGACCGAGCGACCACTATTTTGTCGTGACGACAGGCTTTACGTCTGGGGCGCCCTCACCATCGAGGGCGTACCCGGCGAGGGCAACGAGATCACCTTGGGGACAAGGGGGGAAGTTACGAAGTTGACTCACATCGAGGCCAACGACGTCCCCGCGCCAACCGTTGGACTGGAACGACCCCGCTGATTCGGCTTGTTTTCCGACCGTGCTACTTGATGTTCGCAGCGGTGAAGATGCAGGACGTACCGTCGCCGCTGGTCGTATAGGTCTTCAATGCGGTCGGTTCGTCGCCAGTGTCGTTGCCAGTAAACGTCTCGCAGATCCCTTTGACTGTGCCGCACTGGGTGAGGCTATTGATGGTGGCAGTGTCGCCGTAGTTCGCGTTGATCCCAACGACGACACTCTTTATCCCCGACGCGAACACATTGGTCAATTCAACGTGGCGAGCGTACTGTGAACCGCAATTGCCGCATGAACGGTAAAGCTTACCGGCGTTCTTGACCAAGAAGCCGTTGATCTTGATCGTGCCGGGACCGTTGTGTTGAATAACTTTGTCCGAAGCCTCGAAAGCGCCGCCACCGTTGATGGTCATCACCTGACTGCTGTCGCTGCCTTTGAAACTGATGGCATCCTCGCCCACGTCTCCAATCCAGACGTTCTCCAAAGTGCAGCTGCCACTCTCGCAATGGACGCCGTCCGCGGCCGAGCAGTTACTGCCACCGATAATGACGTTCTTCAACACTGCGCCCTTGGCCAGCATGAAGACCGCCTTCTGGCTTTCCGACTGATCGCCAGGACCGAGCGTATTTGGATCCGCGCAGAACCGCTGCATCGCGTAGTCCTTCGTACCAGTGATGGTGATTGTCGACGAGACGGTCGTGCTGGTGGTGTAGGCGGGCAGCGCCGTGTCACAACTCAGACTGCTGACTGGTGCAGCTCCGCCGGTTGCAGCTCCGCCGGTTGCAGCTCCGCCGGTTGCCTTTCCACCAGTCGCGGCGCCGCCGGTTGCGGCTCCGCCGGTCGCCTTTCCACCAGTCGCGGCACCACCAGTCGCAGCTCCGCCGACCGACTTTCCACCAGTCGCGGCGCCACCTGTCGCAGCGCCACCTGTGGACTTTCCGCCGGTCGCATTGCCACCTGTCGCGGTGCTCGTTGCGGCTCCACCGGTAGCTTTGCCGCCCGTTGCGAGGCTCGCCCCGCCAGACGCATTCCCACCCAATGCATCCGACACTTTGCCAGCGGCCCCCGTCTGACTAGTTGCCGAATTGCCGCCTTGCCCAGGCGCCACGGTGCTACTTGCGGTTCCCCCGATGGCGCCGCCTTGACTCGTGCTGGAAGCTTTCGTTCCGCCTTGTCCAACAGCGCCGCCAGTTCCATTGGACGTTCCACCGCGTGCCGCACCGCCAACGTTCAGTTCGGTCGAAACGGGTCCGTCACCCCCGCCGCCACAACCAAAAAGGTTAGCCAGAACAACGAGACTGGCGACGAACGTGCGCACAGGAAGATGCCGTTGGTGCATGGTAACTAATGCTCGAGGCAATGGCTCTGATCACAGAAATACGTCGAATCGATTTGGGCCGACGAGTCGTTACGGGCTCCGGCACGCGAGCCGCGTCCATGCAGACGTGCCCGCAAGTCGCCGCGTGAACGTCGCTTTCTCCCACCATGCCTCGCTTCTACCGCGGCTCAGGGGAGCTCGCAGCTACGATGCGACGCAGACGGTCACTATGCGGGCTATTGGGGTGATGGGCGAGAAACTCACGGGCCAGACCAACAGCTCTCGCACGGCTACCACTCGCCGCCAAAGCTTCGATGCGCAGAGCCTGTGCTTCCTGGCCAAATGAACCACGCGGGAATCGAATTCGGTACCGGTCCAAGGTACCAAGCGCCGATTGCGGCGCACCCAAACGCAGCGCGGTTCTCGCTTGATCCATGAGCGCGATCTCCTCGTGGAGATCCGCCAGCCGGCGTGGTGCCACGGTTGACGCCGCAGCGACTTCGGGTTTCGATCTGGTCGAACCAACGTTGGTCGCGCCCGCCTCTTCGTCGACCATTTCGACTTGGCTAGCAGCTGATTCACTCGATGCGCTATGTTCGAATGGCGAGCTCGCCGAGACGCGAGTTGCTGAATGCGCGTCGATTTCTCCTAGTTGGCGCGGTGGAGCGCTCGCGGGGGACGAGCCTTTACCCGCCAGCGATCCCGCGACCACGGCAACCACCACGACCTGCTGGGTCAAGAAGGCTAGGGCCTTCGCCGCCGTGCCAACGATCCCGAGCTCGGCCAAGACAATACCTCGACGCATCCGCAGGCGTTGCAGACGCGTCGGACGCTCGCGTGTGGCGGCACCCAACAGATAACGCTCGAACTCGGTCGCATCACCGACGAGCAGTCTCACAGGCTCAGTCATGATTGCCTCACTTGCCGAAGCGCGCGTTCGGCGCGTTGGGCGTGGGTTCGGAAAGCTTCACGCGCACGACGCAGCCGGGATGCCACGGTGCCACTCGGGATCTGCAGCAGCTTGGCAATATCCGAGGCGGTCAGCTCTTCAAGTTCGTAAAGAACGAAGACCGTCACGAGATCGGGTTCGAGCCTGCTCAGGATGTCGTCGATCGTGGCGACCGCACGGCGACGATCGGCAATTTCCTCGAGACGCATGCCCTGGATCTGTCGAGAGTCCATATCGTCGTCGAGCTGGCAGCGGCGCTCCCGCCGCGAGAGACTGCGCGCCAGGCGGATTGCAGTGCCAAAGAGAAAAGCCTTCTCGCTCCCTGCTCGAATGTCGTCCAATCGCTCCGCTGCAATCAGGTATGCCTGTTGCACCAAGTCGGCGGCCGTGTCGGGGGTGGTGCCCAATCTTCGGAGCAAACGCCAAACGGACCGATGATGCTCCTCGAACATCCGCGCAAGCCGCGCTCTTGAGGCCACGCGGGGATTGGTCATTGTGGCGTTGAACTTCAAGGCAACGGCTGCGATCTCCACTGACACAAGAGATGATGCTTTTCGCCCACCAGTTGATCACGGAAACTGGTTCAACGAAATCGCGCTTCCAATCCGACCGTCAGACCGAGCGTGACCGCCGGCACCCTATAGAACGCGGCCGGATCGAATGCGTAGCGATCTCGGCTAGTTGGCAACGCAGAGGAAAAGCGGATCGGGACACCAAGGGACCGGTGCGGCAACAGAACGACCTCAACGGTCGCTCCGAGCGCAAAGAACGGCCGACTGTGGCTCTCGGGTGCCAGAGTGGCGCGTCCATTGGCCACAACGACGCCGCCCAGTAGCAGCGCACAGGCGCGAAGCTCCGCAACATCCCACAGCGCTTGCCCCGGACAAAGATCCAAAGTCGAGGATGCGAACGCAAAGTCCGCGACACCACCCTCGGCCGCGTAACCGCGCTTCACCGCATAGGCGAGCCCAAGTCGAACTGAGGGCGACAACTTCAACCAGCTGCGACGCATGACACGCGCGCTAAGATCGACACCATTCAACAATCCAGGACTTTGGCCGCGAAACGCCGCATACGCTGCCCCGAATCCGAAGACGGTCGCATCGGATGAAGTCATTGCTCCTCCCGCAGGCTGACCGGTAAAGTCATGGGCATTCGAGGATTGCGCGATATCGCTGACAGGCTTGGTGTTTGGTAGTTGGGGTGGAGAGCTCGCTGCTGCTGCGTTGCTCGGTTCGGGCGCAACCGCCAACGGTTCCAACGCTACCGCGGTGATGAGGGTCAACGCTTCGATCGCTTCCGCGCAACTATTGGCGGCAACGGCGCGCTCCGCAGCGCGACCATTTGGATGAAGTAGCGCCATTGTAGCGCGATACCTGCCGTCCGCTACCGACTCGATCCGAGCCAAGACCGTGCGCTCAGCGCCGTGCTCGGTCAAGCGAATGCCGATCAAACGCGCCTGCAACCGCTCGCTAAACTGGGCCAAAGTGCCGCATCCATCTGGAAATTCCAGTTCGAATCGGACAGCTAGAACGCCGCTTGTCAAATTGGCTGATGCTGAACTGGTCCCTCCGCGGCTCCCTTCTGAGGAGGTCTTTGGCGGCGTGATAACGCTCGAGCGCGTGGTTTTTTGCGTGTCCAGCGCGTCGCTCCTAGCACTCTCGGCATTGGCACTCGGCGCTCCGAGCGAAAGTGACACCAAGAGCGCATTAGCGGCAAGAACGCACCTCCGTGCCGCAACTGAATGGCGGCGAGGATCGCTTACCTCATCAGCGCGAAGGCGAAAGGTCATGGGCTAGACGCACCGGTGCTTGCCGCAGCCAGTCGCGCTTGATAAATGTTGAGGGTCCCAGGGTTGTCGCGATCGGAGGAGAAGTAAAGTATCGCCCCATCGGCGCTTAGCCACGGATCGCGATCATCGTTCGGCGTATTGATGGTCAGAAGTGGGATTGCGGGATCGAACGGCGAGTCCACGCTCAGGCGATGTGCCACGAACAAGTCCGAGAGGCCGTCGACTGCGCGAGCAAAGTAGAGCCATAGTCCGTCGTCCGTCAGGAATGCGTCAGAAACGTTGGCCCCTTCGACGATGAGTTCGTCCCGGAGCACGGGTTGACCAAAGCCCGCGTCTGTGTTTGCCCGCGTGGCAAAATATGTCAAATAGAGAGAACCTCCGCGCCTTGAGCCGAGGGGCATCGTCAATTGATGATTGCCAAGCGGGCGCGGGATGTCATCTTGACCAGAACTTAGCTCCGTGACGATCGAGGGCGAGCCAAAATCGTCGTCTCTGGTCGCCCGCGTGGCACGCAGGATGTCATAGCCCCCTAGCCCCCCCGACGCGGGCTCGGCACCGAGCCAAATCGTGAGGCCGTCTGCCGAGATTGCTGGACTGCTTTCAACAGCGTCCGTGTTCACCGCCAATACTGGTAGAGGCGGTTGAAAGTCACTGGTCGTATCTGGTCGTTTGGCGACCCATACATCGACATTTCCTTTGCCACCCGGGCGATTCTTCGAAGTAAAATAGAGTTCGCGCCGGTCGGCGGTCAACGTTGGATTGTCATCTGCATAGGTCGAGACAAGACTCGAAACGCGCATCACATCAATGAATTCGGGCGCGGTCGATGTCACTTGACTCACTTCACCCGCCGCACCAGCAGATGCGTCCGACGGAACGCTGCTGGCACCCCCACCACTACTCCCAGAAGCGCCGGCGTTCGAGCGCCCCCCATCGCTGGCGCTGGTACTCCCCACTCCGCCAGAATCCGCAGCCGGGATGCGGCCCAGAGTCACCCACGCGCCTTCACACGCCAGGCACGGCTCGAACGCAATGAGCAGTGCAATCGCGAGGCCACTGGTCCGGTTGTCCTGACGAAACCACGAGGGCACACCGATCGAATAGCATCACTCGGAAAGGAACATTCCAATTTTTACCGATCAAGGCGACGCGCTGGTGCATTAGCCAAGCATGGCAATTCGTCAGCTTCGCCCTGCATGGGTTCTCACCGGCCTGCTGATCCAAACCGCACTGCCAGCCTGTACCAATCATGGTGCCGCTTCTGAATCAGCGAGCGACGTCGGGGGAACGGCGACAGACGGCGTGCCCAATGGCGGCAGCAATGCCACTGGACGCGGAGGAACGACAACGGGCAGCGGCGGGACCACCAAGACCAGTCAAGGTAGCGGCGGCGAGCTCTCGACTGCCTCAACGAGCACTGCGACCACCATCGGCGGGGCGCCAACATCGGCAACAGGTGGGGTCACTTCCGCGGCGAGCACGTCGAGTGGCGGCAGTTCCGGCATCGGAGCCGATGTTGCGACCGGTGGAAGATCATCGACCGGGGGCGGAGCCGCTGCGGGCGATAAAACCTACGTCGGTGGTACCGCGTCGGCAAGCGGCGGAAGACTCTCGACTGGCGGCACGAGCGCGTTGGGCGGCAAAACGGCAGCTGCGGGGGCTTCTGCGCTGGGCGGCAATTCTGCAAGTGGCGGAGCGTCCACTGCAGGTGGCAGGAGTGCTATCGGTGGAAATTCCGCGGTTGGTGGCGCTGTTGCCGGCGGCACGGCAGGAACGAAGGCAAGTCCTGGCTCCCCCGAGATGAGCGCCACTGGCTACGGAAAGTCCGCCACGGGTGGTGGCAACGTCACGGCCAAGGAATGCGCCAACTTGACTGCATTGCAGCAGGCAGTGGACAACTATTCCGGTACGGCAGGCCTGGTGTTGAGATACACAGGCTCTTTCAACTTTGCTTCGATTTCCGATCCTTGCACGCAACATTCGCTCGGCGCGCAGATCCTCGAAATAAAAAATACCAGCAACGTGACGGTGCTGGGTGCAGATGGTTCATCGGCCAACTTCGGGATCCGTATCGTCGGAGCGAGCAGCAATATCATCGTCCGTAACATGACGATAGGGCTTACGCCTGGAGGCGACTCCTCCGACATGATCTCCATCGAAGGAAACAGTACCGGCGCGCCGTCAAATGTTTGGGTTGATCACAACACGCTGTTTAGCTCGATGGTCGAGTGCGACGGAGCCGGTGATACCGAATTTGACGGCATGATCGATATCAAGAAAGGAGCCGACAACATCACCGTCTCATACAATTACATGCATGACCATCATAAGGTGAGTCTGAACGGCCACACTGACGATACGCCGACCAATCAGCATGTCACGTATCACCACAACTTGTTCGAGAACGTCGGTTCTCGAACCCCGCTTCAGCGCTTCGGATATAGCCATATCTTCAACAACTACTTCTACAAAGTCCTCGTGTCTGCCATCAACGTCCGCATGGGTGGCTGCTCACTCGTCGAAGCCAACTATTTCGAAAACGTGGCCAACCCCGTCACCGCCCGAGACAGCACTGAGATTGGCTATTGGGAACTGCGCAACAACAATCTTTCCTCCGCAGCGGACGTGTCGACTGGCAATTCATTTGGCATCACTTGGACCTCAGGCGATAGCGGGACTGTCAATGCGACCGACTGGACGACGACCAAATCTTACCCGATTTCGCTCGGGTACTCCTACACGCCACAGGCGTTTGCATGCGTGCACGACGGGCTTCGCGCGGTCGCGGGCGCCGGCAAGGGGCTAGCCACGTTGGCCTGCAAGTAGCTCCCCATTGCTGGTTTCCCGCCATCCCCGTAGGAAGATGACAAGTGGCAAGCCCGCCAACTAGAGCACGATGTCGTGCCCTGGGCAGGTGTAGACGAACTGAATGTTCGAATAGATGCCCTGCTTGAGCTTATCGCAGGCGCTCCCAACGAGGGTGATACTCTGCTTCGAGGCGGAGTCCGAATAGATCCAGCCGTCGCTATCGCTGTCCGGAACGAGGACTGCTTGTCCCGCCTCATCGGTCGCCGAGATCGCCATCTTGTATTCACCCTTTGGCACGTTTTGGAGCGAGATCGTGCAAGACGAAGCCAACTCCACGATCTGCTTCAAGGTCGTTTCTAGGGTCGCCGTGTCCGATACGGCATAGTACTGCGTGGCTGCCCCGCTCTGTGCACGCCCGCCCGCTACAGCCATCGCGTCAAGCAACGTGGATGCCGTCTTCGAAGAAGTAGTGGCGATCCCAACCACGAACGTCGGCATATTCGCCGCAGCTGCGCCTTCTACTGCGGCCGTTGCACCTTTGGTGTCGACAGTGTTCAGACTGCCACCAGCACAATTTGGCTCGCCGTCAGTGGCCAACAACAAGTACTTTGGGTTCGGATCGCCAAGGGACTTCAGGTAAAGAACGGCGTTATTTACTGCCGATGCAGTGGGGGTGCCTAGTTTGCCCTCGAACGCGTTACCATCGAGTGCCTGTTGGATGGGAGCATAGCTTTCCCGTGGCGTTATCGGAACCACCGGATTCTTGCTGGCACCGCATTGGGTGGGCTCGTCCCCGAGCCAGAACATGCCCCAATTGACCTGTCGCTGTGTGGCATTGACGACCGATTTTATCGCCTCAATCGTCTTGTTCCACTTCGAGTTGGTCCCGCAGTTGCCGAAACCTGTCGTAGCGTTTGATCCATCACAAGGCTCGCCGTTCTCGCCGTCCGTCATCGACATCGACCGATCCATGACGATCATGATGTCAGGAGGCAGGACCTCGATCGGTACTTGGTTCTGCGCGCAGGTGACGTCGGTGGCGGTCGTGTTCCCAGTGGTGTTGATGCTCACGGTTAGTTGACTGGTGCCGCCGGATGCAGTTGTTCCGCCAACTTTAGCAGTGCCACCAGATGACATGGTAGCACCGCCGCTGCCTGAACCCCTACCGGCAACACCGCCGCTAGCATCGGTTGCCCCATCGAAGGGAACACTGCCAGTGCTGCACGCGATAGACGCGCCACACAAGCAACAGCTCAGAGCGAGTCGACTAAATCTGCGTGTTCGCATAGCACGGCCTCCCAGCGTAAGAACTCATCTTGGCATCGACCCGTATCTTGCCGAATCGCTGCCCGCGTTGGACCGTAGCAAATGTGCGGCAAATGGGGCAGAGGTCAAGCTTGCCATTTTGGCTGCGCGACAATGGGACGGCGAGCTCCGCATCAGCGCGCGCTGGGCGTTGCCGGCTCGCCCCACGCGCCAGCGGCAAAACGGACCGCGTTAGTACAGCACCGAGACCTCCCAGAGCAGAAATGAGGGTTCACTGTTGGGGATGATGGTTGCTTTCCTTGGACGAAGCGCTCCCTGAAACGACGAATTCGCCGGTCGGCATTGGCAACGGATGGCCATGGACAATTCGACTTCGATCCCTGCGTTGGCGCTACGTCTCCGACAGGCCAATCGAATCTTCACAGTGACTTCGCCTGGCCTTTGCCCAGCGAATAGTTCTCATTTGTGGTCAGAGGCTCTCATTTTCAGTTCACACTCCCGGGAGAATTGGTGGCGCAAAGTCGGCAATTGGTTCTTTGCGCGAAGCGGGAATGGCAGAGTTGCCGACAAGACACCCGGCCTCGGGCGATGCTGAACAACGCTGCTCCGATGCTCTGCCATGCTTGCGCGATTCCGAATTCGCGGATCGCCAGCATGGGCAAGAAGGTTTGGGCCTCTATGGCCGCTACTTTGAACGTATGGCGGGACGTCTGACACAAGCCGTCTTAGTTATGGTCGATGCGACGTGACTTCGACTGCCACAAAGCTTGGACGACATGGGTGGGGCATCAACCGAACCGCGACGTGGTCACGGGAACCAGACCAAGGCTGATTGGATGGCTGAAAATGCGCCACCACTGCGAGCCAGTGCACAGAGAATCGGCAAACCGAGCACGCGTGTTCGAATTCGGGATCCACGACAGTTTGAAGGAGTGGTAAGCTCCCGAATCGGGCCTATGAAAGAGAATCATTGTTGCTTCAGTGCGGCGCTGTGGTTCGGCCTTGTCGTACTGGGTTGTGGGAGTGAACCAGACAGCAAACAGCCGACGCAAACGGCTGGCGGCGTTGCAGGCACCTCCAGCTTCGTCGGCGCAATGGGTGGAAATGCTGGGCGGACCGGGTCAGCGTCTACCGCGCTGACAGGCGGTGCCACCGCTACAGTAACCGGCGGAACGACCGCGATTCTGAGCGCCGGAGCAACAGCTACAGGCGCAGCGACGAGCAAGGGCGGCACGACGAACAAGGGTGGCGCGCCTGGTACAGGTGGTACGACGAGTATCGGCGGCGCGTCAGCTACCGCCGGCACGCCGAGCGGTGCCGGCGCACCAGCAGTCGGTGGTGCGCCGAGCAAGGGCGGCACGTCAGCCACGGGCGGCACGTCAGCCACGGGCGGCACGTCAGCCACGGGCGGCACATCAGCCACGGGGGGCACGTCAGCCACGGGCGGCACATCAGCCACGGGCGGCACGTCAGGGTTGGGCGGAAAAGCGGGCACAAGCGGCACCGCCGCGACCGGCGGCGCTCCACCAATTGCGGGCGGCAGCTCCGCATCCGGCGGTGTCTCGACCGGCGGCACGTCGAGCGCGACGTGCACGCCGGGTACACCCAAGACCGGTGGCGCGGAGTACTGCTCGAACACCAAGGGCGACACGACCAGCGGCTACAGCTATGAAGTCTGGATGAATGAGCCCGGGTCGGGCTGCATGACCGTCTATGGTGTCGACGCCACGTTCAAAGCCACTTGGAGCAATGCGTCGGATGTCATGCTCCGCTTCGGTCTGAGATTCGACGGGACCAAGACGTACGACCAAATGGCAACCATTTCATCCGACTTCGCGTTCACGAAGACGGGGAGCAGCGGCGAAGTATCCATCGGTATCTATGGGCGGTCGGGTGCCCCATTGCAGGAATACTACATCGTCGAGGACTGGATCGGCTCTCGTCCGCTCAATGGCAACAAGGTTAGTACCATCACGGTCGATGGAGGTGCGTATGATGTCTATAAGGACACGCTGTCGTCCACGGCCGGGACAATCCTCCAATTCTATAGTGTCCGGCAGACGACTCGCCAGTGCGGACACATATCCATTTCCAAACATTTTGCCGAGTGGGCCAGGTTGGGCCTGACGCTGGGCAAGCTGGATTCGGCTGGACTCTTCATCGAAGCCTTTCAGAAAGGAACGGGAAGCATCGACTTTTCGACCGCAACCGTACTGGCAAATTGAGATACGCTTGCGCGCCCCGACCTCACGACGTCCTGAGTCGCAGGTAGGTCTCGCGACCGGATCACGGCACAGTGGCACGGCAGCTTTCCGGCGGAGCGCATCGCAAATCCGCTTGCGAAACACGGTGTGAACGATTTGTGAGAGAAGATGGCCTCTCGTCACGAGGCGGCAGCTTAGCTTGATTTGCCTGCTAGAATGCGCAGGCGGCGTTCGTGAGCAATGACTTGTCCCGGCGCCCCCTTTGGCCTTCTTCAACGATGGGTGTGTCACATGCGAGTCATTGCCGGATTGGGTCGTCTGGTGTCAGGTCTTGGGTCGATACTCATTCTGGCCTGCAGCGCCAACGGAATACCTGTGTTCGGCGCAAGTGGTACCGGCGGGACTGGTGCTGGCCAGAATGGCAGCGGCGGCGGGGGCGCAACGATCGAGTCACGTGGTGGGAGCAATAGCGTAACGATTGATATCGACAATCCAGCCCCCGACTGCGCAAGCCCAACCCCCCCAGCCTCCTGCCGCACCCGCTCTAATCCAGGTTGTGGCGACGGGCACATCAATCAAGACAACGAGGAATGTGACGACAGCAACAGTGTGCCCGGAGACGGCTGCTCGGGGATCTGTAAAGTCGAGCCATTTCACGCCTGTCCGAACGAAGGTATGCCTTGCATTTCGCAAATCGTTTGCGGCGATGGCGTTCTTGGGCCTGGCGAGGCATGTGACGACGGTAATCAAGACGCTGGTGACGGCTGCGCCGCCAAGTGCAATCTCGTGGAGGCCGGCTATAGCTGCCGCAAGGCTGGCGTTGCCTGCATGCGGGTATTCCTCTGTGGTGATGGCCTAGCCGATCCCAACGAAGGATGTGATGATCACAACGACAAAGATGGCGACGGCTGCGACGCCAAATGCCGGATCGAACTCGGATTCAAGTGCTCGGGTAGTCCGAGCAAATGCTCGCCAACCACTTGTGGCGACAAGATCACCGAGGGCGCCGAGAGCTGTGACGACGGCAACAAGATCCCCTTCGATGGTTGTTCCGCCAAGTGCCAATCCGAACCCAAATGCCCCAGCACGGGCGACTGCACCTCTAGCTGCGGCGACGGCATCCTTCTCGGTGCGGATGAAGAATGCGACGACGGCAATCTTAGGGATTTGGATGGATGTTCGAGCAAGTGCAAGGTTGAGACTGATCTTGGTTTCGCCTGCGACAACGAGGTCAGTTGCACCGATGTTGGCGGAAAATGCGCGCTCGACGTCCCGGTGATTTATCGCGACTTCAACGCCTCGAGCGCAACCGGTGGGCATCCTGACTTTGAACCGGGCACCAATAGCGGATTTTCCGTCGTCACGGGGCTCGTACAAGCCAAATGGGACGCGGACAAGAAGCCCGTACTTACTACGGGCAATGCCAAGTGCGTTGCGGCAAGCGGCACCACTTCGGAAGCTTGCGCACCTTTGAGAGCATTCATTCATGGCGCAGACACGTTCGCGCAGTGGTATCGCGACGGGGCGCCAAGCGGCGGACCTATCCCTTCGGTAATCCGACTTTGGGACAACGGAAAGGGCGGTTTCGTGAACCGTTTCGGGGTAAATGGCGAGCAGTGGAAGGGATACCCGACCAACGTCAAGATTGACGGCCAAAACTACCCCTACTGGTGCTCCAACACCGACTGCAAGGATCCCAAATGCCAGAATCCGCCCACGGGGACCGTGTGCCTCGATGACTGCATACCGAATGGCGTTACGAACAAGGATGCCTGCTACGCAGTCGTGCAGTACTTCGACGGCAGTCCGCTATTTTACCCGATCGATCCTCCGAACGCGAAGGTCCTCAATGACACTCGAGTGCTCGCTGGCCTAGACAAGTTCTACGGGTGGCCTTCCTACCCCAAAGAACCCGACATTGGTCCCACTCTCGGGATCAAGCCGTCTGGGGTGGCCTGCACCGATAAGGCGGGGGGCAGTTGGTGCCACAACTTCGGGTTTACCTCCGAGGTCAAGTATTGGTTCAAATACGACGCGAATGCCACGGCCAAACTCGAGTTTACCGGCGACGACGACGTATGGGTATTCGTCAACGGAAAGCTTGCCGTCGACCTTGGCGGTTGGCACGAGCCGTTGGACGGCGACGTGACCATCAGTAAGGCAACGGCCGCCAACTTCGGGCTCGAGAACGGTAAGGTCTACGCGATAGGTGTCTTCCAAGCTGAGCGCCAGAGCGTTGGTTCGTCCTTCCGTTTGACCCTCACAGGCTTCAATACGGCACCGAGTGAATGCACCACTAACTGTGGTGACGGCAAGATCGCGCCTGGTGAACAGTGTGACGACGGAACCGAGAGCAATACCGGTGCGTACGATCACTGCAGCGCCACATGCACCCTTGGGCCGCGTTGTGGTGACGGACAACTTCAACCCGACGACGGCGAACAATGCGATCTCGGCGCGCAACTCAATGATGGGGCGTACAATGGCTGCGCCCCGAATTGCCAAGCCGGCCCGCATTGTGGTGATGCAGTCGTGCAAACTCAGCTCGAGAAGTGCGACGACGGCACCAACTCTGGGGATTACGGTACCTGCAACGCGGATTGCACCTGGGCTCCGCATTGTGGCGACGGCATCAAGCAAGCCGAGCATGGGGAGGAATGCGACGACGGAAACGACGATGAGGGTGACGAGTGCACCCGTGCCTGCAGGCACAGCGTCATCCTCTAGCTGGGTCGTGCCCGTCCGGTCGATGCGCTGATTCAGAGGGTCTTTGAAAGTGGACGGCTCCAGCGACGCAGGCCGTCCACGGTCAAGCAAAGCTCGACACGGCGGCGGCGCGCAGGATCGTTCGGCGTGGAGAAACAGGCGCGGATAGGAAGCCGTGACGGGCGGCCGGAGCACCAGGGGTTCTGTACCGAGCGCCGCGCCGAGTGTTCAGAATTTCGATGGATGATCCGCCCAGGCGCGGTAAGGGTCCCCGCGATGAGCCTTTCAAACACTTTTCGTCGTCCTGCGTCATTGGTCGCGCTAGCTTCCCTCCTTGCCGCCATCGGTCTCGGTGCGAAGGAGCGTCCAGCGAGCTTCGACGTTAGTCCCAGCCACCTGACCGTCAATGGCATCGCCGCCGCGGTCGATCTCGACGTCACGCCGCGCTTTGGGTGGCACGTTAACACCGACTCGCAAACGGCGTACGAGATCCTCGTTGCGTCAACGCGCGCAAAAGCCGATGCAGCAGACGGCGATGTCTGGACATCCGGTAAGCTCGAATCCTCGCAACAGAACGACATCCGCTACTCGGGCCCGGCGCTAGTCGCGTCGGAGCGCTATTTCTGGAGAGTGCGAACCTGGGACGCGCGTGGCAGGGCGTCACGCTGGTCAGAGTTGGCAGCCTTTGGCACCGGGGCCGGCGCAAGTTGGTCGAATTCCAAGCCGATTTGGGCCGTACCTGCCAATCAGAACTGGACGGACTACGTGCTAACCACGCACTTGACCGTCAACGAAGTCGCAATCGGTATTCGCTTCCGATCGCCGGACCCAAAGAATGGCTACATGTGGCAGTTCCGCGGCGGCGACAACCGCCTCGTTCCCCACCGACTGGTCAACGGTACCTTCACCGCGCTGCCCGGCGTCAATCTCCCAACGGGGACTCTGGCCATTGGCAAGCTGGTCGAGGTTCGCATCGAGGCGGTCGCGTCGACGCTCAGGACGTTCATCGACGGTGTTCTCGTTCACACCTTCGAGGACACGACGTTTGCCCGCGGTGGCGTTGGCGTTCGCACGGGCAACAGCGAGTCTGGAGTACTTTCCGATCTGTCACTGGTAGACATGAATGGCGTTGCGCTGCTCACGACCGACTTTGCCGATGGGGATCGCACGATCACCTGCGGCACCGTTCGCGATAGCGGACTTTCGGTCCCGCGCGCCAGTAATTGCCTCAACTCGGGGCTAAGCGTCGATTGGGCATTCTTGCGCAAGGATTTCACGCTCAGTAACTCGCCGATTGAATGGGCAACCATCTACGCCACCGGCACGAGCCCACTGCCCTCCCGACAGTACGTCTACAAGCTGTACCTGAACGGCAAATTCGTCGGGCTTGGCCCGACGCGACCAATCGGGAGCGAGAGCCGCTACGATGGCTTCGATGTTACCGCGCTGCTCAAACCAGAAAGCGCCAACACACTCGCGGTCGCGGCCTACACCACCAGCGGGCAAGCATTCCAAGCCGAGCTGCAGGTGATGCACAGCGATGGAACCAAGGAGGTTATCGGTAGCGACGGGACGTGGAAGTCGCTCTCGGGTGACTATGCCTTCCCGTCCGCGGGCAGCATCGGTACCAGCTACTTCGCTGCGCCCAAAGAGAACTTGAACGCGCGCTACTTCCCGTACGGTTTCGACGCGCCGGGCTTTGACGATAGCTCCTGGCAGAACGCGGGCGAGAAGGCTGCCATCGGCACGCTTGCCGCAGCCCCCATGGCCAAGGTAGAAGAGCAGCTTCACTCACCCGTTACCATTGTCGAGAAGGCACCCGGGAACTACTTCATTGACTTTGGGCGCACCTGGGTTGGTGGCATCAAGTACGACGTGCTCGCTGGCACGGCGGGCAAGACCATCGACGTACGCTTCGGAGAGCTTACTTCAGCCGAAAACACCGTGCGCTATCAATTGAACACGGGCAACAATTACCAAGATATCTACACGCAGCGGGATGGCGCACAGACGTTCGAGACCTGGGGAATGCGCGTGTTCCGCTACGTCGAGATCACCGGCGCGCCCGAACCGGTGACGGTGGACAATCTCAAGGCGCTCGCGCTCGTGTATCCCTTCGATGTAACTGCCGCGACGTTTACGACGTCCAACCCCAACCTGCAGAGTGTATGGCAGCTATCGAAGAACACGATTGAGGCCCTCAACGTCAATTTCTACGTGGATTCCTGGACTCGTGAGCGAGCCGATTACGAGGCAGACGCGTACCTGCAACTCCAATCGACGCTTTATCTAGCCGACGATTTGTCGCTCGGGCGTTACTCCATCGATTACTTCCAAAGCAATCGCACCTGGCCCACGGAGTGGCCGCTGTACGTCATCCTGGCCGTGCACGACGCCTGGCGTCAGACTGGCGAGACGCAGCAGCTGCGAGACGCCTACGCGAGCTTGAAAGCCAAATTACCGGAGGCATGGTTCGAGACGGAGACGCAGCTGATCCGAAAGGCGACCGGCTCGAATGGCTGCAACAGCACAACCGACTGTGACATCGTGGATTGGCCGCAAACGCAGCGTGACGGCTACGTGTTCCAACAGTACAACACTGTCGTCAATGCCCTGAGCTACCGCGCCTACGCCAATATGGCCGAGATCGCGACAGCGATCGGCGAAGCGAGTGACGCGGCAACCTACGCCGCAAAGGCGGATGAGCTGCGGGCAGCCATCAACAGCCGTCTCTACTCGAGCGAGACTGGCCGCTACGACGACGGTATGGACGCGAGCGGAAACCTAACCGGACACCAATCGCTGCACGCGAGCGCCTTCGCGCTGGCCTTTGGCATTCCGGATGAAGCCGAAGCGCCACGCGTGGCTGAGTACCTTGCCTCACGTGGGATGGCCTGCAGCGTCTACGGCGCTGCGTTCCTGATGGACGGGTTGTACCGAGCAGGCTCCGGACAGGCTGCGCTTGAGCTGCTCACTTCCACGGGAATGTCGAGCTGGATGAACATGATTCAGCTGGGAGCAGGTGCCACCGCCGAGGCCTGGGATCCCTCCATGAAGAGCAATCTCACCTACTCCCACCCCTGGGCTGCATCGCCTGCCTTCGTGGTGCCGTCGGGGCTCTTCGGGATCCAACCGCTTGAGGCGGGCTACGCGCGCATGCAGGTGAAACCGCAGCCCGGCAATCTCGAGTGGTCCACTGTCACCGTTCCCACCGTTCGGGGCACCGTTGGCGCCGCTTTCGACTACGCTGCGTCCGGTGCCTTTCAGCTTGCAGTTCAGATCCCGGGCAACACGAGTGCCGAGCTCATTGTTCCGGTGCCTTCGGGGACGACGACCTTATACGTCGATCTCGTGCCCAACGCTGTCGCAGGCGAGAACGGTTACGCTCGATTGCCTGCCCTCGGCGCAGGCTGTCACATCGTGAGCTCCGAGCGCACTGCAGAAGCCTACAACGATACGCGGCTACTGAGTGTTTGCACGTCTGCACCGCTCGCTGACCTTATCGACCGGCTTCCCAATTGCAACGGTGGAACTGTGACGCGCTGAGTCGCGCTGCGATGTTAGGCTGAACCCAACGATGGGCGCCCGCTCCAACGACTACTGGGGCGGGTGTCGTCGTTTTGGCCCTAGCGAGCAGCCTGTCGCTCACCCCGTAGTTCCACTTACGCCCGCTGTCCCGCCAGAGCTCGTCGTCCCACTTGCTCCCGATGTGCCGCCGGAGCTCGTCGCTCCACCTGCGCCCGCGGCTCCGCCCGCGGAAAGATCAATCAATCTGAAGTCATCCACATCAAAAGAAGCAAGGGTCGTAGCCGTCCCTTCGACGGAAGCGATATACAGTCTTACCGATTCGATAGTCGTGCAGCCAGAAGGTGCGGCGAGCGTGAATTGTCCTGTAAGCCGAACCCAGTTCGTGAGCACGCTCGTAGCAATGAGATCGTCGTAAACCGTCGTCGAGCAAGTTCTCGATATCACCAATTTCATGTTCAACGGTGGAGAGCAAGGACTCGATGGGGATTTCCGTGCCGCGACCGTGAATTGATAGACATGCCCAATCGACACCAGCGAACCGACCTCGTATGCCGGCCCATCCCAGTCTGCCTGGCGGAGCCTACCGTCGCAATTCATATACCAATTGCCTTCACAATTGGCGCCGTTTCCCGGCATTCGAGACAACGCATTCGTATGGGACGCTGTCGTAGTCCAACCATTGAGATTGGTTTCGAAACCTTGTGATGGCGGGACAAGCAACTTTCCTGCGGTTTGAGCCAAAGCACATCCACTCAGGTCCAAACTGGGATTGGTCGAACATGTCGTTGACGATGTTCCGGCGGTCGAAGTAACGCCTGCGCTTGACGTCCCTGCCATGGGCGCCGAGCCGCCAATGGGCGCCGAGCCGCCAATGGGCGCCGAGCCGCCAATGGGCGCCGAGCCGGCTGTGTTCGCCGACCCGGCTGCGTCCGCCGCTCCGGCTGTGTTCGCCGAGCCGGCTGTGTCCGCCGACCCGCCCGTGTTCGGTGCTCCGCTCGCACTCGACACCCCGCCGGTGTTCGACGCCCCACCCTGCTGGTTTGCACTGGTGGCGCCAGCGGAGTGTCCGGAACCGGCGGTGCTAGCCGATCGTCCTTTCGATAAGGAGTCAAAATCCTGTAGAGAGCATCCGCCGAGATACCAAAGCCCCAGCAAAGCACCCAATCGGCGCGAGTGAGAAGAGTTTCGATGCAACCGAACGTTGCCAGCACGACCTGCGTCAATAGCCATTGGACCTCTGACTAGCAAACCACATCTACGGACTCGGAAAGCGATTACTTGATAGTCCGTCGAGATCACATGCGGCAGACCTACTTGTAGGTGACATTCTCACGCGCTGCCACCGATCTGGAGAAGCGTGCCGCAAGAGCTGGAAAGCTGGAAAGCTGGAAAGCTGGAATTTTGATCAGCACTTCTGACTTACGACTGGAATAGGACAATATCGTCTCGGCATGATTCGACCAGTTGATAGGGAAGCCGTCTATTGGAGCGATCCCCCATTTACCTTTGCGTGCGAACTGGGTTCGGGGTTGACGCTGATGACCGCACCGCGCACGTCACCAGTTCCCGTGTGTGCAGTCGAAAGTGGATCGTCACGCCACCGACCGAATGAACCGCGTTTCGTGACCGAATCCGCGAAAATTCGAAATGGTGTGGTTCAATGCTTGGACATGGCGAGTGTCGTCACTCCGGCCGACTGGGTCAGCCCCCTCAACGTCTCCGCTTGTTCACATCAACGCCATCGTTCCAATACGACTATCTTCATGTAGGTCGAGTGCTACGCCCGCGACGGCGATGGTGTTCTTCCTTTGTGTCTTCCGCATCGCGGCGGCGACCATGCCGGTGGAGCATGACTCGGGCTACCCACTCGGCTTGTCGTGTGTTGTGGGGCACTCACGTTGACGGAAGGGCAGCAACTTTCGGCATCGCTGGGGTACGCGTGGGGCTCACGCCGTTGCGCTTCCCTGCTTGCATCTCGATGCCGATCCGAGTAACAGTACATTGGCTTGGTTATCGGAAAGTGTCGTTCTACCAACGAAGGCAACACAATGAAAACCATTCACGCGACGATTTTGTTGACAGTTGGGCTGTCGTCTGTTGGTGCCTATGCGGTGGCGCAGGATACGCAGCAGCAAGCGTACTATGGGAATGCAGAGCATTCATCCACTGGCCTTCCTCCGGGACATTTCAAGCAAATTGCAGCAGCTGCCGATCAGTTCTTGAATGGCCCCAACCGTGTTTTGTTTTCTGCCAGTCTGGCTGACGGGGTGAACGATCCGACGGTTGCCGATGAGTTGGATGACTTCTACGTGCTCGACGTGAGAGCAAATGCAGATTTTTGCGCCGGACACATTGCCGGGGCGACGAACTTTCCCTTCGAGAGTGTTGCCAAACGGGAGAATTTGCAGCAATTGCCCACAATCAGGCCCATTCTGGTCGTCTGCTACACGGGCCAGAAGGCGGGGCAGGTAATGACAATATTGAACCTGCTTGGATTTGACGCCTGGTCCTTGCACTTCGGTATGATGGGCTGGCGAGCAAGCACCCCAATGAAAGTGGGATCCAGTACCGGATCGCCTCAGACAATCTACGGTGCGGGGCTTCCAACAGTCACCTGCCCGTAGCTGGTGTGGAACCCGCTCGAAAGGCAGCGCTCGAGGTGCAGTGCTCAAGCTCGCTCCCTATTGGTCTAGCGAGCAACCATGGGTGAGTGCGGGGCATCGCGTGCCGGAAAGAAGAAGATCCGTCCCACGAAGTCAGAGTAAACGACTGGATCGTACAATTGGGATTCATCCATGCTCTGTTGGGCCTTGGCGAGATTGTGCTGGAGCCCCGCGAATCGAGGACTTCGACCCTACTCACCGCTTAGCCAATCAACCAGCGACGTGTCGAGTCGCCGTGGCGCCGGCTTGATCGGCAGGGTGTTAGTTTCCAAGGACCCTGACGGAGTTTATGGCGCTGGCTGGCGCTCCACTGCTAGTGCAAAGGATTCGTCATCTGGCGTCCGGATGAACGGCTGGGTCCCAACGATCCATGCGTCTGCAACCGAACCTGGCGACGCCAGCACCAATCAGGCTCTCAGATGTCAGGACTCAGCTTCCAGCCGACTCTCAGAAATCCTGATAGCTGACACCTGATGGCCAGTGACCCGAAGCGCCAATTGTCCAAGGCGTTGAAGATTCCACGAAGGGCTCCGGTGACTACCGCAGCTGTTCAGGCGTCGAAGGCGGCCAGCACAAGCATTAAGGAATATTCGGCCAAGCCTGACACAGAACGACGATCCCGGGGGACGGCCAACGGAGTCGACTGCCGGAAAAGACCCATTGGGATTGAAGGTCTGCGCGGCACGCCGTCCTATATGTCGAGCGAGTGCCGGTCGTTTAACGTGACTGGCCGGCTCGCCGCTAGCGGATCCGAAGGAGCTGTTGATGCATCGACGAACTTACTCCCACCCTACTCTCTTGGCGGTTTTCCTTGTTGCATGCGCCGGGACCGACCCAGGCACGAGTATCGGTTCGGGGGGCACAGCTAGTACAGATGTTGGCGGGCGGCCGAATGTCGGGGGTGAGTCATCATCGAAGGGTGGTTCACTCACGACAGCTCCTGGCACTGGCGGAACCACCGTGACCGGCGGAAGCGCCATGGGCGGCGTGAACCCTGCCGGCGGCGTGAATCCTGCCGGCGGCGTGAATCCTGCCGGCGGCGTGAATCCTGCCGGCGGCGTGAATCCTGCCGGCGGCGTGAACCCTATTGGCGGCACAAATCCCGCCGGCGGCGCGAATCCTGCCGGCGGCAAGGCCGCTGGCGGATCTGGGACTGGAGGTGCGGTTGCTGGGGGAGCCGCTGCCACGGGTGGCAAGGCCAGCGGCGGCTCAGCGACGGGCGGAACAGTCGCCGCGGGAGGCTCAGCGACGGGCGGAACAGTCGCCGCGGGAGGCTCGACGAGCAGCTGCAGTGTGTCGCCTGTGGATCCGAGCGCGACTCCGCAGACGAAGAACCTGCTCTGTTACCTCTATAGCATCTACAAGAAGAACGTTCTCTCCGGACAACAGGAGACGAGCTGGGACGCGAATCCTGCCGCCGACGTCAACTACTATAACACTCTGGTCGCCAAGTACCCGGCTGTGCTTGGCGGAGATTACCTCTATCCGAGTGGCACGACATCGCGAGCGCAAGCGTGGTGGAATGCCGGTGGCATCCCTATGCTGCGCTATCACATGGGGGCGCCGCCCAATTCCGACACCTATGAGAACTCGAAGCTAGGCTTCACGTCAACGCAGTGTACGAACGTGGTCACGTCCGGGACGAGTGAGAACACCTCGCTCATCTCCAAGCTCGACTACTTGGCCAAAGAATTGCTGACGCTGCAGACAGCCAACGTCGCAGTCATTCTCGCCCTCTACCACGAGACTCAGGCCAATGGCTGGTTCTGGTGGTCGAAATGCACGGGGCCCCAATTCGTCGCGCTGTACAAGTACACCTACGATTACTTGATAAAGACTAAAGGCGTGCACAACTTCGTTCGGCTCATGCCCTTCAGCGGAACGCCCAGCGCGGCATACTACCCAGGCACCGCTTTCGCGGACCTCGCCGGCCCAGACGAGTACTCGCTGCCAACCGCTCAGCCTTTTGCATCGCTCTATGCCACTTCGGCCGGAATCGTTGGCTCGACCATGCCGATCCCCCTGCATGAGACCGGCACAATCCCGCAACCCGCCAACATGTTTCCCTCTGCGGCACCGTGGCTGCTGTGGAACGTATGGGCGGGCTACTACACCGGCTCGCACGATGCTGGCAGCGGGACGATGGTCAGCTTCAATACTGACGCCAACATCAAGACAGCCTACGCCAGCACCTACACCATCACGCGCGACGAGGTGCCATCCCTGAAATAGGTCCACGTCGCACCGTGGCTATTCCAGTTCGAGCTCTTTGCCGTAGCCGCGCTCGCTAGGGTGCGTGCCGGGATTGATCAGGATGTGCTTGGTGATATCCCCTGCAAAAGAGGTGCCGGGGTATTGCTTGACCATGATTTTGGCCTCTTCCCGCGCTTCGTCGAAGCGCCGCAGGTTAGTCAATGCCTTGCAGATGATCCAACCGCGCTCAGCACCGTCCTTGCCGTTGGGGTACCGGGTATTGCCTTCACGGGCGAGCCGCAACGCTAACTCGGGATCCGTTTCGACAACCCCGCGCATTTGAGTCAAAAGGGTTGCTTCGTCAGTCCCCGTCGCGGCCATCGTGGTGGCCACTGGCACCACGACGGCGAAGGCAACAGGGGCACGCACCTCGAGTGGTGTCGCGCTGACCTCCGGTACCGCGTGAGAATCGGCGGCTTTTGCACGGGCAGTGCGACCCTCGTTCGGTGCGGAAAAGCGAAAATAGGCCACGAAGGCTGTCACTGATGCTAGTGCCACCAGCACCATCACCGGAACGAGAACTGACGTTGAGCGCATGGCGTGACTCAGTCTTGCTGGTGTGCATTCCAAGCGCAAGTGATGATACTGGAGCCCTTGCGCGGCAAGGCAGCTTGGTGCGAGCGCTCGGCAGCCAATGCCCAGATTCACCAATCTGAGTCCGCCGTGTATGTGTAGCCTCGACTCGCTGACGCAACTGAACGTTTCAGTTGCTTACGTGAAGGCTCTGTCGCAGCATAGTGGGTTAGAGCTCGATACAATCAATACCGACCGCACCCAGGTTTCGTCAATTGAGGGCACCGAGTCAATGTCCAGCCTTCAGGTCGCCAAATCTCAATGGGTGCCGGACGGGCTGGTTGAGCCGTAAGCGCGATACCTGCACCCTGCGAGTTGCTCGACTAGGCCAAATCCGGCCGGCGGCGGCTGTGCGCGAAGACCGAGCAAAATTTGGCCTAGCTTGCTGCCAAATGTCGACAAGTCGGCGGGACCGGTTGGGGCGCCCAGCATCGGGACGTGCCCGTTGCCCCCGATTGTGAAATGAGCGGCAGGCCCCCATAACCTAAGCACCATCGAAATACCTTCCATGAACGTCCCCTCATCCAAGCAGCGTCTCTCCGACTCGCCGTCGGATGTGCCTGACTCCAAGGTGCCGGCAGACGCTGTGGCTCCAGCTCCGGATTTGCACCTCGCCGAAGCCGCGCCAAAGGCGGCCATGGACCCGCCGCGGAAAAATCAAAAAGGCTCCGCGAGTGCTGCTGACATTGCTGGCCGCTGCGACCGTCCTAGTGGCAGGGGTTTGGCTTGCCCATCGTGGTAAAGAAGCTACGGACGATGCCCAGGTGGAGGGCCACGTCGTTACCGTGAGTGTGCGCACTGCGGGGCAGATCGCTAGGATCCTGGTGACCGACAATCAAACGGTCAAACAGGGCGACGTTCTCGTCGAGCTGGATCAGGACGAACTCAAGGCTCGACTCAACGTTGCTCGTGCCGATCGGATGGCTGCGGAGGCCACCCTGGCTCTAGCGCAGGCGCAGCTGGCATTGACGGAGCGCATCACGACTGCAGGCATACGGCAGGCGCGCGGAGGCGTTTCACAGGCAACCTCTGGCGTCGCGTCGTCCAAGGCTCAGCTAGAACAATCCCAAGCCGATATTGCCACAGCAGAATCGCGCCAACAGCTTGCCACCAAGGAGCTGGAGCGGATCCGAAGACTCTATTCCGAGGGCACGGTATCTCAAGCCGAACTCGACACGCGGCAAGCTGCCGCCGATCAGGGCAATGCCGGCCTCGAGCTCGCCAAAGCCCGCCTCGAGAGCACTCGAGCTTTGATTTCCGGCAACTACGGCGGGGTGGAGCAAGCGCAGGGCCGCCTGGTAGCGGCATTGACCGCGCCGCAGCAGCTACAAGCCGCACAAGCCCAGGTCCAGTTGGCCGAAGCCCGCGTCGAACAGACGCGCGCATCCGAGCGCCTCGCCGAACTCACTGCCTCTTACGCCGTGGTGCGAGCACCGGTGGCGGGTGTCGTTTCGCGCAAGAACGTCGAACTTGGCGGTCTCGTATCACCCGAACGACCCATCATGGCCCTGATCCCCCTGGATGACGTTTGGATCGTTGCTAATTTCAAAGAAGATCAATTAGGTTCGATGAAGGCTGGGCAAGCGGTAAATATCGACATCGACACCTCTTCGGGACAAGCATTGAGCGGACACGTCGAGAGTATCGCGGCGGGGACGGGCGCGCGGTTTGCCCTCTTGCCGCCTGACAACGCCACGGGGAATTTCGTCAAAGTGGTTCAACGCGTGCCGGTTCGGATCAAGATCGACGAGCGGCGTGGACTGGAATTGCGCCCCGCCATGAGCGCCACTGTAACCGTTCGCATCGAGTAATCGAGTCGTAGGTCATGGAACGCGACCTTATCACGGGCTCAAAACTGGGCATCACCGTTGCCGTGATGTGTGCCGCCATGATGGCGGTACTCGATATCTCAATTGTCAACGTTGCTCTCAACGACATTCGGGCCAGCTTCGGCACACCGATCGATCAGATCGCCTGGGTGTCGACGGGCTACATGATGGCCAACGTCGTGGTCATTCCGATGACCGGCTGGTTTCAGCGCCGCTTCGGATTTCGCCGCTACTTCGTGGTTTCGATTCTGCTATTCGGTCTTGCCAGCGTGCTGTGTGGGACTGCATGGAACCTGACATCGCTGGTTGCATTTCGAGTGTTTCAGGGGCTAGGTGGCGGGGCCATCATCCCGACGGCTCAATCGATTCTGTTCGCGCGCTATCCACGCCACGAGCATGGAACCGCCCAGGCGCTCTTTGGGCTTGGTGCCGTAACGGCGCCGCTATTAGGGCCGAGCGTGGGCGGGTATCTGGTGGATGTTGCCAGCTGGCATTGGATCTTCCTGATCAACGTCCCGATCGTGATCACGGCTGCAACGCTTGCCTGGAACAGCATCGAGGAACCAGGGTGGCACCCATCTAGCGAGGGCGTGGACAAGCCTGGCATTGGGCTGCTCATCGTCGGCATGGCGACCCTACAGTACGTACTCGAGGAGGGACATCGGGAGGATTGGTTCGAGTCGCGACTGATCACGGTTCTGACGATCACAGCAGTCATGTCACTCGTGACGTTCATCGTGCATGAGCTCGAGACGCCAAACCCGGTCGTGGATCTGCGTGTATTTGCCAATCGCAGCTACGCCGCGGCAACGGGTCTCAATTTTGCCGTGGGCATGATGTTGTTCTCGGCAACGTTCCTATTTTCGCTGTATTGCGGGGCGATCATGCACTACGCGGCGATCGACATCGGTCTATTGTTCCTCAAGGGTTCCGCGATACAACTATTGCTGATGCCGATCATCGGGCGACTCTTGTCTCGAGTCGATCCGCGACCACTCGTGGTGCTTGGCGGCGTGGTCGTTACGTATAGTCTCTACCTCAAAGCGAATCTGACGTCGTTGGCGGACGAACGGGCAATGCTCTGGCCCATCTTCGTGCGCGCCTGTGGACTTGGGTTCATCTTTGCGCCACTCAACGTCACTGCGCTTTCCGACATTCCAGCGCGCCAACGCGGTAACGCCGCCGGCCTGTTCAACTTGACACGAGAACTTGGCGGTTCGATTGGCACGGCGTGGATGAGTACCCTGCTCGACTACAACACTAAGTCGAATTTCACTGCTCTTGTACGCAATGTATCCGTCTTCGACAACGAAACGCTCGAGACCTTGGGTCAGATGGGGCGGTCCCTGCTGGGCAGGTTGCCGGACGTCACTGCCGCGAGCTACGGGATTTTGGCAATGCGAATCTCGCAGCAGGCGCTGGTACGGGCATTTGCGCAGAATTTCACGATTTTGGCGCTGCTGTTCCTATGCCTGCTCGGGCTGGTCGCACTGTTGCGCCGGCCAGGTAGCAGTCGTGGCGCGTCGGGCGACGCGCACTAGGTTTCCGTAGTTCCCGCGTAGCTGCCGATGCATTCTCGATGGGTACAGCTCAGCTAGGTCATCCCGGTGCTCGGGCCGCCTGTGACACAAGTCCAGATGTTGCGGTCGCAACCTCCGAGCCTTAGTGTCGCTCTCAACAGATCTCAAGCGATCTACCTAGGTGCCAACTGGCACGAAGATGCCGCGATAAGCCAACGGATAGTTCGCTATCCAGCAGTCGCATGACACAATCCATTTCGTGTGTCTCTACGCTCAGCCGCGTCATCAGGGGTGCTCTGGTTTGCGTTCGGGCGTGCCTGCTAGCCGCGTTCATGCCAGCCCTTGAAGGGACTCGGCTCGGGTTTGCGCTACAATTGCGATGCAGACTCGATCGCTCGGGCCTGCGTTGTCAGAAGTGCCCGGGGTCCCGCCCTTCGCGTTACCCGAAGGCCATAGAATCCCAGCGCCGCGCTACTGCGTCGGAAGATGCCGCCTCAGCACCGTCATCTGAGGCCGCTCGCGACCGTCAGCACGGGGTTGGACGGTGAGGATGTTCTCGCCCCACCAGGGTCCGCCCGCCCAAACTGCCCAGCCCATCCAAACGTCAGCATTCTGGCCCAGATAAGTGACCAACCCGTCAATCGCTCGGTAGCAGACGTCGTTGGCCCCGCCGTTGAACTCGCCGAGGAAACCCCGGAAGTGGTTGGTGCGCAGCCATTCGGTGACCAGCTGCACCCGCTCGACGCCGATCGTCTCGCTCACGCAGGGTGCCTTCGTTCCAGAGCTGTCACTGTCAAGATACTGATGGAGTTCGAAGGCGAATTTGTTCGAAGGATCGACGACGCCCTGCATCACGTTGCTGTTCGGCGTCCCGTAGTAACTGTTCGCCCAGCTGTGGGCGCCGGTCCAACCGTTGCCGGGTACCAACACGAGATTCTGTGCCCCAGCAGTTCGAATCGCAGCAATCGCGGCATTGACCGCGCTGAGCCAGGATTCGGTCGACGGCATGTCGTGCGGTTCATTCATCAATCCGAAAATCACCTTGGGATTCGCGGCGTAGATCGCCGCCAGGCGTGACCAAAAATCGGCGAATGCTGCGATTTCGACGTCCGCTCCAATGACCCCCGCCGTGGTACCCACTGTGTAGCGCCCGTAATTGTGCGGATCGAGAATGACGCTGATGCCGAGATCGTTGGCATATTGGACGATCGACTTCAATCGACCGAGTTCGACCGGATCGAGATCGGCGCCCAAGGTCTGCTGCAATCGCTCCCAGCGGAAGGGCAACCGAATCACGTTCATGTGGAGCTTGGCGTAGATATCGACGTCCGCGGTGCCCGGATAGATATAGTCTTTGTTGTACAGACCCGGCAGATTCTGCTCACCGAACTCGGCGCTCGCGAGGTTCACTCCAGCCAGCTCCACCTTGAGCCCAGGTGCTGGCTCCTGCGAGATCCAGTCAGGCAAAGCGCCCCAGCCAGCTCCAGTCAAGATCTCGAGCCTATCGATGCAAAAGTCGAAGGGCCAAGCCTTCTGTCGGCTTGGATAGGCATAAATCTGGATCGACTCGAGCTTGCTCGGATCGATCGGTGGGGCAGAGGAATTCGCTGGATCGGACGCAGCCGAAAACAATGCTTCAATCTGGCCACCTGCCGTCAATGTCCCATCCGTTCCAACCAACGTGAGGTAGGTTGGGGTAGCTCTGCCCGTCTCCTTGAAAATCACGCGCAGCTGACGCGGTAGCACGGAAGCTTGCGCAATGGTGAATCGGAATCCCTTCACGTCCTTGGCAAGAGTCGGCGCCCAGGGACAGCTGCCTAGCGGATAGGTGACGTTTGGTGGGGTGTCCCCTGCGCCCGAACGACACAAGTCCAGCGACACCATGACGCCAGGATAGTTCGCGTAGTCCCAGCTAGTATCGGTAAGCTGCGCAACCAATGCGGTCGAACCAGCCATGCAGAGCTTGCCGTCGCTCGACGTCACGGTGACGGTCGAATCGGTGCCAATGGTCGTTGGTGCCCAAGTCCCCTGGATCCCAACGGTGTTGCTGCCGCGATCCACTGAGAGCTGGCTGTCTGGGGTGATTGGAGTAGCAAACCTATTGCCGACTCCGGCAACACCGACACCAATGCCAGCTGCCCCTATACTGCTTCCCGCTGTACCTGCAACGCCACCCACGTCACCGGGATTCGAGCCAGCTGTCCCTGCGATGCCTGGTTCGGATGAGCTGGATTGACCTCCAGTGCCTTGAACCTCAGAGATCCACGGCAATCCCCGCTCACCGTCACCACAGCCAGTCAACAGGAAGTTGCTGGAAACGAACAGCAGAACCGCACAAGTCAAGTAAGAACGCATCTGTTGCCTCGCCATGTTGAACCCCTCAGCGTTTACGATGACTGCTCGAGAACTGCAAGTAATCCAGTCGCAGATCCTCGAATTCGGCTGCTTCGAGCAACGGCTAGGACGCCCCTAGCGCGCTCCCAAGAGGATTTTCTGCCCCTCAGTCGCCTGCCGGTCAGAATCCACGACGCCATTCGCCGTACGCCGACAGCGCCAAGCGCTGTGCTCGAAGTCGACTACTTGATTCGATTTCAGCAGGATATCCTGGTGACCGACATGGAAGGCAATCGCGTCCCAGCGGTCGAATGTCTCTTCGCCCACGGGTGTCCGCGCATGGTTGTGTCGCTAACGATAACTGGCAAAGAGAGCCGGTACCAGCCGTTGTCATAACGAAAGAGGAGCCCTTTTGCATTGCCACGTCGCTAGTCAGCAAGACAGCGACAGCACCATGTGGCACCGGAGCTTGGCGACAAGATCAATACGCTTCTTTGCGGCCGGTGGGGGCCAACGCCTCCTTGAGCCCGCGAGCCTCCTTCTGCATTCTGTCCATTTTTCGTGCCATCCGCGCGCCTATCGCGTACGCGATCATCGCGATGATTTGGTGACGCATCGCCAAACGCTTTGGACATGAACCGCTCGAGATCGCGACACCTTTTCAAGCCTGCGCTTCCCGTAGAAATCTCATCACAATCGGGCGCGACGGCATTCCGTGAATTGCGGGATTCTGTTCTAAATGGCATGACGATGTAGCAATAGTCGAACCGACCGCGTCCCCAATGTGGTTGGGTTCGGAACGGTGAAAATGGTCGAGTTGTTCGCTGGGGGATTGCGGGTGGGCACTCGTTGTATTCAATTTACCGAGTGCTCGTCGCGTAGGACGGGCACGGCAAACTATTCGACCAGGGAGGTCACAGCATGTCGGCGATTCATCATTTCATGGTCTCATTTCTCATGTCTTGCGTACTGGGTGCATGTGTCACCACGCCTGGAAATGGTGGGCACGTCGAAAACACTACCAGCTCGGTCACGTTTTCAGGCTTCGGCCTGTCTCCTGGGAGGCGGGTGACGCTGGAAGCGTCCGCATCTGCGAGCGGGCCGTTCGTCCCCGTGCCAGGCGTCAGTGCGTCGACGTCGTCGCGAGCCTCCTCAAGTATCACGCTGGCTAGAGGCGGCACCGTTCCACTTTATGACTTCTCCATGTCGGCGGTGATTCCGGCATCGCGCTGGCACACGCCTGCGAGCACTCACTGCGCGTCGGCCGAAACGTTCGTGCGCGTACGCGACGGCAACGCTTCATATCTAACCTTCGACACCGACGCTGATGCGCTAGCTTGCATTCAGGACCACATCAATGGCGGCCAGGCACCCGACGACGCCTTGCTCGCTTGCCGATCCGCGCAGAGTCCGGTGCTGAAACTGATTCAAGGCGTCTCGGTCCATGTTGGCAACGTGGTTGTCGACGATGCGACCGACGTCGCCGCTCTCGATTGCATTCAGACGATCGAGGGCTCACTCACTGTAACCTCGACCGCGCCGAACGTTATCGCGTTGCCAAGGTTGCGCCGCGTTACTGGGGACGTAAATCTTACCTACACTAGCTATGCACCCGATCCGCACCCACCGAGTTCCTCGTACGAAGCCATGCGGTGTGGTGCTCTGCGCTACGTGACCGCCGAAGTGCGATCATACGACCTGCCCTCGTTCACCACCGTCGGCGGTAACATCACGCTTCATCAAGAGGGCTCGTTCTCAGGGGGGGCCTCCACGCAGGCGATCGATCTCCACCTCAACGCGCTCACCGCAGTTGGCGGCGACGTGTCGATTACGATCGGTCAGTTTGGCGGCTCGCCGTGCGGCCTGACCGCAATCCCCTCACTGCCGGGCAATCTTACTGTGGAATTCAGCGGCGGCGGCGAAGTTGACAGCAGCATCACCGGCTTGCTCAGCTCGGTCACCACAGTCGGTGGCACGGTTGCGTTCCTCGGTGGGCATAACTCGTTTGGCAACCCACTCGCAGCGATGACCGAAGCCGGTGGTCTGCACGTGATCAAGCGCCCGTACCTGAGCGGCTTTCACTTCCCGTCGCTCACATCCGTGAGCGGCACGGTCGAACTCGACGGCACGGGGCCCTCGAGCAACCCTTCCGGACTCGCGAATGTCGGCACGCTGATCGTACGCAATAGCTGGTACAACTCGCTCGAGCTCGTGGGCGGCCCCAAGCTCTCGGTCGGCAACCTCGAGTTGCACGACAATGCTTCGCTGACTGCACTCACCACATCCGGTGCAAGCAAGGTCGCGCTAGCACCAACAGCGAGTTTCACGCTCGACAACAATGCGGCACTTCCGAGCGACGAGGTGTGCAGCTTCGTCTCGCTCCAGAGCCGACGAGGGTGGAGTGGACCAAGCGCTCTCGATGGCGCAACCTGCCCTTAGTCCCTTCGCACCTCAAACTGGCAATGCCTTCTCCCTGGTGACTGACGCCCTGCTGTCCAGAAGGCGGACTGAGACAAGTCGGAAGGCAAAAACGCCTGCGGCTAGCTGCGTTGCGGCGGCACGGGATCCCGGTCGTTCATCGAGTGGCGTGGCCCCCCACGCCACCCGAGGTTCGGTCGTCACTCGCAGAGCGAGTGACTTGCTAGAAGCGAGCTAGTAGGCCGCGACAGCTGCATCAAGGACGGACTGCGCTTCATCGACGTCACCAAAGCCACCCGACGCGAGACCACCGCCCGGGCCCTTGTAGTTCGTAAACCAAATCTCGAGTATCGAACTCACGCCAGGATACGATGCGTTAAGTTCTGCCATACTGCCGACTTCGCCCATAGGCTCACCGGGAACCACGGCGATAAGCTTGTCGTCCACTTCTCCACCATCGATGAGATGGAATACACCAATGACTCGCGCCGGTACTACGGAACCACGAAGATTCATACTGCCGATGAGCACGACGTCCAGCGGATCACCGTCGCCACCCAACGTTTGTGGCACCATGCCGTAGTCGCCAGGATAGCCGAGGTACTTGACGATGCGCGGTGCGCCATTCTTGAGCTCCCAGAAGATGCGACCCGATTCCGTGTCGGTTTCCCACTTCGCGTGAGTGCCAGCAGGGATTTCGACTACCGCGTTGACCGTTCCATCCGCGTTGGTTGGGGCAATGTCCGTGTATAGATTCAGATTCTTGTTAGGATGATGGACGAGCGTATCCGGGATCCCAGCGGCATAGTCTCCAGGGAAGAGTTGAAAGTCCGGAGCCAACAAGTAGTCGATACGATCCTGCCAGTACTGTTGCGCAGCATCACCGATATGTTTAGCGGTATCGCCGATGCGCTTTCCTGTTGCAGGCGAAGCTAACAGCACCGTACCGAGTGCGGCAGCCAATACTGAAGCAACCAGTTTACTCTTCTTCTGCATGACGCTCTCCTCTTCTGAAAACGCCCAACCCCCAGAGCCACACAACTTGAACGAGATTGCTGCTTGCGTCGGGCGCAAGCTTGCCGTCGTTTGCTCTGGTTGCCGGACACACAACGTGGAAGCCAAGCGTCCTACACCTTGCCTGATGGTAGCGCAATAGCCTCTGCGTTGGGCCCACCATCAATCGCAGGCCACCGCGACGTGTGGTGACGTCCGGAGCAAATTCCGGGCATTTTGGTCGGTTCAACGTGACCACGTCGCTTGGTTGCACGGCGAGTATTCCCGGTGCTGGAGCAGGGGGTTGCTTGACGGGCTAAGTAGCTCGCAATGTCGTGTGAGTTGAGGGCGTCAGCCCGAGTTGGTGCAGCTT
>CAYVXY010000032.1:119286-126551 GCA_964454965.1 uncultured Polyangiaceae bacterium | reverse complement strand
GTCCGGATCCGTGGGAGCCCTGGGGGAGCAATCCTCTGGGGCCACCCGGCAAGCCTTTTCCGTTCGTTAGGATCAACCGGTTGACATGATCTCTAGATCCCCCAAACAATCTCCGTTCATCCAACGGCAGGGGACGGATGCTTTGGCTACCCGCGGCCACGGTGGTGGTTTGCCTGCATCGCGGCGGGCGTTTTCTGCAATGGCAGCGCCATGAGCAGTGAAAGTGCTGATGGCGTCAAGTTCTGGCTTCGATTGATTCATCGTCGGAATTCGACTAGTGTCTCAGCATGACCATGCACTGGGCACTCGCCGTTTCAGTGGTCCTGGTATCGATCGGCTGTCACCCGGCACAGGCTCCCGTGACGTCGCCTACTACCGCGCAGGTTGTCCCGCAATCAGACAAGCCCTCGTCGGCAGCAGCAGCAAGTCAAGGGAAAGCCAACCGCAGACCGTCGCAAACGATGACCGGCCGTTGGACAGCTCCTCCATCGCCGCTCACCGTGGGCTACGCCGATTGGGGGGCGCTCGTCGCCACAACGCTGTTCCAGAGGCTGATCCCAAGCGCAGCGGCTGCCCTGGAATCATACCAGTCGAAGGAAGCTGCGGAGTGCCTCAAGGAATGGGCGGCTGCCGCCCGCGAGGTCGTTGGCTCCGCCAATGATCGCGACTTCGTCGTTGTCGTAACGTACGATGAAAGTCGACTCAAAGCGCCAATCGCCCGCTGTATTCAGGCCTTCAGCGCTTCGTCGCGCATCGATTTGCCGCACGCAGAGCAGGCATACGAAACTGACGGTACCGTGGTGGCGCTTTCGTCAGGCACGGCAGTGATCGGTCGCAAGTCGCTGGTTGAAGCGAGCTTGTTGGGAGGGAATGTCCAACCTCTACCCGCTGACTTGGCGCTGGAAGTTGACCAACAGTTGACGTTTGCTGCTCGAGCCGAAGAACGACAACTCGGTATTCGTGGGTATCTTTCCGTTACCGACGAGCAGTTCCTCATCCACGTCGATGTCACTTACCCGAGTCTCGAACGAGCAAAGGCGGCAGCCGAGACACTCTCCCAATCGCGCATCCGGGAGCAACTACTCGACCAATCCCCAGCTATGCATGCGGTCGTTGACTCGATGGTGGAGCACTGGCACGTTCGCCAGCAAAGGAACCAGGTGACGTTCGAGCTCAAGATCGCGGGGAACTTGAGTCAGATCGCAGAGCGTCTGGGGACACTCACGGCAATAGCCGTGTATGGCGTGCGCAGATCGCTCCATAACACGAGGATCGTGGAGGCCCGCAAGACACTGGGGGCGATTGCGGAGCAACTGACTTTGACGAACGCTAAGAAGTTAACTGCCCTTCCCGCAGTCCCGCAATCGCTCGACGCGGTGCGTGGCAAGACCTATCGATCCACGGTTGAAGACTGGCGCTCGTGGAAGCCGATCGACTTCTCGCTAACGAAGTCGCAGTACTATCAGTATCGAGTCGAGGTTTCGAAGGACAAGAAGTCAGGTCGAATCATTGCCGAGGGGGATCTGGACGGCAATGGTAAGAACTCACGCTTCTGGGTGAATGTGCACGTCGATCCAAAGACACGGATGTTGGACTATGATCCGGTGGTAGAAGAGCAGGATCCGTTCGAGTAGGATTGCGGAGTGGACCGACGGTCTCGGTGCTGGACTAGCAATGGGGCAACTTTCACCTTTGCTGGCAGCGATACCGCGTGCCCCTGGAGTCCCACGGCGGGGGTCTCGTTGGTCACTGGCGACTACCGGGTAGGTTTCGAGATCCGGTCACTCTACGGGGAGTTCATCTAGGAATCCGGCTCGTGCTACGCGTCATCACGATCACGCGTAGCATGGGGTTTGCCTTGGCATGGGAGCGTTCACCACTTCGTCCGTGCGGCATAGCGCAACCAAAGCATCATGGAATTTGCCGCGAACGCTAGCGCGGCAAGGACGAGTGCGCTAATGGCGCCGCTCATTCCGAGCTGCTCGGGAAGTTGACTCGTTAGCGCACCAATGGCAATGCGTGACAGCAAGGTAGCAGCCAAGAACCAGATTGGACCAAAGGCTCCGTCCCCTGCCGTCGGATGAACGGAAACTGTTCGATCTAGAGAATATGTCAACCGGTCGATCCTAACGAACGGCAAAGGCTTTGGTTTCCTTGACCTCGACGCGGGATGCGCGCACGTGAGGAAACCAGAACATTATTGGTTAGTTGGAAAGCTAGAGGCAGTTCCCAGGACCACCACTTCACTCCTGAACGAGGAAGCGGGTTTTCCAAACCTGAAGGAAATGTAAGAACGAGCACCGGACATGGCTGTTGCTCCCGCATTGGTTCGTAGCGTCGTGGGGCCTGCGGCCGAGTGGAACGAAGGCGCGGCACGCAGTTGGTCGCGACTGGCGAACGAGGTGAGCCCAATTGCCCCGCTCGGGGTTCATGAGGAACATGATGACCGCAACTTACGCCTATCCTCGTCTTGCCTACATGTCGTTGACACTCGGGGCCCTTGTCGCGGCATGTTCCGGCTCCTCCCCTGGAAACGACAGCGGCAGCGGAGGCAGCATTGGAGTTGGCGGTGCAGCATCGAGCGACCCCGGTGGGGCCTTGGCCACGGGCGGTAAGCAGTCGACTTCAGGTGGCGGAGCTTCGGCGACGGGTGGCTCGGCCTTGGGTGGTGCAACGTTGCAGGCAGGTGGCAATCCAGTGACGGGCGGCAAAGCCTCAACCGGCGGTCAATCTTCTGCGGCGGGTTCCACCAACGCGGGCAACAGCTCGACGGGTGGCGCCAGCACGACTGGCGGCAAAGCTGGAACTGGCGGCGCAAGCACGACCGGCGGGAAAGCCGCAACGGGCGGAGCGGCCGCGGGCGGTGGCAATGCAACCACGGGTGGTGCCACGGCGGCAGCTGGGTCGGCCGGTAACGCGTCTACGACCCGCTGCACAAGCGCGCTTCCCGCTGGAGCGCAACCGGCGGATGTATCAACCCCAACGACCGTCGTAGGCACGGGAACGGCCGCAAGCTGCAGTTTCATTGCGCTCAACGCTGCGGTGATCAAGGGCGGCATCATCACTTTCGACTGTGGGTCGGCGCCCGTCAGTATCGCCATCACTGCAACGATGAATCTGCCAACCAACAAGAATACCGTAATCGACGGGGCGAACAAGGTAACCCTCGATGGCGAGGGCAAGGTTCAAATCTTGCGATTCGATCACGGCGATTGGATGGTCAACAACAGCCGAGTGACGCTGCAGCATCTGACGCTGATCAACGGCAAGACCACTCCGACCGAGGCGATCCCAGCGGCGCCTGCCCCCTGTTCACAGGGGTTCAATGATGGTGAAGGCGGCGCACTCTACATGCGCGATGGCAACTTGACGGTCGTCGACTGCGTTTTTACCAACAACCAAGCCGCGCAACTAGGACCCGATACCGGTGGCGGGGCGATCTACATCAACGGTAGCAAGAACGGCGCCCTGATCGTTGGCAGCGTGTTTACGAACAATTCTGGTGCTAATGCCGGCGCCGTCGGCGGCCTGTTCTCGAACCTATCCATCTACGACAGCCTGTTCCGCAACAACAAGGCGACTGGAAACGGCGCGAACAACAATGATCCGTCGCAGTGCGACGCCATCAACAACGGACAGAACGAGATTGGCTCCGGTGGCAACGGAGGCGCCATCTACCAGGATGGTGGCAACGCCACGAACATCGTTCTGTGTGGGGTCGAAGTAACGAGTAACGCAGCGGGTATCAAGGCATTTGGCGGCGGGGTCTTCATGACCAGCAACGACTGGACGGGCACGCTAACGATTCAGGACAGCACGATCACGGGCAACACCGGCGGATTCTGGACCCAGGTGCAGCAAGGCAGCGTCACCAACGTGGGCTCGGCCTTCGGGGTCAACGCACTGAGCATTACGCTGAAGAACTCGACGCTTCAGGGGGTCAAGTAGGGCAACGAGTTGCCGTTCCTTGCTGCGCAAGGAACGTGGCCCTGCGTGAACTCGTGCACTCCTTGCACTCGGCCACTCCGGGTCCAGTCATGCACCTTCGGCCACTCGGTCACCTCTCCAGCCAGGCCACTAACGCAAACTGACGAAGACGGGAATCAGACTCGACTACCCCGAGCTGGTTCGACCAATGGATCAGACCAACTCGAGGTAGCTCTTCCCTGGATGCCTCCACCCGCAAGGCCGGGCTGCGCCTCGGCTTTGCGACCTCCTCCAACGCCATGCTCGCCATCGCCTCCGGCGCTGGGCTGGCTGCGCGTGGCGGGAAGGAGGTGGTTTGGTGGCATGTTGGCGTAGAATCCTGCCGCTTGAATGTATTGCAAATCGTAATACAATTGGGATGAGTAACGCCCATGCCAGCCACAGCACAACGACCTGCCCGCACCAGTTCCGTGGGCAAGACCGAGAACTTGATGGTTCGAGTTGATCGAACAAGCAAAGGAATTATTGCGAAGGCTGCACGCTTGCGAGGCGTGAGCGCAAGCGACTATGTGCGCACCGTGGTCGTCTCAGAGGCACGTCGCGAAGTGAAGGAGTTCCAGTCGCAGACTGTAACGCTAAGCCCCAAAGACCAGTTGGCATTTTGGCAAGCGCTGAACGCCCCTGCGCCGCTCACGAGGCGTCAGCGTGAGCTTGGTCGGCTCATGCGGGGTGAACGTTAGGGTGACACGCTTCCCTGATGGCTTTCACTGTGAACCGCTTCGCAAGGATCCTCGTCGCGAAGGTTTCCAATCCGGCAAACATGCAGTGGACGATTGGCTTGCCCGTCGGGCACTGCAAAACCAAGACAAGCATGTGTCCGTAACTCAAGTCCTTGTTGCTGCGGACGGCACTCTTGCCGGCTACTATACACTCGCGACAGGGCAGGTTGACTTTGGCGCACTTCCGCCAGACATCGCGAAAGGCTTGCCGAAGCGTGCGCTGCCAATTGCAGTTCTGGCGTGGCTTGGCGTTGAACACCGATTTCAATCCATGGGACTTGGTAGCCGACTTCTCGCCAAAGCACTTGCAGATTGCTACCAGGCTAGTCGAACGTTTGCTTTCGTAGCGGTCGTTCTCGACTGTCTCGATGCGTCCGCGAAGGCATTCTACGAACGCTGGGACTTCCGGGAACTGCCGGGGAACCCAATGCGGCTCTATCTTTCGGCGAAGACTCTCGAATTGCTCATGAAGAGACTGCCATCGTCAAAGTGACGCAGCGGTGCCGCGCTGCATGACTCTTGTGCCCGAAGTGCAGTCTGAAGGTGAATACCGAAAAGAGCGCCGTAGCTCGACCCGAAGATAGACACTTTCTCGGCTTCAGTCTGCGGCGTAAGCCGGATGACGGTGAGGTCGAGATTGGGTTATCGAAACGCTCGAAAGAGCGCATCGACTCCCGAATCCGGGCGATTACTCCACGCAACTGGGGGTCCTTGCTGAAAGCGTGCATCTCCCGCGTGAACGAGTACGTTACCGGACGAGTGGGTCTCTTCGGTATCTGTACGGCCCAAGTCGAAGGAACACTGGGCAGTCTGGTCGCGCACAGGCGGCGCCGGTTGTGTGCCATCCAACTCACGCAGTGGAAATGCAAACGAACGATCGCACAGAAGCCAATTCGGCACGGGATACGCCTAAAGAGTGCGTGGCGCAGCGTCTACGATGGCAGGAAAGCCATCTGGAAAATGCGTCACATGCCAACTGTGGACCGAGCAATTCCGAATTCCCTATGGGATGAACGAGGGCTCGTGCCACTGTTGCAGCGCTATCGCGCACATCCTGGCGCATCGTTGCCTCGGTGCAGCTCACGCTGGCACTGGGAAAGGCGAGGTCGCAACCCGGCCAACTGCAGGGGTAATAACCAGCAGTCCCGAAGAGCCGCACATGAACAGCATAACTACGGTTCTCTGAGAGGGGCCCTCGGCAATGGGGGTCCCTACTTGGCGGGCCACGGCCTGAGCATCAGCGAAGGAGCGCCAAAGCCGCAGTGCGTACGTTCGGCTCCCCCGAGGCGATTTTCCTGAGCTATTTGACGAATCAGTGCGATCTGCTCGGCAGAGCTCTTCGACTCTGCAGGTTTGCGATTCCGTGACTTCCACGTCCAAAACAAGCGAAATCCTTCGGGATGCCAAGATCAGCTGTTGCCTCAGCAGGGCGTTCTCGGCGATGAGTTGGTTTCGAGACCTCGTCAATTCTCGCAACAGCCCGACGACCGCTGGCAAGGGACGAATCGATTCGTGCAGTAAACGCTTCGACTTGGCTAGCAAGAGGGTCAGTCTGGTTCGAATGCGAAGGCCCAGCGTCGACAACACGGCGGGTTGGTTTTGCTCGAAGTCGGGCAACCGATCAAGTCTTGCAGAAATCAGAAAGTTGAATGATCATGCGGCGGAGGAAACTAGTAGCCAGCACAGGCAACGGCGTAAGCGACCGGAATGATCCAGCAATTTCTTGGATCGCGGTGGGCCTATCCGGTCACTGATAAACGCGTAGCTATGAGAACTTGCAGCTCGCCCTGCCGCCAGTCGACGGATCCTTTGGCTTCCCCACAGCTATTCCTGTGCCACGCGACTAGACTCCCGTTGGAGAATCGTTTGCCGACTGTGACTCACGGATTCTTCCTGCGCATCGGGCGGTGTCGATGCCTCCCGCCAAGCCGAAGAGGTCGATCTTGTCCGCGGGCGTGCATTTATGCGTCAGCCCGGGCCAAGCTAGTATGTTCCTGTCGAAAGTCTTGCTTTCGGCTCCCCAGAAACCTTGCGGGGAGCTATGTTCCTGCGCGCACGATACTGGCGCGTACAACCGGCAGTCCATCGGAGCAGAAGGAGGGTTCGATCATGCTTCCCAGGGCACTAACCAGCAGAGCCATGTATGTACATTTCGCCACGGCATTCGTAGCATCTGCGTTCATGTATGCCTGCTCGAGTGACGATGCCAATGGTGGTTCCATCAGCACCACGGGCGGAGCCGGCAACAGCGCTGGCAGCGTCGGCAATCCAGGCGGCAGCGTCGGCAATCCAGGCGGCAGTGTCGGCAATCCAGGCGGCAGCGTCGGCCAAGGTGGCACCACTGCGCAGGGGGGCTCCGTCGCTACCGGTGGCAGCATCGCGCAAGGCGGAAGCACTGCAGGTGGGACAAGTGCCAGCCAAGGCGGCACGAGCGGAAGCGCTGGACTCATTGGGACCGCCGGAGCGAGCTGTCAGGGCGTAACGAGCGCTGGAGATTGCACCGCGTTCGGGACGGGCACGGTGTGTGACCGCTCGGCATCCACCAATCCACGTATCTGC
>CAYVXY010000032.1:0-119186 GCA_964454965.1 uncultured Polyangiaceae bacterium | reverse complement strand
GCGGCACCAACCTCACCTGGGACTGCGTGTCACTCGGTGGTGGCGGCGCTTCCGGCAGAGGCGGGGCTACCGGGGCGGCTGGAGCCAGCTGCCAAGGCGTAACGAACGCTGGTGACTGCACCGTGTTCGGGACGGGCACGGTGTGTGACCGCTCGGCATCCACCAATCCACGTATCTGCACCTGCGGCACCAACCTCACCTGGGACTGCGTGTCACTCGGTGGTGGCGGCGCTTCCGGTGGCGGTGCATCTGGCCGCGGCGGAGCCTCCGACGTGGCGGGTACAGCAGGCGCAGCGGGTGCGCCCTAGTTCCACGTCTCGAGTGTCGCTAGCCGCGAAAACCCATCGGGCCTTGGCGGGCTGCTGCTGCGCCTGGGCCCGATGGGGTACGGCCTCCGTTGCGCGTGTGGCCGAATGAAACTACCGATTCCTTCGCGCCAGTTCCGAATGATACTGGCGACCGAGGGTCTCTCGATGAGCCTTGGCCCATTGCGTAAGGTACGTCTTGCCCGTATGGTGCAAAAAATTGATCGAGCGTGATTCCTGCCTCTTCATCGTGGTAGAAGTTGTCGTGACTCGACAGCGACCGATCAATCTCCACCTCCAGTTTCTGCTCCTTGTTTTCGCTGGTTGGATCAACCGACACCAGCAAGCCGTGATCGAGTATCTCCAAGCCGAGAATCAATCATTCCGCGAGCAGTTTGGCAACAAGCGCATTCGCTGGACGGACGCGCAGCGTCGACGGATCGCAGAGAAAGCCAAGGCCATCGGTCGGTCCGCGCTCGCTGCACTTGGCACCGTTGTCACGCCTGACACGCTGCTCCGGTGGTATGGCAACCAGGTTGCCGCCAAGTACGACGGTTCGAGACAGCGGGGACCAGGGCGACCGCGCACGAAAGCAGATATCGCCAAACTTGTCATTCGAATGGCAGGAGAGAACCCGAGCTGGGGGTACACCCGAATCAGGGGAGCGCTCTTCAATCTGGGGCATGACATTGCCCGAAACACGATCAAAGCCATCCTGAAGGAGCGCGGAATCGAGCCCGCACCGGAACGTGGGCGTCATACGAATTGGCACACGTTCATCAAGTTGCATCTTGGTGCAATTGCAGGCGCAGACTTCTTCACCGTTGAGGCACTTCGGTGCTTTGGCTTGGTTCGTTACTATGTCAACTTTGTCATCGACGTCGCGACGCGGCGTGTGCATATCGCCGGAATCACCCATCAGCCAGGCGAGGCATGGATGAAGCAGATCGCTCGAAACCTGACCGACTACGCGGATGGCTTCCTGAAGCAGACACGGTACTTGATACTGGACCGCGATCCGCTCAACACGAAGGCGTTCCGAACGATGCTCAAGGACGCGGGGGTCAAGATTGTACGCCTGCCGGCGCGAAGCCCCAATTTGAATTCTTACGCGGAGCGATGGGTCAGGAGTCTTCGAGAGGAATGTCTCTCCCGGGTCATTCCCCTCAGTGAAAGGCATCTTCGGTGCGCGATTACTTCCTCCGTTGACCATTATCACATGGAGCGAACCCACCAAGGACTAGGCAATCGGTTGATCGAAGCGAGAGCAGCAAACACGAATGGCGGCCAAGGCCGAATCCGCCAAAGGGTTGGGGGACTCCTCAACTCTTGCTGTCGCGATGCAGCATGATTCGGCTCGATCGGATATTTGCACACTACGGAGCGAAGTCACAATGAAAGAGCATCTCAATTCGGTCGTGCAAGAGGCATCCCAGATTCTTTCAGGTCGTGCGGCGTTGCCGGAAGCCGTGCTCAAGCTCGTCGGTCGGTTGCACGCCGAGCGCCAGTTCGGTCTCGCACGTAAGCTACTCGAGCGCATCAGTGCAGAACCCGCGGTGGAGGCGAATCCGAAACTACGCCTGCGTGTCGCGCACAAGCGAGCGCTGTCCACCTACAAAGATCCGGATCTGCCAACCGAAACCCGGCTGGAGCTAGCACGAACGATACTCCAGGCCGTCGATGATCTGGCAACCACCACCGATCAGGAGACACTGGGCCAAGCGGGGGCCATCTATAAGCGCCTCTGGGAGCACACGGGTCGCGAGCGGCATTTGCAGACCGCTCTCGGCTACTACCTGCATGGTCTTCACCAGGGCGTGCGGAATGACTTTGGCTACACCGCCATCAATGCCGCGTTCATTCTCGATGTCCTGGCCGATCTCGAGTTTCCCGAGTCGCCCATGCAGAACCAGCAGGACGATACCGCGAGTGCGCGCCGGAGCCAGGCCAAGGCAATCCGTGCGTCGATTGTCGAGACTCTGGTTCCGTTGGCTCAGGACCCCCAGGAAAAGTGGTTGAACGATACGTGGTGGTTCCTCGTCTCAATCGGTGAGGCCTATTGGGGACTCGAAGAGTATGCGTCCGCCGAGCGCTGGCTGCTCAAGGCGCGGGAGCTCCCGAGCGTACCGGATTGGGAGCTAGAGAGTACCGCACGTCAGCTTGCCGACGTGTATCAAATGCAACAGCGGTTCCGTGCCCGCTTCGCAAGGCGAGCTGCCGAGTCGGCGGACGAATCAGGTGCCGGACGGGTGGCGCCAACCAATTCGATCGAGTATGCGCGCAACGTGCTCAAGTCCTTCTTGGGCCATGCGGATGAGGCCGTGAACTCCGCTCTGCGCGGCAAAGTGGGGCTCGCGCTCTCAGGCGGTGGTTTTCGAGCGTCCCTTTACCACGTTGGCGTGTTGGCAAAGCTTGCCGAACTCGACCTGTTGCGTCACGTCGAATACCTTTCGTGTGTCTCGGGCGGGTCGATCCTGGGTGCGCACTATTACCTCGAGGTGCGTAAACTCCTCAAGTCCAAAGCCGACGCGGAAATCACACGCGATGATTACGTAGATATCGTCAAGCGGCTGTCGCACGATTTTCTCAAAGGCGTAGAACGCAACGTGCGCACGCGTATTGCAGCGGAGTGGTGGACCAATATCCGTATGATGTTCTGGCCGGACTACTCGCGGACTCAGCGCGCCGGTGAACTGTATGAGTCCGAAATCTACGCGCGCATCGACGATGGTGAAGGACACCTTCCGCGCTGGCTCAATGAACTGAAGATCGAGCCGCGAGGTGAACCGAAGGACTTCAACCCAAAGGCTCACAATTGGCGCCGCGCGAACAAGGTCCCAATCCTCGTGCTCAACGCGACGACGCTAAACACCGGTCACAACTGGCAGTTTACTGCGAGTTGGATGGGGGAGCCCCCCGCAGGCACGGACTCGGAGGTGGACGCAAACAGTCGCTTGCGGCGGATGTATTATGGGCAAGCGCCCAAGCGCTATCAAAGCGTGCGTCTTGGGTACGCGGTGGCCGCGTCTGCCTGCGTTCCAGGGCTGTTCGAGCCGTTGGCCCTACCAAATCTGTATCCGAGCCGTGTCGTGCGCTTAGTCGATGGAGGTGTACACGACAATCAGGGCGCGTCTGCGCTGCTTGAGCAGGGCTGCAATGTCCTTTTGATCAGTGACGCCAGTGGGCAGATGGACGATCAGGACGCACCGAGCAGTGGTCTGCTCGGTGTGCCTCTGCGCTCGAATAGCATCCTGCAGTCGCGCGTTCGCGTGAGCCAATTCGAAGCATTGGAAGGTCGGCGGCGCGGAGGTTCGCTCAAGGGTATGATGTTCATACACCTCAAGCAAGACCTCGAACCCGAACCCGTGGATTGGGTCAATTGCCAGGACCCGACCCGTAAACCACCTGCCACCCCACTCACCAACTACGGAGTTCAGCGCCTGGTACAGAGGAGGTTGGCAGCCGTGCGCACCGACCTAGATTCATTTTCCGAAGCCGAGGCCTACGCACTGATGACCGATGGTTATCTCATGACCGAGCAAGCGCTGGTGAGTCCATGCCTCGGATTCGAAGTGGCCGCTACAACGCGTGGCGCATGGCCGTTCCTCGAAATCGAACCCCTGATGCGCGAGCCTGGCGAGGATACGCCGCTGCTGCAGCAACTGAGTGTGGCCCACCACCTCGCGTTCAGGGTCTGGTTGCTGATGCGTCGATTGCAGGTGATTGGTGGCGCAGTGGTGCTCGTGCTGCTGCTTTGGTTCACGTACTCGCTGCAGATCAATTGGGGCCAAATCAATTGGGACCAGCCGCTCTTCGAATTGTCGCTGACCGCCGCAAATCTGGCGTGGAGCGTCGGTTCCGCTGCGCTGCTGTTGGCCGTGCTCAGTGGCCTCAGCAAGCTCGTGAAGTACCGCAAGACCGTACAAGAAATCCTGATTGGACTTGGTATGAGTACCGTCGGGTTCGTGTTTGCGCGTATCCATTTGCATGTCTTCGACCGGCTATTTCTGTGGCAGGGGCGTTCTCGGCGTGTCCTCGAGGCCGCACAACCGGCGCCACAAGACAACGACCCAACGCGCACCAGTGGTGCTCCCGCGCTGTCTTGAACGGGGCAAGCGTCGAAACGTTGCATTAGCGAGCCGCTGCGCGCCGAGCAGAAGTTTCTTCTTGCCTGTGCTGGCTACTCGAGTCCTCCGCCTTAAAATGATTGGGCAGACGTCAGGCGCCATCCCGAACGGCAGTCTCGTATTCGAAATCGTCGGGACGGCTGCTTCTATTGATGACGAACTGAGCGTCTTCGCGCGCGACGATTGCATTCCCGTCGCTTGTCTGGCATTCTGGTGGGGTTGGTGACGGTCCCGAGGCGGCTGTGGCAGAAGCAAGGGCCGCAAAGCAGAGGGCTAGATGCACGCAGGAAAACTCATCATCGCAGTACTCGCAACCTTCGGCGCCACCTGCGCCTGTTCCAGCCAGGATGACTGGAGGGATCACAACCGCCCGGCAACCTACGGTGCCCAGTGCGCGACCTGCGCTGACTGTTCCCAGCCATCGTCTGCGATTTGGCCTCCGATTGCCCAACCTGGAGTGCGACCGGTCATTGCCCTGGACCGATCACACCGGTCTGCAGTAGCGGGTTCTGCGACTATGTGCGCTGCGAGTAGCCGCCCCGCCTAACCAGCCGCTGACGGGGGCTATCGTCGTTGAGTCGACGAACATGGCATACGAGCAAGACGCATGAGAGCAGTTGTCGTTCGGAGCGACGAAACACGACACGAATACCCGAACCGCTTTTATAGGGATCACACGGAATTCGTGAGGCTGTCGTTGATTCTAACGAACAAGACATTCCAAAATTCGCAGGAGCTGCAAGTCTTAGATGGGAAATCTGTGGCCACAAGATCGCGCATCTGAGTTCAAAGCGAGTCGCACGCGGCCAAGCAACCCTAAGCTCTCCGCCAATTCTAGGGATCCAGTCAAACGGGAAAAGTCCGAACTAGCGACTCATTCGAGCTTCGCCGTTCACCTCGCCGCCGGATGACGGATCTTCTGACCCGACGCGCGTCTGGCACCGGCAACTCCGTCACGCGCCCCAGCCCTTGCCACCGCACCGGCACCGTCAGCGCCCGTGCTCCTGTCCGCACCGGCCCTCAAGGAGCCATCGCGTCCAGCACCGTAACCCACGCGCGTCCCGTTGAGCGTCGAGTTCAACTAGGTTTTCTGCGCTTCGAATAGCTGCTATGCATCGTACACGATGCGTTCGACAGCGAGCTTGCCGACCACTGCGCTTGTGTTGATGGTATGCATTGGAGTTGCCTCTGCGTGCACTCCCTCAAAGATGGTAGCCCGTTCGCCCGGACCGCAGGCGAATTCCGTCAATCTTGCCATTTCAACGCCTCAGAGTTCACCCGCGATCCAGACGCGAGCGCCAACGGTAGCAGCACCAAACTCATTGGCTTTGCTTGCCAGCATTCGGTCCCTCGAGATAGACTCAAAGCGGCTGGGAGCTCTCGTACCGTCCCTGGCCACGGACCTCGATGGTCTCGTAAGGAACATTCGCGGGACTCTTGGTGAGGGGATCGGTAGCGAGGTCGATCTGACTCGCCCGGTGTACTGGGCGATGAGTACCGACCAGGAGGAGAGCATCGCGTTCTCGATGTACCTACTGCCGACCAAGTTCGGCGCAGGCTTTCCGCCGTCACTCGAACTCGTGGCCAAGGCCCCGGACATCGACAGCATCCACCTACGAGATGGGCACTCCCATGAATGGGTCGTCAGCGATGCCGTGTGCGAAGTCCATCGACGGCCTCGTCCGAATGGGGTGCTCGTCTGCGCACCCAGCCAGCATGGGCTCGATGAATTTGGCGTGTACGTCGCTGGACTCTCCGAGCATCCGCCAGCGTCCACGCCGGCACTGCAATTGGAACTGACGCCGAGTCAATTCAACGCGATTGGGAAGGATTCTGATTGGGCGTGGTTGCAGCCGTTGCTGCGAGACCTTTCGGCCGTGTCCCTTAATGCAGGCTTTGACGAAACAGGTGTCACCATTACGGCCCAGATGCGGTCCAAGGCCGGTAACGCAGGCCTGGCACCGTTGTTGGCTGCACTTGCCTCCGCAGACGCGGCGCTTCCGCCGGAGTTCGCGCAGGTGCCGGACGACGCACTGTTCGCTGTCACGCTGAAGGGGACTGGACGAAGTGCACCCGCCGCCGCCCAACTCCAGGTGTGGGCGGAGCACTGCGCCGGCCTGGTCGACCCAGATCCGAACATGCTCCCCGTCGTGTCGAAGCTCAACGAGCATGCCGCCGGTCGTCCTACGGCTGTTGCCTATGGGTACGATTTCAAGGTCGCACGAGACCGATTGCAGAAGTGGGTTGACGCGGACAACCGAGATCCAGCAGGCTCCGCACCTCGCGGCGACTTTCGTCCCGGTGTCTCCTGGCTGTTGTTCCGGCTCGATCCGCCGAATCCTGACGCGGTGTTCAAGGCAATGTCCGGATCTAGAATCTGGCGATCACCGGGTCTAACTGGAAATGAACGACTTCGGCCAGATGTGTTGCACAGAGTAATCAGTGAAAGCCAGGCAAAGACCAGGACTGCCGCACCAAGCGTATTGGCCCATGCGTATCTGGTGCGCGCCAAAGATGCAATACTGGTTGCGCTCTCGACGGACGAAAGCGTGGCGCGGGCCCAAGCGCTCAAGACGCTGGAGATCGTTCCGGGGCGCGCACCACTCCTGCGATACTTCCGTCAGCGAAAAGGTGACATGGCGGCTCTCGGCTTCATTCGGCCAGAGCTGTTGGTTGCCCAATCGCTCGATTTCGACACGAGCTACAGCCGAAGTATGACTCTAGTGAAACTCAAGGATCTTCTGGAATTTCAGTCAGCCTCGGTTGAGCCTGCCGCTATCATTGGCACGGTCGACACTACGAGTGCGCAGACGCCGCGCGCAGACGTAAGGCTCGTCCTATCAGGGCCCACGTTGGAGAACCTGCTGCAGCGCGTACATAGCGTCCTCTAGAACGCGGATTCCTTGCTCGGCCAGGCGGCAGCTGCAGGAGCCCGAGACGTGCGTTTGGCGAGCTGCTCTTTGCATTCCTCGAGCTTTACCTCGAGGGGTCTGATCTGTTCCATTCGTGAGTTCCGCTGCACAATGACTTGTTTTAGCTCGTTTCTCTTCGAATCCAGCTCTTTGTTCGTTTGGGCCAGCTCGGTGGCTTTGCGCTCCGCCGCCTGCGCTGCCTGTGCGGCATCGGACTTTGCCTTTTTCACGGCGTCATTCGCTGAGCTCAGCTGTGCTTCGGTGACCCTCAAGCTTTCCTGGCTTTGGGTAAACTTCGACTGAGAATCGTCAACTTTTTTGTCCAGCTCAGCGCGTTGCGTTTCTAGTCGGCTGATCTCGAATGCAGCGGATTTGATCTCGACTGCAGCGGTAATGAGGTCCAGACGTTGCATGAGCAGGACGGCACCCACACCCACGCCAGCTGTCACGGCAGGCAGAATCCACTTGTAGAGTCGAGCCTTCCTCTGCGCCGACACCTTTGCATTCTTGACAGAGACGCTCTCGTCCAGGTAGTCCATCGCCAAGCGGAATTGGCTGCGGTGCCACTCGTCTAGCTTTGCTCGATAGCGCGCATGAACGGCCCGCCGTAGCTCTGTCTTGTTCGTGTGCTTACTACGATCGATATCGATGTATTCGGATCTTGCCGTCACGCGGATGGCTTCTGCGTCACCGTCGAGCACGTGGTAGCGAGTGCCCCATTCGACGTTGGGAGCGAATCTGGACCACCACGTCTGCATGAAGATCAAGTGCTCATCGTCGAGGAATTGACCTGATCCATCGCGCTTGAGCCTAGCCGCCTCGAGCAAGCGCCCATACATGCGGCCATTCCGGTGCTCTTCGGCAATCCATCCGATCTGTCCCTGGCCGTCGCCTGCGAGCTTCTTCCAAACACGAAAGACGGCTTCGTGCGAGATGTCGACTTCTGCCGCTGTCAGTTGCTCGGTTGCGGGAGGCATGAGAAACCGAGACTTTTCATCGCGAAAGGCGTTGATGACGCGCCTCACTCCAGTCTCGGGATCGGATATGCCTCGAGCCCCAACGATTTGTACCAGGCTCTCGAAGGAAATGGGGGAACGCGTGACTTTGCCATCGGCGTTGGTCAGCGTCAGTCGCTGAAACAGCAACTGGGCCACAGGTACCAAGTCATCACCAAGCGCGTCGAGCAACTGGTCGCCGTGGCGATCGAGTGCTCGGTGGGCGGTCCCGATGTCCTTGTAGTGATGTAGCTCGATCAGGTCAGACTTGGCCTCAGTGACCCTGACCAGGGACTGCCAATGCGTCCAGGTTCGCATGAGCGCGTGTTGCACGACTGGCAGCGAATCTCTCAGTTGCACCGCGTCGTTCAGTACGGCGCGCACCAGCGCTGGACTCATTCCCACGCCCAGCAGTTTGGCGGGCTCGACGATGGCGCGTTCGAGATCCGCGCGCGTCAATTCCGGAACCAGATACTGGCCCGCGTTCAGCGCCTCCGGGAGGTCCGGGAAGAATGTGCAGTCCTCCAGAAAGTCCGTACGCATCGTGATTACGACGTAGATGCCAGCGTCGCGCGCGCCCAACAGTGACTGAATGAATGCAACTCGTTCGAGATGCCAGCGTTCTGGGGTCTGCTGTTCTTTACCCAGACGGAAAATCTCCTCGAACTGGTCGACAATTAGCAGTACGTGGTCGCTGCTGCCCACGCGCTTAGCAATTTCGTCCGCCAGACCGCGCGATGAGGCCTGGATATCACGTTCCACATCGAGCACTTCCGTCGCCACTGATAGTTGGCATACGGCCTGCGCGAGCGCGCTATTGGGTTCTGGACCAGGTCGAAGCAAAATGAAGCGCCAGCGCTCGTCTGCCCCGCGCAGTAGGCCCTTCGACAAGGCCGGGATGAGGCCGGCGCGCACGAGCGAAGATTTCCCAGAGCCTGACGAGCCAACCACCGCCAGGAATCGGTGCAGCTGCAAGCGGCGTACGCATTCGTCACGTTGCGCTTCGCGTCCGAAATACGCCGACTCTTCCATTTCTGTGAACGGACGCAGCCCAGGATAAGGACACTCGAGTTGTGCCCTATCCACATCGTCGAATGCATCTGCTGCCAGCGTGTCGGTCTGGGCGGCAGCGTCGAACTGGGATATCATTCGGTCGCCCTCTTTCGGATCCGCTCCAGAAAGTCGTCCAGCTCGATGACACGCGCAGTGTCGGGCAGCCATTCGTAGCGCGGGATTCCGGACGGCTGTAGGAACGAGTACTTGCTGGTGAGAGCCGGAGATATCGCACTTTCGGTCGACGGGCCATAGATGGCGATCACTGGCTCCGAGAACGTTCTTGCCATGCTACTTATCATGTTTTGCATGGCGGCAGCATTTGCTTCGGCAATGACCACGGCACCATGCGATGCACACAGCGCCTGATCGAAGCCAGCGGTTTGCGTCTGTAGCCGCGTTCCGTCCCCGTCGCCATAAGGGTCGAGGACGCGGACGACTTTGGCGGAATTTCCAGAAGCGCCTATTTGTTGGATGGCAGCGCGAAGCGCGCTGGCTGCGGCCCTACTCGACTTTCGATAGTACAGAAACACCGTCGGCGCGCGCCTTGCGGTCTCCACCAGCTCACGAAGCATGCGGCAGGTCTCCGGCCGAATCTGCTCGGGTCGAGGGCAGAAATCGAAGGCCTCACCTGCCGCATTCACACGCTCGTAGAAGGCAGATTGCTTGCTACCCATGGCTTCGATGACACTCTGTTGCGGTATGCCGAAGAGGCAACGCCTCGGGGTGGTAAGCCACTTCTTCTCGTGCACATCGTACGCGGTTTCAATCGAGTCTTCGTACTCGCGACCGAGTAGCAGCACGCTGAAGTCTGCTTCGTTGGCGAGTTGTTTGACACGGGCCAGGCGGTCCTTGACCGTACCTGGCAACGGATCTGCGGCAGTGGGGAAGGCCGTGATCCGTGCCTGCGAGAAGTCGTTGACCAATCGAACGCGTTCGTCTTCACGGTCTGCAGAGGCAAGGACCAACACCCGTTGACGCGGGGCCCGCGCGGCCTTGACGACCTCCCTTACGTCGCGCGCCAGGGGCTGTACGGCCCGTTCGAAATTCGGATCGTCAGGTTGGTACTCGAAACCGCTCGACTCCTCATGGAAGCTGTAGCCGAGTCGTGTCTGAAACGGCTCCAGCAAGGCCAGCGTGTCCATGTGCTTCTTCTGGACATGTAGGAGTTCGCCGCAGTTCTCTCCGCGCTGAGCGACGAAGTAGCCCAACTCTTCTCTGCAATAGTTCGACTCGTTGTATGCGGGGCTCGACACGCACAAAAGTACATGCGCGCTGCGAAGTTCAGACTCAAGCACGGTGTGGAACTGGTCGTTGCACCTCAGACCCTCGGCGTCTAGGAACACTCGGATGGGTTCCGGAAGCGGCTCGACTGCAATGGCCGCATTCAGGCACTGGTACAGGTTCTTTACCCAGCCTCTAGGGAACTCATTGTCCCGGTGGCTATAACTGAGGAATACGTCGTGGGGCATGGTCAATCTGGTGCCCGCTTCCATTGCGGCGGACCCCGTCGTTGGTGCTAGTTCTAGAGGATAGCTTGCCTTCGCTTCGCATGGGTAGGTTTTCCAACACTCTGTAATGTGGACCGCCCCCCATGGGATTTCCCTCTACGCACCGATCGCAGTCCTTCTCGGAGGTCACCAGCGGGCTGCGACGCGCGCAACGGACAGGTGCCAGACGCCCTGCGGTGACTGTACGCGCGGCCAACCCGAACCTACCGTGCGGTCGATGCCCGATGAGTGCAGCACCGTAGTGAGGTGACTTTGGGTTAGCGCTCGCAGTCCAGGGGACTCCGTGGAGCCATACCGCGCAACTTTGTCTCGCATATGCCCAAGGCGTTTCCGCGCTGCTAGTCCCGACACCCCTGCCGTCGTGTGGGTCAAGCAGTCCGTCACCTGGCACCGGGTGAGCGAAACGTGCTTGGGCGGGCGGAAGTCATGTCAACTGGACGGCACTAACCGATCGAGGCCACTTTGGACTTCATGGCCGTGTCCGCTGGCAGCGACGTGAGCGGCTTCGTCGCACGAATGCACGTTTCATGTGCAAGACTACTCCCGCATCGCCGGATCGCTCATCGACCGAGCGTTGGTGGTCGATTGCGGACATTCCGTGTCCATCCGCGTCTCTCCGCTGGTGAGTGTGGCGCGTGGCCTGGTGCGGTGAAAGCCTGGACAGGGATCGTCTCGAGAAAACAGCACCATCGACCCACCTCGAATCCCCAACCGTACCCGCGATGCCCAAAGCCAAACCAAACCAGCTGCCTGGCCGGTATGCCGCGGCCCGAAAATCAGGCGATTCTGCCGCCACGAGATCTGGGAGGTCCCAACGGCGGTGAACGAATCAAGATCGCACAAGAAAGACTCATCGGTGATCTGTTAGGCGGCGGCCAAGCAATCCTAAGCTCTCCGCCAATTCTAGGGATCCCGCAGTGTCCAGAAACCCATGGCAGCACTTCATGCAGCCTTCCGATGGCAGTAGTTCAACAGCCCACCAAGACGTGACCGGCATTCAATCGGCTCCAGCATCGCGTTGTTGTTGCTCGGTGATGTCTTCGGTTTGATGATTTGGCTACCGATCCCTTGGTGGTGGCGCTCCATCAGATAATGCTCGATGAACTGCTTGATCAATTGACGCAGATGCCGCTCGCCGAAGATCACGAAGTGGTCCAGACACTCGCTTCGTATCGTTTTTACGAACCGTTCCGCGTGCGGATTGCAGCTTGGACTGTGTGCCGGAATCGGGGCGCACTTCACGCCACTGGACTTCAAGAGTGCCGTCCACGCCTTCGTGAACAACGGGTCTCGGTCGTGGATCAGGTAGCTCGCGTTGCGCAGGAATCCGTCCACCGGATCGAGCAGATTTCGGGCCAACTGCAGCATCCACGCCCCATCCGGTGCAATGCGAATCCCGGAAATGTGCACTGCGCGAGTCTCTACCTCGATAACGAAGAACACCATGTACCGGACGGTTCCGAACATCCCCAGAACCTCGACGCTGAAGCAGTCGCAGGCATACAGCGTCTTCCAGTGGCTCTTCAGAAAGTGCTTCCAAGTCCGCTTGCGGTTGCGTTTCGGTGCAGGTTCGATTCCCGACTCCGCCAACATGTTAGCGACTGTCGTGCGACCGATCTCGATCTTCAACCCACGGAGGGCGTCGCGGATCTTGGTGTAGCCCCAGTCGAGGTTCTCGTTGGCGAGCTTGATGACGAGAGCGCGAATGTCGTTGGCCTTGCGAGGCCTGCCCAGCTTCTTGCGCTGCGTCGAGCAGTCGTACTGCTTCGCCATGAGTTGCCGGAACCACGCCAGGATGGTCGCGGGGCGTACGAGCTGGCAGCAGACTTCCCGTTCCTCGGGCGTCAGAGCCTTGCCCTTGAGCGCCAGGCGTCGTCGCTGCTGCGGGGTGAAGTCGATCCGCGTCTTTCCGGTCGCGCCTGCAAGCGCGTCCTTGAGCACCCGGACTTCCTCCTGCAGGTACTCGACTCTGCGAGCCATCCGCTCGTTGATCGCGTACACGACCATCGCGACGCTGAACTGGATGGGCATCGGGAGCATTGGTTCGCGGGCAGAATGCCCGCGCCAGGGCACCTTTTCCAGTCTGACTTTCCGTCGGAAATTGTGCGACAATTGGGCGCAATGAGTTTTTAGACAGCACGGGTCATTCCGCTCAGTGAAAGGCATCTTCGGTGTGCGATTACTTCCTACGTTGACGATTCTCACATGGAGCGAACCCACCAAGGCCTAGGCAATCGGTTGATCGAAGCGAGAGCAGCAAACACGAATGGCGGCCAAGGCCGAATCCGAAGGCGCCAAAGGGTTGGGGGACTCCTCAACTTTTGCTGTCGCGATGCAGCATGATTCGGCTCGATCGGATATTTGCACACTAGAGCTGACTGACAGAGTCAGTTGCCCGACGAAGTCGCCGGGCCAGCTCACAGCAACGGAGATCGGGAGTATCCGAGAATTGGCGACTTCCAGCGAGTACCGCATATGCCGACGAGTACCCTATCGAGGTTTGCGCAGCGAGCAGGGAAGGTCTATGCGTCGGCGTCAACGTGGCTGCGGTTGATCCGAGAACGGGGGTGGCGACGTCCGCGCACGCGCGTCCATCTAGCCAAGCCAACGGTGGGCATTCGCGCAAGCCAGCCGAACGAAATATGACATCTGGACGTCACGGTGATCCGACTGCTGAACGGCACGAAGCTGTACCTGCATGGCGTAGTGGACAACTTCAGTCGACGGTTACTGGCGTGGAAGCTGGAAGAACGACTCAGCCCGACGAGCACTTGCGAAGTGCTGGCCGAAGCAGCCAAGTGCCTTCCACAGGCAAGGTCCGAGGTGACGCTGTTGACTGACAGTGGAGTCGAGAACGTCAACGCGACTGTTGACGAGTTCCTTCCCAGTGGAGTACTCAAGCGTGTGCTCGCGCAGGTTGAGATCGTCGAGTCAAACTCACTGATTGAGAGCTGGTGGCTAGATTTGAAGCATTCCTGGTTGCTTATCAACACTCTTGATAGTCGCGCGGCCGTACAGCGGCTGATTACATTCTACGTCAGAGAATTCAACGAGGTCATGCCGCATGGAGCGCGCGACGGGCGGACCCCGGACGAGGTCGATTTCGGACGGGCAGAGGATGTACCGAGCCGACTCGCGACAGCTCGACGCAAGGCGCGCGACGCTCGCGTGAGCGCCAACCGCGCGACGACTTGCGAAACGTGCAAAGGGACCCCGGCTTCGACCACTGCCTCTTCTGAAGCCGCCTGAACTGACGAGGGAAGGGGAGAATTGGGGCAAAGTCCAGCAAAACGAACTACCGCGCGAAAGTGTGCTGGATGTCGTGACGCTCAGCAGCGACTGGAATCATCGGCGGCAGCAGTGGGCACTTGGGTTCTACAAGGCGGAAAGCAGAGTCCGCCCATGCAATGCGCAGAACACTTGGTTGCTGTTGCCCCCAATGGCATCAAAGGGGATTGGAAGCGTGCAACTCATGGCGACCAGTCGGTCTGTCACTCCTTCCACAGATCGCTACTTCGTGGGCCTGGTCTCGATCCCACAATGCTACGAATCTCGAACTGCTGAGTCGGGGTTTCGGCTCAACCGTGGTAATGTCGGGGTGCCCTCGGACCAACACCATTGTCGGTTGGAGTCGACGCAACTTGGGGAGATCCCGTGGCCGCTTCATCCCTTGCCCCGCTGCATTCGAAGACGCCCCGCAGCTCGAAACCTACGGTAACAAAGGCAAGAAGCGCGGCGCCTCGCGGCGTTCAGCCGAAGCTCAAGATCGGTCAACCAACAGACGCGAGCGAACGCGAAGCAGATAGAATCGCCGATCTCGTGCTTTCGATGGATCCAAGGACAGCGCGACACTTCGCCAGGCCCCACATCGCGGCGGCGTCACCATCCTCATCCACTCACAGCGCGTCGACTCACGGTACCGACGCGCGCGAAGCAGTGCCTTCCGTAACGGTTCACCCCGTGATTGGTCGCAGTCCGACAACGCAAGCTCACGAGGTTACGAATCCGGCTGTTCCCGTCCACTCCCGGGGCGAGGCGTCTTCTGTTCCAAATACATCAACCCCTCAACCCTCCGCGTCTCGTGACGACCCGACCTCACCACGACAGCGCCCGTCGTTGCCAAATACAAGGTTGGTGCACCCCAACGTAGCCGCGCGACCAGAAGCGAACGCCGTGCAGCGGGCTTGTTCGGCGTGCTCCCGTGACGAGGAAATCCGTCCCAAGCGAGTCGATGGGTTCATCCATCAAGACGCGCCTTCGCCGACGCTTGGTGCACATGCTTCGCCTCCTTCCTTCGAAGCTCAACTGGATGCACTGCGACGCATGGGCGGACAACCGCTGTCAACGGCGGCGCGCAGTTTCTTCGAGCCTCGTTTCAGCGCCGACTTCTCGGCGGTTCGCGTCTACACAGGGCCTACCGCCAACCGACTAGCTTCGAGCATTGGCGCGCGGGCATTCACCCATGGCAATGATATTGTGTTCGCGGACGGCCAGTACTCGACGAATCCGCAAGGGCTCTCGTTGATGGCTCACGAGTTGACGCACACGCTGCAACAGCGGCCTGCACGTGATGAGCAGGGTCCGACGCCACTCACGCGCGACGAGCCTACAGTGCGCCGAGCCTGTGCGCCTCAGCCTTCGACCAATACGTTCGGTAGTTTCCCGCCTTCATGCGGTATTCGAGAGACGAGCCACCGCAGGGTTCGGTTCGATGCGCTCAAGTTGCCCGACTTCAAGTCGAGTTCAAGCTCTTACGCGGAAGTCAGGAACCAATACAGCGATTCCCATTTTGCAACATTGATCCGCGCGGCAAACTACACACGAGAGGATACTTCCATCGGCCTGTCGCCGCAACAAGACACGATTTGGACGACCGTGAAGAATGGATCGCGCGCCGACAGGATGCGCAATCGGGCGCTGGACATTCGCGCCACCGCCTACGGGCTTCGCACCAGCGAGAGAACGGAGCGGCTGAATCGAGGCTTCTTCTACCTCAACCCCGCCGATGACTCCATAACGTGGGGCGCTGCGACCTTCGAGGGTGCTCAGACAGAGATGGTGCGTCCCCGCTGGTCGCCGGGCCCGAACCCGGTAACCAAAGACTATCAGATTGACCATATCGTCGAGCTGCAGATCGCCAACTGGACACGAAATCCGCACGCCGGTTCCAATACCCGGGCCAAGTCCCTGCAGAATCTCTGGTTGCTCGAGCAAGGGGTGAACAATTCTTCGGGAACGAACATACAGAATGAAATTGAACGGCGCGCCCAGGATCACGCCGATGCCAGTTCGCTCAAGGACAATCCGCCAAAGACTGCGGCGACATTGCTCCACGATTATGCCATGCATTTCGACGGTCACACCGGGGGGCTGGTAAGCAGAGTCCCAGGACCCGGTGACGCATGGGAGAAGAGCCAGATCTGGAATGGGGACCAGCTCGAGGCGGTCGGTGCTTCGGATTGGTCAAGGAGTGAGGGACATCGCCCATTCAACATTCGCGTGTATCGGACTGTCAACAAGAACAGCACGCCCAAGGAGTTTGCGTGGAGGTATACACCGGGTGGCCCCACCACCCTCGCCACGACTCCCGAAGAACGCACCTGGGAGTCAGTTCTGGGCACGGAACTTCGCATTTCTTCGATGACGCTCACCGTCGGTCCCGAGGCGGAGAACCTAGCGACGCTTGGCTCGATAGAAGTGAATATCCCCGGCACCGATCCCGACTGGGAGCCCTTCCCCGCCCCACGTCAAATCAACATTGTCCGAACCCCAGATGCGGTCTACGCCGGCTACATCAAGGACGAAGGCCAATATTCGCTCCAATCCACCAAGAATGCGCGAAAATACAAGCGATGCAGCCCGACGGAAGTGACGGAGTTCAACCAAACGGACACGGGTTACTCGCTCAAGGGAAACATCATCGCGGACACACCGTTGATTCACGATGCAGGCGCTTCCCCAGGGCAACCGCTGCACATTGCTTTCACCGAGGCCGCTGATGAGCACTCATCGGCTCGGACCGATCAGATGAGGATCGACGACGCGCATTTGAATGAGTCGAATTTGGCACTTCCCGAGGGGCTGCGTCCAACCCACGTCGACATCGGGATCCGCGAGGGGCGCAGCGGACACCTCGAGATCTACGGTCGACTGCAGGCAAACATCGAAAACCTGGGCAACCTGGATGCCACCGCTAGCTTGGGGGCCCGCGGACTGGAGCTTTCAGGGCACTTTGTCGGCACCGGTGTGTTTCACGGACTCAACGCGAACGCCACCTACACCCAATACAGCGATGACAGCCGCACCGCACCCGGTGGCTTGAATATCGAGGGGACGTACAACATCCCGGTGGGAACCGTCCCCTACCTGGAGGCGGGGACGGTACGCCTCGCGATCAACGACGATTCTGTGTCGTTCGATGGCACTCTGCGCGTACAGGAGACTGCATGGCTCGAACCTGGGGCGGAGGTGCGGTTTGAATTCGCGCGAGGCTTCGTCACCATTGGTGGGTCAGCGCGCCTGAGGACGAGCCTGCTGCCGCCGGGGATCACAGCAGCGCAGCTGGAGTTCGATGGCATGTTCGTCGACAATGGACTCGATTTGCAGGCGCGAGCCTCCGCGAGTTTCGACCCCGCGGCGATCGGGTTCCCCGTGGAACACCTGGACTCGGCGAATGTGGAGGCGATCTGGAAGAACGGTGAGATCACCATCGGCGGATCGGTGCGGATAACGACGGATCTCGCAGATGCTGCGATGCAAAGCGGTGCGTCACCCCCGGATCCTGCCGCTGACACCACGCCATCGTTCCGACTCGAAGACGCCACATTGGCCTTGTACGTAACGTCTCGCCGGCTGGATAGTGATCCCACTTTCGGTGAGGTCGTACCGGCGCTCGGGGAGCCCATGGATCGCCACAGCACCGCGCCAACCCCGCGCGGCACGGAGAGTACCGAACTCGCCTGGTGGGGTCATGGCGAGGTGAGTCTCAAGTACGGCGACCAATGGGGAGGTGGCCTGCGGATCGACGTGTCGCCCAATAACCTTTGGACGCTGAGCGGTGAAGTGACATTCGGCACATTGACGACGCTGATGGATCAGGAGCCACTGGTCGATGTTCCCTGGGAAGAAGTCGACCTCGCTCGAGCAACGCTTGCCGAAATTCCGATCGAAGGGCCTTTCCGTATAGGCATTAGCGCGCATGCGACGGTCCGCTATGGGGCGCAGATTTCCGTCGGCCCGGTCACGGTCGATCAGGCTAGACTGCAGGTGAGCGGAACGCTCGGGATCCCCGACAGCCTCCAGATCCGAGGGAGCGCAGGCCTGGCCCTTCACGCCTCTGGCAGAGCTGGGATCAGCATGTCTACCGGAGCAGGGGTCAGCTTGAACTTCATCGGGCTGAACCTGCTCGGCGTCGAAGGCTCCATTACTGGCAGCTTGGAAGCAACAGCTGACGCACGTGCTTCGGCCAATGTGTCCGCGGCTTGGAGTCCCAGCACCGGTCTGTGCATTGCGGATATCGGGCCCGACTTCGGACTCGACATCCGCCTGGAGGGTCGCATCTCCGCTGAAGTCGACGTACGGGTGGCTTGGTTCAGCATTCTACGACGGGACATCACGCTTCGAGAGATCTCCGTGGACGGGCCGAGGTTATCAGACATCTTCGGATCCTCACGTCTTGAGGGCCCCGCGACGGCACCGCGATCGGGCGGTCCCTGCGTTGGGGAATCGTTGAGTGCCGATCAGTTCAGCACGGGAATTCGTGATAGATTCGCCAATCGCAATGAGGTGGAGAGCTACGTCGACAGTATCGTCCGCTTCTTGGGAGGAAGCGACGGTGCTTTGAAGCCCGGGCTCGACGAGCAGATCGACCGCAGCAGGCTGCCACAGCCAGGCACGCGCGGGTGGCGCTTGGCTCAGGTGATTCAGTCGGGTCGAGCGGACCGCTTGGCCCGGCGCTATGGTCTTCAGCCAGGGGGGACCCTTGCCTTCGATATTTTCCAGGAACATGCCGGAGTCGCCGATTTCGGACAAGAGCGGCAAGGCATGCTCCTTGGGGTGGATGAAGACCGTCACTTGGTCGTCGCTGATCTCAGGGTCTTTGTATGGGATCCAGCGGTTTATGGTCCCTCCGAGCACTTTGGGTTGCCGGCGTATGCAGACGATATTGCCGCCCGTTACTACCCCGACCTATTGGCGCGCGATCTGAGCCCAGCCTGGATCCGCGTATTGGACATTTCCACGTTCTACGACCAAAATGGCCAACCTTCGTCGTTCACCCCAGCCAACTGGCACGTGGGGGACGTGCGCACGATGAATCCGAATTCCCTGGACGATTCTCCACTGACTCGTCCCCCCGCTGGTCGCCCCTATGACTGTCCCAGCTGCCACGACCGAATAACACGTCCACCACGCCCCCCGGATCCCTTCGGCGCAGATCGTTACCGAATGGATTCACCGCTGTTCAATCGACCGATGAATCCACCACTCTTGGAGCCGTTTTTCGACCAAAGTCCCCCAGACCCCCTTCTGGCCGACCCTGCGCGGGTGCCGCCGAGAGGCGCCGATGATGGCTCGGGGACTTGTACCAACTGTCACACGCCTTCACGCCCCACTGCAGTTGAACCGCGGTTTGACTTCAGTCGACTCCCAGACCCGACAAGTTCGACTGGGGGGCTCAGCGATCAGCAGCTGCGCGAATTGGCGGGTTGGATGGATGAGTTGAACCCATCTGGAAGCGCGCGCCCGTAGGCGAATGGGGGAGCTCTCGGGCGCAGCCCCCCCCGGGAAAATCGATATGAGTGACTTCGTTATCGTAACCGGTGACCTTGCGGTATTCAATCCGGCGTTTGGAGAGGCCATGGTTGCCTCTCCGCCGGGGATCATCACGGGCTCGAGCCGTGCCAAAGTGGGAAATGCAACCGTGTGCGTGGTGGGCGACGAGAGTACGGTGATCGTGTCGACCGCGACCTACTTGACGCCAGCATTCCCGACCCCCGGAAGCGGCGTGGTTACCATTGCTGCATTGGCTTCGGATCAGCAAGCTAGCAGAACCCGCTCTGCCCTCAGTGCAACCATCTTGGTGGGGTCGCAGTTTAGGGCCCAGTTTCGCGTTACAGCACCAGCTACCGGCCCCGGTCCTTCGTCGGACGCGCCGGGGCGAGTCTATACGGGTAGCGGCTCCTTCACAACAGCGAACGGCCGAACGAAGGCAACCTAGTGCCAGAAGCGCCCGCGGCAGATTTGGCGTCGTGAACCCCAGACCGTGGTGCCACCAGTCCATTCGCCTTGTTAGGTCTCACGCGATAGGGCCCGTCCAAATCCAAGACGAAATCGGCATACCCGTGCGTCGCCTGCAGCTTGCGCCAACCCCCAGCACGCATGAACGCCTGCATGCGGGTATTGTGCAGCGCAACACGCGCAGCCAGCTTCGAGCCGCGCGGAAACAGTTCCGTGGTGAGCAGTTCGGCAAATCGCGCTAGGTTGCCCTGCCCTCGCACGGAGGGAATGAGAAATGCCGCGACAATCCAGACCACGGATTCACGACCACGGCCAGTATCGATCCAGTCCTCTCGACTTGCGATGAATCCCACACGTCTGTCATCGATAGACAGGATGCGCATCCGCACTCGACCGCTGGGCAACGGAAGTAGTCCCAGACTGCCACACCATGACTCTACCCAAGGCAAATCGTTGGGAACCAACGCGCGTGTGGAGAACCGAGCATTCGGAGCCGAGGTAGACGGAGACGGAGCCACCAACCCTGCTCGCACTTGCGTGCGCGTTGCCAGCGCCGGACCTGCAACAGGCTTAGCCGAAGGTTCGATCGGCTTTACGTCGAAAAGGATTCGACTCTGCGGGATCGGCGCCTCGTCCAGCACTTTCCGTTCCTGTGTCTTTCGCAATACCCGCGAGCGCGCACAGGCGGCACAACATGGAGTCCGAGCACCCATGACTACTACCCTCTCACGAAGAATGAACCTACGCTGAATGGCACTCGATCTCTCAGGCCCAAACACTCCGCACAGAGGGTCGCCAGCAGCTGATTCGCCATGCGGTTGAGCATAACCGGGGTAAGGACGGCATCGTTGCTATCACTCAGCTGTCTCCGGAACCAGACCAAATTGCCTCGGTCGACCAATTCGTCCGACGGACCCTTGGGGCGCTCACTCGAATCCGCTTTCACCGACGCACAGGTGGCGACATAGATTTCGTGCGTCGCAATGTTGTGAGTCCCCGATGCCAGGAGCCCCCCGAGAACCAACAGGGAAATGAGGGTATCATTCACTCCTTCTGCAATGCGATTATGGCTCACGCCAGCGGTGGCTCCCACGATCGCAGCATGCGCACTCAGGTGGGGCTGCTGGGCGGATGCGCCAGCCTTGGCCTTCTTTGCGCCACTGTCCCCCACGTGCAGGGCCAACTGATTGCCCGTCATGATCACGTCGTCGCGAGTACAGATCCCAACGGAGAAGCCTGCGACCAAACCGCCCGCGCTGGAAATCCCCGTCCAATTGAGTGTGACGTGGTTGTCGTTGAATAGAATCTGCCCCCCGTGACCCATCACGTGAGCCGGTGGTCCCGAATCCCCCAACTCGCTATCGACGGTTCCTGCATCATCACGCAGGTACTTGGGGGTGGCGGACGGGAACTTCCATCGCGCTGCAGAGGGTTCGTCAGCGGGCAGCTGCAACCCTTCCCAGGGCATACCGAGGTTGATGAGCACCACCGCATGTGCGCGACCAACCGGTTGAGAGCTCGCGTTGTTTCCGAGAGATGTCAGGTGATTACCGATGACCACCAGGGGACCGGTTGCGCGAGCTGCCAGGGCGGGACCGTTGGGTTGTTCGACGTGATTGCCGAGCACTCGCAGCGAGAAACCCATGACGTCGGACTGGTCTTGCGTATCCCGATTGGACAGCACGCCTGCCAAGGAAACTACTATGCCACCCCGGGTGGTGGGGGTGTGCGCCAAGGTACCCGGCGCGTGGCGACCATTGTTGGTGATCTGATTGTCTTCAATCACGATTGCGTCACCGAAGCGAATGGAAATCCCGCAGATCGCTTGATTCTCTTCGGTGCCGTTGTCGCGAATGACGTTGTTGCGAATCACGACCTGTTCGCCATCGACCAAGACAATCCCACCCGGTGGCACGGAGGATTCCGTGAACTGACCAAATGCCTCATGCTGATCGGACGTGGACTTCTTGGTCTTGGTGGCCGCCCGCGACAAATCGTTCGGTTGTCTTACACAATCGGCGATAGTGTTCCCTTCAATGGTAATACGATCGACCGTGATCAAATCCTCTCCATCGCCCTCGACCAGCGGCAGCGTGGTCAGGACCGAGATGCCATTGCCCGCCATCCGTTCGATGCGATTGTCCAAGATCTGGACATCCCGAAGATCGCCTGCAGTCTCCGGATCGTAGCGCTCCCCTGCTTGATCGACCGGGTTGGCGTGGGGTTGCTTGGGCCTACAGGGGTCGAAATGGTCGACGATTCCAACAGCTGCGCCAAATCGAAGTCGCTTGCCAGTGACGTGGTGAACCCAGTTCAAACTCCCCAACGTCACACCGTGCCCAATTCCCCCCTCGATGCGATTGTGCCGAACGACGACCCGCCGAGCGCCGCCGCCAATCTGAATGCCGCCCCAAGGTCCGTCCGCGCCCGTGACGGTAGTCTCCACAAGATTGCGCTCGATCAGAATGTCCTCACCTTTGGCGAACAAGACGGAATCGTCGCTCAGAGAGCCGCTCATCGACAGATCACTGTCCACGATTCGAATCCGCTGACCGGAACGAATCTCTATGGCCGCGCGAGTTTGACCGCCGACGCCCGACCGCGCCCTCGCCACGACTTGCAGCTCCTCGAGCCGCACCTCTTGCGGCTCTGGGCCTGACTCAGAGCTGTCCGCACCCACGATCACCGCTACCTGCGCCTGGGTTTCGAACAGCAGGTTGCGAATGGTAACGCGGCTACCAAAGATGCGAATGATCCCGTCCGCGGCCTGATCCGTGGACGAGAACAGCGACTGCACACCGCACCCCTCCAACACCACGTCGTTCCGATGGATCGTCACGGTTTCCGTGTATTGGCCCGGCAAAATGCACACCGTCCCGCCGCCATCGGGCAGTGCGTCGATCGCAGCTTGTACCGAAGTAAAATCGCCCCGCGACGTGATGCCATCCCCCACGCTATGGGTGCAGCACCCGCTTTGCTCCGTCAACGCGTGAAACTTCGGGCGGCAGTCGTGAATCGAAGCGACGACCTCGGTACCGGCGTGCTCACCGACCATGGGTGGGCGAAAGCCGATGAGCGCGAGGGGCGCGAGAAATTCTCTGGGGCCATGCGGTGGAACACCTCCGGGGCGCGCCAAGTCCCAAGGTATGATCTGCTGAGGGGTGTTGGGACGAACGGTCACCGTCCAATAATCACCCGGGCGCCCGCCAGCGGTGAACTCAGGCTGCAGGCCCAATCGTCTAAGCAGCGTGTGATTGTTGGGGTCCGGTCCCGTACCGAGCAATAACTCGTCCGCATCGTTGTCTAGGCGATGCCAAACCCGCATGAACAGATAGTCGCCATGCCGATCGCTACCGTTCGGTAGCTGGGCAATGTCCGGATGTGCGGGATCCCAGATATGCACCATTTGAGCAATCCGAGCCACGTCTGCAGGACCGATTAGAATGCTCTGATCGGCGGGATCGTAACCCCGAGTCACGCGCACGAAGGTGCCCACCCGCTCCGCAACCTTCTGACCGTTGCCGAGGAGCGCACCCCAGGGCACGAACTCCACTACGGTGTTGCGAAGCGGCCAGCGCGCTTCGTCTCGCGGTAAAGTGAGCATGGTCACTTGCCCCGTACTCCCACTTGAACGCGCCATTTCCACCCGATAGAGTGGCGAGGCATTGTTGAACGCCCAAGCGTAGCGGCCAGGCTCGACCAGCATGATACGAATCGCCTGGTTATCCGCCCCGAGATAGCGCCCCCCTTGCTGCGGACCGCAGGGCGCACAAGTGTCTTCTGTCGCGCCTTCGACGAAGGTAACCCTCAAGCGTGCGGAGGACTGAAGTTCCACACCGCTGGCGTCCATGACAGCGCCCGATGTCGCCTCGATACGCTCGCGCACCGCCGCCCACGCCGAATTGCAGTCCCCATCCTCCACTTCCGCCACCTCCACCCGCGCCATGCGACGGACGCGCACCGAGGTGTCCGCTCCGCCCAGGGCGCGCTCGCGGATCTCCTCGTCCTCTACGGCTCCTACCGCCTGTTCCCAGGCGCGTAGATAGCAAAGTTGAGCGTGCGCCTGCCCAGTAGTGGCATGCGGCGCATCCGCGCCTTTCATTTGCAGAAAGTCGGGTTGAAACGCCACCGGAACGCTGGAATCGAGGGCAAACCGCAGACCTCCTAGATACATCGTCCCCGGCCGAATCGAGTAATTCAGGACGTCGACGGGAGCTTCGCCGTTGAATGCAATCGAATGCACCACGACTTCAATGCCCGATACCAGATTCGGGAAGAACCCCATGTCCGGGGAGCCAGCGGGGCCAATTAGGTGCCCTAGGACGCGCCGATGCTCTTCGTCCAGCAGCGATGAATGCTCGTTGAAATCCGCATCAAGCACACATCTGCCCTGCTGCCAACGAGCACCAACGTAATGCTTCTGAGGTTGAAATAGGTAACGAGAAATGTCGCTGGGGGTCATATGAATTCCTCACGGAAACGAAAGGAGATACCCTCGATACCGAAAAACTCCTCGATGAGGGCGCCAAGGGGCTTGAGCAAACGACCAGCAAGCTTGGCGCAGGACCCTTCAACGGGCGTAAACCAAATGAGGTTGTCTTCGTTCTGGTAGTATTGCGGATTACCCTGATTGTTTGGGCAATAGGCAACGGTACAGTGAGTGGTGAGGTTTTCGGCAGTCACCATCATCAGGAGGCCGACCGCAGTCAGAGAGACAGGCATTACGGAGACCCGGTCTGATACTCGGTTCCGAGTCATATTGAGTGTGGCTCCCATCGCGAGCACGTGCGTCCATGGTCCATTCCCAGGAATTCTTGCCGAGAATTGGTTACTCTGAACCACGATGTCATCGCTGGACAAGAGCACGACTGGAGGCACACGCAGCGGCACACCCGAGGTCGTAATGACCTGATTTGACGAGACGCGGATGCCACCTGGCAAGGCATCCCCAAACTCCTTCCAAAGGCCATTGCGCAAGTAGCCGACGGAACCACGCGGTTGAGCCCAGCGCGATGGGTTTGGCTCACCCTGCGGCAGCTCGAGGGCTTCCCAAGGTCGTTCTCGATGAAACACATGAACCGCCGCGCCAGAAACGACGGAGCGTGCACTCGGGTTGCGTACGGACAGGAAGTTCGAGGAGACTACGCAGCATCCACTGCAAAACATCGCCAACGCCGCACCATTGGGTTGGTCGATAACGTTGTCTCGGACAGTAGCCACCTCGATCAACTTACCGAAGTCGATCTGCTTTTCTGCCGCGAGTGCAGGTCTGCCCAGAACTAGTCCGCCCGGGACTGGATTGGCATTCCCTTCACCCACACCCGGATCGCGCAGCGGCCGCCCATTGCGACGGATGCGGTTACCGGACACGGTGATCCGCTCACCTCCCGCAATGAAGACGCCGCTGACCGGCGACATGGAGCGGATTGCGTTTTCTTGGACCGAATTATCGGCAAAGCGCAGCGCCGAGGCGTGCGAAAGCACCACCGCTCCAAGAGGACGAGACCCATGGATCTCTGTCGCGGCAAGCTCGTTTTGGGAGATGTCATTGTGATGAATCGAAACCCGCACGAGATCGAAGGTAGTGCGGCGAATGCACAAGGGCGGGCGGACAGCTTCGCCCTGATGGTGCACTTCGACGGCCAAGCTGCCAATCCCACTCGCGCCCATACCGATAATTCGATTGTCCGAAATCTCCAGATCCTCGATGGCCTCGTCCGGATCGGGGAAAAGCGGTGTGCCGCTGCCTGCCGTCGCTCCCAGCAGGATCGGAACGATTTGACCAGTGACGACCGTTGGGGACTTGGGATCGGACTGTCCAGCGCCAGCACCCCGAGGCGGCAGCACGGTGCCGTCGCGGCCGCGAAAGCGGACACTGCCCAGGGTGATTCCGTGGCCGCGGCCATGCTCGATGCGATTGCCCCGAATGCATACCTCGCGAGAACCGCCAGCGATTTGAATCCCCCCCCAAGCATGTATCTCGCCGTTGTCGTCTACTTGGCATTCGATGACGTTTCCCTCGATATCGACGCGCGTGCCGCTGACATAGACCAGGGCATGGTCGGTGAATTTTGCGTCCATGACCAGGTGGCAGCATGCAACGCGCACCTCCTCGGCATCGAGCACCTGTATCGCGCTCTGAGCAGGCTGATCAACCAACGAGGACGCAAGGACTGTCACGTTCTCAATCCGAACCCTGGTACCTACGACCTCGACACCAACCCGTCCGCGCGCAGAAATCATGAATTCGCGGAGGACCGCCGTACCTTCCCCTTCGACTCGAATCACGGGCGCAGACGACGTCGCCCTCTCGGAAGGCGTGCCAGGCTCGAGTCTTGCTAGATTTCCACATCCTTGCACGATCACATCGACGCGATCTCGGATCACCAGAGCCTCGTCGTAGGTTCCGGCCAACACGCAAACGCGTCCACCCTGGCGCGGCAAGGCGTCCAAAGCAGCCTGAATGGTTGGGAAATCTCCTCGACCATCTGGGCCCACGACGTAGGTGCAGCAGCGGCGCTCGGTCAAAGCGGCAAGCCGGGGGGCGCAGTCCTGTATGGAATTCAGCGTGTGGCGCACCCCACGATCCGACTGCCATTCCAACAAGCAGAGCGGCGCAATGACTTCCGTCGGACCCGCCGGCGGCGTTCCGCCCGCATTCATCATCTCGAGCGGCAGGATCTCTTCAGGCGCGGACGGACGAACAGTGGCGATCCAATAGTCTCCCGCACGACCCTTACCCGTGAACTTGGGCACGATGCCGGTGTCACCAAGGGGCTCACTCGCAGCGACGGGTATACTCGTGTCTGCGCCTGACCGCTTCTTATGCCAAATACGCAGATACAAGTGGGTGGCTGAATTGGCGTCACTCACATTCAATTGGTCGGCTTGGGGATGCCGCGAGTCCCAACGCGTTGCGAAGACGTCGCCCAAAGAGTTCGCGCCACTCTTGACGGGAATTTTGGCCTTGGGGTCCTTGCTCGCGGTGTTGCCGAGGCGCGCCAAATCAAAAGCGCTCAACCGGACGTGCATGGATCGCGCACCAGCACTGTAGGGTTCGTCCACTTCGGCCAAGATCCCAGTGCGGCTTGCGATCTTCTCGGTGGGAGAGTGCGTTCCCAGGGCGCCCGGATCGGTCTGAAGGGGATCCAATAGCACCGACCATGGGAGCAACTCCACCACGGTATCTATGTCTGGCTCGTGATAGCTGTCTTTCGGTGGCGTGAGGAACTCGACCTTTCCACCGCCTCCACCGTCCAAAGTCAGGCGCACGCGATACAGAGGTGCAGCGTTGTCGAATGCCCACACGTAGCGATCGAACGCCGTGAGCATGATACGGATCGTGTGAGGCTCGCTTCCGAGGTAGCGGCCCCGCAGGCTCGGAGTACAAGCCGCACAATCGACCTCGGTGCCGGCGCGGACGAATCCGAGTTGCAGCCGCGCGTTGGATCGCAGTTCGCTGCTGGTCGCGTCATAGCTGAGCGAGCCATGTTCGGTGAGATCGTCAATAATCTCGCTGAACGCCGATGCGCAGGCGGTAGAATTCACCTCGTGGATCTCGACGCGGCAGGTGCTGCGCATCCGCACCGTCGAGTCCGCACCGCCAAGCGCTGCCTCGACGAGCTCGGCGTCTTCTACCGCGGTGACTGGTTGTTCCCAGGCGCGCAAGATGGCGATCTGACGATACCTGCCGACGTTGGCCCGCGGTGCGGTAGAAGGCCCCATTTGCAGGTAGGCACGTTGAAAGATCACGGGCTCGCGCGAGAGCTGTTCGAAACGCCGGCCGCCGACATAGAAGCTGCCCGGTTTCAGAGCAAAGTCCAGCACCGAAGTCGGTGCGAGCGATCCAAATCGCACGCCCTTGGCCGTAAGCACCGCTCCTGGCGCGAGATCGGGGTAAAATCCCTGATCTGGGGATGCAGCAGGACCAACGATGTGCAACAGGGCTGCGCGCTGCTGGTCGGATTCGGCGACCACCCCTTCATTGATGTCCGAATCGATGATCGTTCGGGCCATCTGAAGACGTGAACCTGCGTAGTGTTTCTGCGGCTGCCGAAGGAGCCGTGTGGCATCTTCGATGGTCACGGAACCTCCACGGGGGTACCAAGTAGTGCGAGTTCGAGGAGCCGTGCCGTGGCGGCGTAGTTGTCGTCGCTATGCAAGGAGCTGCGTTCGACGGTGAGCCACAGGTGCTCCTCGGCCGTGACGCGAGACAGTTCGACTTCGCTCTCACCAGCACCCCGGCTCATTTTAAGCGGCACCTTCAGCTCGGTCCTGGGGTACTCCAATGCCGGACTGCCGACGGTACGCGCACCATAGCGCACGAGCAACTGCACGTGACCGTCCCCTTCGAGATCGCCTGAGAACCGGAGCCGCAAGCGAGGCTTGGCCCAGGGCGACCGCGTCGCAAACCATGCGCGAATGAAGCGCCCGGGGCTCGATGCCACGAAGTTTTGAATCTCTCCCGAAACGAACAGACCGGGACGGTTCACGCCGAAGAAGGCCCAAAGCCGCGCTTGCTTGACAAGTGGGTCCGCCACCACCCTGGGTCCCCTCTCGTGAGTGGCGGGAACCGTGACATGGTGCGCTGCCATCGCTGCGGTGGTCGGACTTCTTGCACCGGGTAAGGCCACCGACGGTGGCCACGAACCGTCGACTCCAGTCTCTGGTGGCGTAGCTCCCAGATCGGCCCGCTCGATGCGATCGTCTTGGGAAACAATGCCAACGTTGCGATCGAAATCCGCGTCTAGTGCAACTCGGGTCCAGTGTGTCCCTTGAAGGCGTAGTTCGGCGCTCCCACTTTCCATCGGCTTGTTTACGAGACCGCTGGGATCCAGCATCCTACCGTCGACCCGAGTCACCAAGCCGAGGTTCCCCTGAGCCGTGGTGCGGACGATGCCCACGCCGAAGCCCGCCCCACTAACCAGTGGTTGGTTCGATGAGGCACCCGAAGCAATCGACGCCCCCGAGGCTGTCCCATCATCCATGCGGAGCGTCGCATATGCGTGCAAGGGTGGCGTTGGACTGCCGAAGTTCTCACTGACCACCTGATAGAAGCCGGCGCTCTGTCCCGAAGCAACGGCAAAACGCAGTGTGCCCAGTTCAATTTCGAAGAGCGAAGGTTCACCACCAGCACCAAACCGTCGAAACGCACTCTCAATCGGCGACCGAACCAGGCGGGCATCGAATTCGACCCAATGCTCCACGCGATCAAAGGGAATACCGCGGGCAAACCTCGCAGATCCACCGGGCCATTGGACTTCCCCGGTCCAATTCGATTCTCGCCAATAGGTCGGTGCCCCACCGAGATCTGCTCCTTCGACATCGATGAGGAGGATCCTCGGATCTTCATCCGGTGTCGTTCGGTCATCGGGACACGCGGTGGGAAGTGGCGCGACCGGAGGTGGAGGTCCGGGCGCAATTACGTCACCCGGGGTGGTCGCGGCGGGGACCGGTAGGACTTCGGGCGGAATGTCCAACGGCCCCGCGAGCTCCGGTCCCGCAACGCGCCCCTCTTCGAATAGGAATTGAGCAAGCACTCCCACCGGACCGAATTCGTCGACCTTGGCCCGAATGCTGTTGCTCCGAATTGGTGACAGCAGATGCGAGAACGCCCCCATCTCGCTACCATTCTCGGCGCCGCGCGTGATACTCTGGGGTGCCACGATGGATAGCTGGGCGTATTCGGGACTGCCGAAGCGCATAGAATTGAAGAAGGCCGCGGCGATCGGAACATGTACGTCGCGATACCGAGGCGGAAGACGTTCACCAGGGCCCGGCGAACTCGCGCTGAAGCGCAAGCAACCTGACTGGTTGTTGGCAACTTGAACGGTACCGGTGATGATCGAGGTGCTCGCCCAAAGCACCCCCGCCACGACATTGCCAAACACCGTACTTCCTTCCAGCACGACTTGTCCGAGCGCATTGACGATGGCGGCACCATCCGCCACCTGATTGGCATCGACGATCGAGTCACACACGAGCAGCTTCTCGACGCGCGCCAAGGGATCAGTGGCGACTGGGGCAACGACAATCGGACCTACGATGGACCGTTTGACGATCAATGTCCGAATCTGTCCCCGAATGAACAGACGCAGCGGGGCAATGCGGGTTGCATCTGCACGGACCCCACCGGGATCCAACGTTAGATGACTGAGCTCGAGACGATCGAAGTCGAATATTGCCGTATCCGCGCCGCCCAAGCCCTCGATCACGAAGTCCGCCACCGCACCCGGAGTGGCATTTGCCGCGCTGCTTACGTACCAACCACCATCGGCTACGAAAGTCTGACCTTCACTCGTTGCAATCAGGTTGGCGCCGTTTGGATTGCCCGGGTCACCGTGCAGGCGCACGAGTGGACGTCGGCCGCTGCGCACCAGCAGCTGTGCCCCATCGATGGCGACATCACTACGAATCGTCAAGTCATAGCTGCGGTTGTCATCCAAGGTGAGGCCATCACCCTGAAGCACGCCGCCGAGTGGAATCACTCCACCCGAAGCAGTGAGCGCAGGACTTGCGCCCAGGGTACGCGGATAGGGCCCGGCACCCACGTCACCCGAGAATCCATAGACGTAGCGAATGATCTGCGGTGCTTCATCGCTACTTGCTCCGGGCGGGATGGCTGCGAGCCTCCCAATCTCAGGACTGATGAGCACGCGCTCAAGATGGCCAGCGGGTTGGGGTTGGCACTCACGATTCGACAAATCGCCCGAACGCACCTCAGCGGTACCGAGCGGTGCACCCGAAAGTGCCACTTGTACTTGCCGGGGGTAGAGCTGCGCCTTGCCGGTGTCGACTGTCAAGGCACGTTCGACCAATCTTCGGTACCAGGCAGGTGGAACCGCTGGAATCACCGCACCGAATTCAACCAACCGACGCCGCAGTGCCGACTCACTCGCGAAGCGTGTACGTAGCGCTTGCCGCATCGCGTCCAGATCTACCGCTAGCGGCGGCGCAGGTAAGGTCGCAAGTTCGCTCAGGTGACTGGCAAGGATCACGTATGCGACGTGCCCAAGCAAGCGGCAACGCATCGGTTGGGTCACGTCCCATTCACGTGTAGGACCGCAGAATTCTTCTGGTGCCTCAGCATCGATGAAGAGTGGAACATCGCGCCCGCTCGGATCGATGACGAACTGACGAAGGACGCTTCCCCCGTCGGAGAGTTCCACAAGATCCGACCCTTCAATGACGTAAGCGCGATGGCGATAGAGGTGGAAGTTGAGCTTTCTAATCCCGAACTGACCGTCTCGTCCCGTAAGGCGGCGAGTGTCGACCGTGTGGTAGAATTCGCCAAAAGGACTCTCGGCAAGCTCCGCACCTGCTGAATTGCGCAAGTCCGCAGTACCACCAGGAAGCGTGGCGGTGAAAAGACCACGAGCAACCGGAAACGGGGACAAGCGGTGGTGTAACCGGGCGATCCGCTGGAAGCCTTCCGCCAGAACCACATCCCAGCCCGAGAACGAACGCACCAATTCCTTCAACAGGCCCGGGGTACCCCTACGGCGTCGATAGCGAATCGTGCTCGCAACATCGACTCTGCGAGCCCGCCGATCGGCAATGGAAACCAGCCGAGTGCCCACGAGTGCTCCGATATACGGCACTGCCCAATCGTCGCACGTCTCGATATGTTGGTCCTCCCACAAGCGATCGATCGATCGCCGAGCTTCGGCCGCATCCGAAGCGATGATTTCCACAATTTGGCGTAGCACGCCTGGCTCGTCGGCGAGCCCATCCTCATTTCGGTAGACCTCGGGGATGAGCTGCCACAGCTTTTCGGTGTAGTAGGATTCAAAACCGTCGCGTACGTCGGGAGCTAGCGCCATCGGTTACTTACCTCCTCCGAAGCCGTTGACCAGGGCTGCCCCTCCGCCCTTGGGGTCGACACCGGTGACAGTCACCGCATCCGTTCCGCGGAAATCAAGATACGAACTTGCTGGCAGGCATGCGCCATCCGTCGCTGATATGCTGAGATCGGGATGGTCGCTGGTAAAGGTGAGCCCTGCTACCCCGAGCACCCCATCCACTTCGAGCACTGCTCGATGCAGCGTACCGGCCCAGTAATGTCCACCGATTTGTGCGCGGGATGGACTAAGAGCTCCCTCGGTGGTGGTCAGATGGTGGTAGACAGCGCGCTCCACCTGGGACTTCTGAAACCTCGGATTCACTTCGATCGCGATCGAAACCCTAGTGACAATGGGCACCGCACGTACTACCGCCAGCGGAATGGTCGGGTCGGCAGCGTGCCGCAGCGTTTCGACGATGAACGACTCCTCTGCATCGCCAATGTAGTCCACGTGAACGCCCGCTTGCATCTGCTCCTTGAGCCAGCGCCATTCGGCTGCCGCACGCACGACTCCTGGCGCCGCCGCAGCCATCGCTTCGAAGTCCAAGATACCGACTACGCGACCCAACATGAGCACCGAGCGCGGAGCTGACGCTCTCAGATCGTCTGGGCCCTCGGGATCCTTGCCCGGTTGAGCTGGCAACGGTGACGCCACGCCTTGCAGCCCTTCTGCAGCTCGACCAAGTTGATTGATGGCATTGCTTGGGGGAGCAAGGAAGCCGGCGCCGTAGCGATAACTGGCAACTACATTGCCAACACCTGTCGGAACTCGGGCACCAAAGACTCCATCCCCGAAGTGAACCGTGCTCTCCCCATCGTCATTTTGACGCACGCAATATACTCGATCTTCTGGACCTGACCCAAAATGGCTTGGAACCTCGCGCCAGCGGATCCCATCAACCCAAACGTTGAGGGTGGTTCCACTATTGCCTTCTCCGCCGGACCCGGGCAGGTACGTCAACGGCTTCTTCTTCAACTTGAAGCTTTGATTGACCTGGGATGCATCTCCGCTGCCCAAGACTTCGCGCGGAACGCTCTCACCTCGCGTGGCGTCGACCAGGTTGCCGTAGATCCGCATGGGCAGCTTCCACAGCGAGACCTTGACTTCAGTCGGGTCGAGCAGTTCGAAGTGCGCACTGCCTTCCACCAGGAACGTGATGCGTCCCGACACACTCGCTGACTGGCCTCCCGCGTCACTGATGAGAAAGCGCTGCTCCAGGATGCCCGCCGTCGAGTTCGCCAGGCCGAGCTGTTGGGCCATAGCTTCTGTTGGCGCGGGTGGTTTGAGCCCGGTGCCCAAGGGAACGCCGGCAGGATCGCACAATTCGGCAAGACTTACCGTCGTTTGTGCAACGTTGGTGGGCCGGCCGGCGCCGACGAAGGCGTGGAAGAACGACAATGCAGCGCCATCAGTGCCGAGCTCCGTACCGAAACCGGGACTGAGTGTGAGCCGCGTCCCTGCAACCATGGGCCGTGAACCATCGTCTGCTGGGGGGAGCACGGAGACTTCGAGTGCCGCTGCTTCTACGGCGCCCACTTCGACGAAGGCGAGCTTGGGTTCGGGGCCACCAAGATCTTTCGCCACGATGATCGGATCGTGCACGCGAAACCTTCCCGGCATGCCGTCGACATAGACCACGCTGCTCGAGCCCGAATGCATGATCGGGCTCGCGGTTGACTTGCCGCTGGTCTTGGGCGTGTGAGTAGTAGCAACGAACGATTGCGTCGGAGTGCGCACGCGCAAATCGTTGAGATTGAGCTCCGATTCGACCGAGATGGCGGGGGCAAAGGTTACACGGACGTACGACGCATCATCTCTGCCGGCGAAGGGGGCACTAGTGGCCACTTGGGTGACTTTTGGGACCACGGCGCTTGGAAATTCCGTGCTCCGGCTTTCGAAAAGCACCAAGCTGTCGACCGTAAGACCGTAGCCCTCGGGTTCGAACAGCAGGTGCGAAGTCGCGGGAGGTCCCGACGAACCGTTTCCCGCCTTGATGCTGCCGGAACTGCTGGAGGAGCCACCCTTGGTGGCGTGGCTACCTACCGTCGAGGTGGCCGAAGATGCGGCTGGATCGACTCTCGGATTTCGTTTGAAGGGTTTGACAGTCCACAGGTTCTTCAGCGAATCGATGGCAACTGGCAAGTTGGATTCGAACACTTGAGGCGGTTGACCGGCAATTGCAGCTGATCGGAAACCTGTTCCCGCAGGCAACACCGTGGGCACTCCTTTGGCCAGCACGGCCAAGGTCGCTCGCCCCGCAATGCCACCACGCGGAGAGTAGCCGAGTAGCCCGACGATGCGCCGAAGTGCAACGCGGCTCGGCGCCGTACCCAAATAGCTCGCATCAGCAACTCGCGCGTCGTAAAAGGCCAGTGTGTCGGCTACGTAGGCCCACATCTCGAGCCACATGAGCCCAAGATCGTCGCCTGAGGGCTTCCATGAACGAAGCGCGGGTTGCTTCGGCAGCCCCGCGAGCATTACTCGCCGCACTTCGCCAAATGTCCGAAGTTGGCGTGGGAGCGTGCTTAGGCCAGCCGGCAACATTTCCAACGACGCGCGAGGAGACGTGTCGCAACAATCGGCCATCACGCGCCTCCTTCGAACAATAGGGCAAGGGAACCCCGTTCGGGCTGAAGTGGATCGTTTTCTAGGCGAATCACCTCGTCGTTCGCCACCTCGAGCACCAATCCATCGAACGCTTGGTAATCCGAAACACCGTGTCGGCGCACCCGCATATTCAAAATGGCACGCACTCCAGGCACGGACAAGACTCTTGCTTCGATTACGCTGCGACGAAGTGGAGAACCGAAGGTGAAGTTATCGGGATGAAGCAGACCGCGCGTCGGTCGCGCGCCACCGCGCCCCAAGAGCACCCCTAGTATTTGCAGCTTCACATGAGCGACGTACGCGGATTGCTCCACACAGATGGTGAGTTCGAGATCCAAATCCACATAGCGCGGATCACGCACGATTACTTCCCGTCCGGCTTGCCGCCGGCACGCCAAGAGGGTTTCGAGCTCCAGTCGGCGCTCGTCCGACAGACTCTGGGCATCCACCGGATCTGCAGCCGTGACCGCGGAAAGCCAAGAACCGGTCCAGCGAAAGTGTCCCTGCGCCCGCTGAACGAAGTCCAATCTCTCCGCTTGCTCCCCGTAGTCTTCGGGACGCAGCGCGAAAAGTCGCTCGGTGGCGTAGGCGTAGGGCGCTAGCCGCTTTACCTGAGCATGGCTTTCCGAGTCCATACCGTTGGTGACGGGAAACGGGTTGGTCGCGCTGGCCACCAGGGTGAGAAGGACACTCGCCTGGCCTGGAACCGCCAGCGCTCGAATCGCTCCCGCAGCAACGTTGGCGTTTGAGCCCGCACCCAAACGATATTCAGCGCGATACAGAGCTCCGGGCCGCGGAAGCGCCCCGAACTCGCCGTCGCCCGTTCGAATCGTGTAACCGCTTTCGGTCGCGTAGTCACGATGGACAAGCTCGATGCCGTCGCGTCGATGCGCGATGATGCGCCGCCAACTTCCGTCTTCCAACGTGAACACCCGATCGTCCGAGCTGTCACGGAGTAGCGTTCGCCGAAACCCCCACTCGACTCCTGGCGGCGCGCCCACCGAAGTGACTTCGAACAGTCGCACTTCCGGAATGCTGGAACGAATACCCTCAGGTCCGACGACAAAAGCCAGTCCCTGCAGGTCGGTGGCCGGCAGCGTCATCAGATACGTCGGCAGACGCATCACCACGTCGTCCACTGCTTCGCAAGCGTTTCTGCGCGCGAGCAGGCTGGGGTCTTCGGTCGAAAACAAGGGACCTCGACGCTCCACAGCTTCGATCACGTCCTGGTCAGCATCACCCGGTTCGAGCGAGCCAATCCGAAAATGGACGGTTCGGCTTTCGCCCGCAGTAACCGGTACGAGGTTCCCCGATATTTCCAAGTCGTGCAAGTCAACTTCGAAGGGCAATGCGTCACTGTCGGACCAGCGAATGCGCACGAGATCGATCCCAAACAGCGGATCGGAGTCGAACTCGACGGACGAGACCCGCACGGCATGTAGCCGCTTCGGTACCGACGGATCCATCGAGACTTCGCGCAACAACATCCAACGATCGACCCAAAGCACCGTTGCTGCGACATCGAAGCCAATGCCCGCAGGATTGTCTGGGTTCGCAGCATCATTGCGCACGAAGAGCTCAGTGGTTCCCTTGGACAGGCAACGCTCGTCGTCGTCCCATGCGTATGGCTTCAGATGGCCTCGGTTCCACGCGGCGTTGACCGGAAACATCCTGCCGCGGTCACCCATCCCCGTGCCGACTTCGAAGGTGATGGGCGAGGCGTCTCGTCCTTGCACCCAAAGACGGCCACCGCCGGGAACGGCAGTGACGCCCGGAAGGACCTCCAATTCCACGAGCGACGAGGCCATACATCCATCGTGGATCTCGTAATCGACGAGCCGGGCCTTGCGACGCAGCGTACGTCGCTGAGTTGCGGTTTCTAGGTACGCTTCTCGATTGTAGCGATCTTGGATGTAGGATAGTTCGTCGCCCAATGCCGCCATGACTTCGAGCAACATCCGCCCGGCATCGGCTTCAATCGGCAAGTGCCAATTGGGATAGCGCTGAGCGGCAAAGTCCAGTAGCGCGCCAGATAGGCTAGGAAGATCCCTCGCCAAATAGTCGATAGGCACGTCCACCAGCGGGCCGTACGCGCAGGGTGTTTGTGGCTGTGCGCAGTCGAATCCCGACTCACAACCTGCCTTGAAGGAGAACATCACGTCGTTGAATGAACGCTCGATACGCGTATCTTCGATGCTCAGTGCGTAGTCAGTGTACTCGCCGGGCTCGGAGACCGTAAGTTCCAGGTAGCGACGCCGGGTGATCGGATCTTCGCCCCAAACCAGTGCCGCTGGTGAAGACGCGGAAGATACGACGGGCACGTCCGGCGCCACATTTCTGGGGCTGTAGATGCGCAGTTTCGCGGGAGCGATCGGCGTAGGTGGGTGACTCGGATCGCCGATGTCCTCGAAGGGTGGTCTCAGAAGCCGAGGATCGGTGAGGAAGAAGACACGCAATGTCGTTTGCTCACATGGCTCTACTACCTGTACGAAATCGATACCGGTGAATTGTTCCGCGTGCGCGCGCAGCCGGTTAGTGCGGTCTTGCGTGGTTGTCATTAGATGGTCACCTCGAGGTTCAAAACTTCGGTGGTGCCGCGAGCTTTGAGGGTAAATTGCACCAGTACGTCGAGCCGACCTTCACTAAACGACGTGGTCACGGCATCAACTCGAATCAATTCGCCGAGCCAGCGTTCCAGGCTCTGAAAGACCCGCGTTTGCAAGAGCGCAACTGTGCCTTCTCCGCTTGGTTCGAACACCTGCTGACGAAGGCCGGCACCGAAATCCGGTCGGTCGATTCGTTCTCCGGGGGAGGTAAGCAGGACCTGCTTCACCAAGTTACGCACGTGCCGCGAATAGTCGACCTCGGAGCGAAAGCGACCAGCTGCGTTGTCCACGCCGGGCGGAAATGGGAATCCACGAAACGCCTTCATCAAGTGACCTCCAGTCCGCCATCGTTGACTCTGAAGGCAGTGGCCGAAAGCACCGTTTTCCTTCCGCCGCTTCCCTCCTGCCTAACCGTAGCGCTCTTGATCACGATTTCACTCGCGGTCAGCTTGATCGATGACCCCGACCCGTTGTCGATCAAGACCTCGCCGTCATCGTCGTTGATGCGCAGCGTGAACTTGCCGGTGCGAAAGAACTTGATAGCCGGCGATGCATCCGCCTCTGCTATTTCGTTATCGTTCCAGAAGCACCCCGTCCAGATCGGATGCGACGGATCCCCGGCTTCGAATTCGACCCACACGCTGGTTCCCACTTCGGGCATCGCAAAAAAACCACGCGAACGTCCCGCGTAAGGTACGCAGGGAAGCGCCCAGACTTCGACTTCGTCCAGCACTTGGGCCACCGTCACCTTGACGCGACCCTTGTGTAGCGGATCGTTGTTGTTCACCACGCGACCGCGATACTTGCCAAAGAACTCGTGCTCGCGGCGGGAATGCAGCTGTTCGAGGGCACTGTGATGCATCATGGACTCCCCAGGGCATTGCGCAGAAGATCGATGCGCATTTTGTGACTCGCTGGATCGATACTGTGCGAGATCGCCTTGATGAAATAGTTCCCCGCGTTCAATCGCCCTCCCCCAGTAACTCGGATCACGTCATGGGGAGCAGGAATACCCATGAGGGCATGTACGCTGGTTTGCGCAGATGCCTCGACCGTCCAAGAAGCGTCGTTGATGGCCGCCTGAGTCCGAATGCGGGCTTCGTCTGCGTTACCCGCGGTGACGAGCTGCCGTGTCCGGGGTGCTCCGGCTACGGAATCCGTGCCGAGTGGTTCTGTGGTTGGCGAAAGGATTTCGGTCACCTCGATTTCACCATTGCGTTCGTTCAAGCGACCGATGCGTCCGCTCTGATTGGGCGCTTCGAAGGTCGAGCTGAGTTCAAAGCTCTCGACGTTCGAACACCCATCGCCTGAGTTGAGACGCAGGGTGGGGCCGTCGTCCGGCGCCAGCAGTACGGGCACGATTGCGCCGCCGAGGCCTGAGCCGCGGGGGGGCGAAGGGCGAAAGTGCGCCGTCTCGGTGACACTTAGACCCGAAGCCCCGCGCGTCGCCGACCAACTGAGCCAGAACCGTAGGTCGTTGCGCGCGGCAAGGCGAGACACAAACTCCAGATCATTCGTCGTTTGGTTCAGCGTATTGCTGTCTTCGTCGTACTGGATCTCGGTATCCGCGACATCAGTCTCGAAGCCGTAGCTGTCCAGAATGCGCGCCACGATATCACTGGCGCGCCCCGTGTGGGCCACCGCGTGTCTCTCGCGAGCCATGACGGCACGCCGGTCTTGGCCGGCAATCTCCAGGTAAGATCCAGGACCACCTTCGACCAGTCCCACGCGTCGCTCGGTGATTACACCATGCACGAGCACGTAGCTCGTGTCGTCGATGTACGCAAGGACCGACACCTCAACGTCTTCATTGCCCGGAGTGAGACGCTCGTCCTCGACTAATTCGAAATCCCCCTCGCATATGTCGATGTCGAATCGCACCCGAAATGTCGTTGGCCCGTCGATGGATTGCTGCACCTCGATGGCAACGGCTTCTTCCGTGAGGGAATTGTCGACATGCCCGTTGATGGCTACTTGGTAACGAATATCAGCCACCAGAGCTCCTCCTCCCCGTGGGCACCGGGATCAAAAGGCGCTCCACCTCCGCCAGAGCATCGGGAAGCAGAGCTCCATTGAGTTCCGCGATCCGCCAATAACCATGCGCGTCCCCCAAGAACGCACTCGCTACGTGATCCAGTCGCTGCCCCCGCTTGGGTACGAATTCACCAAGGACCGTTTCGGGCAACGATTCCGCCATGGGTAACGCTTGAACCACACGACCGCGCACATCGATCACAGCAAAGGTCTCGAGTTCTGGAGTCAGGTAGCGGCTCTTGCGATCGAAGATGGCCATGAGTTCCTCAAATGCGAAATGGCAATGGGCTGAGCAAACTGTCGATCGCGGTGTTGGCGGCATTGGAAACGGCGAGCACGTCCTGCTGCACACGAAATACCTTGTACGCTGCAATCGCCAGCTCCTTCGCCGGACCAGTTTGACACTTGAACACATCTGGTGGGAGCACCCGCAACGTCAGCGAAACGCTGGCTCTCAAGGGAACCAACGTAGGCAAGAACGAGGTTTCCTCAACGCTGTAGTTGGTGATACGCACCGGCACGATCCGCCCCGCTCCCCACGCAAGAAGCACGATCGGCACGCTGCGTCGCCTTGGCGCTGGAGGGTTCGAGCGGAACGATTGAACGGACCCCACCAGATCGCCAAACAGACCCGCGGACGGCATGAGCAGCTTTTCGAGTGCAGCGATGCGCTCACTGACGCCAACTACGATCGGCCTGGGATCTCCGTCGCCAGCGCGGTCTGCGGCGTCGAGCTCTACTTTCAGCGAAATGGTCTCGGCCGGATCGTAAGGTTGGGCGGTAGGTGCGATCTGGCCGCGACCCACCTGATCGCTCGCATTCGGATCGAAGGGCGTGAGAGTTCGGGTCATCGTCGCAGGGTTGTATTGAAATAGGATCACGTCTGGGACGACACCGACGATGTCCTCCGTCAAACCCACCAGCGCTCCGCGAATCAGGAACGGACTGCGCGTGTATCCGGTATCGACCACGTTAGCCCTCCTCCTGCCCGTTCTCCAGGTCCTGAAAGACTCGCCCAATCACTTCGTTCGCAAGTGCCAGAACCGACCCCCCACCGGTAACCGCTCGCACCCGAACCCGAAGTGTTCCCCCCGAAATGGGACGTAACTCGCCAACTCTCGTAGCCAAACCCTGACCGATGGCGCGAGCAAGCGCATACGCCTCAGTGGAACTCACTGCGGGCACACGCAGGCGAATGGAGCCAATGTGGCTCCGACGAGCCACCGAGGCCGGCGTGGGTGCGCTCCACACGGCCCCCACGGAGCCTGCTTCCCTGCCGGTGCCAGGTGTGCCTGATGCGATCTTGACTTTGACGCTCATCGCCCATCTCCTCTGTGCTCTGCGCGCTCGCGCGTGCTTTCCGGCCTGAATGGTAACTCGCGCCCTAGATTGCCTAGCTCTCGGGCGAGTCCACGGAAGATGTGGGCAAACGACATGGGTCCCCGATCTTCGCGTGCAAAGAAGGCCGCAGCCAGGGCCGCGTTCTTGATCTGCGCGCCGGAAATGTCCACTGCATGCACGATGGGCTCTAGCTGTTCTGCCAGTGTCGCGACATGCACTTCGCTCGACAACTGACTCAGCACCTGATGCCATATCGCTCGACGCTGCTCCGCCGCAGGTCGTTCGAATTGCAGCACGTAACGAATCCGGCGCACGAACGCGTCGTCCATGTTCTGTCGCCGATTGGTCGCCAGCAGCGCCACCCCTGGGTAGGTTTCGACTAGCTGGAGCAGGTAACTCACGTCCGCATTGGCGTGCTTGTCGTGCGCGTCGCGCACCTCGGTGCGCTTGGCGAAGAGCGCGTCTGCTTCGTCGAATAGGAGCACTGCGTCCATTTCTGCGGCGCGAAGGAACAGCTGCTTCAAGTGCTTCGCGGTCTCGCCAATGTACTTGCTCACCGTCGTTGCGAGGTCGATACGAAATAGATCGAACCCCAGTTCAGCTGCAACCACCTGCGCTGCCATGGTCTTGCCGGTGCCCGGCGGTCCTGACAACAATGCCACCAAACCCGTACCACGTGGAAAGAGACGTCGTGCTCGCGGGTCATCCCAAAACGGTCCGCGCTCGCTGGCTTCGAACAGTAGCTCGTCGAGCTGCTTGCTGGTGGCCTCGCTCAACTCCAGATCCGTTCGCCGGAATGGACAGGGCATCAGCGTCGCAAGTGTGCCCAATTTGCCACGGTGTAGGCCACGCAATGCGGCTTCCACGACGTCCGTGTTCGCCAGATCGCCGCTTGGTGGCGTTTGTTTGGCCCACCCCCCGCTCATCCCTTCGTTTCCCGCAGAGTGTTGGCTGGCAATTCGAACGACGTCACCAACTTGGACCGAAAAGCGCTCGGCAATCCGGGTTACCGTTTCCTCTGGCCAACTGACACAAGCTGGACAGAGATCCCTCCACAGCTGCCGTCGATCGCTCGCGGTCAGCCGTGGCATCTCCACTCGAATCTCAGTACATCCGGGACTGAAGCCAGTGACGAACTCTCGAACCCCATCGAGCGCGACGAATTCGAGTGGTAGGAACGCGTGCTCTCGCGAGAACACGCGTTCCACCGAATCACCGTGCCAAACCACGGTGCTGCCATGCAGTAGCGCCTGACGTCGCGCTCGAACGACTACATGGTGAAAGCTTGGTTCGTCGATGCGATCGGTGTCCACCGCGAAAAGAGTCGCCCCGAACGAACGTGCTAGCCACGCCGCCAATGTTCGCCGACCACTTCTTTCCGACCCCGAGATCACGAGCCGCACCGCGCACCGGCGACCCAAGAGTTGGTCCACTTGCGAGAAGAGTTGTTCCACGTGCCAGATCGCCAACGGTTTTCGAACTTCGACGATGTACCCAAAGGGCCAGAGCACGGGATCGAACTCGCGAGCGCCCGAAAGAAACCCCTGCACGAATGGGTCGAGCTTCAACGGTGGTGCTTCTCCGGCACTGCCCTGTTCCTCCACAATCAAATGCCAACGCTCGAGTGCGCCCATAGGTGTGCGCATGGCCTGACGCCCGTGGCCATATACTCGTGCTACGACGGGTTCGGTGGGATAGCGTCGTTCGTTCGGCCTTGTCACGTGTTCGAGGAGCAGGCCCAAGCTCGGATCCAACTGAACAGCGACGCACAACTGGACGAGATCCAGTTCCTGGCCCTTCAAACCGAAGGCCTCGGCCAGGCGCCGGAAGGGGCTATCGGTGGGCTCAAGCGCTGCCAATTGGAGGCGCTCAGCTTGCGAAGTAAGGACGCTGGCACGCGCATCGTTGCGTGCGAATCGCTGTTCGTCATCTGGATTGTCCAAATCCAGCAGCGCGCGACAGAGGTCCCCCCGGAGCACCGTCTCGTTCCCTGCAACCCCTTCATGCTGCACGAGGTGGGCTAGCCACAGGGCGCGGCGATGCAGCAGGACCCGAGCGCGAGCGACGGCAGCGTCCAGGGGACCAAGCTCGGGCAACTCGAGCCTTTCGGAGAACGCAGACTCTTGATGAACCACCATCACAACACCACCCAGGTCGGAGTCGCTTCCGCTCCACCAATCATCAAGCGCACCGGCATTGGACTTGCCGCTCCCGTCGCGTCCACTACGAAGTCGATTTGCGACGTGCCGGTACTGAACGTAAAATCACCCGCATTCGGGGCACCGCTCACGAAATGCAAGAGCGACCCACCCGCAACCAACTCGACTTCCAAGTCCGTGCGTAAGTAACTACCGAAGAGGTGCAAGGTGAAGGAACGAGCCGTGATCGGTCCACCGTTATCGGCGAGGTTGACCACCTGAGGCACAATGGCAAACACCTGTTCGTTGGAGGAGTGGGAGCGGAGCTTGCCCGTGGTGTCGCCCGGAGGTTGCGTTGAGACTACGATCCGTGCCCGGAAGATCCCGGGCATGAGCTGAATGGCCCGTCCTTGATCGTCGATGACCGTCTGGCGTAGTGCTATTCGAATCAGCGAGTCGCCCAAAGCAAACCGCCATGTAGGATTCGCTGCCGGTTTCGTCGCGTCGACACGAAAGCGCACGACTTGAACTGGGCTCGCTGCGATCACTACTGGTCCTCGCAGCTCAATCGACACCCGCGTGCCGGTGAGGTTTCGTCCCTCCATCAGCAGCTCGCTGTTTTCCAACACCACCTCGGGAGGGATGGCCAAGCCAGCCGGAAACAGTGAAACCCGCGCCGGATTCGACGCCAGCACGGTAAAAGTGCCTGGTGGCACCCGGGGCCCCGCTGGGTTCGGTGCAGGAACGAATCCGATACGACTCCGAAGTGCGAGCAAGCTCGCCTCTCCGTTAACAAATACGTAGTTGCCAACGGTAAGCACGATGCCCGGCGCACTGTTGGGGACCGGTGCGCTCAGCACGACTACCCGAGCTTCGTAGAACAAGGACAAACGCGGCGTCACCAGCTGCTGGGTGCTCCAGAAGTGGATGCTCTCTTCCAGAGACACGGGTCTCAGAATGAGCTGAATGACGTTACCGTCGCCGTCACCCGCCACCAAAGGGTGTTGCAGAATGGGGGTGTTCGCTCCAATCTGCGTCGAGTCATCGATCACCGGAAAGTCGTGGACAGCACGCGCTGCGAAGCCAAGCAATCGTTGTTCCGCCAGCGTACGATCGGCTACATCTACCGCCGTCGAATTGCGAGCTGTGACCACGTAGTTGAGGACCAGTCCCAGCGGCATGAACTGTACGATCGGCAGTCCGCTACTTACGGGTGACAGGTTCCTTTGGTGCGGGTCCTCCACCAGGTGAAACAAGTGAAAGTGGATCACATTGGGCCCCACCCCAGCGATCTCCTCGTAGGGAGCCGCGGTCACCTCAACCGGAGTTGCCGGCGCGTCCCGATGGTCGATCACCTGCTTGACGAGCAGCGTGATCGCTTTGGTGACGCGAGAGATGTCCGTCCAAGGCATCTAGAATTGCCTTCCCCCAAAGGGCGTACGTCCACGCTCGGCCCGGGCGCCCCCGGGAACCGAGGAGGCGGGCTTCGGAACGGGAACTACTGGTGATGGAAGGATCTCGATTTCGATACTTCCGATTTCGAGCGTCGTGTGCTGAACGACCGGCGGGGCGAAGGCTGTGCGGTGGGGAGATCCGACCAAGGGCGGCTCGAAACGCGCCGATCCGCCAACGGGTGATACCGGAAGCGACGGCACGAACCGTTGCCGTCCATGGCCACCGAGCCACGCGCTCACTTGGGCTAACATATCGACTTGCCCAGGCTTCGACTCCGATGGCGCGCGGTTTTCGACTCGGGCTGTTGCAGGCAATGAAGGTCGCGATACCCGCACGAATTCTGGGACCGCATTGGGCTTCAGCGTTTCCGGCACGCCAGGCTTCGACTCTCGAATGCGATGACCCGCTTCCTCGAGCCCGGGATCTGAATCCGCTGCCAGCGTAGTGACCACCAACGGAAGCGCCGCTGCGGGCTTGGCTGTAGCAATAGCCGCCGTGGAGACGGTGGGCGCTGTATTCGAAGTTTGCATAGTCCCAGAAACGGCGGACGTATCCGCAGCAAATCGAAGCTCAGTCCGTCGAGCCGCTGGCTGCTCGGCCGTCGGATAATCTGCGCTCGGGGCCACTCCCCATGCAGCACCAGAAGCCTTGCCAGGCGCGGGCAACCCCTCATCGACGGTTACGAACCCATCGTCGCCCGAGAGAGCATCTGTCACATGCCCCGCGGATGCCGATTGCCCAGCGAAACCGTGCAGATGCCAACGCTGATCCATACGCGCCAACGGACTAGTGAACGGCGCTGCTGGCTGAAAACCGGCCGACTTGGGCGCCAGCGCACGTGCGAGGTATTTCATGACTGGGCGTGTCCTCGCTCGCCTTCCGAGAGCACGAGCTGCACGTGCAATTGGCGGTCTCGACGCGACATCGCCAAGATCTCCGAACGTGCCCAACCGTACGCTCTGGCAAGCACATGCACTTCACTCGTCACCAGCGCACGCTCCCTACTCAAAGCCGCTTTGAGAAACTGTTCGATGTCGAAGTTGACCTGTTGCGAGTGCTGACAGACGGCGCAGCTCACGTCCAAATCCGCATCCAGGCGCGGCCCTACCAGCGTCATGGCCCGATCGACGGCCGCGGCTTGCGTTGGCGCGCCCTGGAGCACGCAGCGCTGGGCGACCATCGTCAGCGCTTCACCAGGTGCAAGCCCTTCGGTCAGTACCAGGTCCGCATAGGTCGGCAAGCGGAATTGCACCGTGTCTCCCAAACGGAATACACCGAGTTCGTCGGGTCCATCTAGGGGACCGAGCGACTCTGCGTCCTCGGCCGACTGCTCCCGCACGAAACGCCAAAGTGCTGCTAGCGAAAACGAAACATGGAAGTCTTTCGCGCATCCAACACACCGCACCCGACACTCGATCTCGTCGCCGTATAGACTCGTGTATATACGCGAGGTAATCTGATCGAGCTCCGACAGCGACAACTGCTCGACTCGCGGAACCTCCGCCGATGCCCCGCGCCTCACTAGTAGTCGCTCGATGAGTTCGGGCACACTTCCCGGCTCTGACATATCGAGCAGCTCGTCATGGCCTTGGATCTCTCGCAAGAATACCCGGCGATGGGGTCGGGACCCCGATAGCGTGCTTATGTCGAGCGAAACTTCGAGCATGGCAATCTTTCACCGAGACCGTTCGTTCAATGCTCTCTGGAAGATGGAGCCGGCGCTCGGGAGGCACCAACACGATGCGCGCCAATCGAGCTCGCCAATTAGGTCTCCAGTTTCTCCACCACCTTGATGTCTCGTTCCCATCCCTCATTCTGAATCACCACCGATTCGAGCATGATCGCGTTCGCGTTCGCATCCAGTTCCGGAAGAGCCGTATACTCCGAGACCCAGGCCCGAAATACCTTATAGGCTCTGATGGGGACCCCCTGCAGGTTGAGCACCTTGATGATCAGGTTGCGGCGAAATCCAGCCAAAGACACCGCTGCGGAACCCGCGGTACTGTAGACCTTGTTCGCCCACTCCTCGAAGTCTCGATCGAAGGTGACTCCGCGTTCGAACGTGATCGGTTCGAACTTCGTGGAGCCCGCGGAGAGTCTCGGTGTGCTTTCGTCCCCGCCATCCCTGTGGGATACGACTTCTGTCGTGCGCTTCAAGGCACTGACCTTGCTGACTCCAGCTACCGCTTCCAAGCGACCCTCGAAGAAGACCTGGAACTTGAAGTTCTTGTAGGGATCGAGCCGAGTAACGTTCTTTTCGAATTGCGCCATATCTCACATACTCCGTCCGAGAACGGTCTGATCAGACCTGGACCTGTCCCGCCTTTTGTTGAATGGTGATGACGACGAACTCGGCAGGTTTGAGGGGCGCAAAGCCCACGCGAACATTGACGATGCCGAGATTGCGGTCGGTCTGAGTCGTGGTTTCTGCGTCGGCTTGAACGAAGTACGCTTCCGTGGAGGTTGCCCCTGCGAACGCTCCGCGCCGAAATAGGCCATTCATGAAGGCGCCCGCAGCCAGACGAATTTGAGCCCAGAGCGGCTCGTCGTTCGGCTCGAACACTGCAAAGCGGAGCCCGCGCGCCAGACTCTCTTCGATGTACAAAGCGAGGCGCCGCGGCGGAATGTAGCGATAGTCCGTGTTGCCAGAATTCTCGAAGCCGTCCATGGTGCGCGCTCCCCAGCAAACGATTCCCGCTGGAAAACTGCGTATCACGTTGACCGCCTGGGGATTGAGAATGCCGTTCTGCCGGTCGGAGAGGGGTGTCTGCACTCCAAGCACCGCTCGAAGATCGGTATCGAGACCTGCTGGGGCCTTCCAAACGCCGCGACTTCCGTCGATGCGAGCCATGGCGCCTGCGACGGACCCGCTCGGATCCACGTTCTTTCGGATGCCGCCGGAGCTGATAGTCACCCGAGGCCAATAGACGGCAGTGTGATCCTTGACGATTCCGTTACGCAGACTCTGATTGGCCGCAAGCACGGCTTCCGGCGTGTCTGCTAGCGGCTCCAGATCGGCGATCAAGAAGGCGCGCTTCTCGGAACAAAATGCGCTTGCCGGACCCCATTGCTGTGAACGAACACTGGGCGAAGCTGTGTCCTCCGAGCTTTTGGGTAGGGCGAGCAAGTTGAACAGATCCACGGACTCGTCAATGCGCTGATACGCGCGTTGGTAATCAGCGTCGCCGGGCATGCTCCCGTCACTTCCACCTGCCATTGGAACCGCGCGGCGTTCGCCCGAGACACCATCGAAAATGTGGCCACCGGTACCCAAATTGGGTGACGCTGACACGAATCCGGCGCCCGCGCCTGCGCTGGTATCTCCGAACGAAGATGTGATGACCAAGCGGTAGCCATGCACCTGCGCCGTCCAATCGCGGCTGGCTTCGCGTAAGGCCGAGGCAATTGCCTCCAGGTTCTCCCGCAAGTTGAGCAACGAATTGAGGCCCGTTGCACGCGTGCCCTCCTGTATCGTGCCGCTCGAATCGGGGTAGGCTATCCCGGGACTTGCTGGTACGGTGAAGGGGCGAACGGTAGTCAGCCCAGGCGTTGCCAATCCGGCTTTGGTTACGGCAGCAAAGGCCAACAGCGAGTCAAGCGATCCCGCTACCACCTCGATTTGCGAGACCAAGCCCGAGGGATTCGGACGCGATGAGGAGAACGAACTTACTTCGAGTCCACCCTGTGCTGCACCGAGCCCCATGGCGACCGCGATGTCGAGCTGCCCTGCCACATCGAACAGCACATCGTGACCCGGAACACTCGCGGTCACGCGTAGCGGTTGGTTAGCAGCTACCGTGACTGCCACTGTGATCGTCGTATGCGGCGACAGGGCGTCGTTGATGGCTTGCCGAACACTCGCCAACGTCAAGCCGGTGCTGTCGATTTGCACCGTGAGCCACGGCGTCGGGCCAACCTTGATGCGAAAGCGGCCAAATGTGCCCCCCGGAGGCCCCGCATTGGCGACGGCGTTCACGAACGCTGCGACCGCTGCCGGCTCATCGACGAATATCCGCGAGGTTGCCGAGTACCCAGTTAGCGTCGCTGCCGCCATCACCGCCCCGACATTGACCTGAGCCCGTACCAGCGCTGAAGCCTGATTGACCACCGTCTCCACGTAGCGACCACCAGCCGCCGACATCGATAGGTCGGTAAACGTCTCAGTCTGCCCAACCACGGGGAGCCCACTAGAGTCGAATGTCTCCCGAAACACGGTCAGGTTGAAGGTTCTCTCTGGGCTGGAGGTGTTGTAGTCTACTTTGACCCGCAGCTCGTTGCTGGCCAGACCCGCATCCCGTGCCGTCAGCGTCAAGATGCCAGCGCTGGCCGCAGAATCCAAAGCTACCGTGGATTCCAAAGCGCTGTCCGCGACACGTACAATGAGTGCTTCTTCTCCACCATTGAAGAAGAACTGGCGAACTTGGTCGGTCATTTCCCCCAGCGAAGTATCACTGGAGAAAACTCGCTCGTAATCGCGGAATCCAAGAACACGCGTGGGCGTGAACATTGGCCCGCTCTTGCACATACCGACGAAGGCAGTGACCGAAGTTGAGACTCCGCTTATGGAGTTTACACCAGAAGGCACTTCTCGTGTGTAGACACCAGGATAACTGACTTGAACCATCGCTAGTTCCCTCTGCCACGCAGCACAGCACACTGATTGGATTGTCGCAATGGGTCATTGTGGTTGTTGTCTCACCCCTACGATGCGTCGCAACCACATGTTGTGTGTGGCCAGGACGACCCAAGGTGCTTGCGTGTGCTAGCCGTCCAGTGCGGAAAACTTAGTTTAGATAACGCGTAGATCCCCGAACAATTTCCGTTCATCCGACGGCAGGGGACGGATCCTTTGTCCAGGCAGTCGGGCATCCGCACCAACCAAGGTTGGCGCTGCTCTGGCCGCCCGGAATCAGACTCCACCACAGGGCGCCGAAGACCAAGATTAGCGGACTTGTAGCTTGATCATCTGCTGCGAAGCTTGATCAGCGGATCTGAAGCTTCATCAACGGTGAAACCATTGTGGGTTTTGCACCCCACGGTTTGAGTGAGTTTTGGGGTACCACGCAAACCGCAGATTTCGAACTCGATTCTGCGTTGGAGAAGCCTCGTAGCCGTTGCAGAAGTTCCAAACCCGTTGTTGGAGCTCGGGCCAATGCTGCGTTACAGCAATTGTGAAAGCAGAGGTTTGTCGGGCTACGAAGGAGACCTGTGCTGACTCTGTACCGATGGCGTATGCAAGGAAGTCTTTTGCTCCTTTCTCTTTGTGCTGTCCGACACCGATTTGTTGAACTCGCGTGGTGTCCAACATCCGCGGTCGGTGTCCCCACTGCAGAAGCGTGTCGTGGACGTGCCAGCCCTCGCGGCACGCCTCGAATCCCACGACCGCATTGGCGGTCTTTGGCCCTAGACGCGACTCGAGCTGCGAAAAGCTCCGGACCGCTCCGCGGTCAACGACCTTGCCATCCTTCACTTCGCAAAAAGCAATATGGCGAACGCCCAAATCCAATCCGATACTGCGCATGGCCAATCTCCCTTGGGCCCCCAGCCTTCGGGCATCTTGTGCCTCTGAGCACGCGGGGGTGTCGGCAGTATCCACTACCGGCGGGAGGTTGGCCGTCTCTTGCCGCGACCGCTGGCTGGCGCGCGAGCTGCTCTCGAGACGCCCCGCGATCGATCTCGAGGTTGCAGCGCGCGTGACAGCCAGCGAGCTATGCTCGTTGTCTTGAGCCACGGTAGCCATCGGTTCATCCAATCTGCTACTTCGTAGATCCGCTGACTCACGCTGCCACTTGCGGTCAATAGATCCAAAGTCATTCCGAGCGGTTGTCCTCGTTCAGTGGACATAATTTCCGATCATCGGTGATCGGTTAAGCCGCAGCAAGGTCGACTTGGAGGACGCCTGCTTGGGCACGATCGAGCAAGAGTAGGCGGCGTCTGTTCGGGTCTGGCGCCTCGCGCGTGAGTACGGCTGCAAGGCGAGGTTCTATCGGCACACGTCGTCCTGACGGACCGAGCAGCAATTCGAGGAGCAATGGTGCAACGGTGCGCAGTAGGGTCGTCCAGCGCTCCATCCGCCTGCGCCTGGTGGTACTGGTCTTGCCTTGCGATGGCGCGTTCAAGACGCGGTGCAAATGGCGGCCCATCGCCAACGCCAGCAATGCGCTGTACAACAAGCATTCGGTGGCGGCCTTGTTGCCGCTTGGCCTGTCTTCAATTCGCAACTGGGACTTCAATTCCCGGAAGAGTAGCTCAATCTCCCAGCGCAGCGCGTATACGGCGGGAGCCGTTTGTGCATCGAGCTGACTTGTCGAAGCGTTCGTGATGTAGAGCCGATGTCGTTTGAGATCCGGCCGCCAAACGGCTATGAGTCTCAATCGCAGATGGCGAAACGTCCAGTCACGCTCAGGTATGTGTCGGTAGGAATAGTCGCCTTCGACATCGAAGGACTTGCCCTTCGCCTTGGATAGGATTTCCTTGTGCTTTCGACCCACCCAGCGTGCATCATTGGTCGAAACGATAACGAAGTTGGCATCGGCCTTGGCGCGGCAGAGAAAGTGGCCGCCGTGGTCAATGATCTGGCGGAATAGCTTGCCTTGGTAGTACGCGAAATCGAAGATGAAGAGAGTGCCTCTGCACCAGGGACCCGCAGTCACCAATGTCACGTCGTGGCTTGAACCAGGCACAACACGCAGGATCTCGGGCGTACGCGTTGCCCCGTCCATTACGACATGAAGCTTGGCAGAAGCTTTCATGTGGTTGGTCCAGACCGATGGGTAGTGGTCTTCCAAGTCTGGGTGCAGGCGAATCACGGAGCCGTCCGCGAGGAAGACCTTGGTGAAGGCAGCAAGTGTACGCTTCAACCTTGAGCTACTATGCCTCAACCGGTCGAAGGCACAGACAGTGAGCTGCTTCATGAGCTCAGCCAGTTGTGGCGTGAACCGGTCATAGAACGCAGAAGGAGCAAGGGTTACGCCGCTGCAGCTGGCATTAGGTGCGTCGCAGGCTCGAAAGGCTTCGCTTTGCACCGCGATCGAAGCCAAGGACGAGGGTGTAAACCAACGCAACGACATCGACTTTGCGCTGCCGTTTCACCACACCCAGGTCGCGTGCACGACGCCTAATAGGCTGAGGTGAAATCAAGCTGGTCAGCGCGTTGCGAATGGGATTTCCTCTGTTTCGGGTCATCTCTCCTCCTTTGGTCTTGAACACCCGCAGGAGATCCGAGAGATGGCCCGTTTTCAAGTCGTGACTTACGGAGACCACGCAACCGATCGAAATGATCCAGCTTTCTTTTAGAACGAGCCGCTCTTATCCGGTCACCGATGAACGCGTGCTTATGCGAACTAGCCGTTCACCTCGCCGCCAGATGACGGATCCTTTGTCTTGAAAGGTTTGGGGACCAACGCGGTCCGGACCTCGCATAGCCCACCCGCGCCGGAGCTGTTGGAACTCGCGGATCGCATGGGCCTCTTGATCATGGACGAGTCGTTCGACGTCTGGGAGACGGCTTGGGCTATTGGTCGGCCCGCTAAAATGAAACCGTAAACCCGTTGTTGAGTTCGCTCGACTCGACCAAGGTGTTCGCCGAATCCACGACGGCGCTGACGGCACCTTTGAGATTACATTGGGGATCACCGATGAGGCCGCAAGTTAGACCACCCGTCGTTACGCAGGTCCCAGGCGCGGGCACCGAATATGGATAGTATGGGTTGGAGGTAAACGACTGCCCTGTCGTATCATTGGTGGTCGTTACTACAAACGTCGCATCGCTGGAGGCACTTCCTTGGTTGCAGAAGGTCACGTAGTAGTAGGTTGAGCTGCGTGTAATCGACGTCGCGACCAGATCCGGCAGGTTACAGCCGAAAGTCTGAGTCGCCGTGTTGTTCGATTCGTTGCGTTCGGGGGCGGTGTTCTCAGAGTCAACCGTGGCCTGCACTGACATGCATTCATTGCACGCTGTGTCCCCAATCAAACCACAAGTGAAACCTCCGGTGGTCACGCAGGTTCCCGGCGCCGGGATGGAGTAGGGGTAGTTCGAGTTCGAGGTAAACGATTGGTTCGTTGCCGTATTCGTCAACTTTACCAGGATCTTCGCGCTACTCGTAGCCGTCCCGGTATTGCAGAACGTGACGTAGTAGTAGGTCGCGTCGCGGGTGATGCTCCGCACCGTCAAGTCCTGATCGAGACAGCCAATGACGTTGGTCATTCCGTTGTTCGATTCCCTCGATTCCTTGACGACATTGCTGGAGTCGACAGTGGCCTTGACGGAAATGCATTGACTGCAGTTCGGATCCCCGATCAGTCCGCAGGTGAATCCGCCTGTGGTCGCACAGGTTCCCGGCGCTGGCACGGTGTATGGGTAGTAGGAGTTCGAAGTGAACGATTGGTTCGTTGCCGTGTTCGTGAGCTTGATCAAGAATTTCGAATTGCTCGAGCTGGTTCCGGTATTGCAGTACTTGACATAGAAGTAGTATGAGTCACGCGTAATGTTCAACGGTGCCAGATCTGGCAACCTAGTCAGCGCTTCACGCGCTTCTGCAACCTCTTGGGGCGCAAGCTCTGCGACTTCAACATCTTCTCGTTCTCCGTGCGCGCCGCAACTCTGGACGGCTACAGCTGCACCTGAAAGCGCAAACCAGCGCAGTTGCGCGCTCACTCGTCGCCTGAAGTCCCTCTGAAGATGTTTCATACCTTGCTTTCTCCTCGTCCATTCGATTGATTGCTCGAGTCAGACTTGGGCAGTCAGTCCTCCGAGCAGACGCGGCCAAAGTACCCCTCGTCCACGGCGGGTGGTCGCTGGTGGCGATTGCCCCACCGAGAAGCGCCTACCCATCATGAGCGTGATCGCTTCCGAAAGTCGAGTGTCCCGTGGCGCGAAATTCAATCCCAGGAGCGCATCATGACTGTCATGCGACCCAGTCCGCAACAACCTCGCGTAAGACCACAGATGGGCGGGCGCCCACTGGTGGTTGCCTCAATCGTACGGGCTCGAGCTTGCAAGTTGTGTGTGTGCGTCTGATCGCCGATGGTGCCGCCTGTCTTGGCTACCCTCACCATCCGTCCATCACGCAACCCTCCGATAGTCGCGATGAAGTCCTTCCAATATCGGAAGCGCGACGGCGGCTAAGCCGACCAATGCCTCGTGAACTGGTTGAACCTTCCACAGTTGACATCTTTCTTATACGAACCTAGGTTCGTCCATCGACGTTGGATTTCACGTGCTTTGCGCCACTTGCGACCATTCGTGGAACGACCCCGTCAGCAATCGCAGGAAAACAACGACCTGCAGGCCCACCGTCTGGCGGTGCCATCGAAGACGCAGCGGTCCGAATTGCCGCAGTCCGAGTCATCCACGCAGAGGTCGGCGCTACTATGGCAGTGGTACGCGTCAACGATGAATCCACATGCGGGGCAGTCCCATTCCGGAGATGGGGAGCAGTAGCCGTGGGCGCCGCTGCCGCAGTTTGCATCAGTCCGACAGTCGCCGACAGCCAAACACCTTGCTGAGATCTCAGCGGTGCAGAAACAGACTTGCCCCGGGCCGCAGTCGGCGTCGGTCCCGCACTGATCGTATTCGCAAACGTAGGTTCCAGCGTAGCCGATGCCACTACCAGGAACACATCTGCCGTTGGTTCCCGCGGTGCAGTCTGCGTGCCGCGTGCACAGGGCACTGGCTGGATCGAGGATGAACGTGGGTTCTGCCGGGGAACTGAGTCCGACGCACGACAATGCTTCGGATCGGTGCTCGATTGGCACCTGATGCGCCAACGTGGTGGCGCCCGCCACCCCTGCCGAGCCCGCGTCGCCCCCGATGTCTACACTTGCTCCTGATCCTGCCGCACCAGACGAGCCGACAATACCGCCCGAGTTGATGCTCCCGCCCGAGTTGATGCTCCCGCCCGAGTTGATGCTACCGCCCGAGTTGACGCTACCGCCTCGGGCTTCGTTGGTGTCGGTCTTTGAAGTTCGATCCGACTTTCCGCCACAAGCGGTCGTGTTGAGGATCAGAAGCGCACCGAAGGCTGACGCTATGCCGCACCAAGGCCTGGATCCCCTTGTCGCTCGCTCGCCATTCGACACGCACGCGATCTACCATGTGTGAGACGTCCCTATCAATCGATCCTTTGGTTGGTTCGGCGCAACAACTTCTGCAGACGATCATCGGCGAGGCTTTCGCCCTGTGACCACGAAGCGTGAGACACCGGTTGCCCTGCACAGAAGCGCCGGTGCCATCGAACCGAGAACCTCCGAGCCTGCTGGCCGAATCTCGACCATTCAATAATCGGTGACCTATCGCCGGCGCCTCCTACGTGCCAGCAGCATTTGATCGAGTCGCTGAAGGTGCCGATATCGAAGTCTTGCAGAGCGCGCCATGTTCGCCTCGGATGAATTCGGTCTGTGAGCGTTTTCTTGGCGGAGTGCGACGCGAATGCTTGGAGCACGTCATCATCCTCGGCGAAGAATACCTGAGAAGCGTGCTGAGCGAGTACGTTGGAGGGTATTTCAACACGGCACGACCTCATCAAGGAATCGGTCAGCGGATACCGTCGGGGAAGAGAACTATCACGTCAGATGCTGCTGGAAAGATCACTGCAATTGCGGTATTGAATGGGGTTCATCACGATTATCAACGGGTGGCTTGAGTCACCGGATGATGAAGGTAGCCAACACAGACGCAACAGGAAACACCTAGAATTGCAGTCGTTCGAAAATTCGCCCACCCCGGGGTAGACGTGAGGCCAATCATTGTCAAATAGGCCCGGGTCCGGGGCGTAGGCGAGCTTCCGCAAGGCCACTTTCGCGGATCAACTGATCAACTCGGCGGCTTGATGGAGCATTACCATCCCATGAGCGACTTCAGTCGTGTTGCCAGTAAATTGCCCATGGCCTGCTGGGCAGCAACGTTCGGGTGCTGATTGCACGCCGTGTTGTTATTGGGAACCGAAGCAAAGCTGAGCATTTCGACCTTCGACTCGCCGCTGCTCTTCAGCGACGCAATGACGCTATTGATCGCAGTCGCTCGGTCGCCGCCGTACATGTCGATGAGGATGAAGCTTCCGTCCGCATAGTTCGAGCGCAAGTGCTTGACGAAACTCACATAGGCGTCGACATAGGGCTGACCCGGGTTGCCGCTTCCGAAGTCATTGGTGCCCAGATTGATCACGACCACATGCGGCTGATACTTCGAGAAATCCCATGCGGTCTTGTCGTTCGGGATGGCGTAGTCGTAACGTTGCGGCATGGTCGGATCGCTGGCAGAATAGCTGCGATACACGCCGATGCCGGACCAAGCGAGAGTCACCACATCCGCCGCGACGATGCGAGCTGCTACCGATCCGTACGCTAAATAGTTGTTGGTGAACGCGTCTATGTTTGGGCTGCAACTGGTGGACGTTCCTTCGTCACCGGCGCCTGCGGATAAGGAATCTCCAATGACTTCGATGCGACGATCCTGTGCACTTGGTGGAGCGAGCAACGACCCCCCGGAACCGAAATTCGACAGCCCAGTAAATTCGGTGATTCCACCGGGTGATGCCTCCGTGTTCCTCCAAATGACCAGATCATGCGTGCCGTTCGTCAGCCCGGTGGCAAGTGACAACGTGGTCTGCCCAGAAGTTGTGGTGACGGTTTTCGGGGTGCCATTGTCGATGACGACAGTGAACCGGTTCTTGTTGTTGCCGTCATTCGCATCCATCGACACTTGAGTGCCCGCAAATCGGGCATTGATGGTGACCCCAGGCCAGGAAAAGCGCACCGATCCGTTAGTGCCTGGCGCGGTGCGACCGACGATCCGAACACCGGGGTTCCCCGTACCGCCGCCGGCCACTTTGGATCCGCCTGTTGCAGCGGTTCCGCCGCTGCTGTTCATTCCGCCGGTGGTCGTCTGCGTGCCCGCCGTGGATGAAACGCCTCCTGAGCTCGACGAGCCGCCCGCATTCCTGGCTCCACCCGTAATTGACGTTCCGCCAGTGGCCTTGGAGCCACCTGTCCCGGCGTTGCCGCCTGTCGTAAAAGTTCCGCCGTTGGCTCGAGTTCCACCTGTGCTCGTTACGCCACCTGTGGCCAACACATCACCCGTGTTGGTTGGTTCGCTCGAAGTCACGGTGCCGCTGTTCGAAGCGCCCCCGGTTGCATCGTGACCCCCGGTCGCTATCCCGCTCGTGCCGCCCACTGCGCTTGTACCCGCGAAGACTGGCGCCCCGCCCATGAGTGAACTATCACCGCTGCTTTGCGTCCCCCCGCTCGCGCTTTCGCCCAATGCGGCATCAGACGGACGCGGATTCGATGCCACGCTACAGCTCGGCATCACGCCACCGAGCGCCACACTAAGTACATACATCGACCGAAAGTCTCGCTTCATCATTGGCATGTGTCGTCCCTTGCTATTCCAAATGCGCATTTCGTCTTCAGTCATCACATATCAAGACCCAGCTTCTCTATCGGCTGAGCCCGACAAGGCCGAGTCGCCAGGTGCGGTCACCGAAGCCCCCAATCACCGTGACGAGAAGCGAATGGACGGCTGCTGCATCTGAGTTTGCACCGCTACGGCGAGCCATAGGTCTTTGCAGCATTGGCCAAGACCCCATTGGGACCGCCTAACGGATCCGTTGGGCGTGAATCGAAGGAAGTGGTACCTTCCGTAGTCGACCAGTAGGGATAGTAGTCGTAGAGCAGCACGCCAGCGTAGCCGTTAGCAAATGCCGAGTCGATCTGGAGTTTCATCCCGTTGGCACGTTTCTGAAGGGAAGTCGTGCTGTTGTCTGGCACCGTGATTGCCAAGGCGCCAAGAAAGATCGGCTTGTCGAGCGACTTGGCAATGCTCTCGGCAGAATTCTCGCTGGGTAGTGACACCTGCAAAGCCGAATCAAGGCTCAGGAAGTTATGGAAGTCGACCAAGTCGACCGTCCCATGCTCGTGCAGCTTTTGGTAGCTCGAAGGAGTGCCGTCGGTGCGGCTGGTAGCAGCGGTTTCATCTCCACCGTTGAGGCCGATGGAGATCAGGTGCTTGCTTTCGATTCCGCGGATCCTGCCCGACATGTCCACCACGAAAGCATTCAGTGCCGCAAAGTCAGTGGCACCGGCTTGGTGCATCAGTTCCCATGCCAAAATCGCCGGCTCGGCGGCGTAGTGCGTGACCAGGCCCGTCACATAGTCCGGATACGACAACGCGTTGTCGTCATATGGTGCTTTGTAATCAGTGGCGAACCATTGGTCAGTGCGCACGTCGCCTTTCGAGCAGGCGTCCTTGCGCCCGTTCTCCAGTACGAAGATGAGTCGAACGTTGGCTCGCCGGGCATACTCGATCACCTTGTCAAAGCGCGAATAGTCTGTGCCGCTAGGCCCCGCATAGGGCTGGAACGCCCAAATCCTTGCGATCGAGGCCCGCATGTTGACTAGATCATCGAACACGCGCGTGAGCGCGGCGTCTTGATCGGCGAAGCTCCGTATTTGGCAGCCGTCGGGGGCCCAGGCGATCCCCCAGCTGTTGACACCTACGAATCGAAACGGCTCGTCGTGAAGTTGCAGGGTCTGACCTCCCGCTCCCACGAAGGGGTTACCCCCGCGACAGCTGTGAGCTGTACAGCCGGAGTCAGTCGTGAGGCAACCCACCAGGTTTGGCGCCACCCTGCAGCCATGGGCAGCATCCGCCACGCACTCTGCTTCTGTGGCCCAAGCCAGACACGGATCGGCTGCCGGCCCTTTACTGACGGGATCGGCGAACTGGGGACCGCATCCGGACGCAAGCAAGCCACAGGCTGCAGCGAAGTGGAGGTGGCGTTGGGCGGTGCAGGTCATAGCGGTCGCCACTCCAATGTGGCTGTTCCCGATAGGGCAGGTCGTCCCCAGTCGCGCAGTTCCTGCCCCGCGAACCGTACGACGGTGCGCGGCATCGCCCAGGAACCCGATAGGTAGGTGACGAGTTGGAATTGCGAGGAGAACCGAATATTGGCACCGACCGCTATCCAAGGTGCGAAGGTTGAGAGGTAGACGGAGGTGCCCGCGTAAGGGGAGCTGACCCTTCCGGCGAATCTGAGTTGACTCCACTCGAGACCACTCGACAGGCGCAGTCCGAGTGGTGGCTCGCGCCAGGCTTGAAACAACCCACCAACGCGGAAGGTCGTCGCGTAGGCTTCAATAGCTCCCACCTCGGGGATCTGGACGCGCGCGGGCGTCATTGGCCCGATCAGTTCGCCTGCCCATCCAATGCCCCAATGACTGATGTAAGCGATGGTGATCCTGAAGTCAGAACTTGGGTGCCACTGGGGAACGTACGAGATCCCTGGTCCTGCGCCGAGCACGAGCTGAGCGGATGCCGTCGGTTGGGGCCGCAGTTCTTGGTGTCTGGTCGTTGGCGCGATCGGTACTGCTGCCAACGCGGACGCCGCCGATGGCCGTGTTGGTGCGTCACCCACCTCCAGTCTGGCTGCGCGCAGGAGTTCGACCGCACGGGTCGTCACTAGATCCGTCGCGGATGGATCGTTTGGCGCTTCAATCGGTAGTTCTTGCCGAATGATTCTCGCGGTCCTCGGCTCGAGCACGTAGAGTACGATGAATCCCGGAACTGTCGCTACCACTTCGACGGCGGCGATCGCTCTGCGTTTCGAGAGTTCCACCTCGGGGTCGGTGAAACCCTGATTCTCGATTTGTACAGAGAAGCCCAAGGCCTCGACCTCCTGCTGTAGGCGTCGCAGCATCGGGGTCGTTTGCGCGGCGGAGATCACCACCAGGCGAGACTCCGTTGTCTTGGCAAGTGCCGTCCCTGCGAGCAACGCTGTGGTGATGCAGCCAACGATAGGTGTGAAAATCATGGGGTAGAGGCGCAGGTCGACACCAGGTAGTTTGAGCTTGGCCTTTCGGACCTCTCTAGTGGAGCAAAGATCGGGCGAGATCCGCATGCGGACCGCCAGGATACTGCGACAGGTAGCTGCGCGCCGCGGCTTGTGCGCCACTTCGGTTTCCTGCCGAACGGTATGCTTCGATGAGCCTTCCGGATGCTTCCCGCGCGAACCCGCCGGTGGGCTGTTCTCGAAGGCAAGTAGAGAACCACGACGCAGCGTGATCGTAGGCGTGACTTTGATCGAATGCGACCTTTCCGAGGGCGAACGCAGCCGCAGCACGTCGGGTGTCGTTTGGATAGCGCTGTCGGAGGGCGAGCAGCGCGACGTTGGCCCGATCTGAGCGGCCTGCGAGTCGAGCCGCATCGCCGAGGAGCAACAGTTCCCCGGCATTGGCGGCTTGGCAGGCATCGGCGAATCCGAACGATTCAGCTGCGGCGTAGGCCTCGCGCAGCTGTCCACGTCTTGCAAGGTCGCGCCAGCTGGGGCTGCTGTGCTTCGAGGTGACCTCTAATGGAGCTGAAGGCGCTAGGGTAGGAGTCGTCGTGGCATCGGTGGCTTGTGGTTCCGGTTCTGAACTTGCCGCCGCATCACCCAGGTGTTCTGTTCGGGTTGAGTTGTCGGTCTTCCCTCTGGCGTTGATGAGTTCGAGTCGATGGTCCCGGAGCGAAATCGCCAGCCGTTCCCCCGCGCGAACGGGCCTTTCGGCGCCAGCAACCGATCCAGAGACTCCGACGCTGCCCTCTGCCACCGAGACGGAGAATTCTTCACGCGTCGGGTCCCAATTCAGATCGAGCTTCGTACCAATGACCCGCACGTTGACCGGCCCAGCGATGAACGACCAGGCACTTTGCTGCCCATGCTTGACCTCGGCATGGATAGAACCACTTTCCAAAGAAACCTTGGCGCCATGATGGGTGACGCCCATCACTCGGGCACGCGACGACTGTTCGATACGCAGCGCTGTCCCGTCGGAGAAGTCGACGAACACCGAATGCTCCGCGGGCGCGGCGAGCCAGGCGTCGAGCACACCACCCCTGCCATCCACTCGAAACGTCAGCGGCGCTGCGCCGCGCGACCAAACGAACAATGAGATTGCTGCTGCCACGGCCACGGCAGGCGCGAGCCCCAGGATCCAGTTCCGACCCCCGTGACGAGGAGGACGCTTTGCGTGTCGCGCTTCTCCCTCGGCACTCGCAAGGAACTTCGAGCGCGCCAGCTCAATCGCGCTGGCGCGTTGAGGGGCCAGTTGCTCGACGACGTGCGCTACCGCGGAGCCGAGCGGTTCGAGCTCTATTCGCTGCTTTGCCATCGTGAACCTCGTTTGAGCCACTCGGAGAGTGTTGGATCTTGCTGCGCCGCAGCTATGAAGCGTGTCTCGGCACGCTTGAGTCGGCGCTTGATGGTCGCTAGGGACACAGCGCTAGCGGCAGCAACCTCCGTAAGTTCCATGCCTTCGATGAAGCGAAGTGCAAACGCGATGCGCTCATCGGTTGGCAGATCGTTCAAGATCTGATAGACGCTGCTGACAGCGCGCGCATCGTCCGGATCGACCATGCTCGCTATCGGCTGGTGATGTGACTCGTCTTCCGCGTCGGAGAAAAAGCGAAGCCAATTGCGCCGAGCGCGACTTCGCAGAGTCTTTCTTGCCGACATGGTCGCAATGCGGAACAGCCACGGTTTGAGGGAGGCCGGCGATTCCAGCTGACACATAGTTGCGACTGCCTTGGTGAACGTCTCTTGCAGAATGTCACTCAGCTCAAGATCGAATCCGATCACGTGAGTGATGATACGTTCCACCTGTGGCGCGTAGCGATTGAAGAACTCGGCATTGGCACCCGGGTGCCCAGCGCGCATAGCGGCGACCAATGCCGCGTCGTCGCCGCAGAATGTGCGCGGCAAGACCACCACATTGGTCAGAGCGGACCCTCGGTCTGGAGGGTCGGACATGATGGGGAGGTTGGGCATCGAACTCAGGTCGGCGGGTCAACAAGTTCCCGCTGAGTGACAGTACGGCTCAAGCCTTCCAAGATTGCAGATCGAGCTCGTTGCCAAACCATGATTCTGCATCAGCCATCGATGAGCCGGTGGGGGGTTCATGTTGCTTTTGTAGGAGAAGCGGTGGAGTGAGCCGACCTTGCCCTTGCTGGGAACTTGTGCGCTTGCCCCGTCCAAACATTCGCTGATGGCGTGCAGCTGGGCGACCGGGCGACCTAAGGAGTATCGTATGAATCACCCTTCCAAGTCCGTACTCAGTTTTTCCGTTGCGGCCTTGGGGCTCATTGCCTGTAGTGGCGACGCGACCAGTCCAACAGATCCCTCAGCTGGCGGGAGCAACAGTGATGTCGCTTCCGGCGGCGGCACACGAACCGCGGCGGGCGGGCAAGGCGCAGGTGGCAACGGTGATCGGGGCGGCGCTACCGGTGCGGGGGGTGCTGTTGGTAATGGAGGCGTGTCTTCGCCTGACGGCACGAGTCCTGCGGGCGGAGCAGTGTCCGTCGGTGGCAACCAAGCTACCGGCGGCATCACAGCGAGCATGGGCGGGAGTGCGACGGGAGGCAAGGCTAGTGGCGGTGCTACCAGTGTCGGCGGCAGCGCTACGGGCGGCAAGGCTAGCGGCGGTGCTACCAATGTCGGTGGCAGCGCCACGGGAGGCAAGGCTAGCGGCGGTGCTACCAGTGTTGGCGGCAGCGCCACGGGCGGCACGGTGGCAACCGGCGGGATCGGAGCAGGTGGCATGGCCGCGACCGGCGGCAATGCGACCGGCGGTACTACGGGGGGCGGAGGTTGTGGTGTTGCGCCCGTGAATCCGAATGCGACCCAGGCCACGAAGAACGTTCTCTGTTACCTCTACGAGACATACAAGCACAAGACTCTTTCGGGAGTGCAGGATTGCAGTTGGAGCACGATTTCGGACGCTACCTACGTGTACAACACGACGGGCGTATACCCAGCCGTAGTAGGCGGGGACTTCCTCTACACCAACGCAGTAAGTCAGGCGACTGCGGCCTGGAATGCCGGTAGCCTTTCCATGATCCGCTACCATATGGGTAGGCCGGAAGACGCTGACAGCTACGAGTCCTCTCAGGGCACCACTGATTTGGCTGCGACGTTGACGCCAGGAACTAGCCGCTACAATGGCTTGATGAAGAAATTCGACCACGCCTCTAGTGAGCTTCTGAAGCTACAGGCGGCTGGGGTCGTCGTCTTATGGGCTCCATTCCACGAAGTGCAACCGGGAGGTTGGTTCTGGTGGGCCAAGGGGACGGCGGATCAATTCAAACAGTTGTGGAACCTGATGTTCACGAACTTTGCGGCGAAGGGTGTCAATAACGTCATTTGGTTGCTTCCCTACAGCGGCGCGCCGTCGTCCTCTCACTACCCGGGAAAGAATGTCGTCGACATCTCTGGTTCTGATACCTATGCCGACAGCCAACCGTTCACCAGCAACTACACTAGCTCGGTAAGTGCCGTGGGAAGTAGTACCATGCCATTGGCACTTCACGAAACCGGGTATGTCCCCAATCCCACCAATATGTTCAACAACAACGCTGCGCCTTGGGTGTTGTTTAGCGTGTGGTGTACGGCGGACTATCTGCAGAGCACTAGCAAAAACACCGTTTCCGAGCTGAAGCAGGCCTTCGTCAACCCGCTAACCATCAATCGCGGTGGGCTGCCCAAATTCTAGCTCGTCTTGACCGCCAGCCTCAGTCTGGCTCTACGTAGCCGACTTCGGACGGATGGGTCATCGGATGGCTCAGCATGTGTCTCTCCACGTCGTTCGCAAATGACGCACCTCGGTACTTTTCGACCATAATCCGAGACTCCGCGATTGCGTCGTCAGTGCGCCGCATTTCCATCAATGCCCTGACAATGAACCATCCTCGCTCGGCGGCGTCAGGGCTCGCTGGGAACTTCTCGTCACCCTCCCGCGCCAACTTTAGCGACAGCTCGGGATTCGCGATCGGCCCCAGATCGCGCAACTTGGCCATGAGCGCCACCTCGTCACGTGGGTGCGCCGATGGGAAAGGCGTGGGGAACGTGTGCATCGGTGACGGCAACGGATGAGTATCGGGCTCATCTTGAGCTCGGGGCTCAGGCTCGTCACGCTCGGTCGGTTCGGTGGTGTCTGGCTCGACTCGCGGGGCTTGCGCGGGCGCGGGTTCTTCTCTGGGCCAGGCAACGAGGCCAACCATTGCGCCCAGCAGCGCGATACCGCCCGCGGTCAGAAAGCGCTTAGAAGCCATCTCCATACACGATCTAGATGCGGTGGTCAGTTGATCGTCGCGAACGCCATTCGCAGGAAATTGTAAAGCGAAACCTCGGCGGTCGGGTAGTCGTGATAGCCGGGGATGTTGTTCTGAAACGAGAAGTTCGCCGAGGTGATGTACGGGCCCTTCGAGGCCAGTCCATTTGCCGCGTTCGACGAGCTGCCGCTCGCCGTGCTGTCGCTGGCCCCGACGCCGATGTACAAGTAATAGAGCGGATACGTCTCGGGGGTCTGCGCAGCGACGTATTTCGCGATGTCACTGGCCGAGGGAGTACCGGGACCAGCCGCATCGAGGCCGGCGAACCAGGCGAACTCCTTCAAATGGGCGCAAAGACCGATGGCGAGCGTCTGCATGCCACCAAACGAAAATCCGGCCATCGCCCGCGAACCGCGATCTTTGGTTACCGAGTATTTCGACTCGATGAACGGAAGAAGATCGTTTACTAGCTCGCCGCCGAACGCATAGTAAGCATTGGTGCTGTTATCGACCGTCCCTGACGCGAAGACAGCGATGAAAGGCTTGGTCGCCTTCGAGGTGATCAGGTTGTCGAACAGGGTGGCGATCTTCGGGTTCGATCGCTCGTTCCACGTATCAGGGCTGTCTGTGATCCCGTGCATGATCACGATCAGAGGATACTGCGTCTGCGGGTCATAGCCGGGTGGCGTATAGACATTGCAAGTCTTCGTCTTCGGCGTGGTCTGCTTAGCTACGGTCGGTGGTGGAAGGGGAGACGAGAGGCTCGTTGAGTAGTAGTAAGCGGAATACGTCACACCGGTGGTCAACTTTCCGGGGTTGGCAACAGGGTTCCCGTACATACTCGGTACCGACGTCGCACTCTGAGGTGTTACGTGCGGCACACCACCGACCGCTCCGGCGCCCGAGGTGCCGCCAGCAGACATGGCTCCGCCAGTTGCGGATGCGCCCCCTGTCGCTTTGGTACTCGTGCCACTGGTGGCAAGCGAGCCGCCCGCTGCGCTTTGACCACCGGTTTGAGATGCACCACCAGCAGACACGGCTCCGCCAGTTGCGGATGCGCCCCCTGTCGCTTTGGTGCTCGTGCCACCGGTGGAAGGCGAGCCACCCCGTCCTGTACTTTGGCCACCGGGTTGAGAGGCACCACCTGCTGATGGGACTCCGCCGATGGCGGATGCGCCGCCCGTGCCGATGGAGCCACCGGATGCTCTGCCACCAGTCGCGGTGGCGCCACCGGTCGCGTTGGCGCCACCGGCCGCTACGGCTCCGCCTGATGCGGTCGTCGTCTTTCCACCCGTCCCTGACAGACCACCCGAACCATTGGTTCCGCCCGTTTCGGTTGGGACAATCGCGGGGCCACCATCGGAGCACCCTAAAAAGACCAATGCGTAACCCGCCAAGGCGAGAGTGAGATTCCTTTTCATCCGATTTCTCCTGATCGAGCGACCGCTCTGGTAGCCGTTGCGGCATTCCCGAATAATGTGCTCTGGGACAATTACGCTAAAGGCTTGGCCTTTCAGGAACCTTCAAGAAAGCGACGAGACGTTCTCCATCACGTGGCGGCACCTGCTTCACCGCCGGCCTTCAGAACCTAAGGTATTCCGTGTGCGATGAGTGCCGCGTACCATGCATTCGCCATGAGCCGCGCAGCGGCGGGAGCTGGGTGAACGCCATCTGTCGTGAGCGTGGAATTGGGCTGATAGGCGGCTTGGTCGATTGCCGCCCACACGTTGACGACGTAGACGGGTGATGTCGCGGTGGATTTGCCCGACGCCCAAGCTGGAATTGCCGCGTTGAGCGCTTCCACGCTCGGCTCGCAGCAAGTCGCGCTTGGGTGCATTGGTGTGATCTGAGCGACAAAAAAGATGACCGCTGGATTCTGGGCGCGGAACTGATCGACCACGAAACCATAAGCGTTCGTGATGTTGGATGCGGAGATGTTGCTCCATACGTCATTGGTGCCCATCTCCAGGAGCACGACGTCGGGCTTCTGCGCAGCCCATGCCTGCAGTTCCGATAGCCTCCCTTTGCCCGACTGGGGCGGACTGTTGGTCATCAGGTACGTCACGAAATAGCCACCATGGCCTTCGGTCTTTACCGAGCTTGCGGAGGGAGTGCCGCAACCGCCCTGGTTCGCTGTTTGGGTCCCAACAAACATGAAGTTCGTCTTACCGTTGGCGGTGAGGGTCCCCGAGAGATCTTGCGGATAGCAGAAGTTGGTGATCGAATCACCGAGGTTCATGATTTTCCACGCACCGGTATGGGTACCCGTAGTGCCGCCGTTGGACGTTGTCCCGCCCTTCGCGGAGCTTGCCCCGCTGCTCGAGTTAGTGCCACCTTCGGCTGTAGTGCCACCGCTGCTCGAGGTGCCGCCGTTGGACGTTGTCCCGCCCTTCGCGGAGTTTGCCCCGCTGCTCGAGTTAGTGCCACCTTCGACTGTAGTGCCACCGCTGCTCGAGGTGCCGCCGTTGGACGTTGTCCCGCCCTTTGCGGAGCTTGCACCGCTGCTCGATGTAGTGCCACCGCTGCTCGAGGTGCCGCCGTTGGACGCTGTCCCGCCCTTCGCGGAGCTTGCACCGCTCGAGTTAGTGCCACCTTTGGCTGTACTGCCACCGCTGCCGGACGTGCCGCCCTTCGCGGTGGTGTTTCCGCCAGTCGCTGGAGCGACGACCGTTGTCGCTCCGCCATTAGCCAGAGAGGCTTGGCTAGAGCCTCCCGTTGCCGCACCGCCGGGCGCTGTTGCACTGGACCCGCCGGATTGACTGCCGGCGCCGCCCATCGCACTCGATGTGCCACCCACGGCATCCGGCAATGGGTCCGCGGAACTGCCTCTGCAGCCGGTAGCGGAGAATGATGCCGTCAGCGCAACTGCGATGACGGTGTGAGTGCCGACGGGTCGGATGGTGTGGCAAAGCATGGGATCTCAGGACCAGGGTGGGCCGAAACTCGACACCAGTTCCCGGTCCGTGCTGTTTCGGCTCACCGGCAATGCCGGCATTGGAGAGGTCACGCCATTCGTAGAAGGCCTCGTTAGAACTGCTTGAAGAATGCCGCGATTGCGTCTGGGCCGAAGCTCGGCATTTCGTGTCCCCCACTGAACAGGCACCAAGTCACGTCGTAGCCAGCTTTGCACCCGTCGTACATCACGCAGGGAGAAGGACTGACCGCATGAGTTGTCGAGCTGCAGCCATTGGCCTTCACGATGTAGTCACGCGCCGACGCGGCGCTCGTCGGCGTGACCGTTCCGTCAGAATTGCCTTCGCTCTGCCACACCGCGACGGGACGAGTCGGATTGCAGGAGCCCCCAAAGAGTTGCCCGGCCTCCGGTGCGATGGCACGGAAGACATCGCTCATTTGGCAACCCACCGTCAGCGACATGATGCCACCGTAGCTGAACCCGGTCGAGAAGATCCGCGAGCGGTCTACGCAGAAGTTGGTCTGCACGTATTCGAGCATGGCCTTGGTGAAGTTCACGTCCTGCCCGTTGGTGTTGGGCCATCCAGTCGATCCCGACGACCCGAGGCCCTGTGGCGTCACGAATATCGCATCGGAAATGCGGGACTTCAGACCATACATGGTCAAGGCGCTCTCGGCAGTCTGGCCCAGGGGATGGAACTGGAAGATGAGACGATAGGGCGTAGTTGGCTTGTAGTTGCTGGGCAGCTCGACGTAGAAGGTTCGGTCCGTATTGTTGACCTTTAGGGTGCATTTGGTTCCCGACTTGCCGCAATCGGATGTTGCCTTGGTGCCGCAACTCACGGCACCCCCGCTGCCGCCTGTCGAGACTGTGCCTCCACTGCCCGATTGACCGCTTGTGCCGCTTCCGCCGCTCGCGGACTTTCCGCCGGTAGGCGAGCTTCCGCCGCTCGCGTTCGAGCCTCCAGTTGCGGTGGAGCCACCGGTCGATGCCATTCCTCCGCTTGCATTGACGCCACCGGTCGATGCCATTCCGCCACTAGCCCTGCCGCCCGCTGGCGACGAGCCTCCGGCAGTCGAAGTGCCGCCTGAGCTTTCGGCACCTCTACCGTCCGCAGTAGCTCCGCCAAAGGCGCTGGCGCCGCCACTGGCCGATGCTGATGCGCCGGCGGTGCTTCGGGTGCCACCCGATGGGTTTCCTCCCGTACCAACGCCTCCGATGGTGTTCGAGCCCCCTGTCGATGACGAGCTCCCGCCAGTCTGTCCGGGGTTCACCGATGTGCTATCGGTCGAGTTGCCGCATCCCGCCGCCCACCCGAGAACGAACAGACCGCCGAAAGCAGCGCCGACGACGCGTGTCAGTTGGATTCGCGCTGTAATCACCGAAATCACCGCCTTTGTTGTTGGCGCGCCCGTTCGAGTGTTGCTTCTCCGGGAGACCGAAGCGATTGGGGCTCTCTACTTGGCGCGACATCGTGCCCCATTGGGCCCAAATGTTCCCGCTGCCCCTCCAGACGGCTCACCAGCATCAGGAGGCCAGAAGGGGTGGGACCGGACTGGCGCGTTCGGCTTCACTTCCAGTCGCAGTGACGAACGGAGGTATTCTTGATCGAATTGGGATCGTCCCGAACGACATCGGAGGCCCATCCCGCGACCAAACCGCTCGCAGAAGTGAGGTTAGTGGTCATGTTGAAGATGGAGCCGCTTCCCGAATTGCAGTCGGAATTGCTGGTGTCCCACGACCAGGCGAACCAACCGATCCCCACGCGCTGTGCTTCCGAGAGCAGGAACTTGTAGGGAATGTTCTGGGTGCAGACTCCAGCGCCCCCGCTAGCAAACTCGCCGTTGATGAGGACGATGCCGAGGGACTTGGACTTCTCGTAGCTGCTGGTGATGCGGGCGTTCTCTTGAGATCCGCCCGTGTACTCGTGCCAGGAAAAAATGATGTTCCTCTGGGGATCGGCGGCGAGCAGCGCCGGGGCGACGGCCAACAGTTGCTCGACCCTCTGCCCCCAGCCCGTACCGTCAACGACGATGGGAACAGTGATGCCCGCGTTGCGTAGGGAAGCGATGGCGCTCGTGTACGTGCTCTGGAAGGTGGCATCCGAAACGTTGTTATCGCCGGCTTCGTTGGCAATGTTGAGAAGCGTCCATTTCTCGTGCTTCTTGATCACACTAACGACCGAGGCCTGTGTCCACCAATTCACGGCTGCCGCGACGCCGTCGAACTTGCCGGTTGCGTCGTGGATCTCGGGCATTGGGATCATTTTGCTGGCCTCGGCCTTGGTCAGCAATGCGTCGAGACCGCTGGCGCTTCCTGTCTCCACATACACAATTCGGATGGCATTGCTGCCAAAGCTAGCGATGGTCGGGTAGCTGCTCCCCGACGCATCGGTCCAGACGGACATTTGGTTCACGCCGCGCAGCAGTACTTTCTCGCCGCAGGACGCGTAAAGATCGCTTCCTTTCGTGTACATGTGCGTACTGGCTCCGCCGGTGTTACCGCCCCCCGCGCTCACACCCCCAGTGCTAGCGCCCCCTGCGCTTGAGCCCGCCGCGCTCGAGCCACCGGTGCTGGCGCCCCCCGTGCTCGCGTCCCCCGTGCTAACGCCCCCGGTGTTCGCGCCCCCCGTGCTGGAACCGCCTCGACTTGGTCCTCCGCCCGTGCTCGCGCCACCAGTGTTGTTGCCACCGGTGCTTGCGCCACCAGTGATCTTGCCGCCGGTTCCGAGGCCACCGACGCCGGGGCCTCCGCCGCTGACCGGTGCGCCGCCAGTGGCCTTCGCGCCTCCCGTTATCTCGCCACCGTAAGGGGCTGACCCGCCCGTAGTCGTTGATCCGCCCCTACCCGAACTATTCGTCCCGCCTGCAGCCATACCGCCGGAGTTGACCCCACCCGCCGTCGTGTCTCCGCCACTCGCAGGGGCACCGCCTACGGTCGCACCGCCACCGAGCGTTGCTGAACCACCAACAGCATAGGCGCCCCCCTGCGCTCCGACGGTGCCTCCGTCATTGCCACTGCAGCCGAAGGCCAGAGCACACGTAGCACAGGCCACAGCGAATGAAGAAGTCGAGGCTTTCATGGGTGGATCTCCGAAACTGTGCGCCCAATGGCGATTGAATCCTGTACGACGGCACACGAAGAACGCCCGTGTGCTTAGCTCGGATTACTGACACGCGGACAACAATCGAGCAAGTGCGACTGCGTACAATCGATCAGCATAAGAAGTATCCGCTTCGCGGCGCAGAGGTAGCGTTCTGAACGTGTGAGCCGCGCAACGCGGTTCCGGGAACTAGTGGCAGATCCCCTTGGGGATCGCATGAATCCATCTCCCGTCTTGCTACCGCTCCACCACCTAGGATCGAGGTCATTGGCGTCTCGCTTACACGCGACTACGGCAGTGAAGGAACGCCCGACCGTACCGGAGCCGGACCAGGAAAGGAATCGCTGGCTTTCGGTTCCGTTACGCCCGTTCACGAAAGGTTCACCTCAATGGACAGAGGAATGAAATCGCTGTCACGTGCCATTGCGCTCGCAGCGTTTGGTGCCGAGACGCTCTGCGGGCTCCTGGTGGCGCGCACGGCGAGCGCAATTCCGACGCCCCGTCTCCACGTCGATGGCAACTGGCTCAAGGATCCTGCCGGAAATAAGGTCGTCTTGCGCGGCTTCGCCACGGTCCCACCGCGAGACGTCGCGAGTCGCCCAGGGAGCTACAGCGGCATGGCCACTAGGGTGACCGAGCCGAATATGTGCACCCGCGTGATACGGGTTCCCGTTCCGAATGCCGATGCGTCGGCAAGCTACGTGACCACCTACCTGAAGCCCTACGTGGACGCGCTTTCGGCAAAGGGCGTCTACGTTATCATCGACTTTCATGCCATCAGCACCTACCAAGATCTGGATTCACAGGTAAGGACCTTCTGGAACGCTGCAGCCCCACTCTTCAAGGACTACACCAACGTGCTCTACGAGGTATTCAACGAACCGACCACACCTGGCGGCAGTGCCAGCACGTGGGAAACGTGGAAGACCACAGCACAACCGTGGGTCAACCTAGTACGGGCGCAGGCGCCGGAATCGGTGATCCTGGTCGGTTCCCCGACGTGGAGCCAGGATACGCGGTTTGCCGTAAGCAGCCCGTTTACTGGCAACAACCTAGTGTACGTGTCACACGTCTATCCGCAACATACGGACTGGGACGGCAAGTTCGGCACTGCGTCGGCGAAGGTCCCCATCTTTCTCTCCGAGTGGGGCTACCAGAATGCCGGCACCAGCGGACCAGAAACGCGGGGGACCACGTCGGGATACGGAACCCAGATGAAGGCATATCTTGCGGCCCACCCGAACGTCAATTGGGCAGCCTGGATCTACGACTATGGCTGGTGGCCATTGATGGTTGACAGCAACTACAACCTCTTGGGCGGCGACGACTACATGGGTCAGTTCGTGCACGACTTTCTGCAAGAGAAGTGCAACTCGGATCTTCCTGGCGGCAGTACCAGCGGCAGCGGCGGTACCAGCGGTAGCGGTGGTGCCAGCAGCAGCAGCGGTACAAGCAGTAGCGGCGGTACAAGCAGTAGCGGCGGTACAAGCAGTAGCGGCGGCACCAGCAGTAGCGGAGGTACCAGCAGTAGCGGTGGTAGTACTGGCAAGGGAGGCGCGACAGACAGCGGTGGGGCGAGCAGCACCGGTGGCGTAGCCACCGGCGGGGGCGCAACGGCACGCGGAGGGTCCAGCAGCACTGCCAGTGGCGGCGCGTCACGAGGCGGGAGCGCAGCGACCGGAGGCACCGCGACCGGCGGAGTTGTTGGCGCCAGTACAACGAGCGGCGGATCCGTCGGCATCGGAGGCAAGGCGAGCGCCGGAGGCAGCAGTGCTGCGGCAACCGGTGGTACTGAGGCAACCGGCGGCGCGACATCCACTGGAACGATCAGCGGCGGGACTGCGAATATGGGTTCTGGCGGTTCGTCCAGCGGCGTTGGCGGTTCTACGTCAGCTGCAGGCGGTTTCGCGCAAGTGGCACCGGGCGACGGTGGATGCAGTTGCCACGTCGTGAAGGCTCGCGGACGGCGCGGATTGTTCGCGGCAGCGTGCGCATTCGGACTTGCAGCGGCGCTGCGTCGTCGCAAGCTAGCCATTCCCTTGTCCACTGGACGCGCTAGATAGCTGACCAATTGAGCCGCAAATTTCAAGCGGTCGATAACGCTCAGGTTTGTCAGACCGGCGCGGCGGCGCAGATCGAAGAGTTTGTTACGTAGTCGACGGCGGTTCTGAGCACTCCGACTGCTGAGATCCAAGCCGCTGCCCAATTGAAGACCTTTCGCGCGCGGTGACGCCGCTGACGCCATTTCGCCTGCGCCGTAACGGGCATGTTGCTGACGCGGCTTTAGGATGGGTGATCTTCTGGGAACTGATGGCGTCCTCTTCGTTGACGCAGGAGAGCGTGGTAGCCGCAACTTCCGACGTCGTTCAGGGTTGCGTCGACTACCTTGCGAGTCCTGCACTCGTAGGTTCTGACCAAGTGAGAACTTGTAATCGTCGGTGGCTCGGGCAGGCCACCGGCGAGACAACTGAGCACAACTGAAGTGCGTCTGGCGAGGAACGCGAGTCGCACCATCACCGCGACGAACCAACAAAACCCACCAGCGAGCGGAGCCAGCGCCGGCCAAGATTGGCCATGCGCCACCTGCAGCCGCTCCCGGGCTCCGCCAGAACGGCGCAGGCTCCCCGCCAAGCCGCCGTCATCGGCGGCACGTGATCACGGTGTTCGCCGAAGTCCGTCGCGATTCCGTCTCGCGGCTTGTCATGGATCCTGCGCCCTGAATTTGCGTAGCCCGGTCGCTTCAGCGGGCAGGGAAGGTCACCATGGTCAATCGCACTTCACGTCAATCCAGCTTCGAATCGCAGCTCGAAGAACGCGCTTCGGTAATGCGTCGCAATCTCACGGTCTCGGAATCCGACCTTTGGTTTCACCTCGTCGGCAAGCGTCTCGGAGTCGCATTCCGACGCCAAGTTCCGCTGGATTGCTACGTCGTTGACTTCCTCGCTCCCTCAGTTCGGCTCATCGTAGAAGTCGACGGCCTCTGGCATCATCGGCGCGTTGCCGCTGACGAGCGCCGCGACCGAAGGCTCACGCGCATGGGTTACCGCATCCTGCATCTCGATGCGGCGCTCGTCATGCAGCAGCCGTTGGTTGCCGTCGAGCGCATTCGCGAAGCCATCGCGGCCGAGCAGCGGTAGCGCCGCCACAACTCAGAATGTCGCTGCGCAGGCCCAACCCAGGGCTGCGTCTGTGCCAGTTCCCGTCGCTACCTCACTGACAGGTCGGCACACCATCGCTACCTGTCGCGCAACTCAACCCCGAGCAACATCCATCGTATCCCATTTGCGAGAGGTAACCTGAGCGACAATTCTCTGCCGCTTTGGCGCAATTGGTTGTGCGTGGCACTGGGGGACAAGTCGCGACGACCTCAGTATTTTGGCGGCTAGCGGCTTCGGCTTGGCAGTTGGCGAGACTGGAGCAGCTGCAGTCGTAGGTGCCATCAGAGGTCAGCATGTTGAGACAGCAAGCGTAGCCCGTGTCACATTCGAGAACATCGACAACGTTCAGACCAAACGAGTCGCTGGCAGCTGCGTCGACATTGGGCGGTATGCCATAGCAAGTGCAAACTGAGTCCGTTTGGGTGCAGTCCCAGTCCACACCCTCGAAGCGCTTGGCCGGATCGGTCGACTGCTGGTTGTTGGCCGTGCCGCCATTGCCCGATGGGTTGCCGCTCTGGGGGTCGCTGTTGCCGTCGCAGCCGACGACGCAAAGCAGCGTTAGCAGCGCGCCACCAACCCAGCCAACATTCGCTAATCGAAGTCCATCCATTCGCATCAGTGAGGCCAACATCCGCACACCTGCTTTGCCCTGGAGTAGGGTCACACCGCTATTGCGATGTTATTGTCGCTTAGGCGTCATCCTGCGTCCAGCGGTCGTTTCTCGGTCGTCAATCGTAAAAAACTCGTCAGTAAGTCGCGGAGCGGGAGGGCTTGACTGCGTCATTCTGCCGCTTGGTCACCTCTCCAGGTAGGCCACTGACGCAGGAGGTAGCTCCATTGGGGATGTCTCCATCCGTCAGTGCTTCGCGCTGCCAACCACCTTCACCGCCATGCTCGGGCACAGAGCCCTGGGCGTGGCGGGAATTGGGTTGAGAGCGCGTCGTCAGCGCGCCGAACCGGCCTGAGTCAACTCACGTCAGAAGCCGCAAGCCGTGCTGGCCGTACTCATCTCCGTCGAGCAAGCGGTATCAGCAGCGCAAACGTCGGCCTGCTTGTCCGTGCATTCGCCGTAGAGCTTGTACTTCGCCGCGCAATCACCAGTAAACCCGCCGGCAAGCTGACAAAGGGTCTTGCAGTCAGCCAAAGTAACCGTAAAGCCACCGGTGTCACACTTCGCTGTGTCTTGCGCAACACAGAGCTTCTCGCAGCTGGCAATGTACGCCTTGGCGTCCGCATTGCCCCCGCTGTCGTTGCTGCTGTCGTCGCCGCAGCCAAGTGCCATCAAAGCCGAAAGAGACATTCCAAGAGCGCACAACCGCATCATCGAATTCACAATGAACCTCCCGCACGTTTATCCGAAGAACCATGACGACGCTGCTCATGGTTCGAGCACCGCCGCGCCACCATTATGCGTCCGGCGGTCGTCACTCATTCCCTAGTCGTCACTGCAATCGTCAGTAAGTCGCGGAGAGGGAGGGATTGACTGCGCCCTTCGGGCGCTCCCTCACTGCGTTCGGGCCGTCGCCCTCACTGACACTCGTCCACTGCGTGGACTCGTGCAGTTCGGGTCGAACCCTAGGGTTCGAATAGATCATTCGAGTTGCGTCGCGGAATGAGTCAGTGGTCGTTTAGATTGCGGAGAGGGAGGGATTCGAACCCTCGGTACAGTTGCCCATACACATGATTTCCAGTCATGCACCTTCGGCCACTCGGTCACCTCTCCAGGCAGGCCACTGACGCAAACTGACGAAGACGGGAATCAGACTCGACTACCCCGAGCTAGTTCGACCAATGGATCAGACCAACTCGAGGTAGCTCTTCGTCAGCGGAGAGAGAGGGATTCGAACCCTCGGTACCCTTCCGGGCACATCTGATTTCGAATCAGATACCTTCGACCACTCGGACATCTCTCCGCGGCGGAATCTGGCAGTCGCGGGGGGGGCTGTCAATCGCAACTTGGGCGTTTTCGCGCCGGGCAAAACCCAAAGAAACCAGCAACTGGGACGGGTTATTGGGTTACGGGCCAGCTGGCAGCGCAGAAATCCCCGTGGAGCAGTTCTGGTTGCTGGTCGGCTATAGGCGACGAGCCAGCGGTCCGTGGAACGGGCCATTCACCTAGGCATGGTGCCCTCACTGGCCCTAGGAAGGGCTAGCCAGCTAGGCACAAAAACCCGCAAGGCCGTTCCAATGGCTAGCCAGCTAGGCACAAAAACCCGCAGGGCCGTTCCAATGGCTAGCCAGCTAGGCTTAGTGACCATACAAACGGTTTTCGAGGCTAGCCAACTAGGCAAATAGACCCAATGGTCGGTAGAAGTGCCTAGCCAGCTAGGCAAAAAAACCCATGGGTCGGTAAAAATGCCTAGCTAGCTAGGCAGAAAAACCTTGGGGTCGGTTATCAAGGCTAGCTAGCTAGGATCGTAAGCCGATGGGTCGGTCTTTGGGCAAGCTAACTAGGGGCACAAACCTGCGGGTCGGTTTCCTCGCCTTGCTGGCTAGGATGGCGAAGCCACGGTCAGCCTCTGGGCTAGCTGCTAGCTGCTAGCTGCTAGCTGGCTTGCCGCGCCCGCGAGATCTCGCTGCGGCGGCGGACTCGAACACAAATCTGCGGAGGAAGTATTCGACCGCCTCGAAGCAAAGCTCAAGGCTAGATGACGATGTGGCTCCTCACTCGTTGAGGCTTGCCAGCCCGTTGGTGCTAAACTGCCCAACTTCGGAGGCGGCAAGATGCGGCACATGACGTGGGACCGGGGAATGCTTGGGGTTCGAGTTGCGGAATGGTCAATGGCGGCAACGCTTGCGCTCGTCGCTTGCGCTCCAGTTACCGAAAGCGCTAGCGGGCAGGGCGGTGTGGTGGCGGCGTCGAGTGGTGGCGCATCCAAGGGTGGGGCTACTACTACCGCGACGACCACGGGTGGCGCGAGCGTCGTGCTGCGCGGTGGCGCGCCAGGCATTGGCGGCAGCACGGCAACTGCAACCGGCGGAGCCTCGGTCGTGCCTACGGGCGGTACCACTGCCTTGAGCAATGGCGGCAATACCACGGCCGTTGCCGGCGGAGCGACGGTCGTGCAAACCGGAGGTGCAACTGCCACAGGTAATGGGGGAACCACAGCCACAGCAACCGGCGGTGTCTCGGCCGTACCGACCGGTGGTGCAACCATCGTGGGCAATGCCGGTGCTGCCACGACCACTGGAGGAAGCTTCGCGGTCACTAGCGGTGGCGCCATCGTTACTTCGGGCGGCAATCACGCCACCGGGGGCACTGCAAACACCGGTGGCAGTACTGCCCAACCTCCGAGCCTAGATTACAGCTGCCAGTCGGACAACGACTGTTGCGTCGCGCTTTACGGCTGCATGGCGCAGGCATGGCTCGTAACGAAGGCGCAGAAGGCAACGCTCGAGACGTACCTATCGACGTTACCTCATGATATGTGCGTCGCTTGCATTCCACCGGTTGTGCAGGTTGCTTGCGTCGCAGGCAAATGCTCAGGGAGCAAGCTCAGCTTCACGCAAGAAACCTTGGACTATACGGGCGCCCATTGTGGGCGATTGCCCATCTCGAGTGCCGGCGCCGCAGGGGCCGCCGCAACGACCAAGGCATACAGCATGGCAGTTGAGACCGGTGGAGCGGGCGGTAGCGCCGGTGCTAGCGCTGCGGCAACTGGTGGCGCAGTTTCAACCAGGTGGAGCTGCGGAGGCTAGCGGAGCTGTTGGCGGCGAGCCGACATTTTAGCCACGCTCTCGGAGGCGCCGCAGCTCTGCTTCAAGCTCTTGGATTCGTGCTTCGGCAGCTAGGCGTGCTTCGGTTTCTGTCAGGCGCGCTTTGGCTTCTGCCAGGCGCGCTTCGGTCTCTGCCAGGCGCGCTTCGGTTTCTGCCAGGCGCGCTTCGGTGCGCGTGAGGACAATGGTTTGATTCTCGTCGGCGATCCGGAGCGCCAACGGATGGTCCTCTGCTGGTGCGACGATCCAGTAAAGCCCGAGGACTGACGATGGTGCGGAGGAACTCGAAACCACCCGTTCCATCAAGGCGTCGTCCACACGGTCCCAGATGCGAAGCCGCAGCGAAGCTGCTGCGTCGGGCTCGAAACGGACGAGTTCTTGCACGCCTAGGCTTCGGTACGCGTTGAGCTTGCGCAGCCATTCTGAATCCGAGGAGTCGCTGTCGCTGACAATTTCGACCGCGACTTCGGGGGCGCCCCGTTCCCAGGTCTTCCAGGAGCGAATTAGTTCGCCTCTTGGTTGAAGGCGGACGTAAACATCGGGCGCCACGGACTGCTTGGGATTGGCAGCGTCGAAGTATACGAACTGGTCGGAGCCTACCGTGCAGTCGAGCCCCAAGTGGTCGGACAAGAGTTGATAGAGGAGGGTCCTCAGTTCGAGATGCAGCTGGGTTTCCGGCAACTCCGCCTCCTCGGGGAACAAGACTGGGGCCAGCGGTTCGATGTAGCGGGGCCGATCGCCGGACGTAAATGCGATAGCGCGCCGATTCATGCGGTGATTATACATGAGAACCGCCGTTCGGCGAAGCGCACGCCCCCGCTGTGGGTTCACAACTGGCGTCTCTCGCGTCACTCAATTGAGGCTAGCGGCGTCTGCTTGCAGCGCCTTCGAGATGACGAACCAAGGTGCCATTGGTAAATAGGCCCTTCGGTCGGTGTCTCCACCTTGAGTCACCTACTTCGTCCACTCCGTGGATTTGTCCACTGCGGGGCTGGCTCTGCCAGATTGGGCTAGTTACCCACTACCACCTGCAGAAGATGCTGCTCGACGGTTCCCAACGCATCGTGGCTCCCGAGCACCAGCAATCATAGGCGACGCAGCTGGCCCCATTGGGTGCTGTTGGTGCCACGATGGTGCGCGTGCAACCAGCTGGGTACGACTGCCCTGAATTGTAGATGTCCTTGCAGCCCGCAGCAGGATCGGCCAGAGGAGGTTCGTCGTAGTAGGCGGCGGTGTTTGCCGCGCATGGGTAGGGGGATGAGTGTTCGACGCCGTAGGCTGTCGTCGGATCCGGAGCGGTGCCCGGATCGGCCGTGCTCGTTGTCGTGGTCCCAATCGCACCGCCAGCGGTCGTCACGCCGCCGCCGGCCGCGGTTTCCCCGCCCGCTGCAGTTTCCGCTCCAGCCGATCCCTCGGTGCGACCGCCACTGATCGCCACGCAAGCGAACGGCGTCATCGCCAAGGCAATTCCCAATATTCGAATAGTCAGATTTTTCACGAGTCACCTCCGCGCCCGCAACCAACCGGTCAAGATTCCTCCCATTGGCGCAGATCGTCAAGGGCAAACCTAGGCCCCCGGCGGGCGCATCTCGGACTTAAACCTTCAGAATTGCGGGGGAATACCGGCGACTACACGTGATAGTTCGGGGCTTCTTCCGTAATGATCACGTCATGCACGTGACTCTCACGCAGGCCCTGTGAAGTAATGCGAATGAACTTGGCGTTCCTTCGCAGCTCGTCGATCGTGGCTGAGCCGGTGTAGCCCATGCCCGAACGCAGTCCGCCCACGAGCTGCAACAGGATGCTACCGAGCGAACCGCGATGCGGCACGCGGCCCTCGATGCCCTCGGGGACAAGCTTCTCGTCGGCCGTGCCGGTTTGCCCGTAGCGGTCGCGCGAGCCGCGCTTCATGGCGCCAAGCGAGCCCATGCCGCGATAGGCCTTGTAGCTGCGGCCTTGGTAGAGGATTAGTTCTCCGGGGGCTTCGTCCGTGCCGGCGAAGAGCGAACCAATCATCACCGAGGAGGCGCCCGCGGCAATGGCCTTCGTCACCTCGCCGGAGTACTTGATGCCACCATCGGCAATGATCGGTACGCCGTACTTGTCACCGACCTCGGCACAGTCGGTGATGGCCGCGATCTGCGGCACGCCAATCCCAGCGACCACGCGGGTCGTGCAGATGCTGCCTGGACCGATCCCGACCTTGACGCCATCGACGCCCGCTTCGATCAGCGCCAGGGTGCCTTCGGCTGTTGCCACATTACCGGCGATAACCTGCAGACGCGGATGCCGCTGCTTCACCTCGCGCACGGTTTCGAGCACATTCTTGGAATGGCCATGGGCCGTGTCGACGCAGAGCACGTCGACGCCCGCTTCGACCAAGGCATCCATGCGCTGAACGCGATCGGCGCCGGTGCCAATGGCAGCACCCACGCGCAAACGGCCGCGCTCGTCTTTGAGCGCATTCGGATTGCGTTCGGCCTGCAGCAAATCCTTGATGGTGATAAGGCCGACGAGCTTGTCGTCTTCGACGACCAAGAGCTTCTCGATTCGATGCTTGTGCAGCAGCACCCTCGCTTCCTCGGTCTTCACGCTGGGCGCCACGGTGACGAGCTCGGTCGTCATCAGCGCGCTGACTGGTTGATCGAGGTTCCTCTCGAAGCGGATGTCGCGCGCCGTGAGGATCCCGACGAGCTTGCCGCCGTCGACCACGGGCACCCCGGAGACGTCATGCTGCCGCATGATCGTGGTTGCCTCTTGCAGTGATTGCGCCGGGCCAACAGTAACCGGATCGGTGATGATCCCACTCTCAGCGCGTTTTACGCGATCGATCTCGTGGGCTTGCGCGTCGGGGGGAAGGTTCTTGTGAATGATGCCAATGCCACCGTGGCGCGCCATCGTAATAGCAGCGCGCGCTTCGGTGACGGTATCCATCGCCGCACTGACGATCGGCGTATTGAGCACGATCTCACGCGTCAAACGAGTCTTGATATCTACGTCGGCCGGAACAAGTTCGCTGTAAGCCGGCACGAGCATCACGTCATCGAAAGTGAGACACTCGCGAAGATTTCGATCCAACATGCCGCGACATACCAAAACCCTGTCCCGGGATCCACATGCGTAGAACGTCGCGTCTAACCATCGAGAGGTCCAGCCATTGGCCCCGAGGTGCTTATTGGCTAGTCAGCCGTATTGTTCGAGGCCCAAGCGAGGACATTTGCGACAGATTGGGCCTCGTCTGGCTAGGTCTTGGTGGTCCGGCGTGGCCGACGCCGGAAAACGAACAAACGGCCAGTCGCCTAACTGGAAGGCGCAAGCTCACGAGGCTCGGCCTAGGGTCCGTGGGCCGTGATAGGCTCGGCAGCGATGACCAAGACGCGTGAGGACGTTGAGCGGTTGTTGGAATCTCGAGAACGCCACTTCGAGTTGATGGACGATGGCACCATCGTCGTGCCTCTCGTCTCAGGCCAGGCGCCAGCGATGATCCGCGTGGAACCGCCCGTCATCGTGCTGCAGGTAAACATTGGGGAGGTCGCCTTCACCGACGTGACGCGGGAGGCAGCATTCTACAAGCGCCTGCTTGAGCTCAACGCGCGCGGCCTGCTGCACGCATCCTATGGCCTCGAAGGGTGCCGCGTCGTGCTAAGTGCTGCGCTTGAGCTCGACAACCTCGATCCAAACGAACTCGAGGCAGCTCTGGCCGATCTCGGTCTAGCGCTCGTCGAACATGTTCCCTCCTTGCGCTCGATGGCTTCAGCCGCTACCAAGGTCTAAATCCAATGGGGATCTTTTCTCGCATCGCGACACTCATCAAGTCCAACCTGAACGACCTCATCAGTCGCTCCGAAGATCCAGAGAAGATGCTCGAGCAGATCGTGCTCGACATGAATACCCAGCTGCTCGAAGCCAAAAAGCAGGTGGCTGTCTCGATTGCCGATGAGAAACGGCTTCGGTCGCAAGCCGATCAGCAGAAACTGCTAGTCGCGGATTGGGAGAAGAAGGCGATGTTGGCGGTTCGCGCCAACAACGACGAATTGGCGCGCGAAGCGCTGGCGCGCAAAAAGGAGCACACAGCGCTCGGCGAACAGTTCGAGCAGCAATGGCTCAAGCACAAGCAGGCAGTCGATCAGCTGAAGATGGCGCTGCGTGCCCTGAATACCAAGATTGAAGAGGCCAAGCGCAAGAAGGGCCTACTGATTGCGCGCAAGAAGCGCGCCGAAGCGCAACGCGCGATTCAAGAGACGATGAGTGGTCTTCGTACCAACAGCGCGTTCGACGCTTTTGATCGGATGTCGTCGAAGATCGAACAGATGGAAGCCGAGGCCGAAGCGGGCGCCGAATTGGCGGAACAGTATTCTGGCGATGTCTTGGCGCAGAAGTTTCAGCAGCTGGAGGCCACGAGCGGCGCCGACGAGGACCTGCTCGAACTGAAGCGCAAGATGGGCCTTGCTCCCCCAGCGCCTGCGCCCGCACAGGCGGTTCCAGTACGCGTCGCGGCCGCACCTGGCGTGGAGAGCGCCGAGGATGTGGAGCTCAGCGCCGCCGAGCAGGAAGAGTTGGCGAAAGCGCTGGCTGAACTCGAAGCCGAGGATCAGGTCAAGCAAGTGAAGAGGTAGGACGGCCAGCACGCACAGTCGACTGCCCGCATACCGAGGCAGCCACAGCCACTTAGAAAAATAGCGATGTGGCCGTCATCTCGGTGTCCGAGGCAAATCTGTTGGCTGGCGATCTCCATGAACTGGTGACAGGTTCTCCTGCGATGAAAAGTCGATTGGTTGCGGGTCTCTTCTTTGGTGCGTTGGTTGGAGCGGCTCCGCTGGCCGCGAACGCGGCCGAGGGGATCATGTTGCCTGCGGTGCTGGCGAGTGACGTCAAGATCCGCCTCGATGGTCAGCCCAAGGAAATCCCCGGTAGCTGGAGCGCTCTCGAAACGGTCATATCCGGTAGGAGTGCCAAGAAGGGCGCAGCCTTTGCTCAGGGTGCCATTGCCTACGACGATACGAACCTCTACCTTGCGATGAAGCTAGAGGATGACAAGATCGTCCGCACAGCGGGCGCCGGCTCGAACGAAGATCACGCGACCCTATCGATTGCATTTCCACTGAAGGCGCGAAGCTATCGCACCTACCAAGTCGAGCTCTATCCAGGCTCGCCGGGCAAGCTGCCTGGGGTGGTCAAGATCGGTGACGGCAAAGTGAACGGCGCCGAGCTCGTTGAAGCCCCGGACGGTGACGGGCTGACCTTCGAGGCCAAGATCCCTTGGAGCGCGTTTGCGGAAAGCAGTCGGATCCGCGTTGGGATGCGCGCGGCGTTGCGCTACACGGACTATACGGCTCCTGGTCGCTCTGGCGTCGTGGTTGCGACGAGCCCGGCGCGCGAGGGCAGCGCCATGCCGGCGCTATTGACCGAATCGGAGTATCCGCTCATCACGGGAATGCTGAAGGAAAAGGGGATCAGTGCCGAGCCAGCGCGTGAAGCTTTCGGCAACGTCGGTGGGGATAGCAGTTGGGAGCGCGTGGCCCTGTTCGACAAATTCCTGGTCGTCTTGGGGGCACGTTTTCACGGGGGCAAAGAGTTCGTCATGACGGAACTGTCCGTCAGTCGCGCCAAGGCCGTACAGCGCATGGAGCTCGTTGATTTCGATGGCGATGGCGCGTCGGAGATCCTGCTCGTGTATCGCGTCGGTTCGTCGGACGAGTACCGCGAGGTCCTTCAAGTACTCAAGGTGAAACCCGACGAGAGCTTGAGTTCACCCTTCGTGCACGAGGTGGGCATGAAGAGTACCGCGGGTGAGTTGCACAACGAGGTGCGCGTCCTTCGCAAGGACGGCAAACCTCAGCTCGAAATCGCCCAAGGGGAGTGTGACGGTTACGAGAAAGAAAGCTACTCCGAGCCAACGCCTTCGGACATGGAGGCGTCATTGTTACCTTGGGACACAAGCAAGGACCAGACGTTCGCCTGGGACTCGAGCGAGTTCAAGAAGGTCGCCGAAACCAAGCAGAGCCCGAAGACCAGTGGCAAGTCAGGGAACGGAAACAAACTCACCAAGTCAGGCGCATCGCGCCGTTCGTCGGGCGACCATAGCGACTCGGTGCCCTCGGCTGGGCGAGTAGCTCCGCCTCCACCGCGCGCACCTTCGGCTGAAGAGATGCTAGACCAAGTTTATGCGCTCTATCGTAAGGATCGCGGCGTCAAGTCGAAGATGCCGCGGTTCGATTTCGTGACCGACGTGGCGGCGAGCTCCGCCAACGAACGCGTCTTGGTGCACGACAAAGACATCGTTTGTTTCGGCAAGGCCTTCCGCGACGGCAAAAGCTTCGTATTTACCTCGATTGGCGTTGCCTCGCCGGACGATATCGTCGACATGACGGCACGGGACTTGACTGGCGATGGCAAGGCAGAAATCCTGGTGCGCGCCGTAATGCATGCCAAGTCGAGCATTGAATCTGACGTGAAGGCCGACAAGCGCGCCGACAAGAAATCGGACAAGAAGAGCGCCGAGAAGAAGGAAGTCGACCGCCTCGTGTTCATGGTGTTTCAGGTCAAGGAAGACAGCATCAAACGCATCTTTGCGGCTGAGACTGGCCGAGCCTACGACGGAAACCTACTGCTAGGCGGTCTACGCTTCGTTGAAGGCGGCCAGGGTCTGGACATTGAGCTTTTGGCTGGGCGCGCCCATGGCTTCACTAAGTCGAGCTACCCATTTCCAGAAGACTCGATGCCCGCGGGTGGTTTCGAGCCTCTATCGTTGCCTTGGGGTAGCCTCGGGGCGCGGCGCTATCGTTTCGACGGTTCGAGGTACTCGGTTCAGTAGGCGCCCAATATCGTCGGTTCCCAGCGACTTTTACCGGCACGCCGTCATCTGGCACAGATTCGCTTGAGATTTGCGCGCAGGTGCGCGTCACGTGGTACCTCCGTGCGAAACGGTGGCTCTACCGCAGCACCGTGTGCACGACCACGGCCCAGCCACCTGGCTTGACGGTGACCTTCTGTCGAAGCCGTTCGTTGCGTGCGTTCAGCTCGACGACATGGGTGCCCGCTCTAACTCTAACTCGACCGATGGCGATGCGCGCTGGCAATGTCGACCAGCTGCGTGTGTCCGGAGTATCCATCGCGGTCATCGTTGCCTGGGTGCCGAGTGACAACAACAGCCCGAGCATGCTGTCTTTGGTCGAGCGTCGGACGACCTCGCCGGCGACGACCCGCGCGATCATTCGAGTGATGGCCGAAGCCACGACCTGACCACGCACCTCGTCCCAGGCCTTGTTCGCCGCAACGTCGACGGCGAGCGCGCCGTCGAGACGCTGCTGTTGCCCATCCAAGCCGAAGCTTGGCGAGGACCATTGACCCTTCGCTCGCCCCAACGACGGGAAATTGACCCATGTGACGAGGCCTTGCGCCGCCAGGCGATTGGCGCGATTGGCATCATAGGGACTGATGGCGCCGCTCGCGTAGGTCAGCGCGAGCCCAATCGGGATGCGTTCGGCGATCTTTTCGGGAACACGGCCGTAGTTGACGACGACGAGGATTTCTCCGGTATCGTCAGCAGTCGAAGCATCGGCCCGATCGGCGTCGGCGCCCGCGGCAGCCGACGCATGGCCGAGGATCTCTTCGATCCGTGGCGAGCGATAGTTTGCACGCGTTGAGAGACGCGCCACTGGCTCGCCAAGAGTCGTGAATGGGGCACGCGCGAGGGCTTCATCATAGTAGCGCAGCGCTTCGTCAGCCTGACCGCTCTTCTCGAAAATGAAGCCAGCCAAGTAACTGCCGGGGGCGACGAACGCCTTCGATGCCTCACCCGCATTCTTGAAGTAATCCGTCAGGACGCTCATGCGGCGTGCTTCCACACGAGCCCCTTCGAGGTTGCCGCGTGCGAGGTAGTTCAGCATGTTCATCGTATTGACGAGCAGCTTCTCGTAGCTGGGCGCGCGATACGGTCCGGAATCATCGGAGAATAGGTACTTACCGAGGTCGTCCTTCGTGCCGTGCGCGAAATCGAGCACCATCAACTGCTTGTCACCGATCTCGAGATCGCGGCTCGCCAGATCGTAGCGACCGAGCTGCATCAAGACCATGGAGCGGTCGAGGACGAACAACACCTTGTCATTCTTGATGTCGGCAGGAACATCCTCGGCGCTTTTGACGTCGAGCTTCGCGTTGAGCTCTGCGAGCGCTTGCTTCGGTTGTCCGGCATCGAGGGCGGTACGTGCTGCCGCCGTCTGTGCGGCGTGCCCCGCACAGCCGGAGGCCATAAGGAACATGGCAGCGATGAGCAGTCGAACACAGCTTCGCATGGGGGATCCAGCGCGGGCCGAGGTAGGTAGAATAGTCTTAGCGGACGATGGCTTTCGTCAGCGAAGACTTGTTCTGGAAGAGGACATCACCGGTTTCGACGTCGAGTACCTGCAAGAACAGCGAGTACTGAACGCGTCGCTCGCCGTCGAACATCTCATCCGAGCTGAAGACCTTACCCGAGACGAAATAACGCGCGCCCGCCATCTTGCCCCAATTCGCAATGGTGCCTTTGTCGAAAGCGCCGCTCTGTTGCTTCTGGACTTCCTCGGTCAATTGATCCTGGTTCTCTCGGCTGATCAGGCGCACGTGGCCAGCATTGACGAGTTTTGTCTCGATGTCACTCGACAGTGCTTGCAGAGCACTCTCGACGTGTTCGGACGTCTCGTTGCGGAACGGTAGGACGGCAATGCGCGGCTGACTTTCACTTTGCCAGCGCTTGATCACGGCGGAGGATTCGAGCGCCGTTAGATTCTCATTGAGGAGCTTTGCCAGGTCACGCTTGTCGAGACCGGTGCCCATGGCTTGGTCGTCCAGGCCTTTGACGTCTTCACCGCGCACCGCGCGGGGACCACCGCATCCGACGAGCGCCGATCCGGCAAGAAGTGCCCCACTTAGCCACAGGACTCTACCAACTCCAAGTACCTGCTTCATGCCATGCATCCTTTCGAGCCCCGCAACGCTCGGGGCGCCGCTGAAAGGTAGGACCGAAACGCCGAAAGGCCAAGTCGGAAGCGCCGTATGGTGTCACGGTGTCCTACGGTACGCCGAGATCTCGCGTTGTTTGTCGGGGCAATCCCGCAGCGGTACACGCGGTCTACGGGTGCGTGAGCCACGAAAATGCAGCTCGGGCCGCCATGCGCCCCAACGCTGGGACGTGCCGGCGGCCCGAACTCACATTTCTGGGGAAGGTTTCTCTATCCGCGTCGTACCGGGATAATCTGTACGCGCCGAGAGTCGCCCTCGCCATCGCTCTTGGTGATGACCCCTTCGAACTTGGCGAGCGCAAGATGTACCACGCGCCGATCGCGTGGGTTCATCGGTTCGAACGTGATGATCTTGCCTTCATCGACCGCTTGCTTGCCGAGACGCTTGGCCATCGTGGCAAGCGATGCTTCACGGCGCAGTCGATAGCCGTCGGCGTCCACCAGGACGTGGCGGCGGTCTTGACCGGGTCGATTGATGACTCGGTGAGTCAGGAATTGAAGTGCCGCCAATACCTGGCCCTTTTTTCCGATGATGCGCCCCGAGTCGCGGCCCGTGACCTCGACGACGATTTCCGGCTCTTCCTCGGGATTCTCTTGTCGTGGGCGTCGCAGTCGCACGCGACAATCCATGTCCATATCGTCGATCACTGTGGTGACGAATTCGAGCGCCAAGTTTGCTCGCTCGTCACCCCGATAGTCGTTGCGTTCATCTCCACCGTGTCGACTGCGTCGGCGTGAACGCCGCTGCCCGCCACCGGCCGAACCCGGTTGGGAAGCATCGCTACCCGCGGCAAGTGCTTCGTCCCCGGCGGGCTCTGGCGCTTCTTGCTGCTCTGGCTTCTGTTCTCCCTCGATCATGATCATCGTGCCTTTCCTTTGGCCGACGACGACCCCCGGCCGGCGCCTCCCTCGGCGCCGGTGGATTGGGTCGTCACGTTGAGTCCTTGGTTTTTGCCCGCCTTTCTGGCGTGGCGTTCGACGAGCTGTTGCTGGATGATGCCAAGCACGCCGTTGGTGAACATGTACACGCCGAGCCCTGCAGGCAGGAACAACATGAACACTGTGAACATGGCGGGCATCATGTAGAGCATCATCTTCTGCTGTGCCGGATCACCCTGCATCGGCATCATCTTCTGCTGGATGAATGAAGTGGTACCGATGACGAACGGAAGGATGAACAAGGGGTCTGGCAGCGACAGATCTGGGAACCACAAGAATGGAATGTTGAACAGCTCGACTGCGGTCTGGAGCGTGGTGTAGAGCGCAAACCAGACGGGCATCGAGGCGAGTTGCGGCAGACAGCCCTTCAACGGATTGACGTTGTGTTTACGCCACAACTCCATCTGGGCCAGGCCCTTGGCCTGTGGATCGTCCTTGAACTTCTCGTTCAGCGCGTCGATCTCCGGCTTGAGATCGCGCATCTTCATCATGCTCTTGATCGACGGGATCGACAGTGGGAAAAGCAGCAGTCGAGCCGTGAGCGTCAACACGATGATGGCAATGCCCCAGTTGGGTACGACGCTGTGCACCTTGAGCAAGAATCCGACCAGCACCTTGGCGATGATGGCGAAGAAGCCCAGATCGATCAGATCGATCAGTCGCGTCTGTCCGCCTCCAGCCGCTGACAAGTGTTTGCGCTCCATCGGACCGATATAGGAGAGCGCCGCGTACTTTGCCGTCTGTTGGGGTTCGAGCTCGAGGGGCGTATAGGCCAAGCGCGCGCGATACATGGCGCAGGCCTTCGGATCATCCGCCTTGCTCCGGAACCGGGCAGAGTCCCACCGTTCCTCGATCTGCAGTTGGCATACGGGGGCCGCGCCGTTGGGCGCATGCTCTGGAACGAGGGCTTGGGAGAAATACGCGTCGGAAACGGCCGCGACGGCGACAGTGCCCTTGGCTTGAAGGAAATCGCCAGGGTTCAATGCATTGGGTGCGAAGGCCGGTTCCGTGAAGTCCTTGGGCTCGAAATCATCCGGGTTCTTCCGCTCGGCGCTGCCGTCCTTGGAAATGCATTCCACGCGTGAAAGCGAAGGCCGCGGGCTGAACATGCCCCCACTAACGTCGGCCTGCCAACGCAAGGATGTGGTGTCGATCGTTAGAGCGTGGCGAAGTTTCTTCGTCGAGAGATTGGTGAGCTCGAGGTCGAGATGGACTTCGTAGGGGCGCGCCGTGGTCGAGAGCGTCTTTACCAGGTGGGTCTTGTCGTCCGTATACTCGAAGACGCAGCGGTTGCCGTTGGCGAGCGTGAGTGACCAGTCGACACTGTCGAAATCAATCTGCCACGACGAATCCGTGGATGCGGCTACGGCCTCGTTTCGCAGATTCACGCGCAGCTGGCGGCGCAGTTCGACGTCAGGAGTCGTGGAGAGATCGATCGATTTCCCGTGGCGCCGGTATTTGGCGTTGAGGAGTTCGAAATGCTTGAGGCTAGCGCCCTGGGTCGTAAATTCCGCCCGAAAGCTGTCACTCCAGAGATCACAGGTCCGTTCTGGGGCGCGTGCTTTGGGCAGTTCGAGCCCCTCGGCCTTTAGGGGTTGCAGGGCGACGTCGCCGCTGCCGCCTTTGCCGAGCAGCCGCGGCAGGTACTGCATCATCAAGAAGACCCCGAGACCGATCAAGATCCAACGTAGAACTGTTTTGCCGCTATCCATAGTCTTTCGATGTTGGGCTCAGAGGAGCCCTCCTTGAGAGGTCACGGCCAGCACGAGTGTGTCGTTGTCGGACGGCTTGTCCGATGGGGGGCGCGAAAGGTCCGACCGGTGGCGGTGGTTGCACGGAGGAACGGGATCATAGCCGCCCGGGTGAAAGGGATGACACTTGGCGAGGCGCTTGATGGCGAGGATAATGCCGTGGACCAGGCCGTGCGTGAGCAGACAGTCTTCGGCGTAGCGTGAGCAAGACGGGTGAAACCGGCACACGGGGCCGAGCAGTGGCGATAGGGTCCACCGGTAGATGCGCAGGAGATACACCAGGGCTCGCACTAACACGTTGCACCTGTTGCGGAGGAAGAATGCGCCGACTTGGCCGTCTTGGCTTTCATTCGATGGCGGCCGAGTGCCGCGCGAATGCGTTCTTCGGCAGCGGCCCACTCTTCGGCAAGAGTGGACTCACGAAGCTCCAGCGACCAGTGCTTGGCGATGAGAACGATTTCTGCATCCTCCGGCAGCGCGGCCTGCGATTTTCGAAAGACTTCTCGCGCCAACCGTTTGAATCGATTGCGTAGCACCGCAGAACCAACCTTGCGTGACACAACGAGACCCAGGCGCGCCCGAATGGGTCCTGGTTTGCCCGCGTGTCGGCTGGCAACTACGAATACGCAATGTGGCGTAGAGACACGCACACCACCATTCAGAATGCCGCGAAACTCCGAACGCTTGCGGATTCGCTGGTCACGGCCAAAGCGAGCTAGCGCAAGCGCCATCGACACGGGGCTACTTCTGATACGTGGAAACGGTCAACCGCCAACGGCCGCGACGGCGGCGATTCTTCAGCACTTTTTGGCCGCCTCGGGTCTCCATACGCTTGCGATAGCCGTGGGTTCGGAGACGGCTCGTGTTACTTGGCTGGAAAGTGCGCTTCGACATGACTGAATCTTCCGGAAGGGGCCGGGATTGAGCCACGAGAGAGACGGATCGTCAAGGCATGTCATCATTTGGGCAATGGGCTGAATATCTATCCCAGCTCCCCTTGTGCCCTTGCGGGCTTCCTGACGACGTGTTAATTCCCGCCAGCCATGCGCGACAATATTCGTCTCGTGTCCTCGGCCGGCACCGGGTTCACGTACTACAAGCAGAAGAACAAGCGTACGATGACCTCGAAGCTCGAGCTAAAGAAGTACGATCCAGTCGTGCGCAAGCACGTGGTGTTCAAAGAAGCCAAGATGCCGCCCCACAGCAAGTAATTGCTGGATGGCATAGGCTGCAAATAGCTGTGCGTGAGTCGCTGGGTGCAAGCAGGACCCGGCTGCGGCAGCTTACGTGGTGTTTGGCAAACATACTTCCAGGGTGGTCCTCCGAGCGAGGTCTGCCCTTTTGTCGTTGCTTTGGTTTCGCTTGTGCCGTCGTCTGTTCGACACAACCGCAAATAAGCCAAGGGCGGCTGGTCACGAAGACCGAGCCGCCCTTTCTGGCAGACACACTGTCTACCCGACTGCCTACTGGATGACCTTGAACTCCGTGCGTCGGTTCTTGAAGCGCCCCTCTGCCGTGTCGTTCGTCGAGATTGGCTTGGTTTCTCCAAAGCCTTCGCTCTGCAAGCGACCGGCAGTGATGCCATGCTCGACCAAGTACTTCATGCAAGACGCCGCGCGGTTCTTGCTGAGCGTCATGTTCATGTCGTCGGCTCCGACGCTATCCGTATGTCCGTAGACGCCGACCTTGAGGTCCTTGCGCGCCTTCATCAAGGCAACGACCTCGTCGAGGATCGGGAAGCTTACGGCCTTGATCGTGGCCTTGCCAGTATCGAACTGGATTGGTTCGAGCAATTGGATCTCGCCGTTGTCCGTGAACTTGGTCAGAGACGGACAACCGTTCTTCTCGGCGATCTTTGACTCTGGCCCTGGCTCCATTGGGCATTTGTCGCGCCCGTCGGGGATTCCGTCGCTGTCCGCGTCGTCTTCTGGGCATCCATCCTGATCCGCGATGCCATCCTTGTCTTCCTTGACGTCCGGACAAGCGTCGACAGAATCCGGGATGCCATCGCCGTCGCGATCGGCGTCGGCAGGGCAGCCATCGGTCGGGTTCGGCGGACGGTGATCCTCCTTGATGTCTGGACACTTGTCGATGCTGTCCGGGTAGCCGTCGCCATCGCGATCGGCTTCGAGCTCCGGTTTGGTGAACTCGTACTTTTGAGTCTTGGTTGGAGGTGCCTTGTCGCTGATCGTAAACCAGTAGCCCAACGACATGAGTGCGCGGAAATCAGGCGCGCCGTAGCCACCGGTAATTCGCGTACCAAACCCGGCCATGCCCCACCAGTGACCAGGCCTGTCAAGCTTGACCTTGCCGAGCAACAGCCATTCTAGGTCAACGTTCTGGGAATTGAAGGTGGTGTTGATGTCGTTTTGGTTGCCAAGCCCCGCTGTCCCCCAAAGTTCTAGGCCAATGCGGATGCGGTCTTCGCGCAGCGGGACATAAGCACCAAAAGCCCAACGCAGCTCGTGGCCGAGGGCCAACGTGTTGGTGCTGGCGTCTTGTCGTTCGTGCAGGCCGCGTTGGGGTCGGAAGTGCGGTCCAATATTGCCGGCGAGCATCCAAGGTCCGAAGTTGTGTTCGCCGGACAGATACATATACGCCGTTGATGCGTTGTCACCGGCGACGGCACCGGCGCTGTTGCCGGTCGGGATGAACACAGCGGCGCCTACGCCGAGCCGCGTCTTCTTGTCGGTCGAGGTGTAGTACTTGGCGCGTAAATCGAAGCGGGTATCGTGCAGCCCCATCTTTCTGTCGGCCGTGAACTCAGGGACACCGGCTCCCGTATTCGGGTAGGAGTCACCATAGACCGTGTAAAGGGAGATGGGCTGCGAGACGTTGAAGCCGAACCAGCCGGCGACTTCCGTTCCGATATTGAGATACGTGATGAATTGCCCCTGAACGGGGTCATCCATATTCCGAGCGATCGACTCGTTGCCTGTTGCGGCCGAGGCACGCAGCGGATTGTGGGAGTACCCGAGCGTCAACATCCCGTAGAAGCGTGTCTTCTCGTGCAGATAAGGTCGCCACACCATGTATCCATCATCGGGCGCACCTGAGATTTGCGCGCGATCCAAATAGAACAATGTGCTTTGCGCCTCTGCAGGGCGTTGCCAAAGACAACCGGCGATGATTGTCAATGCGATGGGCAGCGAGCGCTTTACTGTCAACATGAGCCCTCCAGGCACCGGGTCGTACATTCGGTAGAGTCTGAGCCCCGAAGTGGGGGCTAGACTTCGACGGCAACCGTATATCGACCGGGGCACTTTCGTCGAGACACCTTGAGAGTCAAGGTGACCATTTTTCCAGCGGCCCAAGAGAAGGGTACCTCAAAGATGGCCTTGAGGGAGCCCTGCTTGAACGCCTCTGGATTTTTCCAGCGACATTTGGGCCTAGCGGAGGCCTCATTCAGTAGTCGGAGGCAAATAGCTCGCAGACCCAGAGACTGCCGTCGTCGTCTCGCATGACTCCAAGCCCCCAGCGCGCGAAGCCGCGATGCAAGAGGTTGGACCGGTGCGATGGGCTCGCCCAGAGGGCTCTATGCGCGCGAGCGGCGTCTGCAGCGTGGGCAACGTTCTCACCGGCCAAGCGGGCTCGAAAGTCTGCCGAGGCGAGGCGTTGGTGCGTGGGGCCATCACCGACGTCGTGGCCAATTCGCCGCGAAAGACACATAGAACGAGCGTGTTCGAGTGCCAGGCGATCGAGGTCGGGATCGCGGCGCAACGCGGGACGTCCGGTCTCGCGGCGCATAGCGGTCACCATGCCATCGAGAGCCTCTTCGGTGCTCGTGTTGCCCCCCGTGGCACCTTCACCGGGCACTGGTTGGTCATGGAACGTTGCTGCGGGGGCCACGTCGACAAAGAGTGTTGCCTCGAGCATAGGTCTGGGTCCTGTCTCCCCGCTTGCCAGGAGCTGAACGCTCCATTGTCCCGGACTAGCCGCAGCAAATCGCGCGCGCACGACAGGGCCGGCTTGTTGCGTCGGAACTGCCATTGGCTCCCCCGTTGGAGGAAGGAGGATGACCTTGGCCTGCGACGCATCGATTCGGAGTCTTGCCTGGAATTCGAGCCACTGACCCACTCTGGCTCGGGTGGGCAGTGGCACCGTCAGGTCGGCTGGGGCCATCGACACGACCGCGACGACTACGTTTTGCCCCGATTGCTCGAGGCGCGCCATACCACATCGGCGCAGCGGCCCCTGTTCGAGGGTACTCAGCCATCTTGACAGGGCCTGGGACATATCGCTCTCGGCCTGGTCGTTGTTCGAGGTGCGCGACCAGGCTGCCGGCCATACATAGGGCGTGCCCGCCATGCGCAGGGCGAACGTCAGTTGGTCGATGTCGTTGCCATACCCACCGACCGAACCGCGCCTTGCCAACCAGGTGGCCACACTACCAAGTCGCACATCCCATTCACCGCAGGGAGTCATGAGGCCCTGAAACTCGTTGGGGATTGGCGCTGGATTGGGTGATCTCGTGTCATGACTCCAGATCAGTGACGCTCCGGTCGCGGTTGGCGGGGTGTCCGTGCGTTCGGAGGCTGCAGCCGAGGTTCGAACGGAATGCTCCTGGGCCTGAGGCGGAGGCGCACATCCACCCAATGCCAGGCAGCCGAGTAGCGTTCCGAGGCGTTTCATCTTGTTGCGGGGATTTTCCCGTCATAAGGTGTTTCGGGGCAACCAATTCCTTAATCGACCTTCGGGCCATGACGGGAAGTTCGACCCCGAGCGATTCGCCTGATACTCTGCTCGCTGCGCCCGATGGGCCGATTCACCACTTCAGCAAAAGTCGGAGTCTTCGCGGTGGCGACTGGTGCCGCCGCGTTTGGGATCTACCGGTTCATCGACAAAGGGACGTCGAAGGCGGACGGCTATGTCGTCTACGCCCTGTTCGACGACGCCATGGGGATTGCGAAGCACTCGCAGGTCAGGATCTCGGGGATCCCGGTTGGGAGCATCGAAAGCGTTCGTCTCGACAAGGGCAAAGCGCGGATAGATATTCGCGTCAATCGCGACATCCCGCTGCATGTCGACGCGTCGGTGACCAAGGTCAGTTCCAGTCTGCTCGGTGAGTATTTTCTCAGCATCGCGCCCGGTGCCGAGGGCCGCGAGGACCTGAAGGATGGCGACCAGATCCGGGTAGCCGTCGAGGCAGTAACGACGGACACCCTGATGCGCGATCTGTCCGGGATCTCCCAGGACGTCAAGCGGGTGACAGAATCGCTGGCTGAATCCGTGGGTACCAAGGAAGGCAAGGAGAACCTCAAGGACACGCTGAAGCATCTTGCTCAGGTCACCGAAGCCCTCAACGAGACGGTGCGCGAGAATCGTGAGAACTTTCACAACATCCTTGTCCAGATTGAGCAGATCACCTCCAAGGGCGAACCCGAGGTTCGCCAGATCCTAGAAAATGTCCGGGAGTCGACGACCGACATACGTCAGATGTTGGCGCGTCCGGATCCGAAAGCCGAAAGCGCCGAGAAAGCCGGAGGCGAGGTGCGCAAGATCCTCGACAAGGTGGATCGCGCCAGTTCCAATCTCGAATCGACGCTTGAGCATCTCGATTCGGTAACGGGTCGGATTGACCGCGGTGAAGGCACCGTGGGCAGATTGACCAAGGACGAGAAGCTCATCAACGAGGTCGAGGGAGTCACTCAGACCATTGGCGAGTTCATGGGCGGGATTTCGCGACTGCAGACCATTGTCGCGCTGCGTACTGACTACCAGTTCCTGACGAGCTCGGTGAAGAGCTACCTGCAGCTCCGGCTTCAGCCGAGAGAAGACAAGTACTACGTGGCGGAAATCGTCTACGATCCGCGAGGCAACACCACCAACCAGCAGGTCGCTGTCGAAACGACGAATCCAAACGAACCTCCGGTGTATTTCGAGCGGCGGACGGTCACGACCAATAGTCCGCGGTTCTCATTGCAGTTTGCCCAGCGATTTGGCCCCTTCTGGGGACGTTTCGGGATCAAGGAGTCCACTGGAGGCGTTGGTCTCGACTTTCTGCTACTCGACGATCGATTCGAATTCACGCAGGATCTGTATGGATTCGGCGAGGTCGTCTTGCCGCGCTGGCGCTTGAGTTTAGGCTACGAGTTCGTGCATCGTCTCTGGCTGTTGGGCGGTACGGATGATGTCTTGAGTCCGGATCGGCGAGACTACTTCGTTGGTGCGCAACTTCGATTTAACGATGAGGATCTCAAGACGATCCTGCCGTTTGCGCCGACGGGCGCAGCTAAGTGACTCAAGGGAACGTCGCTGCATAGTCGGGAGATGCGTCCGGCCTCGGAATGAAATGAAATGCGTCTTGGTTCACCAGGTCAGCTGTTCGTTCCGTGGTACATCATCTGGCCCAAACCTCACATCGAACAGTGAGAACCCGAGTACGAGTCGTCCTTGCCCGGCCAAATCTGCCGATTTGCCCATTTTAGGCGAGCGCGAGAGCTCCGCAAGCAAGCCGGCCAAAGTCAACCTGCGGCGACTGACATCGCGAAGGAAACTGCCTTCGATTGGCGCCTCCGCTCTTCGAACCCTGCGATAATGCGGTCATCGTGTCGAATGACGGCTCCGACAGCATTGCAGATCGACCAGTCCCGTTCGGCCCGTTCTGGCTCGACCGGCGGCTTGCCGTAGGCGGCAGTGCAGAGGTCTTCTTGGCGCGGCCACGGCGTGGTTCGCGACCTGCTCCAAGGTTCGTCATCAAGCGCGTGCTTAGTCGTTCGGATCGCGACGACGCGCTCAACATGCTCGTGCACGAAGCGGAACTAAATCAGGCCGTTCGTCACCCGAACGTCGTGGAAGTCTTTGGAGCCGGCCAAATCGATGGTGAGCCGTACCTGGCAATGGAGTACGTCGAGGGGGTCGATCTATTTCGGCTCTTGCGTCGCGCCGAGAGCGAACAGCGACCCTTGCCGCACGAACTTTGCGCGTACATTGCAGCAGGGGTGGCCTCGGCACTTGTCGCAGTGCATTCGGCGACCGACGAGAGCAAAACTCCGCTCGAAATCGTCCATCGTGATGTCACGCCGTCGAACGTCTATCTCTCGAACGATGGGGCGATCAAGTTGGGCGACTTTGGTATTGCGCGCGTCTCGGAGCCAAGGGTCCGACCTTCGCAGCCGACAGTTGGGCTCAAAGGCAAGTTTGGTTACCTCGCGCCGGAGCAAATTGCGGGCGAACCGTTCGATCATCGCGCAGACCTGTTCGCGTTGACCGTGGTCCTGGGAGAGATGTTGATTGGGGAACGCATATTCCCCGGAAGCGGCCAGCTTGCCGTGCTCTTGGCGATTCGCGATGGCAATTTCGAGCCACTGCGCCGGCGACAAGCCGACATTCCCAAGGCGCTCTATGCCATCTGCATGCAAGGGCTCGCGCGAGAACCGGCTGCGCGATTTCAGAGCGCGGCCGACTTCGAGACAGCATTGCGCCCTTTCGAACTCCCCAGTGCCGAAGAGTTGAAGAGCGTTCTCAGTACGTGGGTGCGCTGGGCCGGTGACTCGGTGCAGTTGGCACAGCGTATCAAAGGGCAAATCCGTGATTCCGTGGAACGGATGCGCGCCGTGCGACTGGCTCAGATCTCAGTCGAGCCGCCCGCCAATCTCGAACTGACATTCGAGACGGTTCAGCCTTCGCCGAGTGGTTCGGTACCGCCGAATGGCTCAGTAGCCACGAGTGGTTCGGTACCGCCGAGTGGTTCGGTACCGCCGAGTGGTTCGGTACCGCCGAGTGGTTCGGTACCGCCGAGCGAGCGTGTCGTAGCTCGCTTGCGACTCAAGTCGAGCGCTGCAATCAGCGAAATCGGCTTTCCCAAGTTGGTGGAGATGATAGCCACCGGTGAGCTGAACGGGGACGACGAAGTGGCTTTGATGGGAGAGAAACTGCGCCCCATTCGCGAGGTTTCCTCGCTGGCGCGCTACCTGATGCCCTCATCGACGGCCACAACTTCTCGCGTTTTTCAGGTGGGCGTTCCCGACTACCAAACCCAATTGCGCGACAATCCGCTGTTGGAGATCCTGGCGCGCTTGCGCAGCAACGTGGAGACAGGTGCATTGTTCGTCGAACGACGCGATGAGTCTGGAGCACAGAAGCGCAAAGAGATCTATCTCCGAGATGGACGTCTACTGCACGTAGCCTCAAGCGAACGCGACGAACTTCTTGGGGAATATCTCATCCGTCGGGGTGCGTTGGAACGGCAAGAACTTGAACTGGCACTCGACGTAATATCGAGGGCAGGTGGGCGGCTGGGTGACACTTTGGTTGCGATGGAGATCGTCGACGCGGTGGACGTGTTTCGAGCCATCCGCGATCTCGGACGCGATAGGGTCGCCGCGCTGTGCAGCTGGACGCGTGGGACTGCCTCGTTCTATCGAGGCACGGCGCCGATGCACGTGGAATTTCCACTCGATCTCGATCTGGCCAGTCCGATGATGGCGGGAGTCTTGGTTGCGGCGCAAGGTTCGCCTCGAGATCAACTCCCTGCCTATTCGACCGAAGTGGTCCCTGGCGCTCGGGCTCCGGCCATGGGGAGCCGCAAGGAGCGCGGTTCGGTACCCGTTGCGTTGCTGCTGTTGCAGCAGCTGGCGACTCAAAGTCTGACCTTGGACGCATGCATTCACGAGCTGACCCACGTGAACATGCCCAAGGGGGCGCGTAGCATCACCGAGAGAGAGGCAATTGCTGCGTTGATTGTGGGTAGGCTGCTCGGTTGGATCGGCTTCTGAGTTGTGCCACTAGAGGGTCGTCTAGGAGCTAGGCCACCTTCACGTCGACCGTTCTAGTTCCGGGGCAGCCGTACGAAATGGCTTCGCTGATACGCTATTGCGTACACAGCGGCAGAAGTCGCATAGCCAGCGGCAACGGCCCAATACACGTCTATCGAGCTTCGACCAAGCATTGCCAAAGCTGCGGCTGCGGGTAGCAGCAGGCCTCCCAGGACCAAGAGGTCGAGCCGCAACGCAAGTTTTGGGAGTTTGGCGGCCTGCAGTGCAGAACCAAGGACAACGGCTAGTCCCAGACCTACGTAGCTCGGGCCGACGATTCGCATATAACTTACAGCCAGGTGAACGACCCTCGAATCGGGATCGAAGAACTCGACGATAGTGTGACCAAAGAAGACATAGGCGCACGCGAGAATGGCCATCATCGAGCAGTTGTATGCAGCGGCTATCCAACCTCCGCGTTTGGCACGGGTTGGGTTCTGGGCTCCGAGGTTCTGTCCCACGAAGGTTTGCGCGGCGCTGCCCCACCCAAGGCCGATGAACAGGGCCATGGTTTCGAGTCGGAAGACGACGCCAAGCGCAGTAGTGGCCGTCTGATCCAGATCGGTGGTAAACCTTCGAGCTATGAGCCCTTGAATCGCGAGTGTGGCTGCTATGCGAACGACCAGTTGGGTGCTGGCGGGCCAGCCGAGACCCCAGAGTTCCTTCTCGAGCTTGGGCGAGAATGGACCGCGTGCACCAGCACGAAAGAAATCGAAGCGCCAGACGGCAATGGCGAACACGGGTAAAAGGACGATGATGCGAGCAAGCACCGTGGCCCACGCCGCTCCTAACAGACCCATTCGAGGAATGGCCAGACGCGCTGCAATGCTTGGCCCCCACGCGAACACCGCAGGGGCCTGACCCGGCCCATACACGAGCAACACGGCAAGGATGAGGTTGATGGCGTTGGATGCAAGCAGCAGCGCAATGGGGGTCTTGCTGCTGCCTAGGGCGCGTTGCAGGCTGGTCAGGTGCAGCAGCAGAAATATGGTGACGTTGCCGCCAATGATCACCTTGAGGTATTCGGTTCCGAGTTGCTGCACCAGCCCCTTGGCGCCCATGACGTCGGCCATCAACCAATGGCTGCCAAAGAGACCCAGTATCGTGAAGGCGAGGCCGAGCGCGACAATGACGAGTGTCGATTGCCATGCCACGCGTCGGGCGCCCAGCGTATCCCCGCTGCCTTGGCGGTGGCTCATCACAGTGGCGGCAGCTGTCGTGTAGCCGTAGCTAACGATGCTCCCGATTGCAGCGAGTTGGTCGCAGATGCCAATGGCCCCCAACGCCGCTCCTGCCTGTTCCGGCTCGAGTCGAGATACCAGGTATGCGTCAACCAGGTTAAACGTGACCTGCAGGCCCATGCCGAGTGCGAGCGGCAAGCCAAATCCTAGCATGGCGATGCCGAGAGGAGCCCGCAGGAGTCGGTGCTCGCTGTTCGTCGTCATGTGTTGCGTCTCCGCTCGAAGCAATCAAATGGCACCCGTTGCGATTTGCGCATGGCAACCGTTGCTTCGACGAACTGGTTGGTTACTGGATCATGGTAACCGCTGGGCGGTCGTTTGACGTCGGCGCTATTGGCGTAGCGGCGAGCAATGCGGGCCATGAAGAGCTCCCTAATGTACTTGCCCACTAGTGACGCAATCATGACTAGCGAGTTCTTGGCGTCGGCATCTTGCTCGAAGCTGACACGGCCAAGCTGCGCGAATTCGTAGGCGCTTCGCGGCTTCGTCTGTTCGAGCACCGTGTACAGACGTCCGGAAAGGGGGCCAAAGAAGCGCGGGTAGTCGGCGATCCCTCCCACCTTGCCACAAACGGCATGAACGGGAACCCCAACTTGCTGGCGAATGTCGAGAATGAGCCGTTCCATGCTGTGCAGATCCATGACGAAACGGTGCCGACCCTTGGACAGCTCGTTGTTGAGTACTCGCGTGCACACCCATGCAGAGCGTAGCAAGCAAATCGACATTCCTCGCTCGCGCAGCGAGACGAGGCACTGCGCTACCTCTTCGACGAGACGTGTCGGTGCAGTGAAGCGTTCCTCACGTACATCCCAGCATTGCGGCAACATGTGCGCGGGGCATGGCTTGGTCGAGATCGCGAGCGAATCGATGCCGATGAGTTCCAGTAGCTCAGCTGGTGTCGAAGCGCCTGGGCCAACGATGGCTCTTGCCCAGGCCTCCCCGAGACGCACGTCCTGATGCGACACCAGTCGTTTCGAGTCGTCGAGCAGATGAGTCTGATCTTGTTCGTGACGGTTTGCGATGTCGATGGACGACGATCCAGCCGATCGTGCAGCAACGGCGGTGACGATCAGCGGCCCTAAACGAGCACCGAGGCCGTTCTCGTCGATACCAAGGTGAATGCGATCCACGGCTGGTGACACTCGGGGCTACGCGAGCAGCTCAGTGCGGGCGACGGGAAACCCTGCGGGGCGTTCGACCGCGTAGGAAAGCGCGAGGATCTCAGTCAAGATGGCTCGGTATACTTCATGGACGTCGTCGACGTCGATGTCGTCCGCGTGGCTTTCAAGTGTAATGTCAACGTGATCGTGAACGAATTCCAGCAGTTCCGGCTGTTCCATGGCGACGATGTCGTCGGTCTCTAGGACGTCTGATGGATCGGCACGCCGGAGTTGTTCATCCAAGGCCAAGAGTTCTTTGGTGGCAGTGAGCTCTTGTTCACCGATCCCCTTCACGTGGTTGCCATGAACCTGTTCGAATCCAAGCCAGATCGCAATGGCCAAGAAATACCCTAACCCAAGCGCGGTCTCGTCGAGCGGCCGTGCCAGGGTTTTGCCCAGATGTGCTGCCAGTACGGGTTGCCGCTGTTCGAATCGACCAAAAGCCTCGTCGAGCTGATGGCGCGTGGCATCATCGTCGCCATCCGACAACTGGGCCCGCAATGCATCGAGTGCATGAGTCGGTATGCGAGCGTAACTCGGAACCGGGCGAATGGCCGAACGTCGAACCCACATCGAGGGATGCTTAGCATGCTGTGGGCCTAGGTTGCCACGGTCGATATTCGTGCCGAAGCGGAGCAAATTCGGCGCCGGCTCTGGACTGGTCGGTCACAGCTTCGGGTGGTACTGCCCGCGCCCTACGCGGTCCCTATCCAGCGTCGAGACTGCCCCATGTCGAAATCGAAGTCACCCTGGACAGCGCTGAGTGCATCCAAGTGGTTGTGGCCGCTTGCGTTCGGGTTGCTGCTGTTCATTGGAGCTGGGTGGGGAATTCTCGTGAACCGGAATCGGGTGCCGCACGGCATCTTCATAGGTGACGTGACCCTCGGTGGCTTGAGTTGGGACGAGGCGCGGCGGGTGGTAGACGACTTCTTGAATCAACGAAAGCATCACGCCATAGCCTTGGTTGGTGATGCGGGGATCTGCAACGTCACACTAGAGAGCCTTGGCGCAACGCTCGATCCGATACGGACCGAAGCCTCGCTGCGACGGCTTTCTGAGAAGAACCGAGGGATCCTTGGTTGGTTGCAGAAGCGGACGCTTCTACACCCCAGCTTCGTATTTCCGGAATCGAACCTTCGTGTCTGGCTGGAGACTTGCGAGAGTCGTGCGATAAAGGAACGTCCCGTCGAGGGACGTCTCGTCCCGAAGGACGTCGACTTCATAGTACAGCCATCCCGTTCCGGCCGCGTCGTTGATCGTCAGAAACTACGCGAAATCATTGGCGAGGCAATCTGTCGTACCGACGACGCAGCCCTGACGCTGCCCACGATCGACCAACCCGAGCTGCCCACGATGGCGGAGCTCGAGCGCGCCAAACTCCTCGCCATTGAGTTGGCTGAGAAGCCCATGGTTTTTCGGACCGAGCAGTCGCATCTGACGTTGCTGCGTACGGATCTAGCTAGGCTGCTCGAATGGCATCTGGAACCAAATGGCAAGCTCACTTGGCACCTTGCGCGCCCGTCGTTCGACCAATGGCTGGGCAGCCGTCGCCATCGCGTCGAGCGGCGCGCCCGAGATGCCACTTACGAGGTCGAAGGGCGCGAGCGGCTCGTCGTAGTGCCCGAACAGAAGGGCAGTCGCATTGCTGTCGAGAAGTTGTTCGACGATCTGGAACGAGGACTGCGTGAAGGCAGACGCCAGCTGGACATTCCGTTCGAGCCAACTGAACTACCAAAGCGGCTCTCAGCCGATCTGGACAACCTCAATATCCACGAACCCGTAGGCACTTTCACCACACGTCACGCTTGTTGCCAACCACGGGTCAACAATATCCATCGCATCGCCGATCTGCTCAACGGCACCATCGTCATGCCGGGCGAAACGTACAGCGTCAACGAACACGTGGGACAGCGCAGTCTGGAGAACGGATTCGTCCCTGCGCCCAGCATCGAGGACGGCGAAATGGTTGACACCATCGGAGGCGGAGTCAGTCAGTTCGCAACCACGTTCTACAATGCAGTCATGCGTGCCGGCTACGATGTCCTTGAGCGACAGGCGCACACCTACTGGTTCGACCGCTATCCGATGGGGCATGAGGCGACGCTTTCCTGGCCAAAGCCGGATATCGTATTTCGAAATGACACGAGATCTGGCCTGTTGATCCTGGCCTCCTACACGGAGCGTTCCATCACGATTCGCTTGTTTGGTGATCGCGAAGGAAGGCAAGTCGACGTTTCCGTATCACCGAGATTCGACATCGTGCGGCCCAGTATCGAGTATCTGCCCAACGCAGAGCTTGAGCCCGACAAGGAGCATGTTAAGGAAGGCGGCTGCATCGGATGGAGCGTATGGACGCTGCGGACGGTGAGGATGAAAGACGGCACATCGAAGCAGGACAAGCGCAAGGTCGTATACAAGCCGCGCATTCGTCGCGTCGAGGTCCATCCCTGCAAGGTCCCCAAGGGTGAGCCGGGACATACCGGCGAGAAATGCCCCGAACCAACCGCGCAGGCTCCGGTGGAGGAGCCTGCTGCAGGTGAGTAACGTGACGACTACTTTATTTGTGGGAGCAACTGGACCTCACTTGGGCTCACGTAAGCTTCGAGACTGCCCCATTCGACCTTGAGTAGCCGTTCGGTACGTCCAGTAACGACTAGCTTTGCCCCTTCGGGAATCGTCAGATCTTGGCCTGGGTGCTGGGCAGCAGCGACGGGTGCGCCCGTAATATCGAGTAGGCGAGCATCGGTTGTGACCACGACTCCTTGGCGCGTCGAGTGTCTTGCATGGACAGCGTAGAGTAGGCAAAGGCTCGTGACGGCAAGCAACGCCGCACTCAGCCAGGCGGTGACCGCTCCCGCCAATCGTCGGCGTGGTCGCGACGAACCAAAGCGATAGAGGATCCCCAAGGTCGTTGCCAGTGAGCTGACCAATGCGGAGACGGCCCAGACGTTTTCTGGTAGCAGTCCGACAACCGCACGGGTCAAGCGAGGTCGAGCCAGCAGGCTGGGATTGCCGCGACGGCTTCGGGCCCGGGAAAGCTCTAGATCGATGCGCGTGAGCAGGGCGGCAGCTTCTGCGTCGTCGGGACGCAATGCAAGCGTTTCGGAAAGCGCGAATGCGGCTCGTCCAAGATCTCCGGGTCGTGCTTGCGCAGAGCGTGCGCGGTAGGCGTAGGCCACGGCCCGATCGAAGCTGATATCAGCGTGAAGCACGCCACGATCTGCCAAGAGCTCGAGTTGCTGAATTGCCTCGGTGTGCGCCCCCTTCTGCAGGGAGCGTAGCGCCGAACCGTGCAATCCGAGATCGTCGGCGTTTAGCCCTTCTCCTTGTGCCATGGAGCATATTAGAAGAACGGACAGGCACGCACCGAGGGAGCGGAGGCGGATGGTCACGCCGGCCTCCGATACTTCTTGCTCAGTCGCGGCATCATGGCGGTAAAGAGTGCTGATGCATCGGTCACCATCGTGCGCGCATCGTCGATTCTCGGTTGGACGAATTTCAGATGATCGCATTGCTCTAGCAATGCGACGAACCGTTGAGAAGTCTCCGTATCGATGCCTCGACTCTCGAGCAGCGTCGCTAGTTCGGAACGCAAGACGGCGCGGCTGCGCAAGTCGATGCTGTGCTCAATCAGTAGATGGACTAGACGCTCGACGCTCGTCGCGGCCTTCAGGGGATCATTGGCTTTGATGGCTGCCTGAGCTGCGTTCAATTCGGTCTCGACCAGAACGCGCGCCGAGCCTGTGACACGCTCACGCCATTGGGAGAAACGCTGCAGCGACGCTCGTACACCAAATAACAGCAGTGACAGCGCAGGACCCACGAGCAGCCAATAAAAGAAGGCGCGTCGCTCGGCCAGATACCTGGGTGCTACAGCAGCGCCGGCGAGTTGCTGCCGGGGTTGAAGTGCTGCCAAGAGGGGGTCTCGGTCGGTGGTCTTGAGCGTTGCGCTTGGCGCAGCTGTTTGGGCTTTGCTAGCTATCACTTCGACCTTCCCGAGCTCGGCGGAAGCAACGGCATACTTGCGCGTAGCTGGATCGAAATAGGGGAAGCGCATCGTTCCGAGATCCACAATCCCCGCGCCATCGATTCGCACAATATAGGTGAACTGGCGTTTGCCTGCGATGCGTTCGCGCTGGTCGTCAATCTGTTGGGTCGTCGTCGGTTCGAGCCAATCGACGTCGGTTTGCTCGGGCGGATCCAAGCGCTGCGGTAATTGCCCGATTCCGGACACCTCGACCTGGACGCTCACCGACTCCGACGCGTTGATCTTACGGGGGGAGACGCTGGCCGTCAGTTTGAACTCACCGACGTCACCGATGTGGTACCCCGGCGGTCGCCCGGCGAGCGGCGGATCCTCGACGACGAGCTCAAGCGGTTGACTTTTGCGCTGCACGTTGCGGTACGCACTTCCGCCAAGCAGGCCAGCTCCGGCAAAAGCTGCTTCTGCCTCGCCGATGTGCAGACGCCCGCTCTTGGTGGGAAATAGCGCGTAGCTGAGGATCTTGCGTGCAAACCAAATCTCCGACTCGATTTTGATGCGGTAGAGCGGTCCGATCGGATGGTCGCGCTCGTTCTGGTAGGAAAGAAAGTCGTTGCGATTCGGCTCGCTGCTCAGCATCAGCTCGAACGGACCAGGCTTGCCGTAAGCATAGATGCGCAGGGTGGCCTGTTCGCCAACCACAACGCGTTTCGATGTCAATCGGGCATCCAGGAACGCAATCGGATCTCGAACGGTATCGACGTTCAAGTCTGGTGGGTAGCTGGGGATCTCGTCGACTGTCGGGTTGGGCAAGAGGTTGACGCCAGGCGGAAACATCGGCCCACTGAAGGGATCCGACCCGCCAAATGGATCGAACGGATCAAATCCGCGCGCGCGACGTGAGGGGCGGTTGGCTTGCGGCAGACTTCCACGTGCCACGACTTCGACCTCGACTGTGCGGTCGGAGTACCGTTGACCATTGATGGCGATGCTGGCTGGGCCAATGCGGTAGCGGCCCGGAGCGCTTGCCACCAGCACCCAAGTGGCATTCACTCCTGACTGTTGCTGCATTTGTCCGTTGATGATCGTAACGTTCTGCTGCGAGGAAATACTCGGGCCTTGTGCGGAAAGGCCGCGTGGGACCGTGACGCGCGGATCTGACGGCGAACCTGCACCTGCATCCGTCATGCAGGACAACTGAAGCGTAAACTGCTGCCCTACCTCGACACGACCCGAACTCAATTGCGTCGAAAGCCGTCCCGCCGCCGCCACCGCGTGGGCCGTTACGGAGGCAACCAGGCATATGGAAGCGCCAGCCAGCAGTCGATTCACTTGTCCTCCATACCCCTCACGCGCCGGCCCGGCATGGATTTAGCTTCATGTTCCTGCAACGTGGGCGTCTGTTCCAGCATGTCGAGGACGCGCTCGGCAGAGTCTTCCGGTTGCTGCTGCGGTTCCGGCTGCTGCGGTTCCGGCTGTTGCGGCTGATTCTGACCGCCGTCAGGTTGCGGTTGATTCGAACCAGCGTCGAGTGGTTCGGGTTTGCCTGCGTCGCTGCCGCCGCTATTGCCAGAGTCGGGTGGGGGTGCTCCAGCGTCACCATTCTTGTCCGAACCGGCGTCACCGTTGCCGCCATCGGGGGGCGGTCCTCCGTCACTTCCTGCGTCCGGGGGGGGCTTCTCCTTCGAGCGTTGCAGCGCGATGGCTCGATTCCACGCGGCATCGCGACCGATGCTGTCGGAGGCGTCGTTGGCCACACCTGGGATGAGGCGCAAAGCGCGGTCGTACGACTCAATGGCTTGGTTCCATTCGTCGCGCAAGAAGTGTAGGTTGCCAGTCAGGTAGAAAGCTTTCGCCATCAGGTCGAGTGGAACCTGATCGAGGGCGGTGATCGCCCCGGCGACGCGCAAAGCGCAGTCAACCTGATCTCCGCGTTGTGAGGTTGCTTGATCGCCAGCAGGGTTCTGTCCGGAAGGCGCGCGTTCACCGAAGCGCACACCAAAGGACTCAGCGACACGGAACAAGGCGAGTCCGAGGTCGAAGCTCGCAAAATACAGTTTGGAGACGGATTCCGGGGTGCCGATGCTGCCGCCCTCGCACTTGCCGGTCGATAGGTAGGTTTGTAGGATTGCGGCACCTGCATCAGCATCGCCCGCATCGACCATGGCAACGATGGCTTCATCCACTTTGGGGGAATGGCGAATGAAGAGTTTGTTGCGCTGTTCCTCGCAGCTGGCCAAAGCAAGAACGAGGCAAGGTAGGGTACAACCCACGAGCGTTACGGCAGCCAGCTTCTTTGCTTGTTTGGCGCGGCGGCTCGGACGTAGACGTCGCGGGGGCGGTGGTTTGACCGGTGTTGGCAAGCGGCGTGAATCGCCGAGGAATGCCTCGAGCATCAGCAGCACCAATGCGAATCCGAGGGGGTAGGCGTACACATCAGCGTAGACCGTTTCGACCTTCTCGGAGAGTTCCTCGGTGACCCAGCGCGACAGGATCTTCGATAGCTCATCAATGCCGGTGCTGCCTGTCGCGCTGCGCACGATCTGCCCACCTGCAGACGTTGCAATTTCCGAAAGCTGCTGCTCACCTTCGGCAGACAGCGAGGTGGTGAGCGGGTTGCCACTTCGGTCACGGCGGATCCCGAGGACCTTGCCTGTCTCGTCCACGTCCGGGATAGGTTCCGGCGTCCGTCCACCGATCTGGACGACATGCACCGTGATCCCCTCCTCTTTCGCTGCCTTGGCGACGGCGACGGGATCGCCTTGGAGGTCCTCGCCATCGGTGACCAAGACGATGACCTTTTCGTGCTTCTTCGACAGCGGTTCGGCAACGAGAAGCTGGCGGGCGCGTTCGAGCGCTTTGGCAAGGCAGGTGCCGCCCACGGGCATGTCATTGGGGGTCAGCTGTCGGAAGAATTGCGCGATCGCGGAACCATCACTGGTAAGCGGGAATGCGCTCGGTTCACCAGCAAAGGCCACGGCGCCGAACCTGGCGCCGGGGAGGTTCGCGATCAGGCGCGACACTTCGGTCTTGGCTCGCATCGACCGAGAAGGTGTGACGTCGCGGGCGAACATGCTCTTCGAGTAGTCGAGCGCCACTACGATATCTAGATTCGTAGCAGGCACCATGCGCGTACCCTGCCCATATTGCGGCCGCGCCAGTGCGACGAAGGCCGCGGCTAGCCCCAACACGAGAAGGACACCGCGGATCGCCCGGCGTGTGCCCGTATGCGACGTCATTAGACCGAGAACCTTCGATTCCTCTCCATAGCGGCGAATGGCGCGCACCAATAGGATCGCCCCAATGACGAGCATCGCGCCGACGCCCACTGCGTAGAGAACACCGACCAGCCAACCCAATGCAGCGAACCTCATGTGCCCATCCCTCGGTTGTGCTCAGTCCTTGTCCGAGTCATTCGCGCCATTAGTCGCAAAAAGCGGCTGAACGTCATGGGAACCTCCGAAGCAGGAATGCGCGCAGGAAAGCCTCGAAGGCTAGGAGCAGCACGCCCGGAAGTAGTAGGACTGGAAAGAGTTCGTCGAATCGGGCGATTCCCGCTTCAAAGCGGCTCTTCTCGAGCTTGTCGAGGACGTCGTGAAAGCTTGCTTGCAACGCCTTGGCATCGGACGCGACATACATGGTGCCCGAGGTCTTCTTGGCCAGTTCCTTGAGCAGTTCGGGGTTGATCGGGAAGTTTTGTTTGTCGAACTGTGGCTGGCCGAGAAAGGAACGCCCAGCGTAGACGAGCGCTTCGGGACTGTCGCCAATTTGGATCGTGTAGACCTTTGCTCCAACCTTGGCGGCCAAATCGGCGGCATACAGCGGCGCAATGGCACCGGAGTTGTTCTCGCCGTCTGTCAGAAGGATCACTGCCTTGCTCTTGGCTGAGCTATGGCGGAGGCGTGCTACGGCGGCACCCAAAGCATCGCCAATGGCCGTTCCGGACTCGTCGATGATCTTTAGCTCCATCTTGGCGACGAGTTGGTCGAGCAACTGGTAGTCGAGTGTCTGGGGGGATAGCACGAACGCACTCTTGCCGAATACGATGACTCCGATTCGATCGCTCTTGCGTCGCGAGATGAAGTCGCGCACGACGGCCTTGGCGATGTCGACGCGGCGGGGTGGGATCCCCGGTTCGGGAACCGTCAAGTGCGGCTTGAGATTGTCCGGCACATTTTCCATGATCGCCGCCATGGAACCCGACAGATCCAGGACAAGCATCACGTCGATGCCGCTCTCTTCGGTTGTCTCGGGTCGGGTCGTGTCGACAGGACGAGCCAGCGCGAGCACCATCAACGCAAATGCGATACTGCGAAGGACTCCGGGGACGTCGCGGAAGCCAACGCGCCAACCGCGCGGCCCGGACGCCATAGCGGACACCGTGCCAACGCGCACGCGGACGGTGCGACGATCTTCACCGTAGGTGCAGCGCCACAGAAGGATGGGCGAAAGGATCAGGCCCAAGAGCGCCCAGGGGCGCATGTACTGAGCCGACTTCAGTTGTTCGCCGTAGGGGATAAGCGTTGCTGTTCCGACGATGAGCAGCACCAAGGCGAACGTGGCTAGAATGCGCAGGGAGCGAAATAAGCCGCGGTGGTGCACCGTGCCCCGCTGACGGTGCGACTGCACGGTGCCCGCTGCTGCCAGCTCCAATGCAGTGCGCGCTCCTGGTTGCTCAGTCGCGGGTGGGACCGCGGCTGGCTGCAGGGGTTGTTGCGAGGGGCTCATTGGGCTTGCTCCTCCCGCGCGGGCAGGTTCAATTCGTCCGTTGAGGGTTCAGGCCCTGGCAAGGTCGTTTGGACGAAGCTTTCGGCGTGGTCTAGTACCAGCCAGCATTCTGCTTCGGTCGGTTTGCGATTGGCGAATTTCACGAGATCGGCATCGCGCAAAAACAACTCGACGGCGTTCATCGTTCCGATGTCCACGTGGGCATCGCGCAAGCCGGTCACCAGTTCCTTCGTCGTGGATTCGAGCCCATCGAAGCCGAACCTCGCTCCGAGATACTTTCGAACCGAGTCGGAGGCCTTGTCGTAATGCTCGGCGTAGCGTTGCTGGGTGACCAGTTCTCCGCGTCGCAGCTCGCGAAGCTCTTCGAAGGCGACCTCCCAAGGCGGGCGCGGAGGCGGTGGAGGTGCCAGTCGTTTCGGTCGCCGTCGCCAGAAGAGGAACAGCGCGGCGAGGATGGCTCCCGTGATGAGGGCAATGGCGGCAACCTCGAGGCCCTGCTTGAGCGCTGTCCACTCTTCCAGCTGCCGTTGCGGCGCCGGGTTGGCCTTGGGCATGGGTGAAGGAGTGCTACTCGTCGGATCTTGCACCGTGATTTCGTGAGGACTCGTACAGAGTGTGAAGACCTCGCCGTTGGCCCGCGCGACCGAGACAGGCAGGCTCGGCAACGTCATGGTCTTGTTCTCGGGTTCCTTGGCGAGAACGAGCAGGGGAATGCGGACTCTGGTATTGGGCGGGCTGGCCGTCGCGTTCCGCTCGATTTGCATCGTCACGGGACCCTTGGGGTTGGGCAAAATGAAGCCCTGCTGTTCGAGGGCCGTCGCTTCTTTCGACGCCAGCTGGACTTGGTTGCCGCCGGGCATCACCGTTTCCGCTGCCTCGTGCTCGATGGTGACTTCGAGCGTGGCAGCGTAGCCTGAGAACACCTTCTCGGGGAACCGCTCGGTGACCTTGGGTCGCGCGCGACCCTCGGGGACCAATTCGTGACAGAGGGTTTCGGGGGGAGGCTTCGATGCCGTCGACGCCACTGAACTTGGTGCGGTCTGGGTCGTCGGAATGACAGCGGCTGCCTGCTCGGTCGCCAATGTGAGCAGTGGGGCGAGCGAGCGCAAGCTAAGCCGGACGATGCTCGGTCCAAGCTTCATCGGTGGATCCTCCGGGCGCGTTTGGCGAAGAGATCCCGGAGCGGTCGCACGTAGGGGCGATCGGTTCGGATGACGCAATGGTCGAGGCCGAGTTTGCGGAACAGCTGCAGGCTTACGTGACGTTGGCGCTTCATTTCCGCTGCGTAGTGGGTGCGCACCTCGCGGCTTGCTGTGTCGAGCAAAACGGCTTCGCCTGTCTCGAAGTCCTCGAAGGCGGCCAGGCCCACGTCCGGGAGCTCCTCGTCGCGCGGGTCGACGAGCATGAGTGGAATAACGTCATGCCGCGCGGCGGCCAACGCCAAGGCACGCTCGTGTCCCTGGGCAAAGAAATCGCTGATGAGGAACGCGACACTGCGACGCCGGGCGACGCGCGACAGTGTTTCGAGCGCGACACCGAGATCTGTCCCTTTGCGTATTGGCTCGGCTCCGAGAATCTCGCGCACCACGCGCATGACGTGTTTTTGTCCCTTTTTCGGTGGCACGATCTTTTCTATTTCGTCGGTCGAGAGGATGAGGCCCACGCGATCATTGTTCCGAATGGCAGAGAACGCGCAAAGTGCGCCGACTTCCGCAGCCAGGCGGGCCTTGTTCATCGTGTGCGTGCCGAAGCCCTGGCTGGCGGATAAATCGACCACCAACATCACGGTCATCTCGCGCTCTTCGACGAACACCTTGACGTAGGTTTCGCGCATGCGCGCGCTGACGTTCCAGTCAATGGTCCGCACGTCGTCGCCCGGTTGGTACTGACGGACTTCTCGGAAGGCGAGGCCTTGGCCTTTGAAGACCGAGCTGTAGTTGCCCACCAGTTGGTCGGTTGCCAGCCGATTCGTCGTGATTTCGATGCGTCGCAACGCACTCAATAGCTCACGGGGAATCACGTGTCTCTCCTAGGGTTCGTCTCTGAATGGCGAGTTGAGCGATTGGCTATCAGCTTTCAGGTATCAGCTATCCGGATTCCGGCTGATGGCTGACAGCTGATAGCTGATTAGGGCACTTCTACGACTTCGAAGACGCGGCGCACGACGTCTTCGGAGGTCACTTCTTCTGCCTCGGCCTCGTACGACAAGATGACGCGGTGGCGCAGGACGTCCGGCCCGATGGCTTTGACGTCTTCTGGCGTGACATAGCCACGGTGGCGCAAGAAAGCATGGGCGCGCGCTGCGAGATTCAGCGCGATGCTGGCACGCGGACTCGCCCCATACTCGATGAGCGGCCCGAGATCGCGCAGCCCGCGCGTCTCTGGTTCCCGGGTCGCAAACACCACGTCCACGATGTAGTTCTTGACGCGGTCATCGACGTACACGTCGCGGACGACTCGACGCGCCTCGAGCAGCTGCTCGGGGGTTGCGCAGGGCTTAGTTCCAATGGCGCTGTGGCCCGTCATCCGCTCCATCACGGCAAGCTCTTCTTGGCGCGACGGATAGCCGACCTTCACCATCAGCATGAAGCGATCGACCTGGGCTTCGGGCAAGGGATAGGTCCCCTCTTGCTCAATCGGGTTTTGCGTCGCCATTACCATGAATGGGTCAGGCAACGGGTAGGTGCGATCGCCAATCGTCACCTGGCGTTCCTGCATGGCTTCCAACAGTGCACTTTGCACCTTGGCGGGCGCACGATTGATTTCGTCAGCCAAGAGGAAGTTCGCAAAGATGGGACCGAGCTTGCTCGAGAACTCGCCAGTGCGATGATCGTAGATCACGGTGCCGGTGAGATCTGCTGGCAACAGATCCGGGGTGAATTGGACGCGTGCGAACTTCGCACTAATGGCGTCGCATAGGGTTTTGACGGTGAGCGTCTTCGCGAGGCCTGGTACGCCCTCGAGCAGGACATGTCCGCCTGCAAGTAGGCCTACGAGGAGTCGTTCGACCATCGTGGCTTGTCCCACGATGACCTTGCCGATTTCCGCCAATAGATCGTCAATGAATGCGCTTTGTTGGGCAACGGTTTCGTTAAGTGTCCGGATGTCTTGCATCGGGGCTACCTCTGGTGCGGGGCGCTATAGCGCGTCCGCGGCCGGCCTTACAATTGAGGTAGGCGAATTATTCCAGAACTATTTCGAGACCGAGCCCGGCCAGGACGATGGTGCCCAGGGTGGCCGCGAACCACAGCAATCCGAGCATTAGGCCGGTCCAACTGCGCCGTGTTCGAACGAAATGAATGGGGATGGACAGGGGACCAAATACGATGACGGCCACCCAGAAGGTGGCGGACGGGAACCCCCGCGCAGCAGCGACGCCCGTCAAACGACCTTCGTCACGCCGGATCACCAAAAAAGTCAGGGAGATCTGGAGCGTCGCCGAGACCAGCAGCAGGAAGACCTCGCTCATCGCGACTGACTCGGCAGGTTAGGGCGACCCAGCCGCGGCGAATAGTTCGCGAAATGCCTTTTCGGTAGCGGCATTGGGAGCGGCGGCCGAGATCCCTGCGGCGCGTCCAGTGCGTACCGCGCATTTGGCCGCTTCGGAAAAGCCTTCGATCGCGTGGTCGAATTGCTGGGTCGTCGACGCCACGTGGGCGAGAGCTTCGAGCGATTTGCCAAAGTCCGGGCACGCATCCCCGAGCTCGGGCAGCTTGAGGGCGGGAGGATCGGTACAGCAGGCTTGTCGCAGCGCAGAGAGCAAGGGCAGCGTGTACCAGCCAAGCGCATCGAAGCGGGCGGCCCCTGGCGCTGCTGCCCCTGCCGTCGACGCAAAGGCGAGTCGCAACGAGCCAAGGGCGCGAGGCAATTCCGATTCGCGACAGATCGAGTCCAACTGCGCGAACTTCGCCAAGGTGCCTTCTCGGAGGTACGCCTTCGCGCAGGTGGTTGGTGGATCCCCAACAGACTGCTCCTTGCCCGTGACAGGCACTTCTGCCAAGTCGATCGGACTATTCGACGCGCTGGATGCAGCCGCAGTGGCCACGGTCTTCTCGCGGATGAGCACCGATTTGGCGGTCGATTTGGTCATCTGAGCGACCCCCCAGGCGACGCCAATCCCAACTATGGCAGCCCCCAACGCCATCGGGAGAGAGCGAACCCAGCCGGAACGGCTACTCGCTGCGGGTAACGACTGGCCCGCGGCAACTTCACCCGTCCCGTTGCGGGGCAGCAAGGAGCGGCGTTGCTTCGGCGCGACGGAAGCTGGCAATGGCGGCGGCTTGTGCGAGAAATTTCCGAGCGGCATGGGTTCATCGGCCGCGTGGGCGATGAACCAGCGTGCCAACTCGCGCTTGAGTGCCGTGAGGTTCTTGGCGCGTTGACTCTCGTTCTTGGCAAGGCCATGCAGCAGCACCTCGCAGAGCAACGTATCGTCGATGCGCAGCTCCTCAAGGGAAGAAACGTCCTTGATGCCTGCTCTTGGCGGCGGGCTGCCGCTCAACATGAAATAGAGCAGCGCGGTTGCAGCCCAACTGTCGTCGCGTGGATCGAACTCGACGCTGTCAGGGGTCCGCTCTGGGCGAAGATACTCCTCGGTATTCGGTCTACCGAAAACCAATGCAGGCTCGACGCCCTCTTCGAGGCTGAGCAGCACGTTGTCAGGATTGACCCGTCCATGGGTGAGTCCCGCGTCATGGAGATGACTCAGACCGTCCGCAACGCGAAGCACCGTACGAACAGCGTCGACTGCATTCTTGCGTCCAATCTCTCCGACGCGGCTCCGCAACTTCGTCCCGCGGATGGCCTTGGTCAAGACGAGCCATCCCTCCTCATGGTCGACGATGGCTACCACTGAGGCCAGATGCGCATGTTCGACGTTGGCCAGCGCAGTTAGCGGCTGACTGCGCCCCTTCTTCTCAAAGGCGACCAAGACGGGCATGCCGCTCGTCTCGTCAAATGCTTCCGCAAAGCCGTCACTTCGGAGGCCTGTGACGTCCAGATTGCGGAGTCGTCCGGCATAAAGCCGCGTACTTTTCGGGGTCTCGGTTGATTCCACCATGGCGGGGCAGATAGACAGAGGCTCGCATCTTCCCGCCCGGCCGTAAAGAGGTTCAGTGGCTCGGAACGAATCGCGGGCCGGCTTACATTGTTGCTATAGTACCCGCTATGTCGACCCGTGGGCTTTTGGGACCGGTTGGTGCGGCTGCGCTTGCCTTGGGCGGGTGCTGGGCCGTTTCGAGCTGCAATCTGGGGCAGGGCTACGCTGACTTCGGCAAGGACGTGACTTCGCCCGAGCTTGTTGTCATCGATGGCCCGGGGACGAAGATCGCCGACGGTCAACTCTCCGGTATGTTGGTCGATCCCTGGGGTGACACCGGTGCGGTGGTCGTTGGTTTTCGTTACTTGGAAGACGGCCCCTATCTTCGTATGCAACCCTTCGACGGTTCGACGGGTTGTAACGTTGGACGTGCCTATCGCTGCATCGTCTTCAATCGTCTACCCAACGAACCGCAGTACATCGCTTATCTCGACGATATACAAGAGAACGGTCGCGGGACGCTCTACTTCACCGATCACCACTGCAACGTCGCGTACGGCGGGATCAAGGATTCTGAGCTTCCGGAGCGACTCTTCGATTCGCCACCCGGGTTCGTCGTTGCGGCGGGTACCCAACTCTTGGACGTCGATCCCTTCCGCAAGAAGACGCGTATCATCACTGACAACCTCAGGTACTGGAGTGGCCCAGGCGAGCCGAAGAGCCAGATGCCAGTTTGGTACATTGCCGATGGTCAGCTCGTCGTGCTGGACGACGCGCGTCAGGAGATCTTGCGGCTCGGCAAGGATGTGACCGAGGTTGTCTTCGAGGCCAGCGATCCCACTCGCGGGCTGTTTCTCGTCGATGCTGGCAAATTGACCCGCTACGTTGAAGCTACCGGGACGGCGCCGAAGACCATTGCCGAGGACGTCTGCGGGGTCAGTCTCGGCAGCGTTGGTGTCGTCTACCGATCACCCTGTGGCGAAGGCAAGTTGGTGATTCAGGATCCGGAGAAGGGGACCAAGTACGAGCTTGGGTCGGGGATAGCGCAGCTGCTATATGTGCAACTGCGCAGTCGCAGCGACGGAACCGGCTCGGACCTGGAGGCAGTTTACACGATGGCTTCGACGACGGATCCCGGCGCCACTGATCTGTGGCTCAAGCAGGCGGGAGAGGAACCGCGCCTCTGGAAGCCGCGGCTTGGGCGCTTCATTTCGGCCACGACCGGCGCCAACCCAACGCTGCTGGCCATCGTAGATTCCGATGGCACAATGGGCAGCTTGATTCGCGTCGACTCCAAGGGTGAACACATCCTGTTCGAGAACGTGATCCTCGGGTATTCGGTTGAGGCCATGGCTGGCGGGTGGCTCGTGTTTACGGATCTCGTCGATGGTTTTGGTACCCTGGTTTGGTTCAACGAAGAGGGCGAATCAATGAAGATTGCCGAACGTGTTGCCCTCAATGGTGTCGTCAAGGCGCCAGTGAAGGATTCGGAGTTTACAGGTGTTACTGACGACGCCTACTTCAATCTACGGGCATTTATCACTGGAGCAGAAGAGGGAAAGGGAACCATTCGGTTGCTCGATCGCACCGATATATTTCGCGATCCACCCTGGACCTTGGGGACCAGTGTTCCCGCAGGCAGATTCGATTTCTTCCGCAACATGACAGCAGTCAGCTACCTCGACAAGTTCGACGACGAAACCGGCACCGGAACACTCTACGTGTATCAGACGCGCATTGGTGCGAACAGCAAGGTGTCGGACAACGTCAACGAGTATACGGAACTGCTTTGGCCGTACCAGGGCGTGATCTATTCCGTCAAGAAAGGGGACACCTATTCGCTCTGGGCCGCGAGGGCGAAACCGTAGTGGGCAAGCCAATTGACAAGTTGGCCATCAATAACTAGCTTGCAGCTGCCGGCCAAATCTCAGAATCCCTGTTAGCTGCCGGCTAATTGCGCATGGCCAATCACCCACTGCAGCTCGGTACATCACTGACGATGGGGTAGAGCGTTACGCTGGTCGGAAACACGACGCGGTATCCGACTGCGCTGCAGGTCTGGCAACGGTAGTGGATCGTGTTGCCGGGACTCGAACTGGACGTTCCCGGGATTGCGTCCATGCCAACTTCAACCCAATCATGAGCAGTTTCGTTATCCTCGCCCAATTCGCCCGTGAGCATTCGACGCACCCGGTCGAGCTTCTGCCCATCGTCCAGGTCGGTCCGTTCGATTTCGCCTAGCGCCAAGGCGCAACGCTCTTCCCAATCGGGCAAATCATTCATGGTTCCACCAAGCGTAGAGGGTGGTCGGGGGTGAGGCAAGGGCGGTCAGGCTCATCGCCGGCAATGGGCGTCGCCCCAGAGGCATGTTCACGACAAATTGCCGAACAGAATCCGCGACTGACTTGAGTGGCCGTCAGTCTCGACGGGCTCGCCTGCACTCACGACGCCTGGCGCAATGCTGGAGCATTGGAGCGGGCTACTACTGCCAGCCAGACGCTCATCCAGACGGGAGTCTGCGTGGACGTCATGGTCGCGAGCACCCGCGGAAATTGGGCGAGCTCGACAAGCTTCCGGGTTGCTGGGTGGTAGCGCCGGCAGCGGCGGCCATTCGTCGAAAGCGATTGTCGGCGCGGCAACGGGTGGTGCAACGACGGAGCGAGGCGGGTCAACGGCACAGGGGCGCGCAGCTACGGGTGATACCTGCGGCGTCGATTGCTCGACCGTGTGACGCACCTGCGACCTCGGGATCATTGTTCCGGAGAAACTTGCAGCGGAATGCGGGACGCGAAAGTTGAGAAGCCAAATGCTGGCGCCCCTGTCGGTACCCTGAAGGACGGCAAGTCGGCTGGTTTGCGTCTTCAGTTGGTCGACGGCAGGCATCCAAGCGAAGAATCGAGCACGGACGCGCTGGAATAACTCAAGCAGCATTTGGTCAGCCGAGTGCGCGCCGTCCGAGACTCCAATTCCGTGCGAAGCCACGCCTCAACTATTCGGTGACGACGTCTTCGTCACACGTCGTTGCGCTGTTGAGCGACCACAGCCGACACGCTCTGTGGACTGCGCAGTGCCTCCCGTCCAGAGGGTTCGCGTTGTGCTTTTGGGCAATGCTGTGGCGACCAGGGCGCAGAACATTTCCGAGCATCAGGCGACAAAGGGGTGGCGACGACTTCCCTTGCGAAGCCTTCGTGCGCTCAATAGAACCCCGACAGCCGCTAGCCAGACCAATCGCACGCGCCCATGATCTCCGGCAACGATTGCGCATTGGCAGCCCGCGCCTTCTAGCGAAGTGCCAGTTGTTGTAGGGCGAGCCACTTCTGTCCTGCAATGGTCATTGCAACCATCACCCTTCCTCTCGTTACCATCATCGCAGGTCTCCCCACTTTCTGTGACACTATTGCCACACGTGTTGGCTTGAACGCAGAGGTGGTCTTGCTTGTGACAGATTCCGCTCTCGCAACTGGAACCGCCCAGACAGCCAATTCCATCTTCTCCTAGACACCGGCTGCTACAACCGTCATTGGGTTCGGTATTTCCGTCGTCGCATGACTCCCCTTTCTCGGTGATGCCGTTGCCGCAAGTATCAGCAAGTGCACATACACGCGTTGGAGCTCCGCAGACACCAGACTCGCAGTCCTCATTGGATGTGCAGTTTGCTCCAATTTCCGTCAAGCATCGTTCGCTACAGCCATCACCAGAGCTGGCGTTTTCATCGTCGCAGGTTTCGCCCCTTTCCATCACGCCGTTGCCACATACCCCTTGGGGCATACACTTCTGCGCGACCACCGCACATAACCCTGAGGCGCACTGGGTGTTCTCCGCACACGTCTGATCGTTGTCACGGCGACAAGTCATGCTGCACCCATCATGCGATGCGACATTGCCATCATCACACGCCTCGGGACTCTCAATCAAACCATTCCCGCAGGCATTGGTGGGCTCGCAAGTGTTTGAGTCGAGTTGGTCGCAGACACCACTGCTGCACATGCTTGAAGAGTGACAGGGTGTTGCGTTTTCGAGCAAGCACACCGAATCGCATCCGTCTTTGTTCGCATTGTTCCCATCGTCGCAGGCTTCTCCCGGATCAACTCGGCCATTGCCACATGAATTGGCAGACTCACAAGCGCCACCGGATTTGCCATCACAGACACCGCTTTCGCAGTCGCCGTCAGTAGAGCAAGAACTTCCGTTCTCGCTTTGGCACAAGGCGTTGCAGCCATCACCTGGGTTCGTGTTGCCGTCGTCACAGCGCTCCCCAGACTCGAGAGCGTCATTCCCGCAGACACCGGCAGGTACGCAGACACCATTGTCTTGATTGCGTTTGCAGACGCCGCTCGAACATTCAGTGGCGCGAGCGCAAGCGGAGTCGTTCTCAAGCAGGCAATCGCCCGAGCATCCGTCACCAGGCTGAGTAGACCCATCGTCGCATGCTTCGGTGTCCTCGATGACGCTGTTCCCGCACGAGTGCTCCGGTTCGCAACGCTTGCCATGTAGAAGATCGCATGCCCTGCTCTCGCAGTCTGCATGTCTACTACAAAGTGTGCCCAACTCGAGCAAGCACGTCGAACTGCAACCGTCGCCAGGTATCTGGTTGCCATCGTCGCAGACCTCAGGGGATTCCACCGTGCCATTCCCACAGACATCCGCCGGCTCACACCGAGGCTGAGCTTCCGCATTGTCACAGATGCCGCTTTGGCAGTCGCCACTGAGGATACATGGCTGCTCGTTTTCCTTGCGACAGATTGAGGTGCAGCCATCGCCGTCAATTTGACCGCCGTCATCACAGGACTCTCCTGGCTCCACGGCACCATTGCCACACACATCGGAGTTCTCGCAGACTGCAGGTTCTCCCGTCTTGTCGCAGATTTGAGTCGAACAATCACTCTTCCCGTCACAGGGTCGTCCGGCTTCGAGCTTGCAGTAGCCACTGCAGCCGTCGTCATGGACAGTATTGCCGTCATCGCAAGCTTCCTCGGCGTCGATGGTGCCATTGCCGCAGGTGTTCGATGCCTCACAGCGGCTTTCAATATTGCTCAAATCACAGACACCAACGCATTCGGTGTCGACTAGACATAGCTGGCCGCTTTCACGGCGGCAGTTGCTGCTGCAACCATCGCTGTTTTCGGTGTTCCCGTCGTCGCAGGCTTCCTCCGCATCTCTAGCGCCGTTTCCGCACACGCCCGAGGGTTCACATTTGCCGCTTCCCAGAAGGTCGCAGACGCTGCTGGCGCAATCAGTGGACGCGTTGCACTTCCCGCCGTTCTCCGTCAGACAAGCGGCATTGCAAGTGTCACCGTTCGCCAGGTCGCCGTCATCGCAGACTTCGTTAGCATCAAGCGTGCCGTTGCCGCAGGTGTTGGCGGGCTCGCAGCTGTGGCTGCCGAGAAGATCGCAGATGCCCGTCGCGCATTGAGTTGCCACTGTGCACTGGCGATTGTTCTCGAGCAGGCACGCGGCATTGCAGCCGTCGCCGGTTGATAGATCGCCATCGTCGCAGGCTTCGCTAGCATCGAGCGTACCATTGCCGCAGATATTGGACTGCTCGCAGCTGTGGCTGCCGAGAAGATCACAGACGCCCGTTGCACATTGAGTTACCATCGTGCAGGGGTAGCCATTCTCGAGAAGACACGCAGCGTTGCAACCGTCTCCGAGCGCCAGATCGCCATCGTCGCAGGCCTCACCGGAATCTACGGTACCATTGCCACAGGTAGCTGTAGGCTCGCAGCTGTGGCTGCCGAGCAGGTCGCAGACGCCCGTTGCACATTCAGTTGCCACTGTGCAGCGATGAGTATTCTCGAAGAGACAAGCAGCGTTGCAGCCGTCTCCTGTCACCAGATCGCCATCGTCGCAGGCTTCGTTAGCATCGACCGTACCATTGCCGCAGACGTTGGCCGACTCGCAGCTGTGGCTACCAAGAAGGTCGCAGACGGAACTGGCGCAATCTGTTGCTACCGTGCAAGGGCGGCCATTCTCGAGTAGGCAGGTAGCGCTGCAGCCGTCACCGGTTGCCAGATCGCCGTCGTCGCAGGCTTCGTTGGCATCGAGCGTACCATTGCCGCAGACGTTGGCGGCCTCGCAGCCGTGACTGCTGAGTAGGTCGCAGACGCCGGTAGCACATTGACTTGCCACTGTGCAGGGGCGGCCACTTTCGAGTAGACAGTTGGCGCTGCAGCCGTCCCCAGCTGCCAGAGCGCCATCGTCGCAGGCTTCGTTTGCATCGAGCGTACCATTGCCACAAACGTTGGCGGCCTCGCAGCTGTGACTGCTGAGTAGATCGCACACGGCAGTAGCACATTGAGTTGCCACCGTGCAGGGGCGGCCATTCTCGAAGAGACAAGTAGCGGTGCAGCCGTCACCGGTTGCCAGATCGCCATCGTCGCAGGCTTCGTTGGCATCAAGCGTACCATTGCCGCAGACGTTGGCCGGCTCGCAGCTATGACTGCTGAGTAGGT
>CAYVXY010000031.1:45036-129510 GCA_964454965.1 uncultured Polyangiaceae bacterium | reverse complement strand
CCCGGCGCGCAGCCGTAGGTTCGCTAAGCGTCGGGGTGAGCCGTTTTTGGCACCCGGCGTGCCACCGCTGGCTCTGCGATTGACGGGCGACTAGGCTGACGGCGATCGTGGAGCTGGTGCCGAAGTCCGAATCTGAGTTGCTGGAACGCGCTCGCGCGCTATCCGGGCTGACTTTTGCTGAGGCAGCCGAACGTCTGGCGCTGGCCGTTCCAGCCAATCTCCTACATCACAAGGGTTGGACCGGACAGCTCATGGAGCGGTTGCTCGGCGCAACTGCTGCTAGCCGCGACGTGCCTGACTTCGAGCATCTGGGCATCGAGTTGAAGACCCTTCCCGTGGATGGGCGCGGGCGACCCGTTGAATCCACCTTCGTCTGCACCGTGCCCCTCGATGAGATCGCCGAGAACGAATGGCCGAATTCCCGCGTCAAGCGCAAGCTCGATCGCGTTCTATGGATCCCAGTCGAAGGGGAGCGGCGGATTGCGATGGCCGAGCGTCGCATCGGTGAACCCATGCTCTGGTCGCCCTCGGTCGTTGAAGAAGCGACGCTCCGATTCGATTGGGAGACCCTGGCTGGGATCATCGGTCGCGGTGATATCGAGAGCATTACGGGACACCTAGGCGTGGCTTTACAGGTTCGTCCCAAGGCACGAAATGCGAGCGCCCGCCGCTGGGGACTCGATGAAGACGGGGTGCGTGTCGAGCGCATGCCTCGTGGCTTCTACCTCCGCGCTAATTTCACCCATGCGATCGTGCAAGCGCGGTACCGAGTCGACCTTTCGATTTGACTGCAGAGCAGAGGGAACCGCTTCGAGCTACTTTGACACTTTGGCCACAATGTCAGCAGCCAGGCTCGACTCGACGCCGAGGACCTCTGCGGCCTCAAGCATCAAGTCGCGTTCGCTGGTGCGCAGGAGCCCGTCGGCCGCGATGACGAGGGCTGCCAGCTCGAGGGCTGCCACGCGCTGCTCTGGCTTCTGGAGTATGCCCTTGAGGGCCGCGAGGCGCTCGGCGCGTTCATGTCCAGCGATACGTGTCTTTGCCAAATCGATGCGGTGATCCAGATCAATGTGACTGAGCCACAAGTCGTCGACTTCGAGCAGGCACTTCCTGAGCTGGGACAACTCCGCTTGGTCGAGCTCACCGTCGGCAGACGCCGCCAGGAGCATCGCTTCGACCATGGCGTCAACTTGGGGATCAGTGAGTTTGGTGAGCAAGTCAGACTTGAGCGCGATCATAGCCCCCCAACTTACACGAGTCTTATGCACGATGAAATGGTCGATTGCAGCGTCGAGCCGCTTTCCCTCGGGATAGCTACGGATTCTGCTCGTGTGGCATCGCGAGAGCGGCCGGTTCCTTCGGTGCGCGGGCGCGCGGCTCGAACCAGGCACCGTGAGTAAGCTCGCGGACGAGGTGGGTGGCGTATGACCCAGCCGGCAAAGAGAAGCTCAAGCGCGCCGCGAGCCCCAAGGTGGGAGGAGTCGTGGTGGCACTGGGTGTTTCAATAACGGCTTTCAGATCCGCCGGTTTCAGCAGTACGTCGCGACGCGTTCCTGGCGCGTGGTTGCCTAGCTGGTCCAACTGATCTTGGGTGATTCCAACCTCCGTAAGGAGCTGCTGTTCTAGCTCGAATGCGGCTGCGTTGGCAGTGCGCATCTTGGGGCCAAACATCGGGCCCTGCGGGTGTAGTTGGCCTTGCTCGAAACGCAGTTGTTCGGTGGCGAGATCTTCGACGACGAAGTTTGAGCCGCTGCCCTCGAGCCGCACGATTTCGCCTGCCAGTAAGGCGCCCATTCCAATGCCCAAGCGCCGGGTCAAATAGCGGTTGAAGAGTTCCGACTGAATGACGCTTGGGTAGAGCTTGGACAAGAACCGAGCTTTCGGGCCGCGCAGTTGGCGTGGATCCTTCAGCCACGTGAAGGCCGTTTGGATGTTTTGTCCGTCGCGACCAAATCGCTGTTCAGCAAACGCATTGGCGACCCCTTGGTGCAAGCGTTCGACCAGTGTACTAAGCCGTTGCGGAGCCTCGGGACAAAGCTCGACGAGGCGGATATTGAAACAGTTTCCCTGCAGATGGCCCGTGCGTAACTTGTTGTTGTGGTAGCTCTCCTCGAGTACACGCACCGTCTCCGGCAGTTGCCATTGCTCGACTGGGCGGCTGCGTCTGGGCATGCTGAGCCACTGGGTAGTGATTGCGTGCTTGTCCTTCAGTCCTGCTGTACCGATGTCGCGCTCCGCTACGCCAGCCGCGCGCGCGACGAGGGAAACCAATTCCGGCGTCGAAAGACTGCGTTTCTGGACGCGCACGTAGCGATGTTCGCCTTCGCCCGTCGGTAGGTATGCGGGGATTTCGTCGACCAGAAAGTCTTCTGGATCGGCACCGATGTGGCCGCCGACGGGCATGAGATCCCCAGTGACCAGCGGTGGCTCGTGGGGCAACGCCCACGGCCGAGGTGAGTCTTCTGTCATGATGGTTCGTGTTCTGGCCAAATAGCCGCTACTGCCGGTTGAAGATCTCCCCAAGTGATTGCAGGAGTTCGTCGCTAGCACTGTCGTCGAGATCAATGTCTTCGACGCCGAGGATCAATAGTTCCGGATCGGGCATGTAGTGCCGCTCTGGCGAAGGCGGGGGAGCGCTGAGTCCCGATGGCAAAGCGAAGTCTGGACCACTTTCGCAATCGACCACCACGACTGAGATGTTGTCCGGGCCGCCTGCATCGTTGGCATTGTCGACGAGGCGCTGCGCGGCCTCTTCTGGATCGTCAATGTCGCGCAGCACAGTCGCAAGCGTTGTGGCGGGCAACGGCGAGTACAAGCCATCTGAGCAAAGCAAGTAACGGTCGCCTTCGACAACCGCGTAGGAGCGGACGCTGACGCGCAGTTCTGGATCGACCCCCAGGGCGCGCGTGATGATGTTGCGAGGCAAACGCTCGAGCATCGTGTCGTCGAGTTCGGGCCGGTTTTCGACCACGTCGGTCAGTAGCGAATGGTCTTGGGTCAAGAGCTCCAAGTGCCCAGCGCGCAACCGATAGCAGCGACTGTCGCCTACATGTGCCACGTGGATGAGACCCGAGCGTGGAGTGAACGACACCGCGACGGCGGTGGTGCCCATGCCGCGGTGCTGGTACGAGGTTCGCGAGATCTCGAGAATATCGTTATTGGCCTTGTGCACCGCAGCCGAGATGCGTCGCGCGCCGTTCGGGATCCCGAAGCGATCGAACTCGGGACGATCGAAGGCGGCACGGACGGTCGCGCCTACGTAGTTGGTGATCGACCGCACCGCCAAAGCCGCGGCAACGTCGCCCGCATTATGACCACCTGCGCCATCGCAAACCAAGTAAAGGTGAAGATCATCTCGGATCGCGAAACGGTCTTCGTTCAGCTTTCGCTTCTTGCCTTTGTCACTCTTGCCGGAACCGCTTACGGTCAGCTCGGGGATCTGCTCCGGGGAAGGAAACATGCGGCCAGATATTATACGCGCAGACACTCCGTGGGATGCGAGCGACAGCTTCCAGAACGGGTCGGCTGTATGGTCGCTGATCCAGCCCGTTCGGATTTGTCAAATGGAGCCTGCATTTGGCTGCAGCGGCCCGATCACATTCAGCAAGTCTCAGTACCCCTGCCTCGCCGACGGGAATGATTGTGAGATGGCGCGTCATTACAGGAGTCGATCCTTTGCGCAATTTCTGCGTCTTGGGCTAGTCCTTTGGGTCGTGGCAAGGCTCATTCGAGCGCACTCAGGTGGGCACGAGAATCGACATGCGGGACGGCCAGCAAAAAGAGCGGCCTGACTGTGCAGCTCGTCGAGTGCCATTGCGCGATGGACAGTCGTGTTGCCTGCGTTCTGTCACGTCTGTCGCCTGCAATGACCGTCGTAGTGCCATACGTGGTGATGTAGAACCGAGTCTCACCGAAGCCGACTCATGGTCGAACGAGGCACTTCGCACCAACGCGCACAGTTGGCTATAGGCGCGCGGCGTAGACTAGCACTGAGCAAGAGAACGGGAGTGTTTTCGCTGAGCTAGGTCACAATCCATACGATAGTGGATTGGGGAAACGTCTGCGCTAAAGCCATGCTTATACGTCTGCGCTCTCTGACCGTTGTCACCAACGCGTCCTGTTCACGCATCTTCGAGAGCTTGCGATGACTGTCCAATACATAGCCCTTGCGCTGGCGCTTCTGCTCGCAGTTGTTGCCGTGGTTGCCTTCGTTGGGGCCACGAAACCTCGTCAACTAGATGCGCTGCGGAGTGCGACATCACAGGAACCTCAAGACGAACACCTGCCCGAAGGTCCCAAATCAGCGATGACCAAGCGTTCCGCAGCCGAACGCCGACACCGTGAGTTGTTGGCTTCCACACACGCAGAGACGCCTCGGGCTCGCTCTCGGGCGTCGATCAGCGATGGACTGCAGCCGGATTCGACGCGAGATTGCAGTCGCTATCGGTCGTGATGTGACTACGCCGAGATGCGCTCGACCTTCAGCACCGGGTGACCCTCGAGCCGTGAAGCCTCGAGATCGACGTAGCCAAAGATGGCCCAGTCATTGTGCTCGTCGGGATCACAGAGGACCTGTTCGAAACGCCAAGTAGTGGCATTGCGCTCCGTGATTCGTAGCAGGTTGGGGGACCGTGCGGTCGGATCGAGGCGGATTTCTGCATGTTCTTGCGAATACTCGACGAGGCAAGCTCGGAGGCGAACCGCGGTCCAGACGGGGTCGCTGGGCCCAAGGATGGCTAGCGCTGATTCGAAGTCTTGTCGCACCATTGCACGCAGCAGGGAGAACAGGCGATTGCGCAAGAGCACAGTGAAGGTGCGCTCGTCACTCGTGATGTCCAGCCGATCTGCCGACGGTGCTGCTGAGGGTTCGGCGGTTGCATCGAGTTTGGGCGGCTCCGTCGTCAAGAGCCGCTCCCATTCGTCGACGAGACTCGAGTCCGTACCATGGACGATTGCCCCGAGATAGGTCTCGAGTTCATCGGTAAGTTGGCCGCGAGCGGAAAGTGGAACGGTCTGGGTCAAGGTGCGATAGACATCACTCAAGTAGCGGAGCAATGCCCCTTCACTGCGCGCGAGTCCGTATTCGGTGACATAGTCGTTGAAGGAGAAGAAGCCCTCGTACATCTCGCGCGCGATGGACTTAGGTCGGATGTTTTCCGCTGTAACCCAGGGGTGGAGTCGTGCAAACTCATTGAACGTTCCATAGATGAACTCGGCGTTGGGCTTTGGATAGTTCATCTTTTCGAGTTCGGCGATGCGTTCCTCGTACTCGACGCCTGCCGCCTTGAGCTCGCCCATCTTCTGAGTCTTTAGCGCGTCGAGCTGTCGCATCAGGATGATCTCTGGGTTCTCCAGGACCGATTCCACGAGCGTCAATAGATCGAGCGGGTAGGTTCCGCTCTCTGGGTCGAGCTGTTCGAGGGTATCGATGAGATAGAGTGACAAGGCCTGGTGCAGAGAGAAGTCACTCTGGAGATCCTCGCGGAAGGAGAAACCGCCATCCGCGTCGCGACTCATGAGGCCAGCATCCAGCAACGACTGGTACATATCTCGCGCGGCTCGTCCGAGTACGCGCTTCTGACGCCGGGGCTCGTGGCAGTCGTGGATGAGCCGCGCCATGGCGCGACAGCCGGTTTTCCCTCGCCCGAGGACGTTGACGACCATGCCATGAGATACGGCAAATTTCGATACCAGAGGCTCTGGCGCAGAGGTGATTAGGCGCTCGAAGATCTTCTGATCCCAGGCAATGTAGCCGCGTTCGGGCGGTTTCCTGCGGACGATGCGCTTGAGCTTGACTGGGTCGCCTCCGGCCTTGGCTTCGAGGCGTCGGTTCTCGATCACGTGTTCCGGCGCTTGGGCTACCACACTGCCTTGGGTGTCAAACCCACGACGCCCAGCGCGGCCGCAGATCTGGTGGAAGTCACGGGCCTTGAGCAGTGCAGTGCCTGCGCCATCGAATTTGCACAATTTCGTCAGCACGACGGTGCGGATCGGGATATTGACTCCGACGCCGAGGGTGTCCGTCCCGACGACGACCTTGAGCAGACCGCGCTGCGCCAGATTCTCCACGAGCAGGCGGTACTTGGGTAGTAGTCCCGCGTGATGAAGTCCGATGCCATGACGCAGGAATCGCTGGAGCTCCTTGCCGTACGTCGTGTCGAAACGGGCTCCGCGCAACGCTAGAGTGATCGCCTTTTTCTCGTCCTTTGACGCAAAATCCAGGCTCATCAAGTTCTGTGCTTCCTCGGCACAGGAACGCTGCGTGAAATGGACCACGTAAATCGGAGACTTTCCGTCAGCAACGAGTTTTGACAGGGTCTCGTGGAGCGGCGTCTCGGCGTAGCTAAAATCTAACGGCACTGGGCGCGTAGACGAGCGCACGACGGCGGTTTGTTGGTGTGTCAGGCGTGTCAACCGCTCGGCAAATGAGGTGGGATCGCCGAAGGTGGCGGACATGAGTAGGAATCGCGCCCTCGGCATGGTGAGAAGCGGGATTTGCCAGGCGGTGCCGCGATCGCGATCCGAATAGTAGTGGAACTCGTCGACGACCACGTGTTTGAACTCGTTGTCCGCCCCCTCACGTAGCCCGATATTCGCAAGGATCTCGGCCGTGCAACAGATGATGGGTGCGTCGCGGTTGACAGCGGCATCCCCAGTTAGCAACCCGACGTTCTCGGGGCCGAAGTCTTGACAGAGGGCGAAGAATTTTTCATTGACCAAGGCCTTGATCGGGGCCGTGTAGATAGAGCGCTCATGACGGACGAGGGCATCGAAATGAAGTCCCGTGGCGACGAGGCTTTTCCCCGAGCCGGTGGGGGTCGCCAAAATGACATTTTTGCCCGAGAACAGTTCCAACAGCGCTTCCTCCTGAGCTGGGTAGAGCTGGAGGCAGCGATTCGCGGTGTAATCGAGGAACCGCGACAGGACATCGTCGGCGGTAAGATCTTCGATACTCGGAGGTAGGGTGTAGGCGAGGTAGCCGAGGGGCGATTCGCCTGGAGGAATTTCGACCATGGTGGGATCCCGAGGCGAGCTTTGCCCGTTCTGGTGGAACATGCACGCCTTTGCGCTGGGCGTGCGCTCGTTACCGCCGCGCGCGCGCATTCCGGTCTCCTACAGTCTGTGCAGGATTGGTCAATGGGCCGCGCTCAGATGAAATGGCACGAAATGGCGGAAGCCCCGCCCAATTCGCGCCATTGTCCTGCAGTACGCGGATTCGTTGCAGCACTTCCGGCTGGCGCTCGGGTATACTGGGCGTTGCTTTGGAAGGAAGAATTCTCGCGGGAAGATATCGTTTGCTCTCGCAACTTGGGCGCGGGGGCATGGGTGCCGTTTGGCGCGCCGAGCACCTGGACCTAGGCACGCCGGCTGCAGTCAAACTCATCGACGAGTCATTCGCGCAGTCGCCCGAAGCATTGTCGCGGTTTCGGCGTGAGGCGCAAGCGGCCGCGTCGCTGCGCAGTGCCAATGTCGTACAGATTCTCGACTACGGCATCGACGGAGAAACGCCGTTCATTGCGATGGAGTTGCTCGAAGGTGAAAGCCTTGCGGACAGAATCGATCGTCTGGGGCGAATCGAGCCAATGCACTGCGCAGCGATCTTGCACCAGGTATCCAAGGCGTTATCGCGTGCACACGACATGGACATCGTGCATCGCGATCTGAAGCCAGATAACATTTTCCTGGTGCGCGATGGCGACGATGAAATCGCCAAGGTTCTCGACTTTGGGATTGCGAAACGGACGGGCGCGTTGCAGACGTCGAGCGATATGGCTACGCGCACTGGGTCGCTCATGGGAACGCCCTACTACATGAGTCCCGAGCAGGCTTCTGGTAGGCGTCAAGTCGACCGGCGTACGGACATCTGGGCGTTTGCCGTTATTGCCTATGAATGCATGACGGGGCAACGGCCTTTCGACGACACGAATTTGGGCGGCTTGCTTCTGAGCATATGCACGGAGAATCCCGCGCCAGCATCGAGCATTCTGGTGCTTCCGTCGGAATTCGATACCTGGTTCGCGCGTTGTACCGCCAAGGATCCCGCCATGCGGTACGAGACGATCCGTGAGGCGGCCGCTGAACTCTGTTGCGTGCTTGGTGTGGCGATGCCGACTTCAAGGTTGGCCATGCAGTCGCAGTCGGATGGGACGCAGCCGCGGTCACCTCTGGTCGTTCAGTCCGTGACGGGTCCTTGGGCGGGTTCGCGCTCAGGCAATTCTGCTGCAACACCTGGTGCGGTGATCGTTCCGGTTTCAGGTGACTCTGTAGGGACCTTGGCGCGGTCAATCAACAAGCGACCGCCAATCCTACTGCTTGCCACGGGGACGATTGGCGCGCTTGGTCTGGCGAGTGTGGTGGTTGCGCTGGTTTGGCGAAGTCTATCACCTGGGACCGACGGCGCGTCGGCTGCGGCTAGCGCCTCGGCGGAATCAGTTCGACTGTCCTCCGCTGCGGCTGCGGCAGAGGCACCGCCCACCGTGTCGGTCATGCCCGCGGCTGTGCCAGCGCCAGCGCCGACAGAGGCCAGCGTGGTGCCGGCCAGTTCGGCTTCCGCGAAGCCTACGGAAAACACTTCCACCAAGTCGCGCGCTCCAACGCCGGTGGTAGCCCCACGAAAGCCAGTGAGACAGGTTTCAGAGCGACCGGCGACGCCAGCCAATACAGGCCGTTTGCGTCCGCAAGATCGACTGGAGCGAGATCTCGGGTTCTAGTTGAGCTTTCCTCGAAACCTTCCGCCCTCTCGCCCAGAGAGTCGATGTATCGAGGTACGCCTCGTGCTAGACGAGGCGCATTATCAGGACGTCGTTGAGCGGGGTCTGCTTAGCGCGAAGACCAGCATTTGGATTTCGACCGCCAACATCAAGGATGTTCGCATCGAGTCTCCCATTGGTTCCGCCGCGCGTGCGCGCGGCAAGTACCGGAGTCTGTTCGAGTGGCTGATGTCGCAGTCGAATGCGGGACTCGACGTTCGCGTGCTGCATGCCGCTCGCCCCTCACGGATCCTTGCGGCGAATCAGGCGTGGCAGAAGGGGGCAGTCATCCGTAGAAATTGCCCGCGGGTGCATTTGAAGATGGTGGCGGTGGATGGGCGGTACCTGTACTTAGGGTCAGCGAACTTCACCGGCGCGGGGTTGGGTGCGAAATCCGACGGGCGGCGAAACTTCGAGGCGGGGATCGCCACTGACGACCCTTGGATGTTAGATGAGCTGCAGCGTGTGTTTGACGACACTTGGAGCGGCAGGCGATGTCTTGGCTGCAAACTGCGCAGACTCTGTCCATCTCCAATCGACGGGATTGGGAGGAGCCCGAAGCCGGCACCGTATCGAACCAAACCAAAGGATTCTAGCCGGGATGCAGCGCCAGTGAGGCGAACCCAGTCGAGTCCATCCAAGGACGGCACGCCCACGCGTCGAACGAAGATGTAGCCGTCGTTCATGAACCGAGCGTCATCGTGAGGAGGTTCGCGATTCCGCTACCCGGCACTTCGCCTCGAGGGTAGGATACCCGCCATGCGCACCTCCGGAATAGTCATCGTGGTGACCGCCATCTTGGGTCTCTCTGCCTGCCGCTGCAACAAAGCGCCTGGACCTCAAACCATGCCATCGGCTCAGCCTGTTGCCGTCGCAACCGCGCCGATTTCCGCTAGCGCTTCCGTAGACGCGGGTGCCGCACCCGCAGCGGGTGACGTTGCTGCGGTGGCCGCGGTTGTGGCTGTGGTTCCACTCGAGTTCACTCCGGCCAAGGGCAGCAAGTGGAAGCCGCTGAAACTCCAACAGGACGGTTCGCTCGTGCGATCCACCAAGGACGCTGCTGCCGGAGACAAGTCTGGTGCCGCCGGTGCAGCCGGGGCTCACCCCGACAAGGTCGTTGCTAAGCTCGTCGGTGACAAGTTATCCGATGACGATGGCAGTCCGATTGCGACATTCGAGCCATCAGGGACCATCGCCATTGCGGGAGCCAAGAGCGCGACCTTCAAGTTCAACGAGAAGGATGAACTGGAGGGGCCTTCCGGTCTCACCATCTCCGTGGCGGACGACGGGACGCCGACCATAGTGCCGAAGGCGAAGGCGCCGCCAGAGAAGCTCACGGGCAAATTCGTCAACTTCGAGCCTAAGGCACGTCGTGCAGCCCTGGTCATGCTGGCACTGCATGAGCTAAAGGACGCCGCGAAGGCAGCGCAGCCACCCGCTGCCAAGGACGCAAAGGCGGAGCCGAAGAAGGACAAGAAGGACAAGAAGGGCAAGAAGAAGGGCAAGAAGAAGAACAAGAAGAACTAGGGATTTTGCCCAAATGCAGCGGAACTCCTGGCAAGACCCCGTGGCATGGTTGTAGCATTGACCACGGCGGTCATGTCGAGTCGAGCCTCGTTCTTCATTGCGATTGCGCTGATGGTCTTGCCGGATTTTGTTTGGGCCGCGGTGCCCACGGCTTCTTTGCCTCTGGACGATTCCGACGATCCGGCAGCGGCACCTACGACAATGTCGCCCGCGGCAGCAGCGCCCCCGGCAGCAGCGCCCGCGGCAGCTGCGCCTACGACAATGGCACCGACGACAATGGCGCCAGACTCGGCTGTGCCAACTGTGCCAGCCGTGGCAAACGGTTCGGTCGTCCCGACGGCGCCCGCGGCTGCTGACAAGCCGCCGATCGCCATGATGGCGACACCATCGGCATTGGTGCCAACGGCAGCGAAGACCACGAGCGGGTACGCGAGAGTCAGCCTCCAGATTAAAGAGCCGGGGTCAACTGTCTACGTCTTTCCACAGAAGGAGGAGCCTGACGACTATGCGGCAGAGTCAGCTGTCGCGCAGTGCGCGACGAACTGCAACTTCGAGTTGCCTCACGGGGAATACTCGATCCGCGTCGTGACACCAGACGGTGTCCGATCCTACGGCGATCTGTCCTTGCACAGTGCCCGTTGGGTGTCGGTGGCGCCCGCTCGCCGGGTCATTCGCGATCTTGGTTTCGTGATGGGGATCGCCGGCGTGGTGTCTACGGTACTCGGCACGGCGCTGCTTTCGGAAGTGATCTGTGACACCTGTACCAGCCGAGCGCGCAACATCGGCGGTGCCTTTGGGTTGGGGCTTGGAATCCCAATGACGGCAATTGGTTGGTCGCTCTACTACATTCACCGAACGGCCAGCGTTGAGGAGCGGATCCTGGCGCAGACGGCAAAGCCTAGGGGGTTAGGGGTAACGATTGCCCAGCTGCCGCAGGGGGCCGCGGTTAGTGCCCTGTTTCAGTTCTAGTAGATGAACTCGATTCCAGAACCATTCGATGCCAAAACAGAATCGCACCGAAGCAGTCCAGGCAACTGCGCGGGTTGCGATTGCCTGGACTGGACTGGACTCACGGGTATCGAAAATCTACAAGGCGTCGATGACCGCTTGCCCCATCTGCGGCGTCGAGACGTATTTCTGCCGGTCGAGATCCTTGGTGCGAAGTCCTGCACCGAGGACCTTGTCGACGGCTCGTTCCACTGCCTGGGCCTCGAGCTCGAGCCCGAGACTGTAGCGCAGTAGGAGTGCACAGCTCAGGATGGTTCCAAGCGGGTTGGCGATGCCTTGGCCGGCGATGTCCGGCGCAGAGCCGTGGATCGGTTCGTACAGTCCGAGCTTGGTATCGCCCAGGGATGCGCTTGGAAGCAGGCCTAGGGTACCACCTACCACAGCGGCCTCATCGGACAGGATATCGCCGAACATGTTCTCCGTGACGATCACGTCGAAACTCGCTGGGCTGGTCACAAGCCGCATTGCGCAGGAATCGACCAGCTGGTGTTCGAGGTCGATATCCGGGTTATTGCGACCGATTTCCGTGGCAATCTGTCGCCAGAGTCGCGAGGTTTCAAGTACGTTGGCTTTGTCGACGGAGGTGATCTTCTTGCGGCGCTGACGTGCGAATACGAAGGCTCGTTCGACGATACGTCGGATCTCCGACTCCGAATACGTCAGTGTATCGAAGGCATGCATGCCATCGCTGCCATGCTGACGTTCTTGCGGGCCAAAGTACAGTCCGCCAGTCAATTCGCGAACCATCAGCAGGTCGACTCCGGCGAGGCGCTCGGGACGCAATGGCGAGGAATCGATCAGCGCAGGGAAGCAGTGGACTGGGCGCAAATTCGCGTACAGTCCGAGTGCCGCGCGAATGCGGAACAGGCCGACTTCTGGGCGTGTCGGGGCCGTCGGGTTGTCCCACTTGGGACCACCGACTGCACCAAGCAATACTGCATCGCAGGCCTGGACTGCCGCCAGGCTTTCGGCAGGAAACGGATCGCCGAACTTGTCGATGGCAATCCCGCCAATATGCTGCGACTCGAACGAGAAGTCGTGAGCGTATTTTTCTGCAACTGCTTGCAGAACGCGACGGCCTTCATTCACGACTTCGGGCCCGATGCCATCACCGGGCAACAATACGATATGTGCCTTCAAGTAGCCTCCACGCGATTCGCCCCCATTGGTTTAGACGCCGGGGCGGCGCTAGGTGTGACGTGCACGGAGCCGTCCAAGGCGTCTTCGTGTCGCACACCGCTGTCGAGCAGCCCATACTCAATGCTATCGAGCAGGGCCTGTAGCGATGCTTCGATGATGTTCTCGGAAGCGCCAACAGTCGTAAATTCCTTGGACTCGGTGCGGCTATCGATGAGCACACGCGTCGTCGATGCCGTGCCTGCGGCACTGTCCAAGATGCGGACCTTGTAGTCCGCCAAATGGATCCCAGAGATGGCTGGATACGCCGAGCAGAGGCCTTTGCGCAGCGCGGCGTCGAGCGCGCTTACTGGGCCCGTGCCTTCGGCCGCCGTGTGCATGACTTGGTCACCTACCTGCACCTTGACGACTGCCTCGGCAAATGGCTCGGTCCCTTGACGTTGCCCTACCATGACCTGATAGTCGAGCACGCGAAACAGCGGGCGATAGCCATTGCTGCGGCGCAATAGCAGCAGCGCCACGCTCGCCTCAGCACTCTCGTAGGACATGCCGCGGGCCTCGGCATCCTTGATCGCTTGCAGCGCTTGCACTTCCGAACCGGCGTCAACCGTGACCCCAAGTTCCTCGGCCTTGCTCAGCACGTTGGCTCGCCCCGATAGCTCGCTGACCACCACACGCATCTTGTTGCCGACCAGTTCGGGCTCGACGTGCTGATAGCTTGTCGCGGCGCGGCGCATGGCTGCTACATGCACGCCCCCCTTGTGGGCGAAGGCACTCTTGCCGACGTAGGCCATGTGGTGATCGGGCGCGACATTGGCCAGCTCGGATACGAAATTCGACAGATGGACTAGTTCCACCAAACGAGCTGACCCGACAGATTCGAGCTCCATTTTGAGTTCGAGGTTGGGTAGGATGCTGGTAAGGTTCGCGTTACCGCATCGTTCTCCGTAGCCGTTGACCGTGCCTTGGACTTGGCGTGCACCACCGCGCACTGCAGCAAGGCTATTGGCTACGGCACAACCCGTATCGTCGTGGGCGTGGATCCCGATCGGATGCGCGAGCGCCGTGACGACGGCTCGCGTGGTTTCCTCGATGCACCAGGGCAACCCGCCGCCATTGGTGTCGCAAAGCACGAGAACCTCGGCGCCACCGCGTTTGGCGGCGCGCAGCGTCTCGACGGCATAGCCTGGATCTTCGGCATAGCCGTCGAAGAAATGCTCCGCGTCGTACATGACGCGTCGCCCCTCCGCAACGAGGAACCTCACGGTGTCCTCGATCATCGCCAGATTGTCGTCGAGCGAGGTCCGCAGCACCTCGGTGACGTGGAGCGTCCAGCTCTTGCCAAAGATCGTGCAGACGGGTGCTCCGGACTCGACGAGAGCGACCGTGCTCGGATCCTCTGCGGCCGTCACCTTGGCGCGTCGCGTCGAACCGAATGCCGCAATGAGTGAATGCTGCCACTCCATTTCCTTGGCGCGGGCAAAGAACTCGGCGTCCTTCGGATTCGACCCGGGCCAGCCGCCTTCGATGAAATGTACGCCAAATGCGTCGAGCCTTCGCGCGATTCGCAACTTGTCCTGAGCCGTCAATGAAATCCCTTCGCGTTGGGTTCCATCACGCAGACTGGTGTCGTAGATGCGAACCTGACGAGAGCTGGCGAACTCGGGAGCGTGTTTCAACATCGATCGAATCTCCGAGCGTGGGACTAGACCCCGCTTCTTGCAGCAGGGGGTTCACTCATGGGTTGATCGTCGCGGTCTGCTTCGGTCTTCATGACACTGAGCAGTCGATTGACCGCAGCGAGGTAGGCCTTCGTGCTGGCGACGAGGACGTCGGTATCAGCGGCATGCCCATGGAAGACGCCGGCGGACCCGGCGTGCTGGGCATTCCGTCGTTGTCCTTCGAGACTCGTCGACTTGACCCGCACGTTCGCTTCACCTAATGCATCGATCCCCTCAGTAACGGCGTTGATCGAGTACTCAACCAATTCGGCGGGAGCCTTTACCAGTTGGTCGATGGCAGTAAAGATTGCATGAACGGGTCCTGTGCCAATCGCTGCGCTCGTGAGGAGTTGACCATCGGGGCCTCGCAGTCGCACCGATGCAGTGGGCAACCCCGTCGAGCCAGACGTGACCTGTACCGCATCGAGGGCATACATTTCCGGGCCGCGATCCTGCTCGGATGACGCGAGCGCCTCGAGATCGGCGTCAGTGATGTTCTTCTTCTTGTCGGCGAGGGTCTTGAAACGTGAAAATGCCGTTTCGAGCGCTTCTTCCGTCAAGGTGTAGCCCAATTCGCGCAACCGGACGCCAAAGGCGTGTCGGCCTGAGTGCTTGCCGAGGACAAGTAGACTCTTGGTTGCACCCACGGACTCAGGATGCATGATCTCGTAAGTGCCTTGGTGCTTGAGCATCCCGTCCTGGTGGATGCCTGCTTCATGGGCAAAGGCATTGGCACCGACAATTGCCTTGTTCGGCTGCACCAGCATGCCGGTGCGAGCGCTGACCAGTTTGCTGGTCTTTACGATCTGTGTCGTGTCGATGTTCGTCTTGAGACCCAAAATGGCGTGACGCGTAACGAGTGTCATCACCACTTCCTCGAGGGAGGTGTTGCCGGCGCGCTCACCGATGCCATTGATGGTTACCTCTGCTTGTCGGGCGCCGTTCATGATCCCAGCCAATGTGTTGGCGGTCGCCAGTCCCAAGTCGTTGTGGCAATGGATGCTGACGATGGCATTCTCGATGCCGCGGGTGTGCTCGATGATTCCGCGAATGAGCTCGCCAAATTCGTGCGGCAGCGTGTAACCGACCGTATCCGGGATATTCAGCGTGGTCGCGCCGGCTTCAATGACAGCGGCGAGGACCTCGTAGAGAAATTCCGGCTCGGTGCGGCCGGCGTCTTCGGGGCTAAATTCTACATCGGGACATAGGCTGCGTGCGTAGGCCACCATCTCTTTTGCCTTCGTCACCACCTGCTCACGGTTCATGCGCAGCTTGTGCTCGCGATGAATCGGCGAGGTGGCGATGAAGGTGTGAATGCGTGGATGGGTGGCATCTTTGACGGCTTCCCAACAGCGATCGATGTCTTTCTTCGTCGCGCGGGACAGGCCACAGATAATCGGTGGCTCTGCCACGGGGCGTCCCGGCGTTACTTCCCGGCCAACTGATTGTGCGATGCGACGCACGGCCTCAAGATCGTCGGGCGATGCCGCGGGAAACCCAGCCTCAATGGCGTCAACCCCGAGGCGAGCCAACACGCGCGCAACTTCGAGTTTTTCATCCGAAGTCAGCGTTGCGCCGGGAGACTGTTCTCCGTCGCGCAGGGTAGTATCGAAAATCCGGATGAATTTTGGATCGAGGCTACTAGGCTGGGTCATGGCAATATGGAATCTCCGAGCGTTTGCCTGCCCCCGTTCGACCTTGCGGGGAGGGCACGGCAAGCGCGGTCAGGCAGCGGTTACCACCGAATCGGAGTTCTGTCCGTGAGCGATGCACGCGGCGCTGCCTGCGAGGCCGCGCGTCATTGCCACTTGGCCGGTCTGGACCATCTCGAGGATCCCGAAGGGCGCCAAGCAGCCGAGCATTGCCTCAATCTTGTCAGGGGACCCAGAAATCTCGGCAATAAGCGAATCCGGCCCGATGTCCACGACGCGGGCACGGAACACCTCGACCAGTTGCAACACCTCGTTGCGGTGCTCTGGGCTGACGCTCACCTTGATGAGGGCTAGATCGCGCACGACGCTCGCCTTGTGCGTAATGTCTTCCACAGCCAGGATATTCACCAGCTTATAGAGGTTTGCTTCGATGAGGTGGGCCACTATCTCGTCGCCCTCGACCACGAACGTCATGCGGGAGACGCCGGGCTCGTGCGTCCGTCCGACGTTGAGTGACACGATGTTGTAGCCGCGGCGGCGAAACAGCGATGCCACGCGGTTGAGGACTCCGGGTTTGTCCTCCACATAGGCCACGAAGGTTCGGAAGTTGCTCGCGCTCATTGGTCGTCTCCTGTCTCTAAGATTGGGTTGTTGACGGGGCGGCGGATCATGTCATCCAGATCGGCACCGCTTGGCACCATTGGGTAAACGCTGTCTTCTTGCTCGACGCGAAAATCGATGAGCGCCGTGCCTTTTGCCGCACGAGCGCGCTCGACAGCTTCGCGTAGCTCGGAGCGTTTGGTCACGCGTATACCGAGCTGGCCATGGGCTTCGGCGATCTTCACGAAGTCGGGGCTCGTCATTGGAGTCGACACGTAGCGCTTCTGATAGAAGAATTCCTGCCACTGACGCACCATCCCGAGGTAGCCATTGTTGATGATGGCAATATTTACCTTCATGCCTTCTTGGGCCAGCGTCTGCAACTCCGCTTGCGTCATTTGGAACCCGCCGTCTCCGGCGATGACCCAAACTTCTTCTGTCGGGCAAGCAAACCGAGCTCCCAGGGCGGCGGGCAGAGCGAATCCCATCGTGCCGAGGCCCCCCGAGGTGATGAGCTTTCTCGGGAAGTCGTGGCGGTAGTACTGGGCCTCCCACATCTGGTGTTGGCCCACGTCGGAGACGACGATCGCCTTGCCTTCGGTAATGCGCCAGAGGTCATGGATGACATGTGCGGCGTACAACTTGCCGTCGTCGGGCATCGATTGGATGTCGATGACGGCACTATGACCCTTCAATTGGCTGATGTGGTCGAGCCATTCATTGCGGTCGCGGGGCTCGATGTTCGGTAGTAACGCCTGAAGCACTTCCTTGACGTCACCAATGATCGGCAGATCCACCACGACATTCTTGTTTATTTCGGCGGGATCGAGTTCGACGTGGATCTTCTTTGCATTGCGGGCATAGGTCTTAAGGTTCCCGGTCACGCGGTCGTCGAAACGCATGCCGAGCGCAATGATCAGATCGCTCTCTTGAATGGCGCTATTGACCCAAGCCTCACCGTGCATGCCCATCATCCCGAGGGCTCGTGGGTGGCTTGCTGGAAAACCTCCAAGGCCGAGCAATGTGGCCGCGACGGGGATGTCGCTGCGCCGAACCAACTCGAGCAGTAAGGCAGTAGCTCCTGCTTGGATCACGCCCTGTCCGGCGAAAATGATCGGTCGCTTGGCAGCATGGATCATCTCGACGGCGCGTTCGAGTTGTGTGGGTAGAGCGCGCCGCTTGGCGCGGAATCCGGGCAGACGCACGGGCGACGGATCCCAACAGTAGGCAGCGACCTTCTGTAGCGCATCCTTGGTGATATCGACCACAACGGGACCTGGGCGGCCTTCGGCGGCAATGTGGAATGCTTGCTTGATGGTCGAGGAAATGTCTTCGGCGCGAGTGACCAGGAAGTTGTGCTTGGTGATCGGCAGTGTGACGCCGGTGATATCGACCTCTTGAAAAGCATCGCTGCCGAGCAATGGTGACGAGACCTGTCCCGTGATAGCCACCATCGGGATGGAGTCGAGCATGGCATTGGCGAGGCCCGTCGTGAGATTCGTGGCACCGGGTCCCGACGTGGCCACGCAGACACCAACCTTACCCGACGCGCGTGCATAACCGTCCGCCGCGTGCGCGGCGCCTTGTTCATGGCGCACGAGCACGTGATGCAGCTGGGGGTACTTTGGTAGCGCGTCGTAGGCTGGCATGATGGCGCCGCCCGGGTAGCCAAACATGACGTCTACCCCATGCTCGATCACCGACTCCCAGAGGATTTCGGAGCCAGTAAGCTCGCGTGCTTCAACAAGGGCAGCTGGAGCCGAGCGCGGATCTTGCGCGGGTGGCTGTGACAATCGGCGGTTGGTGTTGGGTTCGGAAGTCACGTGGGTCACTCCTCTGGGGGATCGATGATGGCGTCGGGACTTTGGGATGGGTTGGGGCTGGTTAGCAAATACCGGAAATCAAGAAAACCCCCGCACCGGGTTAGGTGCGGGGGCCGAGAGCTGTATATCCTAGATAGGCTCAGTCGACCGCCGCACTCGTAAGTACTACGAGCGAGCCGACAAGCCGAATGATGCCGAGGCCGAGCGACATGACGGGATGACTGCCTTGCGGCAATCGGTCGTCACTCGGAGCGGCCATACAAGACATTGCGCCGCTAATAGTTCAGTCTGGGTCCTACTTGGTCAAGCCTCTTTTTTCGATTTCACCATTGGGTGGCCGGACCCTCGCCGCCGACTAATACCCACCTTCCCAAACTAACAACTACATGAAATGGTGCAGAGACTGGAGCGGGCGGCCGTTTGGTTGCTGCAGGTGAGCCTGTGTCGACCTCGGGGCCGATACATTGACTTCCCCCATTCTTCTCGAAAATCCGCTACTACTGGGTCACTGGATTGTGATGAGGCTCGGTTCATCGATGAACGGCTGTCCAAGGGCGAGACGCGTTATGGACTCTGGCGGCCGAGACGTATTCGTATGAGTGACTTCACACGCGCTAGGAATTTACCCGGCCACTTAAGGCCGCGAACCAACGTTCGCGTCGTGTGCTACTTGGCCCGCCCCAACTGACGCATCCCCATGCCAAACACGCCAAAGTCCGAAGAGCTCGAGCGCGTGCTGTCTAGCGCCAAAGACAAGCCGCTGGTCATTCTGCTTGGGGGGCACCCGGATCCCGATGCCATCGGAAGCGCCGTCGCCCATCAGAGGATCTGTGAACGCCTTGGCGTCGCGGCGACCATCGCCCATGTACTGCCACTCTCGCGCTCGGAGAACCGTGCTCTGGTCAAGGTGCTTGGACTCTCCATCACCAAGGTGACAGAGCCGGCGGATCTCGAAGAGTTTCAATATTTGTCTTTGGTCGACGCCAGTTCGAGCGAATCGACCATCGAGCTGCCCAAGGATCTCCAGCTGCTGACGGTGGTCGATCACCATCGACCGGCAAGTCTGCCTAAGGCCCCCTTCGTCGATATTCGGCATGATGTCGGAGCAACGTGCAGCCTCTACGCCGAGTACATGGAACAAGGGCTGGCTCCGCTCAATGGCGGCGGTCGCTCGGACAGTATCGCGGCGACGGCCATGTTCTTCGGGATCCAGACGGATACAGACGACTTTGCTCTCGCCTCGCCGCCGGATTTCCGCGCGGCAGCGTACCTGAAACCGCACTGTGACGCCGAGGCGCTCAGTCGTTTCGGTCGACGTCAAATGACGGCAGAGGCCATGGTCGCCTTGAAGCGAGCATTGCTTGATCTCGAGGTGATCCGCGATTTCGCCATTGCGGGTGTTGGTCGAGTCTCTGCCGTCAATCGCGACGCAATCCCGATGGCTGCCGATTTCATCATGCGCCGCGAAGATATCGATACCGTGTTCGTCTACGGCATCGTCGATGGCCGCATCGACGGCAGCCTGCGTACGAACAGCCCTAGCATCGAGCCTGCCACGTTTATGCTCAACGCTTTTGGCGAAGACCTTCAGGGGCGCCCCTTCGGTGGTGGCCGCGCGGACAAGGGCGGTGTCCAGCTTCCGCTTGGTGTGCTCGCCGAGACAGACGACGAGCAATCACTTTGGACCATGGTGCGTGAGATCGTACACCAGCGTGTGTCGCGCGTTGTCCCTGAGCTCAGTCGGAACAAACGTTCGGAGTTGCGCGACAAATCCGGCTAGGTTCTGCCGGTTAGCGTCGGTTGCGCCGCGTTGCATCGGCATCGGCGTTGGGTGAGTTCGGTGGCAGCTCGACGTCGAAATTGCCAATGCGCATGCGCGGTGGTTTGGCTGGTTCGACGCGCCAGGTGGGCCTACTGCGAACATGGGGCCCGCGCTCGTGACCAAAGTGTCCCATCGGACCCATGCGCTGGCGTCGTCCGACGACGACCGGGCTGGCGCGCGCGACGCGCTCAATGGCGATCAGCAGGTGGCGATTTACGTCGCATCCAGCGCGTGTAACGTCGGCGGCGGTTCGACGTAAGCTCTTACCAAACACGACGGATAGGGCCATCAGCAGGGTTGGGAGCGCCACTTGCATGACGAGAAACAGGAACGCACGTAGCAGAGAAAGCAGTACCAAAAAGACGATCGGCAGCATCGTCCCCGCGCCAACGAGCCACTCCGTATGCGCGTTTTGAGGGCCGCCCGGCAGGTGCGTCCCGGCGTTGGGCGGCGACTTACCGCCATTGGGGGCCACGTGGTTGCGGGGGAAATGCGAAGAACCAGAAACGTTTGCCGGATTTGGAGCTCGCAGCGCGGGCAGCAGTTGCTTAAGGTCGAGCGCGCGCTTGTCGGGATCGGCACACAACAGCCGCTCGAGTAGGTCGAGCCATGCCGGAGGCGTCGTGGTTGGCAACGCAGCGCGAACGTCGATTTCGAGCCCTCGGTGCGGCAATTTGTCGGGTGACGCGCCGGTCAGTAGCGTCAATAGCGTAGCGCCCGTGCCGTACAGATCCGACGCTGGTAGTGCGCGACCTTGGAACTGTTCCGGTGCCATGAAGCCAAAGGTGCCCACCACGGTACTGCCCCCTGTGGGGCGAAGCCCGTCGCGAACACTGCCGAAATCGATGAGCGAGTAGCCCCCATCGGGGCGTTGTACGATGTTGCTTGGCTTGATATCACGGTGCACGAGTGGCGGCGAGCGCCAATGCAGATACTCGAGCACGTCCGCAAGAGCTTCGAGTAGCGTCAGCAGTTCGTCGAAGGAGAAGCGTTGCCCGGCGTCGAGTCGCTTCGCCAGGTCTAGGCCTTCCACTTTCTCCATCACGAGGAAGAGTGCGCCGTCGTGTTCGAAATGGTGAACGTAGGCCGGAAGTGCCGGATGGCTTAGCGTCGAAAGGACACTCGCCTCACGCTCGGCAAGTTCGACTTCCTTCCAACTCGTTGCGCCATGGACATCGAAACGCTTGATGGCGACGACACGGCCATTCGCGCGATCGACGCCTTCGAAAGTTTCCGCCTGGCTCCCTGCGCCGAGGCGGCGGTACGGGACGAATCGTCCGTCGCACAGCGGGGTCGCATCCACGGGCGGGGTGCTCGGGTCGGCTGCGTGGGCGTCGGGCGGATTGGTCACGTCGGTTCACAGCGTAGCCCGAGGAATGGTGGGGTTAGAGGTTTCCAGTCCTCGTACGACAGAAATACTGAAACCTTGGAGCAAGAGCCAACCCAAGGCCTCGGGAGTGTGGAAGTACGCGAATCTAAAGTAGATAGCCAGCTCAGGTCCGGCTGGCTAGCGGCCATCGGGGTGTTCGGCTCGGGAACCGTTTTCTTCAATATCCGCAGAAGTCAAAAAAAGGGCAAGGATCTCTTGAGCCGAAGCGCGCCGAGGGAAACACTGGCAAGGTGTACGGTGCCGCAATTACTCATGTCACAGCTACCTGATGCTCCTCCGAAAGTGGCTCGGGGCAACATCGTTCGCCTGCGGCCCAGTGTCGTCAGCGACAAAGAGCTGGTCGATCAGCTGCAGCGCAAAGAGCCGGTAGCGGTCACCCATCTGATCAATACGTACTCGAATGTTGTGCGGCGCAGCCTGTTTCGGGTGCTTGGAAGTGCCTACGACATCGACGATCTCGAACAGGACACGTTCGTAACCGTCCTGGATCGCTGCCACACGCTGCGTGACCCTTCCGCGCTGCGCAGCTTTGTCGTGAGCGTGGCGATGCGTTTGGCGCGCAATGAGCTGCGAAAACGCGCCATTCGTCGATTCGTTGGGTTGGAGGGTCTTGCGGAGCATGCCATGTCGCCTGCCTATGATCCGGTGACAGCGGAACGCTTTCGGCATTTATATCGTGCCCTCGACAGATTGGAAACGAACGGTCGTATTGCCTATGTGCTTCGACACGTAGAAGGGTACGAGTTGGCAGAGGTAGCAGCAGCGTGCGGTTGCTCACTCTCCACCGTCAAGCGTTGGCTTGCGCGAGCCGAATTGAAACTTCAAGAGTCAGCGCGGCGCGATCCTGTGCTGTCGAAAATGGTGGTGGAACGGATAGCGTTCGACGGTTCGGAGCAGGATCCCATGCCGTCTGAGCGACCGACACCAGGGGGGCCCTCATGACGGACGTGAGGCTATCAGGGTTGGGGCGCTGGCTGGACGCATCGGTGTCTATTCCCGAGCGCGAGTCTTCGGAATCGGCATTGCGCCAGGGCGTTCTCGCGGGTGCTGAGCGGCGAGTGCGAGTGCGTCGCCGCCGCGCCGTTGCAGCGGCTGCCGCAGGCATTGCCCTCGTGGTTTCGGTTGGTGCAGGCAATTGGATGGGGCAGTCTCGTCAGGCAGCTATCCAGTTCCGCCTCCTTCCAGGGGCGGCTCTCGGTCGTGTGGGTGCCTACGTGGCACCGACGGGTGACGCCCCCCTCGATCTTAAGTTCAACGAAGGCAGCTTGGTCGAATTGCAGCCGGGCGCGCGTGCCCGCGTTGCAGAAACTACTGCGCGCGGTGCGACGGTGTTGCTCGAAACGGGCCGAGCGGTGGTGGACGTCGTACATCGGGAGCGCGCCGAATGGACCATTATGGCGGGCCCGTATAGCGTGCACGTGCATGGCACGGCGTTTACGGTCGAGTTCGATCCCAAGACGCAGTTGTTCGAGCTCATGATGCGTTCTGGTGTCGTTTCCGTGGAAGGGCCCGGGATCAGTCAACCCGTGGAGATCCGCGGGGCTCAACGCTTCGTGCATCGGGCGGGCCTTGGGCTCGAGACTCCCGAATCGAAGGTGGCCATTGCTGCGCCGGGTTCGGTAGACGCGGCTCCGGTCGCGGTTCCCTCAGCCGATGCATCCAGTATAGGTGTGCATTCTGGAGCGATCAGCACTTCCGTTGCGAGCGCGGCGCCTACTTGGGAGGCGCTGGTGCGGCGTGGCGAGTATTCAGCGGTATTGCGCGATGCAGAGCGTCGCGGGATCCCGCAAGTGTTGTCGACCGCGACCGCTGCCGAAGTCATGGCGCTTGCCAATGCGGCGCGATTTTCGGGCCGCGTCAGTGTCGGTCGCGAGGCGTACTTGGCCTTGCGTCAGCGCTTCAGTGGTACGGCCCCGGCCTCTTCGGCAGCGTTCTTGATGGGGCGCCTGATGGAGAGCGGTTCGCCCCTGGAGGCGCGCCGCTGGTACGAGCGCTACGAGCAAGAGGCCCCGAAGGGCGCGCTCGTCGCCGAGGCGATGGGCCGTCGGCTGCTCTTGACCCAGACCTTGGGGAGTCGGGTAGAGGTGCAGCGGCTGGCCGAAGACTACGTCCGGAGATTCCCGGATGGGCCTTATGCTGGGGTTGCGCGTAAGATAGTCGCGCCTTGAGCCTCCCTTCCGTCCGTCCCTTTTCGACGCGGGTTAGTGTCATTTGTTGCTGCCTGCTCGCTTGGGCTTTCGTGTGCTGCAGTACCACTATGGCCTTGGGTGCCGCACCCGTATTGGTGATAGTGCGGACCAGCGACGTGACGGATCCGACGCCCTATGAATTGCGGCTCCGTTCTGAGCTTGCAGCCGAGGGCATTGATGCCATCGTGACCAATCCGAACACACCTGGGGCGGATGTTCGGCAACTTGCCGCCAAATTCGGTGCGAACGCGGTTGTCGATGTGGTTGTCTCCACCAACGAACTTCTGACCGTGATTTGGGCTGGTGATCCGAGTCTTTCGCTCGAAGTGACACGCCAACTGCGCGTCTCGAACCTGCAGCGCGATGCCGTTGGTGTGTTCGCGCTACGCGCCGTAGATTTTCTGCGGGGCGCTCGGCTCGAACTCGAACAGCAGCGCCGCACCAAGGTAGTGGCAGCGGCCAATAGCGCTGCATCGAGCGCAGGCACCGCGAATGGACAGGACAGTAGCGCCAAACCGCCTCCTACTACGCCGCTCCAGCCAGATGCCGATGATGACGTCAGGCCTGCTCCAGCCAAATCGATGCGCGTTTCGCTCGGCGCCCGAGGCGCTCCACTGCGAACGGACGAGCGCTCTTGGGGGCGAAATGGAATCGGTTCAGTCGATCCGTTTCGCATCGAGTTGTCCTACGCGCTGCTGGTGTCTTCTGACAAGTTCGGCTGGTCCACTGCGCCCGCGCTGTCATTTTCCTGGCATTCGCGCTCGCGCTGGGTGCTGGCGGCAACAGCAGCTGGGCCATTCGTGAATCACATCAGCACGAGCTCGGGACAGTACCGCGTCACGGTGGACCAAGAGCTCTTGCAGCTCGAATTGCGCCGAGCCCTGCCACTTGGTACGGCCTTCGAGCTCGAACCGTTCGTTGGTCTGGGCGGTTCCCGTTTTGCCGCCGACGGCTCCGCCAGCCCCGCACCACGCGCCGGGGTGGTTGCCATCGCGTGGTCGCTGTACACGGTGATCGGGGCCTCGCTAGTCTGGCACCTAGGATCGCACTTGCATTTGGTCGGCAATGTGGCTGGATTTGGTCGTTGGCAGTCCCCTTGGGTGCAACGCGGCGAGCGCGATCTCTCGGGCCGTTCACGCTGGAATATGTTGGTGAATTTGGGACCAGGCTGGTCCTTTTAGTTTTGGACATGACCCCTGCATCTGGTCGGGGCACACTGAGGATAAGTGACGTTAGGCTCCTGTGACTCTCCTAGAATTGCCCGACCGGGGCGCTCAACGGCGCCCCGGTTTGGACTGCTCTTGGGGTTACTGGTCGCGGGTGTCGGCCTGGTCGTCGGTTGCGTCGACCAACCACTCATTCCCGTCAACGAGCCAGCCGCAACTGGCGGGAGCAGCAGCACTACCGGTTCCGGCCACGGTGGTTCCGGACATGGCGACTCCGGAAATGGGGGAGCTGCCACAGGTGGTTCCAGCAGTGGTGGCTCCGGTTTTGGTGGTTGGTTTGGGGCAGGCGGTAGCAGCCAATCTGGCGGTAACGTGGGGTACGGTGGGCAGACGGTGCCGTGCATCCTCAAGGCCGGGTACTCCTGTGCCGAGGCACCTTGTTGTGACAATAGGGGGCTAGTCTGCGAAGCCGAAGCCTGCTGCAAAGTCTTGGGACAGCCCTGTTCCAACAGCTACGAGTGCTGCAGCAATGACACTTGCAGCAATGGCATTTGCTCTAGCAGCGCTACAAGTACCTGTGTCCCCGCCGACTACCAATGCAACAGGGCAGACCAATGCTGTTCGCACAGCTGGGATGCCACGGCCAAGGTTTGCCGGGAAATCGAAGGCTGTAAGCCGGTCGGCGAACTTTGTCAGTGGTCGTGGGACTGCTGTTCAGGAGATTGCACGGGCCAGAATGGCGCTTGGGGTCATTGCCATTACGAGAATAACTCGGTGTGCAGGAACCCTGGCGAAGTCTGCAACACGGAAAACGCGCTAGACACTTGCTGCACGGGCCTCATCTGCAGAACGGGGATCGAAGGTATCAAGCGCTGCGAGCGGCGCAGCAACGCTTGCGGCTCTCCTCCCGACACCTGTAGCGTGGCCTCGGATTGCTGCGGCATCAATCCAGACACCTCGGGTCACTGCATCCTGCGCATCGATGCGCCGATCGTGCTCGATCCGAACGGCAAGAACTACGGCACCTGCCAGGTCTGCGGTCAAGACGGACGCAAGTGCAAGGTCGACGTCGATTGCTGTGATGGGTACCTGTGCCTGGCGAGCTCGAGTTCGAGTTCGAGTTCGAAGACCTGCGTGCTCAAGATCGCGACGAATAGTTGCGGTTCCCTGAGTGCGACTTGCGCAAGTAGCAGCATTGGCACCGGCGGCAACGGCGGCGTTGCGGGCAGCAATAGCACGTCGGCTACGACTTGTTGCAGCGGCTACGTTTGCGATTCACAGACGTCGAAGTGCGTGAAGCAGTAGTACGGCGCGTTACCCGATACGGGGAGCGATTAGGACGACTTCAAGTGCCGCTCGCCCACTAGTGATTGGCGCGAGGCTCTGGGGCCCGCGGCGACGAGAGCTCGCATGACTGTTTGGGCAAGAGACGCCGCGGGCCTCGCAAATTTGTTTGGGCGAGGTGCTGGTGGCCTAGCAAAACTGTTTGGGCGAGGCGCTGGGGGACGAGGCGCTGGGGGCCGCGCAAAACGGTTTGGGTGCGGGCACTTTAGCGAGGTTGAGCCAGTTGTAACGGACTAGGTATATTGACTAGTAGTCACCATACAATTGGCTAACGTCAGTCGCTTCAGATCTGCAAACGGCGCCCGCTGCGCGCCGCATCGTCGTCAACCGCCTTAGGTCTGCAAACAGCGTTACCCACGGCCGATCTTGCGACATATTCCACCGGTCATTGACATGATGAAACACGCGCCCCAAAACTCAGCAGCGGACGAATCAGCGGCAGCGTTGCAGCGACGGGGAGTAACTCCGGGTACTCGAGGTTACACCCGGATCGCTACATTGTTACGTCGCCACAGCCTGCTACATCGGTGGCGCGAATTGCGAGGATCTGGGCGGGTTTGGTCGGATCCAACATCGCTCCACCGAGTGCTGCCGACTGCAGGATCCAATCGAGCTTGATCTCGGACTTGCCGGTGAGCTGAGCGCTGCCACCCAGCGTGGCAACGTCGACGGCAAGGCAGGTTGGGCCGTCCGTGGTGGTTTCGACGGTGGCCTTCGCCGTGGAGATATTGATGTAGTAAGGATCCACCGGCACCGTGATGCCGCCGGAATAGATCTTCATGGCGCTTGGTGCGATCGTCACCGCGGTCGTCGTGAGGAGACTAAAGCAGAACTTTACCACGACTTCCGCGATGGGGATGGTGACCCCAGCTGCGGGTACGATCGACGTCGTTGCGCCAATATCGTTCGGTTTTGGCACATTGGTGACCAGGAGCTCCCCAGTGGTCGTCCCACAACTGCTCGGCGTGACCGCCGTGGTCGTCGTCGTCGCGCCAGCGGTGCCCGTCGTGGTCGTCGTGAGGGGCGTACCTCCACTCGCCGTGGTTGTGGTGGTGGTTGTGGTCGTCGTGCCACCGCTGCCGGTCGTGGTCGTCGCGGTCGTTGTGCCCGTGGTGCCACCGCTTTCCGTCGCGGTGGTTGTTGCCGCGGCGCCACCGGAGGTTGCGGTACTGGTACTAGTTGCACCCCCGCGGCTCGACGTGCCGCCACTCTTGCCGATGGCATTGGCATTGACGCCTACGGGTTCGGCGCAGCTGCCCGCGAGGAAGAAAAGGGCGAACGCTGCAAAGCTGGGGTGCGATTTCGTCATGCTAAGACTCCGCGAGAAATCTAACAGCCGTCCGCGGGGCTTGCCAATGCGACGCGCCGTGAGGATGACGTCGGGCCGAACGTGGGTACGTTTGGGGCTCGATGATCCCGATTTTCGATGGATTGGGGCCGCGGGCGGCAATATGGAGCCAAGTTCCGGATATTGTACCATCGGAAGCGCAAAAAACGCGCGGAGCCCCCAACAGGGACTCGGGCTGCTCCATGGTGGGGTCGGGTCGAGGCCGGACGCAGCGGCTTGCGCTGCGCCGGGGAGTGCCGCCAGGCTAGACTGAGGCAAGAATAGTAATCAGTCGTAGTGATCAGGGAATATGCACGCACACATCAGGTCGGTTTGGTTGCCGCTTGGACTTCTTGCCATGGCTTGCGGCGCGTCGCGCCCCGCTGAACCGAGTGCGCCCGTTGCCGCGTCGGCAAAACCACCAACGGATGAAGCCTCACCCGTGGCCATGGTAGATGCTGCAATACTGTTCACGGATTGCCCAGCCGTGTCCGATATGAACGCTCGACTGGCGGAACGCACGATGCGGCGGTTGGTTGAAGGATGCGATACGGTGCCGAAGGGTAAGGCGCAGTTCATTGCGACTTTGGTGCCCGGCGGGCGCATCGAGATCTCTGCTGCAGAAGGTGCCGACGATACGCTGCCGATTTGTGTTCTGAAGCATCAGCTGCAACACCAGGTACAGGTCAAAAAGGCCTGCAAGATGCAGATTCAGATGGAACAGAAACCTGCCGACACGCGCACTCCTTAGTTCTTTGGCGTACAAAAAAGCTCCGGCATCCTCTTTGGAAGATGCCGGAGCGAAGGTGCCTACTACCTGATCAGTTGCGATCCAGGTCCCAATCCCCGGGACCATTTGGGCTTACTTGTTGCTCACCACGATTTCGACGCGGCGATTATTGGCTCGACCTTCGGGCGACTTGTTGTCTGCGATGGGCGTTGATTCGCCCTTACCCAAGGCGGAGATCCGCTCGGGCTTGACGCCCTTACTGACGAGGTGGGTGCGAACGGCTTCCGCTCGCGCCTGCGACAGCTTTAGGTTGTCGGCGTCGCTACCCATGGAGTCCGTGTGCCCTTCGACGACGATCTTCTTGTCGTCAGACTGCTGCTGAAGGACCTCGGCAACTTTGTCGAGCTTCGACTGAGCAATGGGCAAAAGTGCGGTCTTGCCCGAGGCAAACAACACCGCGCCGTCCAGAGTAATGACGAGGCCGCGTTGCTCTTCCTTGATCTTGGCGATCTCTTCGAGACTCTTCATGGCCGCCGCGAGCTTCTTCTCGGCTTCGGCGCGGGCGGCCTTTTCGCTCATGAGCTCCTTTTGGCGTGCCTCAAGCTCTGCTTCTTGGGTCTTCAACTTCTGTGCGGCTTCACCCAGCTTGTTGCTCTGGTCGGCCATGTCCTTGCGGATCTTGTCGAGGCGTTCTTGGTTCGCCTTGAGTTCGGCAGCAGTCTTGGCAGCTTCGTCCTTGGCCGCCTTGTTGAGATCTTCGAGGGCAGCCTTGTAGTCCGCGTCGGCTTTCAGTAACTCCTTCTGGGCGTCGAGGCGACCGCCATTGGCGGCGGCGATCTGCGCCATACGTTGGGCAACGTAGGCTAGCCTCTGCTCCTGGTAGCTACCGGGATTGTCATTGAAGGCGGCTTCGGCACGATCCAATGCTTGCTTCGCGGTGAGTAGCTCGTCTGCCGCAAGCTCTGCGGCCTTGCCTTGGGCTGCTTCCTGGTAGGTCGCGCGAGCGTCTTTGAGTTGCTTGGTGGGTTGCGCCGCACCGCAGGCATTCAATGCGAGGGCGGCGAGGCTGAGGGTCGAGAAAAGTACAAGCTTTTTCATTCTAGGTTTCCGTCCTTTTCCCGGCGAGCTATGGCGCCTTCTTGGTCGAGCCGGCTTCGGCACGCAGCTTCTTGACCTTCTCGTTGGCTTCGAGCGCTTGCTTGCGCGAAGCCGATTCTTTGGTTAGGGCGATGGCCAATTCGGCGTCAGCGCGTGCCCCGTCGAGTACCAGACCGGCTTCATCGTTCTGGCCTTCTGCCATGTAACCCTTGCCTGTCTGAAGGCCGTCTTCTGCATTCTTGAGATACAGCTTGGCCCCCGGCTCGCTGCGGGCGCCGACCTCGCTCGCGGCGCGAATGGCACCTTCGGTCTTGATGGCCTTGTCATTCGGTGGTGGGACTGAGCCGCCACAACCCGCGATGATGCTCGCGGTGGCGACAGCTGCGAATACTGAAAGAAACCTCATTTTTCCTCCATGTGGATCAGTACGCTACGCCGGAGCGCTGCCGCTTCACAACCCCTGAGATCAGACCATTTCGGGCCTACACCGTCACCCCGCCAATGGCGCAGCAGAGTGGCTTGGTCCCTGAGCCGAATGGGCAATCTGAAGATCAGACGGGGTTTTGTCGGGGGCCGAGGGGCGCGGGCGGTTCGGAGTTGGCATCTGGGGCAAGGCTCGCGCGACTTCGCGCGGGCAGCAGGGCAATGAAACGTTGTCCCTTTGGGCCGCGGTCTTGCACCATCAACGTACCGCCATGCAGTTCGATGACCGAGCGTGCCAGACCCATACCTAGAGCTAGACCGCGATGCACCGTGGGCAGGGGCACTCCCGAAAGTGTGGGTTGGCTGGCGCGCGTTGCCATCACCACCTCGGTGCCGTGAGGGGATTGTGGCATCTCGATCGCAAAGCCAATCTTGTCAGCACCAACGGGGGCAATGCGCAAGCGGATGAGGGCACCCGGAGTGGAACGTCCGGCGTGTCCGAGGAAGGTGCCGAGTGCGCTCGCTATGCGCACGCGGTCCACCTCCAATAGTCCGATCCCATTGGCTATATCCCCAACGACCTCGAGTGGATTCTCGCCAGCGAGGTATCGGCCCTTCTCGATGATGTCATGCATCAGATCGCCGACGGTGACTGGTTCCCGCAATAGTTTCAGTTGACGCGCCTCGACGCGAGCGGCATCGAGGATCATCTCGATGAGTGCGAGTAGCTCGCGACCGGAGCGTTCGATGACGCCTAGGCTTTCCTCTTGCTCGTCGGTGAGTTCCTCGGTTTGGCGAATAACCGTAGCAAAACCAAGGATTGCATTGAGCGGGGTCTTTAGATCATGGCTTACACTCGCAAAGAACAACCCGCGCATGCGCGTGGCAGCTTCACGTAGCGTGATGGCTCGTTCCTGAGCCTGGGCGAATACGCGAAATCGACCAGCCAGTTCTTCGATCGCGATCCCCAGATCGGAAACAACTTGGAATCGCGTTGGCCCGACGACACGGGCACCGCCTTGGAGAATGAGTCGTGTGTCGAGCGCGCGCACGCCGCGCACCGCCGCCAACAGATCTCGCGTAAGCGTCGAGCCGAGCAGCGACCCAACCGCTGCTGCGAGCACGGCAGCCACGGCGGCAATGACCCAAGCAACGGGTCCTATGCCTCGGAAAGTCGTCGATGCGACGCGGACACGGACGCTTCCTTCATCGAGTGGAGCGATGAGCTCGATGTCGCCGTCCTGAGTGACCAAGCGTCGGTATTGTTGGAACTCGGGGGCATAACTCGGGGAAAACCCCAGTTGTTCGGCCGCAGCTGTCGCGTCTTCGAGTCCAGCATTGGGTACCGCACCGGGAACGGTTTCGAACGCTGCCCGCGCCATCGCCAACGCCGTGGCGTCGCGACGCTCGCCATCGGCACGGCGCACATGCGCTGTCACGACCAAGGTCGAACCGATGGTTACGAACGCCACGGGTGTTACCAGTGCGGCTACCAGGCGGCGCTGGATCCGCCACCCAAGCTCTGGATCGGGCGGGTCGGTATCCACCAGCTCGCGCGCAATTTCGGTGGGAGCGTTCTCGAGCGCGCGCATGACGGCGCGCCTGGTCGAAACGTAGAGTGGCAGTGTTGCCGCCGCCACGACGACGATTCCAAAGAGCGTGATCCCTAGAGCCGTGGCTGGATCGAGGAAGTCCGGGCGCGCGAACAACGAAGTCCCAAGCAGGCCCGCGATACTTGCAACGGTCCAACCAACGGTCGTTCGTCCGCCCTCCGTGGCAAACTCGCCCAAATCTGGCGCATGGATGGCGGTAGAGCCCAAGGCAAGCAGGCGCAACAAGAAGCGGTGACGGCGCAAGACCCAAGCCGTGCGGATTAAGGCGACGACACCGCCCAGACCGATCCCCTGGCAAAGCAAACGGATGCTGGCCGATGCAGCATCGTCGTCTAGCAACAATAGCCAGCGTGACGCGGTCGAGGCCAACATGGCCAGGCCAGTTCCGAGAACTTGCGACCAAACCAAGCGCGGCCCGAGACGTGACACGCCAGAGATCACGTGGGACCTCCTGCCGCGGCCACGAAGGAAACCGGCTCGACACCTACCTGGCGGTCTTCGTCGGACTGTGCCGGCAAGAGGATGGAGAAGACCGAACCCTTGCCGACGTTGCTTGCGAGCGTGATGCGTCCACCGTGCATACCGACCAGACGCCGAGTGATAGCCAGCCCGAGTCCGGTACCGGCGCGGCGGAACCTCTCCTCACCTGATTGCCGGTATTCTTCGAAGATTGCGGCCTGTTCGCTCGGGGCAATCCCTGGGCCCGTGTCGGCAACACGGATCGTGGTCGTGTTGGGATTCTCGCGCAACACCGCGACCTCGACGTAGCCCCGGACGGTGAATTTTACGGCATTGCCCACGACATTGCTCAACATCTGGCGGACGCGACGTGGATCGGCCCAGGCCATGGCAGTCGAGCCCGAGAGTCGCACTTCTAGCCCTTTGGCCTGTGCGGTCACTTGGGCTTCGCGAACCACCTTTTCCGCGATATTGAACACGTCGACGTAGGCGCGAGCGAGGCGCAGTTGGCCAGACTCGAGCGCGGAAAGATCGAGGATGTCGTCGATGAGTGAGGCCAAGTGGCGACCGCTCGTGCTGACGATCTCGAGGTTCTCGCGGGCCTCCACCGAGAGCGGGCCGTCCACCTCGCTTAGCAGGATGTCGGAGAAACCAAGGATGGCATTCAGTGGCGTGCGTAGCTCGTGGCTGAGCGCAGCCAAGAAGGCACTTCGATCGCGGTCGTAGGTGAGCGCCCGACCGAGATCTTGGCGATAACGCCGTTCGGCCTCGGTGAAGCGGCCCACCAGATCGTTGAATGCACTGGTGAGTTCGCCCACCTGGTCCACGGAACGAACGGGGATTTGCCAGCCAAATGGCCCAGCCTCGGCGAGGCTCATGTGCTCGATCCTGCGGCGCACGAAGTCGACGTCTGAATGCACGTCGCGCGCAAGGGCTGAGGCGACGAGGGCCGCAATGCCGAGCAACAGGGATGCGAGGATGACGAGCGAGGTCACGAGGGGTCCCACGTCCGCAGGCGGATCGGGCGCCGGGACGAGTGCGATAAGACTCAGCATTTCGCGCGGCCCCTTGACTGGCACTACGACGTAGCGAACGCGGCCGAGTTGTGTCGTGGCAGTGCCCTGCTCTCGGACCAAGAGTTCGATGATACTCGAGCGTGATGGTGTGCTTGTCGTGGCATCGAGAATCGGCATTCCTCTCGGATCGACTAGGAGTAGTTCGACGCCGGCACGCCGCGCCGCCCGTTCGAGCACAATGCCGCGTTCCGCGCTAGGCAAAGCGCGCAGACGGGCCGCAATGGTTTCGCCAAGGACGCGCGCCGCATGGGTGGCATTCTGGTCGCTGCGCGAGCGAAGTTCGGCCACACCCATCCAACCAAAGGTCACCGCGGCGACGAGGCCCAGCCACGCCACGATCGTTGGGGCAAGGACAATGAGCGGTAGGGGGCGCGACCAGATTCGCACCCCGGTAGGCTAGCCCAGCTTGCCCTCGAAAAGCACGCCCGGGACTACGAATCACTGGCGAGACGAGAGAATACTGCATGATCGACCCAGCGTGAGTCGACGAACTCGGCTTGACGGGCGATGCCTTCGAAGTGAAAACCGAGCTGAGCTATGACACGCTGGCTCTTGTGATTGTCGGTGGCGGCAGCGCAGCGGATGCGATGGGCACCGAGCCGGTACAGGGCGAAATCGACACAAGCTCGGGCAGCTTCTACCATCAGTCCTTGGCCGCATGCGTCGACTCGTAGCCAATAGCCAAGGTCGCAGTTGCGGTGCAGATGGACGCAGTTGTCGAGTCCAACCACTCCGAGTAGGCGCTGTTGGGCGGGTTCGCGAATGGCAAAACGAATTGCCCTACCGGCATCCCAGTCGGCTGCGCAAGCGTCTGCGTAGCGCTGGCTGGACTCGGGAGTGTCGTTGTAGGGGATCCAAGGGAGCCAATGCTGCAAGTGCAAGCGCGACGCGTCGACCGCTTCCCAGAGATCCGGGGCATCCGGAGGCTCGATCGGGACGAGATAGGTGCGTGCCGTTACCAAGGGTGACCGGCGCAGTATCGTTCGAGAAGGGACGCTCAGCATGCGATGATTGGGTGCCGAATGCGGGAGGGGAGTAAAGAGGACTGCTGGGGGTTCATGGCTTCTGCCGCTCTGACTTCGCGCATTCTACGCTAGCGGAAATAACTTCGTAGTGGCCGGCCTCGAAGTCGCGCCAAGTCAGCAGCCACTGGTTGGGCTCGTGAGCCTTGGCTACGTCAGGTAGGGGCTGCAGTCCGCTGACCTTGCCGACCGTTGCCACGGTGCCAACGCCATAGCGGTCGAGTGTGGCAACTCGAACGCGAGAGGCTTCGAACCATGCTGCCATCAAACGATCTGGCCCAATCCCGATGGCGGGTCGTGTGCCGCGGGGGCCTATCTCGTGCCGCCACAGTTGCTCGCCGGATTTCGCGTCTAGGGCCGTGGCGACGATGCCGGCCGCGTCTTCTCCCCAAAGCGAGAAGCAGGTGTCCGCTAGGCAAGCGATGCGAGCATCGTCGCTGGCTGAACTATCGCGACCGATCACTTGAACTGGGGCGATGAATCGGTGCTCGGGTTGAGCGGAGGCTCCCATCGGGGCAATCCCATTGGTGAGCTCAAGGGCATTGTTGGCCAAAACGAGCGAATGAAGCCTCCGGGTATTGCCTTGCCGCAGCGTGAACAGGATGCGCAGCTTTCCGTGGCTCGCCGCGATTGCAGGGCGAACGGCACTTGGTCGCTGTGCGCGGTCGGGGCGCAGGGCGGTTAGGGCCACAGTTTGGCCGAGCGGATTGAAATTGGCGTCGAGGTGTCGAATTAACAGATTTTGCGCACCGTCAGCAGCATCGTCTTCCCAGGTGAGCCACAGTGAGCCATCGTCGTCACGGGCAAGCGCTGGCGCGTACTCATCCTTTGCCAGCGAGGCCAAATGCTTGAGCCCCCCCTGGATACGCCCCGCCTCGTCGACGAAGCGCGAGAAGACCCCCGGGTCCTTGCCCGTGGCGTCCCAGTAGAAGACGACGGTCTGTGCTCCTAGCTGCAGCAGTTCCGGGTAGCGAGCATTGTAGGACTCGGGGGAGACGAGCTGAGTGCCCGACACACGTCGCATCGAACTGTCGAGGAGCGTAGTAAAAACCTGGCGTTTGGCCTTGTCTTCATGGGCATCAACCCAAGCAACCATCGCTAGAGTGCCAGCGCCTAAGATGGTTGGACGTGACGCCGGATCGGCGAAAGTGAAAGGGCGGGGGCGTCCGATGGCGCGCAGGTGACAAGGCGCGTTCGGTGTTTCGAGTGCGGAGCGAATGTGCCCGCGCAGATTCGTAGCGATCCCTTCGCCGCCGTTCTTTATGGCATCGTCGAGCAAACGCACGGCTTCATCACTATTGCCAGCGGCAAGTGCTGCTTGCGCTTCGCTTACTGTGTCGAAGTAGCTCCCGGACTCGACAGGGGCTCTGCCGGAAGGGTTGGTTGGATTGGCCGCTACGTTTGCGGATCCACTGCGCTCGGACAAGAACGGCAGGGGCAATAGTGTGCGGTAGTAGTAGAGCCCGCCGCCAATTGCGCCCACGACTAGCATCAAGAGCGCACTGCCTACGTAGTTGCGCTTGCGCGTGACGGTCGCCTGCGATTCGGTGGGCTCGGTGCCTTCCGTCGTGGCAGGTCCGATGGTTGCATTCTGAGCAGGACTAGCAGCATTCGATGGCCCCGACGTTCGTGGCACTGGCTGATTCGGGGCAAAGAACTCCGGGGGCACCGAGGTTTCGACCACGGGATCGGCGCGGAACGGCCGCTCTGCAACGTGTTGCAGTACATCATCAACGTCGACCAGCAGTGACGGCGTTTGTACATGCCCAGAATCACCGGGCGCGAGGATATCGGTGAGGGCGATGGTGAACTGTGCGGCGGTTTGGAAGCGATCCTCGGGGGAGCGCTGCAGCGCCTTTTCGAACCAGTGATCGAAGGCTGCTGGCAGATCGCTACGGAGTTTCGATGGGACCGGCAGTGGAGCCGTCGCCACCTGAGCCAGGATCATGGCGACCCCTTGCTCCACGTTCCAAACCGTGTGGCCCGTCAGACACTCGTAGACGATGCAACCGAGTGCCCAAAGGTCACTCCTATGATCGACCTCGCCTCGACCCTTGGCTTGCTCCGGACTCATGTAGGCCGGAGTTCCGAACAGCGCTCCCTCGCGCGTCAATCGCACCTGATCGGCCGCATCCGTCGGCGCATAGAACTTGGCGAGTCCGAAGTCGAGCAGTTTCGTGACCAGCTCCCCCTCTTCGTTGCGCGTCAGAAAGAGATTCTCTGGTTTCAAATCGCGATGCACAACCCCTGCGGCGTGGGCCTTGGCGAGCCCCTTGGCCGTCTGTGTCGTGATGCGGAGTGTCGTTGGCAGGTCCAGGCGGCGCATGCGAGTCATGCGGTCGTAGAGACTTTCGCCTTCGAGCAGCTCCATCACCAGAAACGGGCGATTGTCGAACTCACCGACATCGTAGACGTCGCAAATGTAGGGACTGCGGATCGCCGCAGCGGCGCGAGCTTCACGCAGGAAGCGTTCGCGGACGATGCGCGACGTCACGAGCTCCGCCGACAAAACCTTCACTGCAACGCGCTTGCCGATGTCGACGTTCTCGGCCTCGTACACCACGGCCATGCCACCACGACCAATCTCCCGCGTGATGCGATACTTGTCGACGAGGACCGAGCCCGGTGCGAGTTTCGAGTTGTCGTCGGCAGTCATGCGGAGCTAGCAGGCGGATTTAGGAGGATCGGAACAGTCGGCTGAATGCCGGGGGTAGCGTAACCGCACTATCGGTCGTGGTGGAAAGAGAAACGGCAGAGAACGTGGACCAGAATAGGATCCTACGGGGTTCGGTCGGATCCCGCGCCCGCATTCCCGAGTGAATCGAGACGTTACCGCGGCCGCTAGAACCTCTCAACCGGGCAAGCGCGCTGGCGAAGGCTTTGCCGGTGTAGGTGGACTCGAGAACCAGGCCAAGGGAGGCAGCTTCCGCCATGGCCAGCTCTCCGGCCGCAGTTGCGTGGCCATAGCCCTTGCCGATCCATTCGCTATCGATGGTAAGAATGCTGGAAAAGTCCGGCGAGGATGGGCGGTGGATTCGTCGTAAGGCGGCACGTGCCATGGCTTCGATGAGCGTTCTTGCCATGGGCAGACGTAGGACCGATACGGCGACGAGGTGGCTTCGCAAGCCCGTGCTCGCGAGACCAGCAAGCAGCCCGGCGGCAGTGCCACCTGACCCGAGTGCGACGACGATGACGTCCGGTTCGGGGATCCGGTGTTCGAGGATCTGGCGCTCCAGTTCTTGCGTTGCTTCGAGGTAGCCGATTGCTCCGAGACCATTCGAGCCACCTGGCGGAATCCAATAGTCGCCGCGTCGAACGAGTCGCGTTGCGAGATGGCCCAAGTCCAACGGACTCCCGAGCGCGATGAGCTCCACTCCCGCTTCCAGCGTGCGTAGGGTTGTCTGTTCGGCGTGTGGGGAGTAGGCGCGCGGCAGCGCGATGGCCGTCGTAGGTAGGCCGATGCGTTTGCCGAGCAGGCCCGTCGCCAGCACATGATGCGAACCAACGGCGCCGGTCGTAACGAGGCGTTTTGCTCCGCGACGTCGCGCATCGTCCAGTAGATGCACGAGTTTTCGCGGCTTGTTGCCACCGTAGGCTTGGCAGATCTGTCCATCGTCCTTGAGCCACAGCTCATGCGTTGGACTGGCAATGAGCCGGCGAACGGGACTTGGGACAATGAGCTCGATTTCCCTAACGGGCATTGGAGGTCACGATCGTTTTGTCGAGGTCACCGAACAGGGCGATACCGGGACGGGCGGCAGGAGCTACGCTATCGCGAACCCGAGCCGAGTGGAATCGGTCCGTTGTTCGACTAGCAAAGGAGGTCAGATCTCCGAAGGAAACCGGCGCACAAAGGCGAGTAATGACGAGGTTCGACAATCGAATCGAGCGCGAAACATTCCGGAAACCTCAAACCCGTTACCCGACAGAGTGTCGGTCGATGACGACTGATCCCGGCGCTTCTGACCCGCCGGCAGGTCTCCTGCAGACAGGGGACCCAAATTGACAAAAAGCGCACTGGGAGACCCAACATGAAGAAGGTCGAAGCGATCATCAAACCGTTCAAACTCGACGAGGTCAAGGATGCTCTCTCCGAGGTTGGCATTCAGGGCATGACCGTTACCGAGGTCAAGGGCTTCGGCCGCACTGGTGGCAAGAAGGAAGTCTACCGCGGCTCGGCCTATGTCGTGGACTTCGTGCCCAAGGTCAAGATCGAGATCGTCGTGGCTGACGATATGGTTGGCGCCGTGAGCGACGCCATCGAGAAAAGCGCCAAGACCGGGCGCATTGGCGACGGCAAGATTTTCGTTTCGCCGATCGATGACGCCATTCGCATCCGCACCGGAGAACGCGGCGAATCGGCCATCTAGGAAGTCTCGTACTGCCAGACGGAGGCTCGGCTCAACGTTCCACGATGGGCCGCGTCGAAAACGAAGAGCGCCGACCGTAGGCGCCGGCGCTCTTCGAACCTTCAGGTTAGCGCTTCTTCTTGTTGGCCTTTGATGCCTTGGAAGAAGGTTTTTTCGCGGGGACACTGGCTTTTGTCCCGGCTTCGCGCTTAGCGCTGGGTTTGGTGGTGCTGGGTTTTGCTTTGCCCGTCTTGGTGGGCTTGCTGGCATAGAGGGCCGGCTTGCCAAGCAGCGCTTGGGCCATGGATTCCGCGCGCGTTGTTTGCTCCCACGGGTAGCTCGGGTTCCCGAAATGTCCGTACGCTGCCGTGGCGCGGTAGATGGGGCGCAAGAGGTCGAGTTCATCGATCAAGGCCTTGGGCCTGAAATCGAAGTTCTTCATTACGTAATCGGCAATCTTTGCCTCGTCGATGACCGCGGTGCCAAACGTGCTGACGTACACGCCCACGGGCTGTGCAACGCCAATGGCATACGCCACCTGAACCTCTGCGCGTCGCGCAAGGCCAGCGGCAACGATGTTCTTGGCAACGTAGCGCGCAAAATAGCAGGCCGAGCGATCCACCTTCGACGGATCCTTGCCGCTGAAGGCGCCGCCGCCGTGGCGTCCCATGCCGCCGTAGGTATCAACGATGATCTTTCGACCCGTAAGGCCCGCATCGCCATAGGGGCCGCCGATGACGAATCGTCCCGTTGGATTGACGTAGTACTTCGTCTTGCTGTCGAGCAAATTTGCCGGAAGGGTCTTCTTGATGCAGAGCTCGATGACAGCTTCCTTCAGGTCCTTGTGCTTGACGTCGGCACTGTGCTGCGTAGAAACGACCACGGCATCAATGCGCTTGGGGATGTCATGTTCGTACTCGATCGTGACCTGGCTCTTGCTGTCGGGACGAAGAAAACTTAGTTTATTCGACTTACGGAGCTTGGCCAGGTTCGCGACGAGTTCATGCGCGTACATGATAGGCGCCGGCATGAGTTCAGGCGTCTCGTCACACGCGTATCCGAACATCAAGCCTTGGTCACCTGCGCCCTGCTCCTTGAACAGTCCCTCGCCTTCGGTGACGCCTTGCGAGATGTCTGGCGACTGTGGTTCGATGGCAATCAGGATTCCGCACGTGTCCGCGTCGAACCCCATGCTCGAATCCGTGTAGCCAATGTCCTTAATGACGCCGCGGGCAACCTTGCCAAAATCGAGATTTTTGGCGCGGGTCGTGATCTCGCCAGCGAGTACCACGAAGCCGGTCTTGCAAAGGGTCTCGCAAGCCACGCGACTGCGAGGATCTTCCGACAGAGCGGCATCGAGCACCGCGTCGGAGATCTGATCGCACATCTTGTCGGGATGGCCTTCACTGACGGATTCTGACGTAAAGAGATATCGACTCATCGCTGATGCTCGCTGTCAAAGCTCCACGGTTGGACGTGTCTTGAACCCCGCAGAGGCGTAAAGGGTGAACCTACTTGGCCGCACAGAAAGCGCGGCGCGCGGCGCAAGCTAGCACCTTTGTTCGTTGGTGCAGTGAGCAGCTTGGCGTCGGAGTCGCCAAGCCTACGTGACTGCGACGGAGCGTCGAACTCGGTTGTACGGTTTTGACGTCACTAGATGTAATGTCTTGAAATTACTTGAATAGTTGAGGTAATGGGTGCTGCCGCCCGTGCCGACTTTGGGGGACGCGCGCCGATGGCTCTGGCGAATTCGCGCAAAATCTGCCCACTAGACCAATCCGCTCCGCGGACAATGACGGCGACGTCAACTCCTCAAGTGCTTCGATTCGCCGAAAATACTGGGTAGAGCGAATTTCAATGACACCTGTGTCATTCTTGCATGTGTAGGCTTGCGCCACCGCGACAGCCCTCAGACGGTTCGGGGGCATCTCGGCACGGTCGCCCTATCCCGGCGGACGCTCGGTCACCGCGGCAAAAGTCACGATCCGATCGCGCCCGAGACGTTTGGCCTCGTACAAGGCAACGTCCGCAGAACGGACCAACTCCTCGGCTTCATTCGTCGTAACGTCTTTGGTCGACGCGATCCCGACGCTGACGCTGACCGTAGCGGTGGCCCCAGCGGCAGCCCCACCGGCAGCCCCACCGGGTTCCAGTTTTAGTTCGCGAACACAACGGATGATGCGTTCGGCCACGACGAGCGCATTTTCCTTGGACGTGTGAGGCAAGAGAACTGCGAACTCCTCGCCACCGTAGCGGCACGCGAGATCGACTTCACGCAAATTGTGGAGCAAGGTGACCGCGACGTCCTTTAGGACCGTATCGCCAAAGTCGTGACCATGACGATCATTTATCAATTTGAAGTGATCGATGTCGATCATCAGGCAACTTAGTACGTTGTGGTAGCGCTTGGTGACGGCGAACTCTCGCCGCAAGACATCGGCAAATCTTCGGCGATTGAACAGGCCCGTCAATGGATCGGTGATGGCCAGCGCTTCGACTCGATGGATCATCGCCTCGAGCTGTTGGTTGCGTTCTCGAAGCTCGGATTGAGTGGCGCGGACACGCAGTGCCGCTAGGATCCTTGCCTCGAGCTCTTCATCGGCGAAGGGTTTGGGTAAGTAGTCATTGGCGCCGACGTTGAGCCCTTCAACGCGATCATGGACATCACTCCGGACGGTGAGCATGATGACGGGAATGTCGCGCGTATCATTGGTCATCTTGAGCCAGCGGCAAACGGCGAACCCGTCCACGTCGGCCATCACCACGTCGAGGATGACCAAGTCAGGGCGTTCGATGCGCGCCAACTTGAGGCCTTCTATTCCGGAGCGTGCCCAAGAGACCTGGTAGCCTAGGGTCTCGAGAGTCCGCTTGACGGCGCTGCCCTGCACATCGCTGTCTTCGATCAGCAGAAGGTTCGCCTTCACTGGCATGTCTCCGAAAGCTGCATTCCAATCGCACCAACGGCTGAATGGACGGTTCTCGATAGGTGCGCATATGTGTGCAGTCATGGGGCGCGTCTCGGCCAATGGTTCCGAGATGGCGCCACACCCGCCGCCCGTTACGGCAACTCATAGTAGGCGACGCCGCGGTGTTCACGGCGCACAAATGGCGCCGATTTGGGCCCAAGATTCTCGGTCATGCTCACGAGCAGTGTGCCCCCACGCCGCAGACGGGAGGCAAGATTGGAAAACAGTTTGATTCGGTTGGCCGGCGAGAAATAGATCGCCAAGTTGCGACAAAGAACGATGTCGAAAGGGCCAAGATCTTGGGCCGGTTCGAGCAAATTCAATCGTCGAAAACAAGCCAACCCGCGCAATTCATCACTTATGACCCAACGCTCCCCGTTTGGCACAAAGAATCGCTGAAGTCGATCGGTTGAAAGGCCCCGCGAGACTTCGAGTGGCGTGTAGATGCCGCGACTTGCCCGTTCGAGCACGGTACTGGATATGTCGGTTCCGAGGATCTGAATGTCGAACTTGTTGAGGGAGCCGAGCATCTCTTTCATGGCAATTGCTACGCTGTAGAGCTCTTGACCCGTCGACGTGGCGGCACACCAGATGCGGCAGCGCCTTGGATTGTGTGTTTCGAAATGGTCGGGTAAGATCTTGTGGGTCAATAGTGCGAACTGTTGCGGCTCGCGAAAGAAGTACGTCTCATTGGTACTGATAGCGTCAATCAGCGCTACACGGAGCTTGCCTGCAGCATCACGTCGGGCTCGATCGAGTAGCCCCGCCAGCGAGTTGCAGCCTTGCTCATCAATGAGCTTTCGTAGACGTGCCTCGAACAGGTACTGTTTGGATTCGTCGAGCTCGATTCCCGACGCGGCGCTCAAGTATGCCGCCAGGTCTCGAAGTTCGGCAGGCGTGGCCGCACTAATGGGCATGTTGCGTGACGAGCTTGACGATGGTTGGTGCGATCCGTTCGAGCGGCAGGATATCATCCACGACCGCTGCTCGGATTGCCTCCTGCGGCATTCCAAATACCGCCGAAGTAGCCTCATCCTGGGCGATGATGTGCGCCCCAAGGTTCTTGAGCGCACGCAAACCAGCGACGCCGTCGTTGCCCATGCCAGTCATTATGACAGCCAAGACACGTCCGCCATACTCTTGGGCGACCGATCGGAACAAGGTGTCGACTGAAGGGCGGCAGTGGTTCTCCGGCGGATCGTCAGTAACCATGAGGCGCAGCGATTGGTCGAATGCACGCTTGACCTTGAACTGTTTTCCGCCGGGAGCCAAATAGACGTACCCTTTGGTGACTAGCTGCCCGTTTCGGCCTTCTACGACGCGTAGTGGACACTTGCGATCAAGTGACTCCGCAAGGCTCGCTGTGAACAAGGGGGGCATGTGCTGAACGATGAGAATGGGTAGCTCGAGTTCGAGCGGCAATCCTCCCAGCACAACCGGCAAGGCACTCGGGCCGCCAGTAGAAATGCCAATGACGACGACTTCGGGACAAAAGGCAGCGGGCGATTGGGGGCGCGCCGATAGCGCTTTTGCCGCGGGTGTCGCCCCCAACGTCGATGACGGCACGCGCCCCTCGCCAACGTGTCTGCGGTGGTCACGGCGCATGCGCACGATGGCTAGTTGGCGCCGTAGTTCGCTGCTGAGCGCCTCCGCGCTTACTTGGGCGTTGTCCGCCGCCGGCTTGGTTATGAAATCTACAGCCCCGAGCTGTAGCGCTTCCAACGTGGCGGTAGCGCCTTGGCGCGTTTCCGAGCTGACGACAATGACCTCACAAGTGGCCTTTGCCTCGCGCAAGGCGCGCAGCGTCTCGAGACCATCGAGCACGGGCATGTTTAGATCCAGCGTTAGAAGGTCGGGAATTTGCTTGCGAACCAGTTCGAGAGCCTCGCCGCCGTTGGCGGCCTGACCCACGACTTCCACGCCACCGAGACTCGTCAGGCTGCGAACCAACAAGGCACGAAATAGAGCAGAATCATCGGCAACGACCGCGCGCAGCGGTGCGCTCATGACTCTCGGGTGACTCCGCGTCCGACACGGCTGCCAAGCTGCTCTGCGGTCTCCGCAAGCCGAGCCGTTACCTCAGTGAGTCGTCCGGCGATAGTGTCAATAGTGGAGACCTCCGTGCTTCCAACGGTGATCCCTCGTGCTTGGTCACGAGTGACCTCGGCAGCTTGGGATACGTTGCTAGTCATATCGCGGATGCCGATACTCACTTCACCGATATTGCCGGCGATGGCTTTCGTCGTGGCGCTCTGCTCCTCGGTTGCTGTTGCCACGGTCGCAACGAACTCGCTGACTTCCTGAATGACTGCGTTGATCTTTCCTATCTCTTCGATCGTGGTCCGGGCAGAATTCTGAATTGCCTGGATCTTACTACGAATATCCGCCGTTGCTCCGTTCGTCTGTTTGGCCAGATCTTTGACCTCGCTGGCGACGACCGCGAAGCCTTTTCCAGCCTCTCCAGCGCGAGCGGCTTCAATGGTGGCGTTGAGCGCCAACAGTTTCGTTTGTTCCGCGATTTCGACGATGGTGTCGATAACTAAGCTTATCTCGGCGGCGGCGGTGCCGAGCATGTCCACCTTGCTCGTGGCGCTCTGCGCGCTCTGAACTGCGTGTTCGGCAACGCGCCGCGCGCGCTCCGCGTTAGAGGCGATGTCGTTCACGGTAACGCTCAACTGCTCCGTCGCAGCAGCTACGTTCGTGACGGCCGACTGAGATTCGTGCGCAGCGCTGGAGACCACGTTCATGGTGGTGCTCAGTTCTTCGGAGGCAGCAGCAACGCTGGCAATTCGTTCGGCAATACTTGTCGACTTCTGTTTTAGATCGACCGTAATTGGGGTAATCTCGCTGACCACTGCGTGCAAGTTGTCGACGCTGGCTTGGACCCCAGAGAGATCCTCCCAGCCGACGCCAACCCCGAGAAATTCCCCCTCCGCTCCCCAGATCGCAAAGGCGCTGATCTTCAGCGTTGCTGGGCCAAATCGAACGACCGCAGTGCGCGGAAAACTCCGGTGCGGATCGGCCAGCATGCGGCGCTGGTGCTTCGCATCGCGATGGAACATGTCGAACGACTTGCCAATAATTTCATTTGCCGCGCATGGCATGTGCTCTTCGAGACGACCGAATAGTTCCAAACTGGCGCGGTTCGTGAAGCGGATGACACCTTGTGCGTCCGCGTACATCAGCGGAATCGAGGCATTCTCTGCCATCTGTTTCATGCGAATAGCCTCCTGGTGGATCTCCACCCGCGCTTGAAACGCCTTATCCGCATACATGCCGACCTGGAGTTGGGAAACCGATGTCAGGAGACGCTCCACGTCACTGCCTTCGATGATACACCCGTGCTGCGGTGCAATGCGGCTAATGGGCCCCAGTGCTCGAATGTTCTCGATCCCGGTGGCAAGAATGTCGACACTGGGCATGTAGTCGACGTGAAACGCCATGATCTGTTCCAGGTAGTTCGGACCAGCTTCGAGCTTCCACTTTTCAGTGATGCCGCCGAAAAGGTCGGACGTGAAGACTGTTTGGCTGTAAGCATCGTAGGTGACGATGGCGCCTGGTGAATGGAGGTAGGGTGTGTGCGCAAACGTCAATTGGCGACCGTGGCCGAAACTGAGCTGCCAACGCGACTTGTCGATCTCCAGGAACGGGAAGCCCGCGCCGAGATGTTTGATGAGGACGCTCATCCGACTGTGACAGACGAGTTTGCAATCGGGAGCGACCAGCGGGCGTAGGTAGCTGATCGCGGAGATGACGTCTGGGTCTTGATGGTGCCCAATCACGTAGCGGATCTGGCGCAGATCGATCAACTCGGCGACGCGGGCAATGACGCCAGGTGCAGTCAACAAGCCACCCGGATCGATCAAGACTGCGTCCGCGCCATCGACGAGCAAATAGGGATTGCAGCGGAAGGCGTCCTGAGTGTCAACGCCAACCCAATGGATCCCGTCCCCCAAGTCGCGGCTGTCCGTTGGGTCACCAATCGGTAGCGCGTCGATGTGCGGCACAAGGGAGGGGTATTTGACCTTGTGCTTGCCGTTTGCTCCCGTCTTGGCTTGTGCGGCAACCTTACCATTGGGGCGCGTCTTGTTCTTCGTGGTGCGCTTGACTTGGGTACGGGCGGTCATACGTAAAATCCTCTACTGGGGGCGGGGTTGCGGCTCATGGGCTACTTGGATCACGGAGTAGGTATTCGAGCTCAAGCAGGGCGATGAGCTCACTGCCGAGCTGCACGACGCCGCTGAAGGCATCTCCAAGTTCACGGGTCAAGTGCGTTGGGGTCGGTAGGATTGCGGAAGGATCGAGCTCTACGATGTCATCGACGGAATCGACGACGAACCCGACCATCTCACGGTCGTGTTTGACGATGAGATTCCGCGTGCCTGGCTGCAGCTCCGTCGCTTCCAGTCCAAGCCTACGCGCGAGGTCGATGACGGTAACGATGTTGCCGCGCAAGTTGATGATGCCCAGGACATAGTTGGGCGCTTCGTGCACGGGGGTAAGCAGCAGGTTCTTGTTGATCTCCTGGATGCTCGCGATGAGCAATCCGCACGCGTAGCGTCCTACGCGAAATACGGCAGCCTGTACCGATGGACTTGCCGCGATCGGGGCTGTCTGGTTCACGCTGCACTCCATTGATTGCTGCTCGAATGAGCGCGCAAGTAATAGTTGACGCGATCCATGATGCGCTCGCGATCGAGCTTGATCATGTACTCGGAGATCCCAGCCTGTTGGCCGCGCTTTTCGGCTTCTTCTCCCATCAAGGAGGTGACGGCTATGACGGGTAGGTGCTTGAAGCGCGCATCGGCGCGCAAGCGTCGCGTGAACTCGAAACCATCGAGATGCGGCATCTCGATGTCCGTGATGACCAGATCGATCTCCGCGGCATGGCGGTCAAGTGCGTCGAGCCCTTGCACGCCATCCTCGGCCGTAACAACTTCGAAGCCGGCTTCGCGGTTGAACTCCGTAATGCGTTCACGGAAGAAGCGCGAGTCATCGACGACCAGCACGGTGCGAGTGCGTTTCGGTGCGCCTGATTCGGCCGGCGCAGGGATCCCAAGTCGGTCGCGTGCAATGCCGTGTATGTCGAGTAGCAGTGTGACTCGTCCGTCCACAAGCAGCGAGCCAAATACGCCAGGTTGTCGATGCGTCAGTTCGTCGAGCTCGGCGCTGGAGTCGATGATGTCGATCAGATCCGAAACAATGAGACCGACCTCGCGTTCGTGACTCCGATACACAACGGCATATACGCTTGCCTGGTCACGGCAGGGCTTGATTTGAACGACTTCCTCGACCGCCAGCAGCGGTAGACTATGACCACGGTAGGTTAGAGTGCGCCTGCCGCCAACGTGTTGCATGTCGTCTCGCCTCAGGCGTTCAATACGCTCGATGAGTCCAAGTGGGATTGCCATTAGCTCATCGCCACTGTTCTCGACGAGGATGAGGGTCATTCGGTCCGTCGAATCGACGGTCTTCGGTGCAGCCGCCTTGGCGGACGCGAGGGCCTCATTACCGTCAGCCGACTGGAGGCGGCGAGCCATCGACACGACATCGAGAATCAGCGCCAACCGACCATCGCCGAGAATGGTGGCCCCAGCGTACGAATCGCAGTGCCGTAGGTGCCGCCCGAGCGGCTTGACGACGATCTCGAGCGAATCCAGCAAGTTCTCGACCATGATGCCGTAACGAAAGTCTCCAGCTGCAACAATGGCAATGTTGACCGCGCCGCGGTGGCTGTGTCGTCGGTCGGCATCGCGACGGCGTTCCGCGTCTCCGCTGGATGGTTCCTGTCGACGATCGAATCCAGTTTCGCGTTGATCGAGCGCGCGGGTGTCGGCCTCCGTCGCAAAGGTGCGGCTGGGGATACCGAGGACGTCGCGCAGGCGAATCAGCGGGATCAGTTCACCGCGCAAGTGTAGAACCAAGACGTCGCCGAATTTCCTGACGCGTTGGCGTGCATCTTGGGCGGGGATGCGGTGCAGCTCGATGAGGCTCGCTTGGGGAATGGCGAATATTTCCCCTTCTTCGGCAACGAGCAGGCAAGGGATGATGGCGAGCGTCAGCGGCAGTTTGATCCGCATCAAACTGCCAGCGCCAACGGCGGATTGAACGTCTACGACGCCACCCAGACGCGATAAGTTCGAATGGACGACATCCATACCGACCCCGCGTCCCGATACCTCGGTGACCTCTGTGGCCGTCGAGAATCCAGGGCGGAAAATCAACTTCACGATCGCGTTCTCGCTCATGCTCGCGAGCTGATCCTTGGTACAGAGCCCCTTTTCGAGCGCCTTGGCTCGCACCTTGGCGGGGTCGATTCCTGCTCCGTCGTCGGCGATTTCGATGATGACCTGCCCAGCCTTATGAAAGGCGCTCAGACGAAGAGTTCCACGTCGGGGCTTGTTTTGGGCGAGGCGGATCTCGGGGCGCTCTATCCCGTGGTCGAGGGAGTTGCGGACGAGGTGTGTTAGAGGATCGCCTATGGCCTCGATGATTGAGCGATCGAGCTCGACCTCTTCTCCCTCGATGGTTAAATCGACCTCTTTTCCCAGGGAACTTGCCAGGTCGCGCACGACGCGTCGAAACTTCTGAAACACCATGCCAATGGACTGCATGCGCGTGGACATGATCGCGTCTTGCAGTTCGGTCGTAATATGGTCGATGCGTTGAGTGGCGTCGGTACCCCGTTTCGAGTTGGTTTCGTGGCTTTCCAGAAGCTGATTGCGCGTCAGCACCAACTCTCCGGCGAGGGTCATGAGTCGATCGAGGATCCCGACCTGGACGCGAATGCTTGTTTCGCCAGCGGTTGGTGCTGGCTTGTGCCGCGGTTGTTCTGGAAGGGAGGCGGATTCGTTGGGTGAGGTGCCGAGCGGATTGGACACGGCAGACGGAGCCGCCAAGGGCTTGGTGGTCGTCGAAGTAGACGGAGCTGGCGCGGCGGCTGAAGCTGCATCTTCCCGCGTATTGGCAGTGGTTGTGTGGGTGTCCGCGGATTCGGTGCGCTCGACGGCCAAAAGGGGCGCCGTTGGCAAGCTCATGCTTTCGAGTTCACGAGTGAAGCCAGTGACGTCAGTCTGGTTGCTCGCTGCGGGGTTGTCGAGCATGCGGACGAGGGAGTCCGCCGACTTCAACAGCACACCGATGACCTCGGGTGTCGCTGCGAGTTCGCTCTTGCGCATTTGGCCGAGCACGTTTTCCATGGCGTGCGAGAGCGTCTTGATCGATTCCAGGCCAAAGAAGCCCGCCCCGCCCTTCACTGAGTGCACGGCGCGGAACACTTTGTTTACCAAGTCTGGGTCCGGTGCGCCGGTTGTCTCGAGCTCAAGGAGATCGCCCTCGATGCCGCTGAGATGCTCACGTGCCTCGTCGAGATAGACCTGCAGCAGTTCCGCGTCTTCCTCGTCACTCACGGCCGTGTCTCGACAGTTGAAGTGGAGCAGACCAACACAGTGTGGTTGGGGTTTCCCACTTGCGCCGACATAGGTCGCGATTCGGTGGAGGAGTCCTTCGTCGACATGGAGCGTGCCTCGGGTGCGCGGGCTTCGAAATGGTTGAGTCGGAGACCGAAGGGCTAAGTGCCTTGTTCATTCGAGCGGCCCTTCAGAAGCGAACTTAAGACCAGACCCCCGAACTGCGAGCCGATCTGCAGGATTCGGGCCAATTGAAACCTTCTTTGTCGGTCTGGGTGCGACTAGGCTGCAGGCCTTAGTCATGTCTGCCGAATCCTCGCGTGACCGTCTGTTTCGCTCGTTTCTCGAGCAACGCTACTTTGCGTCTCTCGATGGCCTGCGGATGGTCAGCATCGTGCCCGTGGTTTGGCACCACTCCACACCGCGCCCGTACTCGGGACTTATGGGGCGCGGGCCCATCGGAGTCGATCTATTCTTCGCCATCAGCGGCTTTCTGATCACGACGCTGCTCGTTCGCGAACGCAAAAGGGTTGGTCGGATTGACCTGGCTGCGTTTTACGCGCGGCGTAGTCTGCGCATCTTTCCGCTTTACTACTTGGTGTTGGGGCTGCATCTAGTCTTCGCGCTATGGGTGCGCCCTGACTGGGAGCCAAGCCGCAATTTTCTGGCACGCTGGCCCTACTACGCGATCTACATTGCCAATTGGACGACTGAGCTTACGCCGGCCGGGCCTGCGCTTTTCGTGTTCGCTTGGTCGCTATGTACTGAAGAGCAGTTCTATGCGTTTTGGGCACCAGTCTTGCGTTGGTGTCGACACTTGTCGGCGGCAGCATTCGTCATTGGCACCTGGCTACTGCTCGACATTTTGCTTGAGAGCGGAGTCATTGGTGACCCAAGTTTTCGGCACTCACTGCCGGTAACGATCGTCACCAGTTTTGCGAGTCCCATTGGATTTGGTGCCCTCTTGGCCCTAGCAATTCACGACGAAGCGCTCGGCCCCAGGCTGATGCAGATCGTGGGCAGGCGACACTCCGCAACATTGGTTGCTGTAGTGGTTGTCAGCTTGGTCATCGTCCCTTGGGCGAAGACGCCAGTATTACATCTGGGGTTGGCCGTATTAGTCTTGTGTTGTTCGGTGCGGCATGATCACGGCCTTGTCCGCCTGTTCGATAGCGAGGGGACCCGGTTCATCGGTCGCATCAGCTACGGGATTTACCTATGGCACGTCCCTTTGATTGGCCTCGTTCGCACGCTTTGCCCTTCGTTGCGCGAGCAAGCCGGCACCGTCTTTGTTCTGGCGTTGCCGCTGTCGGTGGCTGTTGCCACTCTTTCGCACCGACTCTTCGAGCAACCTCTGCTCGAGTTGGGAACGAGATTTCGGCGTGGGTGAGGCCGCTCGGCTGCTTAGTGCAAGGCCTGCACTTCCCTGGTCAATGCGGCGGCCGAGTCTAACTGATCCCAGTACAGGCTGTCGTACATCAATTGCAGGATTGCCTCGATGAGTTCGTCAGGGGCCTGCGCGAGCTCGTCGCGCAATAGAAGCATGGGGGGTGGAGACAGTTCCGAGTAGAATTCGGGAAAAGTACCAAGTTCGAGGGCGATGGCGACGAGCGCGGACGCATCGGGGATCGGGATGCCGAAGAAGGTCAGACTGGTGGTCAATCGCTTGCGGTACGCGTTCATCGCGTCCTGATTCGCCGGGGGCGGCACCGAGTCGCGGTGGTCTTCGTACAGGTGCTGGGCGGCCTCGACGGCATCACGCTTGAGGACGGCGCGTCCGCTCTTGCCGAAACAAACGGAATGCGTGCGGGCGCCGCGTTCGGCGAGCGCAAACGCGGCGGAGACGAGCGAATGACGTGGCAGCGTGAGTGCGTATTCGATGAGCGCCGGCTCGATCGCGATGATTCCGCTCTGCTCTTCGTCATCGAGCACGCTTGCGTTCGACGCCGGTCGCACGCTATGGCGCTTCGGGCGCATGCTGTCGAAAGTCTCGGAGAAGCCGGGTGGAATCGATGGTCGGTGGTTGTCCGACGTGGCTTCGGGGCGCTGGGATGGTCGCGTTGATGGGGTAGTATTGGGTGCAGTGACTTCTTCGATGCGCAACGCCTTGCCATATCTCGACGAGGACAGATCAGCCGGTATAGGTAGTTCACCTTGGTTGTAGGTGGCCACGGCCAAGAGGCCCAACAGCATGCGTGCATCCGTGAGTGACAGATCGCTGGCCTCCTCGGTAATGACGAAGCGACGCGTACTGCCGTAGGGTGCCTCTCGAACCCAGAGGGTCTCCCGCAACAGTTCCAGCGTTGTCATGTCGTTAACCCAGTCGACGGCAATGTAGAAGGCGCCGTCGATGCCAACACAAGCTCCGTCCTCTTCGACCTGGCAGAACGGAAGCTCCTGGCAGACCCAATCGACCAGCTCAGCTTTGGTCAAGCCGTCTCCCAGGCAGAAAAGGGTTCCGAGTTGCTTGAGCCTCGAAGGCTCCACCTTCTCAAGCAGCGTCTGCAGTTCCATCTCGTGCCAGGATTTGACGTCGGAGCCGAAAAATCAAGGCGGCTCGACTGACTTTCCGACGATTTGTCGTGTTTGTCCGATGGATTCGTTGGACGTTTGGGCCACAGATCCGATCCGGGTCAGCGGAATCTCCATGCAGTGCGCTGCCGGTACTGGCCGCCCGGCATGGTCCACCACCGGCCGAGTGAGGCAGCGGTTCGGCAAGATCGGCACAAATGGCCATCTGCTCTAGCCTGCGCGGCACGGATCGTGGCAACGTCGCACTGTGGTTCGCATCCGAAAGGCCAGCATTTCTTCGGTGCTGGCGCTTGCCGCAGCACCGGCGAGCGCTCGGGATGTGGTCAGCGTCGTTGTGGAATTCGCCGCGCCTCAAGGCTGCTCGGACCGCGAGACCTTTGCGCTTGGGTTGCGGTCGCGCTCGGACCGCATTCAGATCGCCGAATCGAATGGTCGTGGATGGATCGTCAACGTTCGGTTGACCCCAAAGGACCGTGGGGTTCGAGGCGAGCTTCGGCTTACCGACGAGCGCGGTGAATCGGAATTGCGCGCCGTCGACGGCGTCGACTGTGCCGAAGTCGTCGAGGCATTGTCGCTCACCGCCGCCTTGGCGATCGAACAAACCGTGGAGCGGGCCGCGACCGGCTCAGCGTCAACGCCGACGACACCAGGTACGACTTCCAATGCGACGGGCCGTGCGGGTGCGGCCGCGACGGACCCCGCCGTTGCATCAAAACCACCGTCCATTGCGACGCCGCCAGCCAAAATCGAGGACACGCCAACTGCGTCAACACCTTCGACCGGTTCGGCGGCAGGAAACGCGACTCATGTCGGGGTGACGGCCTTTGCCACGCAACGTGTCTGGCCCCAAACCAGTTTCGGCTTGTCATTGCTGCTGTCCCAGCAATTCGCGCTGACCGAAGGATGGGCATCCGAGTTGTCGATCGGGGCCTTCTACAGTCCCAGTGACACGCTGCAGCCGAAGAGCGAGATTCGGGTCAGCTACGTAGGCGTCTCATTTCAGGGCTGTCCTGTGGTTTGGGCGGCAACCGCGACGATCACGTTGACTCCCTGTGCCGTCTTCGAATTGGCACGACTGACAGTAACGGATCGCGTCGTCGACGTGTCGCAGCCATCGAAGCGTCTGACTGGCTTCGTGGGAGGACTAGGGCGTGGGCGGGTTCGCTTGGCGCGTCACGTTGATCTCGCGCTGGAAGTTGAGCTCTTGGCGCCAATTGCCTCGCGTCGCTACCTGACGAATTCTCCGGGCACCGAGGTAGGGCACACGGAGCCAATCGCGTGGCAAGCGGGGATCGGCTGGTTGTTCGGTTGGTAGTCTGAGGGTAGCTTGCCAGTATGATCACGTTGGTCGTGTTCGGGAATCTATGCGGGCAGAGCAAAGAGGCCTGAAGTGATTCTCGAATTCCCCACTGCCGTCGTACGTCGACCCTCGCCACCGGCACTGTGGCGTGTCAGAGAAGACAAGTTGGCGATGAGTTCACCCGAGCGAGAAGCACGCCTCCGAGCGATTGTGGACGACCACCTCGATATGGTGGCGCGGGTGCTGCGCAATGCTGGTGTCACTGAGGCTCAACTCGACGACGAGATTCAGCGCACGCTCATCACGGTTGCCAGAAGGCTTGACGATATTCGTCCGGGAGCCGAAAAGAGTTTTCTCATCCAGATTGCTTTGCGCGTGGCTGCACACGCGCGTCGGACTATGGCGCGGCGCAAAGAAGTGGACATGCAGGACGTCGCGGAATTCGTCGACGTGGATCGTTCACCAGAGCAGCTAACCGATCAGAAGCGCATGCGCCAACTGCTCGATTGGGTTCTCGGTCGCATGGAAGAGGATCTGCGGCTGGTGTTCTCTCTCTATGAGTTCGAGGAAATGAGCATGCTCGATATTTCCAAACTGCTATCGATCCCTCAGGGGACGGTGGCATCACGATTGCGGCGAGCGCGTGCCCAATTCCGCGAATTGATGAGCGCCATCGAACTCTCCCATGCATCGAAGGTGGGCTCATGAGTGAGTCAAGTCGACCCCCGAGCCGCCTGTTCGAACAGGCCAATTCACCTCTTCTGGGAGCTTTGCTGCGAGTTGGCATGGACGTGCGTGTGTCGGCTGCCACGCGTGCCTCCGTACTCGAGACCTTGGGGCTCGAGCACGCTCCGCTTGCGCAGGCCAAGCCTCGAGTCTTTACGTTGCAGCGTGGCGCGTTTCTTCTGGCTGCGATGGTGGTTTCTGCTGCGGCCCTGGCGGTTCCACTCGTTCGCAGTAGCTTGTCCGCGGGGGCTTCCATTCCCAGCGTTGAGCCGCAGGAATTACTGAGCCCAGCCAAAGCGGATGTCAGTCATAAGTCACAATCCCGCCCGGCATCCGAGCTGGAGGTTCAACCGACATTGCAGGACGTGAAGGCAAATCGCGCGGCTGAAGAGCCGGGCCCTGTTCGCACAGGGGCGCGCCTGTCGGGGCGCAATGCCCTAGCAGCGGAATTGGTGGCGTTGGATGCGGTACGAGGCAAGTTGAACGCGAGTGAGCCCCGAGCGGCGCAGCAGTTGCTGGACGCCTACCAGCGTGATTTCCCGAAGGCAAGGCTAGCCCTCGAGGCGGAGGTGCTGCGCATCGACGCGTTGGATCGTGCCGGCCAGTCCGAAGCTGCACGAAAGCGTGCCGCGGCATTCATACAGGCACACCCGAAGGGTGTGCTCACAGGGCGTGTACGGCGCTTTCTCCAGAAGTAGCCAAGCATTTTTTGGTGCTTTCGTGCGAGATCCGGGGATAATTCCCGGCGATGAAGTCTCGGCCGTCGGTATTTGGGCACAGGTTGGTCGTGGCTGGGTTGGCCATGGTAGCCATGGGCTGCAGTCCTACGGTGGACTACCTGGGGTACGATCGGTACGACGGGCTCGCGCCGCTTTCCTGCCCAACGCCGTATCAGAGCGCCTATCGCGATGTCCTGGGGCGCACGCAGACCGAGATCGACGACAGGCTCGATGCCGCATACGAGCAGCTCTTTCACGGAGACACGGCCAACTCGGCCATCTACTTCCTGACGGGCGCTGACAAGGCTTTCATCAAAGACATCCTACACGGCGGAGAGGTACGGACCGAGGGGATGGGGCTAGCCATGCTGGTTTCCGTCCTGCTCAACAGGAAAGACGAATTCGATCGATTGTGGCGCTTCGCTGCGAATCGTGCCTACAAGTCCGGGCCGCTTCAGGGACACTTCGAATCGCGCTGCGACACCACGCAAGTCTTCCCTCCCGCCACGGCATCGAGCAAAGCTTGCCCCGATCCCTACGGTCTGCAGCAGTTCGTCATGGCGCTGCTCTTGGCGCGGCAACGCTGGGGTACAACTGCGGGCTCGCCTGATTACGCCGCTGAAGCGGTGCATCTGTTCGAGGTAATGCGACCCAAGGTGAGCGCGAGCGGTCTCGGCGCGGGTGGTGCTGCGGGTGCTGCGGGTGCTGCGGGTGCTGCGGGTGCTGCGGGTGCTGCGGGTGCTGCAGGTGCTGCAGGTGCTGCAGGTGCTGCAGGTGCTGCGGGTGCTGCAGGTGCTGCAGGTGCTGCAGGTGCTGCAGGCCAGACTGCCATGGCCGGCGGTGGTAGCGGTGCTGCAGGTGCGCCAACTGGCGTCGCGGGTGCCGCGAACGCGGCAGCAGGCATGGCCAGCAATGCGACCAAAGTGGCGAAGGTTGGCACGTTCGACGAGGCGACCAAGCTGGTCTTCAACGAGCCAGCGCAGAACCCGCTGCGGCAAACGGGGACAGCGCTGGAAATGCCTGGATACTACGCCGTCTGGGCCCAGGTGACGGGCGACGCCTTCTATACCGACGCGGCCGACGCCGCACGGCAATTCTTGCGGAACGCCGCCAATTCAACGACGGGGCTTGTACCCGTTCGAGCATCTTTCGACGCGAGGCCGGTGGCGGGGTGGGAGGCTTTTTCTGCCGAGGCCTATCGGGTCTTTCTCAATCTCGTGATCGACCGCCTCTGGGGGAACGTTGACCATTGGCAATCTTCACAGATCGACGACGTGCTGCAGTTTTTTTCTGGCAAAGGTATCGACACCTACGGTGCCGCATACCCAATCAGCGGCGGAGACGCGTTGGACCAAAACCACTCAGCCGAACTGGTCTTGGTCAATGGGGTCCTTGCCGCGCTGAGCACGCATGCCGATCGGGAGCAGTACCTCCAAGCGGCATGGAATATCGAGGCCCCTCCCAAGGACGAATACCGCTATTATACTGGGCTGCTCTATCTTATGAGCAACCTGATCCTGGGCGGACGGTTCCAACTTTGCCCATGACCGTTCGCTCTGGCGCTTGATCTAGTGTTCATCAATGGCGTCGGCGTGCGCGCACTCGGCTGCCCCTGGGACGAGTCCGCGCACCAACAACGTGTCTGCCATTTGCCCCAAGGATTCGAGCGCCCCAGCAGCGAAGTCGCGTTCCGTCAGTTCGCAGTGAAATTGCTGTTCTATCGCTGTGGCCCATTGGAGTGAGTCCACGGAGTCGAGCGGCAGGCGCCCGCCAAAGAGCGGCTCATCGGGCGTTAGGGCGGGTGTCGTCGGACCGAGACGCAAACTCTGGTAGAGCAGCGTCGTTAGGTCCAAAATGAGGTGGGCGCGGGCAGACACGAGCTCGATTATGACCGAGTAGGCCGGCATGCCCATGCTATAGGGCCTGCCGTATGCCCGATGCTGCCGTGGTCGTGACCGCTTTTGGGGCCGTGACGGCCCTCGGAGTGGGCGTTGACGCGCTCTGGCAGGGCCTACTCGAGGGCCGGCAACCCTTCTCCACGGTTCGCGCCTTCGCGGTGGAAGGCTGCCGCGCCCAGCTTGCAGCGGAGGTCACTGCAAATGTGCCGAGTGTCGGCGCCGACCGCAGTGCCGGCCTCGGCGTCATGGCGGCCACGGAGGCGCTGCGGGCAGGACCGCTCGAGGTTGAAGCGTCACGCGTTGGGCTGATTGTTGGTTCAGCCGGCGCGGGCACGGACGTACTCGAACGGGCGTTGCTCGATGTCTCGGCGATGCCCGCCGATTGGTGGCGTCGATACCAGAAGCGCTGGCTCGCTGACTGCATTGCGGGCGCGCTCGGCATCGAAGGGCCGAGAATGACGATCAACACGGCCTGCTCGAGTTCCGCGATCGCCATTGGGCTTGGCGCAGATTGGCTGCGAGCAGGCGATTGCGACTGCGTGCTTGCGATAGGCACCGACCAACTCGGACGCTTCACCTACACCGGGTTTCACGCGCTTCGCGCACTCGATCCCGAACCTTGCCGACCCTTCGATCGAAATCGGCGGGGCCTGTCGATGGGCGAAGGCGCAGGCTGTCTCGTGCTTCGGCGTGCTAGTGATGCGCAGCGTCGAGGTTATAGCGTCCGCGGCTACGTCTGCGCTGTAGGAGTATCCTGCGACGCACATCATCTGACTGCGCCCGATCCCGAGGGGAGGGGGGCCGCTCGCGCATTGACGCTGGCGCTTGCCGCGGCGAACATTGATGTCGATGCAGTAGGGTTCGTCAATGCTCACGGTACGGGCACGCCATTGAACGACGCTGCCGAGGTGGCAAGCCTCGAGCGTGCGCTTGGTCCACGTGCCGCGAAATGTCCGGTGCATTCCGTCAAGGCGACGACGGGGCACTGCATGGGTGCCGCAGGAGCCATCGAAGCCATTGTCGCAATTCGCTCTCTCGAAACGGGGATCGTGCCGGCGACGGCTGGCCTCGTGGATAGTGAATTCGATGGGCGCGTCTACTGCGTGAAGGGTCGTCCCATTCACGTCGTCGCCACCCACGCGGTTTCGACGAACTTCGGATTTGGAGGCAACGACGCAGCGTTGGTGCTAGCCCATGCATGATAGACAACACGTGGTGGGAGCGCGAGCGCCAGCTTCGTTCCAACGGGTGAGCATAGCTGCAGGTTGCATCATCGTTCCGGACACCAGCGGAGACGGCCGCTTCCTATCGGTGGCGCTCGACCCGCAGGTGCTGCTCGGGTCAGAGCGAGGCAGAAGACTCGATCCGTTGAGCCAATTGGCATTGGTGGCGGTTGACGGGGCGCGTCAGCGTGCGGGTATGGGAAATACTGAAGGTTCCGATGAACGGTCGAGAGAAGGGGTCGTGGTCGGCTCGGCGCTGGGAGCAACCACGACGTCCGTTCGTTACGCGCGCCGGCTCGTGCGGGCGGGAGTTGCGGCAACCAATCCGATCGATTTTCCGGATTCGATCGATGGGGCTCCGGCCGCTCACGTCGCATTCGATCTGGGTCTCGGTGGCCCCAGTCTTACGTTCGCCGATGGTGAGGAAAGTGCCGCCGTGGCTCTCATTCAGGCGGCGCGCCAGATTGCCTGGGGGCGCGCGACCCGCATGTATGTCGTGGTTGGCGACAAGCTCGACCTGTTGTTTGGTGCGGCCCTGACCCAGGACCCGACATTCGTCCAACCTGCTTCGGGTCAATCGTGCGTAGCCGCTGAATGTGTCTTTGCGCTGGTACTCGAGCGATTTGACCTCCATTGCACGAGCGAACGCGCACTCGAGCCTGCAATCGAGGTCGTCGGTTTTCTCGACGCGCCGGCGCACGCTGGCCAGAGGTCGAGCGGTGGCTGCGCCGCGTCCGACGACTGGGGCGCTCCGCCAGCGTGGCAGTTGGCAGTCGACGGCGGCCTGCGCCTTTCGGGCGAGGCGGGTTCGGACTTGTGCCAACTCATCGATCCATCCAGTGCACTTCGACTGGCAGCCGCGTGGCTCGGGATTCTGGGTCCAACCAAGCTCTACGGTGGGGCGTTCGAGCCTGTGGGACAGGCCCCGATTGCGGAGCGCGTCCATTGCGGTATGCCGAGTCATCCGCAGCTGGGGTTCGTCCGAGTGCCAAGACCATGACTCTCCGACTCTTGCTCGTCGAAGCCAATGACAACGCGCGTTGGGTGGGTGCACGCGTTGGGCCCAAGGTCCACGTGCTTCCCATCGCTCTGATGGGACTTGCCGCACATGCGAAGTCAGTCCAGAAGGACTTGGACGTGCGCATCATCGAAACCTCTCTCGACGCGCCGAGCGACGCGGGGTTGCGCCAAATCATCGAAGACTTTCGTCCCAACTGGATTGGCGTCAGGAGTATCAGTCTATTCATCGACGAAGTGCGTCGTGTTGTCAAAGTGGCACAGCAGGCTACCCAGGCACCGCTACTACTTGGCGGTCCCATCGCCACGGCGCTTGGTCGAACGTTGTTCGATGATGTCGAAGGCCTTCAATTCATTGGCGTTGGGGAAGGGGAGCCGATTCTTTCGGCGCTCGTTTTAGGTGTCGCATTGACAGACATCCCCGGCGTGTACGAGCGTGGAGTGCTGACACGACCAGCAAAACTGGGCGCAGCCCCCCGGGGCACGTCGCGAGCGAAAGCGCCAAACCTCGATGAATTGGCGTTTCCGAGCTACGATCTCGTCGAGCTCGCACATTACGAGCAGGCTCTTAGCTATTCGTACAACCATCGGCGACAGGGGGTGCTCGTGACCAGCCGAGGCTGCCCCTATTCCTGTACCTATTGCTTTCAGATCTCCGACGCTCCAGTGCGGTTGCAGTCGGCAGCGCGGGTGGTGCGAGATATCCGCCACCTCTACGATCATTTCGGGGTCGAGGATTTCTACGTCGTCGATGACCTCTTCAACGTAGATCGTAAACGCGCACTTAAAGTGTTCGAGCAGCTGATCGCTGAGCGGCTGAAGGTCAGACTCTATTTCGTCAACGGTCTGCGCGTCGATCTGTGCGATGAAGCATTTGTCGATCGTATGGTCGAAGCCGGCACGGTATGGGTCACCTATGCGATCGAGTCCGCCTGTCCGCGGATCCAAACGCTAATTCGCAAAGAGATTGAGCTTGACCAAGCGCGTCGCATCATCAACTACACACAGCGTCAAGAGATCGTTGTCAACGTCAACACCATGTTCGGCTTCCCTACGGAGACATCCGACGAAGCGCAGATGACGCTCGACTACATTGGCTCACTGGATCATCCGTCGCTCTTGCCATATCACTTCAACCTTCGGGGCTATCCGGGGTGCGAGATAGTCGATCAAGCCGAACAAGCCGGTTGGAAGAGAGAGGCGTTCTTGGCGACTGGATTTTCCAGCTATGGTGACTTGCCGGCTGGATCACCATCGTTTTCTCGACACGAGATGATGCAGCACATGCTGACCTTCCACGAACGATATGGTCTTGCAAGTCGGGCGCATCTGGGTTTTACAGTCAAGATCCTGCGGCGCATCGGCTACCGGGATACTGAGATCGTCGACATGTACATGGTGCTGATGAATCGGCGTATTCAATCCGTCGAGGAACTACTTGGGGCGGGGCAAGACGCCACGTCGCAACGCTGGGCGTGAACGGATTGGTCAAGGGCGACGCGTGGCGGGGAACTAGGCGCTTTTGGCTCGGGTCTTGCGCCGTACCAAGGCTTCCATTGAACTCAGGGTTTCGAGCGCGCCATCGATGATGTCCGACGAATCGACAGCGATCTCGAATTCCTGTTCAAGGAAGAGGACTACCTTGAGCGTGGCGACTGAATCGAGTAGCCCAGACGAAACGAGCGGTTGGTCGAGCGCTAGAGCTTCGACCGCCTCATCCCGAAAGAATTGATGCACGAGATAGGAGCGGATCTTGTCGATGATCATGACGATTGCTCCTCGGTCCGGAGCAACTGCAAATCTAGCTTACCCGTGAGGGTGCGCGGTAGCTCGTCTACGATTTGTACCGAGTCTGGAACCATATAGGACGGTAGCAAACTGCCACAATGTGCGCGCATAATCAAAGAGGTCGAGGATCCTTGAGCCTTGAGCGAAACGTACGCTATTATGCGCGTTTCGCTTCCCTGCGACTCGGCGACGGCTACTGCTTCGCGGACCTGGGGGTGCCTCTGCAGTGCGGCCTCGATGTCTCCAAGCTCGACGCGATAGCCGCGGCGCTTGACGAGTCGGTCTCGCCGGCCACGGAACCAGAATCGCCCCGACGCGTCCGCGATCGCGCGATCCCCGGTTCGATAGCGACGTTGACCGTCCGCGAACGAGCTTGCTGGGTGGAATGCGGCGATGGTCGCCCTGGGATTGTCAAAGTACTCCGTCATCACCGCGGTCCCAGCAACGCAGAGTTCGCCTTCGCCGCCCTGAGCTACGGGACGACCGGCATCGTCGAGCAGTTCGACGACCAGATGGTCGCACGCCATCCCAATGGAAACCTGAGTGTCGCTTACGAGGGGGTGCTCGACAATGGGATGATAGGTGCAAACATTCGTTTCGGTGGGGCCGAAGAGGTTATAAAATCGTGCTTGTGGCAGTGCCTGCATTGCGGCAATGAGCGCCAGAATGGCAAATGGTTCACCGGCATAGAGCACCTGGCGGAGCTTGGGCAACGGCGAGCGAGCGAGCTCGCCTTCGCGCTCGAGCAACGCAATTGTCGATGGGACCGCGTAGACCGTGGAGGTCTCCCATTCGGCAAGGCGCCTGACGAGCTCCTTGGGTCGCAGCAAGAGTTCCGGTCCGACCAAGTCCACCGAGGCGCCACTGCTGAGGGCGCCGAAGATATCGAACACCGAGAGGTCGAAGGAGAGTGGGGCAAAACTTGTCAGGTGATCCGTGGGAGTCAACGCAAAGCTGCGCCGCGCCCAGTCCACGAAACTGCACGCTGCCGCGTGGGAGATGACGACGCCCTTGGGCTCTCCCGTCGAACCAGAGGTGAATAGGATGTATGCGGCGGAATCCGCGCGGGCGTACGGATGGCTGGCCCAATCATTGGCCTCGGAGTTATGGGTGAGCAGCTCGTTGCCGTCGAGCAGTTGCTCGTCGAATGTCGTCAGCTTTTCAAGATAGGGACCGTGCGCTATGACAGCACGAGCGCGGCACCCCGAGAGGATCTGTGCCACTCGCGGCCCCGGGGCGCGTGGATCGATCGGAACGTATGCGGCCCCGGCATAAAGAATGCCGAGAACGTTCACAATCGCGACCATACTTTTGGGCATGTAGACGGCAACCCGATCGTCGACGCTGACGCCTTGAGCCGCTAGAGCCAGGGCCACCCGATGGGCCATGGATCGGAGCTCGCGGTACCGAATGACTTGTCCGTCGGCGCGCAGCGCAATTGCTTCGGGCTGAAGGGTTGCCCAGTGATCGAAATCATCCAGAAGCATTTTCGATTCCGAACTCAACGATGGCCGCCCCCCAGGAGAACCCACTGCCAGCAGCGAGCCATGCCGTACGCCGCCGCGTGGTGTTGCTCGACGGGTCGAACAATGCTGCGGAGTTTATCAACATGTCATTGGCGAAGGCATGACCGAGGTGAGCTGGCCCGGGTCCCAGCAAGTGTGCCTCCTCTAGCCCGAACCCGCGTGCAATCCCCTTGCGATCAAGAGCCGTTGTGTTTGGGTACACGATGCCGTCGAGTTCGCATTGCTGCATGTTGGCTTCTGCCAGCGCGCGCGACAGCACTTTGTGTAACATGACGAAGTGCAACGGCAAGATCTTCCGTTCGAATAAGGCAGCATCAATGGTCATTCGCGGCGGGTAGCCGTCAGCCACCAAGACGTTTGAGAATCGGCCCACTTGGCTCATGGCGACGGAGTGAATTCGAGCCAGCGGTCGTGTATGGACTTCGGGGCTTGCCACGACGAGAGCCGTGGCGGCGTCGGACATGAACGATATCGGCAAGCAACTGCGACCTTCCGTGGGTGCGCGATCGGCCGCAACCAAGAGCGCTGGCCCGAGCGACGGATTGGCCGAGAGCATCGCTGCGGCGACGAGCATCGCCGAGTGAAGTCCGGCACAGCCGGCGCCACGCACGCTCAAGGATATGGCGGAGCACGCTTCCAGATGGCCTTGGACGTCGTTTGCAAGTGACCAGATCTCGGGACAATCTGCAGCATAGGTGGAGTAGTCGAGGATGAGGCCAACGCGTTCTTCAGGCAGCTTGGCTTGGCTGAGGGCCAACGTCGCAGCGCTACGACCGGCGTCCGAGGAGAGTCGCGTGCCGAAACTCGCAATGCTCTTGAGCCCCAAGTTGGCGGTCAGCCGCGCGCGAAATGCTGGTGAGAGCTTGGAAAGTTGTGCATCGATTCGTTCCCGCTCTTCGGCGTAGACTGATTCGATGTCGATGCGTTCTTCAGGCAGCACGACCCCAACTCCGAGGATGTCGAGGGCAGTTGGCAGAGGTAAAATGGGCGACAAGGCTCGGGACTTAGCACGCAGCGGAGATTTGAGCAGTCGATGGTGTTTGATACCGTGCCACTCACACGTTGGCGGGCGTGCTCGTGGTCTGAATGCGCGCCGTTTCCCGCGAAATATGTGCGGGGGTGCCCCCCAACCGACTGCGCGGGTCACCAAGGAGTGTTAGTCGAGTTTCGCGCGGAGGTGTGGCGGTGGCGCGTTGATTGCCGGCGACGAAGCTCGAGCGGACGGCCTTAGCGGACGACAATGGTGGCGAATGTAGGTGTCGAGCCGCCCTCGGGGATAAACGTTTGGCTCGGACGTGCCGTCATGCGGATGACGTTCAGGTTGGTGCGTCGCACGCAATGAGCATTCGTCCGCTAGCCGTATCGCCTGCCGAAATTGAACGTTCCCCCGCTGGGCCTGCAGTCTCTCCTCCCAGTGGCCAACTAGGACTTAGGACGATCGGCGTCTTGATGAACCACATGACCCATTTCATGGGGTCCTATGAGTCCAATTTTCGACATGCCTGCGATGCAATGGGTCACAAATTCGACGTGCATGTCAGTCTAATCTACGGCGGTGCGGTTGGCCGTCTCAACGACACGACCATTGCACAGAACGCCATTTGCGACCAAGTGAGCCACGAAAATATCGACGGGCTGATCCTGCTCTCGACGACCCTTGCGTCCTTCTGCGGGCCTGAAGCAATGGGTCGATTTGCCGAAAAGTGCGGCGCGTTTCCCCGCTGCAGCGTTGGATTTGAGCTTGCCGGAATCCCGAGCATCGTCATCGACAACCGGCGCAGTATGCAGGCCGTGGTCGAGCACATTGTCGTGAGCCACGGCTGCCGCCGGGTTGCGTACATCGGCGGGGCGCCCAAGAACCCCGAGTCGAAGTTGCGATTCCAGGCGTATCGCGACGTCCTCGACCGTAACGGTATCGCATTCGATCCAAAGCTCGTGACCGACGGGCACTTCACTACGAGCGGCGGTAGCGCAGCCATGGAAGAGCTCATCGCGCGCGAAGGCAAGTTCGACGCGGTGGTTGCCGCCAATGACACGATGGCGTTGGTAGCCATCCGTGTCTTGCGTCAGCACGGCTAACTCGTACCACGCGATATGCCTGTGACCGGTTTCGATGATCTGCAGGTGGCAGCCTTGGAGATTCCCCCGTTGACCACGGTTTCGCAACCTTTTACGCGGATTGCGGAACGGGCATTTCGAATTTTGCTTGACCAGATGGGTGGGCACCCGGTCGAGCAACTGTCAGAGATTGTCGCTGGGTTTGTCGTCCGTCGCTCCTGCGGGTGTGGCCAGCGGCACGTAGCGCCAAGCGGTAAAGGCTCGGCGCATCATGCTGATACGCCCAGCGATTACCTGCGCGTGCAGGCCGGACCACTGCTTTGACCAAATGCGGGGGCTATTTCCCCGGCAGAGGGCCATCGTGGCCAGTGGCCATTCACCAACGGAACGGGCCGAACTAGCGTTTCAGAAGGGGCTCACCGGGCTTTCAAAGCCCTACACAGTCGACGCCTTAGCCAACGCTGTAGAAGACGCACTCGCCGAGCGGCGAAGTTCGCCAGTCGTGAGGTTGTCCTCCAGAGCGCCCGTACCGTTCAACCAAGACGATATCTAGTTCCGTGGTCTGCACTGAATCGGGCGACCCTCTTGCTGAGCAATACCGTGCGCGAAGATATCTGATTGAACCTGCCGCATTTGACCAAGCATCGATCTTCGTGATACGGCCTTGCTGCCCGATAGAATCGAATCGAGTCGTTCCCATGCCACCCAATCCGCCGACCGTCGACACCAGCGCTGAGCGCGCCCCCGACCTCTATCCGGTATTCCTCAAGCTTGCAGGGCGCCGAGTCCTTGTCGTGGGAGGCGGGAATGTAGCCAAATCGAAAATCTCTGCGCTCGTTGCGGCGGGTGCGGCAGTTACCGTCGTCGCGCCGCAGATCCTTCCCGAGGTTATCGCCCAAGGGGTGCACTGCATTCGACGCGCGTTCCGCTCGAGTGACTTGGCGGGTGTTTGGTTCGTCGTGGCTGCAGCCCCCGCAGAGGTCAATCGGCGAGTGGAGCAGGGTGCGCGCAAGCGACGCTTGTTCGTCAACGCCGTCGATGACCCCAAATGTGCGAGCGCCTATCTGGGCGGGGTCTTGCGCAAGGGTGGCGTGACCCTTGCTGTCTCGACACAGGGAAGAGTTGCGGCCTTGGCTGGACTGCTTCGTGAGGCCTTCGAAGCGCTACTGCCGGACGATATCGAACAGTGGGTGGCTCAGGGTGAAGTGGCGCGCTTGGAATGGAAGGCGAAACACATTGCTCACGATGAACGCCGGCCGCTGCTGCTGCGTGTCCTGAATGACCTCTACGCTGGGAGGGAATCTCGCACGGCAGGGCGTGCGGTCGAGCAGCGACTGTGACGTAAAACCAAATAAAAACGAGATGTTGATAATATTACCCGGATGTTATTGACAATCAAATTTACCCGGGTAATATTCGTGCGCATGGACACGAAGCGAACATTTACGGCCTTCGCGGGGCAACGGCAAATCGAGACGGGTGACATTCAGACGACGTTGGCTGCGGCAAAACGTCGTCTCGATGCGGGTGAGAGCGCGACCCTCTTGGTGTTCGAGGATCAGACGGGTGCGCAAATCGACTTCGACTGGCGCGGTACAGTCGAGGATGTTCTCGGCCGATTGAGTCAGCACCCGATGTTCTTGGAGGCGCCGAGTGAGGACAAGACACGTGTCGGACCGGGGCGTCCGAAGCTTGGGGTGATTAGTCGGGAAGTGTCGTTGCTGCCTCGCCATTGGCAATGGCTTGAAACACAATCCGGCGGGATCTCGGGAGCTTTGCGCAGACTGGTCGATGAGGCAAGAAAGAAGCAACCGGCGAAGGAGGAAGCGCATCGCCAGCGTGATGCCATCAGTCGCTTCATGTGGGCGATGGCGGGCGATTTCCCGGGATTCGAAGAGGCGTCGCGCGCGCTCTTTGCCGATGATGCAGATCAGTTTCGCGAGCGGATCCGCGAATGGCCCGAGGATATTCGCTCACATCTGACGCGGCTCGCGCAGACTGCCTTTGCAAGTTCAGCGGGTGCGACGCATTGATCGCTTCGCGCTCGGAGTAATGGAACGAAAATGTTGCGATTGCTGCACACTTCGGACTGGCACCTCGGTCAATTGCTTCGGGACCGGGAGCGCACGTTCGAGCAAGAGCAGTTTCTGGCTTGGTTGTGTTGTGTCATAGCCGAGCGAGCCATTGACGTGCTGTTGATGGCTGGCGATGTTTTCGACGGTGCCAATCCATCGGCAGTGGCACAACGGCTCTTCTATGACTTCATCGTGCGCGCCCATGTCCTGCGTCCAACGCTGCAAATCGTCGCGATTGCTGGTAATCACGATTCACCGTCGCGCCTCGAGGCACCGAATGCACTCGTTTCTGCCTTGGGTGCGACGGTCATTGGTCGTGTGCCTTGGTCCTGTGACGCGGAAGGTAACTCGACTGGCCCAAACCTGGACGAGTTGATTGTGCCACTCTTGGGTGCATCGGGACGGGTCGAGGCGCTCTGCTTGGCAGTGCCATTTCTCCGGCCAGGCGACGTACCACGGGTAGAATCCGAGAGGGACGCCTACGCTTGCGGCATCGAGGCGCTGTATCAACAGCTCACCGAGCGTGCGCAATTGCGTCGAGCACCGGGGCAAGCGCTCATTGCCATGGGGCACGCGACAGTCCTCGGGGGGCAGCAAGAGCGCGACGCCGAGGAGGAAACCGAGAATGACGCGATTCGCCCGATCATGCTCGGCGGCCTGAGTCGCCTGCAGGATCGGCTCTTCTCCGAGGCGTTCGCTTACGTCGCGCTTGGACATTTGCATCGCGCGGGGCGCGTGGGGAGCCGGGAGCACGTCCGCTATTCGGGAAGCCCCATCCCGCTCTCCTTTTCCGAGCGGCGTTATCGGCATCAGGTCGTCTACGCAGAGTTTGAAGGCGAGCGGGCTGCGCGGATCGAGTCATTGGTAGTGCCCCGCGCGGTGAGCATGCTGCGGATCCCGACCGATGCGGCGCCGCTCGAGCAGGTGATTTTGGCGCTGCGCGGCTGGTCTCCGACGCCCGAAGACGTGCAAGCCCCGGTATGGTTGGAGGTGGCGCTGGCGCCCACGGGGGGCAAGATCTTCGACCTGGTGGCGCAGATCGATGACGCGCTCAAGGGCAAGCCAGTCTACGCCTGGCGGCTTGCGGAAGTAAGACGTCCAGCGAGTCCGTTCCACGTGGGCGAACCGCTGCCTGTCGGTTCACTCGATGAGGTCAAGCAGTCGCTCGATCCTGAACAGCTCTTGGCGGAAGCTTGGCGGCGCTCGGGTACGAATGAGCCCCTGCGTGCGGATTTGGTCGACTGCCTGCGTGAACTTCTCGCTGCGGATGGTGAAGTGTGAAGATTCTGATCATTCGCGGCAAGAACCTTGCATCGTTGGCCGAGCCGTTCGAAGTGGATCTCACCGCTCCACCGCTCCGCGATTGCGGCGTGTTTGCGATGTCGGGGCCAACCGGGGCAGGTAAGAGCAGCATCCTCGATGCACTGTGTTTGTCGCTGTATGCATCGACGCCGCGATTGCTTCGCGCTCTTAGGGTCCAAGTCCCCGACTCGAGTGGTCAAGACGTTTCTTCAGACGCCGCTACTCAGCTACTCCGACGTGGCGCAGGTAGTGGTTTTGCCGAGGTCGAGTTCGTTGGCATCGACGGGCGCGTCTATCGCGCCAGACTAAGTCTGAGGCGCGCCAACGGTCGTCCGAGTGGCAAGCTGCAGCCGCCCATCCACGAGTTGTTCCTGAGGGACGAGGGAAGACCTTGTGGTGGCAACAACAGCGAAACCAAGGCTGCGATCGTAGAGAAGCTGGGCCTGGACTTCAGACAGTTCACTCGCGCAGTCCTGCTAGCGCAGAACGAGTTCTCTGCATTTCTGGCTTCGGACGCTGAAGAACGCGCCATCTTGCTCGAGAAGCTGACTGGCACTGAGCAGTTCGGTGACCTGTCGGTTCGGAGCTTCGATCGTGCCAAGCGCGAGCGAGCCAAGTTGGACTTGCTCGATGTCGAGCTCGCTGCTGCGCCGGTTCTCGACGACGAGGCGCTTGCTGCGCTCGCCAGGTCGATCACAGAACTGACGGAGCAATTGGCGCGCGCGGAGCGGCAGGTTGCGGTTGTCGACGCCAGGCTTGGGTATGAGAAGCGACTAGAAGATCTGGTTCGTGTCGTGGCTGCCGCCGAGCAGGAGCTCTTGGCCCAGAAGCGGCGAAGTGACGCGCTGCTGTCCGAGAGAACCGAGCTCGCGCGGCTTCGGCTCGTCATGTTCGAGGCCAAGGAGCCTGTTGAGGCCTTGCAGAAGGCCGAAGCCGAATGGCGACGACGTGAATTGGAGTTGGGCGAAAGTGCCCGCGCTGTCGATGAAGCAGTAAAGCTCGTGCAAGAGCGGCAGGAGATAGAACAGTCAGTCGCGCTTGCCTTGGCGGAGAGCCAGCGCCAAAAACTCGAGGCGCAACCGCTCCTGCGGCTGGCTGCGGTGGCGGAGCAGGAGCTTTGTCAGGCCCGGGTCACCCGTGAGCAACAGCACGAGTCTTTGCGACTCGCGGCAGAGAGATGCGCGATTGCGAGGGATGAACTGTCCGTAGCGCATCAACGCCACGAAGACATCGAACGTCAACTGACGGAACTGTTGGTTTGGCTTGGTGCCAACCCAGATTGCGCGCGTCTCGCCGAGGGTTGGCCGGCAAAGCGCGACGCTTTGAGGCGCGCCGTAGCGCGACTAGAGCAGATGGATGCCTGCCAATCCAAATTGGACGAAGCGGAACGGGAACTGCTCGAGCGTAAGACTCAAGCGACTCAAATCGCCACTGACGTGGAAGCATCGAAGTCGGAGCTGTTGGCGGACGTTTCGCGCGCCGAGGCTCTGCAGACACTCGCGAGATTGGACGACGTTGAAGCGCTCGAATCGACCGAGCGGAATGCCGAGCGGAGCCTCCTCGGTTACGATGAGATGGTGCAGCTCCTTGGTGAATTGGCGGCGCAAAGCTCCGAATTATCACTCTTGCAGCGATGCGAACTCGAGCAGCGCGAACGGCTTCGGGAATTTCAGCAGCAGGTCGAGACGTGTCGTCTGGCCATCCAATTGCAACGGCAAGAGTCAGAGACCAAGGCGCTTGAGTTACGCGGCGCAGAGCAAATGGTAGGAGAGTCCGTGGAAGCCCTGCGTGCCACGCTGCGCGAGGGAGAGCCCTGTGCAGTCTGCGGTGCCATCGAACATCCATTCGGTGGACGGGCAATGCAGGAAGTTACTGCGCGATTGCGCCGGAGACTCGAGTCACTGCGAGCGGCTGTTGGCCAGCTGCAGCAGGGGTTGACTCGGTTGCAGCGGGAAGAGGCTGACGCGCTAGCAGAGGTGGCTCGAATCGATGAGCGTATTGTGTCCACGGAGCGGTCGGTCAGAGCTGTTGCGAAAGAGTGCGACTTTTTCTCCCAGCGACTGACGCAATTCGACGGTTGCCCGAGCGCCATGACCTTGGGCAGCGACGAGGAGCGGGTGGTCTTGCTTCAGCGTCGGGGCGAGCTTGCTCAGGCGCTCGAGGTAGCGGCGGTCTCTCGCGGCGCGGCGAAACGGAGAGCCATCGAGGCCCAGGCCGCGACCCAGCGGGCTACGGCGTCGATTGCCCGGCATGCAGCCACCGAGACACGGCTGCGCTCGATTGAGCGGGCGATTGCGGACCTTGAGCGGGACCTTGCGATCCAACGAGAGCGACGTGTGTCTTTGCTTACCGAGCAGACCCGCGACCTCGAGCCCATCGAGTCCGAGCCCAACTTCGAGGATTGGAGCAGGCGCTGGCGTGAAAGTCCGGCAAGTTGCCTGAGCATGGCCGATCAGGCCGTTGCCGAATGGCAGGCGCGTGCGGCAAACAAGATGGTGTTGGAGCTCGAACGGACCAAGTTGCTATCGCAGCTTCCCGATCATGAGCGTCGCGCAACGGAGCGTGCCACGGAAATGAACGAGGCGGAACAGCGGCACACTTTCGCCTCGGCCAAGGTTGATGAGTGTCAAGAGTCGCGCGCCGCCCTGTTCGAAGGACGAAGGCCTGAAGAGGTGGAGGCTGAGTTGGGAGTGCAATTGCAAGCTGCGACCCAGAACCACGACGTTGCGCGCACGCAACGGGTCGCCGCAGAGCAAGCCTTGGCTGTAGCACTGGTGAAGCAGGATGGGATAAGTCGGGCGCTGGGAATTGCCAAGGGTGAGTTCGACAACCGTGACCAGATGCTCGAACGCTGGCTCGAGACGACACGGCAATTGAGCCCAGAACTGGCCATCGAGCGAAGTGAGCTGGCACTCCTACTCCAACGGGGCTCGAGTGGGATTGCCGACATCGAGGCTCGGTTGGTCATCGCGCAGACTGCGGTCGACCGGGCACGTGGTGGATTCGAGCAGGCCGTTTTGGCGCGAGACACGCATCGTGCGCAAAGTGACGCGATTTCCCAAGCGTTGAGCGACGCACTTGTTGACGCTGGAGCGACTCTCCCGCAGCCGATCGAGCTGAGTACGCTTGTCGAACTCGGGCGCGTGGCCACTTTGGAACGTGAGCGACTGCGCAACGAGCGCGCCGAGGCCATTTCCAGGCGGAGCGACGCCGATGAGCGGCGCGAAGCGGTAGGACGCAAGCTCAGTGAAAGGGAGCAGCAGCATCGAGTGGCAGAGAAGTGGCAGCTGCTAGGCAGTCTCATCGGTTCCGCGGATGGCAAACGGCTTCGACACCTGGCGCAAGAGGTAACGCTAGACTTGGTGCTTGCCCATGCCAATCTGCATCTGCATGATCTGGCGCGGCGCTATCGCCTCGAGCGCCTACCCGAAGGGCTTCACATCATTGTCGTCGATGAGGAATTGCTGGGCGAACGTCGCAGTGTCGCATCCCTTTCCGGGGGGGAGACGTTTCTCGTTTCGTTGGCCCTGGCGCTGGGGCTGGCATCCCTATCGGCAGAGAAGATCCGCGTCGAGACGCTGTTCATCGACGAGGGATTCGGCAGCCTAGATAGCGTCACCCTTCAGATCGCCGTGGCTGCTCTGGATCGAGTCCAAGCCCAGGGGCGGCAAGTGGGGGTGGTTTCCCATGTGGGGGATCTTGCCGAACGACTGGGGGTGGAGGTTCGCGTAGAGCCGACAGGCGGTGGGAAGAGCCGCGTGCGGATCCTTTCTCGACATGGTGGATAGGACGAGTGAGACCCCTTCCTTCACTTCTGGGTATGAGATTGCACTTTGGCGTCAAATCCGCGCTTTGGGCATGGACTTCGGCCTCCTGGTTCCAGGCGTCGATGCCGGGGAATGCGCGCGACGGACGCGAAATTGGTGATCACGATGGCCTTGTCGGGGTATCTAGGGTGCGTATCGGGGTAGCTCCGCGGAGTAACGATGAAGACGCCAATGCCTGTTTCATTCGGAAGAGTCACAGCAATCTTGATGGGAATTCAGTTGGCCTGCTCGTCCCAGTCGCCGGGCGGGGGAGCCAATGGCGGAGCATCCAATCTCGGCGGCAGCCTCAGCTCGGGTGGCCAATCCGGAAACATCGCCGCAGGCGGTACCGGCAGTAGCGTCGCTTCCGGTGGCGTCACAGGGCGCGAGACAGGGGGCTCGAGCGCTGGTGGATCCAGTTCCGCCTCGAGTGGTGCGGGGGGAGCCGAGACATCGACTGGTGGCACCACGAAGGTCGGCTCTGGCGGAACGACCAGCGCGACGGGTGGCAGTGGTCCTGCAAGTGCAGGTGCCGGTCTCACCACCGGAACCACAGGGCCAGGTGGCTCCGGCCAGGGGGGAAACATCAGCGCGGGCGGCACAACATTGGGCGGGCGCACCGGTTCAGGCGGTACGGCTCAAGGTGCCGAAGCCGGGAGCGTTACCGCAGTGGGTGGCAACAACGGCAATGCCGGCAGCAGCACCAGCTGCGCTGGCGCTGCTTGTGCAACCGAGACCGTTATTACCTATCCGACCTTGCCCGGAGCCGCACAGAGCCCGCTCTATACGGTGACAGCCAATGGAACCCCATTGTTCGTAGAGAAGCTGAGCAAATTCTCCCCGGAGATGCAAGTGCACTACGCGCACGCTTCCTTGTCTGGTACGAGCCCTGCGAGTATTGCCGTCAAAGTCAACGAGAGCTTCACTTCGTATACGCTGAGTCCCAAGAGCAAGAAGCTCTCCGCTGCCAAAACCGGCAACACAATCACTTTCGAAAGTGGTCCGAATTACCTCATACTCCAGGTGGATGCTAAGGAGCTCCTATTCATTCTTCTCGATGCGGAAGAATTGAACCCACCTCGTCTGGGTGATGCCAACGTCAAGAGCATCGCGGACTATACGGTGGATAGTACCGGGGCGACTCTAGTCACAGCGAAGGTCCAATCGGCCATCGATGCCGCCTCTGGGGCAACCAAGAACATCCTGTACTTTCCTCCAGGCAAATACAAAGTCGGCGAGCTGTGGTTGAAGAGCGATATGACGCTGTATCTTGCCGGTGGCGCCATTCTCTACGGCTCGAACACGACAGCTGACTTCAATACGGGCAGCGGAGGAGTCGACATCGAGAGCTGTTCGCACGGCATGATTCGCATGTTCAAGATCAGCAATACGAAGATCCTGGGTCGAGGGGTCATCGACGGAAATGGCAAATCGATTCGCGCCCAGAACGATACGAAGATCAACCTGCTGAAAATCGAACAGAGTTCCAACATTCTGATCGACGGCATCATTGCCAGAGACTCAAGCTTCTGGGACACGCTCATCTATCGGAGCGATCTTGTCACGATCCAGAATTACAAGATGATCAATTGCCGACCAACGACCACCGAGTACAACAATACTGATGGCGTCAATTTCGACGAATCCACGAACGGCAAGCTATACAACGCCTTTCTTTATACGGGGGACGACAGTATGGCTACCAAGAATGAGTTCGATTCTGGGACCATCAACACGAAGAACATCCTGCACGAGAAGGTGGTCTGTTACACCAATTCGGTCGGCTGCAAGGTTGGTACCAAGACGATGGGGCAGACCATGGATGGGGTCGTGTTTCGCGACATCGACGTGGTCAAAGCCGGTCGCGCATTGAATATCGACGCCTACGACACGGCTGTGGTGCAAAATACCAAATTCGAGAACATCAGAATCGAAGCTGCAGATAGCAGCATCATCGCGCTCGAGTTGAATGATCCTCCGTCGTGGCGGACTGCCGCAAATACCTCGATCATCAAGGATACCTATTTTACCAACGTGAGCGCGGATGTATCGATGGTTTTGAACCTGCACGGAAAGTCGTCCACCGTGAATATCAACGGGGTTCACTTCAGTAACTTCACCGTTCAAGGCAAACCGGTGACCAGCCAAACCGATACGGACGCCAACTGGAACATCAACTCATTCGTCACGAACATCACGTTTGGTCCGTAAATGCAGGACCATTGGATTGGAGCAACCGTAGGTAGCTCGCCATCTTCGTGCACTTCCGAGACGGGTCGCTCTCGGGTTTCCTAGAAATTGCACTTTGCCACCACGGCTGAGGCAACCCGCGTCGTCGAGCTGGCGCGCAGTACTAGACGGTTACATAGATGTGCGTCACGATGCCGTCAATGCGTTTCGCAAGCGTCCTAGTCACCATTATTGGGGTTGTCGCGTGTGAAGGCCGGTCGCGTGGGCCAATACCCGAGCCGCCAAAGAAAGCAGAGGCCGCACCGTGCGGGGCTGTGCCAATTCGCTTGGGTGGTGCGCAGGGGTTCGTTGATTGTGTCGTGGGTGAGCCAAGTCAACTGGACTATCCTGAATGCTACACGTATTGGTTCGACTTGGTTCGAGGGCAAGAAGAAGTCTGCCCACCGACTCATTTGTGGATGTGGGTCAGCGGTTGGCCCGGCGTTATGGACCGATACGAGGTGCTCTTGCGCGCGGACAAGGAGAAAGGCATCACCACACTGGTGCTGGCAGAACAACCTGGTGGTCAAGTGGGCCCGCGTGGGCCCGCGCCAGGACGACGCGGTGACGTTCTGGGGCACGTCAAGGTCGTTGACGGGTTGTTCAGTGAATTCAAACCAGGCAAGGTCATTCGCTCGTATCAAGCGAACGATTTTTTGCCGCGACGCGAGTTGTAGCGGGAACACTGTCTTGCTCCCGTACTTTCAGGCTAGACTGGTCGTGCCGTGGTTCGCCAACGAAGTCGTCCTAGAACCGCCAACGTCTTGTTGTGGGTCGCGTTGCCATTGCTTGCCGCCCCGCTCTTGACCCCACGCATGGCGACTGCCGGAGTTCCACCGATCGAGTGGCACGCACCTGCCGGCTGCGGCACTGAGAGAGAAGTGACGCTCGCCGTTGGTCGGCTGCTGCGCGCCGACGGGTCGGACTTCATCCACGAGCGCTTCGTGGCAGAAATAGTAGAAGAGTCCGTCGGAAGCTGGAAACTAACGCTGCGGGGCTTTTCGAGTCGGGGTAATTGGACTAGAACGCTGACAGGCACTTCTTGTATCGAGCTGCGCGAAGCAAGCAAGGTGATGATTGCTCTGGCGATAGCGCCCTCCAGAGCAGTGGCAATTGTTGGACAAGCTGAGGCGACCAACTCGACCCAGCTTGATGCGACGGGTTCGCCACCAGGCACGGCACCGTCGACAGCGAGCGCTGCTCCGGCAACGGCTACGGCCAATGTATCCCCACCAATTTCCTCAGGCAACGCTGTTCCGTCTGCGACCAGTCCGACTACTCCCGTGGCAACCACCGTTGTTCTGCCAACGCGTCTTATAGGCGTCATCGCGTCGCGGAAGACAAAAGAACGCAATGCCTCAGCGAATTCGTCGGAGCCGACGGCAACACTTCCTGCCTCTGGCATGGCACTGATTGCGCGGACCGGCGTCGCAGTCGGCGTGCTGCCCAAGCCAACGCCCCTGATTGAGCTAGGCGGATTGTTCGGCATCGGGCATCTGCAATTGGCTGGTTACGTTGGTTGGCTGTTTGCCCAAACTCGCTACAGCAGCGACGACCCCAGCAAGGGAGCACGTGTCAAGCTTGGGTTTGCCGCAGCCGAGCTCGGCTATGCGTGGCTCCAACGACCATTGGAACTAAATGCTCATGCTCGACTTCAAGTGGGGGTGATGTTTGGCGACAGCAAGGGCGTCGATGGCGGACGACCTGGAGTTGGCCCCTACAGCTCCATGGGCGGCGGATTCGTGTTGGCTTACCCGGCTGAGAGTCCATGGTCTGCAGTGCTGTCGGCGGACGGTTGGGTTAGCTATATTTCCCCGGAATTCGAGGTTTCAGGGGTCGGCCGGGTGTATCAACCGAGCCTCCTGGGCGGGGTCTTCGGCCTGGGACTGCGAGCGAGACTAGAATAATTTGCGGCTGCAAATGGATCCGAGCCAAGGTCGTCATGAAGCAGTGGTGAATGTTCCTTCAGCCCCTGGTTTCGGTCCTGCTATGGCTGGTGCGGGGCAGTCGACACGAGATGGGCTTGAACACGTCAATGCTTTTGACGCCGTCTACGAGCAGGATTTCGATTTTGCTTGGCGCAGTCTACGACGACTCGGTGTACCGAGCATGCTGCTCGAAGACGCCGTGCAAGACCTTTTCATCGTCGTTGCTCGGCGCCTGCACGAATTCGATGGGCGCTCACGGATCCGCACCTGGATCTTCGCGATTGCCATCCGAGTAGCCAAGGAATACCGGCGGCGCGTAGTACGGCAACAGCTCGATCCAGAATCTGTCATGCCTAGTGCGCCAGCCTCGCCCAGCGAACAGTGTTTGCAGAAGGAAGCAGTGAGACTCCTCGACAAGCTGCTTGGTCTGCTCGACGAGGACAAACGAATCGTCTTTATCTTGGCAGAACTCGAGGAGTTGAGCGTGCCAGAGATTGCTACCGTCGTCGGCGTCAATCCCAACACCGTTTATTCACGCCTGCGGGCTGCGCGACTTGCACTCAATGCTGCCATCGTGCACCAAGAGTCCGACACTCTGCCTGCTGGCGCGTGCAGGAGCAAGCCATGAGAGACGAACTGAGTCTCGAAATGAAAAGGCTAGTCGAACGAGCGCGTCGGGACGAGAGCCCGGCGAATGCGAGCTTGAAGCGACGTGTTCGCCATTCCTTGTCGCTGGCCGTTCCAACCAGTGCGTTTTTGGGCAGCGGTCTTGCCGCCGCCAGTGGCAGTGCGGCAAGCTCGGGCACTGGTGCCGCGTTGGGGGTGGCTGCAACGGGCAAGGCGAGCACCGGACTGTTGCTTGGATTTTGCGCCTGGGTCGCTGGTGGGTTTGCGATTGGCATTGGAGCCACGACAGCCTATGTCGGATGGGTGAGTCCCCGAATGGGCCAGCAGGCGCCCCCGAGGGCCAGTGCGGCGTCCCTCGCCACGGCGCGGCAACCAGGTGTGACACCGAGGTCCGTGGCTGCAGCGGCGACAACTATCGAGAACTTGGCGCCAGAACCGAGCATAGCGTCAGCACTGCTCGGCAGGGAAGCAGCGACGAACCGAGCGCCAGGGTCCAGCGCCGTGACGAACAACGCAGCCACCGCGCCAGGACAAGCGGCTGCAGATCTGCGGCAAGTGCCGTCACTCGCCGACGAGGTAGCGCAGCTCGCTCGCGTGCAGCAGGCGCTCCGCGACGGGCAAGGACGGGCCGCCCTCGAGGCCGTAGATGCTGCTGCTCTGCGTTTCGCGCATGGCCAGCTCGAACCCGACTTTCAGGCAGCGCGGGTACTCGCGTGGTGCGAACTCGGGCAGACCGCGCGCGCCCGACAAGCCGCCGATACTTTCCTGCGTGTACACGTGGCCTCGCCACTGGCGGAACGCGTGCGTGACTCTTGCGCATTTCTCGAGGTCGAGTCGGAGCCATCGACAATTGGGCGATAATCGGAAGCGAACTGAAATGGAAATGGCCATCCAACGTCATTCACTGGCAGAACCTAACGACGGCACCGGACGGTGCGGAATTTGAGGCCATCGTGCGAGTAAAGTCGAAGCGGGACCTGTTGCAGATCTTGGGCTTGGTCAGCATCTTAGGCGTACTGCTGCCGAGTTGCCACCCAGCGGTGTATTTGGGAGGCGACGGCGGTACGCAAGGTGGCGGTCACTCGAGCGCCGCAGGCGAAACAGGCAATGCCGGTGCCCATCCTGTGTCGACAGGCGGAGCCCTCTTTACGACGACCAGCTGGGGCGGAAGTGATCCGACGGGCGGCACGAGCTCGCAATCCACATCCGGCACATTTAGCACGGGCGGCGTAGGTCCGACGGCTGCTGGCGGCAATCAGGCAACCGGGGGAGCGGCACCTGGTGGTGCAACGAGTTCGGTAACGGAGGGGGGAAGTCCAAGCACCGGCGGCGCTCTTGGTTCGGGCGGTGCGATGATGGCGGTCATCGGCGGCGCCTCTAGTACTGGCGGAGCGATGGCCACAGCTATCGGCGGCGCGTCCAGTATGGGTGGCGTGACGTCACAAGCTGGCGGCGGTGGCGTGACTCCGACCGGTTCGCATTGCTTCCAATTGACCGAGGCCCAATGCCGGACGGATCAGAGCTGCGCGGCGGTGTTGGGACCAGGCGCTCGAAGGCCGGAATGCACCGGGGACGCACGCGGTTTCGGAACTTGTATCACTGGCGGCTGCCGTGACGCAAATACCCAATGCAAGAAGCTCGAGGCTCTGGATCAGATGTGTTCGGCGACCTGCGCGAGCCGAAACTGGTCCATCAACCCCGACTACGGCTGTCCGGGTTGCGTCTGCGTCGATGACGCCAAGATCCCACCAGCGGGTAAGGGCTGGGACATCGCGGCTTGGCTAGAGGCCGACGGATGGCACTATAGCCTGGTGCTTGGGACCAATCGCATCAAGACCTGTGACGAAGTCAAGATTCACACGAGCACCATCACCGACGGTACGGTCGTCAGTCTGGCAATGCCGAACCTCGTGGCAGTCAAGGCGGCATTGACGCGCATCGCCGCCGGTGGAACGGACGCCTTCGTCATGTTGTGCGATCGTGGGTGTCCGGACATTGGCTGCCAACTGGACACCGTGCCGGCCGAAATCGTCCAAGACATAGCAGCGTTTGCTACGGCAGTGGGGCTAACGTTGAATGTCTACTAGTAGCGCGATTCAACAGAACTAAGGTGCGAAGTCCTAGGCTCGCTCGGTGCGTACCCCTTCGATGGCGAGCAGACGACGCTTGGTTGTGACCCCTCCAGGTGCAGAGAAGCCAGTCAGTTTGCCGTTGGCAGCCAGAACGCGGTGACAAGGCACGATTAGCGCCCAAGGATTGCGCCCGAGCGCCTGCCCAACGGCGCGGGCCGCATGGGGTGAGCCAAGGCGTTTTGCGATGTCGCCGTAGGAAAGGGTTGTGCCTGCGGGAATGCGACGCAGAAGCTCGTATACCTGGCGCGAAAATGGCGGGATCCCCTCGAAATCGAGCAAAATGGTTGATAGCGCTGCCTTCTGCCCAGCGAGCAGTGCGAGGATCTGCTCGACGGCGTGTTTGGCCATTCCTGTTGGCGTGCATTCGAGTGCGGCGGCGAAGCGCTCCCGAATGCGGGTTCGTGTGACGGTGACGCTCCTTTCCGGGAGTTGCATCGCGACGATGCCGCGTTGGCTCCAAACGATGCCGCAGCATCCGATTGCGGTTTCGAACAGGGCAAAACTGGTAGCGGCCATGGCGCTTATGCATTCTACAGCATCGTTTGACAACCACGGTGACTTGGTGTGGCGTTCCGTCGAAATCTAGGGAGTTTTGGCCGGGGCGGCGTGACCACGGTGCTTCTACGCACGCCTCTGCTGCCGGGTGGACTCGAGGCGAGCGCCAGCTAACATGTCCTAGAAATACAGAACCGATGTCGTAAGTCCGATAGAAAACGGGGTAAGGTCGTAGCCCGCGTCGTGACCCGACTTCGTGTGATTCAGTGAGGTCTTGGTGGAGCTTGTTGCTACCAGTGCGAGACCCAATGCCCAGGCTCGAGAGATCGGCCAGTCGTAGCCGACCAGGACAGTTGCCGCTCCGCTCATGCCGGAGTACGAGCTGTCATCGGCTTGATTGACGACTGCGGTCGTGCCCAAGCCCACGGACAGTCCCAGGTGCGCTCCAAGTGCGGAACTTGGGTACCAATCGACCATGGCGCCAATCTGGGACAAGGCGGCGGTTGCGCTCTTGGTAGGTGTCTTGGCTTCCGTTGAGTCTGCATTGCCGCCGATAGCGATGATAGTTGCGTCGGCAAAGGGCCCGCCCTTGAACTCGCCGTTGACCGACGTTGCCTGAACCGTCGCAGCCAAGACGAGTCTAGGTGCGATGGAGCCGCCAATGGCGATGATGGAATTGGAGCTCACGCCAGACACCGAAGTCGAGCCCGACGGACCGTTCCCACGAAACGTTGCGAATCCGCCACCACTCATGATCCGCAAATAGAAGCCATCTCGCAGCCAAGCCTCCTTGCATTCGGTGGGGGGAGCCGCGGGTGGCCAAGCCGTGGCGGTTGGCGCTGCTGGCGTCGCTGGCGAAGCCGGGGGCGCCGCTGCGGGCACTGCAGAGCCGTCCGCCGCCGCTGGGGCGTTGGTTGAAGGCGCCTCAGCGGTGCCGCTGCTAGGCGCGGCAGGGGACGCTGGGGGCGTTGCCGTCGGCTTGTTGGAGATCTCGCCGAAGGTCGGAGGGGGCTCTTCAGGGGCGCTCGATTGGGCTGAGGCCAGGGGCGCGATGGACAAGAGAACGAAGAACGTCGCGGTCGTTAGTCCGACTTGGTGCAGGTTTCGCATGGCAGAAGGCAGTCTCCATTCCGTTAACCCATGGGACTGCGACTGCGTTGAATCTCTTAGAGTCCCTGAGGGAATGTCCCCAAAGGGTGCCGCCGCAGGCCTCGAGCGTGGGTATACCAATTCTACTTTGGCGCCCAAGGCTTTGGCAATACCGCCGACTGCCGCCCGACGCGGAGGAGCCTGCAGCGGGACGACTGTTCGCCGCTAGGTCCAGCGTTCTGCGGCGTTCTTTACTTCGTCGACCTCGGCATCCATCGCATCCAAGGCCGCAGCGAGCTGGTCAGGATTCTCCGCGATGCGCGCCCGAAAATCCGTGCACGCACGATCGAGTCGACGGATGGCGTCGCTAATCCCGTTCAGACGCGAGAGCACCAATGTGTTACCGACATAGCTGCTTGCTGCGAGCTTGTTTGCCGCCTCTAGGTGCTTGTCGAGTTGAGTCGCGCTTTGCCTCAGTGATTCGGGAAAGGAATCAGAGGCATCCCAGCGCTTCAGGCGTGAGGTGGCGTCAATGGAGTCCAGCAGGTGTTCTAGGGCCTCGCGGATAGCCGCGACGCGTCGGTCGTTCATTGTGTCCTAATCGCAATCTTCTTCGGAGTTACAAAAACAATAGAAAAATAGCCAGTCTTTCTCATTCTGGCGCTTTGGAAAGGTTGGCCTAATCGCACTGCGACGGGCCTCACCCGTTTGGGCTCGGCAAGCACAGAGCTATAGGCTAGCTCGCACGCGCAGCCCAAGCGCATAACAACTGTGCGCCTGGTGCTGCGGCGAGATTGGGCGAGAGGCGAACGCGCGCTCCCGCAGTATTGTGCAGAGCGTCGTAGGCCGCTCAGAGCGGACGTACGTTCTCGGCGCGCGGACCCTTCGGGCCGCTCCCCTCGACGTACGATACACGCTGTCCCTGGCGGAGTTCGTTGAAGGAAACGCCCTCAACGCTGGACATGTGGAAAAAGACATCGTTCCCTGATGCAGTCTGGATGAAGCCGAAGCCTTTGTCCGTGAGTCGCTTGATCGTTCCTTCAGACATTCGATGAGATTCCTAGAACTGGGCGCATCAGTCGAGGGGGGCGCTATGCCCTCCTAGTTAGATAGTCCCGATGCGTGTCGAGCTTTGTCCCTACGCCAGTTCTGCTCCCACGGCTATGGGATTCGGAATTTCTTCGATGCAGGCGACGACCGACAGGCACAATGCCGCCAATTTTGCCGGTCCGAGGGGACGTTGACGCGGGCCGACAAACCTCCGGCAAACGCTTTGGGAGCAGCAGGCGCGCTGGAATTGCCCCTCCTGGCACCCGAGCCGTATTTTTAGGTCCGGCGCGGTGTACATCGTTGACCCAAGCCTTTGACCTCGTTGTCGATGGGTGTCCTGCGCAGGTGGCGGATGCTGGCTAGAGGAGCGTTGCCTGGATGGAAGACTGCAACGATTCTATGTTGGCGCCAGCTTCATATTGAAAGCTCACATGCAAAATGTCGCCAGTACTGACGGTCAGTGGACGGGGCAGGGCGAGCGACATGTAGGGCAGGTGCCAATCGGCAGAGCGGCGCTCCTCGGGGAATATTCCGACTGGAACCTTGGTGATGAAGCGCAAGGCGTTCACCGTTCCTGTTTGGTTGACGACGAGGATCCCGTCCAGCGCGAAGGATTCAGGCAACACTTCGGTGTACTCGATGACGGAGTAGACGTACGGTTCGCCCATTTCGATGGTGTTCGAGCCAACCGCCCCGGCCTCGAAGAAGAAGGGGACGGGTGCATAGTAGCCGTGAAAGTCGTAAGGTTGATAGATCGGCTGCACTGCCAGGATGCTCGCTTCGGGAATGATCCGTGCAACACGCCGATCGAATTGCGCCTCGTGTTGAGCCTTGAAGCGCGAAAGGACTTCGATCTGCTGTTCTCGCAACAAGCTTGAATGCAGCATCTCGCAGATCACCACGTCGGCGGGTTCGTCCGGCACGAAATCGCGTGCGTCGGCCTCGACCACGGTAACCTTGTTCGAAACGCCATTCGCTGCGAGCAAGCGTCGAGCTGCGGCGGCAACATGGGGCAACCGTTCGACCATCGTAACCTTGCGCGCACGCTTCGCTGCAAAGAAACTCATTACGCCAGTTCCGCCGCCCAATTCTACGACATGTGAGTCGATGGGTACTCGCTTTGCGATGGCTTCGTGAAACGGGTTCATTCGCTGCTCATTGGCGAGCATTTGCCCATGGTAGTGGAGCGGAATGAATTGGCCGAGTTGAGCGGCTTCATTTACGCGATGAATCGGCGTGACTTCGACTCTTTGACGTTGCTGCTTCTTGGGACGCGGAACGGCGAGCGCTGTCTTCATGGGCGTTGGGCAGAGCAAAGCTTGGGCCAGTGACGCGGGCTGGAATTGCTGGGGAATTCAATCAGCGAACCCGCTTGGGGGCGTCAAGGGCTTGACGTTGCGCCAACTCACAAACACCCCCGTTTGGGGGCAAGGCAGGCAGACCATAGTCGGGGGCAAGCCTTAGGAAAGGCGTATTCGGTGGGGCATACGCCCGAGCAGAACGAGGGGTCGACTGCGCTTGGACACGAGTTCGCCGCGGCATTCGCCAGAGCCGCGCAACAAGTCGCGACAGATTTGGGGGCGCACTGCGTAGGCGCCACATAAGAATTGTCTCGAACTTGCGTCGAGCTCGAGCGCCCCACAATGCCCGACCGCCATGCGCATGTACGCGCGATGGCCATCGAATTGCACCAATTCGTCGGCGCGTTCACCGAAGCGTAGGTAGTCATCACCGGTGACGCGCACGTAGTTCTCGAGTCGTGAGAAGCAACAAGTGCCGCACGTGACACATTCGGGAACTCGATGCATGGCTATACCTATACGCCTCACGGCGGAAACACGCGAACTCTCCTCGAGAACGGCCTATGGGCTTGGTGTTGGCGTTGAGCGAATCTAGCGATAAGCGATCGGATACGCTTCAGAGCGGCAACAGACGGAGTGGAGCAAGGCGCCAGGGTAGGGGCGCAGTTGCCGCGTCGAGCCAAACCAAACCTGGCTAAGTCCTTCGACAGCGCGTGACAGAAATGACTTTAAGTTTGTCCAGGTCACTTCAGGCATTGGTCCAGCCTAGCTCGTCGTTGGGATTGGCGGCGTCCGTCAAGTAGTCCGTTCCTGATGGTTAGCCGGTGTTTGAGTTTCTCGCGATAGCCGACAGACACGTCCGTCCTTTCGATGGACGCCGGACAGGAGGCACGGTGGACCGGTGGAACCGAGTGTCGGCCAGGTCACCCGAGTGTGGGTCGTGGGCGAACGTGCGTGGGCCGCCGTAGACAAAGAGTGAGAAAGGAGTCAACAAATATCCGCCGCACGTGTCGAAGGGGCCTAGCGGGCACGAGGATCGACTGCATGTTGCGCAACAGGTCGCGAATGCTGGGCGGTTTGGCGTCGCGGTCTGGCAACCCGCACCCCCTTGCCGCCAGAATCAAGCAGCTAGAGCACAAAAGTTTTTACTTATCGGATTGCCGATGAGCCAATATCTTCTCGACCGGCGTCAATATCGCTTATAACCCAGGGCCTAGGCACTGAGGACCCAGAGGGTGCTACGCTCGGTTTAGGTCGCTCGCAGACGGCAAAACTTGACGAAAGAACTTGATGCCCAGACTTCAAAGGGTCAAATCGTGGCAGCCTTCCCAAAGGCGCAACTTGCCTCAAGGAGCAACGTCGTGGAATTGGAAGTAGGCACGGTCTTCCTACGCAAGTACGTCATCGATCGCCTGGTCGGACAAGGGTGTATGGGCCGCGTGTATGAAGCACGAGACCAAGTCCTCGATCGACGTGTCGCCATCCGGTTGATCGATCCGGACTACGACAATGAGCGAATTTCGGCCTTCAACGAGACAGACGCAACGGTCGTGGGGCGCCTGGGGAGCAACCATCTCACGGAGCTGGTAAGTATTGGGATTCTCCCAAGTGGCGAACGTTGTGTCATCTCCGAATACGTCGAGGGTGAGACGCTGCAGTGCCGCAAGGCGCGCTTGGGCCGCATGTCGCAACTTGGCGTGACGCAGCTCTTGAACCAGCTCTTGATGGGTCTAGGCGCTGCCCAGCAAGCGGGCGTATATCACCGTGATTTAACCCCGCGAAGTATCTTCATAGCGCCATCAAAGTCCGGGCCCGGACACATCGCAAGGATTGTCGACTTCGGAATCTCACGCCTGGTGATCCTGAAGGCGAATCCCAATTCCACGTTGGCGTCCAATGATGCCGACAGAAACTCGTTTCAGTACCTGTCTCCAGAGCAGCTGAACAGTTTACGTGAACCAGACTCGCGAAGCAATATCTACACGCTCGGCATCATCGCGTACGAAGCCATCACCGGCCGGTTGCCTTTTGAGGGCAAGGACTTTGCGACGCTGGCATCGAACATTCTTCTGGAGGAGCCGAAGCCTATTTCTGTGTTGGCTCCAGACGCGAGTCAACCGCTCATCGACTTGATTGGCAAGGCGATGGCGCGCTCTCCAAACGCTCGTTTCCAGTCCGCAGAAGAACTATCTGCCGCAATTGCCAGTTTCACTGAGCGTGTCAGTGGGTTCTATTCGGGATTGGAGTCGAAACCTCCGCCGGGTCCACCGGGACACGGACGTGATGCGCCTGCTTCGGTCCCGCGCGAGCAGGACTCGGCGCCGACCGTGTCTTCGAACGCGGGAGCTGCATTGGTTGCCGGCAACGCCTCACCCAGCGCTGCTGCATCGCCACCGCCCGAGCCAGTGCCCATGGAAGCGGCCGATGAAGCCCCAGTGGCAGGCGTAGCCCTGGCGATGACGGCGACGGTTCCAGAGTACCCGCCACCGCCACCACCGCCCATGGATGCGGCGGACGACGACCCCACCGTCGCGATAGCCCTGCAATACCCAGCGACGCCACCGCCCATGGATGTGTCCGCTGAAGAACCGGATGAATCACGGGTGAAGGCGCCAGCTCCGCGCTACCCGGCGCCGCCCATTGAAACGGCCGATGAAGCCCCCAAAGCGGACGTCGCCGCGGCGACGGTTGCGGTAGCTCCGAAGTACCCGGCGCCGCCGCCCATGACCGGTGAAGCTCCAGTTGTTGCGGCAGCTCCGCGCTACCCGGCGCCTCCCGGGCTCGGGACCGTGGAGCGGCCCGCGCCAGCCAGCTCAGATTCGGGATTTCGGCCGCACCAAGCCACTTCGCCGGGGATTCACCCTTCATCAGGCAGGACAAAGGCTGCGGCGCAGCTCGCCTCACTTGGCGTTGAGCCCGCCATTCAAGACCAACTCGCGATGGTTGCACCTGCCGCCACGGTCGAACCTGCTGCACCTGCCGCCACGGTCGAACCTGCTGCACCTGCCGCCACGGTCGAACCTGCTGCACCTGCCGCCACGGTCGAACCTGC
>CAYVXY010000031.1:0-44936 GCA_964454965.1 uncultured Polyangiaceae bacterium | reverse complement strand
CGCAGCGCCGCCGTTCGAGCCGCCCCCTGTTCAGACCAAACCCGCAGCGCCGCCGTTCGAGCCGCCCCCTGTTCAGACCAAACCCGCAGCGCCGCCGTTCGAGCCGCCCCCTGTTCAGACCAAACCCGCAGCGCCGGTTGAACCCGTGTCGAACGTGCGGCAGCGGATCGAAGTCGATGCGACGGATGGTGTTGACGAGCTGGGGTCCTATGACCAACCAGCGACTCGGTCGCGCAAGCCGCTCATCATAGCGCTGCTCGTCCTTGCACTGGCGGGGGCAGGCATCGCCTTCGTCTTGCTCCCTGGCCGTCAAGATACGACGAGCAGGGATGCCTCTGCAGCGGTGGCACCGAGCACGACGGTGGTTGAGCCGGCGCGAGTCGTTCTTGCGACGGCACCGACCGCCGCAACCGCGACGGCCACTGCACAGGTTGTCCCGTCGGCGGCACCGACACCGATCCGCTCTGCTGAGATTCCATTGGTTGCCGCAGTCGCTCGCGCAACTCAGCCAAAGTCGCAGCCGCCCGTGCGCGCGGTGCAGAGCTCGAAGAAGCCGGCGCCCATAACGCCCGCCACGCCCAGCAAGAAGCCGAGCACTGCAAAACGAGATTCTGCCAAGGATCCCTACAACTACCGGTAAACCATGTCGAGAACAGGCAAGTCACTTTCCACGTTGCTGGTTCTGTGCCAGGTGCTGCTAGCGTCTGGCACGGCTCACGCGGAGGATCCAGCGGCAGCTGAGGTTCTGTTTCAAGAGGGGCGCCGACTACTGGCAGATGGTCAAGTGACGGCAGCCTGTGAGAAGCTCAAGGAGAGCTTTGCTCTCGATGCCATGTCGGGCACTCTGCTCAATCTGGCCGCATGCTATGAACAGGACGGCAAGACTGCGACTGCTTGGGCGAGGTTTCGCAATGCAGCGAGTCTTGCCAAGAGCCAAGGCAAGGCCGAGCAAGCGGCAGAGGCCAATCGGCGAGTGAAGGCGCTCGAAGCCCAACTTTCCTACGTTACGATTGTCGTTTCTGACCCTGTGTCTGGCCTCGAAGTGAAACGAAACGACGTTGAAGTGAGTCCGGCTGTGTTCGGCATGGAGGTCCCTGTCGATCCAGGTCACGTGGAAGTCGTGGCTTCGGCGCCGGGCTACAAATCGGTTCGGATTACCGCGGAGGTCGGCTCCCATCACGACAAGCAAACCGTCACGATCCCGAAGCTTACTCCGTCGGACAAAGCGGGCGCAGCGGACAAAGCGGGCGCCGCCGATGTTGATGTTGGTGCGGCCGGCGCTGCGGACTCTCCTTCCGCAAGAAACGAACAGGCAACCAAGAAGGGTCCAGAAGCGGAAGATGCTGACCAGCAGACAGAGAAGCCCTCTGGTCGCGTAGACGCGGACAGACTGAATGCTGCCTCGAATGGTCCCGGCGCCTTGCCGTGGATCATCGGGGGGCTAGGCGCGGCTGCGGCAGCCACTGGTGGCGTGTTCGGTTTTCTGGCGATGCGCTCCGACGAGGACGCCAACAATCGGTGTCCGACGCGGGTGGGTTGCTCCAAAGCCACTCTGGCTGCAGCTGACAACCGCGATACGCAGGCAATGGTTGCCAACATTGGCGTCGGGGTGGGGCTGGCGGGGATTGCCACCGCGGTAGTGTGGCTTCTGGTCGATAGACCCAAGCGCCAAGCCGACGACAGCGCAGGCTTGGCACTGCGACCTTTGGTCGCAAAAGACACGGCCGGCGTCTGGGCACTCGGAAGGTTCTGACCTTTCTTGCGCCATCGATCGACTAAGGACACTTCGATGCATCTCGAGAAACCAGCCATGAGCAAGCCTTCGTCATTGTCTAGACACCTACCGGTGGCGTCGGTGGTGGCACTGATCCAAGCCGCATTGTTCTCCTACGGTTGCGCTAAAGTTGCTGGCTTTCAGGATTTTACGGCGGATTTGCCCGCAGTGGCGGGGGGTAGCGCTAGCACGCAGGCGGGGGGCGAAAGCTCCAGCGGCGGTGCGCTGTCTCAGGGGGGAGCCGCGGGGATGGTCACAACCACGTCTGCCGGCGGTCGAGCGGCAACGGGCGGAACCACGAACAGATTCGACCAGGGGGGCGCTGGCCAAGGTGGCTCCACTTGTGGGAACTTCAATCAGGCTTGTTGTTCAGGGGATCTCTGCACGGCGACCAGCTCGGTGTGCAACACGGTCACCGGAAGATGCGAATCCTGTGGCGCCATTGGGGGTCGTTGTTGCGCCGCCACCACAAGTTGTACGGCTGGGGGTTGCTGCGTCAATAGTGTGTGCATTGCTGCGGGGCAGACCTGTGGCGCTAGCAACGGCACCTGCACCGGCGGGCATTGCGCCAATTGCGGGCAGAGCGCGGAAGGCTGCTGCAGCAACACCTGCGAATACGGGCTGGAATGCAACGCCGCAACCTGCCGAGCCTGCGGCGCCAATGGTCAATCCTGCTGCAACAATGGAGGCTGGCCATTGTGCAATGCGGGTGCCGTCTGTGTCAGTACGACGGGGGCACTTGCGGCCACTTGCTCTACGACTTGCGGTGCCAAGGGTCAATCCTGCTGCGGCGGGAACCTCTGCCAGCAGGCGAGTGGGCTGAGCTGCACCGGCAACGTCTGCAACTAGCCCACACTACTTTGCGCCTTACTGGCGATCTAAACAATCGTAAGCCACTTGCCAGGCATTCAAGGTGGGTGCGGCCTTTTTGTCGGCAGATGGGTTCAACGTGACAGTTACTCGCAGGGTCGCTAGCGAGGCGATTCTTGGATCTGCGGATTGGAAGGCCCCAGTCGTCGTCGTGTCGATGATGGCCACGTCCCAGCCGGGCAGCACGGTTGATGTCGTCGCGGTCGCCAGTGGCGCGGACTGTGCAGTGGCATAGTCCGCCAACCTGTCCGCGGTTTGGGCTGAGAACACGATGCTGGTCCCGGTGGGGAGCTCTGCCTTCCAGTCGAATTCGCGCCAGACTGGCAACTCGCTCGCACCGCAACTGGACGGGAAATCGAGGGTGAACGTGATCGGCGAGTAACTGACACTCGGCACCGGCGGTGCCCAGCTATCCGGTGACACACAGGCTGACAGATCGAAAAGCATGAACTCGAGCGCCTTCTCTTGGCCACTCAGGTTTCCATTGCGGCAGCTGAGTGGAAACATGCTGCTCGAAGCTGAACAGGTGCGTGGGATGTCGCCGACGCAGGTGCCACTAGTACAGGCGCTGTCGGCTAGGCAGCCCTGGCAAAGTCCGGACACACAGGCCAGGCTGCCGCAGGTGGCGCTGGTGGTGCAGGCCTTTTGACAGGCCCCGACTGTACCCGCGGTGCAGCTGCCCGAGCTGCCACAATCGGCGTTGGCATAGCAGCTACCGGCAGCGCAAGTGCCACTGACCGTCCCAATGCAGGCATCGCTGCCCCAACAACCCGAGTCGTCGGTACAACTCCAATTTCGGTTGCTGCTGCAGTAGCCTTGGGCTTCTCCACTGCAGGTGCGGCCGGTGCCGCATTCGCTGTCGAGCTTGCAGCTGCTTGCAGTGCAGGAGCCGATGGTCGCGCTTTGGCAGCTGTATTGGCTACCAAGACTGCTGCAATCGCTCGTGTCCCAGCAGGTTTTGAGCGGCCCCGTGCAAGTGCCGGCGCTTTCGCCATTGCAGACGCGCGTACCGCCACAATCGACGTCCGCCTTGCAGCCTGTCTTGGGCGGACAAGTGCCGGTTACCGCACCGGTACAGGTAGCGCCCGTGCCGTAAGTGGTAGCGCAAGTGCTGTCTGCCCAACAGCTCGAGGTGGGCACGCCGCATACACCAGCAGCCTCACCGACGCAATTGTTCGAACTGCAGTCGGAGTTGGCGGCACAGGTGCAGGTGCCATTCTTCCAGGACTTCGCCCCGACGCACGTCCCATAGGTACAGTCGGAGTTCACTTTGCATGTCGCGGTCGAACAACTTCCAAGCGTTACGCCACCGCAGGTGGCTGCCGCGTTCTTGCTGGTACACTCAGAGGTCCTGGTGCAGCTATTAGGGGCGGGTAATCGGCAGGTGCCGTGCGTTGCGCTGCTACAGGTGCTGCCGCCGCAATCCGTGTTCGACGTGCAGGCGGTCGAGCAGGTGCCGGTCTGTTCGCCTCCGCAGGTGGCGAGGGCGTTCAAACTGGTGCAATCGCCGTCGACCCAGCAGCTCTTGGTCGCTGGAACACAGCTGCCAATCGTGGCTCCGCTACAAGTCCCAGTGCCGCAATCTGCGGTGGCCTTGCAGGTGGCTGCGGAGCAGCTGCCGATGGCACCACCGATGCACGCGTCCCAACTGTGGGTGCCGCAATCCGATTTCTGATAGCAGGCCGCGCCGCAAGTCCCTTGTTTTCCACCGGTGCAGGTTCGACCGGTACCGCATTGGCTGCTGGCTGTGCAAGCTTGCGTGGTGCAGCTTCCTTGCGCTGCGCCGGTGCAGGTGTAGCCCGCGGCGCAGGTCGTGCTTGGCGTGCAGGCCTTCGGCGCACAGGTCCCCGAGGTGGCGGCGCTGCACGTAGCCGTGACGCCACAATCCGTGTCACTGCTGCAGGTCGTAGTATTGCCCACCAAGGCATCGGCTGACACGTGAAAATCCGAGAAGACGACGCGGCCGCATTGCTTGGTCGCCTCAACCCCGATCGGGGTATTGAACGTCATGGCCAGCAGCATATCGCGATAGCTGACGGTGCTGTTGCTCGTTGCTCCGTAGACCCAACGCTGCGATGGGCTGATGACGGTCAAGGCATTGTGCCGCGGTTCGTTGATGGATGGCCGCCCCAGCGTTGTCGTGGCTCCAACGTTTTGGAGCCATTGGGCAAAGGCTACGCCCTTCGGGAAGGTTTGGTCGATGGTGGCGGTCGTCGGATCCGAGTAGTCGCTCAGCCCGAGCTTCCAATTTGCGGTGCCATAGAACGGCGTAAGGTTGCTGGCCACGTTCTTGGAGCTAGGCGTCGCCAGCCAGACATAGCCGTAGTGGGTGGTGAACATGCGGCCGCCGAGGTTCGCGTAGGATACGATGTTCGGCGCCTGAGTATTGTGGGCGTTCTCTGCGCCTTCGCAGGGCAATAGGACCACGTCGTATTTCTTCAAGGTGTCGAGGCTTCCGGTGAGAGTCACCCCAGTCGGGGCACCTCCGGGATAGCGATCGGCCCCGTTGTACCTGTAGTAGTCAATGCGCGGGTTCTTGCTCGGGACGTCAATCTCTGCCGGATCGATCCCCGCCTTCAACAGCAGACACTCGAAGGGGTCGGCGTCACCCGACGCAATCGCCATGCGCGGGATATCGGCTTGATTGCCGTCACCGTCAGTCCGGTTGCGTGGCAAACGGGTGTAGGCGGGAGCAATCGGATTGTCCTGACAGCGTTGGATGCTGGGCAAGGTGATCTTACGCCGCCATTTGCCCATCTGTACGACCAACGGTACGATCCCGTCGCCATAGGGGACGTTGTTCAGTGTGAATTTCCCGTCCGGCCCAGTTTGGGCCACTGCGACGGCAGAAACATCAGTTGCCCCAGCACAGGTATCGCAGGACACGCCGGTCGTGAACGCCGGCAGTGCCAAGGTCGGATCCACCGGGATGTAGACGTACGCGTTGTAGAGCGGCACCTTGCCCGCCGGATCGTAGACGATGCCAGAGACACTGGTCTTGGGCTGGCTCGGGCAGGCGTCCACGTTACACCAGAGCCCTTTACAGGGACCCGAACCCGGGCCGGCACCCACCGTCTGGGTCAAGGTAACACCAGCGTCGGTGATGGTGAGCGAGCCTGCGTCGATGTCCGTCGTTTGTCCCGTCACCTGGACGCAGCGTGGGTCGCAGGGCGTGACACAATCCTGACTGGTCGTCGCAAGCAGGCGCTTGCCAGCCGGAGTCAGGGCGTGGCCGCGCAGACTCTGGGCCACGATGCGGTTACCGGTGCAAGGGCCCCAGACGGCGCTGTCACACACCGATTGCCCCATGACGCAGGTCACGTAATCGCCACTGATGTAGTCGATCATGCCGCAATCCGACACGGCCCCAGGGTCGCTGCAAGGACAGCCCGGGTGCCCAGGCACACTACAGACGTCAAGTTGCGTCGTCCCGCCGTCCTTGCCGATGGTGTTGCCCGACGGATTGACGTACACGGGCGCCCGAGGTGGTTGTTCGTCTGACCCGCAGGAAATGAAGACCGGAATACCTGCGATGACTACACCGGCGATGCCGACAAGAAGATAGGTCCTCATAGACGGTACTTACGGCCAAGCATGGCAGTGCTTGAGCCTTGGTAATTGGAATGTGACCGAGTCGCGGACCATGTACCATGCCATGACATCCAACAAATTGCGAGTGGCGCGATGGAGTTAGAGCCATGCGCGAATTCCGCTTCAGCCAGGGGCTGACGTCGAACACACGCCAAGCGCGAAGCGACAATTGCGCACACGTACCCCCCGCGCTCGTTCAACTCGCTCGAACAAGCAAGCAGCCAGTTCCGGATCGAACTGTGCGTATTGTCCACACAGTTCGATTGGCATACTCACATCGAGGCGATGTGAGAGCGGCACAATAGTGCCGCTCTCGGCGCTACCCGATACAAGCCCGGACAGTCTCCACCAGTTGCTGCGCTAGCCGTTGGGTCACTTCTTCAGTGGGCCCCTCCACCATCACCCGACACATGGATTGCGTTCCAGAATACCGGATCAATACTCGCCCTTTATCACCAAGCTCGGCCTCGGCGACCTGCACGGCAGCCTGCAGTTCCGGCAAATTCTCGAGCGGGGGCTTCTTGGCCACGTCGATGTTGATGAGCTTCTGGGGAAATAAGCTCATCACCTTCGCGAGTGTTGACAGCGGCTGCTCTGCATCCTGCATTGCAGCTACCAGCTGCAGCGCGGAAATGATGCCGTCTCCGGTGGTGTGCTGCTCGAGGAAAATAGTGTGACCAGACGCCTCACCGCCGAGCACAGCGCCCCGCTCCTGCATCATTTCGAGGACGTAGCGATCTCCAACCTTGGCCGCGACGTGATGGATCCCTAGTTCCCGCAGTGCGACACCCAAGCCGAAGTTGCTCATCACCGTCGAGACGACGAGGTTGTTTCGGAGCAGACCACGCTTCTTGTAGCGTTTGGCGCAGATCGCGATGATCTGGTCCCCCGAGAGCTCCTCGCCCTTTTCATCCACGGCAATCAGCCGATCCCCGTCGCCGTCGAACGCAAGCCCAATGTCTGCACCTGTCTCCACCACCTTGGCCTTGAGGTCTTGTGTATGCTGCGACCCGCAGTGATCATTGATGTTGGTCCCATTGGGCTCGCAGTGGATTGCCGTAACTTCGGCACCGAGTTCGGTGAAGATGATGGGGGCAGCCTTGTAGGTCGCACCATTGGCGCAATCGAGCACGATTTTCAGGCCGTCGATACTGAGCTCCTCGGGGAACGTGTTCTTGCAGAAGACGATGTAGCGCCCCGTGGCGTCGTCGATACGCTTTGCTTTGCCGATGTTGTCCGCTGTGGGACGAATGTCACGAATGCGACCCGACGCGATCAGATCCTCGAGCTTGTCTTCATCGGCATCGGGCAACTTGAACCCGGTGCGCGAGAAGATCTTGATACCATTGTCTTGGTAGGGGTTGTGTGAGGCAGAGATCACTAGGCCTGCGTCGGCACGCATGCTGCGTGTGATGAAGGCGATGCCCGGCGTGGGCATGGGGCCGACCAACAGCACATCGACTCCCATGGAGCAGATCCCCGCAGTGAGCGCGCTCTCCAGCATGTAGCCGCTGACCCGCGTGTCTTTTCCGATCACCACGCGGTGCCTAGATTCCTTGTGCGTCTTGCAGACGTAGGCAATCGCGCGGCCGATCTCGAGGGCCATTTCCGCAGTGATCGGCGCGAGATTTGCGACACCTCTTACACCATCTGTACCGAATAGTCTTCCCATGGGTTTGGCCCTACCTGCTATAAGTGAGTGTTTCCGAGCACCGACACTGAATCCACGACAGCCTGAAGCCAGGCTGTTCCTGTCCGTTTCGCCTCGGGTGACAGCGAAGCGATGGCTTTCACGTACGACGTCCCCTGGTCGACCTGCTCCCAGGTCGAGAGAAACGCGTCCCTGTCTCTTGCACCCACGTCCGGCGTGGGACCGGCGCGCAAGCGCCCTTCCATCTCCGGCCAGCGGTCGATTAGGTCCTGCTGTTGCGCTACGAGGGCAGGTGGGAGACTAAGGTCACTTACCGTTCTTGCGTACTCGAGCGAGCGCACCATCTTCTCCGCTAGGTCCTTCAACCGTTTGATGCGCTCATCGAGCACAAAGTCGAGCTGACGCACGGCTCCCTCGTGGCAAGCCACGGCAGAAGGTTCGGAAGACATCATCCGTTTGCGAACGAAGTCGTACCAAAGCTTCAGTGCCTGGACATTTCCGACGTAGACGAGGTTGTTGAACAAGGTGCGCTGGATTGCCCGATAGGCGCCTGCTCGGAAGGCTCGGGGACTCGTGGGGGCGGGCGCCGTGGGCGCCATATACAGCCGATTCGCGTCCAGGATGTCCTGCCGGCAGATTGTTCCCGCTGGGATCACGCTGCCATAGGCGATCCGAACCGGGCCAACGAGGCCGCCTTGACCTCCGAGGAATATTGGCGCTTGGTCGAGCATGACGCCGTGCGGAACGTCGCCGATCAACGATGGGGTGGCCTTGTCTTGGTGAGGCGTGTAGTTGAAGTGGATGTACGACGAGCCGATCTCGCTGTGATTCTTCCGGCTCGTTCCCCCGGCCATCAATGCATCGCAGAAGTTGATGAGGCTGCCGGCAGTCACGAATGGCAAAAACAAGGTTTGCTTGAAGCCGACGGTATGCGCGCCGCTGGCCTCCTCCTCGAGAAGCGTTCCCGGGCGCACCTGGGCACCGCTGCCCATGCTCGAGCCATCCAGGAAGGTGGCTCCCGAGTAGAAGCCACCCCTAAGCCCGACATTTCGGCCAATTTGGCAGTCTTCGACGGTGACCGGAGCTTCGGCTCCAAGCACAGATCCGGGCCCGATGGACGTGCGGGAACCGAGGAGCCTGCAGCCGGTGTGGAGTAGCACGCCCGACGCGATCCGCTCTGGCTCGACGTCGGCTCCCACCTCGACCGAGGCCGGACAGGGGACAACGACACCTCGCTGGAGAAGCGATTCGACTCTCTTCTGGTTGTCTGCGGGCGCCAGTGTCATGGAGCGGCGCATGATGCAACGCACGGGGCCGAAGCTCAAGTGACTTATTTCGGCCGTCCGCATCGATTGATAGTTCGAGCCGCCACGTAGCATTGAAGAAAACTCGGGCTTTTTGGCCGGTTCGGCGTGGCCACAGCGTTCTGGCGCTCCTCGATTTGGCTCCGCGCTAACGCACGCAACCGCTACTGTGCCGATGAGGTTGGCGGAGCGGTTGGCAGTACCGGTCGCATCGCGACGGTCATATCCTTCTTGGTGCCGTCGACCACGACCTTGCGCGCACTGTAGCCGCGGCAGCCAATCTCAAAGGAACGGCGCTGGCCTGGTTTGAGTTCGACTCGAAACGGTGAACGGCCCACGGGTTTGCCCTTGTAGAAGAAGCGCGCTTCCGGAGGGATTGTCGTGACGGTCACGACGATGAGCCCATCGGATGGCGAGGATTCCGCTGCTGTGACCGCGGGTGCCGTGGGTGCCGTGGGAGCGTTCGACGCGGCGACGCTGGGCGTGGGTGTCGTATCGGTAACGGTTGGTGCTGGTCGAGGTTCGACCTTGGCCGGTTCTGGAGTCGCGACCACGGGTTTGGCCAGGTCGTGCGGCAGTTGTGCCGGCTCCGTCTTGAGCTCTTGTTGCGGCTGTGTCGCCTGCGGTTCGTCTTTCGACCGCATGATGAACCACGCGCCCCCGATGATGGCTGCGGCAGCAATGAGCAGAGCAATCCGGGACCCACCCGACGAGCTCTTCTCGCGCTCGCTTGTGCTCTCAGTCGCGCGTAGGGTCGATTCTCTTGCAAGCCTCTCGACCGCGCGTTCATGCGCAAGAATGCTCGATGTCTGCGCCTTGGGCGACTGGGATTTCGGTCCAGGTGCGGTAGGGTCAGACTTGGGTGCCGGTAGGGGGGCCGTTTGCGGCGTCGGGGATGGGGCGTTTGCGTTTGCTTCCGCGTCTGTTGTTTCCCAGCTCTCGTCGTCCGGAGTCGGAGGAGGACTCGACGAAGGGATCGACCGTGGTGTGGGCGATGCAGGGATCGACGCAGGCGCGGCCGCCGTTGGTGTGGACGACGTAGCCAATGCAGGAGCAGATGACGTTGCCGTGGATGTAGGAGCCGGTGACGCTGCCGCGGATGCAGGAGCCGGTGACGCTGCCGCGGATGCAGGAGCATCCCAGTTCTCTTCCTCTTCTGCGAGAATTGGAGGGGGACAAGACATCGGCATCGAACGCGGCGCGGACGACACCGACATGGGCTTTGCCGGTGCGAGATCTGCCGGCATTGCCGCAGGTAGTATCGATGGTGACGGGATTCCGATCAGCGTGGAGCCGCTCCCGGTCTTCCTCGATACTGGAGCGGCAGTTGTCTCGCTTTCGGCAAGCGGCTGCCCATCGCCCGGCGCGGGGATCCCGAGCAGGGTTGGCTGTCGCGAGGTGAACCTCCCACCCGGCCGCGAGCTCACTGCTTGGGGGGCGGTGGAGGGGTTTCCCGTTGAAGGATTGGGATCCTGTGGATTTGACTCCGACTGGCCCAAGGGGGCAGGGGGGGCCTTCGAGGTTCGATCATCACTCATGGCTTAGTTCACGGATTGTAGCAGTGAGAGAGGCCTTCCTGTCGAATTGTCGTCCTGCCCCAGGACGGAACCTTGCCGCATTCGTCGGCGCATGGCTCGACGAGCTGGAAATGAGAGCGGAAATCGGCCGATATTGCCGTTCTGAGACAGGGTCATCTCAGCCGTACGCCGAAGCGTCGAGGACGCGGCGGATTGAGCGGGTCAATTCTGAGACGCCGATCGGCATCTGAAAGGAGCAGCGTGCCAGGTCGGTGGTGCCGGATATGACCGGCATTACGACATATGCGACCCGGGGAAAGCAGGACCCGCGTGCTGTCGCATCAGGGCTAGGGCCTCCATGGGTCCTGCTGCGACTCGGGCGGTGCCAAGTGACTGTGTTGACCCTGGCGCTTGACGCCCAGACCACTGGTTTCATGGTGTAAAGGAACTCTATGCGCAAAGGAGAATAGTCCAATGTTCACGATTCGAAAGGCAGAAGAGCGCGGTCACGCTGATCATGGCTGGCTCAATACTTACCATAGCTTCTCTTTTGCCGATTACCTTGACCCAGCACATATGGGGTTTCGCAATCTCCGGGTGATCAACGAGGACCGTGTGCAACCTGCCAAGGGGTTCGGGACGCATCCTCACCGCGACATGGAGATTGTCACCTACGTACTTGAAGGCGCCCTAGAGCATCGCGATTCGATGGGCAACGGTTCTGTCATCCGCCCTTTCGAAGTGCAGCGGATGAGCGCAGGCACGGGCATTACCCACAGTGAGTTCAATGCCTCCAGTAGCGAACTCGTCCACTTCCTGCAGATCTGGCTGCTTCCGGCCCAGCGCGGCGTGCAGCCAGGCTACGAACAGAAGACCTTCACGCCCCAGGAGAAGGATGGGCGTTTGAGGTTGGTTGCCTCGACGGACGGTCGCGATGGGAGCTTGACGATTCACACGGACGTGTCGCTCTACGCTGGCTCGTTCGACCAAGATGCTATCGGGGAACTGGTGCTTGGTAAGGGTCGGAATGCCTGGATCCAAATTGCTCGTGGCAAGGCTAGGGTCAACGGACAAGTCCTTTCGGCCGGAGATGGTGCTGCGCTGTCCGACGAAGAAATGGTTCGAATCGAGGGACTCGATTCGAGCGAGGTCTTGGTATTCGATTTGCCGTGAGCGCACTTGGGCGTTTACGCGTCGACCCAAAGGCGCTATTCGAACATAAGGCACGGTCGAGCTCAGCTCTTCACAGGCCACGTGGAAGCAACATGAACACCCCACTCAACGAGCAAGCGTTGCGTCAGCTATTTGCTGAGGCACGGACCAACAATGGTTTCCTCGATCAACCAGTGACAGACGAGCAGCTGCTCGCGATTTGGGAGCTTACCAAATGGGGCCCAACCGCGATGAACTGTCTGCCGATGCGACTCTTGTTCCTGAGGTCAGCCGCTGCCAAAGAAAAGCTGAAGCCGGCCATGGCCGCGGGCAACCTGGCAAAGACCATGGCTGCACCGGTGACCATCATCGTTGCCACTGACCACGCGTTCTACGAACGTCTGCCGCGGCTGTTTCCGGCATTTGCCGGTGCACGCGACCTGTTCGCTAGCAATGCGTCCATGGCGGACGTGACTGCATTCCGCTGTGCCACTCTGCAGGCTGGTTATCTCATCGTGGCAATCCGCGCCGTCGGGCTCGATGCCGGTCCCATGTCGGGCTTTGACAATGCCAAGGTCGATGAAGCGTTCTTTGCTGGAACCAGAGTCAAATCGAACTTCCTCATCAATATCGGATACGGCGACGCCAGTCAGGTGCATCCGCGCGGCCCGCGTCCAGATTTTGGCGAGGACTGTCGCATTTTATGAGGGGTGTGGCGCCCCTGCCCTACTTGAATGACGACTGGGTTCGAGCGATGACTTCATGAGCAAATGGCAGCAGTTTCGGTCGTATCTGCGGCTTCGGCATGCCGAGGTGGGGCCTATAAATCCCCTGCGTCATTTGGGTCCGGGTCTGCTCGTGGCCGTGGGTTTCATCGATCCGGGCAACTGGGCATCCAACCTCGCGGCAGGTGCTGGCTATGGCTACCAACTGTTGTGGGTGGTGACCCTGTCGACGATCATGCTGATCCTGCTGCAGCACAACGCTGCCCATCTTGGCATTGTCACCGGTGACTGCTTAGCCGAGTCTGCTACTCGACACCTACCGGCGTGGCTCTCCCGACCCGTGCTCGGTTCAGCCATGCTGGCGGTCGCCGCCACGGCTTTCGCTGAGATCCTGGGGGGCGCCATTGCCCTGGGCATGCTCTTCCATCTGCCCCTCAGACTCGGAGCCTGCCTTACGGCTCTAGTGGTGGCAGGCGTACTCTTTCTAAACAGCTACCAGGTCATCGAGAAGGTCATCGTGGGCTTCGTGTCGCTCATCGGCTTGGGATTCGTCTTCGAGCTGCTGCTGGTGAAGATCCACTGGCAAGAAGCGCTATTGGGCTGGGTTTCCCCGGCTGCCCCTCCGGGCGCCATGTTCATCGTGATGAGCGTCCTTGGGGCCGTGGTCATGCCGCACAATTTGTTTCTCCATTCCGAGTTCATCCAGAGCCGCCAATGGAACCTGAAGGGAGACGCGGCGATCCAGAACCACCTGCGGTTCGAGCTCTTCGATACCCTATTTTCCATGTCCGTCGGTTGGGCCATCAACAGCTCGATGATCCTCCTTGCGGCCGCCACTTTCTTTCAGCACGGGCTTGAGGTTACATCTTTGGAACAAGCAGAGGCCTTGCTGCGTCCCATACTCGGCTCTGCTGCAGCCATGGTGTTCGGTCTGGCGCTGCTGCTCGCGGGCTTGTCCTCGTCGGTCACGGCAGGGATGGCCGGCGGCTCGATATTTTCAGGGATCTTCGGGCGCCCCTACGACATATTGGACGGCAAATCGCGGCTTGGGGTCCTGCTCTGCCTTGCCTCGGCACTGCTAGCCACGCTCATGATCTCCGACAGCTATGGAGCACTGCTGCTATCGCAGGTGCTGCTCAGCCTCCAGCTTCCGCTCACGGTCCTTCTGCAGATCTACCTTACCTCTTCGCGGAAAGTGATGGGGCAGTATGCAAATCACGGTACGGAAAGGCTTCTGCTCTGGGCGGTCGCCATCGTCGTCATTGCTCTCAACGTGCTGCTATTCGTTCGGTTGGTTTGGGGCGGTTAGTCACGACGTAAGGTCGAAGTGTTAGCGTGACAGCAGGCAACCGAAAGCATTCCACGATCGTCGTGCTGCCACGGACGGAGCCGCATGAACTTTTTAGCGCCGAAACGACAGCCGTCAAGCACCAGCGACACATTCTCGCAATGGCGTCTATGGTCATTTTCTATGCGCAGACATGAGGAACGTTTCGTGTCGTGGAAGCCAAGACCGGATCTAATCTTCCGTAATTGTTACGTATCCAGCGGTGAGTCACCTTCGGGCTATGCACCAAGCGGTCGATAGCTTGGATCGGACGCTGCTTTACGGCGGCACCTGAACGAAACTCACCCAATGCGATGCTTGACGTCGCCCCCTTTGACGGGTAACAGCCAAGCAGTTGCTCGGAACTGCTGGGTCCGATCCGAACTTGGGGAGGTCGACAGGAACATGCAAAATGCCTATGCCCAAACGCCTGCAGGCGTTCGTGAGGGGGACGTGCTTGCAGGTAAATACCGCATCGAGAAGATCCTGGGCGCGGGGGGCATGGGCGTGGTGGTTGCCGCCCATCACATTCAACTCGACGAAAAAGTAGCGATCAAGTTTCTCGTCCCTGAGGCACTGAGCAATCCCGAAGCCGTCGGGCGCTTCGCCCGCGAGGCCCGAGCCGCCGTCAAGATCAAGAGCGAGCATGTGGCCCGAGTGATCGACGTCGGAACACTCGAAACCGGGGCGCCATTCATGGTCATGGAGTACCTGGACGGCGGCGATCTTTCGACATGGATCCAACAGCGTGGAGTCTTGCCGGTCGAGCAGGCTGTGGAGTTCGTGTTGCAAGCGTGTGAAGCGGTCGCAGAAGCCCACGGCCTCGGGATCATTCACCGCGACTTGAAACCGTCGAATCTGTTTTGTATTCGCCGCTCGGACGGCATATTGTCGATTAAAGTGTTGGATTTCGGGATTTCCAAGCTGACAGCCAGCGGTTCGTCCACCTCCGATCTCGACATGACCAAGACCACAATGACGATGGGGTCACCGTTTTACATGTCGCCCGAGCAGATGCAGTCCTCGCGCGACGTGGACGCACGTACCGACATCTGGGCCATTGGCGTCGTGCTGTTCGAGCTGCTGACCGGCAGACCACCGTTCGACGGTGAGACATTGGCTGAAATCTGCGTCAAGGCGGCGTCGCAGCCGCCGCCACCTTTGGTCGGTCGTCGACCAGAAGTGCCCCAAGAATTGCAGTCTGTGATCGAGAAATGCCTGCACAAGCAGCGCGAGAACCGCTACCGTAACGTGGCAGAGCTGGCGATTGCATTGGCACCGTTCGGTCCGAAGCGCGCGCGTGCCTCAGTGGAGCGCATCACGAACATCATTCAGGCTGCTGGCCTTTCGATGAGCGCACTTAGTCTCCCCCCATCCTCCCAAATCGTGGCCGAAAGCAGTCCCGAAGGCATCGGCACTCAGGCCGCTTGGGGGCAAACCGCGGCTGGCAGGAAGTGGGGGCTTGCTAGCGCTGCGCTCATCACCGCATTGATTTCGACCGGCGCAATTGTCACGCTGATATTGTTGCTCGGTCGGCACGGTAGTGACGCGACTACGGCAACCACAGCCGCAGCCGTGCCCGATTCGGCAGCGCACGTACTACCCGAAGTCACGCCGCTGCCATCCGCCCCGGCACTGGCCGCCGTTCCATCCGTAGTGCCCGTGGACGTGGCGGCAATCGAATCAACCGGTTCGACCAAACCCGCAGGCGCGCGGGCGGCAACGAAGCCGGCGCTTACCCATTCGATCCGCCGCGAAGCCGCGCCCCGGGGCACCTCGACGGCGAAACCCAACCAGAAAACCCCGCCACCCAAACCCCCAACGTTGCCCACTGTCCCCCCAGCGCAAACGACAACGGCGCCTGGTGGGAGCCTGGGAGGTCGAAAATGATGCGCCAGATCTCCGAGGTCACTTTCACAGCTCTAGCGCTGTTCATTTTCCAGATTTCCTCGGCACAAGCCCAAAAGGCCGATCCCGCGGCGCGTTCTGCCGCCGTAGCGCTTTACGATGCCGCCGAACAACTCTCAGCATCGAAGAACTTTGCCGCCGCCTGTCCCAAATACGCCGAGAGCTACCGACTCGATCCGCAACTGGGCGCGTTGTTGCATCTAGCTGACTGTTTGGAGAAAAATGGGCAATTCGCTAGCGCCTATGGGAGCTTCCGAGAGTCGATTGAACTGGCGGAGAACCTGAAGGAAGACCGGCTCAAGATCGCCACTGAGCGAGCCAAAGCTCTCGAGCCGCGCGTCAACAAGCTTTCCATAGAAGTCTCGGCTGCAGCGCGCGTTCCCGGGCTGCAAGTGCTTCGCGACGGGCTGCCAATCGCGGAAGGCAGTTGGGGGATCCCGATCCCCGTCGATCCAGGCGAGCATGTCATCGAAGCTCGCGCTCAAGGTTACCTGCCATACCGGACCACGCTCAACATCGTCGGTGAAGGTCGGCAGGAGGTGACCCAGATCGCGGCGCTCGTCGCCGCCCCCGTTGCCAGCCCCGTCGCCGCCCCCGTCGCCGCCCCCGTCGCCGCCCCCGTCGAACCAACCCTAAGAAAGCAAGACACTGATACGGGCACGAGCGATCCGGGGAGCACGCAGCGTCTCGTTGGTTGGATCGTCGGAGGCGCTGGCGTCGCAGCGCTTGGCGTGGGTGTCGCATTCCAGATCCAGAAGGGCAACCGCATCAGTGATCGCGACAGCCTATGCCCTTCGGGCATCAATTGCGAAGCGGGCACTCAAGCGCGCATCGATCAACTGACCGGGGACGCGCGCTCTTCACAAAGGTATGCCGTGATATCATTTGTGAGCGGCGGAATTGCCCTGGGCGTCGGCGCCACGCTGCTCATCGCCGCCCCGAAAGCTCAGACGAATCGCAGTGCTCAGCTACAATTGGTACCGCTGCTCGGGCCCAATTTAGCGGGTTTCTGGGCAACACAAACCTTCTAGATTCATTTTGCATCGAAGTAACAGAGGCGAGGGACTGACATGAGACAAGTAATGACTGGCTCAGTATGCCTATTATTGTTGGCCGCCTGCGGTAGCGTCGACGACCGCTCGGTTAACGAAGGCAAAGGCGGCAGCGCTGGCAACAGCACCACTAACGGTGGTGCCACGAACAAGGCCGGTGCCACGAACAAGGCCGGTGGCGCGGGCGCCGGCGCCTCCAGCGCCAACGTCGGGAAAACCGGCGTGAACGTCGCCGGCAACGCCGGTCAACTCGCGACTGCCAACGGCGGCCAAGCCGGCGGCGCTGCAGTAGGCGTCGGCGGCCAAGCCGGCGGCGCTGCAGTGGGCGTCGGCGGCCAAACCGGCGGCGCTGCAGTGGGCGTCGGCGGCGCGGTTGGCATTGGCGGTCAAACCGGTGCAACTGCGGGCGTCGCAGGAACCGCATCAAGTTCTACCGCCTGCATTGTGGGTGCAAAACGCTGCTCGAGTAACAGTGTCGAGGTCTGTCAAGCCAACAATACCTGGGTCGCCGCACCCGCCGCCAACCAATGCGGCGGCACCGCCCCCGTCTGCACCGGCGCCGGCTTCTGCGCAGCCTACCGCCTCATCAGCGGCACCATCGACACCTTCGGCCCCACCCCAGCCCCCGCCACCGGCGCCCCGTATATCCTCAAGCACCAAACACTGATGTTTGGCTACGCCTCGAACGCCACCGGCAAACGCGTCTGCAGCACCGGCACCAACGCCCTCTGCGTTACCGGCGGCATCACCCCGGAGAGCCAACCGTGAAACCTCAGCATTTTACCCTGTGGGCCATGCTCGCCAGCGCCGTGCTCGCCACGGCCACCACGCTGATCGTGCAGCAGGTGCGGGCCGCGGGGATCCCAGCCAAGAACTCGCTGACCTACACCGGCTACCTCGAAAACCCCGACGGAACGCCAGTCGTCACGTCGAAGAACATCGCCCTGGCCGTCTATGACGCAGCAACTGCCGGCACCAAGGTCTGCGAAGTACTCTCCGCGCCGATGACCCCGGTTTTGGGGCGCTTCCAAATCGCGCTGCCGGACGACTGCACCGCCAAGGTGGGAGCCAGTCCCGACTTATGGCTCGAAGTCGCCGTCGACGGCGCGGCATTGGGACGCACGAAGCTGGGAGCCGTGCCGTATGCGGTGGAGGCGGGGCATGCGGTGGCGGCGGACAGTGCGACGAATGCTGTCAACGCGGCGAATGCGACCAATGCCGTTGGCGGATTGGATACGCGCATTACTGCGCTCGAGACAGCAAAAGGGACGCTCAGCGGCAACGCAAAGGCCGGATATTTCCAGCCGGCTCAATGGTCATATTCGTACCTTGGTGTCGACGGTGTCGTGTGGCGCACCCTCTGGTCAGCTCCGATTACGATTCCGGTCAACTCGATCGTCAATGCATCGGTAAATGGGCATTGGAAGGTCGATACCAACTGGTGCTACCTGAGCATCGCGATTGATGGAGTGAGTTTGGCTGATCCTTCTTGCGACACATCCACAACCAGTTGTTGGGGCGCAACTCATACCTATAGTACGGGTTGGGCACCTGTGGGCTACAGCGCCATGAGCATGGTTGCCGCCGGTACACACTCAATTGACGTTCAGGTGCGGCCAATGACCGGTACGAGCTGTACCGTCAATGGTGCGCGTCTTTACTGGAGCGTCGTTCCGCAATGAGCAGGTAACCCATAGGAGGCGTAGTCGAGCGAAGCGAAGAACGAATAGCGATGGCATCACCTTCTGTGTGGATCGCATGAAGTGAAGCTCGATGCCTCGCCTAACCATTTCAGTTGGACCATCCCTTTAATCGCCGACGCGTCAGAACGTTCAGACTCCGCATTGTTCTAACATTTCTGGAGCATTTCTATGACCACCCACCCCCGCACCCTTGGCCTCATGTTGGGTACACTAGCCATTGGTAGCGCGCTGACGCTCATCGTCCAAAGCGTCCGCGCCTCCGGCATCCCCACGCCGGGAACTCTGACGTACACCGGCTCGCTCGCGAATCCCGACGGTACGCCGTTTACCGCGACGAACAAGAACATCGGGATAACCGCCTACGACTCGGCAACAGCGGGCACCATCGTGCCGGAATGCACGGTCGCCTCGGGTCCGGTGGGTATCGCGCTCGGACAATTCCAGATCCAGCTACCTGACACCTGCTCCGCGAAAATCCAAGCCACACCTAATTTGTGGATTGACGTGACAGTAGATGGAGGCTCCCTCGGTCGCACCAAGCTCGGCGCGGTGCCGTTCGCAGTGGAAGCGGGACATGCGCTGGCGGCGGATACAGCGGCGAGTGCCACGCACGCCACGGCTGCCGATACGGCAATCAACGCCACTGGAGATATTCACCCAACCAGTGTCAAGGTGGGAAGCTCGGGTGCAATAACCCCAAATTGGTGGGAGTTTGGCCTCGGCGATGGCACGAGTGGAGCGGGGATAGACTTTCATAGCGGCGCGACTCAGACGGACTTTTCCGCACGAATCTACCGCAAACCCGCCGACAATGACGATCTTCAGATCGCAAACGCCGGCACTGGCCACATTCAATTTTACAACACCAGCTCCGGCGCCTCGCAATTGGCCATTGGCGCAAATGGTAACGTGGCAGTTGGAGGCCTCGACAGTTCAGTGCGATTGGCTGTCTATACCGCGACGCCGAATTCGACGGATGGGATTTCAGTTCAAGCCGCTGACAGCCATGGAGCAACCCTTTCTCCAAGTCTATGCCAGGGTTGCTCTAACGGCATCACCCAAGCGAAGGACTCTGGAATCATATTCTCAGCCGGTGCGGTTGAGACCGGCGCTTTCGTCATCGCGCCTTGGGCGAACGGGCCAAGTGGAATCCGGATCTTGGGCTCCAATGGCAACGTCGGAATTGGCACAGCGTCACCGGCCTACCCCCTCGACGTGAACGGTGCAATTCGCGCCACAAATGTGGCCGCGACTTCGGATGAACGCCTCAAGACAAACATACGCACGCTTGAGCATCCGATCGACGACGTACAGAAACTTCGTGGCGTACGCTTCAGCTGGAAGCACGATGGCAAACCATCCATTGGCGTGGTTGCTCAAGAGGTTGAACGGGTATACCCAGAACTGGTGCTTACTGCACCGGACGGCATCAAGTCCGTGGAGTACGACAAGTTGACGGCCGTTCTCATCGAATCGAGCAAGGCGCTTGCTGGGCAGAACGTGGTGCTCCAACGCGAGAATGAAGAGCTGCGTGCGCGAATGGAACGCTTGGAGCGAAGGTTTGGCGAGCTGCTCGGCGATTGAGCTATTGAGTAGTGCACACCTACCCTGCGTAATTTTGGAGAAGAACCATGCATCGAAAGCAGGTAGTTGGCTCTGTCGTTGGCGCTTTCGCCCTCGGCAGTGCACTCATTCTTGTTGTCCAACGCGCCCGCGCCGCGGGGATTCCTGCCAAAGGCGCACTGACATACACCGGCGCGCTAGCGAACCCCGACGGCACGCCCATTACCGCGCCAAGCAAACAAATAGGTCTATTTACCTACGATGCTCACGCGGGCGGAACCATCGTTCAAGACTGCACGGTGATGTCGAGGACGGTCAACCTCACGGGGGGGCAGTTTCAAATCCAGCCGCCTGCTGCCTGTTCGGCGCAGATGAAGGCAACCCCCGACCTGTGGTTGGAAGTCCAGGTGGACGGCACATCCCTCGGTCGTGCCAAGCTCGGTGCAGTGCCGTGTGCGCTGGAAGCGGGGCATGCGGTAAGTGCGGACTTGGCGACGAATGCGACGAATGCGACGAATGCGGTGGCGGCGGACAGCGCTGCTGATGCGACCAATGGCGGCGGCATCGCCAATTCTATTGCCGCTGCGCAATCCCCAGTGCCGAAAATGACCGAGTGGGCCGCCTTCACGCCGAAGGTGGCGACTTCGGGTGGTACGGACGTGAGTGCCGACATGTCCACGGTGGCATCGTGGCGAAGGGTCGGCGATAGTATCGAGGTGATGTTGAACACCACCGTCAACAACTGTGCAGCCGTAGTACCAAAAACCGGCGGTGGCTATACGTTGACTTGGACTCTCCCGTCAGGCGTCACCGCTGACTCTACCAAGCTCTGGTCAGACCTATGGATGCTGGGTGGCGTTCACGCTTTCAACGGTTCCACTGTCACCCTGGCCAACGTGCTTTCGCAGGCTAACACTGCCGTTGTCGCCATTGATCTCAACGGCGCGTCTGCGGGAGGAGCCACTCGCGCTACCGTTGGGGTGGGCGGCTTCTGTCGTCTCAGGTTCACCATTCCGGTGTCGGGGTGGACTATCAACACGCCCTAGTTTTGGTCGCACCAAGCGGCACAATCGCAGTTTGATCCACTCATTCCGAGAGTCCCATTCCCCTTTGGAGTAACGCCATGAACCGCAGCAGCACGATCGCAGTCATCAGCAGCACCGTGGCCATCGTCGCGGTGACGACCCTCATCGTCGAGCGTGTCCGCGCCGCCGGCATTCCCGCCACGGCAGCGCTCACCTACACGGGTTACCTCGAAAGTCCCGACGGCACGCCCGTCACGGCGAGCAAGGGGATCAACCTGTACATGTACGATGTCCCAACAGCGGGAGAACCCGTGTGTCAGGTAGTTCCGCCGGCTCCCATCGCGGTAGCGGCTGGACGCTTTCAGATCGCACTGCCCGACAAGTGCACCGAACAAGTCAAGGTCAAACCGGATCTGTACATCGATATTCAGGTCGACGGCCTCTTCCTCGGCCGCACCAAACTGGGCGCGGTGCCGTATGCGGTAGAAGCAGGGCATGCAGTGGCGGCAGAAAGCGCGACCAATGCGACCAATGCGGCGCACGCCACTGCCGCCGATTCGGCAACGATTGCGACTACGGCCGCCAAGGCCACCACTGCCGATGGATTGCGCGGCGTAGCGCTCGGTGCGGCTGCGCCAGCCGCTGGTCAATTGCTTCATTACGACGGAACGCAGTGGGCACCGTTCGAGATCGGTTGGGCGCTGATGCACAGTGCTGCATCAAGCGCTTGTTTGGCACTGTCCCCAGTCGGAGATTCGGGGTGGGCACATATCGTGCTTCCGCGCGCCACTGATACCTCCTGCAGTACACAGTGTGCCGGAAATGCAGCCGGATACACAAAGTGCCGAGCGGCCGTCGCAGTAGGCTCTTTGCGCTCGACTCAGGCCACAACGAATTCGGACGTTGTTGGCTGGAACTACAACTACCCCTGCGACAACGTCAATAATGGTGGCGACGAGGCAAGGGGCCAGGGACTCAGCGAGGCTGGCGGGACATACGCCGCATATTGTTGCTGTTACCATTGAGTCGCATTCGAACCGTCACCAGAATATCCCCATTCCTCACGACCGGCGAAGTCGTCAACGAACCGCAACAGGATCACTCCATATGAACCACCGTCGCACTATCGGATTCTTCCTCGGAACCCTTGCCCTTGGCAGCGCGCTTACTCTCGTCGTTCAGCGCGTTCGCGCCGCCGGCGTTCCCGCCACGGTCGCGCTCACTTACACAGGCTACCTGGAGAGTCCGGACGGCACGCCCGTCAACGGTAGCAAGCCCATTGCGCTTTACATTTATGACGCCGCAACGGCAGGCACTATCTTGTGCCAAGTCGTTTCGGGCAGCCCAACCACGCTGACTTCGGGGCGCTTCCAGATCCTGCTATCTGAGGCTTGTACTGCCGCGGTAAAGGCGAATCCCGATCTGTATGTCGAGGTCCAAGTCGAAGGCCTCGCGCTCGGGCGTACCAAGCTGGGCGCGGTGCCCTATGCCGTGGAGGCGGGGCATGCAATGGCGGCAGACAGCGCGAGCAATGCAGCGCACGCCGCTGCTGCCGATTCGGCAGCAGCGGCGACGACCGCCGCAAAGGCAACGACCGCAGATACCGCGACGAAAGCAACCACGGCAGATTCGGCAATCGTCGCATCAGGATTGTCACCGGAAGCGGTGACTGGCAACACCAAGAGTGGCCAACTGGCGACCGGACAGACACTGCCGCAAACGGTGACATTGGCGGGAAATGGCACGTATATTCTTTCGACGACGCTTTGGGGTGCTTGGACCGATGTGCACCAAACCTACCTGGTTCACGTTCCCGGAACACCGAACCTAAATCTGTCGCTTACCGCCTTGTCAATGGCGAACGACTACGACCAAGGCAGTATTGCTGTAAGGACCCAAGACGGTGGCCCTGGGTACGGCGGCAATGCCAATGCGAACTACGCGTTCATCCTTACTTTTGCAACAGGAAGCTACGACGCGACTTGGACATACTCCTTGACCCGCCTCCTATAGAACTATGCTCGCCGACGCCGGCCCTTCGAATATCGAAACGGCTGATCGAGGCATTCACACTCGTACAACCCTTCGCCACCGACCATCATTGATACCCAAGAAGGCTCGCCCGACATGAACCGCCGTCGCACTAGCGGATTCTTCCTCGGGACGCTCGCCCTTGGTCGCGCTCACTTACATACGCAACCTGGAGAGTCCGGACGGCACGCCCGTCAATTGTAGCAAGCCCATTGCGCTTCACAGCCAGGATGCCGCAACGCCCGCCATATCTTGTGCCAAGTCGTTTCGGGTAGCTACTGACATTCTTCGCGATGCACCTCGGCGACGAGATGATTGCCAGCGACCTTCCACTGCGGGTGTTTGGTTGCGATACTCGAACGGCGCATGACCGAGCGATGGGCGATATTGGCTGCGGCACGGTTGGCGGGCTCTGGATGAAACGCTGGCTGGCTTTGGATTTCGGTTGGTACCAGCGTAACTTGCGCCTCGCACCAATTTGGATCGAGGTAGTCTACGGCGAGAATGGCGCCGATGCGACGTTTCGGTAAGATGCTGTCAAATAGGAAATTACCGAGCGAGTAGGCAATCACCGCACCGGCATAGAGTTCAATCTCCTGCAGGACGTGAGGGTGGTGGCCCACTACCAGATCCGCTCCGGCATCGACCCATACGTGCGCTGCACGGCGCTCCAACGGGCCTGGACTTGGATCGTCTTCTTGCCCCCAATGCACGAAGACGATGACGAGATGGTCGGGCGGAAATGCAGCAATCAGGGGCCCGAGTCGCGACCCCAGTTCGCGCGCAGGCACATAGGGGACTTGCAGGTCATCTGCCTTGGGTTCGACGTTGCGCAAGGTGGTGATCGCGGCAATATCGATGGTAACGCGATTGAGTGTGACCTGCTGAAAGTACTCGTGCTCGTCACCGTGCCTTGCACGACCGACGGGAGCAATTCCCACACTTTCGACGTGACGCGCCGTTTCGAGCAGTCCAGGGTTTCCGAGATCTTGCGCATGGTTGTTGGCAAGGCCAACGTAGGAGATGCCAGACGCCGCAAGCGGCACAAGCATTTCGGGTGTGGCGCCGAAGAAGCTGCCCGCTGGTGCGCGAGCTTTCGGCGGAAGTTGGGACATGACCGGTGTCTCGAGGTTGGCGAAAACCAAATCGGCCTTGAGCCAATCGCGGAGCGCCAGAAGGTCAGGACCAGCCGCGGGTGCAATCGGGCGAAATCCTTCGGCATGGTAGCGGCCGAGGATCACGTCGCCCAAAAAACGCAGCGTTAGGGGAGCAAATGGGTGGGACGGCGCTTGCTGAGCGCTGGGATCCGCAACACTGGGGGACGGCTTTGGGTCGAGCCCCTGCGGGCTATTGGGCATCGCCGCAGGGATGCTCTTAGTCCGCGAGGACTGACAACTCAGCACGGCCAAGACCAGCACCGCGCAAGACCTGTGCAACCAGGGAGCCATGCGATGTCGGTAGGTCATGGGGTTTCCCTCAGCGCGTTCGCCTAGTTGCCACTTGGTCACAAACCTCGTCCCCACGCAAGGCTGGGAACAGCGGCGCCCACTTTGGGCCGAGCCAACTGCGCGGATTCCGACAATCGACTTATGTCGTCGTGGGCAGCAAGACCGCTGGCGCCGGATACTTCGGCCATTTGGACTTGGCAGGCTCCATGAGCGAATGGAATTGCGACTGGTACCACGCGACTTGGTATGGGACCGCGAGTACGCCAGTTGCCTGCAACAACTGCGCTAACAGGGACGAAACAATTCAGCGTGTCATGCGAGGCGGTTCGTAGTTTCTCGCCGCCAGCCAAATGAGAGTCACGATTCGCAGCATGAACTATCCCACATATCCTCGAACGATAGACGGCATTCGCTGTGCACGGCAGCAGCAGTAGACGCATCACGAGCACCGTCCCACGCAATTAGCGATGGGCCCGTCAGTGGTACAGGGCTCACAAGCAGGAACCAACTCGAACTCGCTGCAGAGGCGTTCCGACGCGGTCGTCGTCAACACGGAATGCAGTATCTCCAGTCGCAAGTTGCGGAAAGATCGATGGCCGCTCGAAGTTCCCTTCGGCAGCCATTGATCATTGAATAGTGTGTGCACGGGGACCCCGAGCAATCGGGGTCCCGTGACCTCGTCGAGGGCTACTGCACCTCAGCCTTGAAGTTGGTGATGCCCGCTCCAGTCCCGCCACCCCAGATCTCCATACCGCCCATGACCGCGATTAGGTACTTGCTCGTGCTCAGGTAACTGCGTGCGACCGCATCGTCGATGAAGTCCTTGAGATTGAAGGAATAGGCTTGACCTTGGGCGAGGTTGTTGGGCACCGCCAGATAGCTTACGACATTTTGGCCGGCGGCGTTTGGCCCATACCAGACCGTCCAGGTCTGGCTGCCAATGACTACGCCATCGGCTTTTGGAGCCCCTGCAGGTTGGAACGTGGGCGGCTTGCGGAACCACAACATGAGGAAGGTATCTGCGTCACCAGCGCCAGAGCTGCTATTGAACCACACGTCGTAGGAGACGTTGTACTCGTCATTGGCACCAGATCCAGCCTTCCAGCCCAGGCAGGTCGGTGCGCTCGCAATGGCGCTGATCTGTTTGGGTGAAAAGCTAGTTTTGTTGCTGCCACCCGAATTGGTACCGATGTAAACCGACGGGAAGGAGCAGGGGGTGCTATCAGTACGGCTGCAACTCTGGGACGTCATCGTGAACCCGCAGCTCGTCGCCAGCGAGATGTTGTGTGAGCTACTGCCCTGCCAACCCCAGCCATTGGATTGGAAACGGTACTTACCATCACCGGACGCAATATTCTCGTACTGAGCGGTTGTGCTGGACTTGGCCCAGCTCACGGTATTGTTGCAGGACGACCCAATCGTACCTGTGCCGCGACCTGTCACGGTGTCGGGGCCGATCTTGTTGACGCAGAAGTCGAAGCTCAAGGTCGTCTTGCCGTCGCTGGGCAAAAACACGAGTGCCTTCGCCAACTGAGTGGTGGGATTAAAGGCGGTACCCTTGCCGCCGGACCAACACTCGGTGTTGAAGCTAGCCCAAGGGATGACGATGTCCTTGCCGAATTCGCTGATGTTGATGCACCAGCGGTGCAGCGCTGCATCGGTGGCTTTGGGATCGGTTCCATCTTCGATTTGCACACGCAACGAAGGCGAGTTGCCGGGGTTGGTGACGTTGACCAAGAGCCCCGTTCCGGAAGGAGTAATTTTGCCAGTCGGGGCGTCCTTAATCTTGTCCTGCTTCGTGTTGAACCCAACAGCAGAGCTCGACGAGTAGTCGGCTGTACCGAGGATGGAACCCTTCGCGCAATAGGGCCCGTCCTTGTCGGTCATCGTCTTATACCCCGTGTCCTTGTCCGGCGTGACAGTGGCGCCACCATCCGCGTACACGAAAGCAAAGCCCGCCCAATCACCGTGGATGTGGTACCCGCCAAGTGGATCCGTGCTGGTGCCGCCACCGCTTGAGCTCGCGCCACCAGTCTGTCCAGTTGAGCCACCCACCGATGACGACGAGGTGCCGCCAGATGACGTCGAGGTGCCGCCAGATGACGTCGAGGTGCCGCCAGACGAAGACGAGGTGCCGCCCGCTGCCTTGGTCCCACCGGTCTGGCTGCTGCCGCCAGAACTCGTAGAGCTATTGCCGCCGGTATTCGTTTGCGAGGAACCACCGACAGACTGACTCGAGCCGCCGCTGCTGTTCCCGCCAGCGTTGCTTTGGCCGCCGGCGTTGTTCTGGCCGCCAGCATTGCTCTGGCCACCAACGTTGCTTTGGCCACCAACGTTGCTCTGGCCACCGGAAGCCGGCTGCAAGGAGGTTTCGGGTGCATTCGAACACGCCGCTACCGTTAGCATTCCAAGAGCCAACGAAAGACTACTGAAGACTCGACCTATCGACATTGTGAACCTCCGAAGCATTGCTAGCGCCGTCCGTCCAGTTGCGAGGGAACGACTCCTCGCATCTTGGGTGAAAGTGAGCGGAAGGACTCGATGGGCTTCGTGGTGAGGCCAGATCACCGAGTGGCTTGATGCTAGCAGAGGCTTGTCCAGCGAACCATGCCAGCCCCTGCTCATTTCCAATGCAGTAGGGCGCTTTTCAGCTGCTTTCCGTAATCGGTTCTGCACCACCTAGGCAGATTCGGGATCGGATCTGATACTGTCTTGATTGCGACAGAAAAATCCAATCACTCTATCCACGACACCCGCGCCGCCACGTCGTTGGGGTGAGATGGACCGACTCCACCCGATTTGATTGCAGGCTCAACGAGACTTAGGTGACAGCTGAGGGCCTTTAGGATTTTAGGCAAAGGCTAGGCAACCCTGCTGGGCCAACGCCAAACGCACTTATTCACGGGAGCCCAAACAGAAGATCGGGCGAGGCGGCCGAGCGTCCTGGCAAACGGATGGCTGCGCAATGGTTCACGCCTCGGGAGTTTCTTGACCGGTCCAAACTCGAGCAACGCGATCGAGCGTCCGCTGCTGCCCGGGTTTGGCGTCGATCTAGAAACTCTGTTTCGAGACAGCTGAATTGGCGTCCGAGTTACTCCCTATCATTCCTCGGACAGCAGGCGTCGTTCGCCTTCAAGTCGTTTGATGGCGGTGATGTCTTGCACCACCTCGAGGGTCCCCAAGTAGGCACCAGCAGGATTTTTTACCGCGAAGTACCGGATGTGAATATCCACACCCTGCATGGTGATCCAGAACTCAGCCACGGATCTTGTGCCGGCCTTGAAGTCCTCGAGGATCTTGTTGACGATGTGCACGCTCTTCTCAGGATGACACTGCTGGACCTTTACTCCGATCGAGCCGCGCGTCCGCGGGAAGATTTTTTGACCGTTCTCGTGGCTGAAGTAACGAACGCGGTCGTCAGCATCCACGAAGGACAATTCGACGGGAAGGGTATTGAGGATGGCACCTAGGATCTCCGGGGCCAGTGCGGTCGACAGATCCGCGAGGCGCCTGGCAGCTAGACGTTGTGCGACCGAATACCAGTGGTTGCGCGTGTCTGGGCCAGCACTGGCTTCCACCTGTTCGATGCCCGCCACGACCGCGGCTGCATCGGTCGCGGAAAATGCGCGTCGACCCATCGGGTACAGAACGTCATTTTCCTTCCAGTAGTGCTGATGCACGAGCTCCGTCCAAGTGTCGAATACACGGCGCAGTTCTGCAGCGGCACTCGGGTCGCCGTTGGTGAAAGCACGCGAAGCGCTGCCCATGGCCGCGAGCAATTGGCGCCCATGCTCGTGTTCCTGGAGCATGGCGCCGAGGGGCCCCCCTTCGCGGGGAATTCCGCGTTGTTCGAGCAAGGGGAAGAGGTGAGTTTCCTCCTTCTTGTTGTGGATTCCATCGGCATAGCGCACGAAGAAGTCAACGAACTCGGCGGCGAGTTCCGGGGAAGGACCAGCGGCGTTCGCCAGTTCTTCCCGAAAGGCCGCAATGACCCGTTCGATGAGCTCGTGATCGCGCGTCAAGAGGGCGTCCCACGTGTTGGGTTGGCTTGGTGTCGACATGAGTTATGTCCCTTCAGTTGGCTAGACAGGCCTTGATATCGTCGTCGGGCGAGCCAATCGGCTTGATCGCGAATTTCTCGACCAAAATACCAAGCACCGTCGGCGTGATGAATGCCGGCAGGCTCGGCCCGAGGCGGATGTTCTTAATGCCCAAATGCAGGAGCGTTAGAAGGATCGCCACTGCCTTCTGCTCGTACCAGGAGAGGATCAGCGAGAGTGGGAGGCTGTTGACGTCGGTGTCAAAGGCCTTGGCCAGGGCAAGTGCAATCTGAATCGCCGAGTAGGAGTCATTGCACTGGCCGAGGTCAAGCAAGCGAGGGATCCCACCGATGTCGCCGAACTCGAGCTTGTTGAAGCGATACTTTCCGCAGGCTAACGTCAAAATGACTGTATCCTTGGGGGCTTTCTCCGCGAACTCCGTGTAGTAGTTCCGGCCGCCCTTGGCGCCATCGCACCCGCCGATGAGGAAGAAGTGCTTGATCGCGCCGCTCTTGACGGCATCGATGACTTGGCCGGCCACACCGAGCACGGCCTGGTGCCCAAAACCCACGGTGATTCGTTGCTCAGGCTCGTCAGCATCGAAGCCAGGGGCAGCGAGAGCCGCTTCAATCACTGGAGTGAAATCCTGATTCTTGACGTGACGCACCCCCGGGAACGCGACAAGACCGTTGGTAAAGACTCGATCGATGTAACTGTCTTTCGGCTGCTGGATGCAGTTGGTGGTAAAAAGGAATGCACCAGGAAAGCTCGGAAACTCGCGAACCTGATCCTGCCAGGCACCACCCCAATTGCCCACCAGGTGCTTGTACTTCCGCAGCGCCGGGTAGCCGTGTGCGGGAAGCATCTCGCCGTGCGTGTAGATATTGAGCCCCTTGCCCTCGGTCTGCTTGAGCAGCTCCTCCAAATCCTTCAAATCGTGCCCGCTGACCAAGATAGCTTTGCCTTGGCGCGCAGTAACGCGAACCTCTGTCGGCGTTGGATGGCCGTAGGTTCCCGTGTTGGCCGCATCCAGTAGCTCCATGACCTTGAAGTTCAACTCGCCGACCTTGAGCGCCATGGCCAGGAGTTTGTCTGCTGCCGCTTCTTCGCCCGCAAGCTGATCGAGAAGCTCGTAGCAGGCCAGATAGATGGCGCGATCCTCTCGCCCGAGGACGGCGGCGTGTTCCGCGTAGGCGGCAGCACCCTTGAGCCCGTAGAGCACGAGTTCTTGCAGTCCGGCAATGTCAGCACCAAACCGCGCAATCCGGCCCTGGATCGAACTAGCTGCAGCCCGTACTAGCAGCGAGGCACGATCCCCAGCTGGATTGAACAGCGCCGGGCCGGTAACCGGCTCTGGTGAGCGCCCCAATTGATTGCTCGCCGCCTCGTAGAGACTGCGGGCCTTCGAATGGACTCGTCCGAGATGCTCGAGCTCTGTCTCGAGGCGTGCGGGATCGAAGTTGACGTTCGTTACGGTGGCGAACAAGGCTTGGATGAGCGTTCTGCCAATCGCGTCATCTTGGCTGCCGAGTTGGGCGGCGCGGTGTGCATACATCGCGATCCCCTTTGCAGCGTAAACGACCAGATCCTGAAGCAGTGTCGTTGGTTGATCCTTGCCGCAATTGCCGATGCCGATGCATCCGGTGCCTTTGGCAGTCTGTTCACATTGGTAGCAAAAAGTGTCCATCTTGTTCCTTACTCTGCGCTTGGGCTACGGGCATTGCCGACTCGAACGTGGGCGTGGTCGGGATGCTCGGGTTCTGTTCTCGTACTTGGGTTATGGGTCGCGTTGGGCCCGCGTTCGGGGTTGCTCCGCCGGTTGGCTCGAAACAGTGGAACCTCGAAGCAGTCGCTCGATCGCTGCCCAGACCTGTGTCTCGAGAGGCTGAGGACGCTTCATCGGCGCGAGTCGCGCACCGTAATGTGAAAGCGACTGGATCGCACCCATCAAGACAATTGTGCCAACCTCTGGAGTCAGCTCGGTAGAAAGGGTTCCGGTGTGTGCAGCTTCAGTCAGACATGTTACGACGAAGCGCTGGGTTCTGCGTTTGAATTCCTGCAAGCGTTCTGCGTATTCCGCACCGCAGGCTTGGGATAGGTTGTCAGAAAATAGGAGCTGCGAGACGTGCGGATTCTGACGAATGGTCTGGGTTCGATGATGAAAGAAGAGATTGAGCCGCTGGATGGGGTCAGCCGCGTCCGGAGGAAATCCATCGAACAGGAGATGGCCAATGCGTTCGACAATCGCGGCACCGATTGCCTCCATGCTCTCGAAGTGTCGGTAGAGCGCGCCGCCCGTTACGCCGACCGCGGAGGCCAGGGCCTGGACGGTGAAACGCCGTGCCCCCTCGGTTGCGATGATACGCATCGCGATATCCACGATTTGCGTCTGTCGCTCCGAGAGCACGCTCGCCCCGAGGTCGTTGTTCGTTCGTGCAACCACGGAGGCCAGTATAGGTAAGTAAATGTTCACTTACAAGTGCCAAACGCAGAGTTTCTCGAGCAATGACTGGGGCGCGGCGCCCCGGGGGTGCATGGCCCCGCGGTTTGCTTGCTCGAGAGATCGTGATGTGATGTGTATGACGGCGATGCAAGAACACCAGAATCCACTCCGCCTGCTCCTCGTGAGCGCGTTGTGGCTGGCGGTGTTGATGGGGCTGCTCAGGGGCGGCGTAGCGCTGCTGCCAACCGCTCTAGCCGAGAACCTTTCGGTTGATGCCTACTCAACGCTTTGCCAACTGGTCGTGGCGGGGGCGGGACTCGGACTGTGTTTCTGCGTGCTCGATGCACCGTGGCGCGTTCTCGGCCTAGAGGAGTTGACGCGGGGCCGCGGCGTGTTGTTCACCGTCCTGCTCGCGCCGGCCCTGTACGTCGTTATCTGCTACGCAGCTCTCGGGCTTGCCCTGCCAACGCTGCGACAGGAACTGGACCGCGGTGGAGTCGAGCTCGTGCGCAGACAAGGTGGCGCGGTCATCAGTGCCATGACCCAACCATCGCTTCTCGCCCCGTTGTTGTGGGCAGTCGCAGTCTCGCCGCTGGGTGAGGAGCTTCTGTTTCGCGGTGCCCTCTGGGGCGCGGTGCAGGGACTGCTGGAGCGTGTCCGCCCGAGTTCGAATGACCAAGCGCTCGAGGATGGCTTGCCCCTCGAGCGTAGTTTGGTGCTCGACTCTCTGGGGTGGATCCTCCGCTCAGGATCTTTTGCGACGCTCTTGACCACGCTGGTTTTTGCGGCAATGCACGCCGATCTGCGCGGCAGCCAGGGGATTGTTCGGATCGCGTCAGCGGCTGGCCTCGGGCTCGCGTGCGGTGTGGCTCGCCAGTCTACGCGGACCCTGGCGGCCCCCATTGTTTTGCACGTCTTGCTCAACGCCCTGACCTTGGCAAGCGCGCGCCGTTGGGTGATTACCGTTGCCTTTCCCAAGTACTACACGGTGCCCACGCTGCTCTCACTCGTTGGCGGACTCGGCCTTGCTCTCGCCATCGGTGTGGCGTTCGCACGGCGAATGCGGCATGCTTGCAAGCAGTAGCGTAGTCGAATCACTTGTTCCCACTTTGACGGTGTCGGCGTTACCGAGCCGACTGGGATCCATCCTCCGTGGGCGCTGGTCGGCCTCCGCCTGAGCGAAGATCGTCGATCGACTGATCTGCACGTACCACCCGCCGCGGGCCACCGTCGAGGGCACTCGACCAGTCCTGCGGAGTTTGCAGGCGTAGGAGTTGGTCGACAGCTCCAAACGCGCAGGCTCGGTCGTAGATGAGTTGCCAGGCGCAGTCGACGTCAGTTCCGAGCTCGCAATGGCCATCCCGGGAGCCGCCGCAGGGGCCGTTCAACAGGCGCTTTCCACAGCGGGCAATCGGACACACTCCGAAGAAATCGCCGACTCGGCACGACCCACAGCCGGCACAGCGCTCAGCCCACACGCCATCGCGTTCCAGCACACCGAGGAATTTGGTGTTGAGGCCCGGGTACACACGGAGCGCGGGGAAGCGCCGCGCCACGTGCTGCACACCGGCGCCGCATCCAAAAGAGCAGATGGCGTCGTACTGCGTGACTTCACCGGCGATTCGATCGAGAAACACATCCTCGCATTGCCGCTCGACCGTTGTTTCGTCGATGACGAACTGCGAGCGTCCAGCAAGCTCAGCGGCCATGCGTACCGCGGACGCCATCACCGCCACCTCTCGTTCCCCTCCGGCCATACACACCGTGACGCAGGTTCCGCAACCGAGAAACAAGACTCGGTCGTGGGACTCGACTAGGCAGCGGACTTCTTGGACCGGTTTGCGCTCGGCGACAATCATTTCGATTCTCCTCGGGCAGGGACAGTAGAAAGTTCGGTAGACTGGGAGCGCCTGGCGCGCGCGAGCCGGATTGGGCTCGGCCCAAGCGTCTGGATTCGGTCGTGCATCTCGGTAGCAATCTCAGCGAATCGAGCGCCCTCGGCAGACGACAGGTTGAACATCTGGAGCCGTTCGGGTTCGATGCCGATCTCGCGCATCAGTGCCTGCAGTCGCTCCACACGCCGCCGCGCCCGGAGGTTTCCCTCCTGGAAATGGCAGCCGCCTTCGAGGCATCCGGCGACGATGACTCCGTCTGCACCTTTCTCGAATGCGCGCATGATGTACTCGGGCTCGACCTTTCCGGTGCAAGGGAGCCGCAGCACCCGCACGCTCGACGGATACTGGAGCCGCATGGCTCCGGCCAGATCTGCGGCAGCGTACGCACAGTAGTGGCACGTCAGGGCGAGCAGGATCGGCTGGAATTCCGGGTCTGACATGGGTTTGCTCGCTGGGCTAGGGGCGCGGCCTCGGCTCAGGTGCCAATCGGGGGGGTGGTTCCGCGGAGTTGAACCCATCGCCGAGCAGACCGTCGATGGCAGCTAACACTTGACTCGGTGCATAATGGCGCAGGGTGATGGCCCCTGCTGGACACTCCGACGCGCAGCTCCCACATCCCATGCACACGGCTGGCTCGACCTCGGCGCGGCCCCGGTGTCCGACGTGCGGAGCGAGATACGGACATACCCTGACGCAGGTCATGCATGCTGCACATTTCTCGGGATCGACTACGGAAATCTGCCCGCTCACCGGCAATCGGTCTTTGGACAGCACTGCCGCGGCCCGACCTGCCACGGCGTGGGCCTGGGCAATGCTCTCGCCGATGTGTTTGGGGGCATGCGCCATGCCGCACAAGAACAGGCCTTCGGTTGCAAAATCCACCGGACGAAGCTTGGGATGCGCTTCCACGAAGAATCCGTCTGCGTTGAGCGGCACCCGCAAGAGGCTCGACACGCTGGCGCGGTCGCTACGCGGAATCACTGGTACAGCGAGCACCACCAGGTCCGGCTCCACCTCGAGCTCACGCCCGAGTGAGGGTTCCTTGAACCGGAGCCGAAAGCCACCGTTGGTCGTGCTGAGGATTGGCTGGTATGTTGCGTCGTAGCGGACGAAGATTACGCCTCGTTCCCGGGCCTCTCGGTACTTCGTTTCGCGCAGACCATAGGTGCGCATGTCGCGATAAAGGACGTAGATCCGAGCGCTCGGGTGCCGGGCGCGAAGCGCGAGTGCGTTCTTTACCGCCGTGCTGCAGCACACGCGACTGCAATGCGGTCGCGAAGAGTTGCGCTGCTCGACGCACTGGATCATAACGATGGTTGGCTCAGCGGGAAGCTGAAGCACGCCTTGGTCGATGCGCTCCGAGAGCTCCAACTGGGTTATGACCCTGGGATCCCGACCGTATTCGTACGCTGTCGGCCTGTGCTCGAGCGCCCCGGTGGCGACAACTACGACGGCGTGCTCGACTTTGGCCTCTGAACCAGAAGGCCCGTACAGTGTCGAACAGAAGGCTCCGAGGTGGCCCGCAATCCTCTTGGCGTGCGTCCCGAGGTGCACAGTAATCAGTGGGTTCTCGGTCACGCGCCGGATGGATTCTGCGACGAATGCTCTTACGTCGCCACCCTCGAGGGTCGTCGCGATTCGAAGTGCTGTGCCCCCGAGCGTCGTCGTCGCTTCGACGAGGTGCACAGGGAACCCCTGGTCAGCGAGGCCTAGGGCGGTGGTCATTCCGGCGATCCCTCCACCGAGAACCAACGCTCCACCGCATACGGGAACCGTGTCCTCGTCGAGCGGCTCAAGCGCGCCAGCGCGGGCCACCGCCATGCGCAAGAGGTCGAAGGCTTTGCTCGTCGCTGCCATGGGTTCGGCCGAGTGCACCCAGGAGCACTGATCCCGGATGTTTGCCATTTCGAGCAGGTATGGATTGAGGGATGCCGCGCGCAGCGTGTCGCGGAAGATGGGCTCGTGAGTCCGCGGCGTGCACGAGGCAACGACCACGCGATTCAATCGATACTCGGCGATTCGCTCCCGAAGCTGCTTCTGGCTGTCGTCGGCACAGGCGTAGATGTTGTGCTCGGCCAGTACCACGCCGGGCAAGCCCAAAACCTGCTCGGTCACCCAGGGCACGTCGACGACCGACGCGATGTTGCTGCCGCAGTGGCACAGAAACACGCCAATCCGCGCTGGCTCGCCCAAGACGCTGCGCTGTTGCGGAGTCTCCTTGGTCACCTGCCGAGTGCCGCGAACCTTGGCGAGTAGAGTCATGGCGCGGGCTGCAGCTGCGCTCGCCTGCACTACCGTGTCGGGGATGTCCTTGGGCTCCTGAAACGCGCCGCCCACGAAAACGCCTGGCCGCGAAGTCGCGAGCGGATCTAGATCGCTGGTTTGCGCAAACCCGAACCGATTCAGCTCGACTCCGATGCGGCTCGCTTGCTCGCGCGTTGCGGCATCTGGCTCCAACCCGACGGACAGCACGACGAGCTCGAAATCACGTTCTAACCGCCGTATGTCTGGCCCCACGTAGCACAACCGCAGATCCTTGGAGTGCGGCAGTTCGAACACGCGAGACACGAAAGAACGGATGTATTCGACCCCGAGCGAACGGGCTCGCTCGCAGTACCTGTCGAAGTCCTTCCCCACGGCGCGCAGATCGAGGAAAAACACCGTGACCTCGAGCCCGGGCTCATGTTCCTTGGCGAGGATTGCCTGCTTGGCGGTAGCCATGCAGCACACCGATGAGCAATAGTCCGCGTCACAATCTCGATCTCGAGAGCCGACGCATTGAATGAAGGCAATGCGGCGTGGAGCCTTCCCGTCCGATGGGCGCCGAAGCTTTCCTGCGGTCGGGCCCGATGCAGACAGCATTCGTTCGAACCCCACACTTGACAGCACGTTCGCGGCTGCTCCGAAGGCAAGCTCCGGCCGGCGCCGCGCGTCGAATGTGCTGAGCCCCGGTGTCAGGACCACAGCCCCGACCTCGAAGGTCAGCGTGCGGTCGGCTTGCTCGTGGTGGATGGCGCCAACCTGGCACGCTTTTACGCATTCCATGCAATCGGAGCAGGCCCCGCAGGATAGGCAGCGCCGGGCTTCAGCCCGAGCTTGCTCCTCGGTGTATGTCTCAAGGACCTCGCGGAAGTCCTGTGCGCGTTGTTCGACTGACTCCTCAGAAGGTAGATGGCGAGGGGTACGCCCGAGCTGCTTGCGCAGGCGTCGAAGCTCCTCGTTCGATAATGGATTGGGTCGGTCGCGGTTGCCGTTGAGGTTCTGCTTCGGTTCTTCACCGCGCAGGGCTCCGTCGATGGCAACGGCTGCTTGTTTGCCTTGTGCAATCGACTCGATCACACTCGATGGACCGAGGACCACGTCCCCGCCAGCAAACACGCGGGGGTGCGACGTGGCGAGAGTTACTGGATCGACCTCGATGGTACCCCAACGGGAAGTGCCGAGCCCCAGCATCTTGGCGAGCTCGAGCTCGGCGTGCTGGCTCACCGCTGGAATCACCGTGTCCGTCGCGACCAGGTGCTCTGAGCCCGGGATGGGGACGGGGCTTCGACGTCCGCTCGCGTCGGGTTCGTCCAGGCGCATTCTCTGGCACTCGAGGGCTGTCACCTTGCCCGCTCCTCGGATAACGCGAAGCGGAGCCACGAGAAACTCGATGCTAGCTCCCTCGGCCAGGGTTGCCTTGACCTCTTCGGCATCTGCCGGCATCTCGGTTCGCGAGCGGCGGTACAGGATCTTGACTTCGGTTGCGCCAAGTCGGATTGCGGTTCTGGCCGCATCGACCGCGGTGTTGCCGCCGCCCACCACGATCACACGCGGGCCGAGCGTTGCCTTGACACCCAGGGCAACGCTGCGCAGAAAGTCGATTCCCTCAATCACGCCTGGTCCCGTTTCTCCGGGGATTCCCAGCTTACGGCTGCGATGGGCGCCGGTGGCCAAAAGCACTGCATCGTAGCTTTCGAGCAGCTGCTCCACGGGCAGGTTGTCGCCCACCGTGACCTCGGTCAGAAGCTCGACCCCCAGGCCACGGATCCTAGCAATCTCCAGTTCTAGAATCTGTGGGGGCAGACGAAAGTCGGGAATGCCTACGGCCAGCATGCCTCCCAAGATCGGGAGAGACTCGAACACCGTGACGCGGTGACCCCGCGTGGCGAGCACCTGGGCAGCGGACAGCCCGCTCGGGCCCGAGCCCACCACGGCTACGCTCTTGCCCGTGGGCTCGGCTACCACCGCAGGCATGGCGTCGGGGCACCGATCCAGCGCGAATCGTTTTAGCGAGCGGATGTCGAGCGGAGCATCGATGGCGCCTCGATTGCAGGCTTCTTCGCATCGATGGAAACACACGCGCCCACAGATCTCGGCCAGAGGATTCTCGCTTCGAATCAATTCTGCTGCTTCGCGGTACTTTCCCGCGGCGATCAGCGCCAAATAGCCCTGCACACTGGTGTCGATGGGACAGGCCGAGCTGCAGGGTGCACGGCCCCGTTTGGCAATCAGCACCGCGTTGGGTGCGGCCTGGGCGTACACCCGATCGATGGCCTTGCGGATCCCGAGGCCAGCATCGAAATCGCTTGGGACTTCCACGGGACATGCCTTGGTGCAATCACCGCAGGCCGTACACTTGTCCAGGTCCACGTAGCGTGCCCGTTGACGGACGGTCGCCGTAAAATGTCCAGCCTCGCCTTCGAGCGCGACCAGCTCCGACGAAGTGAGCACCTCGACGTTTGCGTCGCGTACGCATTCGACGAGTTTGGGCGAGAGTATGCAGGTGGCGCAGTCTCCAGTCGGAAAGGTCTTGTCGAGGCGCGCCATTCTGCCCCCGATGGCTGGCGCTCTCTCCACCAAGTGGGCACGAAATCCCGCTGCAGACAGGTCCAGTGAGGCCTGGATCCCTGCCACGCCGCCCCCAACCACCAGCACCGCACCTATGGCGTTACCTGGATCAACTAGCGAGCTACCTGTCACGATGCTCCTGACGAGCCGGCAATCGCGGCGCGATGTGCGCGTCGAGCAGTGGTATGGGGCTGACCGACAGAGCCCGCAGTCCGAGCTCGCGCGGAGCAAGACCAAAGGCGAGGCCAACGAGCTGGGTGATGTACGGCACGGACGTCGGCGGAATCGGTCCAAGGGTGCTCGCTGCATCGGCTTGGCGCAAATCGAGATTCGTCTGGCACATGGGACAGGCGACCGCCACGCATTCAGCCCCAGCGCTGCGCGCCATCGACAGGATCCGGTGACTCAGACGGCACACCACGTCGGTGTGGGTCAAGGACAGCCCAGCTCCGCAGCATTCGGTCCGGTACGGCCATGCCACGGGTTCGGCCCCAATAGCCTCAACCAGGTCCTCCATGCAGGAGGGGTTCTCCGGATCGTCGAACGCGACGATTCTTGGCGGACGCGAAAGCAAGCATCCATAGTAGCAGGCCACCCGAAGCCCCACCAAAGGACGCACGACTCGGTCCCGGATCCTTTGAATGCCAACCTGGTTGGTGAGCACGTCGAGCAAGTGGTGCACCAGGACCGAGCCGTCATACGGCGCGCCCACCACTCGCTCGACCCTGGCTCGCTCGTCGGGGTCATGCTGCACGCGGTGGTTGGCGCTACGCAGGCGCGCGTAGCAGGCTGCACAAGCGGTCATCACCTGGCCTTCGACCGCAGCGGCCTTCTTTAGGTTGAGAACCGGGAGCGCAAGGGCCAAGGTGTCGTTGGTGCTGTGCGCAGGAGTGGAGCCGCAGCAGCTCCAGTCCGGAACGTCCAGCAGCTCCACGTCGAGCGCAGCGCACACCGCGCGTGTCGAGGCATTGTAATCCCACGTCGTCGACTCGAGACTGCACCCGGGGTAGTAGGCGTACTTCACCGGCTCTTCTCCTCGGTGTGAGCGCGACGGAACAGGTCGCGCACCTCCCGCACGCTTCGACTCCGACTGGGCCAGAACCGGAGCTTTCCGGTGAGCGCCAGCTTCATTCCCTTGTCGAGATCCTGAAAGAACGTAAGAGTTGTAAGCTTGTAGGCGGCCAGCATCCCGAGTTCGAACACCCGACCATGGCGCCAGACACTGGCCAGAAATGCGCGAGCGAACTTCCGGTCAAGGTTCGTCGCTAGCGGTGCCCGACGCTCGACTGCCAGGATGCGGAGGGTATCCATGACTTTTGCCACGTCGATCCCCATGGGGCAACGCGCAGTGCAGGCTTCACACGACGAACACAACCAAATGGCTCGACAGGCAAGCACCTCGTCGTCAGCACCCAGATGCAGGAGCCGCAGCACCTGACTCGAGCGAAAATCCGCGTCGTCGCCCACTAGGCAACCGCTCGAGCACTTGTGACATTGAAAGCACGCGCTCACGGCGGTCCCGCTGCGCCACTCGACTTCGCGCAGCAGGGCCGTCCCGCCCAGCGGCTGGCCGTGGCTGACATGCGCATGCGATATCGATTCAGTCGTGCGCGGCATGGAAGGGGCAGGGAACGAGAACGCCCGCCACCGTGCCACAGAACCGACCACTTTCCTGGGGGAAACTGCCCCTGTCGGCGGCGAGGCGCCCAATCGCAGGGTCGGTCGGCTCGTCAAGCCTCTTCCGAGGCTGGATACGACTGATGCCAGCCACCCAAGAACAGGCTAAAAGCGCCTCAACCTCGTGCAAGCTCCGAGCCCCCCCAAGACATCGAGCCATCTCGAGCAGGTGCTCGCGAGCGGTGCGTTCGCTGTGACCGCCGAGTGCGGACCTCCGCGCAGCAGTGATCCCGAGCCTGTCCGTCACAAGGGCGAGCTGCTCCGCGGCGTGGTGGATGCTGTGAACGTCACCGACAATCAGACTGCGGTGGTTCGTATGTCATCGGTTGCGGCCTGCGCCGTGCTTCGCCAGATCGGCGTGCCCTCAATACTCCAAATGACGACCCGCGACCGGAACCGGCTCGCCCTGCAGAGCGATCTGCTCGGTGCCGCCGCTCTTGGTCTTGACACGGTCCTGTGCCTGTCCGGTGACCACCAGCGATTCGGGGACCATCCTGGGTCGCGCAACGTGCACGATATAGACTCGATCCAACTCGTACAAGCCGTCCGCCGGATGCGCGACGAAGGTCAGTTGATCAACGGCCAGAAGTTAGATGTAGCTCCGAGGTTCTTCGTCGGAGCGGCCGCCAACCCCTTTGCCGATCCCCAACCGCTGCGGGTCCTTCGCCTGGCCAAGAAGGCTGCTGCCGGCGTCGACTTCATCCAGACCCAATGCGTGTACGACATGCCGCGGTTCCGCGCCTTCATGCAAGCTGCAGTGGATCAGGGTCTCCACGAGAAGGTCGCTATTCTTGCCGGAGTCATGCCACTCAAGAGTATCGGCATGGCTCGTTACGTGGCCAAGTCCGTCCCCGGGATGCTGCTGCCGGACTCCCTCTTGCAGCGCGTTGCGGATGCCGGTAAGGCCAACGCCGCCGCGGAAGGCATTCGGATCGCGATCGAGACCATCCAAGAGCTGCGCGAAATCCCTGGTGTGCGAGGCGTGCACGTGATGGCAATCGAATGGGAGGCGAAGGTTCGCGAGATCGTGGACGGCGCGGGCTTGCTTCCGCGTCCCTTGGGCTGAGCTCGCGCGCGACTGTACAGGTATTTTGCCGCGGCACGGATGCATGTGCCGGTCACACATGGTGGTCGGCCGGCGCCGTTGCTGCGCGACTCACACGCGTGTTAGCGTTCGAAGATGTTCCGGAGAATTCTCACCACGGGTTGTTCCGCGCTGGTCATGCTTGCCTCGCTTGCTGCGTGTAGCAACCAAGACACGCCATCTTCTGAGGGTAACAGCAGCGTCATCCCGACGGATCCGCAGGATGGGCCTCCGGCGGGCCATTCAGACGGGCAAGCGACGATTCCCGCCGCAGGTCAGGCCGAGGACGTGTCGTCGCCGTCGACTGTCATTGGCAACGGGACCCCAGCGAGCTGCACCGGCGAACAATTCGTTGCAGCGGTGGCTCAGGGCGGCATCATCACCTTCAATTGTGGGCCCGACCCGGTGACGATAGTTCTCACGCAGACGGCCAAGGTTTTCAATGACAAGGGCACCAAACTCGTCATCGACGGCGGCAACAAGGTGACGCTGAGTGGCGGCGGAACGACGCGGATCCTTTATATGGCCACCTGCGATAAGGCACAAGTCTACCCGCCCGGCTCCGGAGACTGCAACACGAACCCCGGAGTGCAGCTGGTCGTGCAAAATATCACGTTCATCGACGGCAGCGCGAAGGGGATCGCCGAAGGCACGAACAACGACGGCGGAGGTGGCGCAATCCACGCCCAGGGGGGAAGTCTCAAGGTGGTCAATTGCCGCTTCTTCAATAACGTGTGCGATGACCTCGGCTCGGACGTCGGGGGTGGCGCGATTCGCAAGCTCGACTACCTGGTTGCGCCCGGGGCTGGTCCGGCTCGACCCGTCTGGATCGTTGGCAGCACGTTCGGCGGGCGAGTTGGTTTTGGTAACTCTTGCGCCAACGGCGGTGCGCTTAGCAGCATTGGCGTTTCTTGGAACATCATCAACACGCTTCTCTCCGAGAATACCGCTGTTGGCCATGGCGCAAACTCGGGCGAAGGCGGCAATGGCGGAGCCATCTACAACGATGGCAACGAGATAGTGCTCAACGTTACGAGTAGCCTGGTCGAGAACAACGTCGCAAACGAAGGCGGCAGCGCTGTCTTCTTTGTCAGCAACGACAAGTCCGGCACCATCACGATCGAGGACTCGATTACGCGCAACAACCCCCGCGGCACCTTCGAGACTCCGGATTTGCCCGGCTTCTACGTCATCGCCAAGGCACCCGCGGTCGTCGTAGACTCGCAGATCCTGCGCTGAGCAGCGGCGAGGTCGCGGCGATCATTGAGTCGAACGGCTTCGGCTCGCGGAGCTGAATTCCTGTCCCTGGTGCGGCCGGGCCGCTGATGACTGGAGGTCTCACTTGATGACAGGAGTCCTCAGGTTGGCCAACTCGGCTCCTTTGCGCACATAGCCATAAAAGCTAGTAAAATTAGTCACTTGTGACGCATGCCAGACTCTGGCCCAGTCTTTGCGAACGGATTCAAGTATGTCGCGTTCAGTCTGGGCACTCGCGGTAACGAGCGTAACTATCGCAGCGATCCTTGTGATTCAAGGCCCGCACGCTCGCGAGCCGATAGCCCAGGCGCACGCGAAGGAGCTGCCGAATCTGACAGCCATCGAGCCACAGCCAAGCCCGGCTCAAGTGGAGCCGCCAACGCCGAAGAAGGATATCCATCCGTCGCTGACCATTGCACGACGGTTGCTTCGCTGGCGCCATGTGCTGCTGGTACCACCAACCTGCGGAGCGAACGGTGGGTACGATTTGGTCCTGCACTTTCACGGTGTAGCCGAGACCATGGAACCCATATTTCGTGCCTCGGCGCTCAACGCGGTCGTCGTGATCACCAATCTTGGACTTGCCTCGGGCCCATATGAGAAGCTATTCACTGGACGCGCTAGTTTCCAGTCATACCTGGACGAGATCACCCGTGAGCTTCGCGCCTACTGTCGTGCCACCATGCCCCAGAGAGTGGCGCTGAGCTCCTGGAGCGCCGGGTACGGTGCCACGCTCCGCATCCTCGAGCATGCACCCAATCGCGAACGAATCGATGCCGTGTTGCTGGCTGACGGCCTACACGGCGGGCTCGAGCGCCGCTATCCGAGAACGGTCAGAGCCGCAGCACTCGAGCCCGTCAATCGTTTCGCAGAACAGGCCGCAAATGGCCAACGACTGCTCGCGATCACCCACAGTAGTATAGTGACGGCTGACTATGCCAGCACCACTGAGACGGCCAGTTTTCTCCTGAGCTCCCAGGGAATGGAACGTAAGCCGGTTGACTTGCCGGGTCCGCGACCAGCGATGCGGCTTCGCTCGACCGCGCACCAAGCGGGGCTCTGGGTTGCAGGCTACGGCGGCAACAATGCCGATGCACACTGCGATCACCTGTACGCGTTCGGCAAGACCCTCTTGCCGGCGTTGGAGGCGCGTTGGAATCAGTAACCCAGTCGGGTACTGTCGCTCTGGGTCCAGAACCTGGACGGTGCTAGGGTCGGTGAGTGGGTTTGGGAAGTGCTGCGCTACGTGCTATCTAGGCCCCCTTTGGCGACCAACGCCCCAGCTGGGAGGCCCATGAACGAGCAGGAATCGTCAGCAGTTGAGTACGGTACCTTCGAAGCATCGATTGAGCGAAGCCGCCGTCTAGAAACCGATCTGCCCATCAATCCTGGTCGTCACAGAATGCTCACCGGCGATCGTCCGACAGGGCGCCTGCACATCGGGCATCTCTTCGGTTCGGTGCAGAACCGCGTGCGCCTGCAGAACCTCGGTATTGATGTGTTCGTCGTGATCGCGGATTACCAAGTCCTAACGGATCGCGACTCTGCGGCTTGTATCGCCGAGAACGTCCGCGAGCTGACGTTAGATTACTTGGCCTGCGGGCTAGATCCCGAGAAGGGCAAGACCACCATCTTTGCCCACAGCCATGTTCCCGAGCTAAACCAGCTGCTCTTACCATTTCTCACCCTGGTGACCATGGCAGAGCTCGACCGAAACCCGACGGTCAAAGAGGAGATCCAGGCGGCGGGGCTCACGCGCATCAACGCTTGCATGTACACCTACCCAGTGCATCAAGCTGCTGACATCCTGTTCTGCAAGGCTGACGTGGTGCCGGTTGGAAAGGATCAACTGCCGCACCTCGAGCTGACACGCACGATTGCCCGGCGATTCAATCACCGCTACTCCCCGCAAAAGGCAGTCTTCCCGGAGCCAGCAGCGTTGCTCAGCGCCTCGCCTGTGATCCTCGGGCTGGATGGAACGCAGAAGATGAGCAAGAGCCGCAACAACGCGATCATGCTCAGCGCGACCGAGGCCGAAACGGCAGCCCTCGTCAAGAAGGCCAAAACCGATGCCGAGCGCCGGATCACCTACGAGCCCGAGCGGCGCCCAGAGGTGGCCAACCTGCTTCGCATCCTTTCGCTGACGACCGGCGTTGACCCCGAGGTACTGGCAGAAGAGATTGGGGATGGCGGAGCAGGCAAGCTCAAGCAGCGCGTCACAGACGCGCTCAACGTGCACCTCCGCCCGATTCGAGCCCGACGCGCCGAGCTTGCGGCCCAACCGACCTATGTCCGCGAGGTGCTCGAACGCGGCATTCAGCACGCGCGCGAGGTTGGCGCCCAAACGCTCGATGACGTGCGGCGCGCCATGAACATGAGGCTCTAGAGGCGGAATCCATTTTTGGTCGGCTCGTCGCAATAATGGCGAGTGTGCGAGACACCGGAGAACTCATTGCGTGGACGCACGCTACCGTCACCGCCATCGGTTACCCACAGCACCGCGCAACAGCGACCCGGCGGTCGACTCGGCCGTTGTCACGGATCGGACCACCTTGGAGCAGCGCAGCCTCCGTCGCACTCGCTTGAGCCGAACCTTCGACGCGACCTGCCGTCGCGCGTCCCGCCGGCCGGAGCCGACGCAACCTGAACGTCTGTCCCGGTTTTTGAACGCGGCGAGGCGGCTAACCAGCCATTTGCACGCGTTCGCACAGAATCGACACGATTCAGCAATGCCTCTGCTGCCGGCAAGCGAGAACGGCCCCGCCGAAATTGGGCGGCGGCAAGCACTCGAGCCCGCTTTCGATGTCGAATTGTCGATGCCGTGTTGGCGCCGCGGAAACCCAGAAATCCTCGGGGATTCAGCAGCTTGAAGTGGCGACTCGCAGTCATTCAGCCCGACGCCAGGGGACGGATTCTTTTCTGGTTTGGTTGACAACTTCCCTGGATGAACTAGAAGGGCGCCCCACACGGAAGACAAGCTCTTCCCCCGGTCCTTGAAAACTGAGTCCTATCCTGCGTAAAGATACGCGGGTCCCTTGAATCCCAATCGGTACCCATCGATTGGGAGAC
>CAYVXY010000030.1:84881-139553 GCA_964454965.1 uncultured Polyangiaceae bacterium | reverse complement strand
GTGCCGCTGCCCGTGCCGCTGCCCGTGCCGCTGCCCGTGCCGCTGCCCGTGCCGCTGCCCGTGCCGCCGCTGCCATGCCGAGCCGCCCGTGTCGCCGCCGTGCCGCCTACTTGCTACAGGCCGACACCCGCGTGCAAGGATAGCACTTCGTTGCGTCGTCAAGGGAATCGGCGTTGCAGCTGCCCACGCCGTTCACCGCCGATCCGAGCCAGATATTACGGCCACTTCCGAATGGCCATTCGCAACAGCCGAAGCAATCACATCCAGCGGGTGTCAGTGGCAGGCATGTGGCAAGACAGGCGGTCGATTGCGTGACCTGCAGTTGGTCACAAGTCATGCCACTTCCGGGGACAGTTGCCGCGGGATCGTAGGTGCATTGTGCATCGCCGGTAGGGAAAAAATCCGGAGAACGACTCAGGGAGTCACAGCGATGAGACCAATGGCAGTCGTCGTTGCCCGATCCGTTGTCACCATCGAAGTAGCAGTCAACCTTGCAGGTTGCATCGCTTTGGCCAACGACGGAACCAAGATACGACTCTTCGCTGTCATCACAGGGGCCAAAACACTCGGGATCCAGAGAATCGACGAGGCTGTCGTTGTCGTTATCGACGCAATCACCGCAAGCGTAGACTTTGTTCTCGCAGCGCGTCACTTCGCAAACAGAGACCGACGCGTCGAGGCCGGGAGTGCCCGCTGCCCCCGCCCCTGCATTGGTGCTCGCTCGACCCAGATCGCTACCAAGCTCGATTCCGCGACTGCAGCTAAATACGACGAACAAGCCGAGCCATTTCATTTTGCGATGCAAGGCTAATTTCCTTGGAGAGTTTGCTCGATCTTGGAGCGATGTGCTGAGCCTGGGTACTGCCGTTCGAAGGCAGTCGCACGCTTCTGAGCTGCATCCCGCTGCCCCAACCGACGCAGTGCTTCGATCGCAATGACTTCGCGTTCTTGCCCCAAATTGCCGCTCGGGAATCGTCGTGCGTGCTCCTTGGTAATGCGGAGCGCCATAGTAGGGTTGCTGGCGAGTACAGAACGCGCAGAAAGTAGCAGAGTCGCTTCTTGGCTGGGGTCACGCCCAGCGGGCTGCTGCTTGGGGGTTCCCCCTGCTGCCTCACCCTTGTAGGTTGTCGTGGTGCTGTCCGCGGTCGAGTTGCCTGTTGTCATCGTATTGCCTACGACCGTGGCTGCGGACGCTGCGGCCACGGTTGGTGCAAGTGGCGTAGAATCGCGCTGGGTCGTCGCGGACATGTCGCTGTTGCGCGTCGCGGACATGTCGCTGTTGCGCGTCGCGGACTCGTTACCACTCGAGGTAAACCAAACGCTGCCTGCAATCACGCCTCCGGCAATGACTCCAAGCGCAATTCCGAGGGGTTTGATTGCTGCGATGCCAGTGGCAAATGTTGACTGTGGCAGCTCAATCGTTGGGGGTGTCACGTTCGCCGCGATGGCCGCCTCCAATCGCGTCCCAAACCGAGAAAGCTTCGATGCGTCTGGAACGTCTTGGCGCGCCTGGTCGACCAAATGGCGTAGTGATTCAGGCGTATTGGGATCTGCCGCGAGTCGAATGGGTGGATTGTCACGTGCCATGGGGACCCCTTGCCAAGTCAGGCATCCGTTCGCGGACGGCGTCTGCGACGAACTGGCGTGCCGCGTGAAGTCGTGAATAGGCAGTCTGCAGCGGACAGCCGACGACTTTCGACACCTCTTTCATGTCAAGATCCTCGATTTCGTAGAGCACGAAGACCGCACGTTTGTCGTCATCCAGCTCGTCCAAGATCGAATTGAAGAGGTTGCGTAGCTCGGATCGCTCAACGTTATCGGGGCCACTCGCTGGAGTTTCGGTACCCGGCGGCTCCGATGTCGGGACCTCGCGGCGTACGTGCGCACGGCGCCGATGCTCGGAGGCCAATCGAATGGCAATTCCGTAGAGCCAAGTGCGCAGACTCGAATCACCACGAAAGTCGGTGTAGCGGCGATGCGCGACGAGGAACACATCCTGGCAGACATCTTCCAGGTCACGTTCGCGTACCCCCAAGTGGCGGAGGGCGCGCCACAGGAATCCGGCATGGTCATTCACAATCCGACGGAACTCCGCCTTGGAGTCAGTCGATGCGGGGGCTGGGGGAGGAGCTGCGGTCGGCATACATGGGTGGCAGTAGCCAGAACAAATTATCGCTACAGAGCGAGACAGAGTCCGACATTCAAGAAAGGGACGATCATTGCCGGCTTGAACAAGGGGTTCTGCGAGCCGTCGGCCCGGGTCGCGTAGAACTGGTCGCGGACTAGCGGTGCTGTAGCGCCAAGTCCGAGGCGCAGGCCGAATCTTGGCGCGGGCCACCAGGTCGATTGGGCCTTGAGAAACGAACCGAATGAGGTGACCTGTGCATTGCGATTGGAGGCATATCCAATGCCGACCGCTCGCTCGATCCCAACCTGAGGGCCTGCACAGAGTTGCAGTTCGCTCGTGGCTCGTCGTGAGCCGAACCAGCAAGCCCCCATTTCCGTACCGTAGTACGAGAAGGTAGCTTGGCCCAACGCCCCGTCGTCAATGGTTACAGGCGGGAGTGCTTGCATTGCAAGCTCCAGGGACCAGCTTATTTTGGAACGCAATTCCGTTGCCAGCCATAATCCTAGACCAAGCTTGGGCAATTGACCCAGAGTCGCACTCGCTCCAATCGTAAGCACGGCGCTCCAAGCATTCGATTCTTCGGGTTGCGCTGGCACACGCACCTCTGTCGTACGGGTGGGTGGCAAGGGTAAAGTGGGGGTGGCGCGCGCAGCTACGTCCTCTTTCGTCAGATCCACCATCAATGCGACGACCAACGCCAGCGAATCATCGAGTCCAGCGCATGCTTGCGTGGCACTAGTGATCCTGCGGTGACCAAGATGCCTTCCGTGGGCGGCAAATAGATCGATGTCGGCAAACCATTCCCGCGACGTTTGTCCAAATGAAACCGCAACCAATAGATCGGCCTCTGCTTTCGGCACGAACAATCGCCGAGCAAGCCGCTGCTCTACCGCTGCCGCCAGCGAACCTTCGGAACTGCATTCGGTGCCGCCTGAGGCACGCCGATCGATGGAAACCTTCGCATACTCTACCGCAAACGCCGACGCGCTGGCCAAAGTGGTAAACGCGCCGAAGAGCGCTGGGTACGCTGGAAACGGGTGCAACTTCGGCCACGTTCGCGCCAAATCGGTCCGTTGGCAAGTGATTCGGCGCAGTTGAGACTCTGGTCTGCCAGCGGGGGATTCTCGCCTCTGTTCCGGTCGGCCATGGACGAGTCGCCAACAAAAAGGTTCGTCAACTCATAAAGGCCGTTCCCTGCCGCCACCAACGTTCCGAGCCAGGAAGACTCCTCGGACAACCTTCGTTGAAGTGCTCACGGAGCCCTCGCCAATGCGCGGTAAAGTTTCTGGGCCTAGCGCCCGTTTGGTTCGATGCGTCGCGGTCGACGCGCGGTTCGTTTTCCAATTCGAGGTAACAAAATGAAGACCCATTTCGCCTACTCACTCGTCGCGGTAGCCATCGTCGGAGTCGTTTGGGCGTGTGGCTCTGACAGCTCAAGCAACAATTATGGCAACTCGAGTGTGGGCGGCAAGGGGGTCAATTCGGGTTCGGGCGGAAGCGCAGGCGCCAAGGTGAATAGCGGTGCAGGCACGAGCGCGGTAGGCGGCGCCGTCTCCGTGACTTGTGCCGCCCATAGTCTGCCCTGTCAGTCGAGTCTCGACTGCTGCTCGGGTCTCTGTGATACAACGTCACTGACCTGTGCCTCCCAGCTCAATCACTGCCAAGCGGATGGGCTAGCCTGCGGTTCTCCCACGGACTGCTGCACGTTGAGCTGCGTTGGCGGTGTCTGCGGCGCCACGCAATGTGTATCCGATGGCGGCAGTTGCGCGACTAACAGCGACTGTTGCGGCCAGACATGCACCGCTGGTGTCTGTTCGGCTCTGAACGCGGCTTGCAGTACTGCGGGTAATACTTGCACCGCGAATGACAGTTGTTGCTCCAAGCTGTGCAAGGATGGCACCTGCGCGGTAGGTTCGTCCTATTGCATCCAGGGCGGCGACATCTGCACACGCGCCGCCGACTGTTGCTCGAACATCTGCACGGTTGCCGCTGGCGCGACGGCGGGTACCTGCGGTGCGCCGGTCGCGACGCCAGCGAACTGCGATGGCGTCGAGGGGACGGTGTGCAACGACTGCGGTGGCTGCTGCAGTCGCCTTTGCGCCCCTTATGGGCCGACTGGCGTGAAGATTTGCCAACCAGCGAGCGGGTGTCGCGTTGTCGGTGAGCTATGCATCGACGACAAGGACTGCTGCGGTGGCGATCCAACGAGTGACCTGCCAGGCGCAGGAAACGGCACCTGTGATAGGTCTGACGGTGGCATCGTTGGGCGCTGTCGCAATGTGCAATCCTGCAGCCCACAAGGCAATATCTGCCACTTCAAGGACTACACTTGTGCTATTTCGTCTGCGCCGAACAAGTGCTGCGATGGCGTGGGCAATTCCGGAGTCTGTCAGCTAGATACTCTCGGTGTGCCGCGCTGCAACGGACTCGGGACGACCTGTCGGGCAGTGGGTGACCAATGTGCTACGGCCGATGATTGCTGCAACCATGTTCCCTGCGTGCGCGACCCACAGGGGCTCCTACGCTGCAACGACGGGCAATGCGTGTCACGCGGTGGACCGTGCACGATCAATGCCGATTGCTGCCCCGGTTCAACTTGCGTGCGCCCTCAAGGTTCCACCTCGGGAACCTGCGGCACTCCGGTAACGGAGGGTGTTGGTGGTGCTTCGGGCTCAGGTGGTGCCGCAGGCACGGCTGGTTCGGGTCCCACAGGGACTGGTGGCGCTCCTGCCTGCGCCGAGTACGGCCAGATGTGTTCCGCTACCGCCGATTGTTGTGCTGGTACGCCTTGTTCGGGTGGGATCTGTTACGTTCCGATCATGTAGGGTTGGCACGAAGTTGCTGGGGTGCGTCGGCGCCCTCACTCAGCGCCGCTGCAGTGCCGTGCTGCCACCCGCCCCGGCGCCCTCTTAGTCGAGTCGTCCATGGCTTGCCCATTGCCGGGCGGACCATCTTGAGGCTCAATTTCGCCCCGTAACGCTAAAAACTCGGCCGGGTCCCGCCGTTAGCCTACGATGTATGCTTCCGAAGGGTAGGCTAGGTCATTGAGCAAGGCAATTCGCAGCCGTAGCGCATCAAGTGGGGCCGCCATGGCGGCAAAATCACCCGCTCGGGTCGAGCGCGCTCACCCGCGTATCGGGCGGCCACCGAAGGGCAAGACCCTCTTGTCGCAGCAGCGAATGCTCAAGGAGGCACTGCTCATCCTGGACGGACAAGGGCTGGAGGCCTTGTCGATGCGCGCCCTTGCCGAACGACTGGGCGTTACCGCCATGTCGCTCTACCGCTATTGCGACAGTCACGAAGCGTTGCTCGATGCTGTACATGACGAGATCCTCGCTGCACACCCGCCGCACCCGGTGACACGCGAGCAGTCGTGGCGTGAAGTGACGACCGACATGGCGCGGGCTTTGCGTCGCGCGTTCGAAGCGCATCCGCACGCAGCCATGCTCTTTGCTACGCGACCTGCTCGCAGTCAGCGTTCGGCGGAACATGTCGATGCCGTGCTGGCGAGGCTGGTCGAATCGGGATTCGGGCTCAGTATTGCGCTGTATTTGATCGATACGGTTTCGGCTTTCACCGTCGGGCATTGCCTCACTGCCTTTGGCCAGTCCGTCGCGAGTCCGTCGCGATCCGATTCAGAAAGCGCTGCAGCGCAATCGTCGTCTTCTGTCGATCCGGGCTTGCATTGCTTGAGTCAAGTGGCGAAGACCAAGGGCGTGCATGACTTCGATGCGGAGTTCGTGGTTGGGCTTGTGGCAATTCTCGATGGCTTCGCCAGCCGTTACGCAAAGCGGTTGCGCTGACTGCAGTCTTGGTGCAGCTTTGCACTCTCGCGAGATGCTTCGAGTATTATATAGGGCGACGCGGTCTTGTTGCCGAGCAATTCAGCCATTCCGGCGGTCCTGCAGTGGGGCAGCATGGGCCTTGGGGACATTGCCACCAATGTAGGTGAAATGAAGTGGGCCAAACCCTGCTCCAACACCGCGTCAACACAAGATTGTAGCAAGAGCGTTAGGATAAATTTGCTCAGCGAGCACAACCTCGATTGGGCATGTATACTTCGAGCGAATCCCCGCGGCGACCTGCGACGAGTTTTTTGCTCCCTTTGATCCGGCCCAGGTTCGCGCATCATCCGTGAAGTTCGAGTGGGCTTCCGAACATCATAGCTAGTTGGAAGGCAGTCTGAGCCATGGCAACATACACCTATCTTTTGGGACTTGTTGGGATCCTCACCACCGTCGCGTGTACCAAGACCACTGACGACGAGGAAGAAACCAGTGGCAACGGTGGGTCGACCTCGACGAACACCTACTTTGCTTCTGGCGGCACAACCTCAACAACCGCCACGACTACGACCAACACGAGTCGCGGTGGGACGACTGGCACCTCCACGACGAACACGAATCGCGGTGGGACGACTGGCACCACCACGACCGTTTTTGGCTCTGGTGGTACGACGTCTACGACAACGACCACTGCTACGCAGGTCAATCCCAACCGCACGCTGACGCCAGCCGAAGAGGCGACCATCACCGCTTCGGCCTGCAACGCTTGGGCGATCGAGCCCGAAGCAGCGGGTGCCGCCAAGTTGGAGCTGGTCATCGACGTGAGCAGTTCGATGAGCAGCAAGGCACCTGGCACGAATCGCAGCAAGTGGGAGGTCACGCGCGACGCACTCGTCGAGGCAGTTCCCGGATTGGCTTCGGGTGGCGGTTTGCCCGCCAATGTCTCGGTTGGACTGATGTTCTATCCGAACATGGTCAACGAAGACATATCGAGGACGCCAACCGATACGAGCGTGTGTCTGAACACGGAAGGCGAAACGCCCATGGCCATCCTCGGTGGCAATGAAGCCGGAACCCATCGCGCGCTGTTGCGCCAGAGGCTCACTGAGGCCGTGCTTGGAAGGGGTACGCCCACGCACACTGCCTATGATTACGTGCTCGAAAATACCGTGCTCAGTGAAGCGCAGGCGGCGATCGAGGGCGATCCCTACATGTTGCTCATTACGGACGGTATGCCCACGCTTTACAAGGAGTGTTACAACCCAGGTGGCCAATTGAGCAACCTCGAGGGTGATCCCATCGTTGCTGCTGTGGACATCGCATTCGGCAAGGGAGTCAAGACCTTCATCGTCGGTTCACCGGGCAGTGAAGACGGCAGGGATTGGCTGTCCCGGGCGGCATTCATGGGCGGCACTGCGGCGGGTGGATGTAACCCGAGCAGCGCAACCGGTCCCTATTGCCATATGGACATGACCGCCGCATCGGACTTCAGCGCGGCATTGAGGAACGGATTGGCCCAGGTCATGTCGATGATCACGAGCTGCAAGTTCGTGATCCCCGGCACTTCGGCGGATGGTACTCAGGTGGTGGATCTCGACAAGATCTTCCCCATCGTCAATTACAGCAACGGGCAGAGCATTCTGATTGGCAAGAGCAACAGCACTTCTACTGCCACCTGTGCGGGTGATGGTTTCCGCATTCTCAGCAACACGCAGATGGAGCTTTGCTCGAACACTTGTACGCAAGTTCAATCCGATCCGCTCGCAAAGATGAATTTCATCTTTGGCTGTGCTGCGGCAGACGTTGCCCCCACCGAAACGACTACCCCGACCTTGTAGCAATGAATTAGTCAGTGGGGCTCAGTCCCAAAGGCAACTCGAGAGCCGTCGTCCCGCATGGGGTGGCGGCTTTCAGTTATGGCCCCGAGTCGTAACTGGGCGTCTGAGCGCCAACGTCCACATCACCACCGGCGCGACGCAGCGCCGCCAGCCAGAAGTGCGGCAGCGGCACCGGCACGCTCAAGACGACACGAAGGATTCGATCGCGCAGTTGAGCATCCTTGCAAGCCAGTCGGTACAGGGCTCGCCAGTCATCCATGTGTCCGCGATCCAGGATTTGCGCAAGGATCTCGTCGCTTTGCAAGTCCAGTCGAGTCCGATTCCACAGTGCTCTTGACCCTTCTAGTTCCTTCACGGCCCTGCCTCGCCCATTGCAAGTTGCGCCAGCACTTCGGCCCAATGCCGCCCGCACCAGACTACGTGGTTCCAGTCATTCCATGGGGCAATGAGTCCGCGATAACTGGCAAGATCCACCTGACCGCGATCCGGGGGCGAGCCGGTTCCTAGCCGGTCCGCGACTTCAGACAGTACCGAGTTGCCGTTGTCTTGCGGGTAGAGCCGGTCGAGCTGTCGGAATGCCGCCAGAACGCCAGGTTCACCAAGCAGCTCGCAAAGCACTACGGTGTCCAAGTAGTCCCTGGTGGTGTGGCGCGTGGCCAGGAGCCAGGCCTTGATTCGAGCCATTTCGGCAAGGGTCGGTACTCTGAGCCCGTCAATCTCCTCTGTTTCGAGCGGAGCCACGCGTCGAAGCTGGCGAATCCCCGTCAGTACCCCTGAGAGGCTGCCGAGGATCAGCACGGGACGCAGAATGCGATTGGTTTGCCAGCCAGCGACAGACTCCAAATCCTCAAGCACCATTTCAAATCGAGACTTTAGATCACTGACGACGTGATCGCCGTCAATGCTCTGTCGGTGCCGCGCATGTAGAGCGGCCGCAGTTCCACCCACCAGCACGGAACCAGGGACAATCCGCTGCAGATGTCGCTCCGCGGCGAGTAGGTTCTCCCAATCTGGCAGGCCATCGGAGTCGGACATTCGAACTTCAGTCTGCCAGAAGTTGGGGGCGCAGCCACGACTTGAAATCTGCGTGCTGTTCCGACTTTGCTGGTTGGCTGGAGCGTTCAGCGTGAGATCCTTTGCGAAAGTCGAATCCGGGGAGGTCTTGGAACGGCTCGCGAGCCTTCGGTTTCCAAGCCGACCACTTTGACCCGGGGAGGCAGGACCTTTCAGGTCGGTTTCTATTCACTTCTCAACTATGCGCGCGACTCCGCTTGGGCAAGGACATAACTTGACGATATGGCCATCTAGCCATATAGACACTCTCGCACCCCGACGACACTATGGCCCGCTGCACCCCCAGCAATGACGTATTCAAAGCCCAAGCACGCGTCTTGAAGGCTCTGGCGAACGAATCACGGCTAAAAATCGTGGACCGTCTGTCCAAGGGGGAATGCTCGGTCGGTGAGTTGACGGAACTGATCGGTTCCGATCAATCGACGGTGTCCAAGCATCTCGCTGTCCTACGCTCGAACAACATCGTCAACGATCGGCGCGATGGCAACGTCGTTTACTACACGCTGCTTACCCCTTGCGTCATGAATTTCTTCAGTTGTGCGACGCAAGTCATCAAGGAGCGTGCCTGAGCCGGGCACTTTTTTTTGAGCCAATATTGCCAATATTGCCAATATGGCCATGTTGCCATTCTGAGAGATTCGAGAAGCTAGTTATGGTCACGCACGAGCAAGCACTCCCGGGAACAGCCGAGCAATCACCTCTCGTGCCATCCAATCGTTGGCCGAAAATGGGACGCGCGCTTCTCGCACTTGTGCTCGGGGCCGCTTGGTGGCTCATCTATCGGAATCTCGAGCCCTTCGCTAGGTGGTTTACGTACGGCTTGCTCGATATGTCGGCCGGCACACGCCTCGCGTTGGCGGTGGAATTCCTTGTCTTTGAAGTGCCGAAGGTTCTTCTGCTACTCACGCTGGTGGTCTTCGGTGTCGGAATAGTGCGTTCGTTCTTCACGCCGGAACGCACTCGGCGCATTCTCGCCGGAAAACGCGAAAGTGCTGGCAACGTGATTGCGGCCCTGCTCGGCATCGTGACCCCCTTCTGCTCTTGCTCGGCAGTTCCGCTCTTCATCGGCTTCGTCACGACCGGCGTACCGCTTGGAGTTACCTTCTCGTTTCTCATCTCGGCGCCGATGGTCAACGAGGTCGCCCTCGTGCTGCTTTTCGGCCTTTTCGGCTGGAAGGTGGCGGCGTTGTATCTGAGCACCGGGCTCGCCATTGCCATGGCTGCGGGGTGGGTCATTGGGCGCCTCAAGTTGGAACATTGGGTCGAGCCGTGGGTGTACAAGACGAACACGGGCCCTGGTCTGAATGGTGACGGAGATGCGTTGACCTGGAATGATCGAGTTGCCCTCGGTCGCGATGCCGTAAAAGACATCGTGGGCAAGGTCTGGCCGTACGTCCTCGCAGGAATTGCGTTGGGCGCTGGGATCCACGGCTATGTCCCACAGGACTTCATGGCATCGATCATGGGCAAGGGCGTCTGGTGGTCAGTGCCTCTCGCGGTTTTGATCGGGATCCCGATGTACTCCAACGCCGCCGGTATCATTCCCATCGTTCAAGCGCTCCTGGGCAAGGGCGCGGCGCTTGGCACTGTGCTTGCTTTCATGATGGCCGTCATCGGCTTGTCTCTTCCAGAGATGATTATCCTGCGCAAGGTGTTACGCCTACCCCTCATCGTGACGTTTGTGTCCGTGGTGGGGCTTGGGATCCTCGCAGTGGGTTATCTGTTCAATATCGTGATGTGATGGGCACGTAACGGAGACAACATGAAGATCAAGGTACTTGGAACAGGCTGTGCAAAGTGCAAGAAACTCTACGCGGAAGCGGAGAAGGCCATCGCCGCGTCGGGTAAGCCGGTAGAACTCGAGAAGGTCGAAAAGCTCGACGAGATCATGAAGTATGGTGTGATGGTGACGCCGGCACTTGTTATCAATGAGGAAGTTAAGTCGAGTGGGCGCATTCCCTCCGTGAGCGAGATTGTCAACTGGATTGCGTGATGTCCATGCTCGACAACTTCGTTGCCAACACGCAGTCCTATATCAGCACAAACCCTTGGCTTGCCTTGGTGGCAGTGTTCGTCGGCGGGATGCTTACGGCCTCCAATCCCTGCGTCCTCGCGATGATTCCGCTCATGATGAGCTTCGTTGCGGGGTCGAAGGACGACAAGCCTGGTGTGGTCCGCGCGTTTACCTTTTCCCTGATTTTTGTTGTGGGGCTCGCGGTGACGTTCACGGCGCTGGGCATGCTGGCCGCGCTAGCTGGCAAGATGTATGGCGATGTCTCCAAGGTGTGGAATTGGATCGTTGCACTCGTCTGCGTGTTCATGGGACTACACCTGATGGAAGTGGTGAATATTCCGATCCCCTCGCTTGGCGGCCGCTTACAGCCGAAGATCCGAGGAATTGTCGGCGCGCTTCTTCTTGGTCTGCTCTTCGGATTGGTGTCGGCTCCCTGTGCGGGACCAATCTTGATCGTCCTGCTCACCTACCTAGCAGGGTCGGGTGCGTCAGTGGTGTGGGGCGGAACGCTCCTGCTGGTCTACGCGCTTGGCCACAGCGTGCTCATTCTGATTGCCGGTACGTCGATGGGGGCCGCCCGAGCCCTGATCGAAAACCGGAAAGCCAACAGTGTGCTCGAGGTGCTCCGGCGCGGCGCCGGTGTGGCCATTATCGTAGTCGGGCTCTATTTCGCGTACCGAGGAGTCTCATCATGAAATCTACAGCGTCACTCATTCTTCTTGCCGTTTCTTTGGTTCTAGCCGCCAGTGGCTGCAAGGAATCACGTGCATCCACGGATGCCGCCGCCAGCGCGACGCAGCCCGTCGCGGCGGAACCTGCCGCCGCCACCAAACCGGCTACAGCTACTGCGAAGATCGTCTTCATCGACATGGAAAACGGATGCGCATGCACCCAGAAGCGTGTCGCGGGCGGATGGGCGGCGCTACAGGCCGCCTTGGCAGGCAAAGCCACTCCCACAGTTGAACGGCTCCACTCGGATACGGAGGCCGCGAAAGCGGGAGCCTACGAAAAATTGCGTCCGTTGCTGACAGTCCCAGCGCTATATTTCATTGATGGCAAGGGTGGTCTCGTCGAGCTTCTACAAGGCGAAGTGACCACGGAGCAGATCCAAGCTGTTCTGGGAACCGGCAAGTAACGTGTCTTGGGCCAGTCGTATCGGACACTTCCTGAATTCGGCGACGTGCTTCGGGCACTGTGGAAGCGACCGACACAATAGAGCCCACTGAACGCGCGGTGATCGACGTGCTCCGGCGCGATGCCGCTGCGGCCATTATCGCAGACGGGCTCTATTTCGCCTACCGATGCATCAGCAGTTGAACGGAGTTATCAAGCCACGATTTCCCATGTTCGTTTTTTTGTTCCTGTAAACCGCGGTCACGGCCTGCGAAGTCCGAATAGGACGTTCGAATCCTCCCTGTGCCGGCTAACGTTGGAGGTTTTGCGCTCCCGGGCACATCGCGGGCCGCGCGCGGGTGTCCTCGGCCTCGCCTAGGGCTCGAGCCCAAAACAACGAGCCGCTGCGGCTTGGGAGCCGGCTCTGGCTTGCGATGCCGCTCGCTCGTCGGATGTCGATTTCTAACGGGTCGCACGCGGCTGGCGCGACCGTGGTGATGATGGCGACGAATATCCGCCTTCATTCGAAATCCACGATTCCAACCAAGCAGAGACACGCAATGACGCATTCAGTTGGACTCACCACGCTCTCGGCAGTTGGTCTGCTAATCGCTTGTAGCTCCTCAGATCCGGGAGGAGGCTCCGTCGTGGATACGATTCCGAGTTCGGGAGGCGCGCAGAGCGGCGTCAGGTCGAGCGCAATTGGCGGAGCGATTGGCGTTGGCGGTGCGCGGACGCCTGGTGGTGTCAACGGCTTGGGCGGAGCCTCAACAACTGGCGGGGTGAACATGGGTGGCGCTGTCGCTACGACAGGTGGCGCTGTCGCTACGACAGGCGGCGCTGTCGCTACGACAGGCGGCGCTGTCGCTACGACAGGCGGCGCTGTCGCTACGACAGGCGGCGCAGGCGGCGCTGGCACGGGCGGTGCTCCTGCGTCGGGTGGTGTGATGGTCGCGGGCGGTTCCTCGACCGTTGGCGGCAGCCTCTCTGTGGGGGGTGCCGCGGCAACCGGTGGCAGGGCATCGACCGGGGGTACCGCTACAGGTGGGGCGGCTGCCGGCGGTGTCACTGCGACTGGAGGCGTGATGGCCACCGGTGGAACGCCGAGCGCCGACGGATGCCCGCTCACGCTGGAGGGATTCGCGACCATCAATGCGGATGGCCAAAACGGGACCAATGGCGGCGCGGACGGCCAGACCGTGACGGTAACCAACCAAGCCGATCTGAACCGCTACGCCACCGCCACCGAGCCCTACACGATTCGGATCCAGGGAAAGATCACGATCTCGCCCAAGGGGACGGAGCTCAAGGTCAACTCGGACAAGACCATCATCGGCGTGGGCACGACTGGCGAAATCTCGGAGGGTGGCTTCTTCATCGGAGTGGGAGTTCACAACGTCATCATCCGGAACCTGACCATCGGCAACACCAAGATCCCGAGCGACACGGATGGCAAGGAATTCGACTACGATGGCATCCAGATGGACACGGCGCACCACGTCTGGATCGATCACTGCACCTTCCACGACATCAACGATGGGATGATCGACAGCCGCAAGGACACGACCTACGTTACGACGTCCTGGAACGTCCTACACGACCACAACAAGACGTACGGCATCGGCTGGACCGACAACGTTACCGCCCAAATGACGATACACCACAACATCCTGCGGGATACGAATCAGCGGAACCCGAGTACCGACAACGTACTTCGATCGCACCTCTACAATAACTGGATGTTGCGGATTACATCATACGGAAACTACTCCCGTCAGGGCACCAACATGGTGATCGAGAGCAGCGTATTCGATCAGGTCAAGGATCCGCACTACTACGACACGGGGACCCTCGTCGCCATCGGCAACATCTATCGCAGCACGACTGGGCAGAAGGAGTCATCCGGGAGCGTGTACTCCTTCTTCGATCCGAGCACGTTCTACAAGTACACACTCAATCCGGCGAGTGAGGTCGAGGCCCTCTTGAGCAAATGCGCTGGGCCTCGCGCAGAATTGGGGAAGTAGCTGTACCTTCAAGGTTTCGATGCTTACCCTGGTAAGACAAGAAGCCCTAACCTGGCAGAGCCAGGACACTTTCATTTGAACGTGAAGTAGTCTAGGTCGAGCAGGGGCTCCCCATCGGAACCCTCGAATCGCAAGTAGAGATCGTGAACTCCCGAAGTCCGTGTCACGTTGCATTCGACGTCGACCCAAGTACCGGAGCTCCCTGTGTTTGGTACCGAACAGGTGCCGATGGGGGTTCCCGGAAGATTGGTGAAGCGATCGCAGCCGTCCACGTAGACGTGAATGATACCGCCATTCTGATGGTTCGAGGAGGCGTGAGCGACGAACCCTTCCGCTCCAGCTCCGAAGTCCACCTGGGAATAGCCTGTCCAGTCTTTGTCCTGGATTGCGGTGACGGCAACGCCCGTACGCCTCCCCGATTCCTCGGCGAACGCGACCTCGATCCCGCGTTGATCCGCAATGGCTTCGGCTTCGAGCCGCGCGAACGCGTCGAGGTTTCTTAGCTGCCGGACGACTCCCTTCGCACCGGAGAGCGCTACGATATTCCCATTGGCATCGTACGTCAGGCGATCGAGGGTAATACTGCGCTGATACTCCGAGTAGCCATCGCGGTTCGCGAGCACGCGGCTGTGGTAAAAGGCGTACCACTCGCCCTCGTACTCGACGATGGAGGCGTGATTGTTGTTGCTCCTGTTCCCCTCAGGGTTCGGCAGTATCACTCCCTTGTACACGAACGCCGCCGTTGGGTTGTCGCTCACTAGGTAGGCGATTGCCGCCGCCTGGTTGGTGAATGTGGTCGAGTACGAGAAGTAGTACTTGCCGTTCCGCTTGTGCATGAATGAAGCCTCGAAAAAGTCCGGAGCAACGATCGTCGAGGCGGACTCATCGGCGAGACTGATCATGTCGGCGCCCAGACGAATCACTCGGGCATTATCACCCGTGTTAGGCATGCCGCCACCGAAATAGAGGTACGCTTGCCCATCGTCATCGACGAAACAGGCCGGATCGAACACCCACTCGACGTCGGAAACACCCGGGGTATTGCGCGACACCAGCGGCTTGCCCAAAGCGTCCTCGAACGGACCAGCTGGGCTATTGGACACCGCCACGCCAATCCCACTGCCCGAGTTCGGGAAGTACAGATAGTACTTTCCAGTGATCGGACTGAACGCACAATCGGGCGCATAGAGCGTATTCGTCCAGCCCAGCTCCTTGGCGTCGAGGACGACCCCGTGGTCTTGCCAGTTTACGAGGTCATTCGACGAAAACACATGGTAGTCGTTCATTGCGTAGCTGGTTTGATTGTCCAAGTCGTGCGACGCATAAACGTAGACCCGACCCTCGAAAACGTGCGCCGAAGGGTCCGCCGTGAAGACGTGGCTAACGATGGGATTACGCGCGATACCGTTGAGCCCGTCGTAGTCGATGGGGTCAATCGGCACGAAGGTCGAAGTCGCCCCTCCCGTACCGCCCCGGTCCAGGCTGCCGCCCGAATCCGACGAGGGGCGACCGCCCACGGCTCCGGCTCCGTCGCCGCCAGCTCCTCCCGCACGCTCGAACTGCATCGGAGCGCTTGACCCTCCACACGCGTGCAGCTGCGGAAGACAACTCATGGCAATGACAGCAGTGAATTTTCGGAACATCGTCAAGTCTTTAGGCAATTGAAGCCCGTGGATCGGCTCTAGTACTGCATCGGCATTGATGCGGCCGCGCTGTGTCGAAATGCCGTTTAGCATATTCGCTCAGCACGCCTCTAAGGTGATCCGCGCCGGGGATGATGACACCGAAGACGACACAGTTATTGCTGCTGGCGGAATAGCCGACCGCCCAGGCGGTCGCAGCCCTTCGGTTGGGTTCTTCTGTCGCGGTTACGTCGCGGGGCGATGCCGCTCGCTCCTCGGACGTCGATTTCTAACAGGTCGCACGCTGCTGGCGCGACCGTAGTTAAGATGGCGACGAATCATTTGAAACCCACGATTTCAACCAAGCAGAGACACCCAATGATGCATTCAGTTCGACTCACCACGCTCTCGGTGCTTGGTCTACTAGTCGCTTGTAGCTCGTCAGATACCGGGGGAGGCCCCGTCGATACGAGTCCGAGTTCGGGAGGAGCCCAGAGTGGCGGCGCGTCGAGCGCAATTGGCGGAGCGACCGGCGTTGGCGGTGCGCGAACAACTGGTGGCGTCAACGGCTCGGGCGGAGCCTCAACGACGGGCGGGGTGAGTATGGGCGGCTCAGTCGCTGCTACAGGCGGCGCGAATCGGGGTGGAGCAAGCACAGGCGGCGCTGTCGCTGCCACCGGCGGAGCGAACCGGGGTGGAGCAAGCACAGGCGGCGCCATGGCTGCCACCGGCGGAGCGAACCGGGGTGGAGCAAGCACAGGCGGCGCCATGGCTGCCACCGGCGGAGCGAACCGGGGTGGAGCAGGCACGGGCGGCGCTGTCGCTGCCACCGGCGGAGCGAACCGGGGTGGAGCTGGTACGGGTGGTTCAGTCGCTGCCACCGGCGGAGCAAGCACGGGTGGCTCAGTCGCTGCCACCGGCGGCACCACCGCCACCGGCGACTGCCCTGTGGAATTGGTCGGCTGGGCAACGACTACTACTGGTACCACCGGTGGCGGCAACGCGACCCCCGTGGTGGTGACGACACTGGCGGCGCTGACGACTGCCGTCAGCGGAAACGAGGCGCGCGTGGTCCACTTGTCCGGCACCGTGGATACCGGCAGTTCCGCCCTGTCGATCGGTAGCAACAAGACTCTCCGGGGAGTGGACAAGAACGCGAAGATCATTGGCGGGATCGGGATCAAAGGTCAAAGCAACATCATCATTCAGAATCTCACCGTACAGGGCAAAGGCCAAGGTAACTCCCCCGCGGATGCGGCGGCGGCGAGCGGCTCGCACCATCTTTGGTTCGACCATCTCAACATCTTGGATGGGGGAGACGGTATCTTGGACATTACCAATGGTTCGGACCGCGCCAGCATTTCCTGGTGCAAGTTCTGGTACACGGACTCCAGCCACGACCACCGGCTAGCGGTGCTCTTAGGCAATGGCTCGGAGGTCTGTGACCTGGATGGGGGCAAGAACAACCACACAATCCACCACAACTGGTTCTCCACCTTGGTGGATCAGCGAATGCCGCGGTTGTTGTTCGGCAAGGGCCACGTGTTCAACAACTACTACAACTCCCCCGGCAACGGATACTGCGTCGGCTCGGGATCGTGGGCCTCGATCCTGGTCGAGAACAACTACTTCAAGGGCGTGAACAGTCCCCACAAGTTCCAGGACGGCCATCCATCCTTCATCGAAGCGAAGGGCAACGTTTACGACCAGACCACTGGGAGCAAAGACACGGGCCTGGGCGGCGACTCCGCGGCGGAGTCCGACTGCGAGAAGGCGCTCCCCACACCCGCTTCATGGACGCCGTCCTACTCGTACAAGGCGGACGCGGCGGACTCCATCCCAACCCTCGTCCAGAAGTGCGCCGGACCGCAGTGAACCTTATGCTCACTTGCGCAGTGCCGAGCCTTCCAATACACGTCGGACAAGGGATGGTCCTCGTGAAAGATAGATTTTCATCGGGCGCGCTTGGTGCCCTCTGCTCCGCGATCCTCTGCGCTTGTGGCTCCGCAGGGTCCACGGCGCAAGCTGGAACAGGCGGCTTCGGAAACGAACCTGGCGTTGGCGGAGGTCCCGGCATGGGCGGCACCTCCACCGGCGCGGCAATCACGGGTGGAGCAGGCAGGGGAGGAGCAGGAGCAGCCACAGGCGGGATGACTTCTACGGTCCTGCCCGTGCTCTGGCTCGACGTCAATGGCCAGACAATCCCCGAGAGTACCAAGATACTCGGCAGCCTGCGCGTGATCGAGGATCACGACGGTACACTCGCGGATATTGCCGCGCGCCCCTCCACGTTGGAGGCGCCAATCGGCATTGAGTACCGCGGGCAGTGGTCGTTGCAGTTTCCGAAGAAGGGCTACTCGATTGAGCTACGCGACGCGGCAGGCAATGACTTCGCTCGCCCGGTGCTGGGCATGAAAGAGGACAGCGACTGGGTCTTGCGGGCTGCGTACTATGACCGCACGCTCATGCGCGACGCGCTCGGCTTCTGGTTGTTCCGGGAGATCTGGGGCCGCTACGCGTCGCGTTCTCGCTTCGTCGAGGTCTACCTAGATGGCAACTACGAGGGCGTCTACCTCGCGTGCGAAAAGATCAAACGCGCGCGCGACCGGGTGGATCTGCCGAAGGTCGCCCTGGATGCCGCTAGCGGCGATCTCACCGGCGGATACCTCGTTCACATCGAGTCGAACAGCGGCGGCGAGGGCTTCGAAACGAAGAGTGGCCGCGTGTGGGAATATGGATATCCCAACGCAGAGAAGATCTCGCCGGAGCAGCAGGCCTACCTCAAAGGCTACTTCGACAGCTTCGAGCAAGCCATGGCCGCCAACGATTTCGCCGAGCCCACCAGTGGCTACGCGCGCTGGCTGGACGTGCCGACCGCGGTCGATTTCGCGCTCTTCCAGGAACTAGCTCGCAACACCGACGGATACACGAAGAGCTCGTACTACCAGAAGCTCCCCGACTCGAGCGGCGGAAAGTTATTGACCGCACCGATCTGGGACAACGATCTGTCTTTCGGCAACTTCGCCAACGGTACCCAAACGCCCGAGGGGTGGTTGTACGAGTTCGACTGGAATCGACCGGTGCCCTGGTGGGAGCGACTCTGGGGCGATGCCGCGTTCCGGAACGCGGCGACATGCCGCTGGCACGCCCTGCGCAGAGGTCCGCTCACGACCGCCGCGATCGACACCAAGCTGGATGAGTTCTCCGCCATCCTCGCCGAGGCGCAACCGCGCGAGAACGCCCGGTGGAAGTTGATCGACCACAAGGAGAGCCGAAGCGCCTACGTTGGCGCAACCTGGATGGAAGACATTGCCTACCTGAAGAGCTGGATGGCAAAACGCATCGTTTGGTTGGATGCGGGGCTGGGCGACGACTGCAAGCCTTGAGCTGACGAGCTCCGCCCCGTGAAACGTCCGCGCCAAAGATCGGCATGCCCCGATGGCGTTGCACTAGTCCAGCGGTGTCGGCAGTGCCCAAGGCCCGCCGGTGCCCGCTCGGAGAACCACTTGGGGCCAAGCGTCCGTCCCGAGTTCGGCATCGTACTCGTATGGCGGCACGAACACGGCGTCGTGGGGTTCTTCGCCATCGCCGCCAATGTGGACGGCAGTGCCATCTCGGTAGACATTCGAACCGGCGACCGCGTTCATCAAGCCAAGCTCCGCCGTGCCGCTACAGTTGGAAATCCGCGACACGGCCTCAACGTTCTCGAATACGCTCCCTTCGAGGAGTACCTGAGCGAGGCACGAGGAACCGACGGTCCAGTCTGCGGAGTTCGAATAGACGTTGTTGAACAGGTGAACCCGAGCCGCTGAGCCCTGTGCGACCGGGGCATGAGTACTCAACTGATCGAACCGCGAGTGGTGAATCGTCACCTGCGAGTCGTTGATGGTCATCCCCCAGCGCTCCTGACCGCCACACTCCGCGACCGTGCCACCCTCGAAGAGTGCATACGAGATGGTCGTTTTCTCTGTGCCCGCCTGGAGCTCCGCGCAGGAGTCACTCACCCATTTGATTGTCATGTGGTCGAGCCAGACACCCGAGGCCTTCGAAAGCGTGAGCGAATCCCCGGCCTCGAGTATCCCATGATTGATATCGAAGAGCATGACGTTGCGCAGGATGAGGTTCTGACTTGCGCCGAAGTTGAGCGAGACTCCGCGCAGTGCTGCGCCTCGACCGAGCCCAACGAGGGTCTTATTCGAACCAACGCGCAAGACACGCTCATCCCGCTCGGTCATCACAACCGTGGCCGCGCAGGTCGAGTCGGAAGGCATGCCTGTGTAGATTGTCCGAGCCGGGTTGTCCGCACAGACGCTCGGGCAGGTCTGCTTGGTCGCGACCTCGGTGCCCTTGCGACGAAAGTCATGCACTCCCTCATCGAGTAGGATGGTCGCGGACACGGCCGACGTGGCGAGCGCTTCGAGCTCCGACCAGGTGCTCACGCGTTGAGGCGTGGCGAGCGCCCCGCCGCTGACCCCGACGGCAAAACCAATAGGCTCGATGCGAATGGTCTTGCGAAGAACGACCGGCCCGACTGTGCCAAGCTCAGGGCCAATCCAGACGGCCGTCGTGCTCGCCGGAAACGCGGCTCCTGGCTCGCAGCCACTGAGGCTTCCAAACGCACCTAGCTCACTCGCGGCGGACCAGCCGCCATCATCGTACCCGGTCCCCTTCCATTCCCCGGTCGGTGTCACGCTCACCCTCCAATCGCTTCCGCTAACGTAGCTTCGCTCGAGCTCCTCGAGCGCCACGAGCGCAGCGGGCGTCCCGGACTTTGCGTGGACCGCTACGGCAATCACGTTTTCACCCGGCAGCAGCGAGACTGGAATGAACAACGGCTGGCGTGGGCGCGCACTCTGGCCGATAAGGTGGCCATTGACGTAGACGCGGAAGGTGTCACGCGCCGCTACGTAGAGACCTGGTCCCTCGAGGGCACCGTAACTCCCCGCAGCAAGCGGTAGGGCCTCCAATACGTCGCCTTCACCGAAAACTGTGCCAGGGGGGAGTTCGGTCGCGGGCTCGGGAACGATACATTCCAAGCCACCATTCACTGTCGAAGCGTCGGGTGACCGACTTGCCGTCTGCACGAGCTCATTGCGGCACGAAACCAACCCCAGATTGGCAGCAATCAGGGCCGAGACCACCGGATGAGTTTGACGACGGCGATGCATAAGAAACCCAACTTAGCCTAGTCTGCGATGAGGTGTCAGGCGAGCAAGGCTACGCCTCCATCAAACGCGCGAGTCCCCGCCTTTCTGAGTCGCGGACTATTTTCATGGCGGGTCGCACCGCTCTGCTGCAACCTGGGAGAATGGCGTACCCGTCCATTTCCGCCCCAGAGTCGGTATCGACGCTGGCGCGCTTTCCGGACGAGAGGCGGTCGGACGCCAGTCTGGTAGCTGGGGCTGCCAACGGCGAACGTGAGGCGTTCGCTGCCATCTGGGACAGGTACTCGAGCCTCGTGCGCGGTGTTCTCTACGGGGCGCTCGGCACCGATCATGGCCTCGAGGATCTGGTGCAGGAGGTCTTCATCGTGCTCATTCGCGGAGCGGGACGGATCGAGGACGGGGCGGCGCTACGCGGCTACCTTGCTTCCGTCGCCGCCAAACTCGCGGCGAGCGAGATCCGCAAACGTCGCATGCGGCGTTTGGTTGGGCTCGTGCCAAACGAGGAGCTCCCCGAGCAAGCCGTGGAGCGCGTCGATATCGAGCACCGCGAGGCCCTGCGCGCGTTGCATCGAACCCTCGAGCGGCTCAGCACTCGCCGGCGCATGGCTTTCGTGCTCCGTCACGTGCATGGCCTCGAAATGCTGGAAACCGCTGCTGCTCTCGGCATTTCCGAATCGACCTTGCGACGCGAGCTCGTGAGCGCCTGGGCGTTCCTACGCAACGCACGCGAGCCAACGCTTCGAGAGTTGTTGACCAAGCGCGAAGGACCTGGATCATGACCGAACCCGAGCGAGAACCAGATCCCATTGCTGCGCTCCTTCATCGCGCGGTCGAGCTGACCGAACCCGAGCGTCTTCTGGCGCGCAATCAGTTCCTCGGGCGCGTCGATCGCGAGCCAAAGCGCACTACCACCAGTCATCGACTGATCCGCTACGCCGCACCGTTGGCACTCGCTGCGAGCTTACTCTTGGTATGGCACTTCTCGAGGCCGCAGCGCGGCCTCGAATACACTGTGCATGGCGCGGTGAGGAACGGCGACTACGTACAGGTGGCAGCGGATCACGCGGCCAATATCGTGTTCTCCGACCACACACGGATTGTGGCAGCGGCGGGCGTGCGTATGCGGATCGACGAGGCGGGACAGAATGGCGCTCGCATAGCCATCGAACGCGGTCGACTCGAGGTCGAGGTGACGCATACCGAGGGTAGGAGCTGGAGGTTCGAGGCCGGCCCCTTCAAGGTGCGTGTGACGGGTACGCGCTTCGTGCTGGCTTGGGATCCGAACCAGGAGCAGATAGAGGTCGTGCTCGACGCCGGCTCGGTCGACATTGACGGCTACACGGGCTCGGGCCTCGTGAGCGTGCATGCCGGGCAGCGCTTCCTCGGTGACGCGCGGCGCAGAACGATGCTCGTCACTGACATCACCGGGCCCCTCGAGCCAAGCCGGCCCCGAGAATCGGCTGTGCCAGGTCCCGTAGCGTCGACAAGCGCATCACCCATCCCCAGCGTGGGCGGAACTCCGCCGCCAGCGCAGAGTTCGCCAACACCAGGATCACCCACCCCAAATCGCAAGGTAACCTGGTCGGATCTCGTCTCCAAAGGAGCGTTTCGACAGGTCGTGGACGAAGCTACCGCGCGCGGAGCCAGCAGCTGTCTTGCCTCCTGCGGCGCTGAGGATCTGAGCGCTCTCGCAGATGCAAGCCGCTACGTGGGGCGCGGCGACTTGGCTGAAGGAGCGCTGTTGGCACTTCGAACGCGCCATGCGTCCGCGTATGGCGTCCGTGCGGCGTTCCTGCTCGGTCGTCTCCACGAGTCCAAGGGAAGTATGGCGCGTGCGAAATCGTGGTACGAAACGGCCCTGCAGGAAGGTTCCGCCGGCGGATTCGCTGCAGAGGCGTTAGCGGGAAGGATGCGCGCCGTCAACGCCGTCGAAGGACGCACCGCCGCGCGAGCAGTGGCACGCGACTACCTTCGTCTCTATCCGAACGGGGTTCACGCCGCGATGGCGCGGCAGCTCGCGGAAGGCCCCTGACCAGATGGTGAATTGGACGCGCGGTCTCGTTCTGCTCGCGCTTCTCACGTCGATTTCACGGTTCGCGGCCGCCCAGCGCGTCCTACTAGCACAACCTTCCGCCGCCGATTCGACGCTCTTTGAGGCGTTCGGGCGCCTGCGCGCGGAGCTCGAACTGCAAGCGTTCGAGGTGGTCGTTCTCGAAGAACGAGCAGCCCCAACGAGCGCCGACGAGCTCGAACGTGCAGCGCAGGCGCGCGCCGTCTTCGCCGCAATCGCGCTCCAGCGAGACGATGGCGGGACCACCGCAGAGGTTCTCATCGTCGATCGGGTCACGGGGAAATCGACCACGCGCAAGCTGCTCATCGATCAGTCACTCAACGGCCCCACCTTGCTGGCCGTGCGCGCCGCAGATCTCCTGCGCGCGAGCCTCGTCGAGTTCGCCCCCGGAGAGCGTCCCCCCAAGGAAGTCGTCGGCGTCGAAAGCGCCCCGCCTCCCCCTGAGGTCGTACAGTTTGCGCGGAAAACACCTCGCGTCGAGGTGCGTGCAGGCGGCGTCACGCTCCTTACTCCAACGCTCGGCTACGGTATTGGACCATTCCTCGGGCTGAGCTTTCGTCCCGTGGAACGCCTCGCACTGGGTTTGGAATTCTGCGGACCTCTCCACGGCGCCAAGTTCGAATCGATCAACGGGGTTGCTTCGGTGCGCCAGGAGTTCGCGCTGGTACACGCGAGCTGGAATCTCTCGGGCGCAACGAGTGGCCGACGCTGGGAGTGGGGTCCGGTGTTGGGCGCTGGGGCATATCACCTCAGCGCCACCAGCGTCGTCTCTCCACCATTGGTCTCACGTATCGATGATTTCTGGAGTCTCATTGGCAGCGCCGGTGTCGGCGCCCGATACTTCTTCGATCGGAGCGTGAACCTTGGCGCCCACGCTGGTGCTCTCGCACTCCTGCCGCGCCCAGCCATAGCCGTTGACGACCAGCGTTCGTCCCCGATCGCTCTGCAGGCCAGGGTCGATATCAGCTTCGGCGTGGCATTCTGACCCCTATCGTTCGACCTCCGCGTGGAACTCGCCACTTGGAAAGCGCGCGGAGACTTGCCAGGGTCCTCGGCAAGTCGAACGTCGGCGTCTGGTGAGCTCGGGACCACCAAGATGAACCACAAAGTCCGATATGGACGACGTGGACCTACGTCAAGTGCCCACCTGTGCCGAGACCTGAATGAAGCCGCACCCATGGTCGCATCCGGTTATTTATCTTCTTCTTGGTCCACGCCGTATGGATGCCCAAGCCCCTCAACCAGGCACTTTTTTGGCGGTCACGAACTTCCAACGGGCCGGTGAGACGGCGATGACCCGCAACCTCGAGGCACGTACATGACAATCGTTGCCAGTAGTTACATGGCCACCAGCGCGAGTTCACTGGAGACGGGGCGAGCCGCCGCCAACCACCTCCGGGAGACACTGGGGGCGCCGCCGAAGTTGGTCATAACTTACCTGACGGTAAACCATGACCAGCAATCCTACCTTCGCGGCATTCGGGAAGTGCTGGGGTCCGAAACTCCGGTGATGGGTTGTTCCAGCCAAGGAGTAATCGGCGCTGGATGCGTTCGCGAAGACGGTTTCGCCGCGGGCGCCCTGGCACTGGGTGGCGACACGATTGCGGTTCGCCATGCAATGGTCGAGGGCATCGCACAAGATACGGCGCAGAAGGCCAGGCAGCTCGGATGCGAGTTGCGCGACGGACTCGGTGGTACGCCGAATGTGGTCCTGCTAAACTACGATGCGCTCTCCGGAATGGATGTGGAGGTCTTTCTTGACGCGCTGTTTGGCGAAGTAGAGTGCTCCGTCGTTGGCGGTGCGGCGGCACACTCCTTCTTCTACGAGGAGCTTCAGCGGACCTACCAGTACTGCGACGACCGAGTGACTAGCGGTGCTGCCGTCGCTTGCGCGATATCTGGCCAGTTTAGGATTGAAGTAGAAGCTTGTCACGGTTGTTCGCCGGTTGGTGTCGAGCTGACAGTCACGCGCGCCGAAGGTAACGTGCTGCTTGAGCTAAACGGTCGCCGCGCGAACGATATCTGGCAAGAAATCTGCGGGAACGACTTCAATGAAAGCACCGCGCTTGCCATCGGAATTCCCGCCGTGGATGCCAAAGACGCGCGCGACTATTTGGTGCGGGCGGCCTACAAGGTCGACCGGGACACGGGAGCGGTCGTATTGGGCTCCGCCATACCCGTGGGCACCCGCATCATGCTGCACCATCGATCGACCGAAGATGTTCTCGAAGGAGCTCGGAAAATGGGCCTGGCGTTGCGCGATCGTTTGCAGGGCAGCAACGTGCGCGCCGGATTGGCGTTCGAATGCGGGTCGCGCACAAGACCGTTTCTCGGCGATGAAGCCACGCTTCAGGAGAATCTCGAACTGCAGCGCACGGTAGGCGAGCACTCGGCATGGTTGGGTATGATGGCTTGGGGCGAAGTCTATCCCGTGGTGGGACGACCGACATTCCACAACTACGCGTACCCACTGCTCGTGTTCGCTGACTGAGTCACATGCCCTCTGACTCCGAACTATTCAGCGAGCTGACTTCAAAGGCGATGCTGCTGCTTCGTCGGGAACGCGAAGTTTCCACGTTGCGCCTGGAGCGAACCAGGATCGAGCTTTGGATCAAGGTCTTTCACAAGCTCTCACTCAACCTAAGTGTAAAGACTCCCGCTTCGTTGCTCCAAGAATGGACCGAGTTCCTGGTCGAAGAATTGACATTTCAGGTGGCAGCCGTCTATGCCCCCAGTGAAAGCGCAAAGTCTCTTCTGCTACAATTCTCCCAGTCCCATCTGCCACTGAAGCCGGAGATCGAGATCGATGCAGATGCTCGCTGCTTTCTGACGGCGAATCCGAGTGGCAGCTATCGCAAAGGGGCTCCTTTCGTGCTCGACGAATTTGCGAGCTCAGCTGGTTTTGACACGTTCTTCTGGCTTCGCCTAACGATTCGAATGCAGGAGCTACTGCTGCTATGCGGATTCGGCTCTGGTGCAGGCAAATCTCAGCGACTGAACGACTACGACTTCAGTCATTTCGAGCTATCAGGTAAGCACTTGGCGGCCCTGCTCGAAAACATTAGACTGATCGGCGAATTGGCTGGAGAGCGCTCGGAGCTCGCACAGTCGAACAGCCAACTCGAGCAAGCCATGTCGCAATTGCGTCGGGAGATGAGCGAACGGCTGCAACTCGAACGCGAACTCCGGCACTCCCAGAAGCTTGAAGCATTGGGACGAATGGTGGCAGGCATTGGCCACGAAATCAACAACCCGCTGGCCTACATGCTCAGCAATCTAGAGTACGCGCGATGCGAGGTAGCGACCAATCCCGGCGAGCTCGGCGACGCTCGGTGGTCAGCAATCCGGGATGCCCTAGAGGAGGCCGTCGCCGGCGGTGAGCGGATTCGGAGTATCGTGAGCGCAACCCGCGAATTCTCACGACCCCTCGAAGAGCCGCCCAAGGCGGTTGAGTTGAGCAACAGCTTCGCGGCGGCACGCCGAATAGTGAGCAATGAGCTGCGCCATCGAGCGAAATACTCAGAAACGCTTGGAGATCTGCCGCACGTGGTGGCGGATCCGCATCGACTCGAGCAAGTGTTCGTCAATTTACTGATGAACGCAATCCACGCGTTACCCCAAGGCGAAGTCAACAACGAAATCAATGTGGCTTGCGCCCAGGAGGACGAGGTGTACGTCGTCGTCCGCATCGCCGACACGGGGCATGGGGTATCGGAGGCTGACCTCGAACGCGTCTTCGAGCCGTTCTTCTCGACTCGAGCCAATGGTGTGGGCCTAGGGCTGGGGCTGTGGATTTGCCGAGGCATTGTCGAAAGCTTCGGGGGACGCATCGAGCTCACGAGCCGCCTCGGGTTTGGCACGACCGTGTCGGTCTATCTTCGCGTCGCCCCAACCTCGGTAGCAGCCGAGACCGCAATGCAACAGTCCATTTTGCCCCAATCCCGTTCGTCGTGGCGATCGGCCCGTATCCTGCTGATCGACGACGAGCCCGCGGTCCTGCGCGGTCTGGCGCGTGTGCTCAAAGGTCACGAGATCCTCACCAGTGTCGGAGGACGTGAATGCATTGATGTCTATAAGTCAGGCAGCTTCGACATCGTATTCTGTGACGTGATGATGCCTGGATTCAGTGGGATGGACTTCGTTCAAGAACTCGAGAAGCTTGGTCCAGAGCACGTGCGACGTGTGGTGTTGATGACGGGGGGGGTCGTCAACGATGCCATTCGGGACTTCCTCGAGAAAGCCGGTGTCGACTGTGTCTCGAAGCCTTTCGAAACGAGCCAATTGCGAAAGCTCATTCGCAAGCACCTTGCACCTTCTGCCACCGCCCCAGGCGAGGGCAAGCCTGCCTAACGGCTGCTGACACCACCTTGCTCGATGCCTCTGCGACCTGCCGCGCGGGTGGGCCCCGCCCATTTCCGCCCTTGACCGACGTCCAATGCAGAGCTATCGTCATTCAACGATGAGGAACGCAGCGCTAGCCCGTGAGGCCTGTTGCCCCCCAGCCGATCAGCAGCCGGATCTGCGGCCGATCGAGGGCTCCGAGGCAGACGACGAACTCGCCATGCTAGCGAAGGCCATTGGGCACTCAGCTAGAGTACAGATTCTGCGCATCTTGGTGCGCAAAAATGCCTGTGTGTGCGGGGATATCGTCGACGAACTGCCCCTCGCGCAGTCCACCGTGTCCCAACATCTCAAGGTGCTCAAGGAGGCCGGGCTCATTCGCGGTGAGGTCGATGGGCCTCGCGTCGACTATTGCGTCGAACCCCGCACCCTGCGTCGCCTCAAGGCGCTCGTTGGAGGCCTTTAGGGCGTCTTCTTCCACCCAGACCATCGTGCATCACCGATAGTCTAAGGAAGACCAGCCTGTCCGCAACCATTCAAGACTTCGAGCCTGCCCCGTGTTGTCCAACGGGATTTGCCTTCGAGCCAGGCGCTCTCGCAGCATGCAGCGGAGCTGATACTTGAGCCGTGGCACGAGGTAGTCGCCGAGAGGGAATTAGAGCCGAAATGTCCAATGACTCGAATACCATTCTGAAGAAGTTATCGTTCCTTGACCGCTACCTGACACTCTGGATTTTTATCGCGATGGGGATCGGCGTCGGCGCAGGATTTTTCTATCCGGACGTCGTCCCATTCATCAACCAGTTCAATGTCGGGACTACGAATATCCCGATCGCAATCGGCCTTATCCTGATGATGTACCCGCCGCTGGCCAAGGTGCGCTACGAGGAGATGGGGCCAGTCTTTGGCAATACAAAGATTCTGGGTCTGTCACTCGTCCAAAACTGGATCATCGGTCCGATCTTGATGTTCGGTCTTGCCGTGGTCTTCCTACACGACAAGCCCGAGTACATGGTCGGTCTCATCATGATCGGGCTGGCGCGCTGCATCGCTATGGTCATCGTCTGGAACGACCTGGCCAAGGGCGACACCGAGTACTGCGCAGGCCTGGTCGCCTTCAACTCGATCTTTCAGGTGCTGCTCTACTCGGTCTACGCGTACGTGTTCATCACGGTCCTGCCGACCTGGTTCGGCCTGAAGGGTGTGGAGGTGAGCATCACCATCGGCGAGATTGCCCAGAGCGTCTTCATCTACCTCGGCATACCGTTCATTGCCGGAATCGTCACACGGTTCACGCTGATCAAGCTCAAGAGCAAGGAATGGTACCATACCAAGTTCATCCCGAGGATAAGCCCGATCACGCTCGTCGCGCTACTCTTTACCATTGTCGTGATGTTCTCGCTCAAGGGCGAAAAGATCGTGGAGCTGCCGCTCGATGTAGTTCGGATCGCGATTCCGCTACTCATCTACTTTGTCGTGATGTTCTTCGTGTCCTTCTTCATGTCGAAGAAGCTTGGGGCAACCTACGGCCAGACAGTGACGCTTTCGTTCACAGCGGCCTCCAACAATTTTGAGCTCGCGATAGCCGTTGCCGTCGCCACCTTCAGTATCAACCACGGCGGAGCACTGGCGGCGGTCATCGGACCACTCGTCGAGGTCCCCGCGCTCATCGCGCTCGTCAACGTCGCGCTGTGGCTCGGACGCAAGTACTTTCCGAATGACCCAGCCAGACTGCAGGCAGTGAAGACCTGTGCAGGGGACGTGGAGGCGTAATCTCATGACCCAAACCAACCGAAGCATTCTGTTTCTATGTGTAGCCAATTCGGCCCGCAGCCAAATGGCTGAGGGACTGGGCCGAATGATCTTCGGCGATCGCATTCCAGTGCAAAGCGCTGGAAGCGAGCCCTCGACGGTGAACCCCTATGCAATCGAAGTAATGCGCGAATTGGGGGTCGATTTGACCACGCATCATTCAAAATCTGTGCAGACCATCGATCCTACCACGGTTGGCACGGTCATCACGCTTTGCGCGGAAGAGGTCTGCCCTGTGTTTCTGGGAAAGGCGATACGGCTGCATTGGCCAGTCGTCGATCCGGCGAGTCACGATTCTTCTCTGCCTCGCGAAGAGATGCTCAAGCGGTTTCGGACGGCGCGGGACAGCATTCGGACAATGATTGAGCTGTTCGCCGCCGACAAAGGAGGTGCCAAATGACCGAGCAGAACAACGATGATATCCGCGGAGCCGTACGTGAACACTACGGCAGCGTGGCCAAGGGCGGCTCGAGCGGTTGCTGTTCGACGGGGTGCTGCGGTGCCAACGCCGACGAAAGCCTCAGGCTAGGTTATACCGAGGAAGATCTGGCTGCGGTTCCAGAGGGAGCCAACATGGGGCTCGGTTGCGGCAATCCGCAGGCCATCGCCGCGCTCAAACCCGGGGAAACCGTGCTCGATCTGGGTGCAGGTGGCGGATTTGACTGTTTCCTCGCGGCGAAGCGAGTTGGCGAAACGGGTCAGGTCATCGGGGTAGACATGACCGCTTACATGGTCTCGAAGGCACGCGCCAATGCCGTGAAGCTTGGCACTACGAACGTCGAGTTCCGACTAGGTGAAATCGAGTACCTGCCGGTGGCCGACAATATGGTCGACGTCATTCTTTCGAATTGCGTCATCAACTTGAGCCCAGACAAGGCGGCGGTGTTTCGCGATGCCTATCGGGTGCTCAAACCCGGCGGTCGCCTCGCGATTTCCGATGTAGTGACAATCGCTGATATGCCTGATGCACTGCATAGCCAAGTTCAGGCATTCACCGGCTGCATTGCCGGCGCAGCGAGCGTCCAGAGTATTCAATCACTGTTGCAGTCCGCAGGTTTTGAGGACATCCGTGTCGTTGTCAAACCCGAAAGCCGTGAGTTCATCCGCGACTGGATGCCAGGAACTGGTGCCGAGAACTACGTCGCCTCCGCGACGATCGAGGCGCTCAAACCGGGCGGCAAAAAACCCTGCTGTGGCCCGGGATGCTGCAGCTCCTAAGCGGTGGGCAATTCAACCGCTCCGTACAGACTTGACCCACGTGGTTGCAATTTCCTGAATCTGGCGTCCCATTGGCGAGCCACTGGGATCGGTCGTCTCTGCGTCGGACCAACCCAGGAGGTCGTGCAGGACGCGGACCTCGCCATCGCAGGAGGGGCCAGTGTGGCAGCCAAGAAGTACCAATTGAGAGTTGTTCGTGCGCAGCTGCTTTGTGACCCGTTCCGTGACTTCACGCTCCAAGGATTCAAGCAACAGGATCGTAGCTCCGGCGCTAAGGGCGGCAATCCCGGTTTGGATCAGACGCGTCTGCGCACAACCATCGAGCGAGGCAGGGCTGCTAGAGTTACCCGTGCAGCGCGCGCCGCTCGAGTCTTGACGTAGGTGGGCCACGACGGCGATTCCGGCTCTGGTCAATGCGCTCACCAGTGGCACGTCGGGTTCGGCGACTTCGATCTTGACCGCGTCGGCGCCTGCATTGACCAATCGACGCGCGTGGCAAAGAGCCGTGTCGTCGCTGCCTTCTGTCGACTCTCGAGGGAGATCGCCAATGACGAAGGCATTGGGCGCACCACGCCGAACGGCACCAGTGATTGCTGCCATGAAATCGATGGGTGCAGATTGGCCTGGCTCGAGCCCGAGAACGAGTTGTGCCGCACTATCGCCAACGACGAGAACTCGAACTCCGCCGCGATAAAGCCATCGTGCAGCGGTCGCGTCGTAGCAAGTTGCGACTGCGAACCTTTCACCGCGAGCAGCCCATTGCCTAAGCTCGGCTAATTGGACTCTAGGTAGATTCGCTGCGCGCTCGCTTTGCCGACTCATGGCCAGAGGATTCACGTCAAAGAAGTGGCGAAATGTCAACCGAAATGGCCAAATCGACAGTACCTGGTGTTGGCCTGAGGTAGACTGTGCAGCGATGACGCGTTGCCTAGCCACGACGGCGATCTGGGTGTTCATTCTAGGTGGAGCTGTTATGCCTGCAGCCGCGAGGCCCGAGTCTCGGTGTGAACTACAACATTCCGCGGGACGGCGAGGGCCCAACGACGGGCTGGAGTGCAATGGCAACCTAGTGCTGATGGGGGACAGCAAGTCCGAGCTGCTCAGCAAGAGTGGAGCTCCCCTGCGAGAGGAACGCTATTGCGAGTACAACGCATGCTTTGACTTATGGATCTACCAGCGCGGCTCGGGGTCGTTTCCGCGCGAGGTACGTCTTGTGAACGATCGCGTTCGCGGGATCCGCGCCCTCAGTCGGTTACCTCCCTAGCCGGACCTGTGGCAGGCTTGGTGCACGGTTGCGCGCGAAGCCGCCAGATTTGGGCTTCGACGGTTCATGTCCACGATACCGTGAGAACAATCGTGCGTCGGCAGGACCGGCTGCAGTGATGTCGAGCATTCTCCGCCAGTAGGTAGAGTGCATCTTCGGCCAAACGTGGTCGACGATCAGGTGAGTGGATCATGTTTCAAGTGCCTTTCGCTGCGCACTGGGGGAACCGTTGTCAACGTATCCGGACGTCGGAGAATCGAACTCGATAGCTATCATGTGGTATTGCCTAGTCGCGTCGCCCCACATCGCCTAGTGCATCGCCCATCGCGTTGGCAGTTGCGAAGACCTTCGAATTTGCATTGAATGCGCTCTGGTAGATGATGAGTTCAACCAATTCCGTCGACACGGAAACGTTTGCGCTCTCAATTGCTCCGTGTGTTACCGCAGCTCGCCCGCCGGAATCCGCCGAGCCCAGAGCTGCCGTCCCGCTTTCATTGGTAGCCACCCAAAGCCCATTGCCTGCTCGCCCGAGACCCTCATTGGCTCGGAAGCGCGCAATCGCCATGCTACCAATGGCGAAGTTTTCGCCGTTGGTGTATCGAGCCGACACTAGCCCAGTTCCGTCGATCTCGAAACCAGCGACCGCCCCAGATGAATAGCCGTCCTGAGTCTTAGACGAAACTCCAAAGGAACCTGCATATTGGGAGCAGCCTAACGCAAGTCCGTCAGGCATTCCAGTCGGACCAAAGTCGAGGCTGATTCCTTGACTCCCTGGCACCGATTGAAAGTCGATAGTGATTGGATTCGTGACGGCGGACGCAGCGAGCCGCCCCTTGTCACCGAAGCTCAGACTCCCACTGCCCACTTCGCGATACTCACCGCTGGTCGCGCCAGCGGTCTCGGCTGCACTTACAACTGCATGCCATTGCCAGCTTCCAGCGCCTACCTTGCGAAAGTAGACATCTAGGTTGTGTACCTGTCCCAGTGAGTCGTAAACTTCAAGGTTTGTGGAGAAGTTTGAGGTATTCGTGGGCGACTGCGGATCCCACGCGGCTTCAGAGAGTGACGCACTCGCGTCGAGATTGGCGCACACTTGGAGGGTCGTAGTGGCTCGGGGTGGCAATGCAGCCGTACCAACGCGCAAGGCACTGAGCGATGCGGTCGCAATTCCATCAGAGCGGGCTGCCCACCCCTGTACGACGAGTCCGTCTGGATTGACGAGATAACCATCCCTATCGAGACGCAACTGTCCTGCTCTGGAGTAGAAATCGCCGGTCACTCCGCCAACTGTTCCGCGCACGACGAGGAAGCCGTCGCCAGAAAGTGTCACATCGCCCTGAGCGCCAGTGACGGCTAGGTTGCCTTGAGAAAAGACTTGGCGCGGCGCGCAGATTCGAGTGCCGGCCCCTGCTTGCTGTTGCCCGCCTGAGTCGAGGAGAGAACGTCCGAAAACGTCCTCGAAGCTTGGTCGCTGTTCCTTGAAACCCGGCGTATTGATGTTCGCTAGGTTGTCGCCGACAATAGCGAGCCCATCGCTGTTGGCGTGCAATCCGGATATGGCCGTCGAGCGAACCTGGCGGATGGACATGATCTGGATCCAAGCCTGGAGCGGACGAGACGACTAGGTGCAATCGTTGGGCCAAGCGCCCAATCCTCGACGGTTCCCGAATTGCAGAGGGACGAGTGCGTTGCTCAAGTGTCAGTCCAATGACGGAGAAAGTTGGGGTGTCAAGTCGTTGGCGACTTGCATCTCAAAACCTAACGCCGACCTGCAGCATGGCACCACCTGGTATAGGCGTGATGTCGACACGGCTTTGCTGCCGCGGCAAGATGAAGGGAGCCTTCCTTCCTCTATAGACCGTCCAGGCCGTCTCGACTGGATACTCGAGGAAGTACGTTTGCAGACTGCCAATGATCGCAAGCGACCCGAAGGCGAAAAAGACCGATGAGAACGCGATCTGTTGGCTCTTGGTCCAGCGAGAAACCGGTTCCAGTGCCAGGTATGTACCGGCGGACATTGAAAGAACGCCTATGGCACCACCGAGCCAGGCCATGGTGTGACGTTGTGAGCTCGCATCACTGGCGCGCTTCTGCCAGTCGGACTCAATCGAGGCAACGATTGCTCTTGGCGGCTTTCCCGCCTGCCGCTGTTCCTCAATCGAGTCCGACAATGGTTCGAACGAGCGAATCTCTCCAAACGGCCACATTAGCAGAAACGTTCCGCCAATCACTTCTCCCAGCCCGACCGAGGCAAATACGACACCAGCTAATGCGAGTCCGCTGTCGCGGCGAGCGATCAGGATCCCCGTCGGAATCGAAAAGGCCCCCAGGACAATCGCAGACAACCCGCCCCACAGACGATAGTTCTTCTGTCCCGACGATAGCTCGCGAAGGGTCCCGTCGAGTCGGGCAAGCTCCGCTTCATCTGAGTTCGCCAAAGACGGAGAAGCGGGCGAAGGCGCTGTCGTGACCGATGCTACCGACGGAATCGCCGCGGGGATGCTGTCTGCATTTACGACAGGATCTGGCATGGACGGTGCCACCGACGAGCCGGGGGACGCTGTGTCTTGGGCATGCGCAATGTCTGCCGCCACAGTGCTTGCCGTCACGCACAAAGCACAGAGCACCTCGTGAACGAAGCCTTGTGAACCCCCACTCTTCAGGCGAAGTCTCTCGCCCTTCGGACAACGTAGCATCCCGTTGCGCTCTGCCATTGCTCGATTCTGCATGCACCAATGCTAGCCGGAGTCGCGCACGCTTCAAAGTGACGACTGGATCGTCTACCCCGCAGATCTTCGCTTCTGACTGTGGTAACAATCGTAGGAAACGACGCTCATGTTCACCAGCGCCTAACGATTCTGGTCGCACGGAACAGCCGAGGTTGGAGGAAGGCACTGTCTTCCGCTGTGCCCACCGCCTGTGACAGAACCGGTGGACCCCTAGCGAGTGCCTAGCATGGTAGCGATAGTGCCAATCGTCGCCCCGACAATCTGAGCTGTGAACCCGTGGTCTAGATCGCTAGTAGCATCGGGACCCGAAGTGCAATGGTAGTGCGCATTGCGGTACTCCGCCGTGTCGGTCAACATGATAGCTGGGTAGTCGACATCCCAGAAACTGGCATGATCTGAGCGCCGCAGAGAGTTGAGCGCACTCGAATTCTTCATGGTCGATGGCACCTTGGCTATCACGGTAGGGAGCCCCAAGGTTGCAGCCTGTTGTCCGAACGCATCGGCATAGGCATCGGCGCTCTCGTCGGCGATGACTGCGATGAAGTCGCCGCGGTTATTGTTGGCCTTCACCTTTGCTGCCTCGTTGGGGAAAAGCAGTTCGAAGCCACTTGGAAGCTGCTGACTTCCGCTTTCGGTACTCCGATAGCCTAGCATCTCGAAGGCCAGAGCCAATGTGATGGGAGTGCCAGCCAACTTAGCGCGTTGCGCGTAGGCGGCCGACCCGACCATTCCGCGTTCCTCTTCATCCCAGCAAGCTACAGTCAATGCGCCGGAGAGCTTAGCGGTGGAAAGTACGCGTGCTACCTCCAGCAATGCCGCTACCCCTGTCGCGTTGTCATCCGCGCCCGGGCAATTGGCGACACTATCGTAGTGTGCAGAAACTAACACATGTGCGCCTCCGGGGTTACCGAGCTGACCAACCACGTTGACGCCCGACGCGTAACGGTCAAGCTCCACCTGATAGCCCAACTCCCGCAATCGAGAGGCACAGAGGTCTTGGACAGTCTGCCAATGGGTACTTCCCGATGGCCGTGACTGGGCGACTGTCGTAAGGTCAGCCACGTATCTTTCGACAGACGAACAGGCCGCCAACTCAGCACTGCTAGTCTTTCCGCAGGGGGTCGTCGTCGACTTGTTCGTACTGTCACAGCCCAGTACCAACATGGTACCGACTACCACCCGAAGCATTCTTTGACTTTGACTTGGATGCAGCATTGGACTTGTCGCGCAATATCCGTCGGCATTCGCAGCTTGTCAATTGGCGCGATTGGTGTATCGCGTCGTTCACGACGGGCATTGCGTCGCAGGTACGGCTGACGCGTACCGACCCAGGCGGAAGCGAAATACCGGACCGAGTAGCGGACTCAGGAACTCCAACCTGCGGCCTCCGGTTGTGAGTCGAAGCGTCGCGTTTCGCACGTCGCCGAATCCCTTTCGCCTGTACAGTGAGCAAGCTCGGGCACTTCGCGGTAGTGATACTGAATGCAAGGGCAACCGGGCGCAGGGGCCAAGGGCCAAGGGCCACTGCTGTGTCTTGAATAGCGCGACGTGAATCACCGCCAGCAGTTGACTTTCTGCCATTTGAGCGGAGAATATGCAAACTATGCGATACCTCCATTACGGCGGATAACCGCGAGCTCCTCCTGACCGAACCGACCGAGTTTGCTCATTGGACTGGTTGGTTGGCTAGGAGGAATAGATGCACAATGATCAAACACGCAGTGCCGCAACGACGATAGGACTATACTGTGCGTGTCAGTTCTTCGAGGGTTTCGCGCTCATCTATCCGGCGTACTTGGTCCTACTCCGGCGGGACGGGTTGTCGATAGCTACCATTTCGGTACTGCTGGCATGCGCTACCTTGCCGGCTATTCTACTCGAATTGCCATCCGGTGCACTTGCAGATCGCTTTGGGCGAAGACCTCTCATCGTCTTCGGCTTGGCACTGAAGGCATTCGGAATTGCTCTCTGGGGGCTCGGCGGCTTCTCCGCGTACGCCGCCGGATTCGTCTGCTGGGGGGCCCAAGAGGCATTGTGCTCTGGCGCACAAGAAGCGTTGCTCTACGACGCCCTCAAGCAGTCGGGCTTTCAGTCGGACTACGCCAAAGCCGCAGGCTACGCTCGCGCTTCGTCATTTGTCGCCATTGCCTCAGCGATGGCGTTGGGCGGATACATCGCCCAATACTCGACGGACTTGGCTCTCGCAGCGACCGTCGTAAGTACCCTTGTTGCCGCAGTGATCGCGTCGCTCCTTCCAGAGCCGCTGCAGGGGGGTTCTCAATGCTTCGAGGGGATCATGCGAATTCTACGTGACGCTTGGGTGGCTTGTATTGCGCGACCTAGGCTGCGCGACCGCATTGTCTACGGCGGTATCATCGGGGCGGCGTATGGGCTCATTGATGAGTACGATCAGCTATTCATCGAGGGCCTTGGGTTTGCGCTCCCCATCATCGGTGTGCTCGGCTGCGCGCGCTTTCTGGTGGAGGCTATCGGCAGCGGCCTGGCTCCGAGGATCAGCGCGGCGTTGCAGCTCGAAGGCGACTTGCGACTGGGTGCCTACATTAGCGTGACTGGCGGATTTCTTGCCGTCGCAGCGCTAGCGCCGCCAACTGTCGCTCTTGGCTGCTACTCCGCCGCGTATATCGTCTTCTCCTCGGGTTCGGTGCTCTTCGAACAACGGATCCAAGAAAGCATCGAGAGCGCTGGTCGTGCCACCGTGATGTCCTTCGCCTCCTTGGCCGTCAATGTCTGCGCGCTGCTGATTGCACTGGCGCTTGGCCTGCTGTCAAAGTTCGGAGGGATTCGTGGATGCATCGCCGGAATTGCAGTGGTTTCCCTAGTCGTCCCGGGGCTCTTCGCCCGGGGTGCCGGGCGCGCATCACGCGCCAAATGATGCCTGGTTGATTGGCGTGGTGTGGTAGAATGGCCGGCTTCGAACGCTATCCTGGTGTGCTTATCCAATGTCTCTCACTCTGTCGACTGTGACCAGCGCATCGCTTGCCAGCGAGCGCGAGGCCCACTTTGTGCGTCTTGGCGAAGGCCCCGAGCTATATCTCGAGCTTCTACTTCGAACGGCAAGCAGCTACCGGATTGGATGGAATGGCCAGCCTGCTGGCTATTGCATCAAGAGCGCAGATGGACTGCTCGCCGAGCTTGAGCTGCAGCCGCACGCTTGGCTGGCGAACTCCGCGCTATTCACCACACTCATTGACCGACTTGAGCTGCGTGGCGCTCGGTGCTTCTCCTTCGACTCGCTGCTTCTCGGGCTCTGCGTCGCGCGCGGATGGACCGCCACCGTCGAGGGGCCTCTCTTTCGTAACCTGTTGGACGAACGAGGGCCAGATGAGGACAACCACGGGGGTCTTCAGCTCTGCCAGGCTACGCCCGGCGACTTTGATCTCGTCGTGCCGCATCGTGAGGGGGTGTTCGATACCGACGATGAGTGCAGGGAATGGATTGTCCGGGGACACGTTTCGGTGCTCAGGCGCGAAGGAGCGTTTCTCGGTATAGGGTTGCTCACTCGAGTTTGGTCCACTCGTTGCGAGCATGATGTTGGGGTAATGGTTCACCCAGACTGCCGCGGCCACGGCTACGCGTCGTTCATCCTCCGGTCGCTCAAGCGGTGCTGCCTAGATCAGGGGATGCGTCCGACGGCGGGGTGCGCGGCCGAGAACGTCGCGTCGTCGCGGTCACTTCACCGTGCAGGGTTCGTCAGCCAACATTCGCTGATCAAGTTCGAGCGACAGGCCGACTAATGGTCAGCCTAGTGCTGACTTTCGGAGTCGAGGCATGAGCAGTGCGTCGATGAGCTGGTCCGCGAGCGAGTTCAGGAGTGTCTCCCACGCATCGCTCGGAACAGGGCACTTGTATTGTTCGCTGGCGGTACCAACGTATGCTTGCGCGACGATGTTGGCATTCGCATCGACTAGGGCCATTAGCCAATCGACGGTCGTCGATACTCTGTCAACGTTTCCCCTTCCCACTAGCTCATGAGTGCAGTGCAACCCCAGGTAGCCAGTCACGAGGCGCAACGCATTGTTGGGCGGTGACGTCCTAGCGGCGAGAAATGCTTTTCGGAAAGGCGCAAATCGATCACTCCCGGTTGAGGTGTCACCCAATCGATCCGCACGCCGATCGAACAAGACTGGGCGGAAGTCTCCAAGGTCCAGGTTGCCACTCGCGTGATAATGGTGACGCAGCTTGGCCGGTCCGGGTCCGGGAAGGAGCAGAACTGGAGATGAACGGGCATGAAGCCGTCGAGCGACTGCGCCGCTGACTTCTCCATGAAGAAATACCGCGGCATCGCGTTCACGCGCCCACAACGGTCGATAGCTTCTGGCATCGGGGAACTGCGCGTGAAACTGACTCGGTAACCCATCCAATGTTAATGCTGTATGAATCGACCCCGAGACGAAAGGCTCCAACACCAGTTGTTGCCCGTGAAGCCAATCCCCTTTCGCGGACTCCGGAATTTGTCTAAAGTGATCAATATGTGGGAGTGGCGGCCCAAACAGCGGAGTGCAGGCGAACAGAAGCAAGCCAGCAAGGAAGAGTTGCCCAAACATTCGCCAGCCGCCGGGAGGTGCCATCCGAGGTAGAACGTTTGACCAAGACGTCACGAAGCAACACTACCATGCGTGCCGCGCGATGTCTCGGTAGAGCATAGCTGCGCCCACAACGCATAGCGATGAAGTTCGCCATGAACGCTCGGGCGAGTGCCTACCCGAAGAAATCCCAGCCTTTCCACGAGCTTCACTGATGCAACGTTGATTGCATCGACGCGCGCCGCAATCTCGGGGAACGCACACAGTGACTTCGCTCGCTCGACGGCCGCGTGCGCCATTTCCGTTCCCAAACCCAATCCCGTATTCGGCTTGCGCAACGCATAGATGAGTTCATTGCCGAGACCGGGACTGAAAGGTCTGACGAACCCGCAGAACCCAATTGGCTTTCTTGCGTCTTGATTCGGCCACACAAGCCATAGGCCGGTACCCGTCCGTTCGAATTGCACCAGGCTGTTGCGCAGACGAGCAAGCGTGTCTCGCACGAGAGTTTTGTCAATGAGCTAGTGGCGATGCTGGAGGCATATTTGTCGCGTTCGAGGTTGAAGGTAACCAAGCGAGCACCACGCGGAGTATCCCATGCTGCTCACTCCCAAACGGTCTAGACTCGAGCTGATGCGGTTCATTGCTTTGGTCCCCTGGCTCTCGCTTGTCAGCTGCGCCCCCGCGCGTCCACCTTTGGCCGTTCGAAACTGCATGCAAAGCATTGCAGTTACCACAGGCATCCAACCTGCGCCGGCCGACCTGCTCATGCAGAGCTCGGCAGCTTGCTACTATCGAGAAGACTGCTTAGATACCCTTCGCAAGCGCGCTTGCGAACTCGGCGGGTACAATGTCGTGATTTCGAATGGCCCCGACGCTCCGTATGCGCTGCAAGCAGCTCCTGGGGCCGTATCCGTTCGTCAAGGGCGTACGGGCTCCCGATACGTGATCCATGCCTGGATTGCTCGCAAGCCATCGGGAAACGACGACCGATAGTCCGGGGAGCGCTTCGGACTGCAAGAGGGAATATTGGGACGACCCGCTCGATTGAGTATTGCAGGCACCGGAACATCGCATTGACTTGGCCGAGGGTTGGTCACAAGCTATGCGTCGTGACCTTAGGTGCCTCGCTGTTGGCGCGCGGGAGTTTGCCTCGCTGGCTGCTTGCCTCAATGTATTTGCTATCGGCGGGGTTGTTCTCTGGCGATGTTGCCGCAATTAGCGGCGTTGCGGTCGAGATCACCATGCTCGGACCGAGTGCTGTTTGGGTACGAGTGACACAAGGAGCAACCGTGCCGTGCGACTCAAGCGACAATCGCAGGCTCGTGCAAGGCAAGTTCAATCCCGGTGAGGTCATCCGAACGATGACTACCGACAACTGCGTGTGCGTGCAACAGACGTACGAGCCTTTCACCGATGTCGACTGGTCTCCTTCGAGACCAGCATGCCGTCCTGTTGAATGTGCAATTGGCGGACGAGCTAGGCGTTGTCGTCCAGCCCCCGACCCAACCATCCGCATTGCGATTGGCTCAAAGCGCGAGGGATAGTCGGGGCCTCCACGTCACGGCTGGCCTACTCGTGGAGCTACGTGTAGGCGCGGTGGGAGCCGGGAAATTCACGGCCTCACGGTACGATCATCACGAACGACAGGCGAGTCCCTCTCTTTATGCGCGAGGACCGCCAACCGGGTTGCGGCGGAACGGGCGCTTCCCTCCCAATGGAGTTGCGCCCGTCGCCGACTGCCTCAGCTGTCGCAAAATGCCACGCCTGTCCGAGCGCCTGTGGGCGCAGTGCCAAACAGTCGGGCAACGAATCTGCCATAATGCGCCAAATCGTCGCCATGCGGAGACTGGGTGTGATTGGCACGCTTGATGCTGAGTGGAGTCATCAAAATGAAGACCGCTCCCTTACCTACGAAGTCCGCCGGCTGCGCAGTGGTGCTGGAGCCGGAGAGCATCTGGCCTGCCCGGGCCTTTGCCGCAACGCCTGACCGCGACTGCGTAGTGGTCATACCTGTGGAAAAGGGCCCAAGCGCTTCAGCGGCCGTAGAGCGATTCGTGACGCATTCTTCAGATCTTGAACGCTCGGAAGCAAAGCTGCGCACCATCATTATCGCTTGCGGCCCAGGCGATGAGGAAAGTAACACTCGTCGCTCAGCATTGATAAGGTCGCTTCTGCCGTTGTTGACCGCTGGTGAAGGGCGCCTGGTCTTGACAAACGATTCGAGCGCTGGACCGTCGAACGACGAACTGCTCGAATTCGTCGAGACCATGTTGAGTGACTTGCACGGAAGCTCGATTACCGTCGTTGCCAACGACCAAGAGGTAGTCCGTTTCGAGCCCGCTGCGCCGATTGACTCTGGCATCTTCACTCTAGGTCCAGAAACACAGGGTGAGCTCGACCCGCTTTCCGCTACGAGTTAGTTAGGAGGCTCCACCCTGTCTATCTCGGGCAAGCATCGCCCCCCAATGTGTGGGCGGACGTGGGCTTTTGCTCTCGCCGTTACACGAAGCAGAAGGACAAGCAGAAGTCATCCAATGACCAGACCCGGCCACCTGCGCGGCATACATGTATGTCTACTACCCAAGGCACGACTGGAACTGGGGCCTCTCGTCTTGGGCCGTGGGTGTTGGGATCCGAATCCCTGGTGCGTCAAATCGCTCCTCACTGACTTGCCGCGACCTGTGTGTTCCGCCTCGAGCTCATCCAACCGAAAGGCACTGTTCCTTCGGCCCACTAACCGTACCCATTCGCATAGTTCTTCGTGAGGTCCTGTGCTATTGGGTCTGCCCAGCTGGGTTTAGCGCGTTTGCGGAAATGTCATGCAATGGTGCCAAGATTTCGAGTCGGGATTGCCCGAAATTGACGGTCAGCATCGGCGAATTTTCGCGCTCATTCAGCGTGTTCACGAAGCAGACGAGCGCACCGACCGAGCGGGAATTCTCGAAGTCCTGGTCGAATTGGAGCGGTTCACGCTCTCGCACTTCGACAGTGAAGAGCGCCTCATGGTCGAGTACAAGTATCTCGACTCGGTGAAGCATACGGCCGAACACGCGACGCTTCTGCGCGAACTTCAGAGCTATCGAGACAACGCAGTCTTCAGTGCCCGTCAACTCTACGCGGTTCTATGCAATTGGCTCATGTCCCACTCGATGATGGCGGATCGCCCGTTGGCGCTTCACGTCTTGAGTCTCCGTGCCAAGGCCAGAGCAGGCACAGAGCTCGCTGGGGCCGAGGAACCTGCGATGCCATCCGCGATGTGCAGCATGCCCGGGGACCTAGGCAAGCTGGCGAGGGACCAGTGATGCAGCGAGAATGGTAGTACGGCGGCCAAGCATCCGCGCACAGCGCGCGGCGTCGCGGGCCGTGTTGATGGCGGCTGGGCTGGAACTTGCCGTCGCTTGCTTGACAAAGCAACGGCTGCTGGAAGACGCTCCGAGTAAGCATGCACCAAGTGCGCAGTCGCCAAACCCAAGCGTTGTGAAAAGCCCATCGGCGCCGACTGAAGCGTTGCTTCGACCACCCACCGCGTCCCCACTATGGTCCGATGCCGCTCTAGGTGACGCGGCTTTCGAGCCACCACTCGAGCATGAAGTCTTTCCGGAGAATCTCGGGCCAGCAGCGGCGGAGGCGCAAATGTCATCGGCTCTACCAGAGCGCGGCCGCGACATCCTTGAGATCGTACCTGGACTATCGCGCGCTCCCGAGCGCTGCAAACCCCGCATGCGTGCGCCCGGTAACAAATGCAACGATTGGTCAACGGCCTGGGCGCTACTCGACGGTGCCCTGTCGACCGAAGACGCCGCCGCGCGCGACCAGCGGTTGTGGCTCGTCGAGGCCTGTCCGATGCTCGAACCGGGCCTCGTGCGGGCACTGCGAGCCGAGCTGGATCCGCCTTGCGGTGAGGTGATCGTGGCACCACTGCTGGCGGCTCGGGGGTCATTGCTCTCCGTCGAATGGATCGACATTCTTAGTGGTTTGGCTCTGGCGTCGCGACTGCATCGCGCCATTGCTCCCTTGCCGCAGTACAGGGGCAGAGCGACAAAGGTGGGCGTCGAGCAGTACCGGAGCAAGACGTTGGCTCCGTGGTGCATAGAGCAGATGGCTCGCCTGCAACAGCTGGAAGCTCAAGTCAATAGGCTTGACCGAGGCCGCTACGGTGAGGCGATGGCCAAAGCGGCGTTGGCTGGCGTTTGGCACTCGCTGAGTATCAGCGCGCGACAGAACGCCATTCCCGAGGAAGTCAAGCGCAACTACGAGGAGCGTTCCCGCTACTACGGGACAATGGATCAGGAACTTGCGGCGGCTCGACAGCGCGCCGAAAGTCTCGACGTAGTCGCCGCAACGTTGCTTTCCCGTCAGGGGATCCGGCGCTCGCCGATTGTCAACGCTTGGTACTTGGCTTCAAGGACGAACACAGTCAGCAGCTACGTGAGAGCGCTTCATCTGCTGCGATTGCCACGGCCGCTCGAGTACCCAGCCGTCACTCCGCAACAGCGCGTTGCACGGCGATTGCCCAGCTACTATGCAGGCCGGGTCTTCTCGGTCACCGACATTCGGGATGTCGTGCTCGTGCGGGGATTGATTGAAAATGGACTTGCGGTTTCCCATCGTCGCGGCTGGGCTCAGGGCACGGTCTCGAGTGAAATTGCCATCTTGTTGGCGCACGCACGCGTGGCACTTGGGCGGCGCACCTGGGACAGCCTGCAGTTTGATGAGGCCATTCGGCTTCTGCGCGGCGCCAGGGATAAATCCCAGCAATCGTCCGACGTGCAGCTGCTGCTCGCCACCGCGATGGCGGCGCGTAGTCGGTCTCGAAATTCTGACCTGCTCGGTGAAGGCAACGCGCGGATTACCCATTGGGAAGCCCTAGGCGCTCTGGCAGAGGGTGCCGCGCCGCTGGTCACCAAGTCCTTTGCGTTAGCCAATTTGGCACTCTTACGCTTCGTCGGAATCAGCGACGAAGAGGCGGTGATTCCGCAGCAGCTCTTGGAACGGTCCTTTGCCGGTGCGGCAGGGACAGACCTTGCTCCCTGCCTGCGGGAGCTGGGCATGACCAGCCTGAAATTCATTGCGGCACCGAGTGCTTGCACGATAACTGAGGATCCGTGAATTGAGTTCACGGTACCCATGACCTATGCGGAATTCTCCACCCTCGAATCCCGATCGAGCTTCGTGTCCGCGAAGGACGCCGGATCCTCGATGGCTTCCAGGTGAGTGAACACGGTAGCGTTCGGTACCGCATGGCGCAGCGCGCGTTCGACGTCTTCTAGTCGGTCGTGACCACGCTTTACCGTCCAGTCACCGGGGACGAGTACATGCACCGAGACGAAGCGACGTGGCCCCGATTGACGCGTGCGCATGGCGTGAAACTCAACCTCTGGAAGGAATGGCGCTAGCGCTTTGGTTAGCGCCTCCAGCTCTTGCTTTGGTAGCGCTTGATCGAGCAAGCCTAATGCAGAGCGTTTCATGATAGCTACGCCGGACCAGACGATATTTGCCGCTACCAGCAGAGCAATGAGCGGATCGAGACGCTGCCAGCCTGTTATGGCCACGGCCACGATGCCCACGAGCACGCCTCCCGAGGTCCAGACATCGGTCATCAAGTGGCTCGAGTCGGCCTCGAGCGCAATCGAATGATGCTGGCGCGCTGCTTTGAGTAGCACTCTGGCGACCCAGAAATTGACTAGCGACGCTGCCGTGGAAATGGCAATGCCGAGCCATGCCTGCTCGATCGGGGCTGGTGTCTTTAGGCGCCCGATGGCAGTCCAGCCGATGGCCACGGCAGCGAGAAGGATCAGTGCGCCTTCAACGCCGCTCGCGAAGTATTCGGCCTTGCCGTAGCCATAGGCATGCTCCTCATCCGGAGGCTTTGCCGCCACGGCCAGCATGCTAAGGGTCATGACCGCCGCGACTAGATTGACCAAGGACTCGAGGGCGTCGGAGAGAAGTCCGACTGAACCCGTGAGCAACCAGGCGCCGGTCTTGAGCGCAATCGTAGTGATGGCTGCCGCGATAGAGAGCCAAGCGAAACGGGTCAACCCTGGGGACGTGGAAGTCACTCGTTCCCGATACCATGCGGGTCGTCGGATGTCTTCACTGGCTCGGCGCCAGGGAACGAAGTTTACATCCCGAGCGCGCAGGGCCGCCCGTTAACCTCGTTTAGCGCCAAGATCAAGCGCTGTTTTGACTGTTCCCCGACGATGCGCTCGACCTCACCGCCAGCGTGGTCGATGCTGACGAAGGTCGGGACCATAGACACCCCGTAATGAGCGGCGAGTTGTCGACCCGTTGGGTCATCGACGTTGACGCGCACAATGAGGCCGCTTTTGCACTGTTGCTCGAGATCGGAGATCAATGGATGCATTCTCTTGCAAACGCTGCAATGCCCACTGACGAACTCGACCAGCGCGGGCCCCTGTGGCAGCAGCTCGACGTTTGGTCCTTGCTCGCCCGTGGCGAGCTTGGTTTCACAGGCGGTCGCGCTGGCGCAATTGGCTGCTGCAGTGTCGTTCGTCGCGAACACCGAGCTATGGCCGAACGCAAAGAAGACGCCAAACACAACGAGCAGGGCCCCGGTGACGCGGTGCATGACGGGTGTGTACTGCCGTAGTTTCTGCGTCAAGACCAACAAGCGCGAAGCGGCAAAGGACGCGACAATGAGCGGCGTTGCCAGTCCCAGTGAATAGACAGCGAGCATGCCACCGGCGGCAAAGGGGCTTGCCGTCGAACTCGCTGCGTAGGTCAGCGCTGTGGCAAGCACTGGACCAACACAAGGGGTCCAGCCAACGGCGAAACCGGCGCCGAAAAGCAGTCCACCAAAGAAACCGCCGACGTTCGGTACGCGTTGAAGCAGCGGCCGTGCTTCGCGATCGAACCAGGGCAGCTTGATCCATCCTAGCGTCTTCAAACCGAAGAGCATCATCGCTATACCCGCACCAAGCTCGAACCATCGCCCCCGTCCGTTCAGTGCCTGAGTGATGACTTGTGCCCCCATGCCGAGGGCGACGAAGACCAAGCCGAGGCCAACGGCAAAGCCAATGCCCGCCAACCTCAAGCGTCGATGGGACGTTTCCGACGGACCAGCTGCCTGCGAGCCTGCGAGTACTCCGAGATAGAGCGGCAGCATCGGCAGCACACAAGGTGAGGCAAAGGTGGCTATTCCTGCGGCGTAGAGGGCAATGAGGGAGCCAAAGGACATGGGCGGCTAGTTCGTTGGAGCCGGCAGTCTTTAGAATGGATTCGGATGGCTATGGCTCAGAAGCTGACCTTGAGGCCTAACTTGACGAAATGCTGAGTGAAACTGCGGTCGTCGTCGAAAGCGTGCGTGGGATCGGTGTTGGACAGCGCCACATTCGAGGAACTCACAAAAAAAGAGAGCGTGGGGCACCTGACGGCAATCGGGTCTCGTCTCACTGACGGCGAGCAAGTACTACGACTTCTCTGGGACCTACCGCGAGCACCACCGCGAACACTGCGGCTAAAACGAGCAGCTGCCTCGCGACGGGCTACGCTTGCACCGAAGCGACTGCGTGCTGCACTGGTCGCTGAGATTTTGGTCTGTGCTAAGGGGTAACTGGCTTGTGCAGCGCCAACGGTGTTAGCTGCGCCGCATCAGCAGAATGCTGCTCAGGACGATGCGAGCCCAGTACCGGCGTCGAGAAGCGCCGCGTTCCAGCTGCGACCAGGTGTCTGTATGGCGGCGCGGCCTGCTCTTCGGATTCCGTCAGCCCCGATGTAAAGGAGCAAGCCGCCGACAATAAGCTGGAGCCAGGTCATCATTCGCTGAATTGATGACAGCCTACTTGATGCACGACGGCGCGAGCAATGGGTTGAGTCGGCATGCCAAGCAATGCCTCATTCGCCCGCCTTCACTAGGAAGCGCTGCATATCGGAGTCCTCTGCTACGAGCAGACAGATATCCCCCGCCGCAAGGACGTAGTCCGGCGACGGGGGCTTCAACTTGGTGCCTGTGTCGCCTGCCGGGCGAACGCCGATGACGTTCATCCCGTAACGCTGACGCAACCCGGAATCCTTCAAGCTGCGGCCCACGAAGGAGCCCGCGGCAGCCCAGGGCACGACGCGATACTGCGACGCCAGTTCGAGTAGATCAGCGGCGCTTGGATTGAGCAACTCCTGCGCCACGCGTACGCCCATCTCTTGCTCCACCTCGAGAACTCGGGTGGCTCCTACAGCTCGGAGCACTTCAGCACGGCGTCTCGTGGCAGCACGAGCGATGATTTCTCTAACTCCCAGGGCCTTCAGTGTGGAAACCGCCAGCGCCGCGCTCTCGAAGGATTCGCCAAAGGTGACGACTGCGACATCTACCTCGCGAGCTCCCACACTTTCGAGCACTGACTGTTCGGTGCCGTCGGCAACGAATGCCGCCTGGGCGCGACCCTTGATCGCGTCCACCAACGCTGGATCTCGGTCGACTACGGTGACGTCCGCTCCGCGTGACCAGAGGGTCGTAGCCACCGCGTTGCCGAAGCGTCCGAGTCCGACGATGAGTACCTTCTTGATTCGGGTCATGGTTCTCCTGTGCACATCAGCCGATGCCAATCCGCTCCTCGGGTAGCAATACTAGTCGCGGTGTCGATCTCGACGCCATGGCCAAAGCCAGTGTCAGTGGACCGATACGTCCGAGATACATCGCCACAGTAATGATGAGTTTGCCGAGCGGCGAGAGGTTGGGGGTGATGCCTGTCGACAGACCCACCGTTGCTAGGGCACTGACGGCCTCGAAACCCAGTCGCAATGGCTCGAAGGGTTCCGTCAACAGGAGGAGGAAAGTAGTCAAGACCACCACCATGCCGCTGATCAGTGTCACGCCTATGGCACGCCTCGCCGCCCCGTCCGCCACCGAGCGCTTCCCAAGCTCGATACGTGATCGGGAACGGAGATCGGACCAGGTTGCAGCCATGAGCACCGCAAAGGTCGTTGTCTTGATGCCTCCGCCAGTCGAGCCTGGAGATGCCCCGATGAACATCAGGACACAGGTGCCGAGCCAGCTGGCTGCCGCCATCTTCGAATAGTCGAGACTGTTGAAGCCGGCGGTGCGGGTGACGACCGACTGGAATGCTGCCGTTAGGAGCTTTGCATGCAACCTAAGCCCTTGCATCGAATGCGTCCACTCGAGTACGAGGTACATCGCAGTGCCGAGCCCGAGCAGTGCGGCCGAGACCCAAAGCACCGTGCGACTATGTAGACTGAGACGCTCGGGTCGGCGGCGCCGCATCCGAGTCCAAGCGCGACCAAGCAGTTCGAACCAGACCGGAAACCCGAGCCCCCCCGCCACCACCAGAGACATCACGAGCAGAGACACCATCCAATTGTCTGCAAACGGCATGAGCCCGTCCCTGAAGAGCGAGAATCCAGCGTTGCAGAACGCGCTCACCGAGAGAAACACAGCTGCCCACCAGAGGCTGCCGGCACCAGCCAGCGGGAGATCAGCACCTGGCCCTGCTCGCACATCGGTGAACGGCTGCAACGAGAAGTAGAGCCCTACTGCTCCAAGGCCTTCGACCACCAGGGTAAAGGCAATGATTCCCCAGAGCAGTCGGCGCACACTGGCGAGTGACGCAACATCGATCACCTCCGACATCAGTCGAGCACTGCGCGTGCTCATGCGGCGTCCAGCCAGTGCTATTACCGCCCCGTAAATGGCCATGATTCCAAATCCGCCGACCTGGACGAGTCCGAGAAGAACCGCCTGCCCAAACGCGGTGTAAGTCTGCGCAATCGGGCTGACTGCCAGCCCTGTGACACAGACCGCACTGGCCGAGGTGAACAGCGCGTCCACTGGCGATATGTCCCCCGCGCTACGAACCGATACAGGTAGGAGAAGCAGGAACGCACCGAGCAGGATGGTGCCGCCGAACGAAAGCGACACTAGACGTGCCGTGTGGTCCACGACTGCGAGCAGAAAGCGCTGCATGGGACGCGGCCTGAGCGACAGCGCCGCGCCATTGAGCAGGAGCCCCACCAGCACGTAGCTGCGATATCCCGCAAGGAGTGTTTCAGGCGGGCGTCCCAAGTACAACTCGTGGAGCAGCCAGCCTTTGGCGGCCTGGGCTGTCAAGTACAGTAGCCCCACCAAGACCAGCCCTGCGAGGGACCAGTTGCGAACGAAGGGTAGCGCCCGTCCGGTTGTCTCGGCCCCATGAAGCGTGACACCCATGCGCGCCATCCAAACGAACGAGACAACCACTGCAACGGCTATCAACGGTCCCTGCAACCACCATCTCAGCGGCAGAAGCCATTCGGCGAGGGTGAGCGCCAAGGCCAACACCCAGAAGAGCCAGCGCTTCGGCTCCACCGTTTTGGGGCGGTCGGCCTCCTGACCGTGCTGGGTTGTCACGCCCGCATCTTCACCGAAACGACATGAGTTCGTCCAGGAGAAGCGTAGAACCCAGCAGGGAGCAGGGTCCTGTCAGTAAGAAGCCTGAGAGAGCAGGCATATTCAAGTCGCGCGCAATCAATTTGGCAGTGAGCGGCTAGTCTGCAATTGGAGCGACGCGTGCCTCAGATTTGGCCACGATGGCTATGGCCAGCATGCGGCCGTATGCGACCGCCGCGGCATACAGCATTGCCTCGGTGAGGCCACCCGACGAACACAGCAAACCGATGCGCTCGCCATACACCAGAGTCCCTCGTGCAGTCAGCAAGAGAGAATGGCGGTTGGCCGCTTAGGAGCAACCATCCACTCGCTGATGCCAACGGTGTCGAGCTCGAGGACAAGCGCTACTCGGTCGCGACTCACTTCCGCCGCGCCTGCAACTGAGTGTCGGCGCAGCAACTCTCGAGATCAGATTCACCCATAGCTGGTATTCGCCCCGTTGACCTGTCGTGCCATCGATGGCTGTCTCTATGCCTGCATCCATTGCGCGAGCAGCCATATCGCTGTTGCGAAAAGGAGCAACTTCGCGGAGTAGCGCCACCAGTGCGACATAGTTGCAGGTTGATCCTCTGCTGTGCGCCCTCGGAAGAACCTGATGTCGATAAATCTGGCAAGCACCACGACGGCGGCGATCCCCCAGAACGTCAAATCGAGTACCGAATAAGTCCAGGGCGGCTGCTTCCAGATAGAAGCGCTGGAGAGTATCAAGCCTGCTGGACCAAATGCCAGCCAGGTCATCCGACAGAGTTCCGCAACTAGAGGACGCTTATCGTTGGAACCATCCCCATTCTGCGCGCCACGAAGTTCAGCCATATCCAATCCTCTGGGTACCCAAACCCGGAGGATGGCGGCCCGACCAACCTGGAACCTCCAGCGGCCATTCCGCTGAACCCTTACAGACATGGCGTCTGTATGACTTCAGCTAGCGGACTGCAAGCATTTTGTACCAGAATCGCGTTCTTGGCGGTGGGCCCGAGTGCACTTGGCCGCAAAGCGGCCTGTCCGAAAGTTGGAGCGATGGGTTGGCACTGCGCCCTTACATTACCGTCGAATCCTCAGCATCATCTGCCGTCATCGCGATGTCGATGGGTTGAGCGGGCTTGAGCAACAGCCACCCAATCCCAAGTCCAATGACCGCCGCAATGCCGCTCGCAACGAGGACACCAAGCTTGGCAGCTCCGAGGAGGTGAAGATCCGTGAAGGCGAGCTGCGCAACGAAGAGAGCCATAGTAAAGCCGATCCCTGCCACGGTACCGAGCACGACGAGATGTCGCAGCGTGATGCCCTGTGGGAGACTTGCGACCTTGAGACGCAGCGTCAATTGACACGCCAATAGGACGCCAAGTGGCTTGCCGAGAACCAAGCCAACACCCACAGCAAGCACCAGCTTCGTGGTGGTGCCGTCGAAAGCGAGACCGTCCACGGCCACTCCCGCGTTGGCCAAAGCAAATATCGGCATGATGGCGAAGGCTACCCACGGATGCAACGTCGCAATGAGACTCTCAGCGGGTGAGATCGCCTCTCGCTTTGCCAATTCTACGAGACGTAGGGCGTTGTGGAGTTCGGGGGAGGGAGCGGAATCGACAGACTGTTTCGGGAGTGCATCAATATTCGTTTGCACCTGTTGAACGAAGCCTTCAGGCCCTAGCCAGACCGTGACCGGAGTCACCATTCCGATGATGACTCCAGCGATGGTCGGGTGGATCCCGGACGCGTAGACTCCCGCCCAGACCACCAGCCCCGGCAGAACGTAGGCGACCTTTTTCCGGACACCGAAGGCTTGCATTGCGAAGATCCCACCAATGCCCGCTGCCGCAACGAGCAGACCAGAGACGGCGATGCCCGACGAGTAGAACAGCGCAATGACAATGATCGCACCCAGGTCATCGATGACGGCTAGCGCCAGCAGCAACACGCGCAATGCGGGCGGAACCCGCTTGCCAAGCAGGGTGAGCACACCAACGGCAAAGGCGATATCCGTGGCCATGGGGACACCCCAGCCGGAATGGGTCGGTCCTTGGCCGGCGATGGCTAGGTAAAGGATTGCAGGCGCTACCATGCCGCCGAGCGCTGCGGCGAATGGAAGCGCTGCTCGACGCCACTCGGAGAGTTCACCGTGATGTACTTCGCGACGGATCTCCAAACCAACCACGAAGAAGAACACCACCATCAAGCCATCATTTACGACCCACTCGAGGCTGCGCTCGAAGGTGAAGTGGCCGACACTTATCCCTAGTGTCGTGTGCCAAAGCGCAAAGTAGCTTGGGGCCCATGCGGAGTTCGCCCAAACTAGCGCGATGGCAGCAACCACGAGCAACAGGATCCCGCTCGCTGCCTCGATCTGTAGGAAACGCTCTAGAGGGCGAGTTGCGAACCGCAGTAGGCGCGTCAGCGGTTCCCAGGCACCAGGAGGGGGCTCTAGTAGTGGGGCCGGTACGGACTTCGAATGATCAGTGCCCAAGGGTTCTCCAATGAACGGCTTGCGCCGAACTGGATGGCGGCCCGACCATCCGATGTCCTGCAGCGATGAGGCTGCACCCTTGAGCTAGCGACTTACCTGCAGTGTATGACGCAATTCATCGGGACGGCCAGTGCCCCTCTGGTTACAGCCGCCAGACTGCGCCCCGACTTTGCAGCCGACGCCCGTGCTAGGGCAAGGGTAGGCATTCCCTTCCGTGCGTTAGGCCGCGCAGAAAGAGAAGAAGCCGCACGCGGATCTGGGGATCTGCTTTGCCTTCGTTAGAACGCACCTGAGGGTAATGGTCGCATGGACTCATGTTGGTGTTGGGCTTGAGGCGGTGGCGATTCATCGGCGAAGGCTCAGAGAATACCAAACAGTCGAGCCACCACGAGCCAATCACTGGCCAACTCGCTTTCCTTCTGGGTGAGCTCCCGAGTTGTGCGTCCGCGTCGCTTCTACTGGCAGTTCGCTGCCGTCCCAGTACGAAGGTCGGCCGTAGTAGTCATATAGCCTCACTTCGTACTCGCGATTGATGGCCGCCGTTGCGTCCCATTCGGGGCAGTTCTTAATCGCTTCCCGCGTCAGGTTGACGTAGACTTTGTTCTCTTCCCAACTAACGCTACTCGCCCATTTGGGCGCGACTAGCACCTTCTTGCCGAGCCACCAGTTGCTGGTGTCGACCACCAGGTAGCGCACTTCCCAGGTTTCATCGTCGACGATGAAGTCTGCGACGTGCCCAATTTGGTCGTCAGTTCCCTGAATGTGGTACCCGCGGACCTCCTTTGCGCTGCGCAGGTGCACGTCACCTGGACGCTCAACGGGTGCATCCTTCCACCCGACGGTGGCGAGAAGTTCTGGGTGCGCCTGGTTGCCCCATAGTCCCGAATGCTCCCAATAGTAGGGGTATTGATAGTAGCGGAAATATTCCCACTCGTGCTGGCGAGAGACAGGCTTGTCCGTGTCCACGCTTGGGCTGCCTCTAACCTTGTCCTTGGTCAGAGCTAATTCGAAGCGCTGAGTTGACCAATCGACGTGGCGAAATGAAACGGGCGAGACGAGCACCTGACTCCCGTCAAAGAGACCACTCGTCAGTACGACCAGGTAGCGGACCGCCCAGCGCTCATCGTCCAACAGGAAATTCACTACGTTTCCGATGTCGCCGTCGGTAGCGCTCACCTGGTACCGCTCTAGATCTTTCAGACTTCGTAGCATGAGCATTGCCTTTCGTTCTGTGGCCGATTTCCTGCGTATCGTGGTGAAAGTGATATGCACGATCGATGCCACGAGGTGGCGACTGCCATAGAATGAATGACGGCCGCGTCTTGGATCCAACTGACCGTCAGATGCGCGGCGGCAAATTCGCATTTTGCGTACCGAGAGGCAATTTGCGCGCTACGCAGCTCAAGGTCCTGGCGCAGCCGAGTGGTGGTGCCCATTGCCGCAGCCTGCGTGCAAGGTGCTCGTCATGGCACCAACCTTGCAAGGTATGCGTGACAATTGAGTGTTCAAACAGCGGAGTAGAGGATGCAGATCCAGATCAATACAGATAGCAATATCGAAGGGCGCGAAAAACTTGCGGCCCACGTCAATGGTGTGGTGGAGCACGCTCTGGGCCGATTTCGCGAACGGATAACGCGAGTAGAGGTACACCTGAGCGACGAGAATGGTGAAAAGAGCGGCGAGGACGACAAGCGCTGCGTCATGGAAGCTCGCCTCGAAGGCCGTCAGCCCACTGCTGTAACGCATCGGGCCGCTACCTTGCATGAAGCCGTGAAAGGCGCCGCCGAAAGACTGGAACGATCCATCTACAGCACCTTGGAGCGCTCACAGGGCCATCCAAGATGAAGAATGTACCCCCAGAGGGCACCCCCAGGATGCGCCTCGATATCGACGATAAGCGCTGACGTACCCGATAGCCTAGCCGGTGAGACTGGGCAGACAAACTCGGCATTGTGCCAAGACGAATCGTCAGTTTACGAATGCCGCCTTCGTCAATATGCCGCTTCCCGCCGCTTATCCAGCGATTTTGCCGACTGTCCAGCTCTAGAGCTTCCGTGCGCTCAGCAGGAAGATCGGGAACTTCTTCTCGCCGTCAGGCGTCGGCCGGAGGAATTCGTACGCCGTTTCGATGTGGATGTCCCGGAATCCAACCTCGGAAAACACTCGGGTAAGTTTCCCTCGATCAAACCCGAAATGCTCGACGCCGGTGTTGTCCGAGTGAAAGTCGCCGCTTTCCGTATCGAGATCGGCGAGGCCGATCCTTCCGCCAGCTGGTAGTAGCTTGTAAAGAGTCGAGGCGAAGCGGGCAGTGTCCAAAATGTGATGCAGGGTCATGGCACTGACGAATAGGTCTGGTCGAATGTCCTTGGGCGGTTCTCTCTCCTGGTCGAGATCGAGAATCACCGTCCGAACATTGGTGGTACCCGATGCCTTGAGCTTCTCCTCGAGCACGTCGAGCATACCGCGTGACGAGTCGGCCGCGATGACTTGTCGCACCAGTGGCTGCATGCGCAGTGCCACGGTTCCCGTTCCGGTACCGTAGTCAAGCAGGGTCTCGCTGCCCGAAGGGCCGAGGGCGCCAATCATGGCGTCTGCGACCGCGGTCGACATGCGCCGGCGCGCGTCGTTCAAATCCCAAGTTGCTGCTGCGGCGTCAAAATCACGTTTCATCTGGTTCCGTGCTGAGTGGTTCCGTGCTGAGTGGTTTCGTGCTGAGTGGTTTCGTGCTGGTGGTAGGAGCCCATTGCGGGGCAATTGGGTGCGCAGATCTGTGAGACGCTACCTTCGATCTCCCAACTGGAATTGGACGCGATTGGAGCGAAATTCGAAGGGCACGCCCGGAAATTGGACGTGGGTTGACCCCAATTGGACGCACCTATGGTCAGATTGGACGCATCTATGCTCAAATTGGACGTGCCGTCCGTCGCGCCGGACAGCCAAAATCGCTCTGCAGCGAGGGCGCGAGCGGGCGTGGCGTGCGGCCAACGCACCTGACACCGGTGGTCGGACGCGGGCGGTCGGACGCGGGCGGTCGGACGCGGGCGGTCGGACGCGGGCGGTCGGACGCGGG
>CAYVXY010000030.1:65093-84781 GCA_964454965.1 uncultured Polyangiaceae bacterium | reverse complement strand
CGGTCGGACTCCGCCCGGCGAAGAGCGCGGCTCTCGAGCACTTGTTGATCCACATACCGGCAGTATGTGAATCGACATTCTGTAGACGCTGCCGACCCGGAATGCGCCGAACACCCTTCAATACCGGACAAGTTTGGCCGATGCTGTCGTGTGGACGTTGATTCGCATCCCCGTCGGTATGTTGCTCGACACAGAGCGCTAAGGGCAACGCCCGCTGCTCAGTAGTCAACCCACTTGTCACTGAGCGTTTCTCTAGACACAAACTTGTAGGATGAGGCAACCGTTCGTCAGCGAATCGAGCCTCCCTTCCGCGCACCTGGGGCCAGAATGAACGCTACGCCTTGCCCGGAAACGCGCTCTGTGACATCCACGTGCGCAAGGCCGAGCGAACTTGCTCCTGAATTTCCGGGCTTACGTCGCGACTCGCTTCGGTGCGACAAGCCACCAACGCGGTCTTTAGCGCGCTACAGGCGGCTGTACACGACGGACAAGTGGCAAGGTGTTGCTCCATTTGCGCGCAATCTATGGCGTCGAGATCGCCCTCGAGCTTGCGTGACCAGAGGTCCATCATGTCCGGGCAGGTCGACGGAGAAGCAACCACGACTGGCTCGAGGACTGGGCGCAATGCCGTTCTTAGTGCCTGGCGCGCGCGATGCAAACGACTCTTGAGCGCTTCAACGGAAATGCCTAGCGACTCGGCCGCCTCGGGCGCCGTCAGTGACTCGACATCGCGCAGCAGAATCACCTCGCGATACTCCTCCGGCAATTCCTCGAGGGCTTGCTCGAGGATCTGACTCATCTCGCGATCGCCTGCGCCCTGTTCAGGGGTCGAGCCCTCGGCATTCTTGTTTAGCGCTTCCTCGATTGGCTCGCCCGGTTGGTTCTTGAGCCCGCGGCGACGACGATTGCACGCAGTGCGAGTGAGCGTAAAGACCCAGCTCGTGAAGGACGAACGCCCCTCGAACTCGTGGAGATGGCCGAGGACGGTCATCAGCGTATCTTGAAGGACGTCGTCGGCGTCGTGGCCATTGCGACACATCCGCGCACCAAAGCGTTGAATCGACGGAGCGATCTGACTGAGCAGCTTTTCGAGGGCGGCAGCATCCCCACTCTTGGCGGAACGAATCAGGTCATCCATTGGCGAGCAATATACCGAATTTTTGGCTCGCTAGCTCGCTAGCTCGTAAGGTTTTTCACCGACTTCTCCAAGGGCTCCAATCGGCCGTAGTTTCGACAATTCACCGGATTAGTACGGTTCGGTCCAAGCATTGACCCAAACTCGCAGGGCGAGCCCCAGGTAGGCCAGCTGAGACTCGGACATCAGCAGCGCCATGGATTCAAGGCCCCAGCCAAAACGCGGTCCGTCGTAGGCTCGGACCCCGTAGGCGAAAAAATACCCCATGTCCCAGGTCGCTGGCGCAATCGTACGGCCATTGAACGTAGAGGTGACCTGCTGATGATAAAGGCCGAGCCCAGCGCGGAATCGGAATAGCCCTTCTTCGACACTAGGACCAATCAGTAGGTAGGCCGTCGCTAGGCTCGAGACAGACGGGGCTTCAGCGGAAAAGTCGGGCGACTTGGGCGTCTCGCGGCTCCATTGCAGAGCTGCCCAGCCCAATTCGGCCCAAGGCACGAAGAGATATGGCGTCCTATACGCAACTCCAACGGCAACCGATGCGCCACCGTTTCTCGCTTCGAGTTCGTGGGAGCGATCACCGCTCTTGCCAAACAGATGACCGTATCCCGTTTGCGCCGACACTTCCAAGGCGCGGCGAGGGGGCTTTGCTGTCGCCGTTTCTGCCTGGCCCCAGGTGGCCACGGTTACGATGGCAAACGGTGCCCACCTCATGGCACAACCGCGACTTCGGTCTGGATGGTCGCTAGGTACGAGCGTTGCAGGACCAAGCCTGGCCGATTCGTCAGAAGGCCGTTCGGCTTGGCTTGGTGGATGAAGAGATCGACGAATTGCTCTTCGTCGAGAGTCCAGAATGCGACCGTGTGCCCTTCGGACTTCACCTGGGCAACGGTGCTTGCCATGGGTCCCAGCGTCCAGCGGGGCCCCCAGACGCGACAGCCCGTTTGGCGCAGCTCGGCAACGCCGAGTTCCACGAGGCATTCGACACCCTCGACATCGGTGCGCGACAGCCAAGCGCTGAGCAGCTCCTCGGTGCTTAGTCCCACGGCGATGCGCAAATTGCGACCGCGTTCGGCGGCGATTTGATTCCATTTGCGCAAAAAGGGTAGAGCCGCGTTCATCCCAGTTGGCGTTTTGACATCGAGCCAAAGTCCAACCAGCTCCGTTTCCTCGACTACTGTGCGCATCGCTTCATCGAGCCGCGGCACTGCCTCGCCATAACGAAGCCTACAGAGTTGCGTGACGTGAGCCCAGGTGAAATCGGACACCGCTCCTCGGCAATAGCGCCCGCTCGTCAACAGCGGACCAAAGCTCGCGTCGTGGTAGAGCAGTGGGACGCCGTCTGACGTGACCTGAACGTCGACTTCGACCCGGTCGGCGCCAAGCCGCTGTGCCAGCCGCAACATTTCCAGGCTATTTTCCGAGGCCCCGCAATCGTCAGAGCTACGGCAACCACCACGGTGGGCAATGACCATCGTGGTCGGCGCTGCTGGCAGCAGGCGTTGCCGTGCGAGCGTCAACTGCTGATCCGGTGCCGCATTGCCGGTGCCAAAAGTACCGTCGAGCACCAGTGGCCCTGTTGCTGCTTGCCCGTTGCAGATTGCCTGGGCGGCTTCGGCTGGCTCAACGAAGAGCCGGACGAGGCCCGTGCTCGTGTCGATCGCCGTCCGATGATAACCCTCGAGGACGAGTCGCCCATCCTCGAGGCAGCCTGCCTCGAATACCGCATAAGTGGCGTCTCGATTTCCGAATACGGACAGGTGGCCAGGACTACTGTGCAAGATCAGCGATGACCCGAGCAGTGCGCGCCCCGCCGCGGAGTCCCAGAGCCCTTCGAGTAGCTTAGCCGCTGCTCGACTGAGCGGTGTTGCGCCAGTGAGCAGTCCGCCGTCCTCGAACCTCGGGTGATCACCGCTTTCCGTGGAGCCCGTGACGAGCCCGCAAGCGGGTAGGTTCATACCAAGCACCACGCACAGAATTCTTGCTGTTCGACTAGAAGGCATAGCCGGCAAAGAACCTCGGGTAAATTTGGCGCTGCTCTGCGTCTGAAAACGCAAGCCACAGCTGGTAGTCGGGCTTCGCGTAGACGACGGCGAGACCGTAGAAGACCACGTTTTTAGACTCGAGTGGCGACTCGAAGGTGAGCCCGAAAGACATGCCCTGGAACGTAATGTGCTTCTGGGTGAGGGATGCCTCCCCAACGGAAACGTGTCGCGCGTGCAAAATGAGCGCTTCGACGGTCAATGTCGTAAAGACTCCGCGCAGCGGGTATTCGACGGAAACGCCAGGGTTATGGGCAAATGCCCAGCCCGTGGCGTCGAAACCCTCGACCCCAATCGTTCCCCAATTGACCCCGAAATGATCGTGAATGCCAAAGGCAAAATTACCGATGCTGTGGCCCCAACCAAGTCCCAACTGGAATTGATTGTCGATGATTACGACGTTGGCGCGCTGCGACAAATAGAAGTCTTGCCCCAACCCGACGCGACTACGCAACCAGGCGTGCGGTACTTGCCGCCACTCGGCTTCGACCAATCGCCGTGGTAGCATGTCTACCCCAACGCCCAGACCCAATGACCATTGACCCAATGTGGGCCCAACCGGGTGGGCGACGAAATCGGGCCGTTCGTCCTTTCCCATTGCAGGCCTCGCCACCAGACTCGCCAAGAGCGGTATGAGCCCCAATAACTCTTCTCCAGGCGTGTATGCTGACCTCATGCCCAAGGTTCGCCTCGCCATCGTTGGAGACACCCAGCGGGTCCTACCCATCGAGCGACTCGCATTTGGGCGTGAATCGAACGACGAAGGTCGCCGCAGGATCGCACAGGCAATTCTTGCGGAACCGCTCGACGCAATCGTACACCTTGGCGATTTGACTGGTTCCGCATCGGATTGGGGGAGGTTCGACCAAGCCTACCCGCCAAACGCGCTGTCGAGCAAGCCCGTCCATATATGCCGCGGCAATCACGATTGCGGCGGGCCATTGTTTGGTTCGCCCAGGGAGTTCAATCGGCGCTTCCCAACAGCTGTTGCCGGCCTGCAGCTGGTCGATCTAGGCTTCCTGCGACTCCTTTTGCTCGACACCAACCAAGGCTCGATGTCAAAGGAGCAATGGTCGACGCAACTCACTGAGTTTTGCCGGTCGCTCGCAGACGCAAGTAGTGAAGAGCGGGTGAAGCATGTGCTGGTGGCTGGCCACCACCCAGCGTTTACCAACGCGCGTTGGCACTCACCGAGCCAGGCTGTGTTGGACGGATTCATCAAACCATTTTTGGACTGTCCCAAGGCACGAGCATTCTTTGCGGGTCATGTTCACGGCTACGAGCGCTTCGAGGTGGACGGGCGATGCTTTGTCGTCACGGGCGGAGGCGGGGGCGCCAGGTTTGCTCACCACCACAGTGAAAAACGCTGTCGACCGGCAATGGTCGACTTCTCCGATCCACATCCACTTCACTTCGTTTCCGTCGAGGCTAGCTCGGACGTGATTGCATACAGTGTGCCGGCGATAGATGAAACTAGCGGCGGTTGGGTGGAACTGGAGCGCTGGACGACGTAGGCAGCGCAGATTCCAAGTCTGCTAGCGGTCCTTGGGTGCGAGAAACCCGGCCGCGCGCGTGAAGATCCTAGCCCCAGCAAGTGTGGCTGGACGACTGGTGAAGCCCCAATCCACGAACGTCGTGTCTTCGTGCACGTATAACGGGTGATCGAAGACCACGAACGCCGCGATGCTCGCATACTCAGGTCGTGATAGATCCTGCATGGCGGCGGCCCACCAGGTGGCGCAGTCTCCGCCGAACCCCGAGCACCCCACTTCTGCCAACATGATGGGGCGCGAGAAGCGTCTGAAAGGCTCCAACTGACGCGAAAGCAGCGCTCTGAAGCTTTGCCAGGTGCCGCCCGCGAGCAAGGTACCGTAGTTGAACAGGTCGATCCCGATCCAGTCCACCCAATCCTCACCCGGCCAAGCAGCTATGTCTTCTGGTTGAAAGGGTGTCCACACGAAGGCAACGTTGGTCGCTCCTTCGTGCCGAAATACGGAAACAACATGACGCCAGGCTCCAGCGACCGTGTCGGCGCCGTTTCCAGATGCCATGCTCCAGGGATACGACGGATTGCCATTCTCATGGAATGGCCGCAGAAATAGCGGACGTTTGACCCGCACTGCGGCTCGTGCCCATCTCCGTATGTAGACGTCGAACCGCCCCTGCACGATGTCTGACAGGCTTGGTGGCGATGTCGAAGCATTGCGCCCCTCGAACGAGGTCAGCCAAGGTTCCCAAGTGATCATGGGAACCAGTCCTTGTTTCAGAACTAATTCAACGGCTGCTGCGTTGAACTCGTGGGCAGGTCCATCACCCCAAGCCTGGTAATACGAGACGACAGTGGGCCGGGCGTCGAGTTCCCGACCAACCTGATAGAATCGCTCGAGATTCTGGGGCAACTCCGGTCGAAACATACCAAAGTGGCGTGTCTGTCGCGGAGGCAAGAGTTCGCGCCTATCCGATGCAAGTCTCTTTTCGACATTCTGGAAGTATTGCTCGGTTAACCACTGCTTCAGGGGACGAGCCGTGAAGACATACACTGCCAATATTAGCGCAATACCAGCGGCGCCCGTAATGAGCGGGTATCGCCGGATCATGTCGGGCCCTCCAGTCTCGGACTCACCAAGCGCGCCCATAGGTTGGCGCTGACAATGGGTAGGAGCAACGCCGCGTTGAGGATCGCGAAGAACATCATCAGCTCCGTTCCGGAGTCGAGATGGGAATAGGTGAGGGGAACCCATGCCACAGCGGCCATGGACAAAGCAATGATCGCCCAATGTGGCAGTACCAGCTGTAAGGGGGTTGCACTGCTGGCCCCTTTGGGTGTTGGCAGGTAGGGGATCCGGTGTCCGATAATTCCGTAGACGAAGCCGAGAGCATAGATATGCCAGGTTGCATGCTCGAGCAACATGGCACGAAAGGGCAGTCCCCGCTCCTCACGGTGTGAGTACCAGTGCTGGGCCAACCCACCGATGGCCGACGCAAACGCCAGATACGGCAAACAGTGCAGCAGGAAACCTTGGAGCGGAATACTCACCGCCTCAACATGAAAGAAAAGGAAAATGGGTGGCAGGAGCAGATTCAATGCTGCCACGACGCCAGCCAAATAATGCGTGCCAGCGACGAAATAGTGCAAGCGCGCAAGCGCGGAGAATCTGAAGAAGAGTTTCGGGTACTCTTGCGTCAAGAGATACGTCATGCCGGCTGCCCACTTCAGTTGCTGCTTCCAGAACGCAGAAAGGTCGGTGGGGACCAAGCCAGACGAACCTCGCCACGGCAAATAGACGCTTCGCCACCCTTGGGCGTGGAGCCGCATGCTCGTTAGAGCGTCTTCAGCGAGATGCACCGCATGTCCACCGATCGAATCGAGTGCTGCGCGTCGGAACGTGCAGTTTGCTCCAATCGCCGTTGGGATCCCAAGACCGTGTAGTCCTCTCATCGTTGGCCCGTAGAATCCGAAGGTCTGCTCGGCAGCCGCCCACGCGATCCAGTTCTCCCGCAAGTTGTAGTACGCCTGCACTACTTGCACGAACCCGACGCGACGATCCTCGAAGTGCGGCAATACGCGCTGGATGAAATCGGGGTGCGGAACATGGTCTGGATCGAGAACCAGCAGGAATTCGGAGGAAGAATGCTGCTTCAGACAGTGATTTATCTTCCCCGCCTTGGCCCCCTCGATGCCGCGACAATCGACATGCTCGACGCCAAGCGCCACGCAGCGAGCGCGTAGCAGTGGGTCGTTGCCACCATCGAGCAAGAAGGCGCGATGCAGACCTTGGAGTCGTCCAAACGCTGTCAGTGTCTTATCCAACATCTCGATCGGCTCACCGGGCATCGATGTCGTAACGACGTCGACGCGGGCGCACACTGAGAAATCGGGTGCGCTGCCAGTCTGTGCTTTGGGCTCGCCAATCGAGAGAAATAGCCACCAGTAGTACAGGTTTCGGATCGGCTTCCAGAAGATGACGAATGACAGCACCAGAAACCATCCCAATGGCCGCGTCTCACTGGAGAAATGGAACCAGTAGTCAGCGAAGAAGAGAAGAGAATAGGTGCCGCCGACAACCAATCCGGCAAGCAGCGCACGATGTCGCCAAGTCGTAGGCGGCTGGAGTTCACCCGCGTCTCCCGCTCGACTTGCGCGAATGCTACGACGATGCATCTCTAGCGATTCCACATTCTCAACCGAACGCCTCTTTCAGTCGAATGCAGCTCAACAATCCGTTCTGCAGGTCGGCGTCCGGTCGCCACCCTATCCCCTTCAAGCGTCCTGCGTCCAGCGCGTAGTCCCAGACCTCCCGGGGACGATACGGCACATCGCCGACGCCCAGAAGATCGGGATGACCTGCGAGCCTTGCCGCCATTTCGCCCACTTGCCGCATACTGACCGAGGTGCCTGTGCCCACGTTGAACTTGCCAAGCAGCCGGGACTCGCTGGCTAAAAGGACCGCCGCTACCATGTCATCGACATGGACGAAATCACGGGTCTGCTCGCCCGCAGTCATGGCGAACCGACGCCTCGCTGTCATTGCGTTGACCAGCGACGGAACGAACATGTCTCCCTTCTGACCCGGTCCATAGAGAATCGCCGGGCGCAAAACGCAGGCATCGATGATGCCCAACCGTTCGAAAGCAAATACTGCTTCTTCAGCAAGCATCTTGGTCAAGCTGTACACATCCGGCGGCAAGGCCGGCATCCACTCATGGAACGGACAGGGTTGGGGGCCGTAGACGAGGCCCGTTGAGATGGCAATGAAGTGCGGCCGCGATACGTTGCCGTCGTATCGCGATTGCGACCAGCGGAGACCCTCGAGTAGGTGACACGTGGACAGCAGATTGGAGCGGAAGAGCCGCTCGTAGTTGTCTGCCGTGTTGGCCTTGCCCAGCGCACCGGCAAGATGAATCACGTGAGTCGGCCGCACTTGAGCCAAGATGGCCTGAACCTCTGACCATTTGTCGAGATTCGCTTGCAGCAGTTCCGTGCCTTCGGGAACCACCAAGGGTGGTTCAGCATCGACGGCATCGACGCAGATCCAGTGGGTCCATTGGGGGGCGGACCTGCGCTCTGCAACTATGCGCAGTAGATTGCGGCCAACGAATCCTGACGAACCCGTGAGCAATATGGTTCTTTTCATGAGAGACCCTCGACGCCGGCTAGGCGTGCGTCAGATACGTACTGAGCGATGTGCCGAACAGTCACTAGCTCCTGTTGCTCGTAGAATTTGCGATACCAATCGACAGTAATCTCGGCTGTCGTCAGTGAGCCCCACACTGGTTTCCAGCCTAGGCGTGAGCGCGCCTTGGAGCAATCGAGCCTAAGGAGCCGTGCTTCGTGAGGTGCGCCGCTTTCGGGTTCGAATCGTGCGCGGACCCTGTCCCATTGGCGAGACATGCGCTCAACCACGTCCCGAACGGAGAGCGCACCGTCGTCGCTGGGCCCGAAGTTCCACCCCTCAGCGAACTCAACGCGGCCTGCGAGGAGCGAGCGCCCCAGCAACAGGTAGCCACAAAGCGGTTCCAGAACGTGCTGCCAAGGTCGGGTGGAATCGGGGTTTCGAATCCGAGCTGCGCCTTCAGTCGCCGCTGCTCGCATCAGATCGGGAATGAGCCGATCCATTGCCCAGTCACCCCCACCGATGACATTCCCTGCTCGAGCAGTGCATAGAAGGGTCTGATGAAGCTTTCCGAAACTTTCGACGGGCCAGAAGCTGTCTCGATAGCTCTGTGTAGCGATCTCCGCGCATGCTTTGGATGCGCTGTAGGGGTCATGTCCGCCGAATCCATCGTTCTCGCGATAGCCCCATTCCCATTCTCGATTCCGGTAGACCTTGTCCGTCGTGACCGCCACTATGCCGCGTACGCTTCCGGCCTTGCGACAAGCTTCGTAAACGTTGACGCTCCCAACGACGTTCGTCTGAAATGTCTCGATTGGGGTGCGATAGCTCTCGCGTACCAGGGGCTGTGCCGCCAGATGAAATACCAGCTCCGGCTGGAAGTCACTGACATGGCGCTCGAGGCGCGCGCGGTCACAGATGTCGCCGAGGGTCTCCTGGATTTGTGCACGGAGCAACTGATAGTGCGAGGGCTGCGTCGCCGCGGGCAGCGCATACCCCGATACGTTGGCCCCCAATTCCTTCAACCACATCGAGAGCCAGCTGCCCTTGAATCCAGTATGGCCCGTGACCAGAACTCGGCGACCACGGAATACGCCGTTGAATGCATCCAACATATCACTCCTCCCAGGAGTTCGGTCTACCAAATCTTCCACGGCGCTTGGCCGCGGTTCCAAAGGTCGTTCAATGCGACGTAGTCTTTGTAATGATCCATCGCATGCCAGAAGCCCTCGTGTGCGAACATTCCAAGACGGCCTATTTGGGCGACGCGGCGAAACGAATCTGACTCCAGAACCGTCGAGTCTCCCTCGATGAAGTCGAAGATGTTCCGCTTGAAGCAGAAGAAGCCGCCGTTGATGAACCCTGGCAGCACCGGCTTCTCACGAAAGCTGCGAATCTGACCGGATTCGTCCGCGTCAATAACGCCGAAAGCAGTCGGCAGATGCACGGCAACCACCGTTCCAAAGTTGGAAGAGGTCTGGTGCCGCGCGAGTACTGAAGTGACGTTTACGTCGGAGACACCGTCGCCGTAGGTGCAGAAGAAGTCATCCTGATCGATGTACTGTTGGATCCTTGCGAGGCGACCGCCCGTATTGGTTGGCAACCCCGTATGAGCAAACGTGATTTCCCAGTCGCTAATATCCAACTCGGGCGCAATGCCTCGATGGTGCTGCAATCGTGGTCCATCGGAATTGAACCGCAGCGAACTGTCGATATAGCGCTTGGTGTAGGTTTCGAAGTATTCGACAATCTTGTCGCCCTGATGGCCAAGCGCCAAAATGAAACGCTTTATGCCATGCTGAGCGTATATCTTCATGATGTGCCAAAGGATGGGTCGATCGCCAATCTCCACCATTGGCTTAGGTCTATCCTCTGCAACGGCGCGAATGCGTGTCCCTTGGCCGCCGCAGAGGATGACGACTTGGTACTTGGTCAATTCTTCTTGAATCATGGCTCAGTAGGCTTGGTTCTGTATTGGAAGACGAGGTTCAACCCAAGTTGGTTCCAAGCATCGCTCGTGAACCACGCGTAAGCGCGATATGGACGAGACAATGCGAAGACTTCACCAGTCAACGAGAGCTCGTCGGATATTGGTGAGCTGATGGACGTGCGCAGCTCTGCCGTGGCCATGTCGCGTCCTTGATAGAATGTTGCAGGCGCAACAGAGTAGGGATCTTCGACCCGGTAGCTGCCTCTACTGGCGACAGGCCAACTTGCCTTCAGTTTGAGCTTGGAGATCCTTAGCTCAAGCAACGCTGCCCAGGCAAGTTCGCGATGGGGCGTCGGATAAGGGTAGTCGGAGTAGCGAAAGACGCCATTTGCTAGCTGAGTTGGTTGATGGAAATCGAGTTTCGAATCGGTCCACTTCCCGGAGAAGCCGGCCACCAACCAACTGGTTAGTTCGTGGCTCCACCAACCGTAGATCGTCGCAAGGCGGTTGTTTCGCAAGTCGAGCTGAAGTGGCGTTGGCGGTTGTCTGGCCGAAGATCGTTCATCCCAGATTGCGCCAACCTCCACCCAGGTCTCCTTGCCGTCATAGGCAATCGCACTGGACAGCGAGCTGCTGCGCAAAGGGTAGCTGAACCACCCTTCGAGCGTTCTGGAAGAGGCGGCCAACTTGGCGGAGAAACCAGGCAGCGATTGGGGTGAGAGTTTGACTCGGATTTCGCCACACCAGGACTCGGGTAGAATGAGGTTGTCAACTCCGCCCAGGAAGCGAAGTTCGAGCGACGGAACGGCGAAGATCGAGGAGATGTCCGCACCGCCGTAGCCGCGCCATCCACCGGGGATCCCTTGGACGCGGCTGCCACCAGCGGTCGTACCGTGGGCAGCGATGCGCAAGTTGAAGACTCCGGTATCGCTGCTCAACCAGGCGGCTTCGGTGCGGCCACGATACAGAGCGAAGTTGTCACGCTCGTAGCGGGCATTGGCCTCCAGTACTGCGGCGCGGGCCGACGAACCAGGCAAAGCAATTGAAGGAACGAACAGCGCTATCGTCGCAGACTTCAGCAAGAGGCAGTTGAGTAGTCGTAGAGACATTCGGAAGAGGGTTGAAGAAAGCAATTGCCAGCATGAAAGGCGATCCCTCCCCGTCGATCCGTTGGCTCCGCTTAGACGACCTGGTTCGCTCTTTGGTTCCAGCTACACCGGTCCATGCACAAACGACCGATGGTGAACAACAGAGGGGATAAGCCGCCGACACACCATATCCGCGGCCGTCCCCTCGAGCTCGTCTTTGGGCAATGCAGCTCAGATCAGCGTCGTCACGTCCCCCGTTTTGCACCCAAAGCCGACTGAGATGCTCGGAGCTGGCGCGCTTCGAATGCGCTCGCAGGTCTTGGGGCAAACGAGAACGCGTGTTGGAGCGCTCGGGTCGTCGTAGTACCAGGCATTGTCGAGCGTACGGCAATCGTTCGGGTTTGAGACGTAGCCGAAGTAGCTCGAATTGCCGGCTGAAAAGAACTGCACGTTGATGAGATTCGGGTCAAGAACTTGACCGGTTGGAGGGGGTGGAATGAGCCATTCGCAGCTCAGGTCCGAATGCGCAATGACCGACTGGGCAAACTGGGCGAACACCGGCGAGAAATCCTGCGCGCATAGATCCGCCGCGACCCCGCCCGTGGCGTCAGCGAGGTCACGGTAGCTAAGGCCTTCGCCGCCAGGGGCAGCATACTTGCAGCAGGGACTACTCGTCGAGATCGCGCAGGCCGCTTCCTTGCTCAAGGACGAAAAAATCCCATGAAATACGTAGTTTGTGATAGGCGGATTCAGGGCGACAAGCTGACTCTGAAAGTCCGCGGCTGCAGTCAAATCGGCATCATCCGAGATGGCCACGAAGTGGGTAAGGGCAGACGTGCGGAGTGTGGCCTGCCAAGTCGAATAGGTGTTAACGGCGCGGGCAAGCAGCTTCTCGCTCGGCTGGCGGACGTCGACGTGCAGATAGCTCGGCAGATTCGTGTCGCTGGTCGCGCAGTCTCCACTGCCAACCGGCGGATCGATGCAGATCCCCCAAGTGTTTGCATGGTTATCACAGCCGTCATGCAAGCAGGAGATCATGACAATGCGTGCATCGATCCCCTGGTCGGCGATGGTGCGACTGAACTCGTTCATGTTCTGCCGCGTCCACAGGATTTCGTCGCGCATGCTGGGGGAATTGTCGACCAGAAAGACGACATCTGCAGGGGCACGTGTGTTCTCGGCCTCCTCAGCGACTCCGGTACAGGCTTCGAATTCGGTTCCGGGCGTAACCGGGGTCGCCTCGTTGTCGAAGCCGCCTACCGTTGCAGAACCGCTCGGGAGCAGACCTCCAGCTCCAGCTCCAGCTCCACCGCTTCCGGTACTGCTCTCGTCAGTCCCAGTGCTACTGGACCCGCAGGCCGTGCTTGTACCAATCGCTATCAGGAGACCAGCCCGCATGCAATGCCTTCGCATAGTCAACTCCTTGAATTAGGGCGATTTGTCGAGCAGTCGCCCAGCTTCGCGCGTTGGACGAGGTGACTGCCGGCGAAGTTCCCAATCGGAACAAGACCTGCTGGTCTTCAGAGCCGCCCGTTGACTTGGGGAGCGCCCGGCTATTCGGGCGCTTGCCTCACGCGTTGCCTCAGGCGTAGAAGGGAGTCGGACAGTGCCACTCCGGGCAAATTCGACAGGCTAGCTCATGCGCCTTGCGCCCCGCGAACTCAAACACCATCTGATTGGCCTAATCGCTGCCGCAGTTGCGCTCGCGTTCATCGTCCCCGCTCAGGGGCAGTCACAAGTCCACCGTTCCACATCGTCGCCACCACTTGCCGTTTCGAGTGGCAAGCAGGTTTATCAAGCGAACTGCGCCACGTGCCATGGGCAGGATGGGCGCGGGTCAAGGCCCGAAAACACAGGGCTCGACATTCCGCTGCCCGATTTCACTGACTGTGCCTTCACCTCACGCGAGACAGAAAGGGATTGGGGAGGGATCGTCAGCCAAGGCGGTCCAGTGCGGGCATTCGACGAACGTATGCCGGCCTTTGGCGGTGTGCTCACCGAAAGCGACATTGAACGTGTGGTTCGTCACGTCAAGCAGTTCTGCAGGGACAGCAGCTGGCCACCCGGTGAGCTGAATTTCCCCCGGGCAATCCTCACGGAGAAGGCGTACCCCGAGAATGAGCTGCTGCTCATTTCCGGCGTCACCCTCGAAGGACCCGCAGAAGTAACCGGTAAACTGATCTATGAGCAACGCGTCGGAGCGCGCAGTCAGTTCGAAGTGATTGCGCCCTTCGGCGTAACTCGCCGGTCGGATTCCGAACGAAGAGCTACTGGGCTCGGTCGTTGGGGCCGCGGGCTTGGCGACGTAGCCTTTGGCTTCAAGCACGTCGTCTTTCACAGTCCGAGTTCTGAGACCATCGCTAGTCTTGGCGCAGAATTCGCGATCCCGACGGGAAGCCCAGCCGAGGGGATGGGCAAAGATACCTACCTACTTGAGCCCTTCATGACGGTTGGCCAAGGGTTGTCATCTCTTGGCTTCGTACAGCTACAGGCTGGGATTGGCTTGCCCTTCGACGAATCGAGCGCATCCAAAGAACTCTATGGCCGCATTGCCCTGGGCCGGATGTTCACCTACGGGCGATTTGGTCGATTCTGGGTGCCGATGTTCGAGCTCCAATCCGTGCGGGAGCTCACGAATGACGCGGTAACGGCCTGGGGTTTTATGCCACAGATCCAATTGGCTATCAGCAAGCGCAAACACGTTCGTGCCAACTTTGGCGTCTTGATGCCCATGAATGACTTGGCAGCGCGACCGATGCAAGCGATGGGCTACCTGCTTTGGGACTGGTACGATGGAGGTCTAAGTGAAGGCTGGTAAGCAGCGCTTCTTCGCGCAGGGCATGGGGTTGGGGCTGGTGTTCGCCATTGGGGTGTTCGCTCCCAGTGCGACGGCTACCGCCACGACCGATCAGCAACTCTTCGAACCGTCCTCGCGCTGCATTGCCTGTCACAACGGCCTCGTAACCCCGCAGGGGGAAGATGCTTCCCTTGGAAGGGCCTGGCGTCCCACGATGATGGCCAACGCCGCGCGCGATCCCTATTGGCAGGCTGGGGTGCGTCGTGAAATAACCGAACACCCGATGCTTGGTGGCGCGATTCAGGATGAATGCTCGAAGTGCCACATGCCGATGGCTACGACCACAGCGCATGCTTTGGGGCATGAAGGCGAAGTCTTCAAGCATCTCAATACCGAGGAGCCCTCGGCAGACATGGACGAGACTGCGTTGGCCCGCGACGGCGTTTCCTGTTCCCTGTGCCACCAGATCCAATCGACCTACCTCGGGCAGCGGCGCAGTCTCGTTGGCGGTTTTGTCATCGACACCCAATCCCAATCGGGCAATCGCAAAGAGTATGGCCCCTATGTCGTAGATCAGGGCCGTGCTCAGCTCATGCGCTCGGCTTCACGCATGGTACCGGTGCAGGGGTCTCACCTGAGTTCCTCTGAGGTTTGCGCTACTTGTCACACGCTCTACACGCACGCCCTGGACGCAAATGGTCGAGTGATTGGGGAACTCCCCGAGCAAGTGCCTTACCAAGAGTGGTTGCATAGCGCTTACCGTTCGACTCGCTCGTGCCAAGCCTGTCACATGCCCGAAGTTTCTGGGCCCTTGGCGATTTCTAGTGTTGCTGGTCCGTCGCGGCAACGGCTCGCGCGTCACGATTTCGTCGGTGGTAACTTCTTCATGCAGGAGCTGTTCGGTCGCTTTGGGGCCGAGTTGTTTGCTCCAGCACCTCCCGCCGATCAGAAGTTGGCCGCTCTTCGCACACGCGAGCATCTGAGCCGTGACGCGGCCGCGCTGGAAGTCGGACTACCTCAGTTGGTCGAGGGGCGCTTGAGAGCCATTGTCACCGTTACGAACCGCACTGGGCACAAATTGCCAACCGCCTATCCCTCGCGCAGAGTCTGGTTGCACGTCACCGTGCGCTCAGCTGGTGGCAGTGTCCTGTTCGAGTCTGGGGCCCTGCGTGACGACGGCTCTATCGTCGGCAACGACAACGACGCCGACGCGTCCCGGTTCGAGCCGCACTACACACGCATCGAGCGACCCTCGGAGGTGGCCATTTATGAATCCATTCTCGGACAATCCGCTGGGAACGTAACCACGGGCCTTCTCGCCGCGACGCATTACCTGAAAGACAATCGGTTGCTTCCAAGCGGATTCGACAAGGCGACGGCTCATGCAGATGTTGCCGTGCACGGAGACGCGCAAAAGGATCCCGACTTCCAACAGGGTGGGGACAGAGTGGTGTATGAGGCGCCCGTTGGTGATGCTCAAGGGCCATTCGATGTCGAGGTTGAGCTGCTCTATCAACCGATCGGGTTCCGCTGGGCGGAAAACCTCCGCAGTTTCTCTGCGTTCGAGCCGCAGCGGTTCGTGCGCTACTACGAGGCATTGTCACGACGGTCGGCGGTCGTGCTTCAGGCCGTCCACAGCTCCCTGCCGTTGAGGCCATAGGTCGTAGAACAGTTGATCGCTCACTGGGGCTAGCTTGCGGCGAGCCTTACGGAGGGACTTTGGGCTCTCATCAACTTGCGGTGAGAGGTCACCGGCACTGAGCTGGATCGGTGGAGCGCGTAGCAGCTACGTGCTGGTTCGGATCAGAAACTAGTTTCGACACCCAATTCAACGAAATGCTGCATGAAGCTGCGGTCATCGTAGTCAAAGGCATGGGCAGGATCCGTCGAGGACAGGGCCACGTTCGAGGAGCTGACCAAGATCGCATAGCTTGGCACAATCATCACATGCTCGTCTTCGTCGAGGGCCCATTGCAGATCGATCCCTGCATTCCAACGGAGATCCTCGCGCCGCTTGCGACTTTGGGCGATGCCCGCGATGTAGCTCTCGTCGCGATAGCGACGCCAATCGAGCTGCGATGTACCAACCAGGTGAAGCGTTGGAGCGAGATCGAGCCTCGCTGAGGCAATGGGGCCGAACCCCGAATAGGACAGTGGGATAAAATAGGCTGAACCGTCACAGAGCCCGGTACAGGCGGGCAGGTATGCTGCATCGACGGTAGTGGTGCGCGAGCCGACGGCGAGATGCCGCCCGCGCAATCCGAGTCTGAGACTGCCAGCCGCATAGCTCCACTGATGCGTGAGCTCGGCGTCGAGACGTGTTCCACCAAGGAATTCCCAGCCCGACTGGCCCGTGACCTTGCGCGCATCGAAGCCAAGACGCCATCTGCGCACCTCTGAGGCGCGATAGCGGAGCTTCACAGATCCTAGCATATCCCAAGCGAATGGAGTCACCGGGCTGAGTCCGATGTACGTGAAACTCGGCCCAACCTCGAGTCCAATCGTGATCTTCTCAGTCGGTGCCCATTCTACTCCACCGAACACCCCATGGTTCTGAAGGCTGAGCTCCTGCACCAATTTTTTCTGCAAGCCCAACCATTCACCGGCATAACGCATACGCAGACTGAACTGGTCCGAGATGCGTTGCGTGCGTCCGAGTTCCGCACCAAGGCGCCCATAAGCACTACCGCCGCGCCCCCGACGACCGAGTGTGGTCTCGGTAGCAGCACCAGATTGGCGCGGGTTGCTGTCATAGCCACCAGCTACCGACAGCCAACCAAACCATTCCGAAGGTCCCAACGGATCGAGCGCTTCGAGCCGATCCTTGGCGGCCTCCGCTTGTGGCTCCTTGAGCCCAAGCTCGAGCGCCTTCCTGTATTCGGTCCGTGCCTCGGCAGACTCGTTCAGCGCCTGATGTGCGCGCCCCAGAGCGTAGTGGATTTCGGGATCGTTGGGCGACAGCGCATGAGCCGCATTCAGCGTGGCCTTTGCGTCTTCGGGTCGATTGAGCGCGAGTTCTACCGTGCCAAGGCTGTGTAGAATGTCCACGCGCTCTTTGGGCTCGGCCAAGTCGTACTGCTTTCGGGCAGCGAGCAATGCTATCTTGGCCGCGGCCCAGTCACTCTTACTGATGGCAGTCACCGCAGCCGCCAAATTGGCATCCAGTGTGTCGCGACCTTTCGCGTCGCGCCTCTCCGAGATCCGTTGTTTGATGTCTTCCGCCCGCGATGACAGCGCTTCGTCGACAGGGGACGCAGCGTCGAGCAGCGACTCGGCTTCGTCGAGCCGACCGAGTTCGACGGCAACGAGCGCTGCACTCAGGCGCGCCTTCTGGGCCAATGCTGGCGTGGTCTCGGCGACCTTCAGAAACTCGGACTTCGCCTCCTCGAATCGCCTGAGCTCGACGAGACAGGCCCCCACGTTCATCCGCAGGGTGGCTGCGTCTTCTGCGCGAAATGCGAGCGCGATGGCGCGGCGATAGTCCGAGATCGCGGCTTCGAATTCCTTTGCGCGAAAAGCCTTGGCGGCCTTGGCGGCCAATTGTTCGACGGAATCCGCTTGTTCGGCGGCAATGGACGCGGGTGCACCCTTTGCGTCTACAGCTGCGGCACCTTCCGCTGTGGCTGCGCTGCCGAAAATCAATATGAGTGATGAAAGGATCCGCCGTGTGGAGGTCAAATGGCCGCCTCGCGCATTTATTGTCCCTTTCGCTCTCGCGCTTGGACGCGCTCGCGTGCCTGCTGAGCTGCGTCGTTGCCGCGGTTCTCGTTGGCGTTGGCATCGCGACGCGAGCCGCGAGCCGAATCATCAGTAGTGCGGGCTGCACCCTGCTCGGTGGCCTTGCGCAGGCTTTCGCTCACATCCGCGGCCTTTGGCGTCGCGGCTGACTGCTTTGACGTCGTGGGTTTGGCCGCAAATGGATCGAGCGCCTCGATTCGCGGGGCTGCGTTTGCGGCTGGAGGCGAGACCACCTTTTCTGGTTTGGGCCCATTGCTTCGCCGCTCCTCGGCCTTTGGAGCCAAGTTTGAAGGTCGCGAAGGTTCCTGCGACCGAGGAGCGGGTAGCTTTTCGATTGCCGGCATTGCGGGTTCCGTGCGCGGAACCGTCACAGTGAAACCAGTCTTTGGTAGGTGCCCGAGCGGCTTGGCTTCAACTTGCTTCGGAGCGCCTTCAGAGGAGGCCGCAGAAGACCGCCGTTGCACGTAGTAGCCCCCGGCTGCTGCCGCCAAGGCAGGTATGGCAATCGCTGCCACGAGTAGCAGTACGCGCCTGCGACCCGGGAAGCGCACGACGTTGCCTCGTTGCTGCGCCGCGGCCAGGCGCTCTGCGAGTCGCTCCTCGAAGCCAGTCGGTAGACTGGCTTCACGAAGGAGCCGCAGGGGCTCATGGAGCGGATCGTGCGCGGAGGTCATCTGACGCCTTTCGTCATGGGGTACGACGATGTTCTGGTCTCGATAGTTCCGTCTGGCGCAAGGGACGAGAATTCCGCTGTTTGGCCGATAAGCGTTCGCAGCTGATCCTTGGCTCGAGCGATCCGCGAACGCACCGTTCCAATCGGGATCCTCTCGATTTCGGCGATCTGCTCGTACCCGAGCCCATCGATTTCAGCCAAGACGAGCGGAGTGCGGAATTTCTCGTCGATGCGGCGCAGCGCAGTCCAGAGTATTTCCACTTTCTGCCGCTCATCGAGCAGCTGTTCCGCATTGGGCAGACTCGAAGGATCGAAGTCGCTCAACTCGCTTTCGCGACTGCGCCAGTGAAAGAGTCTGCTGCGTCGGTGGTCGAGAAACTGGTTTCGGGCGACCGTGTAGAGCCACGTGGTCAATGACGAACGGCCATCGAAGGAGCCGAATGACCGATAGGCTTTGACTAACGCATCCTGCGCAAGGTCATCGGCGTCACAGTCGTTCTTGCAGAATGACCGCGCGAATCTGCGGATCGAATCGAAATGCGGACGCACCAGCGCTTGAAAGGCCTGGGGATCGCCTGCTTTGGCTTTCTCGAAGATGTCCTGTTCGTCAGACAACGCTAAGCTCTCGTGAGACGGAGTAGAGCTCGACGCGGTTCCTAAGAAAATAGGATTCCGAGAGCGGGCCCGGGATTCCCGTGTTAGCGGAATGTGGGCGCCAGTTCAGCACAGATTCGATGTCCCTGTCGGGAACTCGTAGCGTCCGGGCTTCGTCGCACGGGCAAGCTCGCACAGTGTAGCGGGCAATCGGAAGGAGAACCTCAATGAACAAGAGGACAGCGATTATCCGCACGAGCGCGCTAGGACTGATGCTCATGTGGTCAGGGCTTGCATTGGCACAGTCGGCAACCATCGAACCCGTCGAGGCCAAGTTGATGGCCAAATCGGGTGAGGTGACGGCGGCCAAGAAGGGCACTGCCACGATGACGCAAGACAAGGCGGCATCGGGTGAAGCCAAGCAGCAGAAGTCCCAGACGGCTGAAGCTGCTGCCAAGGGCGAGAGCCAGGGCGAAGCCAAGAAGGCGCAATCCCAGAAGGGCGACGCCGCCAAGGGCGAGAGCCAGGGCGAAGCCAAGAAGGCGCAATCCCAGAAGGGCGACGCTGCCAAGGGCGA
>CAYVXY010000030.1:7150-64993 GCA_964454965.1 uncultured Polyangiaceae bacterium | reverse complement strand
GGGCGAGGCCAAGAAGGCGCAAGCCCAGAAGAGCGACAGCCAAGGTGCGGCCAAGCAGGAGAAGTCCGGCTCGGGCGAGGCCAAGCAGGCCAAGGCTCAGAAGAGCGACAGCCAAGGTGCGGCCAAGCAAGACAAGGCCCAAAAGAGCGATGGCTCCGCTCTGCGTCAAGCAACTCGCCAAGCTGAGAACACCCGAATTCACGATCAGAAGCACGATCGTACTTCGGTGACCGAGCGCGGCGCCGGCAAAGGTTCCGGTGAATGCGGCAGGTCCGAGACCGCAGAGCACCGCCAGGAACGGCGGGGTGCGGCAGCTGGTGCGGCGGGTGCCGCCAAAGGGGCAGGGTCGGCTTCAGGTAACGGTGCTGCCAAGGGCGGCCAAAGCTGAATTATCGCCAAATTGAAGTGCACGATGGCGCCCCGATCGACTCCCGATCGGGGCGCACGCCATTTGAGAGGGACTGTTCTCGCGAAGCACTACTCAGTGTAGTCACGCGAAGGCGATTGAGCTGTCGGTCTGAGTCCGACCTAACCCATGGCGCATCTCGCTTCGAGGGAACTCACCCGACGATCGTCTCGTCGTACCAGCGAAATCGAAAATATCCACGAAGAGGAGATGCCATGAACCAAGCCAGATTGATCATAAGGGCAAGCATTCTAGGGCTCGCATTCGCTTGGGCGAGCGCCGCGTCAGCGCAGTCGCGTGGCATCGAACCAGTCGAAGCCAAAGTCATGGCCAAGTCGGGCGAAACCACCGCAGCCAAGCAGGGCACAACGGTCGTGACCCGGACGCAACAACGAGCCACCACGGGCCAAGACAAGCAGCGGAAGGCAATGAAGAGTGACGCCTCGAAGCAGCCGGCGACTCAGCGCCAGGCGAGACCAGGCGGGAATAACGGCGACGCCCAAAGTGGCACCAATCGAGAGAAGGCCCAAAAAAGCGATGGCAGCCGATCTGGCAATGGTTCTGCATTGCGCCAGGCAACGCGCACCCAAGAACGCACCCGTACGCGCGAGCGCACGGGTGGTCGAGCAAGCGCCAGTGGTAAAGCCGAGCGTCGCCAGGCAGAGGTAGCCGAGCATCGACAAGAACGGCACGGTTCCGGCGCAAGCACCGGCGCCACCGGATCCGCAAGCGGCCGCGGCGGTCAGAGCTGAAGGGCAGTGCTTGCCTGACGTGAGATCCACTTCGAGCGTGTATTCGCGAGTGGATCTTCAAAGGCCGATCCAATTGACTCAGGGAGATTGCAGTATGAAAGACGATCTTGCTCTTGGTATCGTGCTTGCGCTCATCGTCGTTGGTTGCGGCAGTAGCTTCAGTGCTAAAGAGGTTGCTTCGGGTGGTGCGTCGACGGACGCAGCCAGTGCCGCGACCGCGTTGGGTGGTGCAGTTGACTCGGCTGCAGGAGCTTCTGGAACTGTCGAAGAAGCAGGTGGCACCGCCTCCGTGGCGCAGGTTGGTGCGTTGTCGGAGGCTGGTGCAACGGACGTTGCCGCAGGCGGTACCGTCGCGGCTGCAGGAGCGACGGCCGTGGCGATCGGCGATGGCTGTCCCATCACTTACTATCGCGACGCGGACGCGGATTCTTGGGGCTCTGCGGAAACCTCCTGCATCGGCGGCACCGGATGGGTGAGTCGTACTGGGGACTGCAATGACGCGAACGCCGACGCGTTTCCCAACCAAATCAAGGATTTCGACAAGCCCTACACCTCGAGCGCGGGCCTCCAAAGCTTCGACTTCAACTGCGATGGAGTCGAGTCAATTGCCAACGGCACCCAGGTTTCGACCGGTGCATGCACGTCGTCGGGGTTAGGTAACGCTTGCGCAGGCGACGGCTATTTGCCCGTTGAACCAGCTCGTGATGGGACCAATCTGAACCAGGCTTGCGGCTCGATGCGCTATCTCGTGTGCTCACGCTCCCAGCAGATCTGCGTCGGTGCCACGTCGGCTGATGGCTCCTATCAGGCGGCGCGCTGCAATTAGCATCCTTGCCTTTACCCGACAGCAGCTCGTAACAGGGCGTCTACGAGCTGCTGTCGGGATCCGTTACAGAAGTGTGATCACCTCGACCGTCTTGCAGCCGAAGCTGACGGTGATGCTCGGCGCGGGTGCATTGCGGATGCGGTTACACGTGCTGGGGCAGACGAGCACCCGGTTGGGCGCCGTTGGATCGTCGTAGTACCAGGCGTTGTCGAGGGTGCCGCAATTGTTCGGGCTCGTGACGTAGCCGAAGTAGGTTGAGTTGCCTGCGGAACTGAACTCCACGTTGATGAGGTTGGGATCCAGCACTTGGCCAGCAGGTGGCTGCGGGATGGCCCACTCGCAGTTCAACTCGGAATGGGCGATGACGGATTGAGCAAACTGAGCGAAGACCGGCGCAAAGTCCTGCGCGCAGAGATCAGCGGCCACTCCGCCCGTGGCAGCGGCGAGCTCGTTGTAACTGACGCCCTCGCCGCCAGGCGCCGCGTAGGTGCAGCAAGGGTTGCTCGTCGAGAGTGCACAGGCGTCTTCTTTGCTCATGGACGAGACGATGCCGTGGAACACGAAGCGGGTAATCGGCGGATTCAAGGCTGCCAATTGAGCTGTGAAGGCGGCGGACGTGGTCAGATCGGCATCGTCCGAGATGGCCACGAAGTGGGTGAGCGCAAAGGACCGGAGTGATGGCTTCCAGGTGTCGTAGCTGCTGATGGCACGTTGGAGCAGTTTCTCGCTCGGTTGGCGCAGATCCACGTGCAAGTAGTCCGGCAGATTCGTGTCACTGGTCGCGCAGTCCCCGTTGCCCAGTGGCGGAGCGATGCAGATCCCGAGGGTGTTCGAGTGGCCGTCGCAGCCATCGAGCAGGCACGAGATCATCACGATCCGGGCATCGATCCCATGAGCTTCGATGGTGCGACTGAACTCGTTCATGTTCTGCCGAGTCCAGAGGATCTCGTCGCGCATACTGGGCGAGTTATCGACCAAGAAGACGACGTCGGCCGGGGCAAGGGTGTTTTCGGCTTCCTCGGCTACACCGGTGCAGGTCTCGAAGTCGGCGCCCGGCGGAACTGGGGTGACTTCATTTCCAATGCCCCCCACCGAAACCCCCGCGCCCGGGATAATTGCGCCGGTCCCGCCCTTTGCGGTTCCTCCACTCGTGTCCTCCGCGGTGTTACTGGCCCCGCAGGCCACCATGGTCAGCGATACCGTGGTCAATAGGCTGAATCGCAGGTTTCTTCCTGGCATCGTTCGCTCCTTCCGCCCACGGCGACACGTAGGACGGTCGCCCAGCTTTCGCGGTTGGACGAACTTCGGCGCGCCCGAGTTCCCGAATCCTTCTGCATTGGGCTTGGCTCCCACCTTCAGATTGCGAGCAGGGTGCTCGCGCGCCGAGGCGAACTTGGCGCGATCGCTGACTTTCGTCCCGCTGAAGGAGTCGAATCCATGACAACCGTCAAGATCACCAAAGAGAACTTCGCCGAAACCATCAACAAGGGAGGTATGGTGTTGCTCGACTGGTGGGCACCTTGGTGCGGCCCTTGTCGGGCGTTTGGTCCGGTGTACGATCGCGTTGCGGCCGCCAATCCAGACATTGTGTTCGGTAAGATCAATACCGAGGAAGAGCCCGAGCTGGCCGGGCAATTCAACATCAACTCAATTCCGACCCTGATGGTCCTTCGCGACCGGGCCATGGTCTTCTCCCAGCCAGGAATGCTTCCAGAAAAGGCGCTCACTGCCCTCGTCGAAGAGGTGCGAAAGCTCGACATGGATGCGCTTCTGAGAAGTGCCGGCGAATCGCAACAGCAGGCTGCGCAAGCCTAGGAGCTGCGTAGGGGAGCTCCAACCGTCAGGCCTGTGGTCCCCCAGAAAGGTTAAGTCCCAGGGGAACCAACCGAGATGGAGTCTCGTCTCACCGATGGCGACCTAGCGTTGAGCCAGGTCGTCTACTCGGTGGAGGACCGGATGACTGCACCATTGCGTTTGACCAGGCTAGGCCTCGCTTCGTTTGGACTTTGCATCGGTATCGTCGATTGCGCTGGTCCTGGCACGGATGGTTCTGGCGTTGCTGACGCAATGGGGGGAGCTTCGTCGACCTCCGGTACGGTCAAGCTGGGTGGCAATGCCGGGATATCGAACACCGGGATTTCGCTCGGTTCGGCAACGAGCACTGCCGCGACCACTACGGGCTCCACGAGCAGCTGCCTTCCGGCAGGTGACGCTTGCACCAACGCCTCCGAGTGCTGCACCGGCCGTTGTGATTTTGGCCTGTGCTTAGGTCAAACGGGGCTTTGCAGCGCCAACGGTGTCAGCTGCGCCGCATCGGCAGAATGCTGCTCGGGGCGATGTGAGGCAAGCGATGGCACCAACAAAGTCTGCGTCTCGTCCACGACCATGTGCCTCTTCGGCGGCGAGGCCTGCAGCACAGCTGCGGACTGTTGCAGCGGGGTCTGCGGCACGAATGGCCTTTGCCCGGTGTTCGCCGAGTGCCAAACCGCGGGTGAACCTTGCACCGGACGCCACGAATGCTGCACTGGAGCCTGCGCCGATCCGGGCACCGGGACAGCCGTGTGCCAGTACGTGAGCGGTTGCAGACCCATCGGCGAAATCTGCGACGTCGACGCCGATTGCTGCTCCAGCTCATGCCAAGGGGACACCACCAGTGGGGTCAAACGCTGCGACAAGCCTGCCGGATGCATGTGGCCCGGCGAAGTCTGCTGGACGGGACAGGCTGCCAACTGTTGCCCTCAGGGCAAAGACGGTGGAAATTCCCTCTGCCTTGCCTCGGTGATCGGGGTATCGCGGTGCTTCACCGTTGGGACGCCGGGCGCGTGCCTGTCCGACGGAGCAGAGTGCGCCTTTGGTGACGAATGCTGCGGTAGCATCTGCCTTCCGGATTCGACCGGAACGCTTCGCTGCGGCTCCCAATGCATCAAGACCGGAGGTGGCTGTACCTCGAGTGCCGATTGCTGCGATGGGCCATGCATCCTCGGCACCTGTGTTCCGAACGAGCAGGCCTGCATACCGCTTGGCCAAGGTTGCGCGACCAGTGCCGAATGCTGTTCGCAGATCTGCTCGCTTTCAGGGATCTGTACGGTCAACGTCGCGATCCAGTAGCGGACCGAGAAATCGTTGACGAGTTGGGAACTCCGCTGTCGGTAGCTTCGTCACATCGGGACTCGCGTTCCTAGAAGCGCATCGCAACAGCCACTAGCCATCAGTGCCGGAAAGGGGGGGGATCTACCTTTCTCGCCTGCGACGGAGGAATTTCTATGAAAAAGTTTTGGTTTCCCTGCGCAACGCTATCCTTTCTTCTGCTCTCGGCCTGCGGCAGTGACGAGGTGTCCACAGAAGACATCTCCGTGGGCGGGCTCAGTGCCGTTGCTGGCAAGGCCTCGACCGTCGCTCGCACGAGCGGCGGGCAAAGCAACAAGGCCACGGGATCTGGAGGGCGAATTGGCGGGAACGGAGACGCGACCTCGACCACAACCGTGGCGGGCGGCGATACCGCGGCGCCAAGTGCCGGTGGTGCCGGAACCAGTCTAGGTCTGGGCGGCACAACGAACGATTTGGGACTGGGCGGCGCAACGACAGCCGCTGCCGGTCGCAACCCTGGGATGGGCAATGCAGGTCAAGGCAATCGCTCAACTGGTAGTGCCTCGGGCTCGACCTCAACAGCAGCTGGTGGCGCGTCGGGAGCGACGAACAATGCGTCGACCGGTGGCCGGGGCCAAGGTCGAGAAACCGGTGGAGCAACCGCGGTAAGTGGATCGGCAACCAGCGTTGGCGGTTCCACGACAACGGTCGGCGGAGCTTCAGCCACCGTTGGCGGCTCTGCAACGACCGTCGGCGGATCAGTTACTGCTGGTGGCAGCTCTGGCGGACGCGGCAACAATCGAGGCGGTGAAAGCTCCACCGCGGGTACGGCCAATGAGGATGGCAACAATAATGGCACCTCTGGCCGTCGCGGCGGAAACACGACTGCAGGCACGAGTGCTCTGGGTGCACGAAGCGGCCAGCAATAACGGCAAGGTGACGTCGAGGTCTTGGGATGAAGTCGCGATGCGACTTCATCCCCTACCTGCTCGCGTCCGTAGGTGATGCCTCCAGTGACCTTCGAGCTCGGACTGCTGTCGGGGCACGCCTTCGGATCAGGTTGGACCGTTGCCCTTGCCAGAACCCCCGGCCTTGCCTGCACTTGCTCCACGACGCTCTTGACGGTGTTCGGCGACTTCGGACTGCCACATCAGTCCAGCTGACGCGCCACCATGATTCACCCCAGCCCGTGTATTCCCTTGCTGGTGAGGCCGCTCGCGCAAGGAATCACGCGCCCTTGATGCGCGACGCAATTCCGACTCGTGAGAACTCGGTCCCACCGATTGCGTCGACGCAGGATGGCGAATCCTCACTGGGGTGCTTACGTCGAGTAGCTCTATACTCGAAGCCTGCGCGAGTGCCGCGCCCGACCAGGCCAAAAGTACTGCGATTGTACTGGTGCAGACAGGGGCGGTGAGGTTGCGCATGGTGGGGATCTCCTTGACGAAGAATACTCCCGACCCTTGGCTGGCGCACGCATTCATTCAGGAGCATTCGCTTCTTCTGTCGCGGAAAAGTCTTAGAAGTCGAAGATGGAGGTGCTTTCACCGCAATTTAGCAGAACCCATTCTCGATGAGCCCGGCTCGTACCTAACAAGTTGTCCACGCCCCAGCAAGCCGCAGACTCAATTCCCGTATCCAAGCCACCCCAGTCCGCCCTAGTGCTGGGCGGTGGCTTTGCCGGCGTGGAGACTGCGGTCCAGCTAAGGCGTGCCGGCATTGCCGTCACCCTCGTCTCGGATCGCCCGCATCTCTTCGTCTATCCCACGTCGATATGGGTTGTTACGGGCGAGCACCGCATCGAGCAAGACCTACTAGATCTCGAAGATCTGGCGGCTCAACATCAGTTCGACCTCGTTATCGGGAAGGCCGACCATATCTATGCTGATCAGCGTAAGGCGACAGTAGACGGTCGCGACTTCTCTGCGGATGTGCTCGTTCTTGCGTTGGGAGCTGGACGAAAGAAGCTGCCGGGCCTGGAACACACAGTGACGATCTGGGGAGCGCCGAATGATACGGTTACCGTGTCCGAGCGACTCGCTGCGCTGGTCGAAAAAGGCGAAGGTCGCATTGCCGTCGGATTCGGCGGCAACCCGGCAGATCAGTCTGCCATCCGTGGAGGTCCGGCCTTTGAGGTGATGTTCAACATCGTACAGATGCTAAAGCGCCTGAAGGTTCGTGAGCGGTTCGAACTGAACTTCTTCGCACCGATGCCGAAACCGGGCGCCCGCATGGGGGACAAGGCTGCCGCTGCCGTGCGAACACAGCTCGAGGCGGAGGGCGTGAAGCTGCACTTTGGCAAGAAGCTCGAAGGGTTCGACTCCCAAGGGGTCAACATCGAGGGCGGTGACCACATCGATGCCGATCTAGTCATTTTTGTTCCTGCCGGCGCGGGCCACGCCATAGTGGCAACATCAGGACTACCACTGAATGAAGCCGGCTTTGTCCGCATTGACGGCAGCTGCACAGTCGACGGTTACGAGAGTGTCTACGCCGTAGGCGATACGGCCGCCATCGAAGGCCCAACTTGGCGCGCCAAGCAAGGGCACCTGGCCGAAGTGATGGCGCGCGTTGCCGTAAGCGCAATTCAAGCTCGTGTCCGCGGCGAGAAGCCCCACGAGAGCTACCTCGACCACATGAGTATCCTATGCCTCATGGACTCCGGCAATGGCGCTGCGTTCGTGCATCGCGACGCAAACCATGAGCGGCTCATTCATCTACCTATTGTCGGACATTGGCTCAAGAAGGCCTGGGGCTACTACTTTCGCTTGACGAAGTATCGGTTTGGGCATTGGCTCGCTTGGGCAGCGCGTGAATTCTTCACTGGCAAGAGGCGCCGCATGTTGCCGGCACATCACTGAAGAAACCATGCCTGGGTAGGGAAACTTGTCATGACTATAGGAGCATTTGCCACCGAGGACGAACTGGACCAGCTGATTGACAGCGAGCTTGGTAGCAATAAGGAGTTCATTTTAGCCTTTCTGGCAGAAGATAGCCAAAGCTCGAAGGTCGTTCGTGAGTCGCTGGTAGAAGCCCTTTCGACACATCCTGACAGCCGAGTGTTTACCGTTGACGTGAGAAGCGTTCGCAACGTAGCGGCCAGGTATCAGGTGACGGCAGCACCGACAGTGGTGCGTGTCAATGGCTGTCAGATACTGGATCGACTCGTTGGGCCGCAAGCGCCAGCTGCGTACGCAGCCCTGATGAAGCCGGCTGTGCCAGTGAAGTCGGCAACCAGCGCTGCTTCAAAGCAACTGTCGGTCAAGGTCTACGTGACGAACGGCTGTCCCTGGTGTAGAAAGCTTGAAGACTACCTCGACAGGTATCGAGTCAAGTACACCAAGGTCAACGTCGAGACTGATCCCGCTGCGGCTCACGAAATGGCGAGCAGAAGCGGCCAACGAGGGGTCCCTCAATCAGACATTGGTGGCACGATGGTCGTTGGATTTGACCTGGCGCGCATCAACCAGCTTCTCCGCCTTCCAGCCTGAAAATCCGCAGAACCTAATTTTTGCGTGCCTGGTTCCTGCTTAGCTGACCGCCACAAAACACCCCATCCGAACATCGTCGCTCGCCAGCATTACCTGGGGAGGGGCGCGGTGGGGTGAGCACTAAACCCGCGCAGAAGGCAGCGTAGTCCACCAGCCCGAGGTGATGCTCGACAAGGCGCGCAAGACCGCGGAGAAAACCGGTATTAGCACTGCGACGTTCCTACGCGCCGCTTGCGAGGAGGCGCCACTGCCTGACTCCAGTGTCGATTGGGTCACCTCGAATTGCGTACTAAACCATGCCAGCGACAAGTCGGAGGTGTGGCGAGAGATTGCACGCATTCTTCGACCCGGGGGGCGTTTCGTGGTCAGTGACATCTACGCCGTCGAGCCGGTGCCCGAAATCTATCGCACCGATCCCGCAGCCATTGCTGAGTGTTGGGCTGGTGCCTCCCTCAAGGCAGACTACCTGACGACCATTCTTGCGGCGGGTCTAGTTGACATACAGATCCTCGAAGAAATCACACCCTACGAGAAGGGCAAAGCCATTGTTGCTGGTTTCACGATCGCCGGTGCTATGCCCGGTGCATCCAACTTGGCTGCCCCCGCAGCCAAGGGCCGTTGGTGCTGTTGACGGTGCCTTTGAATCGTGAGGAACTAAATCGACTCTAGCCCAATGCTCGAACAGGTACCTGTATTCCGCTCGGGCATTGGCATTTTTGGGGAATGGCTGCAATTTCAACTGCTCCAACTGCTATCAAAAGTCTTACGAGACTCCGAAGGACGCAGAGCAGCAAGCCGTCTTGGCGGCGTTCCTCGCCTACGTCGATCGGCAATTTTCCGGCCGAAAGAAGTGCGTCACCCCGTTTGGTGGCGAGCCACTGCTGCCAAACGAATCGTTGCGACGGAGCGTCAACCAAATGGTGAAAGGCACGGCGAATGCACCAGACTGTCGACCAGTGAAGAAATTGCTTTCGCTCGGTCTCAGCTTGTACGGCAATGCTGATTACGCACTGTTCGCTTGTAGCCCCAACGCATTAGCCGTGAAGAATGCCCGCCGCGGTTAGCATGGCCAAGAGGATCCCCATGAGGCTTTCACCAGCGATCGCACCAGCCGATGCGGGGATGAGCCATGGCTTGGCCGCGGGAACGCGCTGGCGCAGGACGTAACCAAGAGCCGCGCCAAGGCACATGGTTGCCGTCATGGACGCCGGAAGGACCATCGCGACGCCCATAGCAGTTGGCGACGGCACGTAGGGGCGAACGCGTGTGGGCACGAAACGATCCAAAAGAGCAAGCGCGGTGCCAGCAGTCGCACCAATAGCCATGAGCCACCCAACTCCGTTCGGCAGGCCACCTACTCCACTGGCAAGGGCTCGAGATATGGCGGCCCAAACCAGCACCGCCGGTGCCGGAAGCGCTTCCGTTCCAAGGGCATCGGCGCGCGGCACCAAGAGATGAAACGCTGGCACTACTACCAACGCTCCCGCCACTACACCCACCAGCTGCCCGATGAGCTGCTTACGTGGGTTTGCGCCGAGTAGTCTTCCGGTCTTCAGATCTGACAGCAAATCTGCGGCATGAAGACCCACGCCGCCGGTCACATTCGCGCTCATGATGTTGGCCGTCACCTGTCCAGGCAATAGGACGCCGTAGAACAACTGTGTCGCTGGGCCAAGCGCCTTCGTTGGTGTAATGTCGGTTTCGCCTGTGACGCGGGCGGCCACGACGCCCATAATTAGGGCCAGGGGAATGGCGATCAATGCGGCCCAGAGGGGGATCGCAAAGAAGTGCATCATCATCCATACGGCGAAGGGAGATGTAGCCATAAATCCGAACCAGAACCAGCTGGTTGGGCATTCGACGTCGCGCAGCGGATCTTGCTCAATCCGCCGCTGATGACGCGACTTCCGCAGGGTGACGACGGACCATCTTGCCATCGCTGCGAGCTGGAATGACAGCGAGACGAAACCCGCCGCAACGAGCATCGCCGCACCTGGCCACAACGTGACTTTGACGAGCGCCGCAAAGGAAACCGTCGTGACGACGCCGTGAGCGATCAGCCAGGGCGCGAGCGCCCCAAAACCCAGAACCGAACCAAGCATCAGAGACCAGCCGGTGCGAGGACCCATCAGGGCACCGCTGCCGAGCAGCATCAGACTCGCGTCGAACCCGAAAGACCAGGACGCAGCAGGATGGCCAGCGATCGTGAATGGCAAATTGATGCGACCAGGAAAGGACACCGCGCGCAACCACGCAACCTTGCTGCTGCGCAGGAACGTGAACGCTGCACTGATGAGACCAGTTCGCAATAGGGTACGGGCTTGCACCGGGCCGGAATCAGCCTCGTGCAGCGCACGAATCGTTTCAGCTGCGGCGACTGAGCTAGGAAAAGGTAGCTGCTCGACGTTGATGAGCAGCCGTTTGAGCGGTATTGCCGCAAATACTCCCATGGCTGCGACCACCGCGAACCAACTCATCATCGGAAGCGGTGCAAGCATATTGCCCGTCACTAGGAGCAGTGCCGGAACTGCCGCCATGTTGCCGCCTCCTGTCATGAAGCCGGCGGCGGAGGCAATTGATCCGATCGCGTTGTTCTCGAGAATGCCGAGTGGACGCGACACGAGTCTTGCGCGACGCATGGCTTCGAAAACGCCATACGCCATCAGACACGACGTCAAAGCCAAACCAAGACTGAATCCAGTCTTGAGGACGACATAGACGTTCGATAGCGCCATCAGCATGCCAACGATGGCACCGGTAATAACCGCGCGTATCGTCAGCTGGGGAGCATCGGGGCGATAGACATCGCGCAGCCAGACTCGGTCAGGATCGAGCGAGTCTGGGTCTACTGTGGCAGCTGGCTCAGGCGAATTGGGCGATGACGTCACTCGGGACTCCGCCCACATGGTAGCTCTGGATCCGGCCGTCTTTCACCACCAAGGTGCTTGGTGTGGCCATTACGCCGAGTGCGCGAGCAATCTCTAGTTCTTGGGCGACATTGATGACGTGAATGTGGCTGTTGCGTTGGCTCATCTCGCTGAAGCGTGCCGTCCAAGGCCGACAAGCGCCACATTGCGGGCTCATGAAGTATAGAAGTGCCGATTTTTCGGACGCGAGCGCCTTGCCAAGCCGCCCGGGCAATGCCGGCAATGGCTTGCCCTCGTATGCCTTGGCGCGTATGCGGATCAAGATCTGGCTCAGGATTATGAACCCGAAGAGGAGCGCGAACACGATGATGAAGAAGGTGGACATATCCTTTTCCACCTGTAGGAGCCAGGAGGACCCCGGAAGGGTTCGAAAGAGGGAGAGTGCAGAAATGGCGCCGAATCCAACATCCGCGTTGTAGGCTCTCACCCATTGTCCCAATGCTTGACCTGGCTCGCATGGAAAAGCCCTACGCCTGCGCTAGTTGCGCGAAATCGAGCTGCCTCAAGGGGGAGTTCGAACGCATGCCAGCGACCTGCCCCACCCGTACCCATCCAGAACTAGCACGCGATGCAACGCCCTACACCGAGGAATCGACGCATGCAGAAATGGTCTCGGCGGATGCAACCCCGTTTGCGGAGGATGGTGAGAAGCGCAACCGCGTCGAAGAACTTGCGGCATATGCAAAGTCGCAAGGGCTCGGGAGGATTGGTATCGCGTTCTGCGTGAGTCTCACGAAGGAAGCGCAGAAGCTCGGCAAGATCTTGCGCGAACAGGGTCTTGAGACGGAATTGGTTTGCTGTCGAGTCGGCGCCATTGACTACGATGAAATCGGCCTGCCCAAGGCCCACCCCGAACGCTTTGCGGCTATTTGTAACCCGGTTGCTCAGGCAAAACTGCTCAATGCCAAGAAGGTCGATCTGGTTGCCCAAGTGGGCCTTTGCATCGGGCATGACTTGATACTGCAGCGCGAATGTGAAGTGCCCGTCACCACCGTCGTGGTCAAAGATCGGGCACTCGATCACCATTCAGTCGTTGCGTTGAGGTAGCCGCTGCAGATCATGCGGCCAGCTGGGCCTCAAGACGCTTGCGCAGCGCTTTGGCCGCTTCGCAGTCGCTACAAGCAGCGGCACCCGATTTGGCCTCGTTATGACAAGTCGCTAGGCAATGGTCCAGCGACTGAAGCAGCAATTGAATTTCACTCGGCGATAGTTCTAGTTGAGACATATTGGGTCCCTCTCTCGGCTCTGCGGCTAGCGGCGCCGATGAGGCATAGCCTGCCATCAGGACCGCACGCAGGGAACAGGCATGTTTGAAGGAGTATGAAATCCCGCTGCTTTTCGCTGTGCGTGCGCTATCAAGACCATAAGCAACAACATGCCGTTCGCCATTTGGTTGACCTTAGGGTTACTGGTCGGTGCCATGGGCACCCTGATTGGCGCAGGGGGAGGCTTTCTCCTCATGCCGATCCTGTTGTTTGCGTATCGTGGAGCCAAACCGGAAGTATTGACTGCTTGGTCCTTGGTAGCGGTCCTCTTCAACTCAGCGTCGGGCACCATCGCCTACGCGCGCAGCCGTCGCATCGATTACCGCTCAGGTATTGTGTTTGCCTTGGCGGCATTGCCAGGTGCCTGGTTCGGCGCGAGGCTCACGTCGCACCTCTCGACGAGTTGGTTCGCTTTGCTGTTCGGAGGGTTTCTCGTCGTAGTGTCGACGTACTTGGTCGTGCGTTCGACTCGTCACGTTGACACGGAATCGGCAGCGGCCCTGGGCCACTACAACCATTGGCTAGGAGCCGCACTCAGCTTGCTGGTGGGTCTCATCTCGAATGTGTTCGGGATCGGTGGCGGGATATTGCATGTACCGTTGCTTGTCTATCTTCTCGGCTTTCCGACGCATATCGCCACCGCCACGTCGCACTTCGTTCTCGTCATCACGGTGCTCGTTGGCGTCATTGCTCACGTCGCGTCCGGCTCACTGAGCTACCAATTCCTGCCATTGGTCCCGCTGGTTATTGGGGTAAGTCTTGGTGCGCAGGTCGGCGCGCATTACTCCAGCAGACTGAGCGGGCCTTGGATCATCCGGAGTTTGGCGATCGGGCTAGTAGCGGTGGGAATACGTTTGATGATGGCTCAGTAGACTGACGACATCGCACACTCAGTACCACCAATCACGAGAGTCTTTGGGTGAGGGTTGGGAACCGTTCCGCGAGTAGCTACGTCAGACGGCGGTTCGTCGTCGCAGTCTGAATTCGTCGTTCGCGCCACTCGGCGCGTACCTACACTATCGGCTCCAATCGGATTCAGGCGTCAGTGTTTCGGTATAGGAGCCGGTCTTACAAGGGAGACCTCTATGAAGACGCAATTGGCCTGTACGTTCGCAATCACGCTGCTCGCCGTCGGATGTGGAAGTGATACGAGTGATCCCACGCAAGACAGTGGCGGCGCGGACAGCGTAGCTGGAAGAAGTTCGACGACTGCCGGTCGCTCGTCGACGGGCGGAAGAACGAGCATCGGTGGTCAGGCGAACGTAGGTGGTCATACCAACGCCGTCGCTGGAAGCGCAACGACACCAGGGGCAGGTCAAGCAAGCGCAATTGGAGGGGCCATTGGTGCGGGCGGAGCTGTCGTTCAAGCGGGCAGCGCTGCAATTTCTGGTAGCATGGCTGGTGGCGCGGCTAGCACTGTTGCTGGAAGCCCAGCGCAGGGTGGCACCTTGGTTGCCGGGGCCAGCTCGACAAGTGGTGTCGGGGGCAGCGTCACGACCGGTGGGGCGACGACATCTGGCGGCGCCGTTGCGATTGCCGGATCAACCGGAGTTGGCGGTAAGGCAGCCACGGGTGGCGCTAGTGCGGTAGCTGGCGCAGTCGCGACGGGCGGTTCCATCGCGGCGGCAGGTTCTGTTGCAACGGGTGGAACATGCGCTACCACCTACTATCGAGACGCAGACGGTGACACCTGGGGCGGAACCCAGACATCTTGCGTAGCGGCTACCGGGTGGGTCACCCGAACCGGCGACTGCAACGATGCCAATGCCGATGTATTTCCTAATCAGACCAACAGCTTTGCGGTCGCCTACACCGCGACCAACGGGATTCAGAGTTTCGACTACAACTGCGACGGCACCGAAACTACCGCTGGTGGAACACAAGTCTCAACCGGGGCATGTCTCGCTGCTGGCTCCGGGAACGCTTGTACTGGCGACGGCTACCTGGCAGTCGATCCGGCCAGAAGTGGCACGGATCTGAACCAGGTGTGCGGTTCGATGCGCTACCTCGTTTGCACTCGTTCTCAGCAGGTGTGCATAAGTGCCATCTCGACTGATGGCACCTACGAAGCCGCGCGCTGCAGATAACATATACTTCACTTGGCCCGGCAGTAGTCCAAACTTTGCCACCCTTCGAGTTTGGACCATTGCCGGGTCGCTCTTCATACCGAAGGGAAGCATTCTGCCAAGTCTGGCCAAGACTGAACTGCCAAGAGCCTATTGTGGTCCGAGCAGGTTGCGCATATACGATCCTGGTACGGGTGGCAGCCCGAGCATTGCCAAGACCACATTGGCCGCATCCGCATTGCGGATGGGTTGAAAAGTAACTGAGTAGCGCGGCCGCACGAGCCCTGGATCGCTGCGCTTGCCGAGGGCAATCGCATAGAGGTCAGTGTTCGGAGTAAACCCTGGACCCACGGCAAAAAACGGGATCTGGTAGTTCCATATCTCGGTTGAATCGCTGTGATTGAACGACTGCCCACCGTGGTCGGCGGTGACAACCAAACCCATTGGCGACCCCGCATCGCCGACGCGCGTAAACTTGGCCAACCTTCCGATCCAACTGTCTACGCGGTCGAGGCCTGCGTACCAGGCATCACTGCCCCAACCGGTTCCGTGCCCCAACGGGGTGTCGGTGTCCGCGATGTGGATGAACGCGAAGTCGCAAACCCCTAAAGCGAGGTCGGCTTCCGCAGTGGAGATAAGCAGTTCGGAGTCGTTCTCGAGGATGACGACTCGATCGATCTTGTTCCGGCCGTTGTCAACACCAGTGATGTCGGCAGCCCCATGCTTGGCGTCGAAGCTATTGGCGTAGAGTATGAACTTCGCTTTGCCGGCATACATGCAGGTCTTCTTGCCGTGATCGTGCACCACGTCGAAGATGCTCGCCACGTACTTCGAGTCAGTGGTTCCCAGGTTGTGCAACGTATAGTCGACGTCCATCAGGCTATTGACCGTCAAGCCGTGATGGACATCGGCTGGCAATTCTGGGTCTCGCAAAACGGGGCGCCCCGTGAGCATCGTCGTGTGGTTGGGCAGGGTGACCGTGATTTCGTAGTCCGCGCGCGCGTTGAGCGTCGATGAACCGGCCCTTTGCAGTGCGGCAAAGCCGGGCAGCTTACCCTTGGAGAACTGCTCCACGAGGTATCTGCCTCCAAGGCCATCGACTGAAACGAGGATTGCCCGCTCGACGTGCCGTTCTCGCGTCGACGCATCAGCTCCTGCGTCAGCATCGGGAGCCGCATCTGTGGGCGCAGCGGCATCGGCGCCAGAGTCGGTGAGCACCGCTGCGTCAGAGACCACTGACGCGGCGGGGGCCCCTACCTTGGGAACGCGGCGGACGCGATCCACGGATCCGTCTCTGGCCATGACTCGCCACTCTTCACAACTCAGGCCCCCAACCAAACAGGAAGACAGCAGCAGGGCCAGTTGTAACGTAGTGCTGAGAGGCGATCGCCACGGTTTCTTTTTGTGCATGGGAAATAGCCCGTTCCGCACGGGCACTCAGTATAGCGTACCTCGGTGATACGTCCTGCTGCAAGCATGCAGAAATGCTGAGCCCCCCGAGTTCCCACGTCAGGCGTTCATCTCACGATAGTTTTCGCTCGGCCTCAGTGCGGTCGAAGAGCGCGATGTAGGTGGCCGTTTCGGGGCCGCCTTCAGACAGGCCACATCGGTCGAACCGCTCACATCATTGCCGGGCTTGTTCCGTGCAGCCTCGTCGGCTAGCCTGGGAGGCTTGCTCTGCGTGCCTCGTCCTCGGATTGGGATGTAGTCGGCGTGAGGTGATCGCTGCAGACACGGAGGCGGAAATGGTTCGTCACCTGCACCACCGGGCTATGACCGAGGGCGTCAACAACCTCGAGGCTCGCTTCATCGCTTCCAACGATCCCGCGGTACCGGAGGTCAGCGACTGGGTTTTCGTGTGCGATGTGCTCCACCACGTCCCGAACCGAGCCGAGTGGCTGGGAAAGGTGTCAAAGTCACTGAAGCGCGGTGCTCACATCACCTGCTGTGACTCGCCGAGCCTTCGTCAACTTGGGCTGACACCCGTTCCTAACGCGACATAGCGACCATGTTGCACGCGCAACATGGTCTTCTGCCAGCAATGAGCCTACCTGTGCTGCTACAAACGTCGTGGTCACGTTGACCCGATCATATGGCCCGGAGTGGCCGAGCTCGACAAACTTGCCCAAACAACCCGAGTAGCACTCCGCGCATCTCCTTGCATCGGGGCAATTGGCGGTGCGACAAAATGCCACAGGTGAACGAGTGAGCCAATACCTTTCCGAAGGGGAAATGTCGCACGTTGGAGCAACTCATCTCGAAAGCAACCCACCCCGAAACCGACCCCTTGATGTTTGCGTAGTGGCGCTGCAACCCTTGGCCCCGGAGCCATAGTACCTCAATTCGGACTCGTATTGCGGGAACTCGTTTCGATTGACATTAGCAGTCTTTTCCCGCAGAGAACTAGTCAATGAACGCAGCGCAAGACCACCGTGCAGGGAACTCGGACACCCGTGGGCGACGCGGATTACTAGCCACCCTTGGCGGCATATCACTCGTGTGGCTCGGGACCTTGGTGTACCCGATCATTCGATATCTGAGTCCGCCGTCAGCAACCAGCGCTTTGGGCAAGGTAGGCAAGATTAAGGTCGACAAGATCACGCTCGCTGACGTGGCACAGCCGGGCCAAGGCAAGAATGGTGGCTACGCAGGGCGTGGGCTAGTTATCTTGCGTAATGCGGAAGGGCAGCTGCGCGCTTTCGACGCGAAGTGTACCCATGCGGGCTGTAACGTGAGCTTCGAGGGCTCACGGATCGCTTGCCCCTGCCATGGCGGCACTTACGACCTTGCTGGCAAGAACGTGTCCGGACCGCCGCCGCAGCCGCTCGCTGAGTTGCTCATCATCGAAGAGAACGGTGAACTGTTCGTAAGCCACGCAGAAGACTCGGCGCGGAGCTAACCGATGACCCAACCGCTTTCTCCTCTTCCCCCAGATGCCATCGCGGCACTACCCCCTGAAAGCACACTCCTCGGTCGCGCAGGACGAGCACTACTTGGACGCTTTCCCGTGTGGCCCGTCATCGCGTTTTTGCGTCACAAGTCAGTTCCTAGGCACAAACATTCCGGTTGGTATGCTGTCGGCGGCATCGCGCTGTTCTTCTTCCTTTTGCAAATTGCCACCGGGATTCTGCTGATGGTCTACTACCGGCCGAGCGAACCTTGGCGGTCGGTGCAGCGCATAGTGAATGAGGTTCCCTACGGCAACATCATTCGCAGCATCCACCATTGGTCCGCCAATCTGATGGTTCTCTCGCTCTTCGTCCATATGTTCAGCACCTTCTTTATGAAGGCATACCGCGCACCGCGCGAGGGAACCTGGCTTACGGGCTTGGGGCTCATGGGGCTGGTCATGGTGTTTGGCTTCTCAGGGTACCTGCTGCCTTGGGATGACTTGGCCTTTTTTGCGACGCGCGTTGGGATTGCTGAAGTCGAGAAGGCGCCGGGGATCGGCATGTGGATTGCTGGCTTGGTCCGTGGTGGCAGTGATGTCACTGTCGAAACGATTGGACGCTTCTACGCCTTGCACGTCATCGTACTGCCGTTGCTCGTTCTCGGGTTGCTCAGTCTTCATCTGCTGTTCATCCAGATTCAGGGTATGAGTGCCCCGGATAGCTACCACGCGCTGCCGCCCGAGAAGCAGAAGAGCGTGAGCTTCTTTGGGGACTACCTATTCTCCGAGATCCCGGTCTGGTTGCTGATGGGTGCACTGCTCGCCTTCTTGTCGACCTTCTTCCCCCGCGGCCTGGCACCGGAGGCGGATCCGACCGCGCCTGCACCGCTCGGAATCAAGCCGGAATGGTACTTCCTGTCACAGTACCAGGCACTCAAGCTGTTCCCTGGCAGGCTTGAAGTTCTCGGGCAGGCCATGCTCGGTGGCATACCGCTGCTCGCGTTCATGTTGCCGTTCATTGACCGGGCGGTGCCAGCGGATCGCCGTGGGCGTACCATCAGTAGGCTCGGTGTTGTCGCGTTATTGAGTCTCCTGGGTATGACGATTTGGGGTTGGCTATCATGAACTATCCAGTTTGGGATGTCCCAGGCATCAGCGCCGGCCTCGTGGTTGCCGTCATTGCGATCATTCATGTGCTCATCTCGCACATTGCCGTAGGTGGTGGCGCGTTTCTCTTCATCGCGGAACTCTGGGCGCAACGCCAAGCCGACCAAGAACGGGTCCGCGCCTGGCTCAAGCGCTACGTGACATTCTTTCTGGTCTACACGACGGTGTTCGGCGCCATCACTGGCGTCGGCATTTGGTTCTCGATCCAGTTAGCCAGCCCAGAAGCTACGAGTCTTCTCATCCACCAATTCGTCTTTGCCTGGGCCATCGAGTGGGTGGCATTCCTGGGCGAGCTAACCGTTCTTTACCTCTACTACTACGGTTGGAGCACCAATTCCCAGCAGCGTCAGGTATTCCTCGCAGGCGCGTACTTCTTCATCGCGTGGACCTCGCTGGTCATCATCAACGGGATTTTGACATTCATGCTAACGCCGGGGGGCTGGACCTTGCAGAATCGCGATATTTCTGCTGGATTCTTCAATCCCGGATACTTTCCGGCACTTGGTTTGCGCACGGTCGTCATGTTCTTGCTGGCTGGGCTCTCGGCATTCGTGATTGCCGGGCGCATCGACGACGACGACGACCTGAAGAGTCGTATCGTGCGCTTCGCCGCGCAGTGGGTCATCCCTGCCGCGATACTGGTGCCGCTGTTCAGCTTCGCCTACTGGTCGCAGCTCCCCATGCTCACCACGAAGCTTGCCGAAGAGGGCGTGGCAGGCTTGGCTGGGGGGAAGCTCGAAATACTGTCACGCGTGCGCTGGCTCGCTGGACTGACGGGCACGCTCGTCCTGCTTGGGACGCTTACTTTCGCCCTACGCCCGCGGTCCGTCAGCACAGGTACTGCAATTGCTTTGCTCGCGACGGCGCAGCTCGGTATTGCGGGTGCCGAGTTCTTTCGCGAGATGGCGCGCAAGCCCTACGTAGTCTACGGCGTACTCTATTCCAACTCGCTTTGGGCCAAAGACGTCACGCCTGAAGTTCTCGCGCAACCATTCCTTTCGCGATCCAAGTGGCACCCTGACCTTCCCCACCTAACGTCTCAACGCGGCGAATGGATCTATCGGCTGCAGTGTGCGAGCTGTCACACGCGCGATGGCTACCGTTCGCTGGCAAAAAGGACTGCAACTTGGACGCCCGAGTTTGGCTATGAGTGGTTGCAGAACATGCACTCGAGCGGAGTGATGCCGCCATTTCAAGGCAACGCGGAGGACCGTGCGGCGCTTACATCCTACCTGCTTTTCTTGCGAGGAGTCCATGTGGAGCCCCAAACGATCATGAATCCAACACCGAAGGTATCCCAATTGCAGGCGCGTCTCGGCGAGGTGACACCATGACCGCTCCTGTGCCGCCCTTCGACCCGATCGGGCTCGCAGTACCCAGCTCCTTGCTGCATGCGCTAGCTTATCTCACCTTGACGCTGCACTTCGTGGCCATGCACTTTACGGTTGGGGGGGCGCTATTGCTCTTGCTCAATTGGCGAAAGCGGAACGGCGTTGCAGGGTTTTTTGGCACCGGCTTGCCCCTCGGGTTCTCATACTTGGTGACGTTTGGCATTCCGCCTTTGCTCTTTCTGCAGGTCGTCTATGGACAGTTCTTCTACACGTCGTCGGTCCTCGTAGGCGCCTATTGGATTAGTGTAATACCGCTCATAATTATGGGCTATGGGGCCGCCTATTGGCACCGCATGTCGCGCGAGACACGACCTCAGTATCAATACCTACTGCTCGGAGTGTCGGTGTTGGCGCTGCTGGCTGTCGGCTACATTTACGTTAGCAACATCACGCTTTCGTTGCGCCCGGATCGCTGGCTGGCTCACTATCAGGCCAATCCTGGAGGTGGTGCGTTGAATCAGGGAGAGCCGACGCTGTACGCGCGCTACGCACTGTTCATTTCTCCCGGACTCTTCGCGGCAGGTCTTTCGCTAGTGCTGCGGGCAGGCGTGCTGCGCAGTCGCGGGGCAAAGTCCGAGGCTCATGCGTCGCAGCACGTTGGGCTACAATCAATGGTCGTTGCCTCCGTGTTAGAAGCTGCGGCGGTGGCTGGTCTTTGGGCGACCGTGCCGGCGGACGTCAAGACCGCCTTCACGCAGCCCGGTGCGTTGGGTCCACTTGCGGCAAGCGCAATCATATTGGGTCTTGCTGCCCTCGCTGCGGCTTGGCAATCGCGCAGTCGCGCCGGTATTGGCTTGCCCCTGCTGGCCGCGCATCTCTATGTGGGTGCCACTGCCTGTCTCGTCGTAGCGCGCGACTTGGCGCGACAAGTCTACCTGAGGCCCTACTTCGATGCCGCGCAAGCGCCGGTCGTGCCTCAGTGGGGCATGTTCGTGGCCTTTGCCTTGACCTTGGTTGTAGGTTTGGTCTTTCTCATAGTGGTAACGAAGCAGACCGTAGGCGGCATGGTTTCGGCGCATGGGAAAGTGACGCAGAGCGTTCTGCCGACGGCCGCAGTTGCCGAATGAACGCCGGCTACAAGAACTGCAGCAGGGCCAGCCAACCGCATCGCCAGCGCGACACCAACGGCATGGCAGGCGGTCTCTAGCCTACGATGCGGTCGAGCTTGCACCTCGAGCAACATCAGCCACCTCCCAGCCGACGCGGCCCGCCGCTGCGACAATTCGCCGCACTTGTGGCAACGCGCTTAGCGCCTCATGTGGTGCGTCGCGGTTCCTGCATGGACTTACCGCCGCAATGACAACGACCCTTCCATCAGCGAGGCGTGAGCTGCGATGTGCCTGGAGATTAGCCCAATTGATTCGATTGCACCGACCCCAACCAGCAGCGGAGTCCTGCTTCTAGCGGCCGTCGCCGGCCTCATGGGGGCACTAGTCCCCGCATGTAACAGTGACTCGAATTCCGACGGTGATTCTGCCGCCAAAGTCACGGCCACTGTGGTCGACAAGGACATGACCTTCGACGAGTTCTCGGCCGACTGCGCAGAGCGCGGTGGGTTCGTGCAAACCCATGCAGTCTGTTCCGGCAACAACAGCTGCAAGGGAAATTCTTACAACAAGTATAGCTACAGTCTGACCGAGCACACCTGCAAAGGGATGAACAGTTGTGGGGGCATGAGTTGCGTGTTGACGCCCGCTGACATGAAGAAGGCGGGCGCGGTGGTATTCGCCGAGAGCTGTGCGGGCTGTCATGGTAGCACTGAAGGCGGATTTACCTACTACGTGCCTCCAGGCATGGACTTGACTGCCGCTGCAACCGCGTTTGCCGCGCGACCAGCGATCGTTCAGGCCAGCATTGTTGCCTTCGGCACATTGGGTGTGAACGAGAACGGGACGTCCTACACCAACATGCCGGCTTTTCACGAAAAGTACTCGCGCGTGGAGATCGAACGCGCCGTCGAGTACCTGCGCACACTCGAAATCGTTCCAGAGGAGTATGGGATCGTCGGTATTACTGAGGAAATCGGTGACGCAACCGGCATGTGACGCTCTTCGATGCTCGACCCATGAAGAACCTTTCGCCATCGCTCGCCCGTGACGCCTTGGGTCTCGGTTTACGCCTTCCCTATTACGAGCATCTGTTCGAGCATTGGCCGAAGCTCGACTACTTCGAAATAATTAGCGAGAACTTCCTGGGTCAAGCGGCAGCGCCCGCGCACCACCTGAGCCGCGTGAGTGAGCGCTATCCGACCGTACTGCACGGCGTGGGGCTCAACCTGCTCGGCAGCGACCCGCTCGACGAGCGTTACCTCGATGCCTTGTGCCGCCTGGCTGATCGCGTAAATGCCCCCTTCGTAACGGATCACCTGTGTTGGACGGGTCATGGTGGTGCACGTCACCATGACCTCTTGCCAGCCCCCTACGTACCTGAACTCGTCGAGCTCGGCGCCACGCGTGCCGCCTACGTCCAGAAGCGCCTCGGGAGGCCCTTTGGTCTCGAAAATCTCTCGAGCTACGTCGCCTTCCGACGTTCGACAATGACCGAATGGGAGTTCTATTCGGGCGTTGTCAGCGCTGCTGAGTGTTGGTTCATGCTCGACGTAAACAATGTCTATGTTTCGAGCCAGAATCACGGTTTCGTGCCGACTGAATACCTGGCAGCGATTGACTTCTCCAGGGTCCTGCAGGTGCATATCGCAGGCCACGTGCGAGAGCCGAGCGGACTCATCGTCGACACTCACGACCGCCCGGTGTGCGACGAGGTCTGGGAACTTTACCGACAGGCTTGGAAACAGGGGGGCCCTTTTCCGACGCTCCTCGAATGGGACGATCAGATACCGTCCATGCCCAGCGCTCTCGAAGAGTTGAACCAGGCCAAAGCAGTACGTGAAGATCCAGCGACCGTGGTCCGGAGGTCAGCGTGACCCAGCCCCCAGCCGAGCTGTTCTGGCCCTCACTCCAACAGCTTCTCGGCGGTGTCGTGCGGCATCCCCTGACCCGCGCCACCGGAACCTTGACCTCGAATCTTGGTACTCTTGCGGGGGACATCGAGAGAGCGTATGTCTCGGATGAGCGAGCCGATTGTCACGAGCGCCTGGCAGTCTACAATCGACAATATTGGTTTCGCCTGTTCTCGGTAATGCAACAAGAGTTCCCGCTCGTGGCGCATTTACTCGGCTATTGGGAATTCAACGGCTGGGCTTCGGACTTTCTAGACGTCTCTCCGCCTAGGTCCGTGGACGTTGCGGGAATTGGCGATGGGTTCGTCGACTTCGTAAGGACCGGAGCGCCCCGCAGGCTTGAAGGGCACACGCCGTCACTGGCGCTGCTGCTGCAAGCCGTGGACGTGGATGAGGCCTTCCGCCAGATCTTTCGCGCGCCACCCGTGAATGCATGGCAGCCCGATCCATCCGAGGCCGTTCGCCTGGCACAGGCGTCCCTACGTGCAGCGCCAAATCTTGCATTCGTGCGCGAAGACTGGCCCTTGGTCGAACTCCGCGATGCCTTCGCACCCGACGACGAAGGCCCATCTGCGCCATTCGATGCGCTCAGGCATCCCAATCACTGGGCGCTCAGGCGCACCGTGTCCGGGATGGGCCGCGTGTTGCTCGAAGTCGCCGAGTACGACCTATTTGTAGCCATTCAGACTCGTCCATTGCACAAGGCCCTAGCCGAACTTCAAAGCAGAACGCCAATCGACGAGCTTTCGGCACTTTCAAGTCGGGTAAACCAATGGCTCACTCGCAGCATGAAGCTCGGTTTCTGGGTCGGGGTCGGAGAACCAGAGTCGTGACAGATTTCCGAACAAGATCGCACGTCGCTGCCATTTTCTGCCTCGGGATAGCCGGCTGCAATTCATCGACCGATGCATCGACCGTCTTCTTGGATACACCACTCGTCAGTGATGTAGCGTCCAATGGCGGGCAATTCGAAGTCGATCTATTTACCGCCCCTGAACAGCCTCCAACATTTGGAACGGTTGCGGTGCAATTGCGTATTGCCAACTGGGCAACGAAGGTGCCTTGCGATGGGCTGACGGTAACTACCACGCCTGTGATGCCGTCTATGGGGCACGGCACCTCCGAGGTCCCGACAGCGGAAGGCAAAGGTAACGGGCTCTACGTCTTTCCCGCGGTCAACTTGTTCATGTCAGGGCGGTGGGCTCTGGTTACGGACATGACCGGCGCTTCGAGCGACACCGTTACTCTGTCAATCGACGTCAAGTAGAACGCTCCCATGCAAGGCGGCTGGCGCATCTTCGGTCTGACACTCGCTGGCGCGCTCCTATCGCGACCAGTGCAGGGCCAAGCCTGTTGCGCCACCGGTTCGGGGTTATCACCCGCACGGCTCGGCTTGCACGAAAACTACGGACTGGGCCTGACGATGCGTGCACAGTTGGGTTTGGGCAGACACGACGAGACGGGGCAGCACTTGTCGGCCGCGGCGGGCACGCGGGAACTCGGTTTCGCCGAAGATTTGTTCGGCGCCATTCGGTGGATGGAACGCGGTCAGTTTGCTGCGCTCTTGCCTGTCGTGCAAACCTATCGTCGAAGCCACACGGAGACTTCGACTGGGGCAGGGCTCGGAGACGTCAATCTTACGGCGCGCTACGATTTCATTTGGGGCGGTCGCTATCGCTACGTGCCAGGCGTTGCCGTGCTAGTCGGCGTCACCTTGCCCACGGGCACGCCTCCCGAGATGGCAACACGCCCGCTGGCAACCGACGCCACCGGCCGGGGTTTGCTGCAAGCCAACTTCGGTGTTGCGCTGGAAAAGGTCCTCGGTCCTACGGTGACATCAGTGGCAGGTATCCTAGCCTGGCGCAGGACGGCAGAGTTTCACGGCGTGTCGGTCGCGGCGGCACCGGAGGTTCGGCTCTTGGCGACCTTTGCCTACGTCCTGCCAGCGGAACAGTCGCTGGGCGTCTTTGGGTCCTACACCACCGAAGGCAACAGCCGCCTCAACGGAATCGCTGCCGGGGGTACCGCTCGGCGTGAAGTGCAGCTTGGCGCCTTCGCGGCAATCCCCCTCAGTGAGTTGTTCCGTCTGCGCTTCGGTCTTGCGCTCAATCCCCCCGTTGACGGCTTTGGCCGCAATCAACCCGCCGCGGCATCGACATTCGCCGGAATCAATTGGAGCCGACCATAATGCGTCTTACAACATCCATCTTCCTAGTGTTAGCTTGCCTAAGCCTCGCTTCTTGCGCAACAGTCCACCCAGCGGCCCCGGCTAGTATTCAGCTCCTCGATGCCAAAAGCTCGATCAAACCACTTGGCTACTGGCTTGCCCAGAGCAAGTACACGGTAGTAGTCTTCGTGTCAGCCAAGTGCCCTTGTGTTCGAGCCCATGCCGAGCGGATCCGTGCCCTTTCGGAGCGGTACGCTCCTTCCGGGGTAAAGTTCATAGCGGTTGATTCAGAATTCGACGCCACCCCAAAGATTGCTGACTCGGAACGACAGGCTAATGGTTGGGGCTTTCCGGTATTGCTCGATCAACGAGGTGTACTCGCCGATCGTCTGGGCGCTGAATTTGCGAGCCACTCGGCGATCCTCGACGCCAACGGGCGTGTTCATTACCAAGGAGGGATCGATTCGGACCGCAAGCACATGCACGGCGACGCAACGCCGCACCTCGCCAATGCCCTTTACGATGTCCTTGCCGGACGTGAACCGAGGGTTGCCCGCACCGAAGCCTTGGGTTGCGTCCTGCGGCGTCACTAACCCCGATGCGACGCATACTGATCCTCTGGGCGCTCGGGGTCGTAAGTGGCGGGTGCACGCCGATGCCTCCATCTGCGCCGCACCCGTTGCTCGAGCAGACTATCCGCTGGCCCGCCCTGCGCCGTAGTTGCGGTGCAGAAGACAAGGACTGCCAAACCCAGAAGGACGGCGCGTTCGAAGTTGAGCACCAGCGCAGGGTCGTCGAGTTTTGGTCACCGAATTGCCCCCCTTGTCGCGAACGATTGCTCGAACTATGTCGACGTCGCAACGAGCTACAGTCGCGTGGTTGGTCTGTTGCGCTCGTGGCCGTTTTGGAATCCGACGAGTGCGAGTCATCGGCCATGAACAAGCTGCAAGAGTGGGGGCTCTTGGATTCGAGCTGGGTGCTTTCCCAAGCGGATTCGACGAGGCTCGGGATCCACGGCTTGCCGAGCCTTTGGTTGGTGTCGTCGCAGCAACGCCTTCGGTGGGTGGCCCCACCTAGAGCCACTATCGACGACATCATCGTTGCGGTCGAGCGAATTTGACGACACGTCAGCGCAAAGAGGGAGTTTTCGAAAGCTTGCGCTGCAGGGTGCGCCGGTGCAGGCCAAGTGCCTTGGCTGCACGCACCACATTTCCTTGGCATTCCGCAAGCACGCGCGTGATGTGCTCCCATTCGGCGCGCTCAAGGGTCGGGACTTCGAAAGGTAGCTCTGAGTTGGGCCAGTTTTCTCGGGGCAGAGCGCCTTCGAACGCCAAGAGGATTTCGTCGACACTTGCCGGTTTCTGAAGGAAGTTGTCAGCACCGAGACGCATAGCATCCACAGCAGTAGAAATGCTTCCATAGGCAGAGAGTATTAGGATCCGAATCCCTCGGTGTAGCCGACGCAATTCCTTGATCAAGCTTAGCCCAGACGCTCCCGGCATCCGCAGATCGACGATGGCTCGACTCGGCACTTCGACTATTGCGCTCGCAATAGCCTCCTCGACGTTTGCTGCAGTAGCAACCAAGAAGCCGCGTTTGCGCAGCGCAAAGGCTAGCCGCTCGCGCAATGGCCCATCGTCATCGACCAGAAGAATCGAGCGGACATCAGGCACGTTGGTCACCCAACCTCCAATGCTGGCAGAAGGATTGAAACGCTCGTCCCTCCCCCGGCACGACTCGAAATGGTCAGCTTGCCACTCAAGTGTTCCACGAGTGACCTCGTTACGAATAGCCCCAGCCCCATGCCATGGCCTGGCTCCTTGGTGGTCAAGAACGGTTCACCCAATCGCCGTAGGATGTCAGCGGGGATCCCGGGGCCGCGATCCTGAACCGAAATGTGCAGTTGTGAGTTCGACAGTGCCGCTTCGAGCTCAACCGCAGCGCCCACCGGTGAGGCTTGAATGGCGTTCCTCAAGACCTGAGTCAAAGCTGTAACGACAGCCTGCGCCGGCAGGCGCATCCGAGCGGCGGGAGTATTCGTGTGAACCTCGAGTTCAATCGAACCTGGTTCCACTTGCTCACGCAAACGTCGGAGCAAGTCGGCAACGGCGATTGGAGCCATCGGTTCCCCGGTCAGCTCGCCGGCGCCAGCCGAGAGCCCGCGGACGGCTTTCCAGGCTCGCTCCACTTCTGAGACGATGAGCGCTGCATCCCGTGCCATGGCAAGGCCATCCTCGCCAAGAGTTGCGAGCTCGGACTTCAATTCCGAGGCGGCCACCTTGATTGTTGCCAGAGGATTGCCAATTTCATGCGCAGCACCGGCGGCAAGCGTCGCAAGACCCAACAGTCGAAGCTGACGCTCGTTGGTTTCACGTTCCCGAGTTACCGCTGCAGACAATCGATACATGAATCCAGCCGTTGCCGTAGCTGCGACGAGGAAGGCCACCCACATCCCATGCAAATGCGCAGAGAAACCACTACCGTCGTGCGCATGGCCGCCAAGACATGCCGGCAATGGCAGGTACCAAACGAAGAGAGACGCGTAGCCGGCCACGCAGGCAACGAGCACCAACATGAGCTCCCACGGTCCAAGCAGCATGGCGGTCAAGGCGACATGCACCAGGTAGAGGATGGTGAAGGGGTTGTGAGCTCCACCGCTTAGCGCAAGCAGTACCGTCAGTATGACAACGTCGAGCAATATCGTCCCGAATGCCCAGCGCTTGGGTTTGACGATGCTTCGAGCGCAGCCAGACAAGACGAAGTTGCTCCCGAGGAGCACGCCAACGATGGCAAGCATGGGTCCGGTGGCGAGATGCGGTGAGAACCAGAGTCGAACGACGCCAATCGTTGCGAGCTGTGCAAGGACTGCTGCGAAGCGCAACTTGACGAGCGTGGGCAAAGCAGCCGAGGAACCAGCTACAACGTGGGTTTGACATGACGTCGATGTGGTCATCGAACCAACGATCCTCGGGGTACCTACGCAGGTCGCCCCGATTCAGTTTCTGGGACGCTCCGAACCCGAAGCGTTGGCTCTGGCCCCCAATTGCGGTATCACCTGCGGCCGCTCGGGTGGGGTTGGCGTTGGAGGTTACCGTGAGTCTACTCGACACCAACCCATCCAGCGCACAAGCCGTACGACACCAATTCGTGCGCCGTTAGCGTGAAGCTTCGAGGAACCCGCTTCTGCAGGCTCAAGTCGCATTCTTCGGCCTCGAAGATCCGGTCGCCGCTACTGCAATGAAATTTGTGACTTACGACCAACGCACGCAAGGGCACCTAAGTGGCGATCGGCTCTGCTACGTAGAACTTATCAAATAGACGCCTAATTCGAAGCCTCTAGTCGCAACGATTCGACGTCTGCCGGGGCAACTGCGTGCATCTGCAGGTACGCATCAATTCCACCCGCTGCCGCCACTTTGGCAAGTACATCGTCGAGCCACTTAGGATCAGCACCAACCTCCTGATGATGGGCGAAATCGCTCGCAACATCCGATGGCTAAACCCCGAGGGAAAGTAGGACAATAGCCATACCCGCGCAGGGGCGCTCACGAGCCGTGGTTGCACCCCGTGGCCGCGGCAACGAAACCGAAGAATACCCAGCCAGCAAGCCGATGTGCGTGTTTCATTGCTTCACTCGACCTTGAGCGTGCGCGGAGTCTCGCGCCAAGGCCTAGTTATTATGAGCAAATGCACATAACGGTCAACCATCCTTGCCAAAGCCGTTGCATAGCGTGCATATGCACGCTACACCTGCTGAGTTCGATTGCACTTCGCCCCCGAAGCTGCCTGGAGAGCGACCATGAAGATTGCCGTAGCTTGCGAACCTGGTTCCCCAATTCTCGGCCCCTTCCGCAAGGGATCGGATCTATTCATTTGGGAAGTGGAGAGCGGGCAAGTCACCTCACGGCAGAATGTCGTTCAGGCTGGCGGGTGCTGCGGCGGATTGGCACGAGCCGTCTTCGGGGTTGACCTCGTGCTTTGCAGCGGGATTGGTCACGGTGCGATGAATCACTTGGTGGAACAGGGAACCCCCGTCGCACGCCCCAATGCCGGCGGCATGGATGCTGAAGCGGTCGTAAAACTCTGGCAGTCCGGTGCCCGCGAGCAATTCTTCGTGGCCTCAGACGATTGCCATCAGGAATCCTGCCACGACGGACACGACCACGAGCATCCTGCTCCGTGAGTTGGAACGGGCTTGGCCATTGCTTCTTGATTGCGAGAGGGAGTAGAGGATCGGTCGTGCGCAAGCCATCAACCGAATCTCGCGATGTGTCGTTGAACGCGAATGGGCGCCATCGTGAATCACAGTGACAATGCCGTAGCGCTCTTCATGCAGGGCTACAATTGCGCCCAATCGACGGCGGCAGCTTTCGCGGATGACTTTGGCCTCGAAGCATCACTAGTTTTGCGGTCTACTGCCGGGTTTGGTGGCGGCATGGGTGGACTGCGCGAGACCTGCGGAGCAGTAAGCGCGATGGTGTACATTGCCGGGTTGCATGCCGGAACCTATGGGCCGGAAGATCTTACAGCAAAGAAGGCTTTGTACGATCTGGTCAAGAGGATGGTTCAGGAATTCTCCGAACAACATGGGACGACCTGCTGTCGGCAACTGCTCGAGAAAGCAGCGTGTCTACCGAGTCCCGATCCGTCGGAACGAAACACGGAATACTACGCGAAGCGACCTTGCGCTCGAATCGTCGCGTCCGCAGCCGAGATCATTTCGCGTACATTGCTATCGTCACGCTGAGCGTTCGAGCCCTTCGAGTTGCCCGTCCCGATCGATGTGCGTCTCCTTGCCCACGCCTAGGGGACGACAGCGATGGCCGAAGGAAGCGAGCAACGCCTGTTTCGCAGCTGCGCCCGTACAGTGCCCTGGCGCAACGAACAGGACTGGGCTGCTCCGCAACGTGCCGACGACGACTTGGATCGTCTCAGGTGCAGCACCGTCGAGATGCATTCCGCCCACGAGTCCAAGCAACGGCTCGTTGGGAAACAGCTGCTCTGTCCAGGCCAGGGTGTCCACAACGCCGGCATGGGCGCAGCCGAGCAGCACCACGAGGCCAGCCCGATGCCGAAGCACTAGTGCCATGTCGTCAGGTAGAGGATCTGGCCGCAAGCCTGCCTCATCGATACAGAGCCCATTTGGATGAACGTTCGCCGTTCGTCGCGGGATCTCGCCGGTAGTCCAGATCCCATCAACGACCTCGACTGACGTTCGCGCAAGCTCGCAGCTGAGTTGATTCAAAGCGGTACCCGCTGTGACAGGCATTCCGATATCTCGGTCGCTACCGGTGCGCCGGCTGCGATGCGAGCCGAAGATGTTTGGGTGGGCGACGACACGAGTCTTTCCCAATAGTCCGATCGCCGCCGCTAGGCCACCGGTGTGGTCGTAGTGCCCATGACTGAATACGAGCGCGTCGAGCCCGCTCAAGCTGACACCAAGACACTTGCTGTTGTGGACTAGCGCATCCTTGGCGCCGGTATCGAACAAGAGCCGATGGCCGTCAGCCTCAACTAGGCATGAAAATCCGTGCTCCGGCTTCAGATCGGCTCTTCCTGGAGCGTTGTCGACCAGGACGGTGAGGCGGATGTCTTGTAGTTTCGTCATGCCTAGACTGGTGGTATCCTACAGGAAATGCCCGCGCCTTTTCCACACCACTACGATGCCACCGTCCAACTCTCCGACGCACAGTATGCCGAAGGGTCACTTGCGACCGCTGAAATCCCTGCGCTGCGAGTGGGACCCCCACCACAATTTGACGGAAGAACTGGTCATCACAGCCCAGAGGACCTGCTACTGGCAGCCGTCGCGACTTGCCACATGACCACATTGGTATCGCTCGCACGACGCAAGGAACTGCCAATCCGAAGTTACACTGCGAAAGCATCCGGAACGCTCGAGAAGACAAAGGAAGGCCTCAGATTTACTTCGATTCGCCTACGTGTCGAGGCCGCAACGGACGCAGGTCGCGAGACTGAGCTTGGTAGTCTCATCGAGCTTGCGGAAATGCACTGCATCGTGAGCAACGCCCTGCGATTGAAGGTCGACCTCGAGGTCACGGTGATTGCAGCGGGGTGATTCCAGCGGCTTGGGAGCATTGCAGCAATGGGCCACTGTAGGCTGAATTGAATGAGAGCATCGTTGGCGGGTGCCTTTCGCATTCCGAACTAGCGGATCCCCTGGGGAACGGCGATAGGTTCTGCCCAAAGCTCTGTGATGACCATACGCGAACAATGCCCACCCGTCACCCGAGGCATTCTGACGTTCACAGCCAGAGGAGAGACGATGGAACGATTTGCAGTGCAGGACAGTTACCCGGAGGAGTTCAATCACTGCTTCGGTTGCGGCCGCCTGAATGAGCATGGGCACCACGTAAAGAGCTACTGGTCCGGTGACGACGTGGTGGCATCGTTCGTCCCGAAACCGTACCACATGGCTGGCCCCGGCTTCGTCTACGGTGGGCTCATTGCTTCGCTCATTGACTGTCACGGCACCGGCACAGCGGCAGCCTTCGCCTATCGAGCCGAGGGACGGGACATGGGGTCTTCTCCCGTCCTACGTTACGTTACCGCCTCGCTCAAGGTTGACTACCTCAAGCCTACGCCGCTTGGACCCATCCTCGAGCTTTTGGCACGCGCGCGGGAGGTGAAGGGGCGAAAGGTGATCGTCGATGTCGAATTGTCGGTCCATGGGATCGTGACGGCGCGCGGCGAGGTCATCGCTGTGCAGGTTCCGAATACGATGCTCCAGGCGCAAGGCTGAACCCTGCAATTTGCATCGTGGCGAAACCGTCGAACTGGTTCATTCACTGAGGTTGGACTGGAGCGGACACCTGGGCCTTTCGTGCGGCTTCAATCTCCTTCTGGGCTTGCCAAGCAAGGCTCGATTGCCGGAATTTGAGGAACGGAGGAAGCAGCATTGGCTTGACTTCGTCCAAGCATAGTGTGCATATGCGCGCTACGCTTGGACGAATACGCAGCGATTCATGAACTACCGACCGTGACGGCTACGAACCATCAGCCTTGGCGCAACAGCGACCAAGGCGTTTGCTCGTACAGGCGGTCACAGGACCACCTTCGATGCGCAATGCCTTGCCGTGCAACAATGCATCGACCACGGTTCGACGTCCCTTCTCGAGCAGCCTACCGATAGTGCCCCGCGAGACGCCCATCTTCTCGCCGGCTTCTTCCTGGGAAAGAGCCTCGAAATCGACGAGGCGTAATGCTTCGAGTTCATCCAAGCCGAGCACGACTTCCTCGAGATCCACCATCGGGATCCCACGTGGCTTGAAATAGACCGCACCAGGAACATGAGCGACACTGCGAAGCTTGGGAGGGCGCGGCATGGACTTCCAATCTAGCCAGATCTTAGCCAGATCGCCAGGCCCTTGGTCGCGGACTGCCACCTCGGAGCCCACTTGCCGAAGCGCCAATCATTGTTGTTGGCTCGGCGCGGTGACGCCACCGAACCTACCGCTGAATGACACTTCCAAGCCATTCGGCTCTGAATTCGCCAGTCTCATCTCCCAACCATGGAGCAATGCCACGCGATGGGCAATGTTGAGCCCTAGGCCGCCGCCTTGGCTTCTGGAACGAGCAGAATCTCCGCGATAGTGTCGCTCAACCAGGTGCGCCAGCTCATCCTCTGCCACGCCGGGGCCGTCGTCGGTCACCTGCAGCACGAAGCTGTCATCCCCTTGCCGCTCGAGTAGCACCGCTACGTGACCACCGGTTCGGTTGTAAGCCACCGCGTTGTAGATCACGTTGCTGACTGCTTGCTCAATCGAGACCGAATCGCCTTGAACGAGCAACTGCTGCTCCGGTATGGCATGGTTCAGCTCTATGCCTTGTTGGACCGCCATGAATCGGTGTCGCGTCGTGGCTCTTGCTGTAAGCTCACCGAGATCGACGGATTCATGGGCAGCCCCTGGTTTACCGCCGTCCAGCTTGGCGGCGAGGGCCAAGTTGCGCAGGAGCGCGCCGATATAGTAACTCTCGCGCAACGCTCCGGTCATGGCTTCGGTTGAAAGCCCTCCAGCAGCCTTCTGCTCCTCTGCTAATGTCGCCAGATGTCCCTGAAGGACCGTCAAAGGCAGCATCACGTCGTGGGTCGTGTTCGCCAAAAACTCTCGAAGAATTCGTTCGCTGGCTTCAAGGGACGATAACTGTGTGCGGATCTCTCTGCCCGCGTCTTGGAAGGCCTGGCGCAACTCTGTAAGCTCATCGTTCCCAGAATCCGTAGGGAGCTCAGCGTAGGCGGTTTTTGCTGAAGCCTTCACATCGCCCGTCAACTTGGTGACCCGCCGCACCAGAAGGCCTAGGCCTAAGTACACGGCGCCCAACAGACCCAGGGTGGGGAAGAGCCACGCGACAGAAGTGCGTAGCTGAAACGGGCTACTAAGCAGCATGGCGGGTATGGGGCGCCGTGCCAACACGTAGCTGCAAGCTTTTCCACCCGGTATCGCCACCAAGGCTTCGAACCCAACCCGCCCGTCGAAGTCGATGGGGCGCGACGCAATGCTTCGCTTGTCGCGCACTGTTTCGACGAGTTCGCTGTCGAGTGTGGGAGCTTCGGGATTCTGAGTGTGAAAGTCGCTGCTGTAAGCGTAGAGGCGCATGGGCATGGGCCCGGCGCCGTCCCCTCCAGGTCCCGCGCCGGGTCCCAGGCCTCTTCCGCGCCGATGCATCAAGGGATTCGGCGGCATCCTGGCGGCGAAGGTAGCCGGCGAACGCTCACAATCCTCGAGCGTCTCGCCGCGCATGACGTCAAGCACCGACGTAGCAACCGAAGCTTCGATCATGGCGAAGCGGGAGCGGCGCTCGTACCAGAGGAGGCTCAGGACGAGCGGAACGGACGCGAGCAGCGTCGTGATGAGCAAGCGTGTCTGTAGCTTCAAGACGCCTCTCCGGTGTTGAGACGGTAGCCTATTCCCCACACCGTTTCGATGAGGCCCTCCTGCCCGAGCTTCTTGCGTAGTCTCGAAACATGTACATCCAGCGTGCGTTCTGCCCCAGCTCGCTCACTTTCGAGTAGGTTCTCCACCAGCCAACGTCGTGCCACCGCCGAGCCCGGGCGCTTCATCAGTGCCGAAAGCAGGCCGGTTTCGAGCGGAGTCAAGTCCACGGCATTTCCCGCAACGATAACGCGCTGTTCACCCAAGTGCATCTCCAGGGGGCCCGCTTTGAGATGGTCCGGATTCTGAATTGCGGGTCGTCGCAGCCGGGCAGTGACGCGTGCCAAGAGCTCTTCGGGCCAAAAGGGCTTGGTCAGATAATCGTCGGCACCGAGCTTGAGGGCTCGCACCTTGTCCTCTTTATCGTTGCGAGCGCTCAGGACCAAGACTGGGACATCCGAGAAGGTTCTGAGATCCTTGAGCACGTCGAGTCCGTAGCGACCCGGGAGCATGAGATCGAGCACGACGAGATTGAGTTGCTTCGCCAACTCGGGAGCAATAGTCTCACCGCGTTGCCACCAGATCACCTTTGAACCGTCGCGCTTCAAGTGCTCGACGATTTGCGCGCCGAGGGCCTGATCGTCTTCAATGAGTAGTACCTGTACCGACATGGCGTGGTTCCGCGGGAGCCAAAACAAAAAACGTCAACGATTAGAGTCAGCGACGGGCCGTAAGGAGTTCGTAAGGCGGCGCGGCTAGATTCAATTCATCCACAACGGACCCAGTTGGGTCCAAGGAGAGGAACCCATGAATTCTCAATCCAGCCGCAATTTTTCACGCTTCACCCTAGTCGGACTAACGGCCGTGGCGGTCTTGGCATTGGCGTCAGGTTGCACGACCGAGCCGAGTAGCAGCGAGGATCCCGGTGTGGCGGCCATGGCCATCGTCGGTGAGTCAACGGACAACGCGGACGAACCTGAACTCGGGCGCATGCGGGGAACTGCTCTTGGTCTCGTCGATGGGCTACCAGGGATCGCTCTCAAGTGCGATGCAACGCCGACTTTAACCAACGCGACGGTCTGTGGCACCGAGCAGGCAGCGAGCGAAAGCTACGCATGGACGGATTGCCGGATGGGAATGGGTGGGCAGGGCAAAGGCCGTGGAAGCGGCGGTCCGGTCAGCAGCGGAAGCATTGACGTGCGTCACGAAGTTGCAGGTACTGTTGATGGTTGTGACGCCTCTACCGCTCTCGAGTTCACGGATGTGACCGATCTCGATATCGCGAGAGTGACACCCAATGGCAGACACATGACGCTCACGGGCAAGGTGACGGCTACATCTGCGCATAGCGTGAATGCGACTGCGTTCACCAAGCAAGTCGAGATTTCTGCCCGGCGAGCGGTGGCTGACAGCGATGGCGCGACACTGCGCCAGGTACAACTCTCTGGTACGGCGAGCGTTGCCTTCTCGGTGGACGCTGACGGAACGAAGCGCGTTGTCGATGGGAAATTGAGCGGAGATCTGGGCGACGGTGCCACACAAGCCATCACGCTTGCAGGCGTCACTCGGCTGGATCCGAATCTATGCCGATGGCCTGTGGCGGGAACACTGACGCGGGTTGAGGCTGATGGAACGACCCACGAATTGGTGTTTTCGTCCAGCTGCGGCACAGCTACTCTCGACGGCGAAGCAATCGACCTCAATGCACAACGCGGAAAGGGTTCCCACGGCAAGCAGGGTAAAGGCAACTGCATGCAGTGATGCTCAAACTACGCCGCAGTCACACTCGCGTTCGAGAAGCTTGGCTTCTCCACGGACAAGCGGCTCGAACGCGCGGTTGAGTGATACGTTTGGCGTGCCCGTTTAGACGAGTCAGTCAGAATCGAAGGCTAAATAGATGACCAGGACCATCACCAACCTTTGGTTGGATTTAGTGGCGCTACTCCTTATGCTGGGTCTGTCGCTCACCGGTGGAATCATGCACTTCTTGTTGCCACCTGGGACCGGGCATTCGCGCCAACTTTTTGGTTTGGGGCGACATGACTACGGCGAGCTCCACTTCTGGTTAGCGGCAGTCACGGTCGTTGTTCTTGTCTTGCACGTCGCACTTCATTGGTCGTTCGTGCGCGCCGCTGTCGCCAGAAGCGTTGGCAATGTCACGCCAAGAATTCGAGCGTGGCTCGGTTGGGGTGCAGCCACGCTTATTATTGCGGGACTCTCGGCCTCGGTAATACTGCCAATTCTCGGCATTGTACGGGCGGCGTTGGAGGTTGAAGGACGCGATGGGCCCTAGAACGCTACGAGTCCTCGCCCTTGGCACAGCATCGACTAGGCGCAGGGCCTCGAGTTCATCTAAGCCGGGCACCACTTCCTCCAGATCCACCATCGGGATCCTGCGCGGCTTGAAATAGACCGCGCCAGGAACGTGCGCGACGCAGCGAAGCTTGGGAGGGCGCGGCATACGGGTTCACGCATTTCAAAGGGCTACGGGACAGAGTTGGTCGGTACGGCGGCCACATGGCCCAGGCATTGGGCCCCAACGCAACCGCCTTGCATGCTATTGACCGTGGGGGCAATGCCGAGTCCAGGAAATCGCTGCCCAAGCCCATGAGCGACCATCAGCATCACCACGGTTCGCGCTGCGCCGATGACGTCGCCATGGACCGCCGGCTCCTTGCCACTATCGTCCTCAACGCGGTGATTGCCATTGCCGAGTTTGCTGCAGGGATCGTTGGCGGCAGCTTGGCGATGCTTTCGGACGCGGCGCACAACCTCGGGGACGTTGCCGCCATCGTCTTGGCGCTCGTGGCCAGAAGGCTTGGCCTAACCGTTCGACGCTCGTTGCTTTGGTGTCTTGACATTCGGATTGCTCCTTGCAAATAGGGATTACCCAATGACCGACTACTTCAAATCCCACCCCACCCCTGAAGGTTTCTTTGGCGAATATGGCGGAAGCTACATCCCCGAGGAACTACAGCGGGAGATGGACCGCATCACTGAAGCTTACTACGCTATCAGCAAGTCCCATGAGTTCATCTCCGAGCTCAGGAGCATTCGCACGCACTTCCAGGGGCGCCCCACTCCGGTCTACTTCGCCAAGCGGCTGTCCAATGAATATGGTGGCCGCATTTACTTGAAGCGGGAAGATCTCAACCACACCGGTGCACACAAGCTGAACCACTGCATGGGGGAGGCTCTGCTTGCCAAACACATGGGAAAGACCACGCTGATTGCGGAGACCGGCGCCGGTCAACACGGCGTGGCACTGGCCACGGCAGCGGCGTACTTCGGGCTCAAGTGCGAGATCCACATGGGTGAGGTGGACATCGCCAAAGAGCACCCAAACGTGCTACGCATGCAAATCCTTGGCGCGACGGTGGTTCCAGTCTCGCATGGCCTGAAGACATTGAAGGAAGCCGTTGATTCGGCGTTTCAGAGCTACCTGAAAGACCCGATCAACACCATCTACTGCATCGGTTCCGTCGTTGGCCCGCACCCGTTTCCGATGATGGTGCGTGACTTCCAACGCGTGGTCGGCATCGAAGCTCGAGAGCAATTCTACGATATGACGGGCGAGTTGCCCGACAACGTGGTGGCTTGTGTGGGCGGGGGCAGCAACGCCATGGGGATCTTCTCTGGCTTCTTGGGTGATTCAGAGTGCCAGCTCTACGGGGTGGAGCCGTCAGGGCGCTCGCTTAGGCTGGGCGATCACGCTGCGACTGCCACCTACGGGAAGCCCGGAATCATTCACGGGTTCAAGTGCTATCTCCTGCAAGACGAACAGGGCGACCCCGCGCCCGTTTACTCCATTGCTAGTGGCCTCGACTATCCTGGTGTAGGTCCTGAGCACTCCATGCTCAAGGATCTCAATCGGGTCAACTACGTCGTTGCGTCCGACGATGAATGCGTCGACAGCTTCTTCGAGCTGAGCCGCAAAGAGGGCATCATTCCAGCCCTGGAGAGCGCCCACGCCGTGGCCTTTGCCACCAAGCTTGCCAGAGAGAAGCCGCGCCAGTCGATCCTTGTGAACCTCAGTGGACGCGGGGACAAGGACATCGACTTCATCACCGAAAAGTACGGTACGCGCTGAGTTCGCACGGAAGGAAACGTCCGGGCCAATGCCGTCACGGATCGACCGTCAGCGCGGCTTCACGCCGGCAGATTCTCTAGCCTAGGGAATCAAGTGCGTGATGTCGCGCCGCTCGGTGTTGCCCATTCGGGAACTGCACCCACCGCGGTTCCGGATGGGCAGATATTCCACGACCGTTCCAGAGCGGGAGGAACCTATTGTTCCGTGCGTGGGCCAAGCTGGAACAGTTTGCTCCAGAAGGCGGATCGGTCGACCACGAACCCATTTTCTCCCCCTGAGGCTCAAACGATCGTATGACTGCCTCGATCAGTTCCCCATCGGGTTCCGCTGCCGCCCCATCGCCCGACCTTCCGTCGAAATTCGACGTCATCATCATCGGTGGGGGGCCGTCTGGCGCATCGGCTGGCATCTACACGTCGCGGGCCGACCTAGCCACGTTGGTGATCGACAAGGGACTTACCGTGGGAGCACTTGGCGTAACGGGCAAGATCAGCAACTACCCGGGTGTCCCGGGTCCCGTTACCGGGGCTGAGCTACTGGCAATCATGCGTGGCCAAGCCGAATCATTCGGTGCGCGCTTCGTGACTGACCGAGTCGTCGGGCTCGACTTCAGCGGCGAACAGAAGACAGTATTTGCCAACGGTGGCAGCTATGAAGCCCGGGCAGTCATCGTGGCAACGGGCTCGATGGGGCGAGCCGCGACGGTTCCGGGCGAGGAACGCTTGCTCGGCAAAGGCGTTAGCTACTGCGCGACCTGCGACGCAGCATTTTTTCGGGGGCAACCGGTAGCCGTAGTTGGCAACAATGACGAAGCCCTCGAAGAGGCGCTGTTTCTGACCAAATTCGCCTCGAAATTGCATTTGCTTGTCCAGACGTCAAGGTTCAAGGCGAGCGAATCGTTGGTTTCGGCGCTCGAAGCCGCGCCAAACGTTCAGGTTCACTTCGCGACGCGTCTCGTGAACATTGCCGGTGACAAGTCAGTCACAGGCATTCGCACTGCGAGTCGTGCTGGCGCCGAGCAGGACCTCAACGTGAACGGCGTCTTCGTCTATCTCCAAGGAAGTCGCCCGATTACCGAGTATCTCATGGGCCAGTTGGACACGACTCCTGAGGGGTGCTTGAAGGTCGACGCGCAAATGCAGACTTCCGTTCCGGGAGTATTTGCCGTGGGCGATCTGCTTTGCACCCACGTAAAGCAAGCGGTCATTGCCGCAGCAGATGGCGTCGTGGCAGCCGTGACAGCGGAAAAGTACCTGAACAACAGGTCCAAGACCAAAGTCGATTGGGCCTAGGCAGCGTGCCCTACCGACTGCTATGTGGAATAGCGTCCTCTCGCGGGGAACCAATATTTGCTCAACTACGTCTAATCTGACCGGCTTGGCCTAGGGTCAAGTCTTGGCGCTTCAGCAATGAAGCGGTTCAACAATGTCAGTCTACCAAGCACATGCTCAGCAGGGGGCTCAATGCAAGTTGCCATGAACTCATCGACCGTCACGAACATTTCGAGTGCTGAGCTCAGGGAATACCTGAAGAAGCACCACGAACGCGAATTTGTCCTGATTGATGTGCGCCAAAGCGAAGAGTACATTGCTGGACATATTCCGGGTGCGCGGCTGATTCCTCTCAACGAGTTGGAGGCCTATACCGAGGAGGTCAAACAGCTCGCCGGTCGCCGTCTGATTTTCTATTGCCGCAGCGGCGGCAGATCGGCCAGGGCAAGTGCCTGGGCGTCGCAGGTATTGCAGCTGCCGGCGGTCTTCAATCTCGTAGGTGGCTTCATGGGTTGGGATGGGCAGGTGCTTGTTGACTTCCCAAGGCTCACTCCCTTCGACCTTTCAGCTACCGCGGAGGTGTTGCTTCGTCGAGCTCTGGATCTCGAAAAAGGCACTCACCGCCTGTACGAGCGAATCGCCTCCACCCGACAATCGGGTATTCTCGCAGACACGTTCTCCCAACTCGTCAGTGCAGAGTTGGCACATGGGCGAGCGGTGCACCAGCTTCTGATGCAGGTTTCCACGGGAGACATGCAGAGCTTCGAAGAGACGTTTGCATCGCTTCCGGGTGCCATTATCGAAAACGGCATGTCGCTCGACGCGGTCCTAAGCCGTGCGGAGGCGATTGGTTCCCTTGGTGACATGGCACTGCTTGAATTGGCTCTGGAGATTGAACTCGGAGCCTACGATCTCTACAAGAACTTGGCTACGTCAGTAGCATCGGAAGCGGCTCAGCGCGCACTCGGCGAGTTGGCACAGCAAGAGAAGGGGCACGCGGATTTGGTGCTGCAATCGATTGGTAGAATGGCCAAAGAAATCGGCCGCATCGCCTCGTGATCGACCTCACTGCGTTATTGGCAGCATTGATCGGTCTCGCCTTGGGCACGCTTGGCGGTGGCGGTTCAGTCCTCGCTGTACCGCTGCTCATCTACGTGGCTGGGCTATCGGACAAAACCGCGATTGCCACTTCCTTGTTCGTTGTCGGTGCAGCCAGCGCGGTGGCGGCGTTGGGACATGCCCACGCTGGGAATGTGCGCTGGCGTGGAGCTCTGGTGTTCACGCCTTCGGCCATGCTTGGTGCCTACGTGGGCGGGCGTCTTTCCCAATTCGTACCTGGGTGGCTACTCATCGGCTTGTTCTCTGGGATGATGCTAGCCACGGCCTGGTCCATGTGGCGTGGCCGAAGCGAGCACGACGGAACGAACCCAATCAAACCGAAACCCATTGCCTATGTCACTGCCCTTGGGTTTCTAGTTGGGGTGGTCACTGGCCTCGTGGGAGCCGGTGGCGGGTTCTTGGTGGTGCCGGCGTTGGCACTACTGGTCGGGATGCCAATGCGGGCCGCCATTGGCACCTCGCTCGTCGTCGTCACAGCGAACTCCACCGCAGCATTACTCGGGTACCTCGGCCACGTAGCGATCGACTATCGCTTTGCCATTTTGATCGCTCTGGCCGCATCCATGGGGGCCCTAGTTGGCTCCAAATTGACAACGAGGATTGCAGCGAAGTCGCTGAGAAGGTCCTTTGCCGTTTTGGTCTTGTGCATGGGGACTCTACTGCTCGTGCGCGCCTTTCGCGCGGCAATTGCGTAGAGATTCTCGGTGAATACAGTCGGTTTCGAATCCAGATAATTACAAGGGGAACGTCATGGAAATCAGCAGCTTCTTCGATGAACGCACCAGCACTCTGACGTACGTGGTCTACGATCCGACCTCGCTCGACGCGGTCGTGATCGATCCGGTCATGGATTTTGATCCGGCTGGAGGTGCCATTTCACGTCAAAGTGTCACCAAGGTAGTCGACTTTCTGAACGAGCATCATTTGAAGCTGCACTATGTGCTCGAGACCCATGCCCATGCCGACCATCTTTCGGGGTCGCAGCTGCTCAAGGAGGCGTGCCCCAACGTGAAAGTTGCCATTGGTCGACGCATCACCGAGGTGCAATCGACGTTCCGCGACGTTTTTGCACTGGGGCAGGGCTTCCCGGTAGACGGACGCCAATTCGAACGACTTCTCGACGACGGCGAGGTCCTCGAGGCAGGTACTATCAAGCTGCGCACCATCTATACCCCAGGTCATACACCCGCCTGTGCGAGTTACTTGATCGATGACGCCTTGTTCACGGGCGATGCCCTCTTCATGCCCGACTCAGGCGCTGGTCGCTGCGATTTTCCTGGGGGCAGCGCGACGGCGCTTTTTGCGTCCGTTCAGCAACGCATCTATCAGCTCCCGGACGAGACAAGGATCTTCGTTGGTCACGACTATCAACCCGGTGGTCGCGAATTGCGCTACCAAACGACTGTCGGCGAGCAAAAGCGTGCCAACGTCGCGCTCAAGGCAGATACCAGCCAGGTGGACTTCGTGACGTTCCGCGAGAAGCGGGACGCAACGCTACCCGCACCGAAGCTGCTGTTTCAGAGCGTTCAGGTGAACATTGATGCCGGACGTTTGCCGGAGCCGGTTGGCGGGATTCGGTACCTGCGGATGCCGCTTGATGCCTTCCGGCCGCCACCACCCATGCCTCGGCTCGAACTCGAGACTTGTGAACGTGCAACTCCCGGGGGACGGCAGGGGTAATTCGCGACTCTGACGAGGGGTAGACCCAACCCGCTCACGAATAGAGCGCCCCATTGACCGCTATGAGGCCTTCAGTCAGGAATATTCCACACCCGCTGGGGGTTCACGCGCCATGTTTTGCTCGCGTGCCACTGGACCCGCCCAATGATCCCGTACGTAATCGTGCCCCCAATCGGGATCGGACCAATCAAGCTGCAGCCGTTCGGTATTCTAGTAGTACTGGGTGTCATGGTGGGGATCGCTCTCGCCACTCGTAGGGCGAAGCACGTAGGGCTTGATGCCCCAAATCTTCAGTCTTTCATTACGTGGATCCTCATTGGCGGGTTCATTGGCGGTCACGTTCTCGACAGCATCTTTTACCATCCCCGAGAAGTGCTTGAACAACCTTGGACCCTGCTGATGCTTTGGACCGGGTTGAGTTCTTTTGGCGGCTTCATTGGAGGTGCGCTCGGAGCTCTGGCGTGGAAGTACTATACGACTCGAGAAGGCCTTTCGCTCGGACAACGTTGGAACATTCAAGTCCCAGTTCGACGCCCCAGGCCGATGCACTTGATGCCCTACGCGGATGTCGTCATGGCTGTGTTTCCCGCGGCATGGATCTTCGGTCGCGCTGGCTGCAGCGTTGTGCATGACCATCCAGGCGCAAGGACTTCACCCAGTTCCTGGTTTTCGGTAGCGTACGGACCAGGGGTGTCGACCGACTTTCATTGGTTCCAGCTTCGCCATGGCATTCAAGCCCGCTACGATCTCGGGCTGCTAGAGATGCTGTTCGCCGTGGTCCTCGCAATGGCCTTTGCACTGACCTGGCGCAATCGGAACGTGCATGGTTGGTACATCGTTGCCGCCAGCATGGCGTACGCGCCCGTGCGGTTTGGGCTCGACTTCCTGCGCGTCACCGACCCCGAAGGCGGAGATTTGCGCTACGCGCTTCTGACACCGGCACAGTGGGCATGCATTGGCTTGTTCGTTTTCGGAGGAGGGCTCGCAATTCGGCTGGCTCGCGACTCTCGCCGTCAGATTCAGGGACCTACCGAACGAGGCAATTTGCTCGTTGCCGAGCGAGGGAACGTTGCTGGCTAGGATTTGGGCGCCAGAAGTTCCAAGATTCTTCCAGGCATCGGCACAACAGCCATGGCCAGCATTCGACCTTGAGCAACCCGGGCGGCATAGAGGCTCGCCTTTTGAAGCTGGCCATCTGAAGATACCCATCCAATTCGAGCTTCGCACACGGGTGCACCTCGTGCAGCCAGCAAGAGAGGATGTTCGCTCGACGGGTAGGGGTGCCCGGCGGTTGTAACGATGCTGCCCAGCGCATCAATCGGCGGTGCGCTGTGAACCCCCGAGATATTGGCCAACTCCTTGAGGCTCCGATTGACGGCGCGAAGTGAGCGTAATTCAGGCATCCCGTGGTCCAGGTCGAGTAATGCCATTGGCAGCGGAAACTCCGTAAACGCATCGTTCAACTGTTGAATACGGGACTCCACGTTGGCTGCATAGCGCTCGTTGGCCGCTGAAGCTTGAGCCAGGCCCAACACTTTGGCGCACTTACGCTCCATTTCGGCAAGACGACAATGAAGCTCATTTTCGCCGCTCCGGCGCAGTTGAACCTCGGTTTCGGAAGCAAGCTTGGCGTTTGCTAGAGCACCTTCCACTTTCTGCATCCGGCTGCGCACTGTCCCAACGCCCCAAAGGATGCCTATCCCGATCGCGAAATAGATGGCGGTTGCCGTCATCGCCTCGGGCGTCGCAGACCAGAGCCACCGCGGATGCAGTAGCGCATGGTTTACGGATACGGCAGACGTCGTAAGCGTAGCTGCACCCACCAAATAACCCCAATACCAAGTGCCCAGGGCGACCACCATCAATGAAGGTGCGAAGCGAATGGGTGCGTCGCTGACGGCGACGGACTGAAGGCCTACGATTAGAATCGCCGCCAGAGCGCCAACCCCAATTCGCACTATCGGCAAGGCGGATCCGATGACAGTTGTTGCGGCAAATTTCCTAGCTACGGTCATGATGGTGCCTCGAGGTAAGCGTTCTGGAGCAATGCGTAGCGACGGACCAGGACATTCCTCAGCAAGTGCGATTCTTCCGCCGACTGGCAAGAGGCCATAGAGTACTGCTGCGAACCGAGCGGTATCCGCGATGTGATGCATCAGCGGCGATGACCTGACGCGCCAGCGGCTGCATTCGCAGAGCTACGGTTCCCGTCCCTGTGCCATAGTCGAGCAGCACTTTGCTCCCAGATAGACCCAAAACGCCAATCATGGCGTCTGCGATTGCCGTCGACATGCGCGTGCGTGCGTCATTTTGGCCCCAGGTCTTCGGTGCAGTGTCGAAATCGCGTCTCATGCCTGCCTGTTCACTGGACTTGAGAGTCGACAAAACTCAAGGAATTCTGGCCACCTCCACGAGACCGCCTTGTTCGACGGTCTGCAGAAGCCGAGTGCTGCCGAGATATCTGGACATCTCGTCCTCCGCGAAGAACGAACTGGCCATGGCTAGGCTGCTCTGGAACCCAAGCTCTTCCTACCTGGCTCACACCTAGCAGAACGCCAGTTTAGATCCTATTCGTGGACCTCCCAGAACCCAAATCACTTGGACTGGTAGGCATTCGGGACGCTCGAAGCTGGATACCGTTCGAGCTTCAACAGCGGTAAACGTTTCTGTGGGTGACTAGCAATTCCACCCAGAGGTAGTTGCAGTCTTCACTGTAGACAATTGTCAGAGGAACTCGACCAATGGCGACAGTTCAGATTACTGCGAAGGAGTTTATCGAAACCGTCAAGAGAGGTGGCATTGTCGTGTTGAATTGGTGGGCGCCGTGGTGTGGCACGTGCCACGATTTCGGCCCTATCTATGAGCGAACCGCTGCCGCCAACCCTGACGTCGTTTTTGGGACGGTCAACATTGAAGAAGAACGCACGCTCGCGGAACAGTTCAACATCAGCTCGCTCCCAACACTGATGGTCATTCGGGATCGGGTAATGCTATTCTCAGATCCGAGAGCGTTGCCGGAGAGAGTCCTTTCGATCCTGCTCGAGGAGGTCAAAAAGCTGGATATGGACGCAATCCTTCGCGGACCGCCCAATATCGCGAGGAACAGGGCCGTCGAATAGGCCCGCTTGGTCAGCCTGCGCAGGACAAGTCCGCACTTCAGCTTGCCGTCTAGCAATGGCAGCTCGTATGAGCGCTACTCCGGAGGAACAAGTCTCAGCGCTGCGCGCGACGCAGGAGTTCTGATACTCGATCCGTCTGATCAGGAAACAGATCGTCAGTGACGGCCGCTGGACCCAAGGCTTGTGACACGATGAATCGCGCGCATGACTCGTGGTGGCCGCCGCGGCAATAGGAAGCTTTGGCCATTTCAGCCACCGCGGGCATGTTCTGCAACTTGTTGCTGAAGAAGGGACACCTTGACAGTTTGGGGCACTCCGGCACTAGCTTATCTTCCTTTCTCGTGATGACTTGATCCGCAAGGCCACGAGCGTAACGTCGTCGCACAGCGGAACCGGGCCACAGAAGCTGGCAAAACTGCTGAGCAAGTCTTGGGCCGCTTGTGCCAAAGGTTGCCCAGCTGCAAAGTGCCTAGAGATCGCTGCTTGGAGTTCGAACTGCTCGTGTCCGGGCCCAAGCTGATCGGAGATTCCATCTGTATACGCGATCACCAGATCCTCTTGAGCAAGCGAGAGCTCCCGCACCTCGATATTGACCTCGGGCATCAAGCCGAGCAACGGTCCATCGTGGTATACTTCGCACGTGCCAGACTGTGACTGGTGGAACAAGGCCGGATGCCCTGCGTTGCTGTAGTGCAAGGTGGCGCCGTTTGCGTTCAACTTGATATCGAAACAACAGCAGGTGCAGAGCATTTCGCGCTCCACGTACTGACTGACCAGGCGCCGATTTAGCTCGCTCAGGAGCGAAGCGGGCGACGCATGAGCGTGCTTGATTCGGTCGTATTCTGACTTGATCACGATGGTGCGCATGGAAGCCTGCACGCCGTGGCCGGTTGCGTCCGCAACAAAGACACGGAAGTGGTCGTGATCGATGGTTACCACGTCGTAGATGTCGCCACCCACCATATCCAACGGTTGGTAGACGGCACCAAACTCAATGCCGGGCTTCTGCGGAAGTACCGGCAAGATGCTCTGTTGAAATGAGCGTGATTGTTCGAGGTCTTCGCTAAGCCGGCGATCTTTCTCCCGGAGTGCGGAAAGTGCCAGGGAGATCTCTTGGTTGGCTCGCCCTAGCTCCTCCGTGCGTGCTTGGACACGCAGCTCAAGCTCCTCGTTGAATCGTTCCAAGTGGTGCTTCTCTTGTTCGAGCTGAAAGAGTAGCAGCAGGTTGCTCAGGAGTGACTCGAAGTGTTGACCGGTGTGCGCAAAGTGCTCCGCATCTTCCTGATCGAAGGGCATGTAAGAGGCGCCGCGCTCTTGGTCGAACCCACCCACGAGGAGCACCATCTTGTCTTGCCAAAGATCGAAGCGATACCAGAGCAACCGGTGAAGTCCCACTGAGTCGGCCAGCGCCGCTTGACAGTCACCTTCAGGCTGATTGAACATGCCTGAACGGACTGTCGTCAGGCATTCCATCGTCTGTACTGGCAACGGGGGCTTCAGCGGTTGGTCTGTGCCAAGGGGCCGCACTCCTTCTGCGGTAAGTTCCAGCAAGTGGACCCGCTGGAGCTTGATGGCGGAGATGATTCGCTGGACGAACTTGGTTCCAATTTCAGCAAGGCTGAAGCGACGATCGACTACTTCCGGCAGCGATTGCGACAAGGACAGCCAATTGAGCAAGCGCTGGTGCTTGTTTCGCAGAGTGTGCAATTCCCGCTCGCGATTGATGAGCAGGAGAGCCTTCTCTTTGAGGACTTGGGATTCGTTGTCCATGATGGCCGATTCCAGTAGCGGTCAAACCAACGCTCTCTGTAGGTTCACGTGCGCTTCCGCGAGCCTACTGAGTCTTGCATAGATCGATGCCGCCGAGGAAGCACCTGATCACTGCAGATTGAAATGGCCTTCTCTAGGTCTTGGCTTTGCGTTAGCGTGATGTTTCGGAGGCAGTTCCAGTTTGGGCAGGCGAGCCCAGGGGAAGCGCTTTCTCGACCGTCGACTCACCAGAAGCAATTGCAAGGAGACATCATGCGCGTCAAGGCCGCTGCAACCCTCAACCTGGAAGCCGATTCGACGACAGCGGCCAAAGCGGCTGTACGAAGTGTGTTGGACCAATTTGGCTCCGACAAGCTTTCCCTCCTGCTAGTCTATGGCACCATCAACCACGAACAAGCCGCTCTGCTCAGTAGCATTCGGAGCGCGGTTGGCCCAGAACCGCTGCTGATAGGATGCTCAGCGCAGGGCGTTGTCGCAAATGGGAAGTTGACTGAGGAGGGCTATGGTCTTGGCGTGATGGGTTTTGGCGGCAGCGAGCTCGTGGCAGTAAGCGCCTGCGAACGCGAAATTTGCGTGGATACCTACGAGAAAGGTAGAAGCATAGCCACTAAGCTGAAGTCGCAGAGTGGGCGTGAGCCGACGCTCGTGGGGATGTTGTACGATGCGTCATGCGGGACGAACGTCCAGGAGATGTTAGCCGGCATGCGGTCCGTACTGGACTGCACCTTCATTGGTGGTGGCGCGAGTTTGTCTTGGGGATTGCCTGTTTCAACGTTTCAGTATTTCGACACCGATGCCTTGAAGCGCAGCTTGGTTGCCTTTGCCTTGTCCGGCCCGATCGAGGCGGAAGTTGGCATATGTCACGGAACCTCACCGACCGGTGTTGTCATGACCGTCACTCGCGCCGAGGGCAACCGCATATTGGAGCTCGATGGTCGGCCAGCTGCGGAGGTGTTCCGCGACGCTACGGGTCATATTCAAGGGGAAGTCTTGCAGCAGGAGCACTTGGTTTCTTGGGCCATTGCTGTAGAGCGAATGGTCACTGTGCAAGGGCCGCACGGGCCCGAACAACGCCCCATGTACCTTATACGAGCCGCCAACGGGATCGATTACGCGACAGGAGCCGTGAGCGTGCAGGCGGGCTTTCCAGAAGGCACCCGCGTTGCGTTCCACCACCGGACGGTGGATGCGGTTCTAAACGGGACCAAGACCATGGCAGAGGAGCTTGCAGTTCGGATCCAGGGCAGAAAGCCTTTGGCGATGCTCGGCTTCGAGTGCCGCGGCCGTACCGTACCGTTCTTGGGTACTGACCTTGCCATGGCCGAGAATGCGGAGCTTGGGGCTAGGCTAGGACCCAGCATTCCATGGCTTGGCATGTTGGCTTGGGGAGAGATCGCCCATCTGGGTGGCGAACCGGCTTTTCACAACTACACCTACCCGCTAGCTGTGTTGGTGGAGCGCTGAGCAAGTCCATGCCGGACAGCAAGACGGCTGAGGCGATTTCCGTCCAAATGCGATTTCGGAATCCGCCGTCGGTTCACATGATTACGACCACTCGGCGCTTCGTCGAGGAGCTTTGTGAGCCACTGCTTGGTGCAGACGCCAGCTCGCAGGTGGCCATGGCAGTGCATGAGCTGATGGAAAATCTGGCCAAGTACGCGGAGGGCGGCTCGATGCGGCTCGAAGTGGAGGTCCTGTCCCACCAATCCGAGTACCAGATTTGCATTTCGGCCGCGAACCGCGCGAGTCCGGAACGCCTTGCGGCACTCGAGGAAATTCTCAAGGATATCGCGAGCTCAGACGACCCGCGCGCCACGTACTTGAGGTACATGAATCAGAGTGTCCAGCGAAAGGAAGGCTCCGGGCTCGGCCTTACGCGTATTCGTGCGGAAGGTGATATGAGAATTGGCTATTCTCGGTCGGGAGACGAGATTACAATTCGGGCGGAAGCTAGCCTGCCCTGTGTGAGGCAATGATGGGCGACATCGCAATACCTGCAATCGTTCGGGAGGGGTTTACCATCGCGGTGAAAAGCAGCGGTGGAGTCCGGATCATGATGTCTGGCAATGCGGACATGGACGTTGTCCCCCTCTTGGGGCCCTATTTGAGTCAGGTTCACGAGCACTTGTGTAGCGGTGGCGCGCGTTCGGTAGTGGTGGACATTCGCGATCTGTACTTTCTGAACTCATCCTGTTTCAAAGCCATTATCAACTGGATTGCCTCGATAGATACGCTTGAGCCAAGTCAAAAATACGACGTAAAATTCGTGACCAATTCGCGGCTGAATTGGCAGAAGCGGAATCTGCGGTCCATCTTGGATTTTGCGCCGACCATCGTGGCCGTCCAAGACAGCTGAACCAGAGAACGAGCGACACCTGGAGGCCGGCAAGGGTAGTCGCGAGGATTGGGTTCGAGCTGGCGTGTATCCCCGAACCCCTGGGGATTTCTGCCTAAGAACGGAGCGAACCTATTCGCCACCGACCTGGCTCCTACTGAGCAGACCGCCAGAAAAAACCTTCCGAGCAGCGTCGAGACCCAGCGTCGTGCGGGGCGGGATGCGGTGGGATTCTTGATTCTGGACATACCAGGAGAACTAGTCATGGCATTCAATACTGGAACCCTCGATCGCGTCATTCGCGTCGCTCTCGGATTCGGGCTACTCGCTCTAGTATTCGTCGGACCTGCTACCCCATTGGGGTGGATCGGCGTCGTTCCGCTCGCAACCGGGCTCATCGGCAGTTGCCCCCTTTATCAGCTCATTGGAGTGAGCACGAAGTCCGCACAGAAGGCCTCGTAGTCCCTCATCTTAGTCCCCTATCGAAGGAACCAAACCCATGGCCACCGTAAAGATTACTGCCGACAATTTCACCGAAATCGTAAAAGGCAATGGAATCGTCGTGCTCGATTGGTGGGCGCCTTGGTGTGGCCCCTGCCGCGCCTTTGGCCCGATCTTCGAGCGAGCCGCGGCCGCCAACCCGGACATCGTGTTCGGAAAGATCAATACCGAAGAAGAACCAGGCCTTGCAGAACAGTTCAATATCAGCTCCATCCCAACGCTCATGGTCATTCGCGAACGTGCGATGCTCTACTCTGAGCCGGGCATGTTGCCGGACAAGGCAATGGCGAGGCTGATCGAGGAAGTCAAGAAGCTCGACATGGACGCCATTCTCAACGGTCCCGCCAGGGACGAATCACAAGCTGCCGTCGCGTGAGGTAGCATCGGGGGAGCCCACCATGCATTCCAACAAGGTCCGAGAAATTACTGCCAACGAGTACGAACAAGAGGTCACCAAGAGCGACCTGCCCGTCATACTCGACTTCTATTCGACGGAGTGCCCCCCTTGTGAGGCCGTTGCGCCGAAATTCGAGGGGTTGGCTGAGCTCTATGGTGATCAGGTCAAGTTCCTGAAGGTGTTTCGCCAGGGAAATCGCGAACTCTCGGAGCAGTTGAATGTACGCTCCTCACCGACGCTACTTTTCTTCAAGGGTGGTAAGGAAGTGGACGAGCGCTTGATCGGAGCCATTCGTCGCTCGGCCATCGCGCTGTCTCTCGACAAGCTCGTATCCCCCGAAGTTTCCAAGCGCCTGGCGGCCTTCCAGAAGCCAACGACAACCGACGCGGATCTGCTAATCCTCGGGGGCGGCCCCGCGGGGCTTACCGCTGGGATCTACGCCGCCCAGGCCAAACTGAAGGTAATCATCGTGGACGCCGGACTTGGCGGCGGCAACCTCTCCGTCACCCATCAGATCTCGAACTTTCCCGGATTCCCAAAGCCCCAGCCAGGATTCATGTTGGCCCATTTCATGGTGGAACATGCGAAAGCGGCCGGGGTCGAGCTGCGCCTAGCCGCGGAGGTGAGTAACGTCGATCTCGAAGGGCGTAGTTTGCTCGTGGACGGTCTCGAGACGATTCGCGCCAAGAAGCTGCTCATTGCGACAGGATCGTCGCCGCGCCTCATCGGCGTCAAGGGCGAGCTAGAATACAAGGGCAAGGGGATCTCCTATTGCGCCACCTGCGACGCCAAGTACTACGAGGGCAAGCATGTCATCGTGATTGGCGGCGGCAATTCCGCGATCGAAGAGGCACTGTTCATCTCGAAATTCGCCTCGAGGATCACAGTGGTACATCAGTTTGCCGAGCTTCAAGCAAACAAGGTAGCCCAAGAACAGGCCTTTGCCGATCCGAAGATCGACTTCGTATTCGAGCATGAGCCGCGTGAGTTCATTCACGATGGGAGCACTGTTAGCAAGGTGCTGGTCGAGGATCTCAAGACGCATGAGTTGAAGGAGCTATCCTGTGACGGAGTGTTTATCTTCGCCGGGATGCGCCCCAATCTCGACTTGTTTCCCGAACGTTTCGATCTGGATGGCTTTGGGTACCTGAAGGTAGACGCCGAGATGCACACGAGCGTTCCCCATGTCTATGCGGCAGGGGACATCGTGAGCAAACGCTTCCGTCAGATGACGACGGCGGTCTCCGACGGGACTATCGCCTCCATTGTGGCTGCCCGAGAAATCGCCAGTTAGCCCAAAGAAGCCGCCCCAAAGAAATATCGACTCCACTGCCTTGCCAATTGGCTCTATCCTCAGGTGGACCAGATGACCGATGCGATTGAGACCCGTTATGGCGCCCTCGCCGAAGTTTCCTGCTGCCTCTCCTGTGGTTCGGCCGTGCGCTACATCACCGCGGCCCCCGGGCAGGTATGCGTCGATCTCGGCAGCGGGCGCGGCACCGATGTGTTGCGGCTCGCTGAACAGGTTGCGCCCAACGGCCAAGCCTACGGAATAGACATCACCGAGGTGATGCTGGAGAAGGCGCGCAAGACCGCGCAAAAGACGGGGATCGAAAATGCGGCATTTTTGCGCGCCGACCTCGAGGCACTCCCATTGCCGGACGCTAGCGTCGATTGGGTCACTTCGAATTGCGTATTGAATCACGCGAACGACAAATCCAAAGTATGGCGTGAAATCGCGCGCATCTTGCGCCCCGGGGGGCGTTTCGTCATCAGTGACATCTACGCTCTGCAGCCGGTGCCGGAAGTTTACCGCAACGATCCCGCGGCAATCGCGGAGTGCTGGGCAGGTGCGAGCACGAAAGCGGACTACTTGACGACGATCGCGGCTGCAGGGTTGGTCGACGTCGAGATCCTAGAAGAGAGTGCGCCTTACGAAAAGGGTAAGGCCACTGTCGCAAGTTTCACGATCGCCGGTGCACGTCCCGGCGCATCCAACCTGGCTGCCCCTGCAGCCAAGGCGTGTTGCTGCTGTTGACGCTGCCTTTGAATCGTGAGGAAAGGAGAATGCCACTTACATGAAGTCCCTTCTGAAAAGCGCCAAGTCTTCGCCGGAGGCTCATCGGCACGAGCGACAGAACTCGCCCGCTCCGGTCATTCAGCAGCAAGAGGCGCAATGCTGCGCGAAGGTCAGCAAGACCGTCGCCGGCTGTCACGATTGATTCAACCCTAGCACAGTGCTCGAGCAAGAATTAGCGTTCTGCCCGGGCACTGTCATATCCAAGGACTTGCGACCCAGATGAAGTCTTCGCGCTTCAATATCGTTTCGTCCGTCGCTGGTACGGATCAATTCTATGTCGTCAATTTGCTCAGCGGTCACGCCGATGTACTTGATGCCAGCGAAGTGAAACTACTGACGGATCCAAAGGGGGAGCTGCCGGAGGAGTTCGTCAGTCACGGCTATGTCGTCGAAGCGGACGAGGAAGAGCTACGCTATCGCAAGGCCTATCTGGATTTCATCGACGGTCGCGATACGGACGAAATCCAACTCTTCTACGTACCTAGCTACGCTTGCAACTTCAACTGCTCCTACTGCTATCAGAAGTCCTACGAGACGCCGAAGGATGCGCAGCAGCAAGCGACGATCGCGGCCTTCTTCGCGTACGTTGATCGGACTTTTGCCGGTCGCAAGAAGTACGTCACCCTGTTTGGCGGCGAGCCTTTGCTGCCAAATGAATCATCGCGGAGTGTCGTTCGACAAATGGTGAAAGAGACCGCCGAGCGCGGTCTTGACCTAGCAGTCGTAACCAACGGCTACCACTTGGCTAGCTACCTCGATGACTTGTCCCAAGGACGGATCCGGGAGATCCAGGTGACGCTCGATGGCCCTAAAACGATCCACGACGGGCGTCGCCATCTCGTATCTGGCGGTTCGACTTTCGATGCCATCGTGGCCGGCGTGGATGCCGCATTGGCGTTGGGTTTCGCCGTCAACCTGCGTAGTGTCGTCGATCGAGAGAATCTGCCTGACTATGTCGAATTGGCGCACTTCGCCATCGAACGCGGTTGGACAAACCATCCAAAATTCAAGACGCAGATCGGTCGCAACTACGAGCTACACGAATGCCAAGTCGGTCGCGACCGCCTGTACAGTCGCATCGAATTGCACCATGAGCTCTACCGTTTGGCGCGCGAACACCCCGAGATCCTGCGCTTTCACCGACCAGCCTTCTCGATGGCGCGCACGCTGAGCGACCAAGGTAAGCTCCCGAGTCCGCTGTTCGACGCCTGCCCAGGTACGAAGACAGAATGGGCCTTCGACTACACCGGGCATATCTACAGCTGCACGGCGACGGTTGGAAAGGCCGAGGAATCGCTGGGGACGTTCTACCCTGAGGTCCAGCTCGCTACGGACAAAGTCGAATGCTGGGCAGAACGCGACGTACTAACGATTCCGCAATGCAAGAGTTGCGAGCTGCAACTCGCCTGCGGCGGCGGCTGCGGCTCGGTCGCGAAGAATCAGAGCGGCACGGTCAACGCGCCAGACTGTAGACCCGTAAAGGAGCTACTGTCGCTCGGGCTCGGCCTGTATGGGGCGGAAGGGTAGCCGTCAGCCGCCAAGGATTCCGGACGGTTCCCTCTTTCGGCCCTGGCGCTAAATGAGTCAAGTAGTGCTCTCACTCTTTGAACAACAACGCGCGCGCCGTCGGCTAGTACTGGCTGCCACTGGCCCACCCTCGATTCGCAACGCCCTGCCGTGCAGCAACGCATCGACCACCGTCTTGCGCCCTCTTTCCAGCAACCTGCCAATGGTGCCGCGCGAGACACCCATCTTTTCGCCGGCTTCTTCCTGCGATAGGGCTTCGAAGTCGACCAAGCGTAACGCCTCGAGTTCATCCAAGCCGAGCACGACCTCCTCAAGCTCCGTCATCGGGATACCACTCGGCTTGAAATAGACCGAGCCGGGAACATGAGCGACGCAGCGAAGCTTAGGTGGGCGCGGCATTGCCCGCCAACCTAACCAAATGCGTGCATGTTCGCCAGCTCCGCGGTGACGATTCACTCGACTCGCGTTCGGCTGGCATTTCTCGCGGCGATTTCGGTAACGAGCAGTGGATCTAGTTCCACGAAGGATGCATGCGCCGTTGCGTGGAGCGTTCCATCGAGTGCTTTCATCACGGCGCTTCCCTGTACCATCCAGGCTTCCGGAGGCAGCAGCTGGCCTTCGACCTGCACGGTGCAGTTGATTGGCACGAATTGCCGATAACGCACCACGAGTTCCCTCGTTGCTACTGGCACGCCAAGGTACCAAGAGAGCAGTCCGATTGCTTCATCGAAGACGCCGCTGATGGCTCCGCCATGAACGAACCCGGGCATCCCCTCGGACGCATCTCCAAAGCGAACGAGTCCGCGAACCCTGCGTGTGGCGGCACAGTATCGGTAGTCTGCTTCCACACGCGGCAAGCCGTCGCCGGAAATGAACGACCGAACGGAAGTGAAGTTGGGCAGTACGTCCTTGGCCTTGACCCAACCCAGGTCGTCATTCGCGTCGAAAAGCATCAATCTTCGGATAGCGTGCCAAGCAAGGCGGAGCAACCTCCGTTACGGAGACGGCAATCGACCATCGTGGGGGAGCCGTACCTTCCGGAACGTTTGCCAGACGAGAAGGTCGTAGCCAATCTTGAGTCCTCCGCAGATGAAGAATGGGAGGGCCGCGAGTGCGGCGGAGGCGAAGAGCGGTCCTGCTATGAGTGGAGAGAGCGCCGCCCCGACGGTTCGCGCGACGCCGGTCAAACCCGCTGCCGCCGACCGCTCTGCCGGAGGGACGAGCGCCATCGTGTAGGCCTGCCTGGTGGGGACGTCCATCTGCGAGATGCCGAAACGCAGAAGCAGCATCAGGATGGCCAGTGGCAGGGTGGGCATCAGCGGTACGAGCAACAGTAGAATGTTCGAGGGTATGTGGGTCGCTACCATGGTCGCAAGCAGACCGATTTTCGAAGCGATCCAAGTAGCCGAGAGCGCGGAGATCCCCGCGAGCACATTGGCACCGAAGAAGATGCCACCGAGCGTTGCCGGATCTACTCCGAATCGGTTGTGAAACCAGTAGGCAACGAACGCCTGCACTACGAAGCCGCCAGCGAAAGCATCGAGCGTAAACAAGCCGGCGAGCTTTATGACATTTTTCCGCGACTCCTGCAGCCCGAGGCTCGCCTGCATCCAGCCCGCCGTTGCTGCCACTTGCTTGGCGATCGGCGCTTCGACGGCCGACGTTAGTCGGGAGAACAAGATGACCATGGCTGCGCCGATGAGCGCATAGCCGAGGACCACTGCCCGAAAGCTTACTAGCTCTTCGTAGCCGCGCAGCTGCATGGCTTGGACCAGCCCGCCGCCGACCAACGCTCCGAGCGCGGTCGCAAATGAGCCCACGAGGTTGTACCAGGCAAAGATCCTGGTCCTGCGCTCCGACGGTATCTCTTCGGAAAGAGCTGCTTGCTCGATGGCTAGGAAGGGACCGACCTCGTTGCCGCTTGGGCTGATGACGCCGATGGTTGCCGCGAACAAGAGCAGCCAAAATGATCGCGTTGTAGCAAAGAGCAGGCCCGCAAAGATCATTAGGCCAGCGCCGAGGATGAGCATGCGTTTGCGGCCCACCCGATCGGCCCTCGTCGTGATCCAGAGCGATATGGCTGTGTCTCCTACGAGGGTCAGAGTCAGTAGCAGGCCGATCTCACTCTCGGTCAGCCCTGCTGCGGCGAGGTAGAGTGCGAGTATGACCGAGAGGGCTCCGTAGGCGAATAACCGCAGGATACGGGTCGCGAAGAGGGCGCGGATGTCGGATGTGTTGGAGTTCGGGGCGGTGAGAAGCTGGGCCTCTTGCTTAATGTCCGGCATGCAGCCTCAACGGCGTCGGCGACTGGTGGTGGGGTGATTGGGCCGAGGCGTTGTTCATTGCTTGAGTTTTCGCTGGCAAAGGGCGCGAGGTGTCAACAAGGAAGAATTAGCTACTATGGTGGCGCCGCGTCAAGCTCACCCATCCTGCCGCCCGCCGCTGGCTCGAGGAAATGGCTGCGAAGCGCCCCCTCTCTCGAGCGCATTTCGAGTAGGCCCCAGACCTTTCAAGGTCAGATCTTTCTCGATGATTTCTGGCGGCAGTGAGCGTTCTTGGGCGTGTTCGTCTTCGCAAGGGACAATGCCTGTGGCGAGCATCAGCATTGGGTCAAGAACGACCAGAGAATGGCCAGGCAGCGGACCTGACCAACGTTCTGGTGCTCTCTGCGACGCGCTAACGCTGCCTGTTCGTTCAGCAACTGCGCTTCATTCTTCGGCGCGCCTATCATGAAAGCGCTGTGGATGTAGTCGAGACACCTCCAGCAGCTCAATGCAATATGCGACAAGAAGATAGCGAACCGCTGCACAGCACCGGCGGAGCGGCGCTGAGAGTGGCAAGCTTGGTGCTACTCACCATGACGACTTCCGAGTCCGGCGCATTTGGTGCAGAGGCTCACCGCTACTCCAGTGTACTGCCGCCCAAGGGCACAGCACCTCGACCCGATATTGGATCCCGACGACCCAAGCTCGGTGCTACGCTCAACGCACAGTCTGAGCCGCCGCCCCATGAGAACACTCGCGCCTATAGTCAGCGCGAACTATCCCTTCTGCTCCAGGCAAGCGAACCGGCACGCGCGCTGGAACGTATCGATCGACCGCAGCGGAGCAGTCCACCTGACAATCCGCGATCGGATCAGTCGAGTTCAACGGCGCGACCGCCGACGGCAGTCCTGACAGCTACTGCCGCTCCGTCGGTGCGCCTCACTGCGAGTCAGCGACTGCCGGCGGACACGATACCTGAGAGTTGGGGCTCTGAATTCTGGGATTCTGAGAGCGAGGATTCGGACGAAGAGCAGACTAGGGCCTTCATCAGGCCCAACTTGCCGCTGGCCGCTGCCAAGGCTTCGAAACCTGAACGAACCAATGCGGATCCGCCGCTACAGCACGCCGAGCCCGCCAAGAAGCCGCCAGTGCCCATCGCCTCGAGCGCGCCATCACTGCGTGCCGAGCCCGCCAAGACGGCGCCGGTGCCGACCGCCTCGGTTGCGCCATCACTGCGTGCCGAGCCCGCCAAGAAGGCGCCAGTGCCCATCGCCTCGACCGCGCCATCACTGCGTGCCGAGCCCGCCAAGAAGCCGCCAGTGCTCATCGCCTCGACCGCGCCATCATTGCGTGCCGAGCCCGCCAAGACGGCGCCGGTGCCGACCGCCTCGGTTGCGCCATC
>CAYVXY010000030.1:0-7050 GCA_964454965.1 uncultured Polyangiaceae bacterium | reverse complement strand
GCGCCGGTGCCGACCGCCTCGGTTGCGCCATCACTGCGTGCCGAGCCCGCCAAGACGGCGCCGGTGCCGACCGCCTCGGTTGCGCCATCACTGCGTGCCGAGCCCGCCAAGAAGGCGCCAGTGCCCATCGCCTCGACCGCGCCATCAGTGCGCGCCGAGCCCGCCAAGAAGCCGTCCGTGCCCACCGCCTCGGCTGCGCCATCACTGCGTGCCGAGCCCGCCAAGAAGGCGCCGCTGCCGACCGCCTCGGCTGCGCCATCACCGCATGCCGTGCGCACTCAGGCGGCTGTCACCCCACCAGCCTCGGCTGCTCGGGCCTACCGTGGGGAGCCTTCGAAAAAGGTCATCATCTCAAATGCACCACCCAAAGCAGAAACGAGGTTCGACCCAACAGGACCATCTGCTCGGAAGGCACGGCGCTCTTCGGTAGGGCCAACAAGACGCCGGGCAGTGGGCCCTCGGCAGTGGGCCCTCTGGGCGTCGCTGTTGGTGTTGGGCCTTGTCGTCGTGGCAACGGTCTATCCCGCTACAGTTGGTACTCCGGGCACACCCTTGCGTGGGCATTTTGACCGACTTCATCGCGCAATAGCATCGGCGTTCCGGACAACTCCAACTGCATTGCCCGAGGTGAAATCAGCGCCGCGGCTCATCGAGCTCCGCATCGTAGCTGATTCGCCCAACTCGAGGCTCTACTTCGACGGACACGAAGTATCCAACCCCCTAAGAATAACCTATCCTGCCGACGAGAGCCTGCATGAAATTCGTGTTGAGGCCCCGGGTCAAACCACGAGGATCCACCGAACGAAACTCAACCGTGACATATCCGTGATGTTTGGTTTCTAATGGTGATGTCGCAGCGAATTTCACAACGACACTTCAGAAGCTCACCCCGGATTCGCTCAGTACTCCAACGCCAGTTGTCTCTCGACATGCGCACAAATAGCTCAACTATCGCCCTGCATTCGTGGGATGTGATATGGCCAGGCTCTCCTTGAGCACGCTTTGTCGTTAGGCCAGTAGCTCGACGGCTTCATGACCGTCCCCCGCTCGCGCCTAGGGTGACCAGAAGCTCGTCCAGCTGTTCGAAGGTCTCGCCCATCACATCCTCCATGCCATGTTCAGCCTCGAAAGCTTCCTTCGAGGGATAGAGCTCGTGCAGGACCAGCAACGTCTTGTCGCCTTTTTCCTCGAAGGTCACTGTGGTGACGGCACCGTTGTCACTTTCGTCATTGGTCCAGACGATGCGCGAGTTGGGTATCACTTCGATGTACTTACCGTAGAACTCCGCAGGCTCTGAGCCAGAGAGACCGAACACGAGGCAGTACTTGCCCCCGGTGCGAACGTCCATCGTGCAGGAAAGCAGGGACATGCCCATCGACTTCGGTAACCACCACTGCTTGAACAGCTCGGGCGTAGTCCACGCTTCGAACACGATGCGCGCCGGAGCGTTGAAGCTTCGCGTGACGACAATCTCACGCTCAGACGTCCGTTCCACCGTCGTGCGGTTCTTTATGGGAGTGGGCTCACTCTCTCTTCTTGCGTCCATCGACCTTCTCCTTCCGTTTCAGTTGTTCGACAATCCTGTCCAATCCGTCGAAGCGTGCGTCCCAGAGCTGGCGGTACCTCTCGATCCACGCCGTTTCGTGGTCCAGCCGAAGCGGCCCCAGCTTGCAGGTCCGCACGCGACCGAACTTCTCGGTGGTGACGAGACCGGCCTGCTCCAAAACGCCGACGTGCTTCTTCATGCCCGTCAGGGTCATGTGGAACCTCTCGGCCAGATCCGTAATCGAGGCTTCTGCACGCCCGAGCTGCTCCAGAACGCCGCGTCGGGTGGCGTCCGAAAGCGCGGCGAACGAGGCATCGAGGCGTGTAGCCGAATACTGAACCATCTGGTTCAGTATCTAACGCACGGATGGGCGGCGTGCAAGTGGAGAACGAGCGCGCGCGTTGCCGGCCGCCTTCAACCGCAACTCCACACGAGTTTGAAGCCGATTCGGTCGACTTGGCGCTCCCCAGGCTCTAGGTCCTCTGTGGGCTGCTCGCCTCGAGCACTGCAGGAGTCAACGGCGAAGCCCTCGCCAGGGAGGATGCCCGAGCACCTATTAGCTGTTCGGGCAGGCTGGTTTTGAGAAGCTCGACTGGGCTCAAGTGTCGTGACAGCAACGGACCATGACGTATGAGCAGACGGTCTCTGCGTCTCGCTAACGTTTAGCGATAACCTGCAGCCCGCACAGTACCACCGGAACCTGTCAGGTGGGAACGCAGGCGCTTGCGGCGGGACCGACATTTCTGTGGGAAAGCTCCCTGGTTCATCGCGGAGTTAGGTGGCTAGCCTTGCGTCGTACCAGATCGGTGCGCCGCAACCAGTCAACGCGAAATCTGCTCGAGGTGTCTTGGCGACCACGGTCGTGCGCGGGCGCGATGCAGCCTATCCAGACTTCTTTTTCATTTCCATTAGACTTGCCCTAACCAACTTCTTCACCAAGCTCACTGGTATTGCGTGGTCCGCAGGAAAGCTAGCGATTGCCGTTGTCGTGTTGTAGCTCGCAAGTTCCTTCTTGTGGTCCTGTATGGAGACGATCGTCGAAACCCGCGGGTGTGCGATTTGGCCTGCACCCGACGAGGGGTCATGTCAACTGGCGGCAAAGATGACGGCTGGGTCAAGTGTCGACCACTCTTCCGATCTGCCGAGCACACCGTCGCCTACGGACCGCGCAGCGGTTGCTCACGGCCTTTCGCTGGCACGGAGCGCACGAGAGCGCCGCCGTCGATGCGGCAAGTGACGCCATTGCGCACGTCTCGTGCGACACCGAGACTCGACGCCGTCGTGACCTCGGCGTGGCCCGTCGCCACGATGGCGGGTGGCTGACCGGGATCGGCATCAACGTAGGCGAGGGCGATCCCGTTCCGGTGTGGCTTCGCCGCGTCCGCGGGCAAACGGATCCGCAGGACCACGTGCACCGGTCGTTCCGCGCGTTCGACCGAGGGTGGCGCCGCCGTGCTCTCCACCCCGAAGACGCGACCGTCTGCGACGCGGATGCGAAAGCGCTCTGGCTTCGGACGCTCCCCGGTCAGTGACATGTACCCATCGGACTCGGGTGACGCCCAGACTTCGAGGTGATCATCCGCCGACGGATTTGCGGATGCACCCGTGAAGTGATCGTCGGCGATGGCCACGTGCAACCCTGAAAAGCGCGGCCACAACAGGTCGAAGGAAACGACCTCCGTGCCGTACCAGTTCGACGGGACGGTGAGCCCGCCACGATCCACGTCTCCTTCGATTGTCGTCTCGATGGGCCAAGGCGTCTCGCGCGTGCAATCCGCGAGGAGCAGCTGTTCGATCTGGAACGCGCCAGCGCCTTCCGTCACGAGCCAATCCTCGTGAGCGACGCACGCCTCGTCGCGATCGGCGTGCACAGCAGGTCCGATGCGAACCGGCACGAGTAGTCGCTTCCGACCCGACGCCACATCGGTACCGGCGGAGGTGGTTGCGAACGTCACGCACGATTCGCGCTTTCGGCAGAGAAGCGCGCGGAGATCCGAATGACGGCGGCCAGGCGGGCGAGATGATGGGCGACCCAGTGCGCCAAAAAGCGCAGCTGAATGGGCGGTGGCTGATTGGCTAGACGATGGGGCAGGGGCGGTGGATTGGCGCCCGTCGGATGCTCGCGTGGCAGGGGCGAGACGCGCGGAAGCGGAGGCCGCGGACGCGCGAGTGTCCGATCTCGAGCGACAGGCGGGCGCGCCCGGGAGCACCGCGAGAAGCGGAACGGCGAGGTAGAAGCGGACCGTTCGCGAGCTTCGAATGATACCCCTCTACGGATTGGTCGAGTCCGCCGCCACGAGCGACGTCCGCGGGCTGGAAGCAGCGTACCACGGGCCGCGCAGTCGGGGACTGGGCCCAAGACAGAATGGAATCGCGCCGTGGCCGAATACGCTAGGATGCGGGGTGTGGCCATGAGCGGAACTACCAGGGCATTGCTAATTCTGGGGCTTGTCATGCTCGGTTTGGCGATTTGTGTGCTGGCTATGATGATCCGACATCGGTCGGTCGCACGCGCGGAGGAGGTGCTTACGAACCTCTGTTCGCAGCTCGGGCTTCTGCCCGTGGCGAACAGCGCGAGTGCGCTCAAGTACTTCCGCGAGTATCCCAGTGTCGGCTCGCCACTCCGACTCGCCGCGGGCCGCTTGTATGGTCTTCATGTGGAGACCTGCTTGGTTCCCATTGTTGCAAGGAGCGAAAAAGGGCGCACTCTGGTTGGCGTCCAGTGTTCCACCCCGCTTGGGTTTGAGGTGGGGCTGTCCCGACGCGATGCAGTGTCCGGCATCACCAACTCGCTTTTCGGACAGGCCAATGGTGTCGGCTCCGTCCCGCTGTTCGAGAACTACGACGGGTGGGGACCTTCGCCGGATCTTCAGCGGCTATTCAACACCGAGGTCCAAGCTGCAATACGCGCCTTCCCTCACACCTTTGAGCAGGTTCTGGTCTATGGACAGGACGTGGTGATGGTTTGGCGGGAAATCGAAGCGGACGCCAGCGTGATGAAGCAAGCTTTCCAGTTGGGCGCTTCGTTGTGCCAGGCCGCAAGGAAATCCTAACACTAGTGTTCCATGGAATTCACCTGGCTTGCGTGGTCGAATCCAAAGGAACGCGTATTGACCCACTGTTCGAAACGAGCGCCAAAACATTGCCGCCGTACGCCAGATTGCTTGTGAACCCTCTTTCGGAGTCCGCCGGTTGCAGCGGGAGCCGAGCCATGAGCGATGCGGCGACAATCTCCTGGACTTGAACGGGGACTACGCCGTTCGACAAGTCACTACTTCTGAAGAGGTACCGTATGGAACTCAATCTTGGGGTGCTTGTCAGCCAAGGCTGCCCTGAGTTTTGGCGTCGCGGCAGTGAGTTCACTCTCATTGGCGGAGCAAACCAGGAGGCCACTCTTAACGCTCTTGCCGTCTGATTCCAATGATTCGTTCCATTCGATACATGCCGGCCAATTGAGGCCGTCAGCGCTTTTGGCGGCGGTATTGGTCGCGATTCCACCGCAACCGCTGAGAGTCAAAGCTGAAGCGGTCAGGATCATTGATGTTCTCATGCTTTTCCCCGGTGCATCCGTGGTCGGATGTACGACCCCACAAGACCACACGAGCCGGGCACGGCTGTCAACAGGGGAAGCCGCCTCAAGGCTCCCACCGGGTCCTTGAGTACTTGGGTCGTTACGTCCACAAGACCGCGCTTTCGAATCGCGCGATCGTCGAGTGCAACGATCGGGCCGTGACCTTCCGTTATCGCGACAGCAAAGACCAGCGACTTAGGACCATGACACTGCCAGCGGGGGAGTTCCTTCGGCGATTTCTGAAACACGTGCAACCGCGAGGGTTTCATCGCGTTAGGGCCTATGGGCTGCTGCATTCGAGCCAACGGGTCACCTTGCGGCGCCTGCAGCTGTTGCTTCAGCCTCGAATTCCAGTCGATTCCGCCCAGGACCAAGAGAGGGAACGCCGACGTCCACGTTGCCCCGCCTGTAAGTCGGAACGGTTGCGCATTGTGCAGTGTATCGCCGCAACGGGCCGTCGACCAACAGCCGTCAAGCTTGGCGAACTACCCCAAATCGCTCGTGTACCGCCACCATTGAAAGCGTTGTTCTCATGACCCTGGCTGTCAGCAGCTGCGGTAAGTTGGCGTCGCGGCAAGCGCTAGCTTTTACTTCTGCCTACCAGAAAGGCAACGAGTTCACCAAAGGCCCTCAATTCGGTGCTCCATTCGCCGACCTTCACTGTCGAAAACGACGGACTCGTCCCGGGCTGGTCGCCTGCAACGATGGGGCGTCCAACAGCAATCTCCAATAGCAACGTTTGTTCCCTGGCTTGTTCAACAGGCGCATTCACGCTGGCCGCGACTTGCGTCGCGTCACCGTGAAAACGCTAGATCGTTCTGGATCGTTCGGCAGCAGTCGGGGAAGAGACTGCTACTTTTCAGCGCCGTGTGTCTCGAGCCACTTCGCGTCGAGTAGGTCTCTCGGACGACCCGCAGCGCGCTTGTTGCGGATCAGATCTTCTCGCGATAGGACCGGGGCGACTTGGTCGGCGAACGGCGCAGAGAGTCGCCCGGGCCACGCCTCGTCAAATGCAACGCCATCGATCGCTGTGATCACGTCAATGCGTATGGGCGGAACGCCAATCTGGAATACTGTGCCCGGCGATGCTAGATCGGCTTCACTAAGGTCATGAAGTGGTGCTCCGAATGAAACAAGCGCCGCCAGAACGCGCGGAGCGTTGTCCGCGCTCGGACGAACCCAAACGTCGAAGTCTTTGGTTGCGCGAACGAATCCGTGCGCGGCCAGAGCATGCCCACCGACGACAATGTACTCAACGCCGTGGGCGTTGAACTCGGCTAACAGATCTCTGAAGTCTTGGTTCATCCGTTCCCGTTTGGTTCCAAGCCAGGCATTGTCTGGTCAATTCCCAGACGGCGTCGATGCGCTCGGCCACCGACGAACCGACCCAGTCGTCTTCCGGGGGTGTTTCTCCGGCACGAAAGATTTTGGTCGTAATGACGCGTTTCTCTCTCGCAATCATGGGCACCGATGAGTCTACCAGGCCCGCGCTCGCCTGACCAGGACGGCGTTGGGGCCGTTTCTAACTGCTCCGGTAACTCATACGTTCGCAATACCTCAAGAAACGGGCTTGGGGCCCCCTGGTGCGCAAGCCTAGCGCAACCGAAGGTCGGTGGGGACGACACTTGGGCCGAGCGTGCAAGAATTGCCGACAGGTGACGCCGGTGAGACCCCGACGCTGGTGCGTTGTCGCTGACGATTGCCTACCCGCATAGGAAGTGAACGTTCCGATTGGTCGACGTGAGTACCTTCCCTGCGGTCCCTTCTGCCGCCCGGCACGTGGCCATCGCTTTCGAATCGCGATGTTGATGCGTCGCCCTTCTGCTTGTCTGCCGAACGGGTGCATATTCCGGTACCACTCGGGCGCTGATTCCGACAACACTTGGGCACCCATTCCGATGGCACGTGGGCGCTCATTCCGGCGCACCTGGGC
>CAYVXY010000029.1:118073-147460 GCA_964454965.1 uncultured Polyangiaceae bacterium | reverse complement strand
GTCTCCCAATCGATGGGTACCGATTGGGATTCAAGGGACCCGCGTATCTTTACGCGGGATAGGACTCAGTTTTCAAGGACCGAGGGAAGAGCTTGTCTTCCGTGCGGGGCGGTGATTCTAGTTCACCGTGGCTCATTGTCAACCAACTTTATTTTTGGAAGCTTTGCTTGGCTTCCGAGAGCTTGCGTTGAGCAACTCCCAGCTGGCTGGCTTTTACCAGTTCCGCGACCCAGGCTTCCGGGTCTTTGTCGCGGGGTCTGTCCCGCGGAGGGCGCCTTTATGGACCGGGCCCTCCCGACGCGCAAAGGAAAAGTGTCGGAGAAGGTGCGATTTCAAAAGTTCGTTGAAATCCCGCAGAAAATTGCCTGAGCGGATCTGCATGGGTCTGATAGGACCGCAGGAATACGCTGAGGGATTCCTGAACTGAATCGCCGAGGCGCAGCTGCAAAAGGATGCGCCGAACGAGGGAACCCGCGATCCGCCCACTACTATTATGTAGTGGCAGGGGCGTGAGGGAGTTCGTCGGCGTACCAGATCCCCAGGGGCTCTCGAACCAAGGTCAACTCCGTGCCGTCATCAAGGCGGCAACGATACCCGACTGCACGCTTTCCTGGTTCCGACTCGGCAAATCGACCCAGGACGTCCAATGGCCTCCACCCGCCCGATAGCCAAATTGCCGACGGGCGCCGCTTGCGTTCGCCACATTGGACGTCGATTCTGACCCAGGTCTCCCGACCGAAGAGCTCGGTGGGGGTGTGAGGCAACCCCGCCTCGAGCGCTAGCGTGCGCAGTGCCTCGCCGACAGCACGGGGGGACAGGCGTAGGCTCCTGTGGGGTAACTCGATGACCAGCGCATACCCGTCTTGCATTGAAATTATCGTAAAACTGCGCTTTGAGCCACGGTAGAGGATCTCCGTCGTGCCGCCGACCAGACTGCTCTGCTCCGTTAGCACGGCGAGCGTGAGTCGCCATTCCGCAGCTGCGACTCGAATTTCGTAGGGTTCGAGAAAACCCGCATAATCGACGGTTTCTCCTTCGGCATCGACCAAGGCCGCACCACGTGCGGAAGTCGCGTCACAGAGCTGCATCAGGGCGCCACTAAATGCAGAGACCGCTTGATCGCGCACGGCTAGGGAGCGTCGGGGGCGACTCATGGATCGACCCGCACGCGACCTACCGCTTCAATCGCGGCGCGATCGACCGTGATCGGGATTCGTCGGCGCGACTCGGCAATCAATCCCTCACTGAGATCACTCGCGCGTTGGCTCAAGATGTCGGGGGTGAGACTCTTGCGGCGATCTTCAAGCGAAACGTGCTTTGCTGGAACGCTAGACTCGAGCAGAATGATGTGCCAACCGAAACTCGAGCGAATGATGCCACTCTGCGCACCGACGGTCTTGATTTGGTGCGCACCCCGAGCAAAATCCGGATCAAAGGCATTCCCTTCGTCGACGGGTTCTCCCTTGTGATCGAGAATCAACGTGCGGCCCGCGGGAGTCACTGGAGGCAAACGCTCCGCAGTGATTTTCGCCCCTACGGCTGGGAATGCCTTGGCGCTCTCGAGAAACGCTTCGCAGTTCGTCAGCGGGCGCAGCGCGTCCGCCAATCGCTGGGCCAGCGACACCCCCACTGCGGCGTCCAAGCGCTCCGCGTGAACAACGGCGTGGCAGGTGATCACCGCTTCCGGGCGATCGAACTCGATCCAACGCTTCTCGGTCATTGCATCGACCTCGGCGTCCGTTGGCGTAGAAGGGGTCTTTGACTTCTCTTCAATGCGCTCGAGTAACACTCGAGCGAGGATTGCCCTCTCGGTCATTTGGCGCCGTCCCCGCTCGAGCCCCCGCGCTTGCGCATAAAGGCCATAGGCCCGAGCCTCGACGAATTGGTCCAGAATTGCCCGAGGCAGCTCCGCCGACCTTCCGACTGCCCGCCGTAAGCTCTCGAGCGTGATTTGACTTTCACCGACCGTTGCCACGACGTCCGGCACCGCTTGAACCACTCGCGTCGCTGGATGTCCCCGAACAGGATTGACGTTGTCGCAACCGATCCCAAAAAGGACCGAAAGGGCTAGCGGCAGGTGGCGCTTGGCGTGGCGCAAGACAGCAGAGACCATCAGCATGGAATGGCTGAGGCCCGGGCTAGTCCGGTTCGGGAAGTAGCAGGACAAATCGCAGGGCGAATATCGCAACGGCACCCCAGTATATCGCGAGTAGATCCCTCTTGGTGCCGAGACAGTACACGATGAGTATCAGCGTCAAGGCCGTCGTCACGAGTGAAACTACATGCAAGATGCTGGTAAAACTCCGCAAAACAACCTCAAACCTTGCTAAGTTCGTGGGAAACTGAGCCAACAACCGAGGGCAAATAGCGCGACGAGGACCAGCGTACGCCCAAGCTGTCCCTTCGAGAAGGGGCGAGCAGCGGCCTGACGTCCGACAGCGGAAGTAAACGCGGCGGCCGCCGTCATCAGGGAAAGCGCCCCAATGACGGCCACCGAATGGCCCAACAGCGACCGCTCGCGCCCCTCGATGTTCCACGCCAACCCGAGCGATACGAGAGCGCCCGCCATGCCAATTGCAATCGCGATCCACGAAAGCGCGGGCATGGTGTGGCGCGGCAACAGATCGAGGCGGTGAGCCGCATTGCCGTTTGCCAAGTCCCCGGTCTCCGCGGCTCGAACCCAGCCAATGGCGAAACTCGCCCAGCCCAGGGAGCCGAGAAACCCCAAAGACACTTCGAAGGGCGCGATCAAGAACCAAACGCTGGCCGACGCCGTAACGAACATCGCCACGGCTACAGCCGACCACGCCCGCAATCGCGATGTAACGAGCCCACTTGCCACGCAGAGGCTGGCCGCAGCCAGCCACGAGCAGAATACGGGCCACCCTTGGGCGTCTTTGCTGTGAATGGGAACGGCAACGGTGACCACCCAAGCGTAGAGCCCAGGGATCGCCACATCGAACAGAGGGCGCAGCCGTAACCCAACAGCAAAACTCAACCCAAAGCCTCGACCAGTCTTAGGAGCGTGAGCACGGGATGACCCGTTCCGCCCTTGGGGATGACGCCCTTGGCCCGTTCGGACAGCGCTGGCCCCGCGATATCGCAGTGGATCCAATGGACATCACCGATGAACTCCTTGAGAAAGAGTGCCGCAGTGATCGCTCCCCCCCATCGCTCCCCGGTATGCTTCAGATCCGCAACGTCACTCTTCAGCTGGTCTCGCAGTTCAGCAAGCAACGGCATCCGCCAGAAACTCTCACCTGCCCGCTCTGCTGCCGCAGTGAACAGCCCCGCCCAATCTTCATTGGTCGAGAAGAATGCCGAAGTTGACTTTCCGAGGGCCACCACGCAGGCACCCGTGAGCGTGGCAACGTCGATGACCAAGTCCGGCTTCAACCGCCGAGCGTAGGCAAGCCCGTCGGCAAGCGCCAGACGCCCTTCGGCGTCAGTGTTGATGATTTCTACGGTCTTGCCATCGAGGGATCCAAAGATGTCTCCTGGCCGATAAGCGGAGCCGTCAGGCATATTCTCGGCCACAACCAAGAGCCCATGAACCTCGACTGCGGGACGCAAGCTGGCAACGGCCGACATCAACCCGATCACTGAAGCTGCCCCCGCCATGTCGCTCTTCATTTCATTCATTCCGGCCGTAGGCTTGATGCACAGACCTCCAGAATCGAACGTTAACCCCTTACCCAAGAAGACGATGCGCTTCTTCGGGCGCTGCTTCGGTGTGTACGTCAAGTGCACGAAACGCGGCTCGTTGCTACTCCCCTGACCAACGGCCGCCAAGAGGCGCATTCCCATGCGCTCGATGCCCTTTTTATCCAAGATGCGCAACTTGAGCTTGCCCTTCTTGGCAACTTCGCTGGCGAGATTGGCCAATCCCGCAGGCGTCATTTCGTTCGGGGGTTCATTGACCGCATCCCGCGCAATGCACACGCTCTCACCGATTTTCTGCCCCAAATCGATGGCTGCCCTGGCCGCCGGACTGCTGCGTCCACTCTGCAGCAGCTGCACCTGGTTGAGTCGCTGCTTGGCGCGACGCTCACCGGTTAGATATCGGTCGAAGCGGTAGGAGCCCAGCACCAACCCTTCGGCAACGGTGCGAAGGGCAGATGCCTCGAGTTTCCAGGGGATGACGAGTGCCAAATCGCCCGCACCCAATCCCGTCGAACTACGCGCGGCAACGGCAGCGAGATGCCGCAATTTCGCCTCTGCTGGCACGCCCTCTTCACCCGTGCCAAGCAGCAGCACTCGCGTCGCGGCAATGCGACCGAGTGTCGGCATCTCGAACGCTTGATCCGCTCGTCCAACGAATTCCGCACGCTTGGCCAAAGTCCTCAGTTGCCCGCCGAGTTCGAGATCCAAGAGCTCAAGGTTCGGATCCGAAAGAAGTTTAGAGGACGCAACGGGAACGACGAGCACGTCAGCGCGGATTTGTTCGATGGCGCCGGACGTGAGGGTAATCTTGAGTGTCATCGGTGGCGAGGTCTCCAGTGCAGCAGCCTAGCCCCCGAGCCTTGGGTCAAGCAAATGCGAAGCTTGACCCAAGATGCCCCTCCCCCTGGACGCGCCCCCGGCTTATCCTCCCCCCATGGCAAGAGTCCTACTTGGATCTGCGGTCGTCTCCGCACTGGTCTCGTTCGCGTTCCCGGCTTTCTCCCAAGCCGAGCCACCGCCAACGGCCGCCTACCCCGAACCTGTTCCGGCCACTGCAGCCCCCGCCGCACCCACAGCTCAAGGGCCAGTCGCCCCAGCGCCGGCACCTCCCGCAGCCGCGCCGCCTCCCGCAGCCGCGCCGCCTCCCGCAGCCGCGCCTCCCTCGTCCCAATCGTCCGCGTTCCGCGACTCTGGCGATGGCTACAATGTCGGTCATTCGGGGATCGTGGAGCCTGTCGCTCCGCCGCCCAAAGACGAGGAGAAGGAGGGCTTCAAAATTCCGGACATGTCCGTGCGCGTCGATCCGCTCAACTGGATCATCAACGGGCGCCTCGGCCTCGAGCTCGAAGTCGCAGTGTGGAAGATCATCTCGGTGGAACTCGTGCCCGTATTCGTTACCAGCGAACAGCCGCCCTTCATGAATCTTGATTCGTTCCAAGACACCCTACACCAGAAGTCGAACGGCCTCGGCGCCATGTCGGGAACCTCGATTGGGGCAGGATTCTGGCTCAGCGGCAAGCCGTTCGTCGGAACGGTCTTGAGGTTCTATTTCACCGACTACGGCTATCGCTACCTCTCGAAGAACGGCTCGGGCGCAGTCTGGGACGAGGTCACTCACACCGAGAGGCAACTCGTCGGTTTCCTCGGCTCGCATCAGAAATGGGGCCCCTTCACGATCGCTTCGGGCATTGGCCTCGGTGTCGAGATGAACCGCCACCGCAGATGTCCCGATCTCGCGAGCGGCGGGTTCACTACGAACTGCACTAAGGAGGGTCTCTACATCGGTATACCGGATGGCACTGTCCACAACCTCAACGGTTGGCTACACCCCGCCTACTTGTCGTTCCGACTCTCGCTCGGTTTCGTCTTCTGACCGATTCTTCAGCGTCCTCCGACGGCGATGCTTGATTGGGGTCTTGCCCGACGCACAAACGGTTCGGGTTGCCCGTCGTGGTGCTTCGGACTTTGCGTGCGCACCCTGCCGTTGCGCGCGCCGGCCCAACCCAAATACGCTTCGACCGTTGCCTCGAACCGCGGGCCAGAGCAACGAATTCTCGCAAGGAGGGTAGCAAAACCGCTCTCCCGCAAGAGAGCCCCTTTTAGAAACCTCGATTCCTCGGTACCCTGCGTGAGCAATGCCCTATTCGGTTCGCTGCAAGGCCTGCAGCTCCTCCTTTGCTATCCCGGACGAAATCTGGGACAAGCGCGTGAAGGGGAGAATTGCGACACTCAAGTGTCGTTCCTGCAAGGCCGAGATCCATGTTGACGGCACGAAGGAAGGCGTGGTGCAACTCTCGGTTGCACCACCGGCCGCACCGGTATCATCCCCAGCAGCCACAGCATCGCCAACACCAGAGCCAGCAGCCGCACCAACGGCTGCCGCGGCACTGCGAGTCGCAGCACCGAACACGCCAACCATCTCGGAAGCGGCGTCGATTTCTGAAACGACCACGTCACTAGGTATTGCTGCGTCGCCTGCCATAGCCACTACAGCAAGCCCAATGCCACCGCGCGCCGGCGCCGGCGGATTCTCGAACAAGCCCAGCGCCAAAGCTGCTCAAGAGATCGCCGCGGCAGATGCCGGCTGGAGCCTGATGCCACCGCCAGGCGACCTCGAGAGAGTCGGACTCTCACCGAAGCCGACCCCAGCAGCGGTAACACCTAAGCTGACGGAGCCAACGCCTGCCGCCCCAACGCCAGCGCCGCCACCAGTCGCAAACACCGCGCCGACTGCTTCTGTGCCCCCCATTTCCATATCACCCGACTCCGTCGAAGACCTCCCACCCGATCCACATCTGTGGGTCGTTAGCTACGGCGAGGACGACGATCGCGAGCTCACGGAAAAGCAAATCGCTACTGAACTCATCAAGGGCCACATCACGCTCAGTACCATTGTGTGGCAAGAGGGGATGGACGAGTGGCTCCCCATCAGTGGCGTCAAGGTTCTGGCGAAATACGCACCAGCGCAGAGGCCTGCCCCCATTCGCTTGGCCAAATCCGCCGTGACAAGCAAGGCCGGAGCGCAGCCGGCGCGTGCGGCAACGGCGCCAACCACCGCCAAGACTGGTTCGACAGTGCCGCGGCAGGCAGCGCAGCCGAGCGAGAAGCAACCGAGTAGCCCGGTCGTCGACCCCAAGACTTCCCCAAAAGGTAAGGACCCTGAGCCAAAAACGGCGACCAAAGCCACGGCTGCGGCGCAGGCCCAGGGTCCTCAGCCAGCCGCCAGCGAGGGCAGGTCCGGTAAGGGTCCGCCACCACTGACGAAATCCATTGACTCGAAAGCTCTCGAAACCAAGAGGCACGCTGCCGCGACGAATGCTGGCTCCAAGGTTCCGGCTAACAAGGTAGCGATTGCCACATCGGGTTCGAGCGGCGCAGGGCAACAGGGCGGTAAGCCTCCACCCTTAGGTCGTCGCCCCCTGACCGCCGATGTAGCATCGCCCTGGACGCAAGAGGACCCGAACGAAGAAGTCCTCACGAGTGCACCGGATGTCGGTGCGGCGATTCAAGCAAAAGTGGCGACCTCCGCAATAGGAAACGCGGCGCCGGCAGCGGCAGTGGCGGAGCAATCGACCCCTTCCCAGAGGTCAGCGGCAAAGGCTTCGATTCGACCACCAAAACCCGTAGAAACTGCTACCTCACTGGTGCGGCGGACAGAAGGCGCTTCGGGTCAGGATCTGCTCATCACGGACGATGACTTCCTGGCTATGCAGCGGCGATACCCGAAATGGGCGCTCCCAGCGGGCATAGTGGGTGGCATGGCCTTGATCGGCCTGCTTGTTGTTGCGTTGAACTCGGGTGAGCAGCCGCCCACACTGCCGGCCACGCCCGCGGCAGACACCAATGCGGTACTGCGCGAGAACCCGGCCGCCAACCAAGCTCAGCCACGGCACCGTCAGCCTGACTTGAATGCAATCCCCACGGGGCTGGGTGTCGCGAGCGACGAGAAGGATTTCGCCAAACTGTTCGCGCAAAGCGCACTAAAGACCAGCGGGACCTTCGACGTGAAGGCGGCGGAACAAGCCACCAAGAACGTCATGGAACTCGCTGCGCGCTGCCGCGTGGCCCCCGACCCCTCCGGCCAGGCGCGGGTCGTGATCACGTTCTCCACCGCTGGTCAGGTGCTCAGCGTCCAGATCGGAAGCCCCTACGCGAACACCACCACGGGCAAATGCATCGAAAAGGCGCTGCGCCAGATCAGAACTCGTGCATTTCAGGGCGAGCCCGGCCGACTACCGCTCACCGTGCCGATCCACTAACGGGCCAGCCCGGTGGAGTCCCTCACCGAAATCGGGGGTGTGCGGGTGTATTCGAACCGAGCGGACAGTGTGCATTGCGCGATCGCATCACGTCGGCGCGCACAAGTGGGCCGAAAGGCGTTAGCTTGGTGTTGGCAACTGGCTCCCGAACGGCACCCGATGGTGCCTCGGAGCATCGAGGACATCAACATGGCCGAGCAACCGAGCACCGTGACTCAATTCGAATCTAAGCTTGCCGATGGTCGACAGCGCTTCCTGGCATTTGCTATCGAGCATGCGCTGTTGTCGGGGCGCCGCAACGCGCGTGACTTCATTCGCCACTTTCCTCCAGAGCTCATCATGGAAGGCATGGCAGAGCACCCCGAACTTCGCGCTGGAATTCTCTCGCAAACCACCGGTCTGAAGTTGAAGATTGCCACGAAGAAGTCCTGGCAATCCGCTGCCGAAGACCTACGCATCGCCTTGTCGGAAGGTGAGACGAATCCCGAAACGGTCGTTTCGGTGTTCCATCCCGACGATCGCGTCCGCTACCTGGATGCTCGTCGCCTGTGGTCATTCCTCGTCGAAGGCGACTTCTGGAACATCGCTCCGACAAAGTCCGAAGAGCATCGCATCGCCAAGCAGCACATTGCCTTTTTGCTCGACCGCGCCCTGATCGATGGGCTCGTCAACCATCGGGCCATCATCGAAGGCATCACGGTCGCCGAGTTGGCAACCCGACTGCCCAAAGCTGAACTCGGCAAAATCATCGAGGGTGCCCTGGCTGCCGGACAACGCAAAGCCCCATTTACCGAGGTCGAACTCTGGATGGCGCTGACGGCACAGGTTCTCGTCGAATACGTCCCACTTTCCCATCTATGGAATCAAGTGATCGCGCCAAAGATCGCCGAGACACACGGCTACACGTCCAAACCTTTAACTCAGCCGCCCGCTTCGCGCGCTAAGGACGAGAAGTGGGTCGAGATCCCCGACGATGGAGCGGCCGCAGCCGGCGAAGTCGTCTCAGAAGACGACTTCGCGTAGTCGAGCCAATTCTCCCTCGAGAATACATTGACTAGCCCAAACACCTCGTGTGAGCTCTCTTACGATGCCGAGAATCGATAGCAGATGACAGAGGTCTCTGATGGTTGAGCCGCTGAGTATTCGCGTAGAACGCCCCTACGCGAGCGAGGAAGCTTTTCTCGACGCAGAGGCCTGGTCCATCACCGCGCGTAGCATGCTGCTGATCGATATCGGTCCGCTACCAGAAGGGACCGCCTTGCGCTGTGAGCTGCGCCTCAGCAATGGGCGACCGCTGGTCGTGGCCGAGGGCCTTGCGGTCAAACACTTGGGCGCCTCGCCAACGCGACCGGCCGGGCTCGTCGTTCGCTACAAGCGAATGTCGGCAGCTTCGAGTGAATTCGTTCAACGCGCCGTGGCGCACAGTGCCGAATTGCGCCCATCTTGCCCGCCCAAAGCCACGACGAATCCGCCTGTGGGACATGCCAAGTCCGCTTCGACCGCCCCGCAGCGCCGAACGACGTCGGGCCCCCCACCCCGATCGAGTCGTGCGCCTGCAGCCGGACAACCGTCTGCTCGGCCACCCGCGCCCGGCGGGAGGTCCGAAAGTCCACCCCGAACCAAGGGTGGGCACCCGAACCCTTCCGCCCCCACCGCCCGAAGCGTTTCGGTCGTTCCTGCTGCGCGCCGTGTTTCGACGATCCCACCCGAGCCGGCGGCCCTTCGCGATTCGGCCAAGAGCGCGCGACCATCCCCGCCGCAGAGTCCCGTGCCAAGCCCCGAAACCAACCACGACACCAGCGCCATGCAGCGCCTCCGAAGCCGTACCGCCAGCAGAGTGATTTCAACTCCACCGGATCGTGAGGCAATTTTGTCGCGACTGAAGAAGAAACCAAATCGTTAGTCACGCCAGATATTGCCGCTTTCCGGGCCAGCGCTGCAAAGAGACTCGGTGCGTCAAACTCACGCCCGACAGAACTGACCAAGAGTCATGGTTCGCACTCGTCGCCAAAGCGTAACCCACGCGCCCACCAATGGATCTGGCGATCACGTCGCTGCGAAGTCCGTTCGCCAGTGAGTAGACGTTGTGACGTCTCAGCGCTCGGGTGACGCAAGAAAGCCACGCAAGAACAGCGCGATTTGCCAATTTCTCGCCCGAATTGCGCCGAAAGCGGCCCGCTTTTCTAGCTCCAATGCACGCGCGTCTTCGGCACGGCACGTGCAGGTGTCCATGACGTGAAGGTTTGCCAGAAATGTGATCTCGAGCTTCGTTACCCCGTAAGATCACAACTGCTGGGGATCTTCGCGTCGAATACCCCGGATACCTATTGCTGAATGGAGACGCGTTGGGCAAAAGCCCAGGCGCGGCAGAGTTACGATGACTGTTAGGCGTTGGCTGGTGGGCACAGTGGCTTTGGCCGTCTTAGGGTCGGTTGCCTTCGATTTCGGGCAGCAGCCGGTTCAGAGCGCTCTGGCCGAACCGCTTCGAGCAGCTGGCTACTGCGAGGACGCCGTTTCTGCGAAAACGGAAGCTACAAATCCGAGTCAAGCGGCTGGCGCGGCAGAGTCAGAAACCCAATTGGGCTCCGAAACGGGCAGCTGTCCGGCAGACATGGTCGAGGTTTCCGGAGACTACTGCCAGGTCGTCGAACAAATCTGCGAAGAGTTTATCAGCGAGAAGAAGGACCGATGCGCCAAGTATCGGAACAAAGTCCGCTGCTTCGGCAAGAGTCGCGCGATGCATTTCTGCGTCGACCGCTACGAGTATCCCAACCAAGCTGGAGTATTGCCCACAGTGGCGATTACCTGGGATGAAGCACGCGAACTCTGCGCAACTGAAGGTAAGCGACTCTGCACCGCGGACGAATGGACCCAGGCTTGTGAGGGTCCCACGCATTCCCCCTATCCCTATGGTTTCGTGCGCGACGGTGAGGCCTGCAACCACGACAAGCAATACATAATCCCCGACGACAACGCGTATCAGAATCCCCAGACCCGAGTGAAAGAGGTCGAGCGCGTCAGCCAGAGCGAGCCGTCGGGCTCACGAGCAAGCTGCGCAAGCGCCTACGGCGTGTTCGACATGACCGGAAACGTGGATGAATGGGTTCTCAATGAGTCGGGCAGCGAGCGTGGTCCCGAATACCAGAGCGGCCTCAAAGGCGGCTACTGGGGCCCTGTGCGGAATCGCTGCCGGCCTGCCACCACCGACCACAACCGTTGGCACCACGGCTATCAGATCGGTTTCCGTTGCTGCGCCGACCCAGGCCAGAACGGTCCGGCAACGAGCCAGCCACCGAAGCAGGGGGACGCCCCTGCGGAAGGGCCCGAACGGTTGTCCGCGGACAATCAGGTCACTCGCTCCTGAAGTCAGCCCCTGCCCCAACAAGGCTACGTCCGGCTCTTCGGACGTAGCCTTGCTGCTTTCTGAGGGGGCAATCTACCTGGCGCCAGCCGAGGGTCGGTCCTACCACTCGGACGCGCCGAAGCGTTTTTCGGCCCGATCCCCGTCGTAGGTATCCCTTGGACGTTCGCCGCTTCGACCATCCGTACTCCGAATTCCTCGATCGCGTCGAGAAGCCGACCCGCTACACCGGTCGGGAGCATGGCGCACGCATCAAACCCTGGGATTCGGTAGCCGCCCGATTTTGCCTCGCCTTCCCCGATATTTACGACATTGGGATGAGTCACCTCGGGTACCGAATCCTTTACAAGATCCTCAACGACGAACCGCAGATTTTGGCGGAGCGCTGCTACGCGCCTTGGACCGATCTCGAGCGTGAACTGCGCGAACGCAAGCTCCCGCTGGTGTCCCTCGAGAATCATCGTCCACTCGCCGACTTCGACGTGGTTGGATTCTCGCTGCAATTCGAGCTCTGCAGCACGAATATCCTTACCATGCTCGAACTCGGTGGGATTGCGCTGCGCGCAGCCGATCGCGACGAATCGGCACCTCTGGTCGTAGCCGGTGGCCCCTCCGCCACACACCCCGAACCGGTGGCACCATTCTTCGACGTCATCGTCATTGGTGACGGTGAAGAATCTGCCAAGACCTTGGCGCTCACTTGGGTAAAAGACAAGGCCAAGGGCCTCTCGCGACGTGAGCGCCTTTCACACCTGGCGCAAATCGAAGGCCTCTACGTCCCGAGCTTGTACGAGACGACCATCGACGCGGTGAGCGGTCTCGAGGTCGTCGTGCGGGCAAAGAGCGATCTTTGTCCCCTGCCCGTCAAACGAACCATCGTCGCCGATTTGAAGGACTATCCCTTCCCCACGTCGGGCCCTGTCGGCGGCCCCGAGGCAATCTTCGACCGCATGAGTGTGGAGGTGGCGCGCGGTTGCACCGAGGGCTGCCGCTTCTGTCAGGCCGGCATGATCTATCGGCCCCTGCGTGAACGCCCGCCGGAGCAAGTGGAAGATGCCGTACTGACGGCTGTCAGGACGAGCGGCCAAGACGAGGTGAGTCTCACTGCACTCTCGACGGCAGATGTCAGCTACATCGCGCCCCTCATCAAGTCTCTCGCCAAAAAGACCGCGCCGGAACGCGTGAGCCTCGGCGTCGCATCCCTGCGTGCCTACGGACTCGGCGAGGAGCTACTCGACGACCTGCGCCGCGTGCGCGCTGCGGGCCTCACCTTCGCGCCCGAAGCGGGCACCCAACGTTTGCGCGACGTCATCAACAAGAACGTCACCGACGAGCAAATGATGGAGACGGCTCACCGCGTCTTCTCGCGTGGGTGGGATCGCATGAAGCTTTACTTCATCGCGGGCCTACCGACGGAAACAGACGAAGATCTCGCGGGTATCATCGATACCGGCCGACGTGCGCTCGAGGTCGGCAAGCGCGTATCGCGCAAGCGCATCACCGTGACGGTCAGTGTCTCGGTGCATGTTCCGAAACCGCACACGCCATTTCAATGGTGTGCGCTGGATGGACTCGCAGAGATCCGCAGAAAGCAGGAGCTACTGCACCAGCTGGCGCGCAGCGTGCGCGGGCTCGAGCTGCGCTTGCATGATTCGACGGCCAGTGTGCTCGAGGGGATCCTCGCTCGCGGCGATCGCCGGCTTGCCGATGTCATCGAACGGGCCTACCGCGGCGGCGCACGCTTCGATTCCTGGGACGACCAATTCCGCCCCGATCTTTGGGACGAGGCACTTACGCATTTCGATATCGATCGCCAAAGGATGCTGGGCACGATCCCAATCGATGGCCGCTTGCCCTGGAGCCACATCGATGTGGGTCTCGATCCAGAGTTTCTGCCGCGTGAGTATCGCCAGGCCATGAAGGGGCGCTTGAGTCCACCTTGCGGCAAACCCGTCGGTATGCACGTGCATCACACCAATCTCGAGGATGCGAACGCGGATTGCCGCAAGCTCGTCTGTTACCACTGTGGCGTTGCTTGCGACCTTTCGCAGATGCGCGAGGAGCGACTGGGCCATCTGTCGCGACTTTCAGCGCTAACGCAGACGAGTCTCGCCAAGCCTCTGCCACCCATTTCGACAACCGCGGCACCGAACCCAGCGGTGCCCGCGACTGCCGCACCGGACCCGGTCGCAAGCGCGGATGCGACTCAGGAAAGACCCCGACCGCCCAAAGAGACTGCCGCACGCACACGTTGGCGCTTGCGCTTCGAAAAGACGGGCCCAGCCTCGCTGCTTGGCCACCTCGACTTGATTCGAGAATTGCCGCGTATATTCCGTCGCGCACAGCTGCGTGTCGCCTACACCAAGGGCTTTCACCCAAAGCCAGATCTCGCCTTTGCGCCGGCGCTGTCGCTCGGGGTGGCCAGCCTAGACGAATACGTGGACGCGACGTTACTTGACGCGCCAAACACGATCGAATTGTTGAACCGTCTGTCCCAATCCACGAGTTCGGGGCTTCGGTTCCTCGATGCCGTAGAGCTCCCGGAAAACGCGCCGAGCCTGTCAAAATGCATCACAGCGGCGCGCTACGCTGTCGTCGTACCCAGTCGCCTGATCGAAGCGCTCGGCGGTACGACGACTCTCTCTACCAGGATCGCGGAGTTTTTGGCAGCCGAGTCCGCCATCGTCGTGCGCAATATCGATAGAAATCAGAAGCAAATCGACGTACGGCGTTTCGTCACCAGCCTTGCGCTTGGCGAACCCAGCCTAGCGGATGCCACCCGAGCTGCCGGAATGAGCGGTCAATTCTTGACGCTGGAGGCGGTGATATCGATCACGCCCACCGGTTCCGCCAAGGCGCTCGAGGTGGCGCAAGCACTGTTCGGCGAAGCCAGCCGCGATTGCCGGGCGGTGCGTGTCGCACTGCTCGATGCACAGGGATCGGCACTCCATCAGCGATTTCGGGGCGGCCTATTCGATCTGGCAGGGATGAAGGACACGCCGACGAAGAAACACGTCGGCAACGATGCCCAAATCGCCATGGAAACCGGACAACCCGCGGGCCAACCCATTCTCGAAGCTCCTGCGCGGGACAGGAATGAAAAGCCGGACTAATATCTCCCCGCTATGAACGACGGCCCAAAAGACGGGCCCTCCCCCAGCAGCGAGGCCGTAACCCAGCAGTTGCCGATCGACGGCACGGGTGTGGACCAGCTTTGGGAAAGGGTCCCAACGAGTCCCATGCCCACACCGGACTCGTTTACCCCGGTGGAAGGTCCGACCTTGTCTTCACCATCATCCGATCCATTGCCGACGACACTGGTGGCCCTCGAATCGAGACTCCGAACGCTGGAGCATCACCTCGCGGAAACCGAACGCGAGTTGGCAGAGGTGTACGGTGCGGTGGAGCACTTAGTAAAACAGCAGGAAGCCATCGATCGGTCCCTGCGCCAACAGCGCCACGGCACATTCTTGATGTGGGGCACTCTCATTGCCATCCTTGCCATGCTGTGGCTAACCATGCGCTCACGCCTTGGCCTTCTGGTGCCAAGGTGAATCCGCGAAACTAGTCATGGAAGAACCGGCCGGACAAGTCTCCCCCTACGCCTACCTCTTCTCGGCAGCATTCATGATCTGGATGTTGGTCGACGCGTGGCGACGTCGTGCGCCGTTGCATTGGTATTTCATCATTGTGGTGATGCCATTCGGAGCTGTCTTCTATTTCGTGATGATAAAACTGCGCGACTACCGCGATGGCATAAAGCAGCCATCCGCTGGCATTGGCGAGAGTCCCTCCGTACCATTCTCCATTCGCCCAAGTCCGCTTGCCGGCGATCTGGATCAGGCCGACGCCCTCGAAGCCCGCGAGCAATACGTCGAGGCCGAACCGCTATATCGCGCAGCACTTGCAGTCGATGCGACAAACAAGCAAGCGATGCACGGGCTCGGGCGCTGTTTGCTGGGCCAAGGGAAGGCCAAGGATTCACTAGCGCACTTCGAAAAGCTGCTTGAGCTTGAGCGTGAGTACCGTAACTTTGGAGCGGCGTTGGACTACGCGGATGCGCTTTGGGCAGCCGAGCAAAAGAACGACGCCATTGAACTGCTCGAAGGGCTTTGCGCGACCACCGATCGCATCAATCATCGGCTCGCGCTCGGCCACTACCTTGCCGAGTTTGGTCAGATCGAACGCGCCAAACACGAGATCGAACAGACCCTCGCCAAAGCCTCCGGATCAACTGCGCCCTTCAACGACCGCCAACGCCAATGGGTTGCTCGCGGCCGTCAAATGTTGGCGGAGCTGTACGAGCGCTTCCCTGAGACGCCAGGCAGCCTGAATTGAAGTAGCGGATGCAATTCGCCGCACCGTGCCACGGAATGTTGCAGGGTGAGCCGATCATCGAGTTGATACGCTCACTCAGCGGTAGTTTTGGACAACTCGCTCGACGCTGCGACAAGCGCGCTCGCTGTCTAAGTAGGCTCCACTCGTGTGCGGATTTTCCCGAATGATGATCTGGTCACAGGCCGCCGGCTGCCGATTCGGGAATTGCCCACCGTGAATTCAAGCGTGGGCATTTGAGTGCTTGAGCGACGCGGAATGCTAAAGTGCTGCCAAGAGCGCGATGACTGCGGCCTCGGGGAGGACATTGCCAATGTTTTGGACCCGCAATTTTGGTCGTGCAAACCTGGTACTGATGACCAGCTTTGCGTTGTTCATCTGTAACTGCAGTGGCGGTGCGAGTGGCGGTCAAAGCACCGGAGACGGGGGTGCTTCCGAACCCAATGTGACGCCTGGCGGCGGCGGCGGTCGGGGAAGCAACGCTGCTGGCAATGCCGGCAAGATTGGCGTCGGTACCAACGTCGCCGGCACGCGCAGCGCTGATTCGAGTACTGCCGGCACGAGCGACGTTGGCCTGAGCAGCTCGATCAGTGGCGATGCAGGTATGAGCAATGGCGGCACCAACAGCACTGGCGTAGTCAGCAGTGCCGGGATGGGCAGCGGCGGCACGAACAGCGCCGGCATGGCAAACGTTGTCGGCGGTGGTGCCGCATTCAGCAATGGTGGCACCAGTAACGCTGGCATGGGCACCAATTGCGCTGGCGTGGGCAGCGCAGGAAGTCCCGCGAGCATTACAGGACTGGCCAACCCAATTCATGTCGCCGTTGGCGCCGCTCTCGAGCAAGCTGACGGAAGCGAAGCTCGCCCATTTCCAAGTCTTGCAGATGCGGTGGTCGCAATCCGTGCCACCGAGGCAGGCGCCTCGCCTTGGGATGGCCAGATCATCGTGCATGAGGGACGCTATGAGGTGTTGACGACAGTCGAGCTACCGCTCAAGGCAGACGTCAAATTCCTGGCTGGCGTGACCATGGCCATGGGGTCCAAAGTCAGCTTACACGCCAGTCGCGACGTGAAGATGCTTGGCACCCAAGAGAAGCGGGTCATCTTCACTTGGCTCGAACAAGACAAACCTTGGGCCTCATTTACCTTGTTCGTGCCAACGTCCCAGGCAAACGTGTTCGACTGGGCCACGTTTGAGCACGGCGGCGCGGTCACCTATCAAGGTGTATCCGTGAACGGCGCACTGTCACTGGAGGGAGCCGGTGCTCGCATTAGCAATTGCACGTTCCAGAGCAACAGTGGCGATGATGGGCTGAGCCTAGGTACTAGCCCTACCATGGTGGACCACAGCACATTCTTCAACAACGCCGGTGACGGTCTCGATATCGATGGCCCCGCTGGCCAGGAGATTGCTTACTGCGTCTTCGATAGCAACGGCAACGATGGGCTCGATCTGGGCGAAGGCTCAGATGCGTGGGCGCATGACAACAGGATGCTCAACAACAATGACACTGGCATCGAGATGGGTGAGGCGAGTCTTCCGACACTCGACCGCAATCTCTGCGTAGGCAACTCGATGGGGATCGGCATCAAGGACGACGCCGATCCGGTGATCCGCAACTGCACCGTCTACGGCAATGATTACGGAGTCGTAGGGTACCACTTCAAGGCTGCCTACGGCAGCGGCAAGGGCCGCATCAGCAACACCATCGTTTGGAAGTCGGCATTTGCCGACGTCGCGCTCGTCACTGACGCGACGACGAAGTTCTCGTACAGCTGCATCCAATCAGGCACGTACTCTACCACGGTCACGGTTGGCGCGGTCACTGGAGCACCGACAACTGGCACGACACTCCCGCTTGCAGGTGACGGGCTGATCGCCGCTGGTGCCGGCTGCGACGATCCTTTATTCGTCAACACCGCAGCAAGTGACTTTCACCTGATGTCGACAGCGGGTCATTTTGGCACGGTCGACCAGAGTTGGGTCGCTGACGCCGCTACTAGTCCCTGCATCGACAGCGGGGATCCGCTAGCGGACTTCGCCGCCGAGACTGTCCCCAACGGTGGACGCGTCGACATGGGAATCTACGGTGGGATGGCCGAAGCCAGTCACTCACCGTAGGCCAAGTCGAACACGAGTTTCGGACCGTCCCCACTCCACTCACCGCCACCGCCCAAGGACGTTCCCGCGCCTCCCCAACCAAACAGGTTAGAGCGGCGCGGTAGATTCGACTACAGCCCTACCCCCCAATCGTCAATTTCTTGTACCGAACCTTTGCCGGGTGATTCACGTCGATCCCCAGCCGCTTGCGGCGGTCGTCCTCGTACGCCTGATAGTTTCCTTCGAACCACACGACTCGGCTATCGCCCTCGAACGCCAAGATGTGCGTCGCGATGCGATCGAGGAACCAGCGATCGTGGCTGATAACGACCGCGCAACCCGCGAAATCGAGCAGCGCCTCTTCGAGGGCACGCAGGGTTTCGACGTCGAGATCGTTGGTGGGTTCATCGAGGAGGATGAGGTTGCCACCTTCCTTGAGTAGTTTGGCTAGGTGGACGCGGTTGCGTTCGCCACCGCTCAGGACGCCGACGGGCTTCTGCTGATCGCTGCCTTTGAACCCAAACCAGGAGCAATAGGCACGCGAAGCGACCTCGCGCTTGCCGAGCATGAGCTTGTCTTGCTCGCCGGAGATTTCCTGCCACACGTTCTTGTTGCCAACGAGGCTGGCGCGGCTCTGATCGACGTAGGCAATCTTGACGGTCTCGCCCACTTTGAGCTCGCCGCGATCGGGCTTTTCCTGGTCGATGAGCATGCGGAAGAGTGTCGTTTTGCCAGCGCCGTTGGGCCCGATGACGCCGACGATGCCGCTGCGGGGAAGCTTGAAGGTGAGCTCGTCGATGAGCAGTCGATCGCCGTATCCCTTGCAGAGCTTGTCGGCCTCGATCACAAGATCGCCCAAGCGCGGACCGGGCGGAATGCTGATCTCCGTTGGATCCGCCGACCCCTTGTTGGACTTGGCCACCAAATCTTCGTAGGCAGAAAGACGCGCCTTGCTCTTGGCTTGGCGGGCGCGCGGTGACGCGCGCACCCAGTCGAGCTCCTGCTTGAGCTTGCGTTGGCGCGAGCTCTCCGCCTTCTCTTCGGTCGCGAGGCGCGCGGCTTTCTGCTCGAGCCAGCCAGAGTAGTTGCCCTTGTAAGGGTAGCCTCGACCCCGATCGAGCTCGAGGATCCAGCCGGCGACGTTGTCGAGGAAGTAGCGATCGTGGGTGACGGCCACGACGGTGCCAGTGTATTCGTGCAAGAATTTCTCGAGCCACGCAACCGATTCAGCGTCGAGGTGGTTCGTAGGTTCGTCGAGAAGCAACATGTCAGGGCGACTGAGCAACACCTTCGCGAGGGCCACACGGCGGCGTTCGCCGCCGGACAAGACGCTGAGCCTGGCGTCCAGCGGTGGCAAGCGCAGGGCGTCACAGGCGAGTTCCAGGGCAGAATCGAGACTCCAAGCGTCGGCGGCGTCAATCTTGTCTTGCAACGCTGACTGCTGCGCCAGCACGCGCTCCATCTCGTCGTCGCTCATCGGCTCGCCGAGTTTCATGCTCAGATCCTCGAAATCGGTGACTAGGCGGCGAATGTCGCCGACCGCTTCGTCGAGCGCGTCCTTGACGGTTTCTGCCGCACCGAGATCGGGTTCCTGAGCGAAGTAGCCGATTTTTACGCCCGCTGCGGCGCGCGCCTCACCCGCAAACTCGGTGTCAACGCCGGCCATGATCCGCAGCAGTGACGACTTACCCGAACCATTGCCACCAATGACGCCAATCTTGGCGCCGTGGAAGAACGCCAGGGTAATGTTCTCGAGGACCTTCTTGTCCGGGGGATGGACTCGGGTGACCTCTTGCATCGTGAAGATGAATTCCGCCATGGCGTCTCGTTTCTCGGTCTTTGGTTGGTGGCTCCGCGGCTACGTCGCGGCTCGTACTCGGGGGGCCGGGACTTAGCATGAACCGATGGGGGGGAACAACGATACGACTTCAAACTTCCACTCGCACAGAAGGTGGCGATTTTGCTTGGGATCCGCTGGGGCAACCGCTTGGGCGGCGCTATGTTCGCATGAACCACAGGAAGACCCAGATGCAGAGTTCTCGAGCGCTTGAGGTTCGTCTATCAAAGTTCAGTGCTGCATTCGCAGCCACGGTCACAAGCTTCGTCGTCCTCGGCGCTGGTTGCAGCAAGGATACGGCCAAGCCGAGCACAAGCACCTACAGCGCCATCCCGACGAGTCCCGTCGAGGGTTGGACCGACGCATCGGTTCCAGAGAACATGACGGCCACACAGGCCTGCACCAAGTACGCGCGTGCCGTGTGCGAACGTAAGAACGAGTGTGGCCTCGGCAATGATGACTGCGCCAAGGCCGTTGCCAATTGCCCAGATTCACTCTTCTCGGACGGATCGACCCGAGACGCGGCAAGTACTTGGCAATGCGCTTTCGTGATGCGTCAACGCAGCTGCCTCGACGTGTACCTGAGCGCCAATCCAAGTTGCGTCACTCCAGGCACCAAGAAGACAGGAGAGACCTGCATCGCAGCTGCGCAGTGCGCATCCCTCGCTTGCACTGGCTCGACCACGAGCTGTGGTAGCTGCCTGCAGCGGGTGACAAAAGGCCAGGCCTGCTCGATTTCGAACGGCACCACCTGTGACCGCGGACTGACCTGCGAGACCGCAACAGGGACCTGCGTAGACTTGCCGACAAAATCCTTCGATGACACCGTGTCGACTGGACTCGAGATCGGCAAAGACTGCGACCTAACGCGGAACTTATGCGCCACCGGTGCCTACTGCGAGCTCACCGATGGCGGTACGGGCGTCTGCACGGCGCGAATTGCTGAGGGGCAGGATTGCGTCAATTCTGGCTCGTGCATCGAAGGGACCTATTGCTTCCAGGAAGGAAACCGCTGCTACAAGATCCCCTCGGCAGGGGGTCGGTGTGGCAACGATGTCGAGACCGGCAATGCGCTCTGGTGCACGGACGACGCCTTCTGCAACAACACAAGTCACATGTGTGAGCTGCTGCCCGTGGCCGGGCAGCCCTGCGCAACCACTCAGTTGAGCGGAGGCCCCATCCTTTGCGCGGCGAGTGCCATCTGTGACTCCGCTGCAACCCCTCCCACCTGCAAAGCCCTGGCCGGACCCACCGAAACCTGCACGGACGATAGCGAATGCCAAAAGGGGCTCAGGTGCTTCTGCCCCGACACCTCCTGCGCGAGCAGAGTTTGCGGCGTCCTACGCGACGTGACGGAAAGCTGTGCCAACCCCGGTGAGCTCTGCAATGCCGTCTCCACTTGCATCGATGGCGAGTGCAAAGCCAATTCGAGCCAGGGGCTCTACGCCAAGGCTTGCGGTGGTTAGTGGGTGGTGATGGTCCATTCGCGAATTGCGGCAGGCAACTTGCGGAATCGAGAGAATGGTGCTCGTTGGATAGCGACGCGCATGCCAAACTAGTCGGCTGGTGCAATGAGCGCGGGCACGACCGGCCTTCCAATGAAGATCAGTTTCATCTCGTCGTTGGTAAGCTCGATTCCCACTGACAATGGCCCTGCGCTGACTCGAAAGGCACCGACCTTGGCATTGCCGCGCTTGCGAAAGCTTCCCTCGACATTGAGCAATCCGGTCTGCGCCTTCATTTTCGATAGTTCGACGAAGGCCTTTCCTGCCCGCAAGCGCCCAGTACCGTTGACCTCTCCGCCCGAGAGGAAGCGAACAATCCAGCCTGGCAATGCGGGCGTATGCTTGGAGAACGCCAGCAGCGGTACGGCATTTTCGAGCTTGGCCGTCCAATTCACTTCGAACGGCACGGCTTGACTTGGTCGCAACTTCGCATCATGGCTCTCGACACTGCCCCACCAATTGCCGACAACGACATCAGAGTCGCGCAGTGTGACCTCTCTAGCATCAATAACGGCCTTGGATACCTCGAACGCACCGCTGTCAAGGAGTAGTTTCGCGACATGTGCATTCGCGTTAACACGGCCCGCTACTTGAAGCGCGCCATACCGACCCGCCACGGCGTCCGCGTCGACCGACGCGACACCTTTGATACTGTTAGTGCCCGTACTCGCGATCAACTGCGCAGAAAATGACGCTTTCCCGCCATCGACATGCAATCCGTTCGGGCTCGAGACAAACTCGTTGATGAATCGCAAGTTCGGCACTCGCGCCAATGGCAGATCCCCATGGATCTCTAGGTCCGGAGCGGCTCTACTGAGATCGATCTCGTCGACCTGCGCATCAAGCTGGAGAGGCTTACCGTCAATCGCGACGACGTTCGCCCCGGCTCGACGCAGCTCAACCGACCCAATGCGCGCTGACCAGGCACTTGGCCCTTGGGCATTCGTCCGTGCAGAGACTTCGAGGGTACCGACCGCGAGCCACTTTCCCGTTTCTGCTGTCAGTTCACCCATCGTCAGTGCAAGGTTCAATGGACGGATTATTCCACTACGCAATGTGCCATCTACATGCAGCACGCCCTGCCCGCCGTCGAACTGCAAGGGAATGCCGCGAATGCGCGGGTAGTAATCGAAGGCGCGAGCGCTCGAGATGTTGGCGTCGAGCCGAGCATTGCCCGATATGTAGCGGAAAAACTCCATACCTACTGGCGCGCTCGGATCGAATGGCGGAATGTGACAGTCAGCGGCTCCTGAGACGCTCTGCAATAGCCTCTCGTCCCCAAGCGTGATGGTACCGGAAAGGATAGCCGCGTGAGCTGGGCCGACCCAGAGTTGGCGTTTGGGCTGCAAGAAGAATGCCCCCGTGACCCGTACTTTGCCTTCGAAGTGAACCTCATCGAACCAGATTTGCCGAACGAGACCAGCTACGTTTTCGATCCGTACCGACCAAAGGTCGTACGGAATGTTCGACAGCTCGTCGGCGGGTGGTCGCCCGTTTCGAAGCGGGGGCCCGTCGAACCCTAGAATGGGCGGCAATGGTGCAATACGGTCGCGAGTCGCAGCAACAACATCGAGTTTCTGACGCAAGCGAAGGCCAATGCCTTCGGCTCGAACCTTCGTTGCGTGGAATTCGCGATGAAGAAGCGCGAGCAGATCGATTGATACCCTGGCCGCGTCGACCTCGATTTGCCACTGAAGATTCGCATCGTTGCCCCTCAGTTTCACATTTCGCACATATACGAGCGAAGGCCAAAACGACCACGCACGCCGGTAGTCGAGGTCAAACGACTGTGGATCCACGCTGATGAGCCGGGAAAGCAATGGTCGCGCAACCCCAAGGTTGAGCACAGTATTCAGGAGCACGAGAAGCGCAAGCGAAGTCACCAACGCTCCCGCAGTCAACCGAAACCAGAGCGATTTGCGTCTCGCAGCACTACCCACACTTGATACCATCGCAGACAGACGTTCCCGTGCGTGCATGAGGGCCTTTGTTCGCCAGTCTATTGAACCTGATACATCTAAAGTTGCCGTTCCTACTCTTGGTCGTCGCTACCTGCATCATGTGCTGACAACCATCTCGATGCGCTGAGCACGACGAGAGACTCGTGCGGTTGCACGATCGGTGCCGCGGCACCTCCAACGGACGAAAGGGCGACATTTCGACGTCCAGGGTCAAGTCGTCCCTTGAAGTAACGCCTTGGGCCGATTGCTCGCGGGCTGAAGACGTCTGCGCCAATTTGCATATTGCGAATGACCCTGGCGCACTTGGTGATGATTTAGCGCTGGAAAACGACAAGACCGGGGGGGGACGATTGCGCCGGCGCTTGTCAAGTCCGTAGCTAAGGAGTTTCGGGTAGCCGTTCTTCAGCAGTCGCGTGCGCCGCCTCCTGGGTCTGACGATCCTCTGAGATTTCGATGGCAATGGCCGCCGCCGCAACGGCCGGAACTCCCGCGGCACGCTGCGCATATTCCTGCTCGCCACTCTCATCGCGATGGCGCACCGCGGCGTCGTCGAGTTGCTCACCGGGAAGCGTAACTCGTAGCTCCTCGATCAGCATGCGAATTATTGCCGCCACAGGTAGCGCGAGCAGTGCGCCAACGATCCCCATCAACGTGTAGCCAATGAGAAGGGCGAGAAGCACGATGAACGACGGCAAGCGCAATGCTCGGCCGTATATACGTGGCACCAAGAAGCGGCTCTCGAATTCCTCGTAGGCGAGCATTATCCCAACCACGATGGCAACGACCAAAATGCCCTTGGGCATCGCCGCTAGAGCGACCGGGGCGACCGAAAGAACTACGCCAACGTAGGGAAGCACGTCAGCCAAGCCGGCAAACACGGCTATCGGAAGGGGATTCGGGATTTGGCAGAGTGCAAGAAGCGCAAAGACGAATACCGTCATGAGCGCCGAAGTAAAAACTTGACCCCGAATGTATCCACTGACGATAGTTTCTAGTTTGAGCAGCACGCGCGAAAGCCGCACGTGCTGCGAGCGCGGCAGCATTGCAAACAAGCCACCGCGTAGACGGTCGCGATCAATCATCATGTAGAGCGCTAGGAATACCGAGCTGGCGAGGTACGCGACGATCTCGAACGCGCGGCTCGAGATCGCGAGAGCGGTTCCAGCGGCGGCCCTTGCGATGGCGTCGTAGTGTAGCTCGCGCAGTGAGTGGGCCAGAGCAGCGGTCATCCGAGAGCGCGCCAACACGTCGGCGATACGACTGCGAATCTCCGGCTCCTGGGCGATTAGATCCCGCGCCTGCGCGACGAGTGCGGGGATAGTCAGAACGAGTAGAAGCGCGGTCGAAACCCACAGGGCGACGAACACGGCAGCAATCCCCGTGCCACGCCGCAGTCCGCGATGTTCTAGCCAGTCAACCGTCGGATTGAGCGTGCCCACGAGAAAGAGGGCGACCACCACGACGAGAAAGACAGGAAGGAGACGAACCGCAACCCAACACGCCGAAATCGTGGCGACTAGTACGGCTACGGTCTTGAACGAGATGAGGCAGGGGTGCTGTAACCCCATTCTTGGAAGGCTGCTTGGCACTCCCGCTCACATGCAATATGAAGCCCAGGGCCAATTCGATGCCACCGATCGTCTAGCACCCGACGCATCGTACTTGTCGCAGGGCAATGCGCCAAACGTGAGCTAGACTCGCCACGGAGGCACGCCGAAATGTCAACGACGAGGCCCGTCAAGCTGAGCGGAACCGAAATTGCGGTCGCTCTGTCGGAACTACCAGGTTGGACCTTCGAGGGCGGCAAACTCCATCGAGATTACGAGTTCGTTGATTTCGTCGCCGCCTTTGGATTCATGACCAGTGTGGCGCTCGTAGCCCAGGGCATGGACCATCACCCGGAATGGTTCAATGTCTGGAATAGGATCCGTGTCGACCTCGTTACCCACGATGCCGGTGGGGTCACGCCGCTCGACATCAAGCTTGCCCATTCGATGCAAGAGTTGGCACAGCGACTACTTGGGAAATGAAGCATGCACCAATGGCGTGCTCGACACACACGAAAGGGAGAGTAGCCGATGAAACAAGTCTGGATCTGGTTGTTCATTCTGTCCGCGAGCATCATTGGCTGCAAGTCGGAGTCCGAACCCCGAAGCCAGACTAAACCTTCGATGTCGTCTGCGAACGTATTTGCCGCGATGCCGGGCGCGCCGGCCAAGCCGTCGTCGGCAACCGAGGTGGCGGCCTCACTAGGCATCACCTGGGACGAACCGCCCGGGTGGGAGCGCAAGGCAGCACAAAACGCCATGCGCAAAGCAACCTACCGCATCCCACGTGTTGCAGGCGATAGTGACGACGCCGAACTCGCGATCTTCTATTTCGGGCCTGGCCAGGGCGGCGCCATTGAAGCCAATGTCGAGCGCTGGATAAGGCAGTTCCCCGAAGTGAAGCCCGACGCTGTGCACCGAGATACACGCACTTTACGTGGGCTGCGTCAGCACATCATCAGAATCGAACGCGCCACCTTTAGTGGTGGTATGCCCGGTGGTCCGTCGGAGGCGAAGGCGGGGTGGGGTCTGCTGGGGGCGATCGTGGAAGCCGCCAATGGCCCATACTTCTTCAAAGTAACTGGACCGACTCGAACGCTCTCTGCGGCCCAAAAGACCTTCTACCAGCTGCTCGAAAGCGTCAAACCGAGCGCGTAGTTGGCGTCGCTGCCGAGGCTGCGCGACCGGGTGTCAGCGCCTACAGGCAATTTGCCCCAAATTTCTAGTTGCTTTGCTGGTGCCTGCTGCCAGGCAATGAAAGGCACTTCATGACTGGAGTACCAATTAATGGAGCAGCTAGCATCTGCGATTCGTGAACCGAAATTCTTCATTGCTTCGTGCCTGCTTGCGGTAAATGTCGCAGCATGTGCCGCGTCAGAGGCAGATTCATCTGGCCAAAGCTCGGGAGGAAGCAACCCCGATGCAGCTGGTGGCATAGCAGCGGTCGGGGGCGCATTGGGCAGCGGGGGCGCAGCTCAGGGACTGGGCGGAAATGCCACAGGCGGCGCTGTGAGCGCGGGTGGGACGACAACTGGTCGAGGCGGCGCAACGAGCAGCAGCGCACCGACTTGGCCTCAGCTCTGGACAAGCTACTTTCAGCCACAATGCGCAAGCTGTCACCAGAACAGCGCCACGGTGGGCAACCGAATGGTCTTCAACACGGCTGCACAGCTCTGTACGTTCCTTACAACGTCACGTCAGCTCAATGGCACCACCAATCCGCCGCTGATCAGCGCAAGTCAGTCAGTACTCGTCTGGTTCAATCCCGCGGGGAGTATGCCTGAAGGGGCCACTACTGCACCGGCCAATGCCGTGAATGACATCAAGGCGTGGGCTACTGCTGGCGCCACCTGTCCCTAGGCATTGGATTAGTGACAGGCCCCACCCGGATTGAGGGCCATTCGCTGGGTATTGGCCCACAGGAAAACGCGATGAGCTAGCTCCTGTAGCTCATTGCCTACTTCGTATAAACGAAGGTCGCGACGGATCGCGACGGCATGCGCACCGCCGCTCCGGGCGCGATGGCGCCCAAGTCCGCCCAGCGCTGTGATTTGCCCGGACGATAGGTGGTACGATAGGCCTGCAACTTGGTACCGCCAAATCCACCGTCATCGAGCTTGAGGCTGGCGGGTTCAGCCGAGGTATTGAGGACGACCACGGCCAGTTGTTTCTCGTCGGGAGCGATGTACGCAGAAACAAGGATCCCCTTGCCTTCAGCAGCGGCCGCAATTCGCTGGTACCCCGGATCGGTGAAGCGTGCGAAATGGCGCATCGAGTAATACTGGTCTCGCACTTTGGGGCTCTTGCCGTTCATTCCAACGAGGCCGCCCATCCCATTCCAGATGAGATCCCAATAGACGAATGAGACGACGCCTTCCTCGACCAGCGAATTGTGGATCAGCCACGCGGTCTCGAAGCCACCGTCAATTCCCTTGTCTTCGTCGGTAGCGAATTCGGTTTGAAACAGCGGCAGTTTGGTGCACTCGGCAACACTGCGCATCTCGTCGACGAAACTGTCCGGCCCGGGCTCACGCCAATCCCAGACGCTATCGGTGCCGCGCTCGTAGATGTGGTGAGCCATCCCGTAGAGCATCTTCTGATCGAGTACCGAGAGGAAGTTCTGCGCTTTGCTGTAGTGGATCCCCAGGGTCTCGGCACCCAGAAGCTTCGGCGGATTCTTCAACGTGCGCACCCTCTTGTAGACCTCGGCCAAGGCCCGATCGTATCCGGGATACTCGGCGCTCTCGCTGGGATCGAACTTGCAGCCTTCCCAATCGGGCGGAACGAAGTCCGGCTCGTTCTGGATGCTGACAAATTCGGGCACGATGCCCAGGGTTGCGTAGTGTTCGAGCGATTTTTTCCAGTATTCGCCGAATTCCGCGTAAACGAAAGCGCCGTTGCTCTTCTTGAGCGTGCAGTCCTTGTTGCTGCGGCAGCGTTCCTTGCCGCTGGCCTTCAACGCCGCGGGTGGCGACCAAGAGCTCATGAGGATCCTCACCGGGCGCCCGAGCGCCTTCGACGCCCGCTCGACGATCTCCTTGTCGTCGTCCAGTTTCTTGTCGCCTGGCTCGAGACGCTCGTAGCGATTGCGCAGACGCAGGATGTCTAGCCCGAGTTCCGGGAACAGCATCTCGTAGATCCCCTTCGGGGTATCACCGGTGATGCGATCCTGAAACCAAGCCGTGGCAGCCCCGAACCCCTCGAGCACCTGGAAGCGCCGATCGAAGGAGACGAATACTTGAGCGGGCACGCCTACTCCGGTGTCACCGTCGATTGGGCTCGATGCCAATTCACTGGGCGCTACGACTGTACCGGACTCCGATACGTCGGAACCGTCCATTTCCGTTACACCACCACTGCGGCCGATGCAGGAACCGACGCATACGCCAAGCCCCCCAAGCATTGCCAGGAGCGACCACCGATGGGCATCGAGCTTAGTAGAAATCTTCATGAATCATTTCCCTCGCGGGCGGAACCGAACCCACGTTACCGCGGGCGCTAAACATCACTCAAGAGGACTGTCGCAGGAAGCGTAGCCGATCGAAGATCCCTGACGCACCCACGGGAACCGATTCCGGACGGGCCTAGGGTCGAACTGACGCCATTCTGCAGCGAGGACTCGCAATTCTGACCAATTCAAACACTCTGACACCGATTTGCCTACTGCACCGGCTCTGGCCTTGCCGCCGTTGCACGGATGGCCTTACGCATGTCCTTCGGATCGCCCAAGCACGTGACGCAATCCTTGTCGCCGCCGGGGCCACAATTCTGGCGGGCCGCCGTGGTCACGAGCTGATTCGACGAGCGGCGGTCGCCTTCGCGGATTGCCTGCTCGACCAACCGCTGGATCTCGACACAGTCCGTGGGCTTGTCACGCAAGAGCAGCGCCATATCGAGCGCGCCAGAAGCGCGTTTGCGAACATCTTTCGCCAGTAGCAACGCTTCCGCCAGCTGCGTCGTCTCGTTGCGATCTTTCGAACCAATCCAAACTTCGTACAGAACGTCGAGAGCTCTCGGAGACGGTAGTTCCGAAAGCAACTCGAGCATGACCCGACTGGTCGCGCGGTCATGAACGAACTCGAGCGCTTGCGTTCTTGCCTTTGAATCGTCGAGCTTCTGCGGGCTGCGACGCAGTTCTGCACTGAACCGGTTGTATTCGTCGAAACGTTTCTCTTGCCACTGCCGACCAAGGGCCACGGCCTCGGCGCGAGTTCGCTTGCCGGGCTCGGTCTTGATAATTTCGATAATGGGGCGTACGCCTGCCGGTTGGCTCAAATCGAGATACGCTGGCATTGGTGGAATGGCCGCTTTGGTCTCCGCTACGGCTGCCTCACGCGCCGAGCGCACTGCGGCAGAAGCCGCAGTAGCGGCGGCCTGCAATTTCCTCTCGTTTGCAGCTCCAGCGGCGGCCCAACCGATGAAACCTGCGACGCCGAGCGCAATCACCCAGAGGACCAAAGGTAGCCTGGATTTCCTCAACTGATTGGAAAATGCTGTATCTGCCCTAAGGTCCATCGCAGGGGCAGGACGACTGATGGTCATCGCGGCAGGGGGCGTCGAAGACTGGACTGGCCGCGGTTGTGCTGACACCGCCGCCGTCTGCGGCCGTTCCGATACGTAGCCCGCCGGTTTTGGTGGCGGCTTGCTATGCAGATGCATCCCGGGAGGCGGAACGGATTCGTCGTCTTCTGAACTTGGCTCCGCGGTGTCTTGCGCTGGTGCGCTCGCACCCATGAGCGTTGCCGCAAGTGAACCGGGTTCAGGCGGCGGCGGCGGCATGGCTTCATGTGCCGAAGACACTTGCTCATCGAGAACTGC
>CAYVXY010000029.1:74424-117973 GCA_964454965.1 uncultured Polyangiaceae bacterium | reverse complement strand
TTCTGGCGCTGGAGCTTCTGGCGCTGGAGCTTCTGGCGCTGGAGCTTCTGGCGCTGGAGCTTCTGGCGCTAGAGCTTCTGGCGCTGGAGCTTCTGCTACTGAAGGCTGCATTTCTGCGGGTTGCGGGTCAACGCTCTCAGCAGCCACATCGACCATCGGCGGGGCTTCGACTGCTGTTACTATTTCTGGCATGATAACCAACGGGGCAGGTTCTGCTGCCACAGTCTCGGCGGCGGCCGCAGGTGGCCGCGCCGACGCCCAACCTGAATCGCGCGGTCCATCTTCGAACGCATCTGCCGCACGACTCAACGAACCCAGTTCCGGTCCGAACGCGTTGCTCGGTGCTTGGTCGTGGCTGGACGATGCAGGCGCATCCGCTACTGGCTCTGCGGTGGTGGACTCACCCGCCGATTCAGACTCCAATCTCGCTTCTGTTGAGGATGTCGCGGTCGTGCCGTCTCCAAAGCTGGATTCGACGAAGAGATTCTTCTCCATTGCCGAAGGTTCCATCGCCGCTCCTGCCGTGATGGCGACGAGCTGCGGTGAGGCAGAAGCCCTCGCTGTTATTTCTTCCGTCTCCGGAACGCTTCCCGGGGGTTGCTCAGCGTCTCCCATGCCAGGACAATACCATCGTTCGTTTGATTTGGGTCAGTCGCCCGCAATCACGTCCCCGGCCGCGGGCGTCTGGGAGCGAAAGAACGCGAGGTTTCCTGCAAGCTTGCGCCCTTGGTGCAAGGGCTCGGGCCACCCCACCCCTGGCCGGAGGGCTATTTCTCGACAAAACCAGGTGATGGAAGGGTCACATGCAAGTCGAAGCTTCACGAAGGCGCCCAAACCCAAAGCCCGGAACCGAGGTGGCGATGAGCCGATAAATCCCATGACTCATTGCGGTCCGGCAGGACCTCACGCTAGAAAGACCCTGGAATGACCCGCACTCTTGGCAGTCTGACGTGGCGCTGGTTCGTAGTCGCCATGGCGGCAACGGTGTGCACCGCAGCAGCAGAAGCCGGCGACGACGCAAGCGACGACACAACCGAAAACGCAGGCGAGGACACGAAGCTCGCAGCCTCCACCGCGACGTCACACAGCAAACCAAACGAGCAGATCCACTGGCAATTCGGCGTCGCTCTCAGCGTGCTTTCGTACCAACGCGCCGATTTCCACGTCGAACCGATCAATTCGGGGCAGTCGTTGCCGGGGCTCCTCGAGCGCACGAATCGGGGTCCAAGTGGTGGCTCTGTACTGCTCGAACCAGGTTACGTCGTGGGCAACCAGCTCGTCCTAGGCATACTCTTGGACATTGGAGCTGGCCTAAACGAAAGTAAAGTCAAGGACCTCAACTTCGACATTTCGCAGTCGCAGGCAAGCCTCGCCGTGGGTCCGCGTGTGGCTTACTATCTGAACCCAAACGGTCGCCTGCGGCCATTTGGTACGCTCGCGTTCGGATACACTTTCACGCCCAGCAAGCAAGCTGGCCAAGGGCTGCGTCTGACGATGTACCAGGGCTACGCTGGCGTCGGGCTATCGTATTTCCCAATACCATTCTTCTCCTTCGACACCTCGGTACGCGCTGCCTATGGCATTGGTTCCGGCTACGTGGACACCGGAGTACTGAAGAATGCTGCGCTTTCTGGCTCGATCTACACGCTAATGTGGACGATTGGCACAACGGGCTGGTTACCGTAGAAGAAGTTCGTGATACTGGGCGGCGTCATCATGTCCACTGCCCCAACGCATCGGCCCCGCCCTGCCGCTGAAGACGGTTACGAGCTCTGGTTGCGCTATCGCCCACTCGAGAAACCCGTCATCCTCGACGCCTACCGACGTTGTCTCTGTCGCGTCGAGCTCGAGGGCCGCAGCGCTACCCTCGATGTCATTCGGCGAGAACTTTGCCTCGCGCTCGGAAGCCTGCTGGGCCAGACGCCGGACTTCGAAGAAGGTGGCCCCAATACCGCCCGGTTGGTTATTGGAACGCCCAGCGGCTCCGCGACAATTCGCCAACTCGGATTGCAGGCGGAGCTTTCTGGGCTTGGCGACGAAGGCTTCTGCATCGCCGCACGCCAGATCGACGGCCAGGCCTGCATCGCCATCGCCGCCAATCACGAACAGGGCCTGCTCTACGGCGTCTTTCACCTCCTCATGCAGATGAGTGCAGAACGACCCGTAACCGAACTCCCGATCGCGACGGCACCCAAACTGAAGCATCGTCTGCTGAACCATTGGGACAACCTCGACCGCACCGTCGAGCGCGGATTTGCGGGTCTTTCGCTCTGGGACTGGCACAAACTACCAGAGTATGTCGATCCGAGACTGGTCGACTATGCGCGCGCCAATGCTTCGATTGGCATCAATGGCGTCGCACTGACCAACGTCAACGCCAATTCCCTGGTGTTGACCGAGCCGTACTTGAAGAAAGTGGCGAAACTCGCCGAGGTCTTTCGCCCCTATGGGATCCGCGTCTTTCTCACGGCGCGCTTCAGCGCGCCCGTCGAGCTCAAAGCCCTCGCAACGGCAGATCCAATCGAAGACAGCGTGGTCGATTGGTGGAAGGCGAAGGTCGCCGAGATCTACGCGCTTGTTCCGGACTTTGGCGGATTCGTCGTCAAAGCCAACTCCGAGGGCCAGCCTGGTCCGCAGAACTACGGCCGCAACCACGCCGATGGCGCCAACTTGCTCGCCCAAGCGCTCTTGCCCCACGGGGGCATCGTCATTTGGCGCGCGTTTGTCTACGACGATGCAGTGCCGATCGACCGCGCGAAACAGGCAAACCTCGAATTTGAACCACTCGACGGCAAATTTCTACCCAATGCTTGCCTGCAGGTCAAAAATGGTGCGATCGACTTCCAACCGCGCGAGCCGTTTCACCCGCTATTCGGCAAGATGCCGAAGACACCCTTGTTCCTCGAAGTGCAGCTCACCCAGGAGTACCTTGGTCAGGGTACGCACCTAGTCTACTTAGGGCCACTGTTCGAGGAAGTGCTGCGCGCAGACACTCACGCAAGAGGCGCCGGCTCGACCGTAGCGCAGGTCGTCGACGGAAGCCTCGACGGCCACGCGCTATCGGGCATGGCTGGCGTCAGCAACATCGGCAATGAGCGCAACTGGTGTGGCCATCCCTTTGGCGCGGCAAACTGGTTTGCTTTCGGTCGTTTTGCCTGGAACACCGCCGCTACTTCGCAAGAACTTGCTGAGCAATGGCTCACGCTCAGCTTCTCACGAAGTGAAGAATTCGTGGCCCAAGCCGCCGCAATGATGCTTGGCTCGCGCGAAGCCTGCGTCGACTACATGACTCCGCTCGGGCTACATCACATGATGGCCTGGGATCATCATTACGGGCCTGGACCCTGGATCGATCAAGGGCGCCGCGACTGGACGTCAGTCTACTATCACTGCGCCGGCAAGGACGGAGTCGGGTTCGACCGCACCGAGACCGGCAGCAACGCCCTTTCGCAGTACTTCCCTGCCGCCGCTGAGCGATTTCGTCGTGCCGCAACCTGCCCGGAGCCGTTCTTGCTATGGTTCCACCATGTCTCCTGGGAGCATCCAATGCGCTCCGGCCGCACGCTTTGGGAGGAGCTCTGCTGGCACTACCAAACCGGGGTCGACTTCGTCCGACGCATGCGATCCACATGGCATTCGCTCGAACAGTTCGTGGACGACTATCGATTCGTTCAGGTGGCGGAGCATCTCAAGATCCAAGAGCGCGAAGCCTGCTGGTGGCGCGACGCCTGCACCCAATACTTCCAGCAGTTCTCCGGTAGGCCATTGCCCTCGGGTTGTGAGCCTCCAGCAAAATCGCTCGAATACTACCGGACCCTGACCCACTACTACGTCCCCGGGATCATCGAGCGGCGATTTAGGAGCGACTAAACAATCCCCTGCAGTCATCCAAGAACCGCTGGATTAACCTCCAGCCAACCGCCGCTCTCGAGGATTCTGCGAGCTGCGGCAATGAACTCTCTTGCGGCTTGGATGTCTTCAGCGGCGCCTTTCGAGGTAAACACGAACTCTGAAGTGTAGTCCGCATCCTGTCGCATCTTCTGCAGGCGACCAAACTGGCGAGCAATATCCGCATCCAATAGGCCAGGCCGAACGATATCTCGGTGTAGTAGTCGTTCAACGCCAGAATGTGAAAGCGCTTCCTCGCCCAACATCAGGAGCAGTGCCCTCGCATAGTGAAACGCTCCGTAGTAGGCGCGACTGGTTGCGTCCGCGAGCTTACCTGCGGCGTGCAAGATTTCTGCCGATTCGAGGGATGCATCGCCACGTGACAGTTCAATGGCGATGTTGGCTCGACGATTCTCGTTCGTCACAGCACTACCCCATCACGGGCGATCTCCAGCATCAATCTACGTTCGCGATGGCGAAGCTCCTGCGCTTGCGCAGACGAGTAGGGTAGTGGTGAAAGGATAATCAGTTCATCACCCGAGGCGCCCGCATCGTAGGCCAAATTGAACACGACCTTGCGCTCGTCTTCTGACAGAGCGTCAATAATGACCAAAATATCGACATCGCTCTCGTTGTGGGCGTCACCGCGTGCTTGCGAACCAAACAAGACGAACTCACGGAGCCTTTGTTGAAAATGCCTACGGACTGCGTCATGGAACCGGTCGACGGCGCCGCGTATCAGAGGAGGCATTGGCATTGTTGCCACGGATGGAGTCTAAGGAGCCCAGCGTGTCCGGTCAACCATACCAGCTCTCGTCTACACTGACCGCCAGTGGCATTGGCCCGGCCCAGTGGGTGGAGGAGGCTTGGGCGCCTGTGGCTGCCAGTCTCCGGCTGGGGTTGGCCTTCATTCCGCACGCCTCCGATATGCTTTTGACAACATATGCCGTTCAGGGTATATGCGATGGATGTTCGCGATCCTGCCTGAGCCCGAATTCAGTGCATGGTTCGAGTCGTTGCCGGAGCCCCAGGCTGAGGAGGTGACGACGGCTTTGGAGTTGCTGGCAACCGCAGGTAGCGTGTTGGAGCCAGCCATACTCAGCCCGACGCTGCTCTGGTTCGATGGCACGTTGGGCATGACAGCGGATCCGATGCTGCAGCTGGTGCAGACAGAGTCCGTTCGGTATGTAGTGGAGTTTCTGTCGTGGCACCGTCAAGTCATCAGCACGCTCGAATCGTCGCTGTTCCGGGCAAGACTTTCGCGAGTGGCCCCCCCGATCGCTGATGAGACGATTGCGGCGGTCGAGCAACTCAAGCGGCAACTGCGCGCGTCCAGTGTTCAAACCATTCTGGTCCGAAGCCTGCGTGAACGAGAAAGCATCGAGCACAGAAGGTCCAAGTTTGAGAAAGCATTCTTCCGCATGCTTTCCCTCTTGGGGCTACGGCCGGAATCGCTCAGCGATTCCCAGCATGGTCTACGCGACCTGACCATCACCAACACGACGCCTCAGCTTCGGGTACTGCTCGGCCTGGATGCCAAAAATGAGCGTTTGCTCCCGATTTTCGGCGAGCCACTGACCCGCAGTTACTACGGGGACTCGGTGCGTTGGGCGGAGGCGCGCTGGGCGCGCTACTGCGACTCGGCAGATGTCGTGCACGCGCCGTAGTGCATCCAATTCCGTGAGGCTAGCTACCACCATGGCGACCAGAACCTGGACATCCCTGAAGCAAAAGCGACTCTCCCCTGACGCCGAAGCCAGAGTGCAACGGCGCGTCGCCGCCGGTGTGGAGGAGTTGACACTAAAGGAGCTCCGCCAAAATCGAGAATTGACCCAAGCCGCGCTCAGCCAAACCGCAGCGATGACCCAACCGGAATTGTCGCGTCTGGAGAGCCGTGAAGATCACCTCACCTCGACGCTACGGCGCTATGTCGAGGCACTGGGGGGACGGTTGGAAGTCACTGCCGTATTCGGCAATCGGCGCATCAAGCTCAAGGACGCGTGACAACTAGCATCGTTACGTTGATGATCCGATGAAATTTCCGCTAGTCCTACCTCGGCGGTGTTCGCGACGGCGGCCGGATGGCGCAGGCCAATTCCAGCGGACTATTGGCGCCCTGTCGCGTCTCACCTGTCGGGTGTGACCGAAGTCGATGGCCGGAGCGCTTTGGCCTGCTTGAAGGGGCAGGACTCGTCGCGCTTTCTCTTTCGATGACGCTGCGAAGCACCTGCAGCAGGTTGTTCGACCCTGACGCCTTCATGACGACGTGTCCCACCTTCTGAGCAAGTTCGACCGAGGGACTATCGAGGGAATGTCCTGTGTGGAAGATGGTCTCCGCGTGGTGTCCCGAGGATTTCAACCAGAGCGCCAGATCGACACCTCGACAGTCAAGCAGCTCGAGATCGATGACATGCGCCACGAATTGACGGTCAATGGCGGTATCCCTCGCTTCATGACAACTGCTCGCGACAACGACCTCGTACCCATCACGTTCGAGCAATCGTCGGACGGATTCGATGACGATCTCACAGTCGTCGACGAGCAGGATGGCGTGGGACACACAGAGCAATGCGGCCAACGACGGTCGTCACTTAAGCTCAATGTCGGCCTTTGTCGCACCGGCAGCCAACGGCAGCCCCTCGTTCTCTCCCGCCGCGTAGCCGCAAAAGTGCCTGGGTTTTGACATTGGCGCGCGAGTGAGTCATGCCAGCATTCGTGTCGTTCCCCTTCGAAGACTTCCTTGGCCTCACGGTTGGCATGACCGTGCGTGAACTCTTGCCACGCGGCGCCTACCTTGTGCCAACGTCACTGGTTGCTGACCGCACAGCGCAGACGATACTGTTGCCGCGCCGCGAAGGTCCCGAACAACTTGCCCCAGGGCAAAGCCTCGACGTCTTCGTCTACCTCGACTCGGAGGATCGACCGATTGCGACCACACTCGTGCCGAGCCTCGAACTCGGGCAGGTCGCGTTCCTTACAGTCACCGATCTGGCGCCGTTTGGCGCCTTCATGGATTGGCAGCTACCGAAGGAGTTGCTAGTTCCCTTTGCCGAGCAAACCTGCGAGCTGCGCGTCGGTGAGCGCTACGCGGTAGGCCTGATCCGTGACGACACCGGGCGCCTTTCGGGAACCATGCGCATCAGTGAGATGCTGCGCAAGAAGCCGCAATTCAAGCTGGACGAGTGGATCAGCGGCGAGGCCTGGCGCAACGAGCCACACCTCGGAGTGTTCGTGATCGCGGAGAAATCCTGCGTCGGACTGTTACCCAAGAGTGAACCTCATCAGCTCAAGCGCGGGCAGCAAGCACGCTTTCGCGTGGCCAACATATTGGCTGACGGTAAGATCGAACTCTCGCTACGCCGCAAGGCCTTCGAGGAGTTCGAAGACGACGCTGCGAAGCTTCTCACTCTACTGCGACTGCCCCATCGACCAAGTCTTGGCGATCACTCGAGTCCGGAGCAAATCCGCGACTCTATCGGTTTGAGCAAGAAGGCATTCAAACGCGCGCTGGGGCGCTTGTTGAAATCCGGAACCGTGGGTTTGGACGCCGATGGCTGCGCCTTCGTCAAATAACGATCGGCGCCTAGGAGGCAATGCCTGCAGGGCAGCCGACAAAGGCGTCAATGTGTGGCTGGGAACCAGCTACGGGATAGCGCCTACCCGACAGTAGTCTGGCTCCGCCGTGGTCGCGATGAATCGGCACAAAACGGCTGAAATGCCCCCAATATGCGCTTGGCCAAGCCACGCCGCGTTGGCGAAACGTGTCAAAGCATGCTTTGACCAAGTCTGAGGCCATTCATGAGTGTTACCCCCCGCGCGACGCCGGTCGTCCAACCACCAACGCAGACCACGACGATCCGCGAAACTGAGATTCCGAAGCAACTGAAGGCGCCCATCGTCGTCGTGGCCGCAGGCGCAGAGTGGGAACACGAGTGCGGCGAGCTCATCATCGGACGCGACATCGAAGCTACCGTCGTGCTCGAGGATCCACTCGTGTCGAGGTTTCATGCACGCTTGAACGTAGGCACCGATGGACGGGTGACCCTCGAAGATCTGCACAGTGCGAACGGCGTCTTCGTCAATGGAAGCAAACTCTCCCGCCCCTCGATGGTACTTGGTGAAGGTGACCGACTGCTGATCGGAACGACGGAGGTCAGCGTATTTAGCCTACGCGCTTCGGCCCAGGTACGTCTAGGCCGGCAGATAGCCAAGATTCAACCAGTAGCAGTAGTGGCCATCGATGCTACCGAGCCCCCTTCTCGCACCATGCCGTCTGCGGGCAACTCAATGAAAGCGCCCGCCAAGCGCACCTTCGCTGCCACCGGACGCTCGGACGCCATGAATCTCGTGGGACAATTCGCCGAGCAACTCATGGATTCCGGCAATCCACTCGAAGCCACCCGCGTCCTTTCCGAGCATCTGCAAAACCTAATGAAAGGGGCTTCGGTCGGCCTGAGTGTCCCGAGTCGAATTCTGGAAAGCGCAACCGGCTACGCCCTGCGACTTCATCGCTGGACGAAGCGCGATACCTGGCTGGAATTCGTTTTGGAACTGCATCTGGCAGCGCTTCAGGTCCCGAGCAACGCGAGCCTTTCCGAACTGGAATCCAGGCTGGGCACGACGTTCAAACTCGACCCCGCCTTAGTTCGCTACTTCATCACGACGATCGAAACGCGAGGCGCAGCACTTACAGCCGACGAACGCTCTCGCCTGCAACGTATCGAACGATTCGGAAAGTAGAAGTCACAGAGCCGCCCATCCGTCTACGGCATCGTGGTCGACGAGCCGCCTACGCTGGGCAAGGATACTTTGACGTTGGTTAGTGGCGCTCGGTGTTCCCCGAGCCTGGTGGTGACGTCCGGGGCCTGCATCAGACTATTTGGTCAGTTCGACGTGACCACGACGCTTGGTCGCACCACGTGTGGAGCCTTTGCTAGCAGAAAAGCTTGTTGCAGATGCAACTATGTCGCACTGTCGCGTTCCCTGCGTCCCGAACGTCCGTTGCTATCGCATTTGTATGATTCATCGCGACTTCGGGGCAGCCCTTTGACGTCGCGAAAATACAGCAGACCCAACCACATCTTCAGGTGGCTATCTCGACGGCAAAAAATGATCCGGCATTGCGCCAATTCTTCGTCGCATAGAACAGCATTCTCGGTGAAGTGCTTATTTGGGTCTCTCGTGCCTCTCGAGCGTCCGAAGACGACAGAAGCGTCTTGCGCCGTGCACTACAGACCACGACGTAGACGCGTCCTTCCCCACGTAGTACTTGGGGGTGAGGTGGCAGGATAGGATAGAGTTGGACAGAACCGTGCAGCTCACCGAAACCTCGATTCGTTCGACCTGTCGCATCATTGTGTCCCTATGAGCCTCAAGCAAACCGCAATGGCGCTTCGTTTCTGGGCTGACACCATACATCACGGGATCGAGCACGCGCTGGATCCAACAGACGAGAGCCCTCACGCACGGGAGCGTCGCGCCGCAGTACAACCGACTGCCGACGGCGCCGGTATCGTGATCGCAATCTCCCTATTGGAGAGGCTCGCAATGGATAAGCTCGCCAAGGTCCGAGCCGCACCGCCAAAACGTCTGCAAGGAATCACTAGTCTTCAATGGGTGACGGAACTGGGGCTCTCACTTGTGCCGGGCACGCGAGCTGAACTCGAGAACTTTGTGCGGCTGCGCCATTGCTTCGCGCACGAGTATGGGAGAGCGACGTCGAGCAATATTGGCGCACTCAGGCAGCACTTGGCCAACTTACGAGCTGGGTCGATTCTTGACGAAAAAGGGAATGCCGTTGCCCCGTACTTTGAGATCGATGAGGACGATCAGCTTTCATTGACGAATGAGGCCCGCAATCGCCTGCGCTTGACGATGTGGGCGGTAATGAAGGAGATCGATTCGAAGTAATGGGCCGCGACTGGCCATGCCTTTGCCTACGCTCAGTCCTGGCAGCTGAACGTTGAGGCCGTACAAAGAGCATCTTCTCAGTCTCGAACTCTTGCCAACCGCGACCACGACCGACAAAACATCGCGTATTGCCCTTCACGGAGCAGCTTGCCGAGTCCCACCCGTTCCAGACAAAGCTCAAGCTTGCAAGCCGTTGTTCAGCTCCGAGGCTTGGCGACGCACTGCCCGACCGGCGGCAATCCACAGCCAGACGACGATCCCGAGATTGACGACCGGAACCACGAGTGCCGCGGTCGTAGCCACGGCCCGAACCCGACCGTAAAGCTGCCGCGTGAGCAACCAGACCAAAGGCGGAACTGCGCCAGCACTGGCGCCAAGCAACGCGCCTGCCACGGGCTCCATTGAGCCGCCGTCGATTTCGATCCAGGTTGCCACTGTCGCCACGGCAAGAATGCCGATAACCGCAATCGCCAACGCCTGGCGTCGCCGCATCAGTCGGGGGCGGTCGAGGCCAGTATCGGTTCTGGAATCAACAGCCGACGAACTCACGCGAAAGAGCAACCCCGTCAGCCCATCGAAGAGATGGCACACAATGAGCAATAGCGTCAGCGTCGTTCCGTAAAGCGCAATGAGAGTAAAGTAAGCCCCCGTCGCCGGTGACTTTTCCGCGCTACTCACAATCGCCACGGGACCTGCGAGGTTACTCCGTGAGGATGCAGGCGACAGGAAGTGCTTCCCCAGGTTCACCAGCATCATGGCCGCATCGCTGGCTGCTGCCCCAGCGCCGATCGGCCGATGCTCGTGCTTGGCCACGATCTTGACGGCACCTTGCTCATTTGGCTGTACGAGCATTGTTACCTGAGTGCCGTCACGCTCGATGCGAAATTCGTGGGTCGGCCTGGCTGGCTTGAGCGCACGACGAATGGCGTCAAAATCTGCGGTCGTAATCCCATCGATCGAGATGATCCGGTCGTTGTCCAAGAGTCCAGCTTCCATGGCCGGTCCGGGCATGACCCCTACGCGATTGGTTGGAAATTCATTTCCCGTCGCCACACGACTAGCGAAGGCGGCCACGAAAACCAACGCGAGCGAGGCGAGCACGCTCGTCCCACGCACCATGGCGCGCCGACCCCAAGTGCCCGTTGGATTCACATCGAAAAGGCAGAAGTCCGCGAGCCCAAGTCGGCGCGCTAACCACTTCGCAGGGAAGTACGCCGCGGCAATCCACACGAGGACGAATACTGCGACCAGAATGCTGACGGTGACGACGTACATCCAGGTCAGATTATCATGACAGACGCCGACAGAGGTCGGTCTATTCAACGTCACGTCGACTGCGGCTAACTGCGAAGCCTGACCTACTACGCGCCTGGAACAAGAACGCCGCGAAAGCGGATGTCGTTTGCCATCACCTTAGCCAATGCCTCCTCGGCTTGGGCGAGCTTGAACAGCTCGGTCTTGGGACGAACACCGACTAACGCGCTAAAAGCAAGTGTCTCTTCGGAATCCAAGGCGCTGCCACTCGGCCAACCGGCAATCGTCTTGCCGCTGAGCAGGCCCATGGCATGAACGCTCAAGGGCGTCAGCGGAGCGGCCACTATGAGGAGCTTGCCGCGCGCCTTGAGGCCGTCGATGGTGCTGTCAATAGCTTCGCTGTGGGGCGCCGTTGCCAATATGAGATCGGCACCGCCGAGCTTCTTCAAACCTTCGGCTGCGCTGATTGTCTGCGTGTCGATGTATTCATGTGCACCGAGCTGACGCGCGAGTTCTTCCTTGGCCGCACCGTGCGAGATGGCCACCACCCGAAAGCCCATGCGTGCCGCGTATTGGAGGGCAAGGTGTCCTAGTCCGCCAATGCCCTGCACTGCCACCGTGTCGCCGGCGCGCGCGCCGCTATTGCGCAGTGAGTTGTACGTAGTCACTCCAGCGCAAAGCAGCGGTCCGGCTTCGGCGGCGGCAAGCTTTTCTGGGATTTTTGCCAGAGCAGTTTGTGGGGCGACCAGGTATTCAGCATAGCCACCGTCAAAGCTGATACCAGTGATTTGAGCCTTTTCGCAGTTGATGAAAAGGCCTCTGCGGCAGGCGTTGCATTCGAAGCAGTGACCGCCATGCCAGCCAATGCCGACTCGATCCCCAACCTTCCACGCGCTCACTTTGTCACCGACTTTGTCGATCCGCCCGGCCACTTCGTGACCTGGAACGCGTGGGAGCTGCATGCCGGGAAACCCGCCACTCCGCGTGAAAGCGTCGCTGTGGCAAACACCGCAAGCCTCGACTTTCACGCGTACCTGCGTTGCGTCGGGCTCGGGAACTGCGATATCGACTAGCTCTAGCGGACCACCAGCCTTGATTGCCTGAATCGCTTTCATGGTGCCTCTCCCTCATGTCGCAGATGCGCGAGTTGTGGCGTAGCCTCGCTCCATCCTTTCGGTGACGCAACGAGCCAGATCCGCGGGGTGCCACTCACGGCAGTGTTGGCTGACTAGGAGTTCGCTCCTACCACCGGGGCTCCGCGACCTCATTAGCGGGAAAGGGGGCGATATCGTGCTGCCGATTTGGCGTTTCGGCGCTATTAGTCTAGGCTCGAACAGCCCTTGTGGTGACGACTTCGATGGCAAAAGTCATTCCAGATCCAAAGAAGATCAAGAGCTTTCGCACTGCGGCGGCTTTCGAACGCTGGCTTTCCGCGAACCACTCGCGCGAGACGGAGTTGTGGCTGAAGATTCACAAGAAGGATTCGGGCTTGCCGACGGTGACCTACGCGCAAGCGCTTGAAGTGGCGCTCTGTTGGGGTTGGATCGACGGGATCCGAAAGGCCTTTGACGACGACTCGTTTTTGCAGCGATACACGCCGCGCCAGGCGAAGAGTATTTGGAGCCAGATCAATCGGGACCACGTAGCTCGGCTGACGGCAGCTGGACGTATGACCCCACACGGCCAGCGGCATGTCGACGCAGCGAAAGCCGACGGTCGTTGGGACGCCGCCTACGCCCCCATCCGCAGCACGACCGAAGCCAGCATTCCGGTTGATCTTCTCGCTTGCATCGAGGCAAACCCACGCGCGAAAAAGACGTTCCGGACCCTGGGACGCATGAATCTATTCGCTCTTTCATTTCGCACTAACAACATGAAGACGGCTGCCGGGCGTGCGAAGAAGATTGCGACCCTGGTGGCGATGCTGGCCCGCGGTGAGACCATTGTGCCCGAGCGTCCAACCCGATCCTTGGCGCGGCGCCCGCAAGGTGCCAGGATTGGGCGGTCTAGATGACGGTATCCCTGAATCGAGCGCTCGTATTACTCATCCTCGCTGCGCTTTGCAGCGGCGGCTCCTGCGATGACGGAGCCAATACGACGAATTCGCAGTCCTCTGGCGCGGCCGACGTGCTTACCCAATCGGAATTCGTCGCGGCCTTCCAAGCGCTTGCCTGCAAGAACCTAGAAAAATGCTGCAGCGAAGCCAAGCTCGACTTCGATACTAGCCGTTGCTCTACGATTTTCGCCGACGCAGGCCAAGGCACCGACAGCAGCAAATTCAACTCAACACATGGGGAGCAGTGCTTGGCCGAGATGCAGGCCAAAGCTAGCTGCGGCACAACGAACAACGCCCCCACTTGCAGCCTAGCCTATAAGGGAACGCTCAGCCCCGGTGACGCCTGCACGCAAAGTCTCGATTGCGCCAAACCTACCGGCGGGGATGCCAACTGTGACCCGCTCCGCGGCGTGTGCGTCGTTGGGATCCGAGGCAACGCCTACGATGAATGCCAGCAAAGCTGCGAACAGACGGCGAATGGGAGCGTATTCTGTGTCTGGGGGCCAGCGAGCAACGGCTATGCCGACGGCACGAGAATCACTAACTGTTTCGCCAACGATGGCTTGTTGTGCGGAAATACGAGCCAATGCGTTCCTCTTGGTACGACCGGCGAAACCTGCAGTGATGACAGCGGCTGTTCGCGTGAGCTCTACTGCAGCGCGAATGGCGGCTACGTGTGTCAGCCGAAGCGCAACATCGGGCAGAGCTGCGTCGAGTATCAGATGCCTTGCATTGCGACAGCGTACTGCAGCGCCGGAACTTGCGTTGCGAAGAAGGCCAATGGAGCGGCTTGCTTGACGAATGCCGAATGTGTCGGCGCCTGCAATTGCGGGCTCAGCGGGGACTGTGCCACGACGGGCTTCTGCACCGATCCCATGGACCCCGTGGGAAGTTACATCGCCTTGCTCATTCTGGCTGGGACCTGCGGCACGACGGCCCAATAGGGTCACGTCGGTTATCGAGTTGTCTTTGGGTTTTTTCGACGCGCAGACGACTTGGTGCAAGACACTGCGGCAATTGCTAGCGAGCCTCGCCCTTTCGCAGCTTCATCTCACCGCCCCCGATGTAGGCGCATGCATGCACACGGATATTCCTGGGGAATTTGCCGGGTAGATTTCGTCCCGCGTTTCTGGGCCTCGATGTATTCTCGGGGTTTCCGGCCGTTTCCCCTTGGAGGTTGCTCGCCATGTTAGAAAGCTCGACCACCCGATCCCTGTTTACCGCGCTATCGATTGTGGCGCTCGCTACGCCGCTTTTCGGCTGCAAGATCATCGACGAGCTCCGGTCGAAGGGTTCCAAGGGTGAGCCAGCAACTTCCGCCACTGCGATGGCGCTTGCCGTACCGAGCGCTGCCCCCACGGTCGAAAAGGAGCTTCGTTTCTCCCGCCGCGTTCCCAAAAAGGATCAGGTTATCCTCGACGAGACTGGCATGGATCTTACGATGTCAATCTCGGTGAAACAGGGAGATAAGGTGCTCTCTGAAGCCAACCTGCGGCAGAGTGAGACCGAGAAGAAGAAGACTACGGTGCTGGCTGCCGACGACTGGTCGGTGAGTCGTGTTCGCTGTGAATATCTGGATAAGAATTCCACTGAATCTGCCGATGGTGGCGAACAGAAGAAGCAGGTGGCGGTCGTCTCGGGCAAAACCTACATCGTGACAGCAAAGAACGGCGAGATCGAAGTCACCGATGCGGACGGCGAGGCAGTCACCAAGAAGGAACGCGAAGAGGTCAAGAAGGATCACGATGATTTGGGCAAGGCCAACAAGATGGCAGAACTACTGCCTGACAGACCGATCGCGCTTGGCGAAAAGCTGAATCCACCGACAAATATCGTCCGCGCGATGATGAAGCCCGGGGATGACTCGATGGACCTGAAGGACGTCACGCTGACGCTCAAATCGGTCGAAGGCACCGGTGCCAATCGCGCAGGCATTTTCGACATGTCCATGAGCATCGGCAGCTCGAAGAAGAAGGGGAGTCCGCCGATCGAGATGACGCTGACGGGTACACTGAAGCTGCTCGTGGACAGCACCCTGCCCCTCGAGATGAGCCTAACTGGGCCAATTTCCATGGCAACGAACGAAGGTGGCGCCTCCATCCGCGCCAAGGGCCAAGCCAAGTTCTCGGCAAAGGCGGCGTACTAACGCCGCGATTCCGTCGCGCCGCGCTATCGAGCCAGATACTCGAACCAGTCGAAATCAGCAGGGCAGCTCGCAGGCTGCCCCTGGCCTGACGCATACATTCCGAGAACGACTCCGGTGAAGCACATCAGGGGGCCAGCTTTGGTGGCAAATTCCGCCGAGAGCCGCTTCGTCGGCAGGAAACCAACCTCAACCAGCCGCCGCGCTGAACCAGCGCGAAACCGGTACTCACTCGCGGTGGAAGTGATCTCGAGAACCACGGGCCCCCGACCGAGCGCGACGCGCCCCACCATTCGCTTCTTGCCAGCAGCCACGGCCCAAAGCTGCGCTTCGCGCGCCGACGGCGAAGCCAACGACGAGCGCCGCACCACAAGACTGTAGTGGAAATGCTCGCTGTTGCGAACCACCAGCCCGGCCTCGTCGCTCATACCAAGTGGTTCGAAATCAAGCAGGGTGCGACAGCGGCAATTGAAGTCCGTTTGGCGCCGGCCCACGAAGGCCTTGGGCAACGGATCCGTCATGGTGCCAGCGAGCCCCATCAAGCGAAGCGACCCCGGTCGCGCCTTGAGTGAATAGGACTTGGGCTCCGGATTGCGCACGAACAGATACTCTACGCCGAGCTTCGGATTGTCGAAGTCGTCGCGTGCCTTCACTTTCGGGAATGGATGCGGCGGCAGCTTCGGGGCAGCGCAACGCTTTGGCACCCGCCCCTTCTCGCCAAACAAGGGCCAACCGTCTTGGTCCCACGTCACCGGCACGAGGAAGGTCTCGCGCCCTAGGTGGTGAAAGCGCCCGTTCTTCGGTCGGATCCCAAGCAACACAGCGTAGGTCTGCCCCTCGGGCGTATCGACGAGATCGGCGTGTCCGAGAGCCTGAAATGCATCGCGCTTGCGATCGCGGTGGGTCAAAACTGGATTGCGGGGACAGGATTCGAAGGGCCCCATCGGTTTGCGACTGCGCGCGACGACCACTGAATGGTCGTAATAGGTGCCGCCCTCGGCGATCACGAGGTAGTACCAGTCACCGATGCGATAGAGATGCGATGCTTCAGGCCAAGTCCCGCCAGTACCTGCATAGATGGGCTTGGGCTTGTTTCGCAGCTTGCCTTTCGCGAGCTCGAGCCGCGCTTGGTAAATGAGCGGATGGTCGGGACTGGACCCAACACCATCACGGCTGTAGTAGACGTCATCCCCGTCGAAGCAGAGCGACGGATCGAACCCGTCCTTGTCGATCCACAGCGGCTCCGACCAGGGCCCTTCGGGGCGCTTCGCCGAAACGACAAAATTGCCCCGATGATCTACGTTGGTACAAACCACGTAGAACCGACCACGATGGTGGCGAATGGTTGGAGCGTATAGGCCGCGCGAACTCTTGAAGTCTGCGAGTGGCAATTGACTCGCCCGCGTCAGTACGTGGCCAATCTGCCGGTAGTGCACAAGGTCGCGCGAATGGAAGATTGGGAGCCCCGGGAAGTACTCGAAACTGCTGGTGACGATGTAGAAATCGTCCCCAGCGCGACAGATGCTCGGATCCGGACAAAAGCCAGGCAGAATTGGGTTCTGGTAGTTCCGCTGGCGTTTGGCCATGGCGGTCGTCAGTACGGCATCGGAAGGCGGCTGCCTGTCACGGCAAATTCGATCTCGAGCGGTGCCTGCCCCATGAGCTCCACGCTGCGAGGATCGGGCTGGCTACCACCTAGGAACACGCGAAACTGCCCGGGCTCAAGCACGCGCTGGCCCTGTTCGTCGATCAGCGAGAGATCGCGGGCCGTGATCGTGAAAGCTACACGCTTCGATTCGCCGGGGTCGAGCGTAATGCGCTCGAAACCGCGCAGCTCATGCAACGGAACGCGGCAACTCGCCTCGAGATCCTTGACGTAAAGTTCCACCACTTCGTCCGACCTGCGCGAGCCAACGTTCTTGACCAAGGCAGTAACCTCGATACTTTGCCCGGCTTCGACCGAGGGAGCCCCGAGTTCGAGGTCACTGTAGCTGAATTTGGTATAGGAAAGGCCGTAACCGAACGGATAGAGCGGCTCCTTCTCGAGGTAGCGGTAGGTTCGCCCCTTCATGCTGTAATCCGTAAACGTGGGCACGTCCGCGATGCTCTTCGGGAACGTGATGGGCAAACGCCCCGCAGGGCTCACCTTGCCGAACAGGACATCGGCAATGGCCGCGCCCCCTTCGCCGCCGGGATACCAGGCATCGATGATGGCACCGACGTGTTCCTCGGCCCAGGTGATGCTCATCGGACTACCCGCCAAAAGCACGAGCACCGTTGGCTTACCGAGCGCCACGATCTCTTCCATCATGCGTTGCTGCAACCCCGTCAGGTTCAGGTCGGTCTTGTCGCCTCCGGCTTCCGAATTACTGACGTCGCCCTGCTCGCCTTCGATTTCTGCCGATAGACCTAGGCACAAAACCACAACCTCGGCCCGCTCAGCCACGCTCAACGCCTCGGACAGATTCCCAGCGCGCCCGAGGCCGTCCGTCGTGGTGCCAGTCAAGTTGCAGCCGTCGGTGTACAGCACCTTGGTCTGCTTTCCCACCGCACGCCGGATCCCTTCGAGAGGTGTGACGGGACTGGAAGGAATGCCGAAGTAGTTGGCGACGAGCACCTCGTCGTCGTTCGCATTCGGTCCAATGACGGCAATGCTCTTTAGGTCGGGCGACAGCGGCAGCAAGCCGTTCGCGTTCTTCAAGAGCACGACACTCTCACGCGCCGCCTCGAGTGCCAGCGCGTGGTGCTTCTCACAATCGTTTACCTCGAAGGGGATCGATGCGTACGGCACCATCTCCGGTGGATCGAACATCCCGAGCCGCATACGCGAGCGGAATAGCCGCTTCAAACTGACATCGAGATCGGCTTCGGTCACGAGCCCCTGCTCGACCGCTTCTGGCAGATGTTCGAAGGTACAACCACAATTCAGATCACAGCCCTTTTTGACCGCGAGCGCCGCCGACTCCTCCCAATTGGCGGTCACCTTGTGGTTCTCGTGGAAATCGCGAATCGCCCAGCAATCGCTGACCACGTAGCCGTCGAACTTCCACTCCTTGCGCAGGATCTGCACCAGCAAGGCCTCGCTGCCGCAGCACACCTCACCGTTGGTGCGATTGTAGGCACCCATGACACTCTCGGCCTTGGCCTCGGTAATGCAGGCATGGAACGCCGGTAGATAGGTCTCGCGCAGATCCTTCTCGCTTGCGACCGCATCGAAGCTATGGCGCAAGCTTTCTGGACCACTGTGCACGGCGTAGTGCTTTGGTGTTGCGACGATCTTGAGGTACTTCGGATCGTCCCCTTGCATCCCGCGACACATAGCCACGCCGAGCCGCGCGGTTAGAAACGGACATTCGCCGTAGGTTTCATGCCCGCGACCCCAACGTGGATCACGGAAGATATTGATGTTCGGCGTCCAGAACGTTAGCCCTTTATAAATCCCGTGATCACCCTTGCGCAAAAACTCGTGATGCTTGGCGCGGGCCTCGTCGGATATCGCGCTGGCAATCTCGTGCATGCGCTGCTGGTTCCACATCGCCGCAAGCCCAATCGCTTGCGGAAACACCGTCGCCACTCCTGCACGCGCCACGCCGTGCAAGCACTCGTTCCACCAGTTGTAAGCCGGTATGCCCAAGCGCGGAATGGCAGGCGCGCCATGCAGCATTTGCGAAGCCTTCTCGACGACATCGAGCTTGGACACGAGGTCGTCGACCCGCTCTTCGATGGGCAGGTGCGGGTTCAGAAATGCGTGCGCGTACGATATGGAGTCAGTCATGAGTGCACTACGCTTTGGGCTTAGCATCATCGCTACGGTTCGAGAACGCCGCTTCTTTACTTTTCAATACTGAAAGCCTATGCAATAAACAGCATATTTGAGCAGCGGATCTGACTGGAGCGTTTCCAGCCAGGCATTTGCCCCGGAGGAAATCGATGCTCGGACGCCCAACCCTTGCGTCTTTTTTTGATTGGGTCAGGCGCAGAAGGCCGACGGATCCTGACGGTCCCGACGAACAGAAATGCGATACCGATGGATCTGGCAACGTTCTCTGGTACAAATCGCCCCAAACGGCGCTGGGGACAAAGTGCGAAGTCGGCTAGACTTCCCCGAGCTTACGGCCGCGCCGCCCATTGGGCGCTTTACCGCACAGCTGCGAACTTATAATACTGTGCCTCCAAACCGGAAGACCGCGACCCCGACCCCGCTCTAGCTTCCGAATCTAGCTTCCGAAATCCGCCGAGCACCGTCCCACCATGGCCCAACTCCGCACCTTCCTCGCCCTCGCCCCCTTCCTCCTCGCCGGCCCCATCGCGATCAGCGTCTTGGGCGGCTTCTCCACGAGCGGGTGTGAGGCATACCACAACGAAGCCGAACGACTCGCGTACAAGAAGGCCCTGGATGCGGAAGAGGCAAAGCTGTATCCGCCGACCGGCGTGGCGGGCGCGGGCGGCATGGCAAGCACCTACACCTATATCGGCGCTGGATACAATCCGCCGGATCCTACGCAATGCCCCAACGGCCAATGCCGACCCGATCCAGGTTCGCGCGTCGTTTCGGCTGACGAATGCAAGGCAGCGGAAGAGGGCCTCGAGTTCCTGCCCTTGCCGATCTGGGACTTCGAGGATGACCGCGCCATCGGCTACGACGACAAAGACAAGGATCGCCTTTGGGACAGATCCGACCTGCCGGATTTGGACGGCGACGGGCGGACGGATGAAGGAACAGGTCAGTTCGAAGAGCGCTTCGCGCTGCACGGATACACCTATGGCGACGACACGACGTACAACTACTACCCGTTTGGTTGGGAACCGCCGTCAATCCCTGACCCGTACGGCCGTTGCGAGCGCAAAGACAACCACGTCTTTCACATCGCAGGCGGACCATTCATCGAGTGGGGCGGAGGTCTCGGTCGCTCGCTGCGCTGCATGAATACGAAGAATTGGAGCGGCACCCTGGCGCAGGACACCATCGATGCGTGGCGCACCGCGAAGGGCTATAATAACCCAACTTCAAGTTTCTCAGAGAATACTAGTGGCGCGATCTATTGTCATACGGGGCAATCGACTGGAGCCTCTGCGTACATCACGCCTGCCTGTGACACGGCGGAAAGCACGTCAAAAATTCCCGGCATTTGCCCGCAGCGGGATCGGATCTACAAGGCGAGCAAGGGCACGACCATCGAGCCACCTCAGGACAAAGCTTTGCTCGGAATGGCCATTGACGTGTCTGCCTGGGAAGGCATTTCATTCTGGGCGCGCCGCGGCCCGAATAGCCAAGCTGGCTTTCGCGTATTGGTCGGAGACAAGTACACGGACGATGACATCTCGTTCATGCAATACATGATCGATCCTACTGCGCCACGCTACTGCGAACGCATGTTCGAGTGCAAGTGCAAGAATGCCTCCAGACCCTGTACTGCGATCACGGAAGAGGAAGCGAAACAGATCAACCGCTCCTTGAACACTGCCCACACGGACTTGCCTCCCAGTGACCCCGCAGCGCTAGCTAATCCGCCAAGGAGCTACTGGGAAGACCCAAATTCATACAATCTCAATCCCCTTAAAGCGGGCGACAAGATCTGCTGGGATCGCAGCGTACCGAACGCGATCGCAATTGCCACGCGCACCCAGTATTGCGGCGAGACGAGTTGCAGTCATCAAAGCGACTCCGGCAAGAGCTTGAACGTCAGTCGCGATCCTTTCATCGACGACACCACCTGCCAAGAGTACACCTTCCGCGGCAGTATCCAGACGAACGTCTGTTACAACCCGGACAGCGAGATCGCTGGTCAGAAGGCACCTCCGGAGCAAAGCCAAGTGTGTGGCGACCATTGGATGCGGTCGATTGATCTGACCGAGGATTGGGCGTTCTACACCGTCCCCTTCAATACGCTGCTCCAGCAGGGTTGGGCCAAGCGCACGTACATGCTCGACCTTACGGCGCTCACGTTGGCGCGCATCACCTGGGACCGCGGCTACATCGATTACTACATCGACGATGTGCGTTTCTATCGCAAGAAGAAGTAGCTGAACTCGCAGGGAACCGTCCTACGGCGGGTTTCGAAGGCGGGTCTCGAGGGCGGGCTTCACGCCCGCCCTTCGACTCTTATCGACGCACGTAGCCGCTGGTGTGCGTATCGACTTTCAAGAAGGAGGGTACTGGGTGCCCTCGGGGGATCCAGTCGCATCGTGTCGACGCACATACCGTCGGTATGCGCTTCGACTTCCTTGGAGAGGTTCTGGGACTTTCGAGGGGGATCCGGTCGCATTGTGTCGATTCACATACCCGCCGTATGCGCTTCGACTTGCGTTTGGAGGTTCTGGGACTTTCGAGGGGGATCCGGTCGCATTGTGTCGATTCACATACCCGCCGGTATGCGTATCGACATCGAATGAGACCCTTCTGGCCGCTCCCCGGGGACTTGAGGCGATTTGGGTTGCGAAAATGGGTCTTCGACACGCCTCATTCGTGCGCAGACGCTACCCCTCTGCCGCCGACTCAACGACGCCCCTCGACAGCGCGACCCAGGATCGGCAACAATCCGTGGCGGACTCCAGAGCCATGCCACCTTCCAGCGCAAAACCCGCCCCTTCGAAGCGCGCCACGAGAAAGCACCCAGCTCGCGCTACGGAAAAGCATCCAACTCACGCCACGGCGGCACCGCCAACCAGTAATGCCGAAACCAGGGCGTACCTCTTGGCCGCAGCTTCGGTGCTCACCAAGAAGTGGCCACTCGACAAGATCGATGCGGCCAAGATTGCGCGCCAAGCCAAGGTGAGTTGGCCCACAGTGCGGCGCCATTTGGGTGACAAGATTCAGCTGCGTGAACTCTTGCAGAAGCAATTCCCTGGCCTGGAAAGCTCTGACTCCACGACTGAGCGGTTGCTCGTTTCAGCTTCCTACGTGTTTGCTCAACGTGGCTACGCTGGAGCGACCCTCGATGAGGTTGCGGATCTGGCAGGGATGACGAAAGGGGCAGTCTATTGGCACTTCAGGAATAAGGCAGAGCTATTTCTGGCGCTGATGCAGTCGCGTGATCTCCAACTGGAGAACCTTGGAGAGCGTGCACTCTCCATGGCGCAGGTACGTGGAAAGCCCGAGCAGCGGTTAGCGCAAATTCTTGCGCAGCATTTTGAAGTACTCATCAGCGATCAGCTCCATCTGAGGCTGTACGTTGAGTTTCTCGCCGCTGCTCGAGATGGTTCGGTGACAGAGCGACTCGCAGCTGCCTACACGAATCAGCGTGCAGTCATTGCTCGGCTGATCCGCAACCTATCGACTCAAGGGCTCATTGCGCGAAAAGCTCCCGTCGACGACATTGCGCAACTCTTGCTACTTCTGTTCGATGGCTTCGTGATGATGGCATTGGTAGATCCGGCACACGCCGAATCGAAGAGACTGGCCGCCGATCTAGCCGGACTGCTTTCGCGTGGCCTAGAGCAATACTGGGTGAAGTGAGGGGTCAGCGGGCACTGCGACCCAAAGGGTTCCCGGGGTCTCAGGCGCCGCAGCCGGAAGGGTTCCCGAGGGTTCAGAAACCCGCCCGAGCCATGCTGCGAGACGCCAGGGTGCCTGGCACCCTGGCCAATCGTTTCGATTGGTTACCGATACATTTGCATCATGTGTTGACGAACATACCCGTCGGTATGTATATAGACATCTTGTGCGTACGCCAATGGTCCTGCTCGGTGTGCTTTGCTGCAACTCGGGCGCAGTCGCCCAGACAAATGAGATTTCTGCGATCTATTCGAGCACAGCGCTCTTGGGCGCCAGCTCCGGCCCCAGCAGAGCAGGGCTAGGTCTCGCCTACCACCGAGAGTTCACGCGACCGTCGTTGCGAGTAGGCGGCAGCGTGCAGTGGCAAACACCGAACTTGGGCGCCGAGATCCCATTCGGATTTTCTGTTGATGCGGCGGTCGTATTTCGTGGCCCGCTCGGATGGCGGCCCTACGCGGGAATGGAAGCTGGCTGGACGGGCCTGACTGGGCTGAGTCCAAAGAGTCGCACTTGGCCGGCAGGTCTTTCTGCCGCGAGTCAGAGCCGAGTCTCGCCCCTCTATCTTGGCTTCGTCGTTGCGCCATTGCGATTTCTCTATCGGCGCGGCAGCGTCCAAGGACTGGCTCTACGTGTCGCGGAAATGGGTCTCGAAGCGCACGTCCTTCGCGTCGAACTCGACCTCTTTCAAGCCGGCATCGTGTGGTGAACTGCCGCACAAGTCTTTAATCACCGGGCAACCGTTGGAACCACGCAATGAACTGCCATGCAAACGTTCGATCACCGGACAGCCGTTGGAGCCACGGAATGAACCAGTGCGCAAGCTTTCGAGCACCGGGCGGCCTTCGTAGTCATGGAATGAACCAACGCGCAATTCTGCTTTCAGCGAGCCTGCTGGCGATGCTCGGCTGTGGTAGCAAGCCTCTCCTGCAGGGCTTTGACGAACCAAGAGCGCGTAAAGTAAGTTCGACGATAGACTCCCAGCATCTCGAACAACAACTGCAGGCGTTGTCCGACTCGCATCTCAACGATACGCCCATCGCCTGCGCGGCTTTGCTCGACGACTACCCAGTAGCTTGTCATTTGACTCACGAGGCCACTCGCGCAATGGTCGTTCGCGAGTTCGAAGCACTAGGAATTCTCGCTACTCAACCAACCGCGGAGCAGCGAGGAACCTTGCGACCGACCAACGTCGTCGCTGAGATCCCGGGGGCGCGCCGAAGCGGGGAGTTCGTGCTGTTGGGGGCACATTATGATGCCTACTATAGCGGCGCTGACGACAACTCCTCGGGCGTTGCAGCGCTGCTCGAACTCGCTCGCGTCTTTACCAATTTCTCGTTCGAACGCACTATCCGACTGGTTGCGTTCGACTTGCATGAGTTGGGTTTTCTCGGCAGCAGTCACTACGTCGAGACGGAAGCTATGGGAGATCACGCCGTGGTTCTGGTCCTCGATAGCCTAGGAAATCGCAAAACGTCTCCCGAATCCCAGCCGAGCCAGTTTGGCCTCCCTTGGCCCAGCACGGGGGACTTTCTCATGGTGCAAGCCAATGCCCCAGCCAGTGCGCAGGCTTCCGAATTTGAGATGATCAATGATCGCCTGCAACTCACTAAGCTATTCACGGTAATAGCCCCGGGCAATGGTGACTATCTCGCCACCGAGGGGCTCTTGAATGGGGACCAGGTGCCGTTTTGGTTGGCTGGGGTCAAGACATTGGCACCCAGCGACACGCCACACCATCGAGACGACTGTGCACACTCCGAGAGAGACATCGTATCATCGCTCGATCTCGAGTTTCTTTCGGACAATACGCGGATGGTTGCCGCGGCGGTCAGCTACTTTGCGGAGATTATCCCGTGAAGCGAGTCATGCTGCTGTGTGGCTCAATCATCATGGTTGGGTTGGCCACCAGTACCTGCTGTCAAGCAGCGGAATCGGGGCTTCGCTGGCTGCTGACTTCACACGCTGGGGCGGACATCTATCATTCCGAAGCTCGCACCCAAGGTGGCATCGGCGGCGGAATCGGGTCGAGATTGGTCCTACAGAATCGCTGGTTGGTCGAAGCCTCACTTGGTCTCTTGGCTAGCGCAGGTTCCGTCGAGGTCGTCCGGGTGTCCGCTGGCATCCAATGGCCGTCAGCTTACTGCCCAGCGTTGCTCGTCGGCGGTAGACTGATGTTCGGAGATGCGATGCATTTTCTCACAGTGCAACACCGGGTCGCCCAGACCGGCCCAAGCCTGAGCCTGGGGATCAGTCTAGCTCCCGTGCGGTTTCGAGCGAATCACACCGAACTGCTCTTCGGCTCACTCTACGTGGGCCGTGGTTCGGATTTTCCAGGCTCGGCCTGGGGATATGGCGTGACGTTGCTCGAGGTTGGAACGGAGCTCTAGGCTAGCCTTTTACAGCACCCGACGTTAGCCCACTAATGAACTCGCGCTGCAGCGCGAAGAACAGGATCGCGGGAGGCAACATGGCAAGTGCCGTTCCCGCGAGAAACACGCCGTACTCGTTCTGGTATTGCGCGATGTACAGGTTCAAGACAACCGGAAGAGTCAGCTTGTCCTGGCTGTGCAAAAATACGTTTGGGGCGAAGAAGCTGTTCCAGTTACCGAGGAAGCTCACGAGGCAGAAGGCGGCAGCCATAGGGCGAACCAATGGCATCACTAGCTTGAAGTAGATGCCAAATTCGCTGCAACCATCGATGCGACCCGCTTCGATGAGTTCGTTCGGTATCGCCATGCAAGCCTGGCGAAAGAGGAATATCCCGTAGGCGGTCACGAGGCCCGGCAGCATGAGCCCGAATAGGCTGTCCACCAGGTGCCAATCGACGGCCATTGCATAGATGGGCGCCAGCAGCAAAACGCCCGGAATCATCATCGAGCCAAGCATGTAGCTCATCAGCGCTTTCTTGCCGAAGAACTCGTACTTCGCGAGGGCATAGCCCGCCAGTGACGCGAAAAATAGCTGCGCGCTCGTGCTCACTGTCGCGTACATGGTGGAGTTGAGGACATACTGCCAGAAGTACACCCTACCCTGTACGCTGGTTCGCCCTTGAAATAGCCGCGCAAAGTTCTCGAGGTTCAACGTCTTATTCGACCACTCGGCAAGCGGCGGAAAGAATATATACTCGTTGAGGACCGAACGATCCTTGAAACAAGCGGCCAGCAGCCAAACGAAGGGGGAAAGGACCGCTATGCTGGCCAGCCCGAGTATCAGCCACCGTGCGTACAGTAGTGCACCGCGCGGATCCCTCGGGGATTTGAGCCACAAGAGGCAGAAGACAAGACCGAGTGCGCACAAGAGGAGCTGAATCGTATTCATCGGGTCCTCAATCCTCCACGACCCTGGTCAAGCGGATCTGAATGATGCTCACGGTGAAGATGATGCTGGCAACGACCCAACCGACGGCAGAACCTAGCCCCAGATCACCGGAACGAAATGCCACTTCGTTGAGGTAGGTAATGACGGTTAGCCCGGAATTGTTCGGACCGAAACCATTGGTGGAGTTGAGCAGCGCCACCGGCAGCTCGAACAGTTGGTAGCTACCGATGATGCTCATGATGGCGACGAACACCACTACGTGCCGCATGGACGGTAGCGTGACGTGCCAAAACACCTGCCACGCATTGGCCCCATCTATCCGCGCGGCCTCCTGCAGCGATTTGTCGACACCCTGTAATGCTGCCAAGAAGTAGACCATGTTGAAGCCGCCCCAGAGCCACAACGATGTCAGGATGATGGCCGGCAATACGAGGGCTGGGTTGTTCAGCCAGCGTTCCTCGAGCCCCCAACCGAGAATCGCTTGGGCCGTGCGATTGATGAGGCCGTAGCGAGGGGTAAATAGCACCGAGAACAGAATCCCAACGAACACCTGTCCAACCAGATTCGGCGAGAACAAGACGAGCCGAAAGAACCCCTTCAGTCGGCCATTGCTCTGATTCAGAAGGAGGGCAAGCCCCATCGAAAGTGGCAGCTGCAGACAAACTGAGGCTAGGGCAAAGAGCGTCGTGTTCGCCAACGCCGTATGGAAAGTGGCGTCATGCAAGAGATACTCGAAATTGCCGAGTCCAACGAACACTCTGCTCTTCGGACCGTTGGTCTGATAGAAGGTGAGCGTGAGCGCGTTCAGGAATGGGTAGAGAAAGAAAACGCTGGTTAGCAGCAGATAGGGCGCCAAGAAAGCGTAAGGCGCCCATTTTTGATGCTTTCGCCGTGCGCTCGCCATGCGCTACTTTCCCCTCTGAAGAACCTGGTTGCGCTCGGCCATCCTGCGCACGTCTCGCTCGGCACTGGCCAACTCCTTATGAATCGCTTCCATCAAGCCATCCTCCCCGTACGCCTTGTAGTGCTCGATGACTCGGGAATACGCCTCGTCAATCTTTGCGCGAGCCACGTTGATGACGGGCGATGAGTAGACAGGGGGGGTTTCCGGGGCGAGGTTCGCGTAGAGCTGACCCACTGGTTGCCCCGAAAAGTACGCATTGGGTGCGCTGAACTCCGGCAGCTTCCAAGTGTCCTTGAGTGGCGGAATAACGTTGGTGGCCTTGAAGCGTTCGCCAAGATCGTGCGGATTCAGGTAGAGGTACTTCGCCAATTCCCAGGCTAGCTCTTGGCGCTTCGAGCGTCGCGTGATGACTAGGCCCGTACCGCCCCAGACACTCGTCCTTCTTCCCCCTTTCTCCCACGCTGGCAGTGGCATCAACGCGAGCTTGCCTGACAAGCGCGGCAGATCCATTTGATAGCCGTAGCTACGCCAATCCGGGGTGACGTAGAAGAGAGCCAGCCCGTCCGTCATTGCCTTCAAGAACGGCTGCCCGGAGCCACAGTCGTAGGCGATCTTGTCTTTGCTCAATGTCTGCCGAAGGTAGAAACGGAAGACCTCGACGGTCTGCTCGCTCGCGAACACCGGGTTGCCCTGCTCGTCGAAGATTTGGCTGCCGCGCTGCAGCATCAACATCAGCAGGCCATGGGCGCCCGCGAATGGTAGATCGAGCATGTACTGGTCAAGGACTCCATCGCCGTCTTTGTCTTTGGTAACACGGCGACCAACGGCGACGAATTTGTCCCAGGTATCTAGCTGACTGACGTCGATCCCCAGCTGCTCGACCAGATCGCGACGATACGCCAGCATGACTGGATGAACGTCGTGGGGCAGGCCCAAGACGCGACCGCGAGCTGACCAGAGACTGAACCGAGACTCAACCATGCGCTGGCGCAGCCGCTCGGCATCGACCCATTCCGTCAGGTCCAAGAGGCCAATGTCTTTGATGGGACCGCGGGCAAAGAAGCCGAGCGAGCCCTCGATCATTTCGACCATGTCTGGAACGTCGGTGTCCGCCAGCATCGCATTCTGCAGTCGCGTCTGCAGTGACCCCCAATTCGCTAGTTGCACATCGACCTTGACCCCATGCTGGCTTTCGAATTCGGGCACAGCCTTGCGATAAGCCGCTTGGTGTGCTGAAGAGAAGGTGACCAAGATGAGGTCAGGCCGCGATTCGCGTCGTTTCTGCAACGCAAACCACAAGAGTGTGGATGCGACTGCAACCAGCAGCAACGCGAGCGGCGCCTTGCCGTAAGGGAAGCGCTCGACAAGCCGCCCTAGCTGCCATGCCCTTGGGCTCCGATGCCATTCGCGGTGGACTCTACGCATGCGGTGTTGGTACCCCGGCCACTGACCCAAGCCCCAAACATTCGTCCGCTGACGCTGGGTATGAGCTCTGTCGTTGGGTTCTTTAGATAGATCGCTTGTAACATGCGAAGCGCACGAGGTCGGAGGAACCAGGAAAACGACGCAAGCTTTCGCATTTCTGAACTCGACAAGCGGCCACCAGCCATCGGGCGTCCCCTGCTGTCGGGAAAGGATTTCCTAGGGAGATAGCGATCCCGCCAGCACTTCGCGGGCTTGGGCAAAACGAGTTTATTTGCTTTGATGTCGAAGACCTATTGAAACAGAGCGTGGTCGGGTTATCGTCAGCGGCCCCTGCGAGCCATGAAAAACGGTTCCATTCTCCAAGTAGCCGTAGCGCGACTCGCCGTCGCAGCCTACATCACCGGAACCTCGGTTTCGCGCGTAAGAAACATGGCCATGTTGAACGAAGAAAGCAGGTTCGAATGAGACGCAGAACCGCTACCAGCATTTGTTGTTGGGTCGGTTCGCCGTGGCCACGGCTCATCGGCATCGGTGCTGCAGCTGCGGTACTCGGACAGGTGGTGCCCGCCGCCGCGCAGACGGCAGGCAAACAAACGGTTGGAGTCGCCAAGACCACCACCGCCGAGAGTTCACCGACCACGCCGGCAGAACCCCCAATAGCGACGGCAAACACTGCGCCGGCCGAGCCCACCCCTGCTACGGCAGTCGCGCCGAATGCCGCAGCCGAAACAGCACCCGTTGTGCCGGTCGAAGCAGCAGCGGCCCCACCCACCACGGCACCCGTTGCGGCCCCACCAGCGATTGCCCCAACGTCTACTGAAGTCGCCGAGCCATTGCTCACGGAAGACGAGCTCACCGTGGCGGGCTACATGCCGGGTTATCGCCGCTACGCAGGGCTTGGCATGTCGCCACACGCACCAGCCACGGACGCGTTCGCTGGCGGCATTACGCCGGAATATGGTGCGCCAAAGAGCGTCGACGACTGGTCCTTCAAGTACTCGGGCTACATGAATCTGTCGCTGCAGCCCAGTATTTACAAGCGGCGCAACGTCTTGCCCGGTCAGGACACCTGGACTTTTCACACGCCGCCGATGACCATCGACGAGTACTACTCATTCACGAGTACGTCCACGGTGCCTGGCAACTGGGTCAACCTGAATCTCCAGTACGGCAATTCCAAGGTGAAGGCGATCACGTCTATCGACACGTGGAACCCCTCGCAACCAACGACCTACAACCAGCTGGGCAGTCAGTACTTCATCAACAATGCGTACCTGTCCTATACGCCGCAGTCCGTTGGTGGCGTTCGTTTGGGCATCAACGCCGGCATGTTTTCCGTCACCTATGGTGCGCTCAGTCGCTATAGCTCTGGCATTTACGTCAACCCTGTTGCCGGCCTGCTTCGTGGCATCGGTGAAATCGTCACCGCTGAGTTCGATCTGACCGACAAGGTCACGTTTACTGCGGAACACGGCGTGATGACGCCGCGCAATGGCCGCGCCCCGAACAACACCATCTCCGCGCCCGTCAACGGCTACTTGCGCCCGACTTGGCCGGCGGCCTGGATCCATCACGCGCACGCAGGCTTCTTTACGAAGACTGAACCGCGAATTCAACTGCAGCTGCACTACATCAAGAACTGGTCCCAAGACGAACGTGTCCAGACGGCTCTCGACAATGGCGTCACCCGCCAGATGAACGAAGCGGACATCAAGGACGGGAGCATCTCGATCTACGCCGCAGATGCCAAGCTGATCTCGGACGTCTATGGCTATCTCGCTGCCGGGGTGGCGTATCTCGACATGAAGCATGCCTACCCGGTCAAGGGCGTGATGACGTACGGTGGCGACGGGGAGACCCTCGGCGACCGTTGGCTCGGGTTGCCTGCCGATGGCACGGGGCAGATGCTCGTCGCGGCCATCAACTACGGCGTAAGTCTGGGTAAGATCGTGGCATTGCCGCGGCAGTTTGCTGGCGATGGTCCAGATATCTTCGTCAATGCTGGTTTCCACTGGGCAACCACGTGGCAGAACTTCGACGCGTGGAATCGACGCGACCGCTACAAGGGCGGTGTGGACGCGCTCTACACATTCCTGAAAAATGTTGGGTTAGGAGCCCGTTTCGATACCGTCGTTCCGAATTCGAAGGACATGGACGAAACGTTCCACGTGCTCGCGACGCGCCTTCAGTTCAAAACCGACTGGAACAGTCACGAGCAGATCAACCTGATCTACGCACGCTGGTTCTATGGCTCGCACACCCGCAACGAGGGTACCGGCGAGCGCACACCCGAGCGGCTTGACAGTCAGCTGCTGGCCTTGAATTTCAACATGTGGTGGTAAGCGAAGCCATGGCAGCCCAATCCAATTCCAAGATCCGCAACCTTGCCCCTCTATCGCGTGGGAGCAGTCCGACCATGAGACGTAGTACTGCCATTGCCAGCTTGGCGTTCTCTCTATCCTTGCTGCCAACCCTGGTGGCGCAGGCCCAGCAGGCCCCCACAGCACCCGTGACGGGCACGCCACCCACGGCAAACACGAAGGTTCCGGTGACCGGCACGGCCAAAGCGCCCGCTACACCGGAACCCGCGGCTGCGGCTCCAACACCGGCAGCTCCCGCACCAGCAGCGCCACCCGCCGCTGAAGGCGCACCGGCAGCGCCACCCGCTGAAGGCGCACCGGCAGCCGCGCCCGCGCCCGCGCCGGCAACGACGCCGCCCGCCACCGCGGCTGCGGTCGAGGCAAGCACTGCAGCCGCCCCCGCCGAAACATACCAACTCGACAGTCACCTCACGCTCGATCCGGCCTCGCCGTACCTCGGGGCATTACCAGGTGGAACAACGCCCTCCTTTGGTGAAGCCCCGGTTGGTGCTGGTGATTGGCGCTTCGATTTTCATGGGGTCTTGATCGCGCCGATCCGTGCGGGCATCAACTCACGCCTCGATCCCTCGAGCGACAAGAGCCGGACGGTGCTTCACGCACCACCGGAAGTTCCGGACAATTATGAGACCTTCTCGCACACAGGGGTGGTAGCAAACCCCTACGTGCAGCTGAACTTCTCCTACGGTAACAGCATCGTTACGGGCAACGTCAGCATCTTGGCTCGCCAAACCTCAGTTTCGACCGGGTACTTCGAGCCGGCGTCCCAACCTGGCATCTACGACGCCTACATCAACATCCACCCCGATCTTGGCAAGCGCGTCCGCATGCGGGCGTTCGTTGGCGCCTTCTCCACGCGCTACGGCACCATGGGCGAATACGGCCTGGGCCGTTACGGCACCCCGCTCATCGCTAGGGTCAACGGCATTGGCGAAGACATCGAGGCCGCCATCGGCATCGACAAGAACTTCACGCTGGTTCTAGAGCAAGGCTTCCAGGGGCTGTCCAACAAGGCCCCCGTGGATATCTACCCAGAAGCCTGGAACGACCAAGCTGATTCCCGGGTGGGCACGAGTTTCGCCAGCCACATGCACGCGGGGATCACTTACCAAGGCAAAGTCACCCTCGGTGGCCACTACATCGACGCCTTCAGCCGCGACGAGCGCGGTACCGGTACCTTGGCTCCGGATGGCAAGATCCGCGTCGTGGGAGCTGATTTGCGCCTGCGCCTGGGTCGCTTTGGCCATTTCATGGCCGCCTTTGCCCAAACCACCGCCCAAGACGCAAACACTGTTGGTCGCGTCGTCGAGGTCATGAACACCCGCGGGGGGCCCGGTCTCGTGCGGGGCTACCTCGGCGGCCCCCAGAGCGATGGTACTGGCAAGCTCGTCATCATCGGTGCCCAGTACGACCTCAGCATTGGCAAGCTAATTAGCTACCCCACCCCGTTCACGGCAGATGGCCCGGATCTCGTGGTTAGCCTCTTTGGCATCAACGGCAAGGTCACGGAAAGCACCGACAGCCGCTACTCGGGACTCGGCATGTTCAAGGTCGGTGGTGAGGCCACCTACAGCATGCTCAGTTGGTTGGCGGCATCGGTCCGCTACGACCACGTGGAACCCGATGTGCAGTTCCCGCAGCGCACGTTCGCTGTCCTCTCTCCGCGGCTCATCTTCCACACGGACTGGAGCTCGACGGACCAAATCGTGTTGCAGTATTCGCATTGGTACAATGGCTCGATGGTCATGGTGCAATCAGGTTCGCCGCCACGTGACGACGTGACCAAGGTGCCGGACACGGACATGGTTTCGCTCTCGGCCAACATGTGGTGGTGATGACTCAATTGAAAGGCCCCAACATGTTCCGCTCCGTCTCAAGAAGCCATTGGGCTACCGCCATTGGGTTTTCGGCTGTCGTCGCCACGGCTGCGGGCTGTATCGGCGTTTCGGCTCATCGGAGTGCCGCCAAGGCTGGCGCCACCTCCGACATCAAGACCTGCCCCGGCGAGATTGTCTCTGCAGGCGAGGCTGGGCTCATCGACGATTTCGAAGACGGTGACACCCAGGTGGCCAAGCGCGAAGGGCGCGGTGGGTACTGGTGGCGCAGCAACGATCCCGACGGTTCGAAGTTCGAGAACGATGACGCCAAGGCAGGCGAAAACGACTGCTCGGGCTCGACCCTGTGCTTGCACCAATGGGGCAAGACCTCGGACAAGTCCGGCGCCTGGGGCGTAAACTTTGGCGCCAACGTCGGTCTCGACGGCACCGTAGACGTCTCGAACTACGTCGGGATCTCCTTCCGAGCCAAGTCGAGCAAGGGTGTCGGCCACAAGGTGCGATTCAAGCTCGGTGACATCAATACCCATCCGAATTTGGGCGTGTGCAAGACTTGCTGGAACCACTGGGGCAAAGACATCCAACTTACCACTGAATGGCGCGAGTACCGGGTGCTGTTCTCCGGTGTGCAGCAGGCCCCAGGTTGGGGCGATCCACGCCCGTCGGCGCTCGATGTCAAGCACCTCTATTCGATCGATTTCTCGGTCGACCCAGGGCAAACCTTCGACATCTGGGTGGACGATCTCCAGCTACTGAAGTGCAAGTAATTGGTGCAAGCAACAGCAATCGGTAGAGTTTCGTCGGCCTTCGCCAGCTGAGTACCTCGCGACAAATGGCACCAGGGCCACCGCGCTTTCCTCAGGGAAGCAACGATGGCCCAAGCTTTGCCAGACTGTACTGATTCGCCTCAGTAGAACGAGACTTCGCCAATGGTCAGGTTCACAGCGCAGGGGTCAGCTGCGACGCAGTTGACCTGCCACTGAATACCGAGGAGCTGGCTCGGATCGATGAGATCAACCGGTGTGCCGGCCGCGATTGAAGCCCAAGGAACATCGATCGCGGTGGGGGTAGCCGGAATCGCGTCCGCGGCGATCTTGAACTCGGCGTTTTTGCAGCCGTCCGACCAGGTGCCGACGCAGGCGCCCTTGCTGTTCGTCGCATCGATCGGGTAGTTGTCGTTCATCTGCAACTGGAGAAATACGTCAGCCCCGCCCGAAGAGCCACCGATCGTCATGCGAACGCCGCTGTACGAGGCAACGTTGAAGCACTTGTCTGGATCCTTGAAGTAGAGCCCGTAGCCCGAGTATCCGCTCGCCGCGATAGTGGCTGTCAGGACAACACTGCCGGCGGTCGTTGCGGTGTCGGGGACCAACTTGTCCGCGTCCGCTCCCGCGTAGGGGGCGAATGAGCCACCGGTGATAGGACCGGCAGAGCCCCAGGTCCCGTTGGTTCCCGGAGCAATCGCAGGCCCCGTCGGCACGCCCTTGCGGCAGATGAACGCTCCATTGCCCGCGGTGGGGTACCCCGAAATAGTACTTCCACCGACGGCAGAGCTACCGCCGGACGTCGAACCACCAGCGTCCGTTGCTGTTGTTCCGCCAACCGACGTCCCGCCACCAACTTCACCGCTGCTCCCGCCCTCAGCGGCGAGTGGGTCCGTCTTCTTGTCGCCACCGCAGCCACCTGCCACGACCAATGCGGCGACGATGGTGCTGCTTACCAACCCGATCATGCTTACTCTAATACTCATAGTCCCTACCTCCACATCGACGCCTCTGGTGAGGGCGCGGTTCTACTCCGTAGAACGAATCAGGCCGAGCCTAGCACATTGGCTCCGGGATTCTCGCCTGACCCGCTTCTGCCAGGCAGCAAAATGAAGCTTGCCCTCATTCGCCACCTGGTCGATTGTTGGTCAATTATGCGATGGCTCGTACGGCTAGGGCTTCATCGTTACAACGATAGTAGATCCACCTTGCGCTAGCACGGCACTTGCAGTTTGATGCTTACCCGCCACTGTGACACCGATGTCATACGTGCCGAGAAAGCCACGGACTAGAATCGTTCCCTTGTCGTCCGTCTGCATCGTTGCGCTCGTGTGCCAGGCCTGCTTCACGAGCTCGCGGTAGGCTTGTTCCGCGGGTTTCGCCGACCAATCCCGACGATACAGCGGCGCATTGTTCTTCCAGTGGGAGCCGTCCCAGAAACCCCACATGACGATGCCGCCAACCGCAGGATGACTGAACAGGGTGGTGTAGAAATCCTTGGTGTAGCTTCCAGCCAGAGCCTCATCGTCGACAACAACGTCGTACTCGGTGACCCAGATTGTCTTCTTGAATTTGGCGAACCTATCCAGGATCTGCAAGAGGTCCTCGGGAGCCGTCAGCGTGGTCGCGAAGTGCCCTTGCATGCCGATGCCATCGAGCGGTGCCCCCCTATCGACCAGCATGCGGATGGTCTTTTCGTAGTGGTCACGATGTGGGGTCGTGCCGCCGCCGCCGGAAAGAATGGCGTAGTCATTGATGAACAGCTTCGCCGTGGGATCTCCATCATGCGCGGTCTTGAACCAGTCGAGCATGACGTCGTTGCCAAGGATGTCCAAGAGGTCGTGATTGTCGAAGGGTTCGTTCAAGACATCCCAATGCGTGAGTTTGCCCTTGGTAGTGGCCGTGAGATCACGAATGTGCTTTTCGACCTCGGCCTTTAGTCGCGCTGGGTCCTTCTCCAGTGCCTTGAGCGCCTTGGGCAGGTTGGTCCACCCGGGCCACACTAGAACATGACCGCGCACATCGAGCCCCTTGGCCTTCAGCCAGTCGACGGCTTGTAGGGCCCGCGCCGTCGTAAATCCCGCTCCCCAGTCACCCGCCAAAGGTACCCATTTTAGGTCATTTTCCAGCGTAACCACGTTGAAGAGGTCCGTGGTGATTGCCTTGAATTTCTCCTCACCAGGCGAAGTGATGCGTGAGGCTGGGACGCAAGTGCCAAACCCGAACGCATGTTGCGTAAGGTCGACCTTCACCTCGGCCCCGCGCACGGGCTTGCCGCCCGCATCCTTCACCACGACGCTCAGCCCTGCCTTCCGGTTCTGTTCGATGCGCTCCTCAGCCAGCTTGCGCCACTTGGCGTCGGCTTCCATGCCGCGGTAGGTGATGTGCGTTATGGGCAAATCGGCCAATGCCAGCTGCTTGCCGAAGTTCTGGACCAAAACGCCGCCAAACTCGACGACTTCCTTGGCATAACCAAGGCGCAGAATCATCTGTGCATCGCCGGCGGCGTAGGATTGCCCGGCCACGAAGGGCACAAATATCTGTTTCCAGTCGCGACTCGCATGGAGCGGATAGGTGACGCTTTTCGTGTAGGGATCCTTGCCCAACTCGAACACGAATTCAGACTCCCCTTCACCACTCTCTTGGGGTGCCCATTCAGTGCGAAAATAAACGGTGGCCAGCAGCACATCGCCCTTCTCGACTGGCACCGTTGTTTTTGCCACCAACTGGACGTCCCAATTGTTCGGAGGCGTGGAGAGGACTTGAGCCCGATAGGCTTCCTTGAAGGGCATGTCCGCAACAGGCACCTTGCTCAACGCCACACGCTCTTTCTGGCCAAACAGCGTAAAGCCCAACGTGCTTTGACCGTTGAGCAGGTCGACCCCCGACACTTTGCCCCAGAGCCCTGTCGGCTTCGTGGGAGCGCTGGGCCCCGAGGCGACCGCCGTCTTCTTTGCCGCTGCGCTCTTGTTGTCTGCCGATGCGGCAAGCTGGCTGCCGGGCTCCCTTTTGATGCATCCAGCCGCAAGAATCAAGGTTAGACAAAGTCCCAGGGTCGCCTGTCGATAATTTCTCTTCACGTCGCCTCCGTCACTGTCCTAGGGACTGGCCTCAGTCCGCATTGCAAGGTTCTGGCCGTTCTCGCCCGGCTCGAAAAAGTGTATTCGACTGGGGTCGAAATGAATCGTCACGCGCTCACCGAGGGCGACCGGCGATTCCGAATCTAGTTGGGCCACGACATGCGGGTGGTTGCCCGTCTCGAGGTGCACGTCCATCTTGTCGCCCAAGGGTTGAATGAGGGTAACCGTCATCTCGAGCGAGTGGCCAACGGTCGCAAACCTGCAGTGAGTGCCATCACTCATGGCCTCGGGACGCACCCCCAAGACGACGGAGTGACCAACATACGGCTCCAATGCGCGCCGCAGCCGGTCCGGCACCTTGATGCTGCCACTGCCCTCGACGAAGTACAATTGCTGTTCCCGAGACTCGACGGTCCCATCGAAGAAATTCATCGGCGGACTGCCCAGAAACCCTGCAACGAAGCGATTCACTGGGTGATGGTAGATCGTCAGCGCCTTGGCACATTGCTGGACCACCCCAGCCTGCATGACCACCACGCGATCGCCGAGAGTGATCGCCTCTTCTTGGTCGTGAGTGACGTAGATGGTCGTGCTTCGGAGTTCCAAATGCAGCCGCTTGAGTTCGGCTCGCATCGAAACCCTGAGCTTGGCATCCAGATTCGACAGCGGTTCGTCGAACAAGAAGCATTTCGGATCGCGCACGATGGCTCGGCCTACCGCGACGCGTTGGCGCTGCCCCCCCGAGAGCTGCTTCGGGCGTCGCTCAAGCAGGCTCTCGATCCCGAGCACTTGGGCCGCACGCTTCACTTTGTCGTCGATCGACTTGGACGCGAATTTGCGCATGCGCAGTCCAAACGCCATGTTCTCGTACACTGACATGTGTGGATAGAGCGCGTAGCTCTGAAACACCATGGCAATGTCCCGATCCTTCGGCGGCACGTCATTGACGATACGACCGTCGATCGAGATGGTCCCGCTAGTCACTTCCTCGAGACCTGCGACCATGCGCAACGTCGTCGACTTGCCACAACCCGAGGGACCGACGAGGACGATGAACTCTTGATCTCGAATCCCGAGATTGAAGTCTCTTACGACCTTGACGCCGTGGTCGAAGACCTTTTCCACCTGCGTTAGTTCGACGCTCGCCATTCTCGATCTCGATGCCCAATGGTTGAACCATCACGGGGATTCGTTTCTCGAACGGACCCGAGGCTACTCGAGGCTACTAGCACTGTCTATCGCGTCAACGATACCGGTACGCTCGGACTTCTGCATTATTCCGTAGGTTCGGGCAGGAATGCGAAGCCAAATTCCTCGATGAAAAGGATTCCCGCACCATCGTTTGCAACGCCATTGGGTTCAATAGTCACAACAACGCCCGGGCCGATCACGAGAAATCCATCTGGAAGGCCGAGGCATGCGAGTTTGGCCTTCTCCCCCACGTCGTTCGATCGACTTTCGCTTCGCGCAACACGACTCGAGCTAGACCGTCTGTTCCACGAGCACCCGTTCTGGCGCAATCCGAGCCAGCACCGAGAACGCTCGCTCCTGCCAATCCAAACGCGGATTGGTCAAGACCCGCATGAGCATTCCAGCGCTTCCATGCTGTAGCCCCACCGTCAGAGTTACGAACGCCTTAATGCAACTCGAACCAAGGTAGTAGACCTCGGTAACGTCGACCACGAGCTCCAATAACTGCTGCTTTCGTACTTCGGCTTGAACCTTTTCGAGATAAAGCTGCAAAGCTAGTGCAGACGTCATGTCGAAAGTGCCAGACAGTTTGAGGAAGAGCTTTCTCTCCTCTAGTTTCGGGACGACCGAGTGTCCCTCCCGAGTCATTGGCTCGAGATTCAGCTTCATGGGTTCCTTCCCTCCACCGTCTTGCGCACAGCTCGACGAACCTGAACGACCAAGCAATTGTCCGAACCCCTGTGTGACAATACCAACTCCCCCTCGGCCCGCAGTCGGCCGAGCCCGAGTCGCGACTCATTGGGACTCTTTATGGATTCCTGCACCAGTTGGTCAAAATGGGCGATTGGATCAGCCGCTTGTTCGACGGCTTCGAGACGAGCGATGGCATCGGCGATGCGTTCAGGCGAGGCCTGGTTCTCGGTCGTCAGCACAATTTCCGGCCCTCGCGGCGAACTCTCCACTTCGATGCGCAGGGACGTAAGCCCGCCGGTCGAGTATTTGACGATATTCTCGGTCAATTCGTAGGCCGCCAGTTGGAACGCAAACTTCGTGCCCTGGTCATCCACGACGTTTCGACAGAAATCGGTCACCACGGAGACGATACTCCCTAGGCACCCAGAAGTGGGCGCAAACTCAATGAGGACGTAGCGCTGATGGCGAGCTGGATTGAGCGAGGCAGCCATTTGAGTTCAATCGGGAATACGTCGGCCGGGGATTGTGGATAAGCCAGGGGCAATCAATCTACTCGATCGCTGCCTTCGATTTCGAATCCATTCGCCACCTTGTATCCGTTTCGCCCCGACGAGCCCAGGCTCTGCATTTCCGGCGTGATGACGAAAAGGCACTAAAGCGCGCTACCTAGGATAGGCACACACACCCAACCGTAGTGAACCAACCCCGCTGACCAGCGCGAATGCAATGCCAATCCGAGCGCAACGACCACCTGGCCCCTTCGGGTCACTCCTGTCGCAACGGCCCATTCTCGCCACGCCTCAACCCGTCGAACTCGACAGCGTGGGACCGACGGGTAACGCTCGGGCCTGAGTTGCGCCTTCGGCACTTGGTAGCCAGGGGCCCAACCGAGGCGCGGGCGTGGGAGCAACGTCGCGATCCATCGCGGGCGTGTCCCAGGCAGGCTCGATAATGTCGCGCACGGCCCGATCCACGTGACTCAGGTGGGTGCAGTGCGCAGGCTTGTCGTTGCCCCGATAGGACCAGACATGGAAGCCCAAGACGTCCGCTGCGGCGACCAAACCAAATGGATCGTCTGTAGCGGCAGCCGGCTGCATCGTCAGTCCCAATTCGTTCAGCAGAAACTGTGCGGTCGCCCCTGTGGAGGGGTAAAGCACCGGATCGACTTCCGAATGGGTAAAGACGAAGATCTTGTCGCCGGCCAACGCCAAGCGGGCAAATTCCACGGTGGGCTCGATGGCTCCGGCAACTACCTTGCTCGGACCAAAGCCGCGCCCCACTCGCTGCTCCCAACCTGCATGCAGTCCGTCAAGCAGCACGACCGCGTCGATTTCACGCGTATGGTACTTGAGGATCTCGTTTACCGCACCGTAGCCGGCGCTCCAGGCCATGAGGGCTACGTTGCGAATATGGGCGTTGGCCTCGCCACTATGGGCCTTGAGCGCGTCCTCGATGGACTCGCGCAGCACGGGCCAGGACTGACGTGATGTAAACTCATCCGAATAGGGTCCGCTTCCGTTGCCGAGATCGATCCCGACGAAGGCAACCCCCTTAGCAACCTGGACGAGCGTGGTGCGTAGGGCCGTTTGCCCGTGGAAATGCACCACGACATCGTAGCCATAGTCCGGGGTGTGCCCGCCCTTCTGCGGGATGGCAATCCTGCCCACGCTCAGCCTGCGATAGGCCGCGTAGGGTCCGAGACCCATGAAATCATATGGATTGCATTCGTTGTAGCCGCGTCGCCGGAGTGCCTCAGGCAGGCTCTTGGCCATCAAGGGCGTCTCATGACGCGATTGACTCAACGCATCACGCAGGTTCGGCAGGTGCAAATGACCGAGAACCGCCTCGGAAATCCCGTAGGACAGCGAGGTGCCGCCGGAAGCGACCGCGATCGAGAGCAGAGCTATCACTGCCGTCTGCCAGCGGCACCGGGTTGAGCGAGTTGTCTGGGCTCGTTGTTTTTCGACCACGGAATAATCGTTGTGCCATAGGGTCTGGCCCGTTTGCAAGATGGGTCAATCATTCTGGTGGGTATGGAAGCACCGGGGTCGGATGAAGTTGCTCTCTTATGAGAAACTTCCAGCCGCTACCGGTGCAATTGTACAGAATTAGCGCAGCGCACATTATCGGACCTCATACCCACAATCCCGACAATGGAGCCCGTTCGCAAAGCCATCGTCGGCGCACGCATCGACTGCCCGATAACGGAGCCTGAGTGCAGAACGGTCGTCGGCGTTGACTCACGCATCGACTTGCATCGAGGGCGGCCAGCAGCGGTTCACGCATCGAATTGCATCGAGGGCGCCCAATAGCGGAGCCTTTGGTCATTCTGGTTGGTTCGGCGTGGCGACGGAGCTTAGGCGAACTGATCGCTCGCCAGAGGGAAAGCTCTGCCGTCTGGAGACATGCCAGAGGGAAAGCTCTGCCGTCTGTGAGCTGCTTCTGGAGACGCGCGGCAGCGGCGCCTGAATGACCGTGAGGTCTCGTGCCGCGCGTTGCTTGCTCGAAAGCGATCTCGGCCGTTGGAAGCGGCAGTCATGACGCTAGCCGAGATCGCTCTCTCACAAGCCTTGTTCCGGGATAGGTCAGGTGCGAGCGAGCATGTCGCCACATGAAACCTTGCGATGAAATCTAGAGCCGCGCAAGGATTGACACTGACCGTCTATGTCTCATGCGCTACCGATGGCTAAATTCATCGGTCTGGCAATGACTCTCGCGATCGCCGGCTGCGGAGGATCGAGCCCCCAACAGAAGATTGTTCATAACGCCTCCAGTCACTGGAGCTGCCCCGCAGAACAAATCCGGGTCGACAAGTTGGACGGAGAAACCTATCGAGCCGCCGGCTGCGACCACGAAGCCGCCTACTCGTGTCGGAACAGTTCGGACTGTACCCGAGTTTCTGGATTCTGAGTCTGGCCTGGCAGACCCAGACCCGAATTGACAAACCCACGGAGTGGAATCAACGAAGGACAACGACTTCGATTGGAAAGGGCGGCCGAGGGACGCAGGATACGAAACTGGCTCTTCGCTCGGATTCCGATCCCTGGTGGATCACGGATGACGGATGATTGCTGATTGCCATGACCCGAGGTGGCGCTTGCCAGCAGAGTTGAGAATCCCACATTTGGTTAAGGTGACCAACGAGGCAAGTCAGGCGCCGCCAGAGGTGGAATCATGCACACTAGGTTGGCCTGGACCATTCAGTGTGCGCGGCTCGAATGACATCACCTAGCGTTGCCGAGTTTGGAGTTCATCAATGGGACTCAACGCCGCACGCATTCACGTCGCGCGCCACCCGTGGTTGCGTCGTGATGCGTCGCACCACTCGTGGTTGCGTCGTGATGCGTCGCGAGCACACTCAACGCGCGCGTCCTTGCTTGGCATGCTTGATGGCGTTCTTCACCCGCGCATGACCAAAGAGTCTCTCTGCTTCCAGAGCATTGTGCATGCTACATCTAAGCCGCAGATTTGGCATGGTTTCGGGGCCTCCAAGCGCATGTGCGTCAACATGGTCGAACTCGAGGAAGTGGCGCTGCCCACAGCGTCGCCCCTGCTCGTCGACGAAAGTGCATTGGCCGCTGTCTCGTTCGAACACTGCTCGTCGAACTGCCGCCGGCACGCGTCGTCTACGCTTGGATTTTGCCATCGCTGCGCGTTGCGCTGCAATACTGGTCTGATGACCACTGGCGAGAGCAATGGCACCCGAACCGCTATCCCCGATACGATCGGGACCGACTTCCAAAGCGGGACCGACTTCCAAAGCGGGATCCGGATCCGGCGCGGTTCTTGGCTTCACATTCGAACTGCCATGACCGATGGGAGCGAGATCCGGATCCTTCGCTTCCTTGGACTCGATGTGGATTCCTTGGCACGATTCGTGCTCAAGTACGACCGCCAATTCGACCGATGGAGAGCTCAGCGGTCGAACAGCTTGAGGCGAACCGTCGCAGCCCGCAGGTTCAGTCGATTGAGGATTCGACAGTGGCCGTGCACCGTAGCGGCGCTTCTCCTCCCGTTCGAGCAGTTGGTCGATTGCGCGCTCCACCAATGCAGGCAGATCTGATGGGTGGATGCAGTGACTCAGTAGCTCGGCAGCCCGATCCAATTTCTGCTTGAGCCGCTCGCAGGCAGTGAAGGTAACTCGATAGGTTCTGCCCGAGAGCGGAGCGATTCGTGCGGCAGGAGGGGTGACAGTTGTCGCCGTTGCATGGGTTACCTGCGCGACCGTCGCTTGCGCGGCCGTTAGTTGCGTCGCCGCTAGCTGCGTGGCCGCAACCGGTTCGTTTAACATTTGCGTGGCAGCAACCTGTGTCGCCGCCACTTGCGCGATCGACGATTGCGCCTTCATTGTTGCCGTGGTTGACCCCGAGGCCTGCCCAATTGCGCCTTCTAGTCGTTCACTGTCTTTGACGGCCAATTGGAGGTTCGCTTCGAGGGGCAGAGGCCTAGCGCCCGGCAACTTGCGTATGCTCGCTGGGACATCGGGGCGTGGACAACGCGAAGCCACGAGCTTCTCCACCTGGCGTTTGCTCTTCTCACAGGCCAGAAAGAGCCATTCCTCATGGTTCTCTTCAGTCAAGTGTGGCTTGAGCAACATCAGCGCTGTCAGATGAATGCGCCCAGCGACGAGCAGGTCGTAGATGAGCGGAAATCGCCGCATCAGCCGGGCTGCGCCCACACGCTTGAATGCGACGTCCTCGCTGTATCCCAACCGCAGGACACAGAATTCGAACGCTGAGGCAACAGCCTGTTCGCAATAGATTCGCCGTCGATCGAGCTCACCAAGATACAAGAGTAACTCTGCCTCCAAACGATGATTCTGCTGGTTCAGTTGCAAGAGCTGAGCAAAAACCAAGTGGTTCGGCAGTCGACCAATGGAACGGAATCGAGCTACCAAAGCGGAGGGCTCAGCCACAGAAGCGAAGATTTCGGCACAAGAATTGGATGATTCGCTTGCCATGCGCAGAGAATACCACTCGAGTTTTGGTGCTCTAACGATGACGACTGGCTGCGTTTCAGGAGCCATGTCGATGTCAGTCTCGATAGGGAGATGAAAGCCAAGACAGGACGGGCGCACCCAAAAGAGAAGCTGCAAGTCGAGCGGATTCGTCCTTGTCACGGCAGCGACGCGTTGAATGCGTCAACGAAAATCGACAACGCGCCGGTTGATTTCGCCACCGCTATTCAAACTGTCGTTGATGAAGCCACCGTTGGT
>CAYVXY010000029.1:0-74324 GCA_964454965.1 uncultured Polyangiaceae bacterium | reverse complement strand
CATGCCACCGTTGGTCATGCCACCGTTGGTCATGCCACCGTTGGTCATGCCACCGTTGGTCATGCCACCGACAATTCCGCGGCTGTCGATTCCGCGACGACCGATTCCATTGACCCCGCGACGCTTTGACCCGCGATGATCGCCCCCCGCAATTGACCCTACGCCAAATTTCGTCCGCCGAACCGCGTGATGTGCGACTACCAATTTCGCAACGCAGCGTCCATTGCCGCGAGAATGGTCGCTTTGGGCTAAGTCCAGACCCAAGCGAGTCGTAAAGACGCAACGAGCCGCTACCCTTCTGGAGTAGCGGCTCGCAAGCGGCGCAACCGGAACTGTGGCTAGAACGAATTCCGTACGTCTGCGGTTACTGAATGGTCGTAATCAACTCGTCCGTGCCGCAGCCAAAGACGAGCTGCATGGTCGCCTTGGCGTCGGATTGGAAGCGACTGCAGGTGCCAGCGCAGAGCTGTAGCTGCGTGTTGTCGAGCAAGAAGTAGCCCTCGGTGCAGGCCTCACCGTTCTTATTGTCACGCGTGACGAGCTCGGTGCTGCCATTGCTAAACGTGATAATCGGGTTGACCTTGTTCGGATCGACCGTCTGCAGACCGTCTGCCGATTGGGAGGGGATTGTGTACTTGCAGTTGGAAACCGAGGCGACGACCTGGGAGAGGCCCTCGCGCAAGGCGTCGCTGAAGTTCGGAGCAGCCGTCATGTCCATGTGGCAAAGGGGACCCGCGGCGCCAGCCTGCGGATTGCAACCCGCCTTGCCAGTGCCACCGAGGAACGCAGCCATGGAAAGCCAGGCCAGGCCTTCTTCGCTGCCGGGGGAGCCGATGATGAAGGTCTTGACGCCCCGATTGAAGGCGCCGTCGACCAAAGCAACGACCTCGTCGCCCGGCAAGTTCTGAAGCTGCCCGGCTGGGTTATAGCAGCCGTGATAGAGCGTGGGCATGCCGTCGGTGATGAGCAGCATGTAGGTGTCACCCGGAAAAGCTGCCTGCTCAGAACTCAACGCGATCTTGTTGAGCGCATAGTCGTAGGCATCTGCCGTGGGCGTGCCGCGCCCCAAGACCACCGAGGTAAACGCATTGCGCAGTACCTCGCGATGCGTGCCCCCGCCAGCGTTCCCCAATGTGTCCATGGGGGTAATGCCACCGAGGTTGAGGCAGACGCTCTGATCAACAGCGGTCCTTGAAACGTTTTCGTTGACCATGTTCGGGTAGAACATGAGCCCCACGGCCATGCCGGCACCGAGCCCTGGACCAGTGGTGCCGCAGATGGCTTCGACCAACGCGTCGCGGGTGACCACCCACTTGCTTTGATTGGTCCCGGGTGCGTTGCTGTTCATCGAGCTGCTGACGTCGACGACCAACTGGAGCTTGCCTGGCACAGACTCGGGTTCAATCGCCCATGCGTTGCAGGCAGAAGTCTCGATCGCAGCGACCTGCTCGCTGGAGAGAGGTACGATGGAGCCGACCAAGTTCGGATCGGTCGCGGTACTGTTCCCACCGCCGAGTGTGCCCGTGCCAGTGGTGCTGCCGGCGCCGATGATGCTCGTGGTGGTGCTCAGCGTGCCACCACCGCCACCGTTTTCGCTGTCTTCGTTCTGTTTGCTGCAAGCGAGGGCCAGAAAGAATGAAAGCGCAGCCACATGAGTGAGGCCTAGCCGATTAGTGAACATGTTAGTTGCTCCTTGAGTTGCGCTACTTAAGAAGGTCCTCGTCGAACCCTCGGACCACCGGAGCCACAGCCACTTGGCCCGGTCGCCTTGCCGATAGTGTCCCCGAATCTCCACCTTTCGCAATCGGTCTTTGCTGCAAAACACCCTGCTGGCCCTCGCAACTCGGATCCTTAGCGAAGGATCTGCTCGACAAAGGTGCCGCAGCACCACATCCTCGTCAACGACAGGACGAGCGGTCGTGCGGGATGGATGCAGTGTGGAGTAGCCTGCAAGAAAGTCCAAAAATCCACGCCCTGCCCGGCCAACGACGGCAGAGGACAATTGCGCATTCTAGCGGGGACAGTGTCGCTAGAAACCACCGAATCGCGTCATTTGCATTGCAGTTCGTCAATGGCTGACGTGATTCTCCCAGCACGACCGCGCCAGCGCGATCACACCCAAAGATCTCCGAATCTAGCGCAGCTCGGCCCCAACCAGTAGCCTACGTGTTCCGAGGTCGGACACTGTGGCGCTATGGGCGCAAAATTCCGTGAGTGCAATCTCGGTCCGACGGCTTGTCATCGGCAGCGCCTGCGCTGGTGTCCAGGTGTCGCGAACGGCACCGCCAGTGGCCACTCTGACGCTCAACGAAACTCGATGCGCCAACGCACGTCCGCGCCGAGATTGCCCAGCTGGGACATGGAAATGTCGTTCACGTTGTCATAGCTGGCTTCGACACTCAGTCGCGGATTGAGCCGCCACTCGACGTTCGATCTTACTTCGCGCGATTCGGCCAAACCACTCGTCACGCTCGCGCGGATCCGATCCGCGAGACGCTTACCGATCGTGACGGTCGGCTCCGTACGTCCAGTGCGCGCCGAGTAGGCACTGCCGAACCGGAAGTCGTCGATCAATGGAATCGTTTCTGTGACCGCGCGGTCGGCTCCACTGAGGGTCCCAAGGGCTTCGAGCGCCACACTCGAACCAACGCTTGCGCTTTGAGCCTGATCCAACTCGGCACGCGTCACCCCAATGGTCAAGAGCAGAAAGATGTCGTCCTGCGAGAGCGCCGGATCACTCGTCAGATCGATCCGAAGCTGGTCGGCGTCACCGTGCGCGTGCATCGTGATTCGCCATTGTCCACCCGTCGCGCCAGCCACGCTGCCTGCACTGCCCGAACCGGACGCTGACGCCGAGCCCGCCGTCGAGCCGCCACTCGCCTGGCTCGTGTAGCGCCGGTAGTCGGTGGTGGCCCGCACGTCAACGCGCGGGGCAATGCGATGAGCGTCGTCGAACCGAACCTGTCCCTCGCGGATCTCGAACACAGTTTGTCGCAAGGAGACGCGCCCCCCTGGTACGGCTCGAACGTTGCCCCGAAGACCGAACCGTTGGTTCGACCCCACCAGCTGCAAGCCTGCCTTGTCGACTTCCATTTCGGCTTCGATGAGGCCGTTGTGAATGCGCAGTGGCCGCCGAGCATACAACAGCAAGTCGAAGTCCACGACGTCATCGGCTGGATCGTACGCCTCGACACTGCTGCGCCGACCACGCTGGGCCAATTGCGCTACGTCGGCGGTCATCGTTACGGGTCGGCTGTACTCCAAGGCATCCAGCCAGATTTGTCCGGTGATGCGCGGACGACCGCTGGTGCTGCGGGGATCGATCATCGTCTCGAGTTCGGCGTCCGCAAGACCCTTGACCCCAAAGCGTTCCGGCAACACGACGTTGCGTGCCTTGAGCAGAACACGCGCCAAACCCACTTCGAGACCTACAACGGGGGCGCTGCCCTGCAATTCTACGCTACCAGAACCGATGCGCGCCTGCCCTCGCTCGATGCGCAGCTCGCTGCCGGACAGGCCCAGTTCGAGCTCGATGCCGGTGATTGGTACGTCGAAGTTGCGTAGCTCGACCTCGCCACGCTGGATCCCGATCGTCCCCTTCGATCTGGGGGCCGCCCAAGGTCCGTCGAGTTCGACGTGACCCGAAAGTACGCCCGAGAGACGCGCAATCCCTGGAAACATCGGTGCCAGCGGTTCGAGGTCCACGGGGCGAAGGCGCATGCTGGCATGCACTTGTGGCTCTCGATCGAACCCCTCCACCGATCCCGACATGTCAACCGACGCGTTGAGCAGACCACCAACGCCGGTCAGAAGCACCAACCCAGGGACCTCGATGCTCCCCTCGGCAATGCGAATCGGCCCGCCCCCAGGCAGGATACGCGCGGCAAACTTGCCTTGCTCAAGCGCCATGTCGCTCAGAAGAAATTGCCCCTTCGCTCGCTTCGGCGCTGCGAGCGGCAAATCCTCGATGCTCATCTTGCCGGTGATGGCGCCAACGGTGCGACTCTCGGGGCGCTTTTCCACAGGCAGCGCTTCGACCCAGCTTCCCAAATCGAGCCGATTGAAAGCCAATTGTCCGCGCACATGCTTGTCTCGCTGTCTCGAGAACAGCAAGTTATCGATCCGCACTTGCCCGCCAAGCAGCTGTCCATCGACGCGGAACTCCCCTTGTGACTTGTCGGCTCGATACTCCAGAAGGTCGAATGGCCCTGAAATGGGCCGTTTGCAACGCGTGGTCCCGACTGCGTTCAACTGACGCGGTACGCTCTCGATATGCACGGTCATTTCCGACGCCGGCAGGGTGGCGGAACCGACACGAATCGGAGTCACGCTCACCTGCACGTTGCCCGTCATGGCATCGAGTGTGCCCCCAAGCTCCGCCACAGCAGACAATTCTGCGTCGAGATAGCCCGCCCAGGGCTGCGGTCCGTCGAGTCGATTCAAGGGCAATTTGGTGGCAACGGCTTGACCCGTCAGCTGGGCACCGGGACGCACCTGAAATGAGCCAATGATGGCGCCCGGTCCCTTGCGCAGCTGCAGGTGCGGAACGTCCGCCGAAAAACCGAGGAATCCCGCCTGCTGATCCGACCAAACGAAGCTCAACTCGCCCTCTGCCGAGTCAAAGCGTTCGCCCATGAGCTCCGCACGGTTGAGCGCCAGCTTGCCGTCAACACGCATCCAACCGCCACCACAGACGTCCTCGGCTCCTCCGAGGGCATAATGGATCTTCGCGTCAACGGCACCAGCGCCACGGACGTCCAACCACCTCGGATCCTCCGCGAAGTTCCACATGGCCAAGAAGTCGCGCAAGTCGAGATTTCGACTCTTGGCTCTAGCGTCCACAACTACGGTAGCGTCTTGATCGAAGTCGAGGCGCGCCGACTCGACGTTGAATTGGCTCTGACCCTTCTGCCCTTTGACGTCGGTCAAATCCACCTTGAGCGGCCGGAACTTGACGTTGGACGACAGAATGTCCCCAAGCGGAAACCCGCCGAAAATAAGGTTCTGTACGCTCAATTGACCGCGCAACAGCGGATCATTCGACATGCCCGACAGGTGTGCCAGAAGCTTCGCCTGACCCGCAATGGGAATAGTCGCGATCGGACTGATGTCAGCCAGGCTGATGACGGTGGACTCCCCAATGCCAATCTCGAGTTCGTTGCCGAACCCAATGGCGACCAGCGTGGTAAGAACGCGGCTCTGTCCAAAGGTGACCCAGGTGTCGCGGAACTCGAGGGCCGTTGGTCGCACCAGAATCCGCCCATCAATCGTCGCCCGCGGGACACCAATCATGTGGCGTCGCGCCGGATCGGCGAAACCACGATCGAACACCTCGAAATCACGACTCAAGGAACGGATGCGACCTTCGAGCTCCGGCAAAGCGAGCTTGCCGTGAAAATCCGTGACGCTGGTTTCCCCGAAGTTCCAGGCAACGATCGTCTTGTTGGTGACGCCTAGGTCGCGCATCAACCCGGGGAACTGCATGTCATTGACGAGGACTCGTTTGGTGGAAAATGGCACATCGGGCTCAAACGGCGCCACGCGCACGTCTTCGATATGCACCCTGCCGTCGGCCATCGTAAGCTCGACCGTCGGAACCAGGATCTGGTCTCGTTCGAACCGGATTTCCGCGTCGAGCTCCTTGCCAAGGTGATAGCGTTCAAGCACCAGCTCCTCACCGCGCAGCTTGCCCTCAAGCGACGGCAGACGCGTCGAACCATCCCAAGACAGGCCGCCCTTCAGCCCCACCCAACCCGATACTGGTAGGAAGCTCACGAAGCGATTGACTAGTTGGACCGGCGTGCGCACGAAGACTTGCCCATCGACGCTAGGCTTCGGTTTCGACCAATCGATCGCCATCTGCGACACTCGAACACCAAACACCGACGCGTCGTGTTCCTCGCTTCGCTTATCGCACGTGGGCCGCGTGTTGGGGTGGGGATCGAGATCGACGTACCCGAGCAAGGAGAGGCGCCGTAGCAACGCACCTTTGTCGGTCACCCGAACGCGCAAGTCCAACTCGCAGAGGCTGTCCTCGTCGTAAGCATCGATGCTGGGTGTCGAGTCGGAAAATACCCGCTGGCGATGATCAGTGATCTTCGTGCCGGCCGTGCGCAGTGAGATCTCGAACGCTAGGCCTCGCTCGGCCATGATATCGAGATCGATCGCGCCGGTCTCGACACGTCGCCCCTCGAGTGTGAGGTCGATATGCGCGTCGGACATGGCGACGCTCGAAAACGGCGACTCCGTTGGCATCGCCGTCGGCTCGGCACTTGGCTTGGGCAGGCGGTACGCAACGTTCTTCACTGCCCCTTGCTCGACGACCAATCGGAGTTCGGGCTTTTGGATCCTAACCTCACCGATGTCGAGCTTGCCCGCAAATAGAGCAAACAGTCGCGGCGCGATCCGCACCTCGTCCACACGCAGAGCGGCGACACCGCCATCATTCGAGGGCACAACCAGCTCCTCAACCCGAAGCTCCAGGGGCCACAGATTGACCCTCGCCTTGAACTCTGCGCGCAGACCGAGCTGGTCGAGCAGAAGCCTTGCGGTCTGTTGTTCGGCCCAGACCCTCACTCGCTCCGTGCGCAGTACGAGTCCAAGCAGCAAAGGCATGGCGCCCAGCGCACCGAAGAACACGCAAAATAGCTGCGCCAACCGGCGCCCGAAGGGCACGTGCTGGTGCAGGCGTGGAATGGCACTTCGGGACAAGGGTGGTCCGGACCCATCGTAGCCTTCATCGATCGATTGGGCCCATCCTTCGACGATTTGGGACGCTCACGGATTCCCCGCGCCGACAACTGACTGCCGTGCTAGAGGCCCGCCCGATATCATCGCGCGGCCAAATGGCCGAAGTACCACATGTCCTCGACCTTGCCGCTTGCACCACCTAGTCGGGATCGCGCTGTCGAAGCGCTGGAGCGCGCGGTCGTAGCCGCACAATCTGGGCAGGCTTGCCAGGGGATCACCCTGGCGAGTGCCGAGGACCTGTCTGCGCTCAGCCCAGACGATCTGCGCAACCACCTGGATCAAGTCATGCTCGGCGCGTTTCCCGAGGCCGGCCTCGACTCGCTCTTGACCACCGGCGTGCTCGACGCCTTGTTGCCCGAAATTAAAGCTCTCGTCGGCTTTGGTGACGGCGAGTGGCGTCACAAGGACGTGTGGAAGCACACCAAGCAGGTCGTCGCCCAGGCAACACCGCGCATCGAGGTGCGCTGGGCCGCGTTGTTTCACGATATTGGCAAGGTCAGGACGCGCTCGATCTCGCCCGAGGGTGAGGTCCATTTCTTTGGACACGCGGAGGTCGGAGCGCGCATGTTCGACCGACTCGAACGGCGATCGCATCTCTTCGCCAGCGAGACCAAGCTGCGTCATAGCGTGCGGTTTCTCGTCTTGCACCACCTGCGCGCTAGCCAGTACGATCGCAGCTGGACGGACAGCGCAGTACGGCGCTTTGCCCGCGAAATCGGCCCAGAACTGGACAGCCTTTTGTGCCTATCGCGCGCGGACATCACCACCAAGCGACCTGAGAAGCGGCGCCGCGGAGTGGCTTTGATCGACGAGCTAGGCGAACGCATTACCGCGCTTCTGGCCCACGATGCCGTCGTTCCGCCTCTGCCTTCGGGGGTTGGCAATGATCTGATGCTTGCTTTCAAGCTGCCGCCCTCGCGCCTGATTGGCGACATCAAGCGCGCCCTCGAAGCCGCCGTCGATTCAGGCGAACTCGAGAGCCACCGCGAATCCGAGTTCTACGTGACCTACGTGGGCGAACATCGAGAGCGATTTGGGTTGAAGTAGGCGCCCGCGCCAGATTTGGGTCAGTGCGCCGCGGCTACGGCGTCTCCCCGATCGCGATCGGTGCCCCCAGGTGTTTCGGCTGGGTCCCGAAGACCCGCATATCGAGCACGGCAAGCACGCGCGCGAATGGCTCACGGAAACGCATGTTGTCTCGCGGCAACCGCGGTGGATCGCCCGCGTTATAGCCCACGACGGACAGACCCAAAGCCTGCGCCAGGTAGACCGCTCGCTCGTTGTGAAAACGCTGCGATACTAGGGTGAGGCGAGATAGGCCGTAGACCTGCTTCGCGCGCGCCACGGAATCGAGCGTGCGCAGCCCGAGTGCATCGACCACGAGGCGAGCCTCAGGCACGCCCAAGGCCAACAGGCCTTCGCGCATGGCGGCCGGCTCGTCTTGACCATCGCGCTGAGCGTCGCCACTTACCAGAAGGTACTCGACCTTGCCGGCGTGAAACAGACGTGCCGCGGCCTCGATGCGCCGCGCGAGATACAGATTGGGTCGCCCATCGGGCAGGCGCGGCACGCAGCCGAGTACCAATCCGACGCGGTTGTGCTCGATGGCCCCGACATCGTCAAAGAGCAGACCTCGGCTCGCGGTCGGCATGCGGATCGCGTCCGTCAACCAGGCGCCAGTCGCCAGAGCGGTTGCCGCGAATAACCAGCGCTTTAGGTCTTTTTGGCTTGGCTTCAAGGTCGGCCGTCGATTCTTCGCGGGATATGCCATCTCACTGCAAAGGAGTGGATTCTCTGGCATCGTCCGCGCATGGAGGCAAGCCGGCTGCAATTTTAGCTCTGGCTGCTACGACTACCCGCGTGAACGTTCGCCTGGTCAGAAAGTACGGCTTCGAGTCAGCTCATCGCCTGCCCCTCGTCCCCGAGGGCCACAAATGCTCACGCCTGCATGGCCACAGTTTCCGCGTCGAGGTGGCGGTTCATGGCGGGGTCGACGAAGCGCTCGGTTGGTTCATCGACTATGCCGAGATCGACGCCACCTGCCGCCCCGTCATCGGTCCCCTCGATCACCGCTACCTCAACGAGCTCCCAGGGCTCGAAAACCCAACTAGCGAGCATATCGCCAAGTACATCTGGGATCGACTCGCTCCAACACTGCGCGGCCTCGAGCGCGTCACCGTGATGGAAACCTGCGAGTCGCGTTGCGAGTACGAGGGGAAGTAGACCGCCCCGTCCGCGTCCACCCACGCGGGCCAATTCAGTCGAACTGACCAGCGCGGGCGATGAAACGACTTGCGGAGTAGCGACTAGAACCAGACGGTCAGGCCGGTACGCAGCCCGATAGAATACTGGCTGGTATCGTCAGCTAGTGTGCCGACGCCATTCCTGGTTTCAGTGGGGCCGCCGATGAGGATGTCGAGTGACGGCCCCACGTTGAAAGCAACATGCTGCACGGGAGAGATCATCAGCAGCGCATCGAGTGTCGTATACCACGAACCGGTCGTTGCCTTGTCCGTTGTCTGAACGCCGGTCGTCGGATCGGTGGTCGTGGACTCAGCCTTTGCGTAGTAGTACGAGATCCCAAGCCTTGGCCAGATTGCGAAGGTGTCGTTGAGAGGGATACCGAAGCCAACGCGCGGTGCGAAGAGGAAATACGAACCCGACGAGTCTCTGGTGGTTGCTGAGCCCGCCGGTGTATTGCCAACCCCAGAATGTTGGTACATGAGGCCACCGCCGAGACTCACTCCAGGTCCCAAGAAGACGTCGAAATTCAGTCGTGGCAACAAACTCATTGTCGTTGGCATGCTGCCCAAGAACGCAATGGATGTCGTCGAACGCTTGGATTCTTGTGTCGAGCCCGGTGCCGTAGTTGTCTCGTGCGTGTAGTCGATGCCGAACACTCGCTCCACGCCGACGGCAAACGTGCCATGCGCTGCAAATGGCTCCGCCAGCGCCGAGCCTGCGCAAAGTGTCGTTACTACGCCGACTCCAACACCAATCATCAAGTTCTTCATATACATCTCCAACGGCCAAAGTCCCAATGCCGACCATGGCGCAGGACAGCGTGCCAGGGTACCGGGCCTACGTCTCTGGGCCAACATACCTTCCCTGCGCGACGCGTTCCTCGCTCCACACAAGCGCAGCGAGCAGCGACCTGGGCAAAAGCTCAGTGCAGCGACGAAGGGGCACAAAGCCCGGCGTTTTCGCCGCGCGGCCGCCCGAGATTGAACTCGATTCCGCAGGCCGGTTTGGCCGAAAGCGAATCGACGAAGTCGACGAAGAGTGGCTGCGAGTAGTCGCGCGCCCCGTCGATGCGCGCGCGAATGATCCCACTCGGATCGACAAACCAAGTCTCGGGGTAGAGCTTGGTGCCGTACAGCTCGGTGACAACCTTGGCGTCGGGATCGAGCAACACGTCGAAGGGCACACCCTCGGGTAGCACTTGCGCCAAAGTCTTTTGGACCTCTTCACGCGTGTCGTCGGTACATATCGACAGGAACTCACCCAGACCTCGCGCCTTGAGCGATGTCGCGTATTTCGCGAGCGCTGGCATCTCTTCGAGGCAAGGCTGACAAGTCTTGGTCCAGAAGTTCATGACGACCACTCGCCCGCTCTTCTGAAAATCGGATAACCTGACTTTGCCGCCCTTGATATGCTCGAGTTCAAAGTCGGGAGCAATGCGATCACGCGCGGCGTACTGGGGTCGAACCTCGCAGAGGGAGTTGCAGGTGCGACGCGCTTCGCCATCTTGCGCGGTGCGCACGAAAGCAAAGACTCCTGTTGCTGCTGCAACCGCGATGATGAGCTGACCGGCTTGAGCGAAATTCAAGGTGCCGAATCTTTACGCGATCGACAAGGCTCCGACAATCCCTGCTCCCCGACCACGCTGGCCCCCAGCCGCCATTCGAGAACAGACCTCGCAAACCAGGAATGGAAATTTGCGCCCTATCTCGCTGCAATCTCGAAAGTCGCGGGCATTTACGCGACTCCCTGCCCTGGCTTGAGGTGTTTGCCCATTATCTGCCACCAATGGGGCGGTCCCGAGCCAGAAAGGCCACTAGACTGGGGCGTCGCCGGGCACAGTGGGCTCAACCTTTCGTGAAGTTCGGCTCAATGTTCGGTTCATCAGATGCTGGTTCATGTGCCATTTCCACTGGCTAACGATACTGTCCCTCAAAGAGCAGGGCCCCTCAACAGAGCAGGGATCCGTCCCCGTCCAAAGGTGAATCCACCATGTTTGTCACTAACTTGTTCCGTCGATGCGCGCGCGGTCCATTTGCGTTGGTTGCCCTATCGCTAGCATTACTTGTCAATGCCTGTGGCTCGAGCGATCCGCCCGCCAAGCCTACCAGCAGTGCCAAGGGCGGCGCCAGCAATCAAGGCGGCGCCAGCAATCGAGGCGGTGCCAGCAACGCTGGTGTCGCAGGCACGACGGCAATTGCCATCGAGGAGGATCCCTGGGTTCCCCCCGCCGTCACCGACGGCCCCTGCAGCATCCCAGCTGACACGGCAGATCCCACGAAGATGGAGTTTCTGAGCACGCTCGGTTGCCGCGCGGACTTCGACGCACTCGCGACTCCCCCCTTGGTCGAAAACATTCCCGGATCATTTGCGTCCAAGGTCATTTTGGATCAAGCCGACGGTGACAAGCTCTACTTCCAAAACAGCAAGCTTTATCCAATCCATTGGGACTTCGCGAGCACTCATCTCTCAGTAGCCCAGAAGTTGCCACAGGTGGAGACTCTGCAGGTCTTCAATCAGGCCCAGTACTCGTCGCCCGATCGGCGATTCATCTTGGGCACCATTATTTACTTCGAAGAGCCAAAGCTTTGGGCGCTTGAGCTTGCGCCGATTGACACCGCGACTGCCGCGATGGCCGAGAAGCTCTTCCGCGCCATCAAAGCCCACGCGTTCTTTGGCGAAGCGCTGGTATTCCACACCAACTCTGCGACCCAAGAGGCCATCGCTGCGGCTCTGCCCGAAGACATCCACGTCAAGACGTCGAATCAGATCTACGCTGGCACGTCATACTTGCCCATGAATTTGGGCGAGTCGATCGGCAAGCTCGTCTTCGTCAATGCAGCCGATCTCGACGCGGCATACGTTGGTTTCCACGATATTGTCGTGCTCGATTCGGTGCCCAACAACATCTCGGTGGTAGCTGGCGTCATCACGGAGCAGTTCCAGACTCGGCTCTCGCACATCAACGTTCTAGCCTCCCAGCGTGGGACACCGAATATGTGCTTGCGTGGGGCCACCACGGATCCTGAACTGCGTGCGCTCGCAGGCCAGAAGGTTCGCCTCACCGTCGGGCCCAATGGTTACACGGTCAAGCCGGCAACGGATGAAGAAGAGGCAGTTTGGTGGGAAGCGACGAAGCCGAAGCCCGTCACGCTACCCGCAGCGGATCTGTCAGTAAAGGATTTGCGCAATATCGAGCTCGTAACCGACGAGTCTGGCGGCGTAACCCTAGCCAAGGCGATCGAGAAGGCTACCTTGGCCTACGGTGCCAAGTCTGCCAACTACTCGGTACTGGTCAACACGCCGGGCGTCCCGATCAAACCCGCCTTTGCGATCCCGCTCTACTACTACTTCCTGTTCATGAAGGAGAACGGCTTCGACGTGCAGGCTCGAGAGATGATCGCCGATTCGGAATTCAAGAACAGCCTGGCCGTCCAAGACCAACGGTTAGCCCTATTTCGCACTGCAATGCTCAACGGCAAGGTGAACCCTGCCTTCCAGCAGCTGCTCTTCGATAAGCTCAAGGCTGAGTACCCGAAGAAGAAGATGCGCTTCCGCACCAGTACGAATGCTGAGGATCTCAACGGGTTCCCCTGTGCCGGCTGCTACGACTCGCATTCAGGCGATCCCGACGACTGGGAGGACCTGTTGCATGCGCTCAAGGACACCTGGTCTGGCGTTTGGTTCTACCGCACCTTCCGCGAACGCGAATACCACAGCATCGATCACTTGACGGTCGGCATGGGCATGCTCGTCCATACCAACTTCGAGAAGGAAGAGGCCAATGGCGTTGCGGTCACCAACAACATCTACGACAAGACGGGGATGAATCAGGCTTTCACAATCAACGTCCAAGTTGGCGGAGAATTCGAGATCGTACACATGGAGGCCGGTATTACCAGTGACCAGTTCCTCTACTATCTCGACGCAAGCACGCCGACAGTGCAGTATATTTCGCACTCGAACCTGATCCCGGCCGGTACCAGTGTGCTGACCGCGCGCCAAGCCTTCGATTTGGCCCTAGCACTCGATAAGATTCATAATCGCTATAACCCTGCGTACGGTAGCCTTTCCGGCAACCATGACTGGTATGGGATGGACGTCGAGTTCAAGTTCGACAACGAAAGCGATCCGACGATGCCCGCGACGCTCTACATCAAGCAAGCCAGGCCATACCCAGCCCCGAAGTAGCTGCGAGTATCAGCTATGCGACCGCCCCCAAGGCTTTGCTCTACCAAGGCCCTGGGGGTTCGCGTTTAAGAGCGAGCATATGTTTCTGATCTCATCGAGATCTTGTCGTGAGGAAAGCGACAGGTCTGTTCATTCTTGCTCAGCAAGAGTCAAGAACGGCGTTGCGACAGCGCCAGACACCGATAAGCTTTGCTACTGGCTCACGAAGCCAGCGTTCGCGTCCAGCACACATAGGCACCCTGGTGGAGTCAATGTGTGCGGTCGGCAACACCGCGAGGCGAGGTCCCAATGAACGCACGTTCCGTCGCTTACCTATTGGCGATCACTGGCTGGACAATGAGCTGCAACTCGAATGACGGCAATCCGGCAGTCAGTGGCAGCGGTGGGTCTACGGGCACAATTGGCATTGGCGGCCAGGTCGGCCTCGGGGGGAATGCTTCGGGTGGAACCAACAGCGCGACAGGCGGCGTGGTTTCAAGCAACGGCGGCACAGCTTCGGGCGGGACTGTTTCAAGCAACGGCGGCGCGGCCAAGGGCGGCACTGTTTCAAGCAACGGCGGCGCGGCCACGGGCGGCACTGTTTCAGCCAACGGCGGCGCGGCCACGGGCGGCACCGTTTCAAGCAACGGCGGCGCGGCCAAGGGCGGCACTGTTTCAAGCAACGGCGGCGCGGCCACGGGCGGCACTGTTTCGAGCAACGGCGGCACAGCTACAAATACGGGCGGGACTGCCGGCAAGGGCGGCGCCGTCTCGACCATGGCGGGCAGCATCGGCAGAGGCGGTGCGTCCACTGGTGGCGCACAGACTAGCGGCGGCAGCAATACAGCAGGCGCCGCTCAAGGCTGCGGTGTAACCGGAGCCGCAACTGGAGCACAGAACCTGACGATCCAGATTGCCGGTCAAGACCGTGCTTACGTTCTGTTCGTACCAACCAACTATACCGCGACTACTGCCATGCCTCTCATCTTCGCCTGGCATGGCCTTGGCGGCAACGGGACCATGGCGCGACAGTATTTCCGAATCGAACAGGCAGCGAGCAACCAAGCAATCTTCGTGTATCCAACCGGGCTCCCCAACTCGAGCGGGCAGGCTGCCTGGACCTTGACTCAGACAGGCGTCGATGTGCAGTTCTTCGACGCCTTGCTTGCGGACGTTTCGAGTAAATACTGTGTCGACAGGACGCGCGTGTACAGCACCGGCCACAGCTATGGCGCCATGATGACGAACGCACTCGGATGCTACCGCAGCAATGTGCTACGCGGCATCGCGCCCGTTGCCGGTATGCCGCCCTTTGGCAACGTGACTTGCACCGGTGCCGTCGCGGCATGGATCGCCCATGGCGAAAACGATGCCACGGTCGACTTCACTACTGGCGGGGTCGCCTCGCGCGACCTCTGGCTCAAACTCAACACCTGCGATGCCACAACGACGCCAACTGCCGTCGAGCCGTCCCCGTGCGTCGCCTACCAAGGATGCAGCGACGGACATCCCGTGCATTGGTGCGTTCACCAGGACGACCACAACTGGCCTAGTTTCGCCGGCGCCGGGATTTGGGCGTTCTTCAACAGCCTGAAGTAGACGGTTTGAGGTTCTGGTTGGTGCGGCGCAAGGACGGTGATTCAGCGCCGCGCATGAGAATCCCTATGCTGCTCGTCTAGCTTCCGGTTCGCCACGGATCAATCACGTCGATGCCGCAGCCTTCGAAGTCCGACACGTTTCGCGTTGCTAAGCTCGCCCCGCTTGCTCGAGCAATTGCCGCAATTTGGGCATCGAATGCCGCTATTGGTCGCCCCTTACGGCGCCGCATCGCGACAATGAGCGCATACGTCTTCGCTCCATCACTTCCGAAAACTAAGATCCTGCCGGCAAAATCAACTTCGAACATCCCCTCCGCAGCAGCACCAATTGCGTCACGCCGCTTGCCCTTTGGCAACAGCTGGATCCCGTGAAGGATCTCAGCCTGAGTGACGCTGGTAGTGTACAGACTCATCAATGGCTGAGCATTGATCCAATCCACGACTGCTTCAGCAGGACTCGGTCGCATGAGCTCCGAAACCACGTTGGTGTCCAGCACAATCATCGGAATCTCGGCGGATTGCGCGGTAGCTCACGAACTGACAGCTCCAATTCCACTCCACCGCACTTTTCGAAGCGCCGCCGAATAGAGTCGCTGAGTCGGGTTGGTGCGGTGGCCTGCTCGGCAATCGTCGAGCGCAAGATGACCCGGGCCTCTTCCTCCATCGATCTACCGTGACGTGCCGCACGCACGCGGAGCTGCTCCTTGAGCTCGGGTTCCAGACTGCGGATCGTCAGGCTCGCCATACAATCAATGATGGCACTGCAATCATTGCTGTCAATCTCCTGCGGACCTCGAACGCTTGGCCATCAACTAGCCAATGATTCGGAACAATTACCCTTTTCGATGCGGTTACCGATCTCGAGACGGGGGCGTCCAGCCGCAGTCAAAATCTATGCCGGCGCTCCGGTGTCGATTTGGACAGCTCCCAAGAGTCCGCGCCGGCTGCCATGCTCCAAATGAGTCAAATGAGCGAATCTATGCCGCAGTCGCCCCTACGCATTGGACTGTTTGCCACACTTGGTCTCCTGCTGGCGGGTTGCTACGGGATGCCCCCCGACGAGGAACCCGTCACCCGAGCAGAGCAAGCGGTGAACGTATGCGGCGCGGCCTCCGTCGCAGCCAATCTCGTCGTGGATGGGATCCCTGCCTACGCCCAATGCACAGCTTCGAGCAGTTCGGCAATTTACTCAAATAACGGGGTCGACACCTCGACTACTGCAGCCTCGAGCGAGTGGAAACGGACTCAGTTCAGTGGAGGCTACCAATGCACGGAGCTGGTTCATCGCTATTGGCTGTTCAAATGGAACATCACCTGGCTGCCCAACGGCAACGCGGGGACCTGGTGCAGCTCGACGCCGCCAAGTTCTAGCGGCATCGTGCAATCGACGACACCTGTTCACGGTGACGCGATCGTATTTCTACCAGGCAGCTGTGGTGCCGACACCACCTATGGGCACGTGGCCTTGGTCGACACTGTCGACACCGCCGGCTCGAAGGTCACCTTCGTCGAACAGAACAACGCCGGGCGGCGCACTAGCGCTTGGAGTTGCGCCGCCTGCTTCCTGCATGTCGTGGCCAACAATGGGTCAGCCGGAGCAACGGGTACCGGGGGGACCACCTCCGCCACAGGCGGAGCCATGAGCACTACTGGTGGGGTTGCCACGGGTGGCCGCGCCAACGCTGGGGGAGGGACATCGGCGGCGGCAGGCGGCAATCCGACAGGTACCGGAGGAAGCGTGACCAGCACCGGCGGCCGAGCTACGTCCGGCGGTTCAACGACAACAGCCACTGGGGGCAGCAGTGCCCTGTCCAGCGGAGGGTCACTTGCCTCCGGAGGCTTGAGCTCGAACAACCGTGGCGGACAGACCACAAGTACTGGTGGAGTCGCCCCAACCGGCGGCGTGACGAACGGCAACGGTGGGGCCAACCCGGCTGCGACAGGTGGTACTACCACAACTAGCACAACAGCCGTGCAGTCGGGAGGCACTGCAGTCGGAGGCACTGCAGTCGGAGGCACTGCAGTCGGAGGCACTGCAGTCGGAGGGGATTCAAGCTTCGGTGCTGCAGGTCAGGGCACAACATCCGGTGACGGTATTGCTGATCCGGATTCGGGCTGCAGCTGCCGCATGCCGCACAGCAATTCCTCGAATCGTACGCTTGGATTCGTTGGGTTGGCAATCGCCATGCTACTTCGATTCCGCAGACAGCGCAACGACGCTCCCTGAGCGACCGGACTACTCGCTCGCCAACGTCACGACATAGACGTTGGCGAAAAAGGCGACGCCAATGTCTGCAACGGATCCGTTCGAAAACCCAGAGCAGAAGTCACTATCCGCAAGCATTGCCTGTAATGCGCTACTCGCACTATTCGAGTCCCAAGCGTAGCCCTCGACCCAAAAACGTGCCGCATAACCCGCGAGCCCAAGCCGATCGGTGGTGTTGCGCCCTGCGGAATCGGTCAGACTCCGAGTACCCGTCGCTGCAATGTCTTGTGCCAAGACCCTGGCCACGCAGGTGAGCCTTGGGTCGACGCGCACGAAAGACAATGCAGCGGTGGCCGAACCATTGCCGCAAACGATCCCGCCATTGTTCCGCGCCTGCTCTACTGTCAAAACCAGCTCTTCCTCGCGACTGCGATTCTCGATGCTGGCGCCCGCTACTGCGGAACAGAAATCCGAATCGGGCAAGGCCATTGGCACACAGGCGAAAAGGGCGCAGGTCAGATTCTCGCCACAGCCGCCCGGCTCACAGCGCGGCAGGCAGATCCCTTGGGTGGACCAGTTCGCCAAGCCACCGCAGAGCGCGCTCGCGGCCTCTTCTGCCTTCGACACGCATGCAGTACCCGGGAAGCTGGCACAATCGCTGTCACGAGCGCAACCTTTGCTACAGGCCCCACAGTAGCAGCCTAACGCGCCGGTACAATCCGCGTTGACCTCGCAGGCCGTCAACCAGTTGGTATTGCTGCCCACGTTGGGCGAGGATTTGGGGTCGCTACAGTCAACAAGTGAAGCCAACAAGACCAATACAGCAAACCCAAGGACCATGGCCAGCGTCGCGGGCATCGGGGTGTCGTTGTCGAGGGCCATGCTACTCCTCGTTTGGCCTTACAACAGACTGTCCAAAATAGAAAGATACCTCGATCTTGTCTGGTTCTTCGATCGGGTGTTGCGCATTGTGCGCTTCGACCTTGTTCCAAAGCACATTGACCTCTGCACGAACCGTTCGCAGCAGGGCTAGGGTTTCCTCAAGGTGCGGGTGTCCAGCACAGAGATCGAAGCCGAGCGTCGCTCCCCCTACCACGTCATCCTGCACGGAACGCGAGCGCCCGCGTCGCACTTTGAGGCCAATTGCCCGGACCACCGACTGGAAGTGGTCGAACACCGCCGCTTCCCAACCATGTTCGGCATCGACGGGAACCAGGACTTCCTTGGCCCGATACGCAGCTTGTGCTCCGAGGCCGCTGCGTTCGATTTGGCCCTGTTCCTCCATTTGCGTCAGAACCAGATCGAGATCCTCGTCCTGTGCCGCCAGTTGTTCAACCAGGGCCGCACGCGTGATCCCGCTCGCACGGTAAATCATCACCCACACGATGGGACCGAGTGACTCCCTCCGCTGCTCACGAATTGCCTGCGCTAGGTCGCGCTCCTTGGTAATGCCAAAGATCGCTCCCTCACCAGAACCCGTGCGATAGACCAGTCCGCTCGAAACCAAATCGTTGAGCACCGAGCCTACGACAACTGGATCCTCGCGCCGAAAGTGCTCGACTAGTACACGCCGAGAGGCACTTTCTGCTTCCTGCAGGTACACGAGCACGCTTTGCCACAGGGTCTGGTCACGCGTCTGCGCCGTTTCCGTAACTCGCTGCACCTTCTTCTGGTACGTTCGGATCGCTAGGCCGAACATGTCTGCCGCAACTTTGCGCGAGACACCTTGTGCTTCAATCTCCTTGGACAGGTCGAGAAACACCTGATCGGCAATGTGCGCCAAGGGAGCGCGGATCCCCGCTGCCGTTGAGAGCTGCGCAATCAGCACCGTGGTCTGGTGCACGATGGCATCAATGAGTAGTCTCGTGTTCATCGCGCCTTCGAGGGAAACAGCCGTTCTGCCACGCTATTGCTCGTGTAATGCCTATGCACTACCGGTAGGAATGCCGCAAGATGTCGATTTTGACACCACCCGGCCCGTCGCAATTTTCGCCTATTCCCAACCCATCTCGATTGCCAACCGTGGCTCTACGAGCCAGGGGGCAAAGAATGGCCTTTGGGCGATGTCGTAGTGGGTCCTGACGAGTGAAACTTCGGCTCCCAGCAGCGCCGTGCCCCGCAGCGCGCCAAAGTCGTGACTGGCACGCATACCAGCATACGCTTTCGGCTGGTAATGGACTCCCACGGGCTGCGCCGCGACGGTCGCGTTTACGACCCGGGACAACCTGAATTCCACGCGGTCTACGAACATGCCAAGTTCGCCCCCCAACGCCCAACTCTCTGCCACTGACCTTTCCAGCGCTATTTTCCCACCCAGAGTCCAGCTGCGTAGCGTAAGCGTTACTCCGGCTGCTTCAATCGTGAGTGGGAAGCGATATTGACCTTGGAACGCAGCCATCCAACGCCAGCTATCCAAGGGCCGTATCGCACCGACGGTGACACCCGGACCGTGGCCAAACTCGCTGGAACTCACCAGGTTGCCTGCATAGAAGAATCCCCATTGTGCTTGCCAGGGCCTGAACCGCCGGGGTTCTACGCGCGTTTTGCCGAGCGCAACGACCCCATGCAACGTGATTGGGCTCCCGAGCTTTTTCGCTGCGCCGATTGGTTGTTTGGCAGCATCCTGGGGAGATGACCCTTCGTCACTACCTAGCGACGACGCTACCTCAGTCGGCGTTGAACTCACCTGCTCCTCGATGAAGGCTTGCGCAGACGTGGCAATGACTTGTGCCAGGATCTCACGCCCCGATTCGTCGAGCCCAGCGGCAAGCGGCACCTCGCGTACCAGAAACCGTTCGCCGGTGGGATCGGAAAAATAGAGCTTGGCTCCGTGGCGCAGCGACAGGACAGCCCAAATCCTAAGATGACCCGTGGCAGCAGCGCCGCCGAGGACGTCACTGGCGTTCAGATGCGTCGTTCGGTGAACGGCAAGCGCGGGGTTCCATTCGGTCAGGAGCTGCTCGAATTCAGTCAACTCGAATCCGTTGCCGACCAAAGTAACATCGACCTTGATCGGCGCTGCAGCCTCTGCCTTTAGCACCGCCGGCTGAAGGGCAATTCCAGCGCACAAGAACCGCAACCAAATGGCGCGAATCTTCCGCGGCGGCTTAGCGCAGCTCACCGAGTCGATCCTTCGCCACTAACATGTATACCGAATTCGGGTAGCGACTCAATAGTTCACGCCATGCCGCTGCTTCTTCTGCTGACCTTCCCAACTGACGATACGCAGTCGCCCTTCCCTCACAGGCCTCCTCGGCCAAGGCGCCCCCTGGCGCCAAGCGCAGGTATTGGTCGAACTGGCGCAGCGCCTCGGCTGCCGCTCGATTCGAAAGGTCGACGCGTGCCAGAAGTACATAAGACAAGAGCGTTTCGCTCGCCGCTGGATAGGCGTCACGCAGCGAGTGATAAAGGACGCGTGCGCGTTCGATATCACCGCGGCGCCGCGCCGCATTCGCTTCGCTGAACAGGGCAGCCGCTGACTCACGCCGCTCTAGGTCCGTGATCGTCGACCTCTCCTCGACTCGAACTGACCCGACTGGCACTGCGGACGCGGATTTTGCAGGCGCGGAAGCCTGGGCGTTAGAACCGGCAGCAACAGGCTCATTGGGCTGGTTGGGTCTTGACGGCGCAGTTACGTCGAGCTTCGGATTCGGTGCATTGACGACAGCTGACGGCACGAAGTCGTCGTTGACCACCGTTGACGAGCGCGCGGGCGACGCTCTACGCGCTTGCTTGACCGCCTTGAGCGGCGCCGCAACGCTTGGCGCAACGCTAGGTGACGGCATGACGAGCGCGCGTGCGTAAGGCCACAGACTGGCACCGGCCGCCGCGGACACCAAGAGCAGGCTCATGACGCCTACCCACGGCAGTGCCCGATAGGCGAACGGTCGAACCCGGACTGCCTTCGTTCCAGCATAACGGACGCGAACGCTCCCGGCGAGGCGCTCGATGAGCGCTGCATCCCCGTCACAAATGGTCTGTAGCTCGTCGAAGTCACGTCCCAATTGATGAGAACAACGCAGCGTCTCAGACGCTGCCAGTGCCATGTTGAGCCGGCGTTCTTCGGCGTCCGACAACAGGCCCCGGCGCTCGAGTGCGCTCAGATCCTCCGCGTGTCGAGTATCACTCGGTGGACTAGGTGTTCGTTGTTTCATGACACCCCCCTAAGCAGCTCGGAGAGTTCTGCATCTTCGCTGAGTTTCTTGCGCAAGAGAGTCTTGGCCGTGATGAGGCGACCGCGCAGGGTATTCACCGGCACATTCGAGACCTCTGCTGCCTCTTCGACGGTGAAACCGAGGACACAATGCATGGTCAGGGCTTCGGCTTGTGTCGCTGGCAATTCGTCGAGCAGTTGCCGAAATGCCTCGCGACGCTTAGCCGCGACGACCAAACCAAAAGGCGATGGCTCTGAACCGGCAAGTACATCGAAGTCTGGCAGCTCAGCGGTGAAGCGCTCGCGCAGCTGGTGTTTGCGTCGCGCGTTCATCGCAGTTAGTGCCGCAACCCGCCAGACGAAGTGCATCACCGTTGACTCCCCGCGAAAGCGCCCCAGGGACTCGATGACGGCAAAGCTTGCCTCTTGCACGACGTCGGGAACGTCTGGATGATGCACGCCGAGGATTTGGCGAACTACACGTAACACGGCCGGAGCGGTGGCGCGTAGAAACTGTTCGACCCCACCAACATCACCCGCAAGCACGGCCGGCACCAACCCGCGAAGGGGATCGTGGTGGCTATCGGGATGAGGCAGCGACACGCAGGTGGACTCCTACCCTCCCCTGTAGCGCGAGCCGCCTAAACCGATCGATCTTCGTCGAAGATATCTATCATGGCCGAGAAGCCGGGCAAAAATCGGGCTATTATTGCAGCACCTTGAGGAATCGTCTTACACGATCGATCCAATTTCGCTGCCCACCACACTTGGACCAGTAGCCGTAACTGAACGATGCCAACCGGCGGTTGGCGGGGAGAGCATCATGAGACGCGGATTTGCACTGGGGCTAGTTGGTTTGGTCGTGGCGTTAGCTTGTGACGACGCACACAAGGTTGGGGATGACATCGGCGTTGGCGGACGCGGGGGCGCGACGGGTGGCAAAAGTGCCAAGGGTGGCGGAACTTCAACGGTAGCGACTGGGTCAGCCGGAGTTGGAGGCTCACCGACCAACGGTGGCGCGGTTGGCAGTGGCGGTGCAATTGCGACCAGCGGCGGTTCGCCCATCGTTGGCGGCGGCGGCGCGGTCGGCAAGGGCGGCTCGACGATAGCGAGCGGTAGTGCGGGTGGTACTGCCTCGACGAGTATCGGTGGAACTGCGGGGGCCGGAGTCGTAGCGGGCGGACCATCCATCCTCGACGAAACCTGCAATTGGCCCAGCGTGCACTTCGAGTTCACGGTGGATGATCCTTCATTGTATTGTTATCATCCCGATTTCGTTACCCCAAACTACAGCGTTGGTGGCATCCGCATCCTGACACCTGATGGTCAAGCCGTCACCAATCTGGGTGCTAGGAATAGCGAGTTCGCACGGTCCTGCAATTGGCCGAGATGCTCCACGTGCAACTACTGTTCCAGTGGCGCCGATCCCTCACAATACCAAGTCACCAGCGAGGCAAAAACCGGGACATGGGATGGAGGGTTCGACTTACGCGGAACTTGCGGCGGTTCCAGCATGACCTGTTACGCAAACCGCTGCGTTCAACCTGGCAGGTTCATCGCCAAGTACTGTGTGGCCCCCAAAGGCGTTTGGTCTAGCTGCAACGTTGGAGATCCGCGTTACTTCTTTGCAGAGACCGCCTGCGTGGAAGTGCCATTCGATTTCCCAACGACAGAGGTCGTTCGCGGACAGATCACTACACCCACAATGGGCGGCGCCGGGGGTGCCGGTCCCGTGGGCACCGGTGGAACGGTGAGTAACGGTGGAGCTGCAGGCGGACCAGCCATCGTCGACGAGACCTGCACTCGGCCCGCAGCGCAATTCGAGTTCACGGTCGACGAGCCATCGAAGTATTGCAGCAGCGGTTACTGGGGGCGCGGAAGCATCGAGATCCTCGACGGGGACGGCCAAGCTGTCCGAAACCTGGGGCCGGATGTGTGTTCCCCTGTCAGCTGCGCATCATGCGATCGCACGTATCCCGCTGGTACCTGCGTTACGCTTGCTCCAGTACAAGGCGACGCCGGAAGCACTCCGCTCACCGAAGCATGGGACGGCAGTTTCAACCTGTCTGGGACTTGCGGGAATCCTAGCGCTGACTGCGTCGCACACCAATGCGTCCAGCCCGGCCGCTTCAGAGCAAAGTACTGTTTGGCACCAAAGGGCAATCTCTCGACCTGCACGGAATTGGATCCCAGCAAATTCCTACCAGCAACTGCCTGCGTCGAGGTGCCCTTCGACTACCCAACGACCGAGGTGATTCACGGTCAGATTACTACTCCAGGAACGGGCGGTGCTGGCGCGGGCGGTGCTGGCGGTGCTGGCGCCGCAGGAGCACCGACCTGTTTGCCAGGCTGCAACCTCGAGAGCAAGTCATCGCAGTTTTGCCCCAGCGAAAGAAGCCACGCTTGGGTCTGCGGTGCCAGCCCCAATGTGTCCACTCAGATGCTGGCTGCGGGCTGCACCGACGCGGCAACTGGCGCGATTCGCTACTGCTGTCCGTCGACGTTTCAGACGCAGTGCCAGTAGCCAGGCGGCACCCTCAAGGGTAATGGTTCAGACGTCGAGGGCATCTACCCGAGCGGTCTAGTTACGGATCTAGAGACCTGTGCTAAGTTGGGTGGTCCTGGTTGGACCCGACCCAAATGAAACCGACCTTGCTTTTTGCGACAATCCTGCTCGCCTTGCCACAACTGGTCGCCGGTTGCGGCGAGGGCACGCGAACGGCCGGGGTGACGGCGCGACGTACCAATGCCAGACTCTGTCGTTCGGGCCAAACGCTATGCAGCGGCAGCTGTGTCTCCTTAGACAGCAACGCGTCTCATTGTGGTAGTTGCTCCAATGCATGTTTCAGTGGCAGCGCGTGCGTGCAAGGTATCTGCACCACAACCGACGGCATCATCGCATCGACGGACGTTGACAAGCACGACGTATACGACGGCGGCAGAGGTCAAGGCTTCAATCGAGGCTGGCGGTTCTACCTAGGTGACGTGCCGGGAGCTGAAGCCGAAGTGTTCGATGATAGTTCGTGGCGCAGCTTGAACCTGCCGCATGACTACAGCATCGAACGCCCCTTCGATCCGAATTCTCCCGCTGGTCGAGGTGGGGGCTATCTCGATGGCGGAGTTGCTTGGTACAGAAAGACCTTCACGGTGCCTGAGAGTTACGCCGGTAGGCGCCTCGTCATCCATTTCGATGGCGTCTACATGGACAGCCACGTTTGGCTGAACGGTAAGCTTCTAGGCAACCGACCCTACGGCTACTCGTCGTTCGGTTTCGATCTTACGGATTTCGTCCATTTCGGACAACCTGGGAATGTCATTGCCGTCCAGGTAAACAACCAGCAACCTAGTAGTCGTTGGTACTCGGGCAGCGGGATCTATCGCAACGTCTGGCTCGCGGCACTCCACCCCGTGCATGTCGCGGACTCGGGTGTGTTCATCCATTTTGGCGGCTTCACGAAGGGCTCTAACACACCAGCGTTGCCTGACGCTGCCACGGCATCCGTTAGTACCGAGGTGATAAACCAGTCCGAGGAACCCCAACTGGTGGCAGTGACTACGACCATTCGCGATAAGGAAGGTTCTGTCGTCGTCACCGAAACCACTTCCGCAGGCAAAATCGCGCCTGGGGCGACAGAAACGATTCATCAAAGTCTGACCGTAGCGTCACCGCAACTCTGGTCACCAGATACACCCTATCTTTATCGAACCGAGGTCGAAGTAGTCAGTGGTGGTGTCAGCGTCGATGTCTTCCGCACGACCACCGGAATTCGGTACCTGCACTTTGATCCCAATCGCGGCTTGTTCCTGAATGGTCAACCGACTAAGCTCTTCGGCGCAGCGTTGCACGACGACCTCGGAGCCCTTGGAACTGCCTTCAACGCCCGGGCAATGCAGCGGCGAGTCGAGCTGCTCAAGGCCATGGGAGCGAACGCTATCCGAACTGCCCACAATCCACCAGCGCCGGAATTGCTGAAGATTTGCGACGAACTTGGCATGTTGGTCATGGACGAGGCCTTCGATTGTTGGGAGAGCGCGAAATCGGAGTACGATTACGCCCGGTTCTTTGCTGACTGGGCGCAAATCGACGTGCGCGACATGGTGCGCCGGGATCGCAACCACCCGTCGGTGGTGATGTGGAGCGCGGGCAACGAGATCGCAGACCCAACGCTTGCTACGGCTGCTGCGCTGAAAGGTTGGATCCTCGAACAAGACGCCACCCGACCCGTGACTTGGGCACGCGACTCGATGGAGAACTCCAACCTCCAGCAGATTGCCGATCAGGTCTTTGACCTGGCAGGCTTCAACTACCCGTCACCATCACTCTACGACACGCTGCATGCAACGTACCCAGCGTGGGCCTGCTTTGGCAGCGAGGTCATGTCTGGCCGGATGAGCCGGGGCGTCTACGTCTTTCCCGCTCAGCAGCGTAACCTCAAGACGTTTCCCGACTGGGGCTCATCCTACGACAACTGTACGAGCCGCCAGGCCATGGGCCACGACGCCGATTTTCAGGTGTACGAGGACCGTCCGTACGTCTTTGGGCGGTTCATCTGGTCCGGCTTCGATTACCTCGGGGAGATGGACTGGCCACTCAAGTCTAACAATGACGGCAAGGTCGACACCGCTGGTTTTCCGAAAGACGCCTATTACATCTACCAAAGCCGATTGACCGCGGCACCCATGGTTCACCTCCTGCCGCATTGGAACTGGAAGGCCGGAGGCAGCTATCAGTACACGGAACTGAATACTGGGTGGGAGGTGGTCCCGCTCCAGACCGCAGAGATCCCGGCGAGTTTTCCCGTCACGGTGATGGCCTACACGAACTGTGATGAGGTCGAGCTGTTCCTGAACGGCGTCTCGCTTGGCACGGAGCATTGCCGACCCGGCGAGTCCTTACGCTGCCAATGGGAAGTACCCTGGGAGCCCGGAACTCTACGCGCAGTGGCTAAGATCGCAGGGCAAGCTGTTGCTAGCACCGAAGTGGCCACCGCAGGAGAACCGGCCGCGATTGGGCTCACGAGCGACCGAGAGCGGCTCGTGAGTGATGACGAGGATTTGATCTTTGTCACCGCCGATATTCGAGACAACAAGAACACTCTGGTCCCAACGGCAAACAATCGAGTCTCGTTCTCCGTATCTGGACCAGGAGAGATCATCGCTGTCGATAACGGGGATCCGTCGGACACTGACGAGTCCTACCAGGCCACCGCACGCCGGGCATTTGCCGGAAAATGCCTGGCCATATTGCGAGCAACGGGGGAAGGCTCCATCACCGTTTCCGCGAGTTCGGAGGGATTGCTCTCGAACTCGGTCTCGGTCACGAGTCACGCGAAGCAGTGATCAGATGGGCCAGGTACAAGACACGACGGTGGCGCTCGACTTGTTGCGCACGTAAGAGCAATAGCCTGGGTTCGTGGCTGAGCTGCCGCAGGGATCTGTCGAGCAATCGGCGACGCCTGTCGGATCGATTGCGGTCTGGATCGCCGCACAATAGCCCGTGTCGGTGGAGTTGTCGGTAGGAGTGTATTCGACGGCACTTGCCTTGACGCAAATAGCCGCCGCGAGATTGGCTTCTGTCGCAAAGTGCGCAGTGGGCTGGGTTGCTGGACAATCCGCAGGCGAAAGGCAGCTAGTCGCGCCAACTTTCGACCAATCGACACAATGCCCCAAAGCCATCTTTACTTCACTGCAGAGCCCGTAGGCAACAGCGGGGCACACGGCCTGCTGTCCCGTACAGCTAGGCGTACCCGCCGAGCTCGAGCTTGAGCCCGAACTTGAACCACTGCTCGAGCCGCTAGATGACGTGGTGCCTAAACCCGCTCCCCCATCGGCGCCCGAATTCGAACGCGGGGTCGCGTCGGTGCTCGAACCGCAGCCCGAGAAGACGATGGCTACCAAAAAGTAGGTTCGAAACCTGCACATCGACAACATGCTAGCAGAATCACTCTGGTCGCGTGCATCTGGGCGAAATGTCGATGGATCGACGCCAAAGCGTTGCACTTTTCTCGTGCTGGCGCGGGGTGCGCGGCCAGCCGACAACGCGATGGGTGATGAATTCCGGCACGAACTTGCCTTGTCCGAGCGAATGGGGCAAGTAGCCAAAGGCTACCTGCCCCTAAGCCGTACGATGCGCGACAACCGTCCAACCGGGTCGAGTGGACCCCTCCGCTTCCAGATCATCCCGTCGGGCTGCATCAGCTGCAACGCTGTCGTGCTGTGGAACGAGGATAGTGGCGATGCGCTGGTCATCGATCCAACCGATGACGCTACGGAGGTGATTGCCTTCGTGACGGATAGGGGTCTTGCTACACGACGGATTCTACTCACGCACGCTCACTTCGATCATGCCGCCGATGCGGAACGCGCCATGACTGCGCTCGAAGCCCCGGCATCGCTGCACGCCGACGACTTACCCCTCTATCTCGAGATCCCGCTCCATGCGCCCAAATACGGACTTAGTGTCCCAGCGCGAACTCTGTCGCTATCCCAGGTTCGGGATCACCAGCTCATCACGGCCTTGGCTGGGTGCGAGATCCAGGTCCTGCATGTTCCCGGACATAGTCCGGGGTCGGTCGCCTACTACGTGCCACAGGCGGGTTGGGCCTTCGTGGGAGATACGCTGTTCAACGGGGGCGTGGGTCGCACGGACTTGCCTGGCGGCAGCACGAAGAGACTCGTCGCTTCGATCCAGACACGGCTGTACCCGCTTCCCGACGATACCTTGGTGATCTCCGGCCATGGTGCAACCACGACCATTGGCCGCGAGAAGCACACCAATCGCTTCGTCCGCGAAGCTCGGGTCGAACCGACACCCTAGCTGCGGCTCACGTCGAGCAGCAAACTCGAACTCCACGCTCGAGACGGTATGTCTACTTCAGCAACCGCACCATCCATGGATCCGTGTCACAGAGCGTGAGGGCTCGGTCAAGCGCCCCCGGTTCACTGAGGATCGTGTAGAAGTCTTGCTTGACGCTAGGAGCACGCTTGACTGCCTCAATGAAGGCAGCATGCTCGAGTGGGTGCTCTGCAACGTGCTGGAAGAAGCCACTCTGTTCGCCAGCCATGAGCACTGATTTTTGGCTGGCTTCTTGGAGCAGGGACATCAAATAGCTTGCCACGCCCACTTGGATTCCGTGCAGTGACGGCTGCTGTGCCGTCTGGTCGTACGCATGGCTCACCAAATGCTCGGCACCGCTAGCCGGACGGCTGCTGCCAGCGATCTCCATCGCAATGCCCGCCATCATCAGCGAACTCGACAGGACGCGCAAATAGTCCAGATCCGCGAAGGATTTTGGGGTGTAGTAGAGGAACGTGTTTGCTGCGTTGAGAGCCATTTCGGCGGCAAAGTCGTTGACCGGCTCGTGGCGCTTAGCAAACGCGAGCTTCCAGTCGAAGATGGCCGTGTACTTGCAGAACAGATCTCCCACCCCCGAATAGAGCAATGCTTCGGGACATTCGCCAAGGATCTCGGTATCGAGAACGATCCCTTCGGGAAGCACCGTCCGCATCGTGCGCCGCTGACCCTGCACGAGTAGGGACGAAAATGGCGAACAGAATCCATCGTTAGAGATGGCCGTTGGCACGACGACCAATGGCTTCTGCAACAGGTGAGCCAGGTACTTTGCGCAGTCGATGGCGCGTCCACCGCCAATCGCAACCAGTGCTTTGACTTGAGGTGGAATCCGCAGAGACTCTTGAAAGAGCGTTTCGATGTCATGACTCGTCGCAGTTGCTTCGAACGCGAGGTGGGTGTCCGTGGCGTCAAAAGACACGCCGACAGTTCCTCCGAAACGCTTGACCAACCCTTCGCCCCATAAGACCGCCACCTCCGACCACCCCGCCAGGTGGAGGTATTTCCCGATCTTGTTCAATGAGTTCGGCTTGATACGCAACAGCGAGGGGATGACGATGTTCATGAGCCTACGAACTGAACAGCCTACGCGGACGACCTTCAGCTGTCGAATCGTGTCGAAAGCGCCAATCACAACGCCTGCCGGCCAACCGCTTCACGCGGAGTAAGTCTAGACGCAAGGTGTGCATACCACCGAAATGACGAGTGCTTGGTGATTCATTACTTATGCAGCTCAGCCCCACCGAGCCAGGTCGCGTCATAGGAATCGGGCTCGCTGCCCTCGCGCGGAATTCGTGCTCGTACCGCAATGCACCGATAAACCGCTCCCACGTAAACCAAATCCATGTGAGGATGCTCGACATGCACGAGGGCCGGTACCAAGACTGGTAGGGAGGCTGTGATGAGTCGCGATGCTCTCGCTCTTTGGGAAGAAGCTGCCAAGGAGCTTTCCGACGTTCGAATGAGTTTTGCTGCGCCCATGCTAGTGCTCATGGCTGAGGCCGTGGAGCTGGTGCACTTCTGTCGTGACTATTGGCACCCCAACGTCAGTGAGAGTTCGCCCCGCCCCGGCCTCAGTGAGGCCGGAAGCAAACTCCCTGAACACATTGCGGACGAACTGCTCGTGTTGCAGGAAGCGCTGCACACGGCGCATACCGACTACTTGTTGACGATACCGCCAATCCACGCCGGGATGCGCACCCGAGCGGAGTTCGTGTTGAGCGAATTAGTCGCCGCCATCGAGTGGTTACTCGATGATGGTCAACACGATGAGCGCGATCAGCAGCTCGCTTGCTGGCGCGAAGAACATGGTCCCCGTTCGACCAGCGTGGTCGACGCGCTCGGCGCTCAGCTTGCCGACTACGCCGCGCTTGCGTCGCAACTGCGCGCCCGACTTGCCGCTATCAGCGGGTTCAACATGTCGCTCATCGATGATGCCCATCACCTAGCGCGGGAGCTGCGGCAGATCAGCAGAGAATACGCGCTATCGGAAGAGACCTTGCGCGCCCGCGATCTGCGCAATCGCATTGCCACCCTGCTGGTCGATCGCATGACACTCGTGCGTTCTGCCGCGTGTTTCGTGTTTCGGAATCATTCGTCGATCGCTCGACTCGCGGCCAGCACCTTCGATCTGCGACGGCGAACGGGTTCACGTCGTCAGGTAGGAGACATCGAAGCACTGGTCGAACGAGCCACGCGCGCCGTGATGTCCTGACCGGTCCGCCCCATACCGCCAATTGGCCACCTGCACTCGCGCGAGCGGCGTTGTAGTTACGTGGGATAATTCCAAGCGGATGCGGGAAATTCGTCGCAGCTCGTGACTTTTGCTGCGCATTCTCGGGCCTCGGAAGCGACTGCAAAGTGGTAGGTCAACATTCGGGCGCCTGCCGTCTGCCGTCGTCCCTTCAATCGCAAGGACCCACATGAGCTCTTCACCCGCCTCGCGGATCGGCTTCTCCTTGGTCTTGGCGTTGGCAGCTGTTTCGGCTTGCTCCGCATCGGACAAGGCGGCAGATGCTCCTTGGCTGGCCTCGGGTGGTACGAATGCCACTATTGCATCGACCGTTGGGGCAACAGGTTCTGGGATTGGAGGAGACTCGGCCAGGGGCGGAGCAGCTTCCGGCGGTACTGCGACCGGTGGAGCGGCTTTCGGCGGCACTGCGACCGGCGGTACTGCGACCGGTGGAGCGGCTTCCGGCGGCACTGCGACCGGCGGAGCGTCCAGTCAAACTGGCGGCAGCTCCACGGGTGGAACGAGTGCCGGCGGCAGCTCCACGGGTGGAACGAGTGCTGGTGGCAAAGCTGCCGGCGGCACTGCGACCGGCGGCACTGCGACCGGTGGCAAAGCTGCCGGCGGCACTACGACCGGCGGCAAAGCTGCTGGCGGCACAGCGACTGGCGGCAAAGCTGCTGGCGGTAGTTCCGTGGGTGGTAGTCTAACGGGCGGCAGTTCCGTGGGTGGTAGTCCTACGGGTGGAAGCTCAGCGGGCGGCAGCGCTACGGGTGGAAGCAGCACAACCGTCGGTGCCGATGGTTGCTCGGACACACTAGCTTTGGGGCTAACCATGAGCGAGGTTGCCGTCTATCAAGCCGGCAAGATAGGCATCATGAAGGGCGGCGCCGAGGTGACGGCAACCACGAAGTATGGTGCCGACGTGGTCGAGGGAAAGCAAACACTATTTCGTGTGTACGTTACTACCGACAGTGGGTTCCAATCGCGGCAGCTCTCCGCCCGACTCACGCTCAATGGCAGCTCGACCCCCTACTACGCAAAGCAGACTATCTCTGGGGCGTCGACAGAGCTTTCGACGGCCAATTCCTTCCAGATCGCGGTGCCCGCCGGCGAGATCAAGTCTGGCTTGAACTACTCGGTGAAGATCGTGGAATGCGCTACCGGTTCTGGAACAGCGCACAATCCACAGTTCCCTGCGAGTGGTAGCGCCAATGTCACCACACGCGCCACCGGTACGATCAAGGTCACACTGGTCCCCGTAGTAGCCAACAACATTACCCCAGCGTTAAGCGGGCTCGCGACCAGCTTCAAGGCGCATCTCGAGGCCCAATATCCAACGAACCAGGCAATGATCACGGTGGCCACGACGCCCATCACCGGTTGCGGCATCACTCCGTCCACGGCAGCCGATGGAAACACGTGGTCGGATTGCCTCGACCTCGTGAGGAGTCGACGCACCGCAGACAAGCCGGCGAGTGACGTGTACTACATGGGCATCGTTACGCCGGCTTCCAGCTATCGCACCTATTGCGGCAACGCCTGCATTGGTGGAGTCGGTTTCGTTGCCACCTCCGTCAATTCAGCATCGGCGAGGGTCCTGGTGGCGATTGGCTACGATCCCGACGGATTGAACACCATCTCGCACGAACTGGGGCATAACCACGGGCTCGATCATTCGCCGGGCTGCGGCGCCGACAGTGCAGACGGTGCATTCCCCTACCAGACCAATGGTACCTCCTACATTGGCTGGGTCGGCTGGGACAATCGCGCGACTAGCAAGTTCATCGATCCCAGCAAATACACCGATCTTATGGCCTATTGCGATCCGGTGTGGGTCAGCGACTACGTGTACAGCAAGCTCGCGGATCGCGTTGCGGCGCTCAATGGTTCAGCGATGTTGCTTGGCCCAGACGCCGTGTCGACCTGGCGAGTGCTCGACATCGTGAACGGGCGCGCCAAGTGGCGAACACCTATCACCGATCCGACGGCGGCCTTCGGTGAGCCTGTTGGCGGCACCGTGCTCGACGCCAAGGGCAGAGCTTTGCTTGAGATCTTGGTGTATCGAACCAGGATCAGCCACGGCTTGGGGGCGATGTACTTGGTGCCGGAGCCCTTGGCCAATTGGGCCAGCTTGCGCGTTGGTTCGACGTCCGTCGCCTTCTAGCGCTGGTTAGCTCGGGCTCACGTTCACCGGGCCAAAGGCCGCAGGGAGAAAACCCCGGCAGCCGACCCCCCGTGGCAAAGGTCCGTAAGCGTGGACACGCGGGTGGCGTTCGCCGCGACGTGCCGCGACGTGAACCTGCTATGCGAGAGCGCGTGGACCTGTCCTATGCGTTGCTCTGGATGATCGGGACCAGTTCGGTCTTTGGCCTTGCTATGTCCATCCAACAACTGCGCGCGGGGATCCGAGGCGGTTTCTTCGTCAATCTAGCCATGCTGCTCGTGCTTGGACTTGGACTGCTGGTAAATTTTAGTGGTCTTGGCTACCTAGCATTGTTGCTTTGGGGCCTGTTCGTCGTCCTGCCAGGCAGCGCTAATCAGCGCTCTCAGCGCGCCCTCCTTCGCCAGCAGTTGGCACGAGCTGCACTGTGGGCAAGGGTTGCAGCCTCGCTACATCCCTTCGACGGGCAGCGCGAGCAGGCACGTCTGCTCAGGAGCCAGGGGCACCTAGAACGGGGCGACCTCGATGCAGCCAAGGGAATCCTCTACCCTTTGCTGAAGTCCAAAGACTGGACCGAACGTGCCAAGATGGAATTGTTGCGACTGGATGGGCGATGGCCGCTTATCGTTGCTCACGCCCAGGCGCAATCGGTTGGCAGAAGAGATCTGAAGCTTGCCCCTTTGTACCTGCAAGCCCTAGGTGAAGTCGGCGAGCTTGAATCAATGTGGATCATGTACGGTCAGGTTCCCACGTTGCTCGCCAACCAGCCCGTCTTGCGATTGCAGATGGCAAGCTACTCTGGCCTGCTTGAGCTCGTGGAGCTGCTCTTGGCGCGCTACTTCCCCCAGATGCCGCGCAATTGCGCCGATCTGGTCCGAGCCACGTCGCTATTCGCCAATGGTCGTTCGCAAGACGCGGAACGTCTCCTTATCCCACTCGTCCGAAACGGATCCAAGGAAGCTGCGCAGGCCAGCCTGCGCCTCGCTCATCCACTCGGTGTGGCCAAACTGGACGACTTGTCTGCGAATGCAGTCGGCACCATCGCCAGTTTTGGGCGTGACGTTCGAGCCGACTCGACCAGCGTTCCCTGGTTCGGCAAGCCGCAGCGCAGTTGGGCGACGCCCCTGCTCATCGCCGTAATGCTGGTCGTGTTCCTCGTCGGAGTGCCCGGGGGAACCACTGATCCCGAGAATCTGGTGCAACTCGGGGCGCTCGTCGTCCCGAGCAGTCTAACCGACGATGGCATCGCCTGGCGTATCGTTGCAGCCGGATTCTTGCATCTCGGTATCACGCACTTGGTGATGAATTGCCTCGGTCTGTGGGTATTGGGTAGACAGCTCGAGCAGCTTTGGAATGGCCTGGTCCTGCTCGGAATCTTCCTTGTATCCAGTATTGGCTCGTTTGGCTTTGCCGCAGCCTTCGTGCAAGCCACGGTATCCGAGCCACGGATCTTCCTCGGTGCATCGTCTGGGGTGATGGGCCTCGTTGGAGCATTGGGAACGTTCCTGGCAACGGGCTACCTGCTGCATCGACGCCATACGTTGGGTCGACGTCTATTGCTCGTGGTGGCCGTCGTGCTCGCCCAGCTCGTGTTCGATCACTTCACGCCCATCGTGAGTTCGATGTTGCATTTGACGGGACTTGGGCTCGGGGCGCTCGTCGCGCTGCCATTTTCTTGGGTTAGCTGGCGCAAGCTGGCGCGCTCGAGACGTTGAGGACCAAGGCGTTGTCGTTGGCGCGACGCACCAACAACAAGCCGGCAAGCCAGCTTGATGTAGGCAGAAGTGTCCCTGGGTGGGGCGCACCCATCCGCTGCAACTAGAACGTCCGGTTCCCTCGGGTATTTCGGCGGCCGGATCCGCCTCTGCCGCGAGCTGGTCCCAAATGGCTTAAATCCATAGGGGACTGGGCGTTGTCTGGGGCGTGGGAAGCGAGCAACCTCATCCCCTAGATCTTGCTGTCGACGGCACGTTCCCGCAGGTCCGGTACGAGCGTGAGCTGACGGTCGGGAGTGTCGGAACGCTGTGGCTCGGGAGGCTAACCACCGGTTCCGAAGCGGGTCGCACAGTGTTTCTGCGCCGCATGTCGCTCGATCTCTTCAGCGCAAAAGACGTCGACTCGCTCAGACTGGTTGCGCAGGCGTATTCGAAGGTGCGTCACCCTAGTCTCCTCAAGCTGCTGGGGGTCATCACGCAAGACCGCGACCTCATCAGCGTCAGTGAGCATCTCGACGGCGTGCGTCTGAGCGACTTGATGCGTCACGCCTGCGACAATGACGCACCACTGCCCGCGACCGTTGCCGTACGGATCGTTTTGGACGCCGCGCGCGCGACAATAAAAGCGCATCGTCTGGCAAGTGAGTTGGGCCTGTACCCCGTTGAACGCTTGTTCGTACCAGAAGGTGTATTCGTCGCGTCGTTTGGAGGCACTCTACTAACCGAGATTGGAATGCTTGCGGCGGTGGCCCGCTGCGCGCAGCCACGCAACATCCCCGATCTGCTCGCTCAGTTGTCACCCGAGGAGCTGGACAAATCTGGGCCCGCGAAGAGCTCTCCCGAGGTGTTTTCACTGGGGGTAATCCTCTGGGAAGCACTGGCGAACCGTGGCCTTTTCTCGCGCGATAGCGCTCGACAAACTCTCGATGAGCTCCTCCGCTTGCCGATCGATCCCCTTCACCAGGTTGAGCGCTGCGGCATGCCGGTGCCCGAAGCATTGGCCGAGGTAGTAAAGATTGCTACCCAGCGTCACCCGAGTGCGCGTTACGCAACGCTCGAACAGTTCGCGGCAGCGCTCGAGCAGCTACCAGCCCATTTCATCGCGGCCGAGCATCACGTTGCTGCAGCCCTGCGCAAGCAGGCAAATCATCTGCTTCAGGCGTTTCACGTCGACCCCTCTCAGTCTTCCCTGACCGTGGCGTTCTCCGAGGTACCAGTCTCGCGGTGTTCGACGCGACCACCACCGGAGGGCGGGCACAATTGGGACCCGCCCACGTTCAACCAAAGCAGCCTCGTGTCTGGCAGCTTCAAAGCTCTCAATCTACAAGAGAGTGGTATTGTCAGTGAATCGCTGCGCGGTGAAGTGCCTGTTTCCAGCATAGTTCCCGAACCTGCGACGCGCAGCCCCCGACGCAAGCGTCTGCTCCTCCTCGGCGCCTCGTTGCTAGCGCTCACCGCTCTACTGTCCGTAGCCTATTTGGGCCGCAAGAAGTCGCTAACGCTCATCCAACCCGAGCCACCAGGCCTTCCAGCTGGCAACGCCGTAGAATCGGGAGAGCCAGCTACTCCGCACGCCGGGCTGGAACCGATCGCGGGAATTGCGAAGACAACCTTGGCCACAGAACCACAAGCGCCCGACCCGGCACTCGCACGAGGACCGCAAGCGACCAGGGTCAAGGCTTCTAGTAGCACTGAGCCAATTGCTTCTTCGGCCATAGAAGTGGTCGTTCCTACCCCAGTCACGAAGCAGTCGGGTACAGCCTATCGACCGCGACAGATTGCGCCCTATCGTCCCAAGGGGATCTAGTGATGACCCATCGCCTTACTACTGCAGTTCTAATTGGAATGCTGGGTTTTCTACCGCAGCTTGCGCTTGCAGCGTCACCAGCAAGCGCAAACGAAGAAGAGAAGCGGGCGGCACAGAAGATGTTCGAAGCCGGCGATGGACTCTACGAGGGCGGTCGATTCGACGATGCCATCGCTGCCTTCAAGAATTCTCACGATCTAGTGTCCAGTCCAAACTCACGGTTGATGCTGGCTCGGTCGTTGCGCGAAGCAGGTCGCAACAGTGAAGCTTGCGACGAATTTCGCGGAACGATTCGGGATGCCGAGGCGAGCGGAGGTCGCTACCCCGAAGCCCTGCAAGCGGCGCAATCCGAGCTCGGGGCTCTGGAGAGTCAGCTCGCCCAAGGCAAGCACCCTGCACCCGCAAGCGCGGCAACGAGCGCCCCTTCTGCGCCTGCCTCAAGCGACGCAAAGCAACCTGCCCCCAGCGCTGCTCCGAAGGGAAACGCAAGCGCAACCGCGCTGGTCGCTGCGCCCAGCAATTCCTTGCGCACCGCAGCTTTTCTTTCCGCGGGGGTCGGTGTGGTGGGCCTCTCTGCTTTCGGAATCTTTGGCTACCTCGACAAGAAGACCCATAGTGATCTCGAATCCGAGTGCAAAAACTCGCTTTGTCCTGCAACTTCGATCGACAAAGTCGATAGCGGACGCCGGTATCAGTTGATTGCCAATGTTGGCTTGGGCGTCGCAGTGGTCGGCGCAGCAGCAGCAGCGACGTTGTTCGTCCTTTCGCCACGAAAGGCGCCCGAAAGCGCACAACTCGCGGTACGCGCATCGCCAACGGGTCTCTTCGTCGATGGAAGATTTTGAGGTTCCCCATGACTTACCGGACGAAACTTGGAGCCACATTCCTTCTTGCCCTGCTCGCTGGCGGCTGTAGCTACGACTACGACAAGTACAGATCGGCATCCGATAGCTCTGGCAGTGGCACCGCGAACGATCGCGGGGGTAGCTCCACCGTTACTGACGGTGGTAGCTCAACCACCACGAGTGGCGGTGTAACGACGACGTCAAATCTCGGCGGAACCTCTAGCAGTGGCAGTTCAAGCTCAAGCGGTGGTTCGATGGAGTCAGGCGGAGTCAGTGGAATCGGCGACGGTGGCATGGCGCCGACCGGCGGCGTCAGCAACGGTGGCGTCAGCAACGGTAGCGCGGCGCAAAACGGTGGTGTCACCAACGGTGGCACGGCGCCAACCGGCGGCGTCAATAATGGTGGTACGGTCAATCCAGTAGGTGGCAGTTCCACGGGAGGTACCACTTCAAGTTCTGCTGGAACGAGCAACGCCGGCTCCGGCGCCAACGCCGGAGCGAGCACTAGCTGCATTGCGACCTGCACAGCGGGCAGCGTTTGCTCGAACGGGATCTGCGTCTGCAGCACCAACATTTGGTGCAATTCCGCGGCTGCGACTTGTTCGTCTCAAAGCTGCAATTGTGGAAATATCACCTGCGCTAAGGGCCAGATCTGCAAGAACGCCTCCACCTGCAAAAATCCCTAGACCTTTGCGGTAGGGCGCGCGGCATAACCTCGCCTATTCTAGCGGGATGTACTTCAGGTTCGAGGTGACACCAGAGGTGTTATCGCCATCGTGAACGACGAGTGCTCCTTTGGTGAAACCGGGCCCGAGGTTGGCGGTCGAGATGTCGAGGCCATCGCACTCGCTGACCGCATCGATGGAACCGCTAGCGCCAACACTGAAGCCATTCAGATGGGCATTGGTCTCGCGATCGTAGGTAACGAACCTGCTCTCGCCTTGCACCGAGATCACCAGATACCCCGTCGTGCCAGGCCCCTTGGCGAGCGAAAGCCCCTCGAGATCGGCGGCAAGATTGCCATCCCCCACCGTACCCACGGCTGTGCGCGTAGAGCCCGCGGTAGGCTCAGCGCCATACCGCCACAGAGCCACATCTTCTTGGGCCACGTAGAGCCGCCCGAGTTCGTCGTCTGCCACGCAGCCCTCGGTGATGCTACCAACGTCGAAGGCGCGCACCTTGGTGGCAGTAACCTTACCCGCGTTTTCCCCGAGTTCATACTGTTCTAGAGTGGAAGGACTCGTAAACTGCGTGACGAAGGCGTAGAATTTGCCACTCGTCGCGCTGTGATACAGGCAAAATCCGTAGTTTTCGCTAATGGTCGTGGCCGTTTCGCCGATGGGTGCCGAGAGTTGCCGAGCTACCGGGTCTAGCTGCCAGAACTGAATGCTATTGTTGGTGCGATTGTTCGCTCCGACGAGCACGATCTGTTTGCCACCAAATGGGAAGTCAGTGCGCAGATCGACATTGCCGATCATGCCGTCCTGACGAAACTGCAGCAGCTTGCCCTGCATGTCGAATACACCGAGCCCGCCCACCACGTCGTCCTTGTTGTCCGCCACGACCACGCTGAGCTCGGGTGAGGTTGGGTTGGCGTAGATGGCGGAGTCGTCGGCAATGTCGGTGGTGCCCACCGGGACAAACGAGTCTGTTTCCACCGTAGGAACGGGCGCCTGCGGGACTTGTGGAGTCGCTCCCGCGTCTACGGCACCCCCAGTATTTGTAGCACCGCTGGCCACTGACGATTCGCCAGACGAGCTGCAAGCCAGGCTGCTCGTCCCGAGCAACAGCCAAACCCCAACGCTTATGCTGGTTCGGTCTATTGGGCAAAAATGCAGCATCTTGGCGAGTCCCTTGTTCGTGCGTGAGATCAGCAATACAGACTCGAAAGCCTCTAACGATCTGGAGGGCAAACTGAAGCTAGTTGGTTGTGCGTCGAGAAGAGAAGATTCAACCGAAGCCGGGAAAGCTCGGACTCAGTACCTCTAGCAGCTCTGGAAAGAATGCTCGAGTGTGCAGCGGTCGACGGCCGCCATGGTTGGTTCGTGGGCGTTGCTTTCGATGCCAATTGCGATACCCTAAGGCAGGATGTGTCAGTCCCAGGTCGGCAAAATACCCTGCTTGATGGTCCTATTGGCAACGCAGCTTGCCGCTGCGGCAGAGGCTCCTCGGCCTGTCGAAGACAGCGTGACCTCGATTCAACCGCAAGGGGAGACGCAGGCCCCGCACGTAGACGCCGTACGACCAAGCGAGAATGCGCCATGGAAGCTCGCCCTGCACGCGGGTTGGTGGGACGCTGGAGTCGACGTAACGGTGCCTAACGGCATCTTCTTCGGGGTTGGAGTGCCATGGCCACCGCTAACGCCACTGTTCGGCTACAGTGGGCGCGAGGGCGTAGTGGCACTCGACTCGCGCCTTGGTTATGGCTACGCGGTGTCTCGTCGCACCACGCTCTACGGCGAGGTACTTGGCGCTTGGACCTACGACTGGGGTCACCCCTGCGGAGGCGGTTGCACCACGCGTAGTCACAAGGTCTTTCTCTTCCCAGTTGTCGGTCTGAGACATCAATTTGACTCGGGTGTCATCGTTGGAGCCGATCTCTCGCTCTTGGTCGTTTCGCTGCGTCGCGAAAATGAACCGCCCAATGAAGGATGGCGCCTCAAACGGCTCTTGCCCTGGGTGGGACCAGCCTTCTCACAAGTGTACGTGGGCTACGAGTGGACGCTCTGATACGCCCGCAATGCGTCGAAAGTTGACCAACCCGTTGCTTGGGATACTTCCGTTTCTGGTCTTCTATCGAGAATGTGTTCGGCAATCTCGGTGATATTCCCGCAATTCCTGCAATTGTCGGCGCTGAGAAGGCCGATCCGTGCCGTTTTCTGTTGCAAGTTGCCGCCACCTCTAGAAGAACGGTTAGCCATGACGCGCCCAGTAACAAGGCTATGGATCCTTGCCCTACTCCTATCGGCAATCGCTTGTGACAGCACTGACATCCAAAGCGACCCGGCGGGTCCCACCAGTCTGGGGGCCAATGGGCTGAAGCTTTCGGGGATTGGTGACAGCATCATGCAGGGTTTCGACGCAGGTTCCTGCGATCTGCCGATTTGTTTCGACCAACCCGAGTACAGTTTTGCTCAGGGCACTTCCGCCGATGTGGAATCACTCTACCTGCGGTTCGACGAGCCCGGCATCGAGTTCGTTTCCGTGACTGGCGCCAGAATGATCGGCGGCAGTAGCAATGCCCAGACGCAGGCCACTCGCATCTGTCAACAGAAGACACGCCCCAACCGCATCGTCATTCTGCTTGGCGCCAACGACATCTGCAACGCAACCTCGGCTGCTACGGTGCCCGCGGTGGAGGATTTTGCTGGTGCACTGAACGACGCGTTGTCAACGCTCACCGCTGAAAGTTGCGGACTAGCCCCCGGAAGCGCCATCCACGTCATGTCGGTGCCGCGTTTGGACCTGCTGTACACTTCCGGGCTGGCCAAGTCGGGCGTAGATTGCGTCGGGACTTGGACGAAATTTGGGATTTGTCCTCTGGCGACTACTTCGCCAACCGCCGAAACCATTCAAGGGATCGTTTCAGCCGTCGAAGCGTACAATCAGGCGATCCTGGATACGGTAACGGAGCTGCAGGCTAGTACGGATGCGACGCGTGAGTTGACGTTCACTACGGACTATGTCGGCACCACTCCGAATAGCTCGTTTGGAACCTATGAGTTTATTCCCGACGACCTGTCGAACCTCGACTGCTTTCACCCGTCCATTCAGGGGCAACGAAAGCTTGCCTGCATGGCTTGGGAGAGTTGGCAGGGCGATCGCGTGTTGACAGACTGCATGGAGTAAGAGCTGACTAGCTTCGAGGGAAAAGCGGACCCTGGTCTGCAAGTGGCGCATCAGTTGGCTCTTCTAGATCGACGCCAAGAGCCACAAATGAGGCACGCAGAACCGTCTGACTACCACTACGGATTCTGGCGATTTTTGCCACAATCCGTACGCGGATCGGATGAGTTGCGCCTACACTCAACAGCAGATGCAGCCCGAGAATCAGTGGCAGAATGAGGACGCACGCAATCCCAGTCGTGGTGGCTTTGCTGTTTGGTCCAGCCCTTTCAAGTTCCCCATCGGCAGTACCGACCTCCATGGATGAAATCGGCAAAGGTTCCACGCGCGTCTTCTTACGAGGTCATATCTCTCTGCCGCTTCCAGCGCGCTGAGTGGGAACGATCGTGGCCGACGTCGGTCGGGTCGATGGAATGTATTTGTTTGGCCATCCATGCGCCTTGCCATTCGAAGAAACGTCGCGCATGGTAGCCCACAGAACGCCTTCCGCGCCGGACTCTTGATCCCCATTCGACGACTTGCGCAACATAGGGCATTTCTGGTTCGCGTGGGCATCGGTTTACCATCTCGTGCTTCCTACGTATTTCTTGCGGTCATATGCAAGTACGCCTCCAGCATGGCTACGACTTCTTCGATAAAGCTCTCGCGCGAGATAACCTGCACGTCCGGGTGGGCCACAAATCGATGGGTTAGGCTCTCAACGGTCTGAACCACCATGAACCCTACTCTCACCAGATGTGTCTTGGGGATCTCTGGATAGGCTGAGAGCAATTCCGACATGGTTGTTGCAGCACGCTGCTCCGCGTCGAGCAGAGCGTTGTGGACGCGCTCGGGCAGAGGGGTCTCCTCCAGCAGAATATGCTGCAAGCGCGGTCGTCCGGCGTGCAGCTCCATCATTCCGATCACGTAGTCCTGCAAAGCCGCATGAAGACCGTGCTCCTCGGACGCCACGTGACCCACCCACTCATGAAGGCGACTATCAGTATCGACGACATGACGTTCCACCAAGGCAACTGCAATGGCCTCTTTGCTCGGAAAATACTGGTAGAGCGTCCCGATCGAGACTCCCGCACGCTTGGCGATGCGATTGGTCGATGCTGACGCATAGCCGGAGGTCTCGAAAACCTGAGCACCCGCGGCAAGAATGCCTTCAACGGTGAATTGGGCACGCTTCTGAATGGGCGGTTTTCGAGCCTCAAGGCGCTTTGTGCGGGTGGACATTGACACGGGCTAGGATGCGAGTGGTTCGAAGATGAGTTTTCGTTCATACTGAGCGTGCCGTCAATCGCCTTCGCGTCGTAGTACCTTGCCGGTGTTGCTTATGAGCCTGCCCATCGTCGACACGAATGATGGGCAGGTGTCATCTTGCGCATCGTCCTGGTCCCCCCACCGGACCAGGTGCACAACATCGGTGTTTCGGAACTGGTCGACAGAGAAGACGTTGGCGGCAGCTTAATCGAGTCTTTGCAGCCGTGGGTTCGGTGAGAGCGGTTGCACTGGCACTCATTCGGGCTCCTCTGGAGTGTCATCCTCACCTCCGCAAGAAACGGGTAGCCACGTGCCGAGTTCCTTCGACCATAGACAATGGCTGAACCCAGCGCTGTTCGTACTCTTTGCGGTCACTGCGATAGGTGGCGTGCTCATGATGTTCGACGCTGCGCCCGATGCCATCGAAGCTTCGCACGAGTGGCTCGGCCTTTGCTTTCCCATTCTTGCGGTAGTGCACGTCCTTCTGCGGTCCCGATCGCTCCTTGTTGACCTCAAGGCGAAGAAGCTGTCGATGGTTGCGTTAGTTGCGGCGATCGCAACGAGTGGGGTACTCGTCGCCGTTGCGGCTCGGGCGGAGAAGCAGCGTCACGAGAACAAACGTCATTCCGGCGAAATTGAAACCTCCAACAGCAACCACAGCTCCAAGGCGCATCGAGATGACGATGACTGACGAGAACCTGACATCATCGAGTCGCTCAATTCAGCCACCCGCACCAACGGCAGGCCTGCCTCCACCTACCGCCTTCGTAGTCCAATGCGTCAAGGAGTGTTCGTGAACTCGGAGCCCTCGCTCTCCACGAAAACCGCTGACGTGGGATCTCCTATGTCTGACGAAAACACTGACCCAACCGAGCTTCGCGGCTTGACGTCGACCGAAGCGCAGTTGCGACTGCAGGCTGACGGCCCGAATGAACTACCGGCCCAACGCAAGCGAAACCTTTGGGCCATTGCTTTCGAAGTCGCGCGCGAGCCAATGTTTCTGCTACTGGTGGGTGCGGGTAGCTTGTATTTGCTCATGGGTGAGCCGAGTGACGCGCTCATGCTCCTTGGGTTCGTCTTCGTAGTGATGGCGATCACCATCGTCCAAGAACGACGTACCGAGCGAGCCTTGGATGCCCTTAGGGATCTATCCTCCCCTCGAGCACTCGTCATTCGAGACGGCACCCAACAGCGAATCGCTGGTCGTGAAGTCGTGCGTGGTGATTTTGTTGTGCTTTCGGAGGGCGACCGCATACCGGCGGATGGGATCCTTCGCCGTGCTATCAACTTGTCCGCGGACGAGTCCCTACTTACTGGAGAGTCTGTGCCGGTAAGAAAAGTCGCGTCAAGAAACGCGCAATCACTCAGTCGTCCAGGTGGTGACGATCTGCCGGCGGTGTTTTCTGGTTCGCTCGTCACCGCCGGACAGGGCATTGCAGAGATTACAGCGGCAGGCCAGTCGTCGGAACTTGGCCGGATCGGCAAGGCCCTCAACCAAATTGCACCTGAAAGGACCCTCCTACAGAAGGAAACGGGACGGCTCGTACGGGTTTTTGCCCTCTTTGGAGCAATAGCGTGCGTAGTAGTCGTAGTGGTCTACGCCTTGACCCGCGGCGGTGGCACTGAGGTCTGGAAGCAGGGCCTGCTCGCTGGCATTGCGATGGCAATGGCCACGCTACCCGAAGAATTTCCGGTGGTGCTGACCGTATTCTTGGCCTTGGGAGCTTGGAGGATCTCGAAAAGCAATGTCCTTACCAGACGAATGCCAGCGATCGAGACACTTGGGGCAGCAACGGTCCTGTGTGTGGACAAGACAGGCACGCTGACGCAGAACCAGATGACGCTTCGGATGCTCGTCGGAGCCGGGCGAACTCTTGATCTGGCTTCGAACCGCGACACGTGGACCGAAGAGTTGCGAGATCTGATCGATAGCTCGATACTCGCCTGCAAGCGTTCCCCGTTCGACCCGATGGAGCGTGCCATCCAGAAGACTTGTATCCCTGCCGCCGTCAAGTCAGCGGGGCTGCCATTGGGGTGGATTCTCGAACGAGAGTATCCACTGGCTCCAAAGCTTCTGGCGGTCACCAACGCCTGGCGAACAGGCAAAGACGACGAGATCGTCCTAGCCTCCAAGGGGGCGCCCGAAGCGATTCTCGACTTGTGCCACCTACCACCCACTCTGCGGTCCGAACTGATAAACCGCGTCGCTGAGCTAGCCTCCGAGGGCCTGAGGGTGCTGGGGGTCGCCCGCGGAATGACATGCATAGGGGCCTTGCCTCAGTCTCAATCAGAACTTTCTCTCGAGTTTGTCGGACTGATCGGATTCGAGGATCCGCTGCGCAAAACCGTTCCAGCGGCCGTTGCGGAATGTCAAACCGCAGGCGTGCGAGTCGTCATGATCACGGGAGACTACCCCGCCACTGCCCAGGCCATCGCCCGACAAGCTGGTCTCAACAACTGCGAAACGGTCATATCGGGAACAGATCTAAACCGAATGTCCGACGAAGAACTGACGCACCACATCGGTGCGACGCAGATCTTTGCTCGAGTAGTCCCGGAACAGAAGTTGCGGATCGTTTCTGCTTTGAAGGCCAACGGCGAAGTCGTTGCGATGACGGGTGACGGAGTCAATGATGCGCCAGCACTGAAAGCGGCGCACATCGGAATCGCCATGGGAGCGCGAGGAACTGACGTAGCTCGGGAGTCGGCAGCCTTGGTGCTGCTAGATGACGATTTCTCATCCATCGTTGGTGCAATTCGGCTGGGGCGTCGGATCTTTGATAACATCAAGAAAGCCGTCGTCTTCATTCTCGCAGTACATGTCCCCATCGCTGGCTTGTCAGTCATCCCCGTGTTCTTTTCGAACTGGCCGTTGCTACTGCTACCAGTGCACATCGTATTCTTGGAGCTGATTATCGATCCTGCCTGCTCACTCCTATTTGAGGCTGAACCGGCAGAAGCCGACGTAATGCGGCGTCCCCCACGAAGACCCAACGAACGCCTCTTTTCGTCGGCCACCATTCTCCTTGCGATCCTGCAGGGGCTAAGCGTACTTGCAGTCTGCATCGGAGTATTCATTTGGGCGCGCCTCGACCATTCGTCCGATGTCGCTCGTGCATTGACGTTTGCTGCCTTGGTCGTTGCATTCGTATCCATCATATTCATCAATCGCTCGTGGAGTCGTTCCGCACTTGCCATGCTCAAAGTACCTAACGCAGCGCAACGCTGGGTGGTCTTAGGGGCTGTTGTCTGTCTCTCCCTAGTCCTGTTCGCGCCCTTCACTCAACGACTGTTCCATTTTGCTCCGTTGCACGCCCCGGACCTGGTCTTGAGCATCGTTGCAGGGTTTTCCTGCGTTCTCTGGTTCGAGCTGGTCAAATACGCCAGGCACAATCGGGTCTCGTCAACCTGAAGAAATGTTGCGCGTCGGTTCAACCGGCAATTGGCTTTCCACCTAAAGGCGAATCCCCGCATGGACTTTGAAGATCTCTTTGAACGCAAGCACCGCAAGGCGATTCACGGACGCGACGGTCACCATGATGATCATGATGGGGCTGACTTACGAATCGGCGGGCATCGCCACTATGACCGAGACGACGAGGCGAGCCCCTCGTCGGACAAGGGGGCTCGGCGCTCCAGCCACCATGACGGACACCGTGATAGCTTTGGTGATGGCGGGCTTGAGCTTTCCAATATCACCCGCAAGTTGGTCGCAAACAAGACGGCGTTGATAGTCGCCGCGATCTCTGCCGTGTTGCTACTCGCTATTGCGGCTTTCCTTCTCCTACCCTTGCTCGGTCAAATGTTTGGCTTCGTCGACAAGAATGGACTTCGGGGGATTGTGGAGCGGCTCTGGCTGGGTGGGGGCAAATAGCAAGCGATTGCAGCAGGCTCGACGACTCGGGGCTTCACCCACAGTCGTGCCCATCCATCGCCACCTCACTCGTAACAGACGCTGGCAACAGTAGATCCTCTAGGAAGTAAGCCGCCAGGTCATTGCGGCCACCAATTTCCGCCTTTCGGTAAAGGCACTGAGCCTGTTGACGTACCGTTGCTTCGCTAACCTTGCGAACCCGAGCAATCTCCTTGTGACTGAGACCTTTGAGGAGCAGAAGGCCGACTTCCCGTTCCGCGGGCGTGAGCGACCAACGGCAGAACTGTGCATCAATTGCAGTCCCCAACCCGGCCATCAGGTTGCACGCCTGCCCCTTCCAGTGTTCCACTTCTTGCCGTGTTTGTTCAAGCCGGACAACCAGTTGCTCGGCGTCCGAGTTTCGCGCGCGCTTCATTTCAAGGACCAACTGAGACAGCCGCGTCGCCTCGACGGTGGCCATGTGTTCCCCTTGCATTGATCGCTTTAGGCGCCACCCCATCACCAGGATACCGATCAAGCCGGACACGAAGATGCACTCATCAACGATGATGTGTTGCGCGCTCAGGCGATCTCTGGTGTTCAGCGCAATGTCGCAAGCAGCAAGGATCATCATGGACGCAAACGGGAAGATCATTGAGGCGTTGAACTGCACCTCGCGATGATTTCTCCGGACAAACAAACCTGCGGGTTGCCGTGCTTGGTCGATTGCTTCCATGTCCGTCTTGTCACTCTCGCGATTCCCACCGATTCGCTCGATACTACTACCATATGGTGAGGACGCTCTCGATCTCCTCACTCGTAAATAGCTATTGTCCCCGCGCCGAGCCGCGGAACCTCACGCGGCTGGCAGTTGAACATTTCGCCGGTGGCAATTTGCTGGAACGACGGGGGATTGTGGGGTCCTCGCGTCACAGTCGCCCCGAGCAACGGCAACTTCCGAGCGAGCACTCGACGAAGCCCTGGATTGCCGCAGGAAGCCAAGCCACGCTCCAGCAAGAACCGCCGCCGTTACGAGCATTTGTCGTTTGCCTTCAGTACGCGGCGACATGGCTGCATGGCTTGGGATGCGGTCGGTGAACCAACCACTACGCCGAATTGTTCCCGAGGATTTCTCCCATCTCCGACACGCGGAAATCCCTGACAGATGCCAACTCAGCACTTTGCATCGTTCGCAATTTGGGCTACAAGGGCGGGGTGCGTGATCGGCCGTTGGAAACACAGCCCGGTATGCTACGACAGTCGACGGCAGCGCAGACTCCTTTGGGCAAGCGGCGCCTAAGCAGTTGCGTGCATCGGGTGATGTGTTGCCTTAGCGTAGTGGTCTGCGCTGTGGTGCCAACCCGCTCGCATGCCCAAGTCATAACGCCCGCCGAACCACAAGCGGTGCCGGGCGCTGCCGCTCCTGCCGCAATGGCTGTTGGTACCACGAACACGAGTCCGCCCACTTCACCTGTTGCGTCGGCCCTATCGGTTGGTGACGCGTCGTTATCGGGCTCAGATGAAACCGAACTCGCCCGACTCGACGGGACCCTGCGGGAACTTGCGGTTGGACAGAAGAGCTATCGCCTTTGGGGTGGGTTGTCGGCGCTTGCATTGGGAGCATTGTCCGTACCGGCGGGGATCGTAATTGCTCGCCGCGACAATGGTCTCGCTTTTGCCGGTGTCGTAATGGCCGCGGTCGGCGCGGGTGAAGTAGTCGCCGGGACACTGCTCTTGACGTTGCCATTTGGACCACTGAACTCGTTCGAACCCTTAACGGACTCGATACAGGAGCAGCGACGGGTGGGAAGGCCACCACGAGCGATCATTTCTGCGATTGAGTCCGACTGGGAAAAGCGCTCCAACGATGCGCGCTCACAGCGCCACACCATGGCCTGGCTCACAGGTGCCGTTGGGGTATTGTCGATGTCGGCTGGCACGTATCTCGCGTTGGAACCGGTCTCTAGGTGGACAAGGAGTCAACAAATCGCATTCTCCTCGGTCTACTTCGCCGCCGGCTCGCTAGCAATCATCGGCAGTCTGCAAACCTACTTCCTCGAATCTCCGATCGAGACAGCCTGGATATCATACCGCGGAAGGAAGGCTCCCCCCACCGTGCCGCAGCGACAGAGTCGCATCGACATTGCACCGATGCCAGGTGGGGCCATGTTGCAGGTCGGGGTGCGGTTCTAGGGTAGATGGCGTCAGTAGCGTGACACCGCTGCCATCCATGTCAGCGGGCTGACACCTGCCAAGCTGCCCTATTCCCCTGCATTCCCGCATCGCTTCACCATTTGGCGCATGGTCCAGCGATTGCACAGAGTTGTCGCGATTGGCCTAGCTACGCCTGGGATCCGTGCCATGTCCATCCGCCAAGTTCGAGCATCGGCAGTATCCGGACTTCGGGCAAATGGGGACGGCCTTCATATCGTTGGCGATAACCTAGCGAACATCAATACTCCTGGCTTCAAGGAGCAGCGCTCAAACTTTGAGGACGTTCTCGGTCGCGCTCTTCTTGGCTCAGGTGGGGATCCGAGGGCTGGAGCGGGAACGCACGTTTCAGCGGCACGCCAGGTGTTCTCCCAGGGTAACCTGGCAGTCACTGGAAGCCAGGGAGACGTGGCACTCTCTGGTGACGGCTTTCTCGTAGTGCGAGGAACAGTCGGCGGAGTAACAGGGGACTTCTACTCTCGCACTGGGCAGCTTCGGCTCGATGGCGATGGCAACCTCATCAATTCAGACGGACACGTCGTGCAAGGGTGGGCGACCCGACAAAACGGCGCATCTGACGCAATGCTCGGTGCGCTACGAATACCTACGGCCGCCTTACCACCCCAAGCTACTACAGCTCTCCAAGTAATCGCGAACCTCGATGCAAACGCGATAACCCCAGCGGCCGCATGGAACGTTCAATCGCCAATGACAACCGCGAATTTCTCCACATCACTCGAGATCTACGACGCATTGGGACAGGCACACGGCCTGGACGTCTACTTTCGCAAGGAGAGTGCTGGTAACTGGCAATGGCACGCTGTCGCAAAGGCGGCCGACACCGTTGGTGCGACAAGCGGCACGTTTCTCGAAGTCGGCAGTGGAAGCTTGGCTTTCGGTGACAATGGACAGCTTGCATCGTCTTCTGTCACGAACCCGATCACTATCGACTTTCAGTCCTCGCCACCGGGCCAGGAGATCAGCCTCGACTTCGGTCCAACTGCCGGAACTGACCAACTTCCCTCCGGTTGCACTCAATTCGCGGGGTCCTTCGGCGTATCGTCTACAACTCAAAACGGCTACGCATCGGGCGCAGTCTCTGGCTTTGAAATCGACTCTGCTGGAGTGGTGTCGGCCCGAAGTACCAACGGCGAAAACCTTGTCATCGGCAAACTGGCAATCGCTCGATTTCGCTCCAACGAAGGTCTAGGGCGAGCTGGTAGCGGGCTTTGGGTGGCTACAACGGAAAGTGGTACTGCCGCGTTGGGTTCGGCAAGTTCCGGCGGGCGCGCAACGGTGACTCACAGGGCAATCGAAGGATCGAATATTTCCGTGTCCGAAGAGCTGGTTGAATTGATCAGCTATAAGAGTGCGTTCAACGCAAGTGCTCGGGTCTTCGCGACAGCAAATGCCATGGGTGACGCACTTCGTGATGTCGGGCGACGCGACTAGGACGACTTTCCGCTCGTTCGGTTCGAGCGGTGGTGACTTGCCACGGCATGATCGAATTTTGGCTGCATTTTTGGGTAATGTGGAGGACTAACTGATAAGCAACTGGTCGATTGTTGAAGGCATCTAGCGGGAATACGTCTGCGATGCCCTGTGTCAGAAGATCCATCTTCTGGCGGCGCAGCAAACGAGGTTAGCAACATGGACTCCTACACCTTGTTGATGCTGTCGCACAAACGTCGGCTCGTACGGTCGCTGCAATTGGGGTGTAGACGGCGAGGAAAGCAGAGTCGGCACAATAGCCAGCCGACGCGCGAGAAACTTCAGTGTTCGAACTTGATGAGCGAGTGCTGACTCACGAACCCGGCGCGATGAAGCGCACGCGCAGATGCGACATTTCCAGCGGCGCACCCCGCCGTCGGTCGCATTCCCAGATCCAGGCAACGTCGCTTGAGAACGCGTAGAATGAACGCTGCATGGCCTCGACCACGCTGGTCCGGATGGACCATCACCCCAATATCATGCTCCGGACGCGTGGACCACACTTGAGTGAGCAGGCCTATACCAAGAAAGGCGTCGCCACACTCAAGCACTGAAACGTGTCCTTGAGCAATCCAATCCCTGCACTCGTCGTCGTTCTCGAACACCCCCTCGCGATGCGGAACGATGATACCAAAGTCGTCGGGCATAGCCCGGCGGAGCCGATGGCCGTTGTACTCGGTTTCATCCGGCCCCTGCTCGTCCACGAGGTCGCGAAAGAGCGGCCCCTCGATCGTCGCGGTCCAGCCGCGTTCGACACAGAGTCCGAGCAACATCGAGTCGAAGGAAAAGCAGCGCGCACCTTGAAGGTCAAGTTGATCAATGAGCGCAGCGAACAGATCGGATTTCGCCGGCCAGGCGTGCCGCTGCAGCTCAATCTCAGCAACTAGGCCATCTGCGCTCTGGATGAAATAGCCCGCAGCTCTGCCCTCCCAATCGAGCCGGTAGATGCTCGCCGTTCGAAGCAGAAGCTCCAAATAGAGTTCTGGGCTTTCGCCTAGACGCGCAAAGTGAGCTTCTCGCGCCGTCGTCAGCGAGTCGAGGGTCAGTGTCGACAGAATGAGTGTCATGAGAAAGCACCTGGAGAAAGGTTTTCGAAGCTGCCCATTCTGTCACAGCGCGTCTACCTCAGAGGCAACATTTCGGCCCCGATGTGCGAGAGCACCGCGAGCGAAGAGCAGCGGGACGATTGCGGAAATTAGCGCAATCCCGGCTATGCAAACCCGAACCCCGCCGAACCTTGACAGCAGCCCGAGCACTAGTGTGACTAGTAGCGCGCAAGCGTTGACGACCAACGAGGCGATCGACATCACCGTGGCGCGCCCCCCGCTCTCTATGCTTTCCTGGATCCTTTGCTCGAAGAGTACCGAACCCGAGGAGAAGATAACGTATGCTGCGGAGTAGCAGCCGAGAGCTATTGTTGGCGTCGCCAGAGCCGCGACAGCTAGGAATCCACCAGATGCGCTCATGTAGGCCCCGAGTCGCGAGTCGCCTTCAAGTCGTAATGCGGTGCCAATCCTTGACGCCAGGCCGCCGCCCACCGCCTCCACCAGAAAGCGTGCGCAGCCGAGCAGGCCGATGATGGGAAGAGCAAAACCGAGACTTTCGATGAACAGTTGATCGTACTCATCGACGAGACCGTACGCCGCACCGATGATGCTTCCGTAGATGATGCGGTCACGTAGCTCGGATCGGCCAATGCTAACCGCCAAAGCATCGCGGAGGATTTGCAGGATCCCCTCCTTGCTATGACACCCCTCCCGCGGTGGCTCTGGAAGGATTGCCGCAATCGCTGCGGCAACGAGGGTACTGACGACGGTCGCTGCGAGAACCAAGCCCGTCGAGTAGTCGGCGAGGTAACCGCCGAGCGCCATCGCCAATGCAATGGCGACGAACGACGATGCCCGAGCGTAGCCTGCGGCCTTGGCGTAGTCGGCCTGAGCGCCCGACCGTTTAAGGGCATCGTAAAGCAACGCTTCCTGCGCGCCAGAGCACAACGCTTCTTGAGCCCCCCAGAAGACGAAACCGGCTGCGTACGCAGCGAGACCGCCGATCCCCCATAGCGCGACACCGATTGCCTTCAGCACCAAGCCGAAGACGATGAGCGGTTTTCGCCCAAAGCGATCTGCCAGCGCCCCAGACGGCAATTCCAGCAGGATGACAGGCAAGGTGGCGCACGCCAACAGCACCGAAATGGCAGCGATCGACAACCCAGCCCGCCTGAGCAGAACCAAGTATGCCGGATAGATGAGAGCGAAGCCCTCGAAGAAATGGCACGCGCAGTAGAGCCCGATCGTCCCTTTGGCACTGCGCTTTTGACAATTATGCATTGAGTCCTCCAAACCAGTCAGCCAGTCCAATGGGCAAACTCGGCAGTCTGGTGCGGAGGGGCTCGAGGTCATCCGCCGTAGTGCAGGTGTCGCATAGAATTGTCATCCTCGGGGAAACGGGCACAAAGTCAACCGTCTCGGCGGGGGCGACGTAGGAAGCTGATGCGTAGTGCCCAAACGCTCGATTCGGTGTCGGATGCGAGCCATGTCTCCCAAGGACATGGCTCGCGCCGCGTTTCTGGGGAAAGCCCCGAATGCAACATCAGGTAAAATGGGTAGCGCCTAGGCTAGCGTACCTAACCGCGTAGAACTGCCGCTCGCTTCGCCATTGCGATTCTCCTTCGGTTCAAGATTGAATGCATGAGCGTTGTCGTCAGGGCGATGCAGCGCAGTTGCCACCGCCGGGAGTGCTTGCCGAGGTGATCTGTGACCAGGATGCGTTCCAGAGGAGCCAATGTGCCTTCATTCGTAGTAGACTCGCGCGACCAGGCAAGGAGAGCCGCATGGGTGTTATAGCTTCGACTCGTACGTGGAAGCCGAGAAGCAGGATTCTGCTTTCAGGGGCAGTAGTGGTCGCCGCGCTGGCCATCGGGACTCGCCTCGCGTCGGGCAGCCACAAGGGGACCCGATACTGGTTCAAAGACCGCGCCTACCACTTTCAGGCTCTCCGAGCTCTGCAATACGCTCCCTTCAAGGCCGCGGATGCGAACGAGGTCTTGGTTGCCGTCTCGAACACGACAGAGGGAAACGTCGATTCTTGGTACCAATCTTGGTACCAAATGGCGCAGACCGTTGAGAGCATGAGCAACTCATACCAAGACAGTACCGACAAGGCGCATGCGCTGTTGCGAGCATCAAACTACTATCGAACGGCGGAGTTCTTTCTGCACGGTGACGATCCGCGTCGAAAGGACACGTGGAAGCGGCACTCCGATCGCTTCGAGACTGCCCTGGATCTGCTCGGAGTAAGGCGAGATCACCTCCGAATCCCCTACGAAGGCAAGCACCTGAATGCCGTCTTCTACCCAGCGAAGTCGCCTCCAGATCTAGCACAACCACTCATCGTGGGGTTCAACGGTTGGGATGGAACGATCACGGAGACCTACCAACGGCTCGTGTCGCCCGGAACTCGGAGAGGTTACAATGTCCTGGTCTACGAAGGCCCCGGTCAGGGTGCTGTACTGAGAGACCAAGGGCTTCGCTTCACGCCCGAATGGCACAAGCCCAACTCGGCGGTCATTGACCATTTCATTGATAAGTACGGACGACCGGGAAAGCTCGTCCTTTTCGGCGAGAGTTTGGGCGCGATCTTGGTCATGGATGCTGCTGCGCACGACAAGCGCATCGATGGCGCGATTGCCTTCGGAGTGATGTACGACGCGCTCGACGTCAGCATGCACAAGGTCCCCGGAATCATCAAGTGGCTGTACGAAAGCGGACATCGTAGAACGCTAAACTTGGCGATGCGACAAGCGGCGAAGTCAGACGCAGTGGTTGCTTGGGGCCTCAACCACGCCGCATGGACCATGGGGAGCAAGGACGAAACTGGCTCGTTGGATGCAATGAAGCTGTACCATCTTAGGGACGTTGTTGACAGCATCTCCTGCGATGTGCTGTTGATGCAGGGCCAGAATGACCATTTCGGAATCCTGGCAGACCAAATGGGAAAGACTCGCCGCGGGCTGAAGAACGCACGAAGTATCACCGAGGTCGTTTTCAAGCGGGGTGAAGGTGGAGAAGAACACTGCCAGATTGGTGCCATGCTTCAGATGCAGGCAGAGGTGTTCCGATGGATAGACTCGAAGTTCAAGCCGTAGGCAAACGCGAAGTGGAGTTGCGTAGATCGAACGACTCACCGTAGCCGAATCAGACTCCGTTTCCGGCAGGCTCCGCGTGTGAATCGAGATCAAAGCTCGACGCATTTATCACAATTGCGGCTCTGCTGGTGATTGTCGGTGCGGCTTTGCAGCGACCGACGAAGGCCCCTATCTCACTTGCGTCGCTACGGTAGATCGCGACGGATGGATCGGCTTGTCCAATGCTTTGGTACATTTTCCCAGGCGCTTTGACGGACGGTTTCGGCTGTGTTGCCCTTCATCATGTGGGTCTTCCAGCGCGACTTCGTAAATGTTTGCACTTTACGATTGGGGGACGAAGACGCAGCGCTCCGCTTTCCTCACGGGATAGATTCACCCATTGTTGAATCCGAGGGCATCGGAATGCCTTGCGATTCCAAGGGGAATCCGGCGTAGCAGCGACGCTGCTGCGCAGCCAATTTGCTGGGCAAGTGTTGGCGCCGCAGTAGGAAGTGTGGAGGTTGGCGGACAGCCCACACCACAGTTTGCCGGCATAACTGCTCTATGAGCAGCACCCGTGGCGATGCCGCCGGGACCCCAAAATTCATTATCGGAAAGCGGGGAAGCACTAGTCGTAATTTCCGCAGTGATGCGTCGATTATTCCGACGGGTATGGCAGGACCATTGATCCGAATGATCTTCCGTGATTTGAAGAACACTTGGCGTGACCTTGCCGTCACAAAGTCGCGAACGTGCAGCAGTCAGTGTCCAGCCATCTGGCACGTTGCGTGCTTCCAAGCGACGGAATGCTCAACCTCTTTGGTGATCTGCAGTCGCTGCACGTCTCACTCGACTACCACCTGGAGCGTCACAACGTGCTCTCCTCCAATGTGGCGCACGTCGACACGCCAGGGTACCGCCCTCACGATTTGGCGCGGGTAGATCCTGCCGACTTCGCGGCGGTGCTTCAGGTTGCGATGGAGCGCACGGCACCGGGCCATATGGCGCCATCGTCAGAACTCGCTGGCATTCGCGCGGGTAGAGTATTCGAAGATCCTACGGCAGGGGCCGGAAACGATGGCAATTACGTTTCCCTCGATCGCGAATCGGCCAAGTTGGCAGCTAACCACCTCAGATACGACGTCGTGTCGGCCTTGGCTGCCTCGGAAGTCAAGGGACTCATGTACGTTGTGAACGATGCCAAGGGGTAGCGCAAGCTGGAGTGAGCTCGCCAATGACCTGATGCCACCCATTGACTCCGTCAACGAAGTGACACGGACCAATAACTTGGTCCGTAGGTGACGTGTTCGCAATGCCGAACGACGCGACCGCGACGAGGTTCTCAGCCGGCCCTAGCAAGAGAGAAGTGCCACTGGATCACCGGAGTTCGACTGAATTGCGGGTCAGGTGGAGGACTATGTGCAGCGGCTGTTCCGGTGATTGAGGCATCGAAGTGGAATACCTTTACCACGCGCCGTGTTACTCGAATCCTTAGGCCTGGTGCCTCGGGAATCAGGAACGAACCCATGCAATGTCCTGTCTGTAGTGGCGTCAGTTTGGTAATGGCTGAGCGACAGGGGGTCGAAGTCGACTACTGCCCTCAGTGCCGTGGTGTATGGTTGGACCGAGGAGAACTCGACAAAATCGTAGAGCGATCGCAAGGTCAGGTGCCGGCAGCACGTTACAGTGGAGACCGCGAGCCCGATAGCGATCGCCAGGGTCATCACGCTGGAGAGCATTACCGACGCAAGAAGTCTTGGCTCAGCGACATTTTTGACTGAGTGTGCGGCGGCGGCAATTGCGACGATCTATGAGTGCGACGCCATGCACAAGCGCCGCGTCCTGGTTGCTCTGATCTTGGTGACGGTCGGCATGACGGTGACAGCCTCTCGGCCCGACTCATCCCTTCTGCGACGGTGAACGTTTCTGTGTGGCTTCGTGGTATGGATATCTTGGTCGCGGCACTACCAAGGGTCACGCTCGCCTGCCGAAAGCACAAAGCGAAGGTTCAATGCCTATGCTGCGCCATGCCCGGGGATTCCCCTATTCGCGACCCAGGGAAAACCCAGTTGGACGCCAAGGCGCCCCTTGGCATCGTGAACCATTGGGTCTAGAACTCTCACATCGACGCGTCTTTGAGCCCATGTTAATCGCGGATGCGGGTGTCTCTTCTGGGCATCAAAGGAGCGGTGGTGAAGGACTCTAATCTGTGGGTTCGGGCGTGGGCTTCGTTGGCCTTTCCCCGGGCATGCGGTCGTTTTGCTTCGAGACGCCAGTTGAATGCTTGTGGAAGTTGCGAAGAGCCAACCTTCCCGGCTCTGCTCTGCGGTCGCTTCGAATGGTTCAGGTGGCGCCAATACCAACAGACGAGGGCGTCGCGCTGAGCATTGGCGGTAGGTTCTGAGTCCGTGCTTCTCGAACTGGGCCTGTCTGAGTGATGTCCGTAGGCCTTCACCCAATAGCGAGCTTCGTGGTTGATGGACCCCATGTCGCCACAGTGCTAGCTTGCTGGTCTATATGCAGAGTCGTTGGATACTTTCATCGACAACGGTGAGTTTCTTGTTGGCCTGCAAGCCCTTGGGCGTTGCGCCTTACGGGCCGAAGCCGAAAGGGGTCTGTCCTAGCGAAGTCGCCTTTCTCGATGCTGACGTGCCGATTTCGCAACCTCATCGAGAAGTCGGTCAGCGAATTGTAACGTGCAAAGCCTGGGATCTGGCCGTGTGCAGGGCCTTCTTGATGGATTGGGCCTGTGCGCTTCGAGTGGACGCGGTCATCATCGAGACTGTGCCGGCCGGCGGCAACCCGAAACAGCAACTGGTCGGACGTAGTGGTCGGGCAATTCGGTACACTCCACTTTGCCATGTCGACGGGAGCGGCCGTTGTCACCCTGGACGCGGAGTTTCATGCCTTGTTGGTCAGAGTCTCCGCAACGAAACCATCGGTTATTGGGTTGAGGGTTCAGGGCTTGAAGGGGGAGGTCCTCACCGTTCTCGTTCATGCCGTGATTGAGTCATGTAGAGATTCTTTCGTTGGGGGGCCGCCGTGAGCACTGACGAAGAAATAGCACGCGTGCGGCGACGGCCGATGGAATAGTCTAGAATGGGGTTAGCGGCGTCTATGCATGGAGCGTCTACGCACATAAGCGTGGGGCACATGACGGGTTCTCGCGGCTTGATACGCAGCTCGTGTTCGGCACGACAATAGAGTGCTTCACGGTAGCCATAGTCGTGGCTGGAAAACTCTTGCAGAGGTTGCGGGCGAAGCTGCAGAATCGGATTGCCGGCGCAATCTACTGCACCGGGTAAGCTGTCGCAGCCGCATTCGGCGCAGGAGTCACCCGCGCGATTCGCGGAGTCGGTCTGGTCGGTGGCCCGGGAATTGGCACCGGCCATATGAGTTCCCTCACGGCCGCCGTGGCTGCTTTTCAGCAAAGACGGGGATTGGCGGCGGGCGTCGTCACTGCGGGTTTCGCGGCTGCCAGTGCACTACTCGCCCCACTCGTAGCAGCGGCGCTTCGGCATGGGTTCTCCGCTCCAGCAGTTGACTACTCGCAATTGGGGGACTCGCTTCAATCGCAACTGCTCGCACCGGCGATCCGTCGAAGGGCTCTTCGGCTGTCGTTGCATTTGCACTTGGCAATACCGTTGGTCGCCCGACTTGGCGCCTGTTGTTCGATCGATTTGGCGCCGCGACGTCGCCCGTTGCCCTCGGTGTGCTTGTTGCCGCGACTATCGGATTTGCTCGCCCAGAAATGCCGAACTGGTTGGTATTGTTGCCGTCGTTCGCCATCGGCTTCGGGTTTCCTTCTGGCTTCCTTCTCTATGCCGCCAATACGGTCCGCCATCTCGGAGCGGCAAGCCTTGGCGCGGTCCAACCTTGGATGTTTCTTGCCTATAGAATCGCCACGCTCATTGGTCCTCCGTTTGGCGGACTTCAATATGGACTGCCTGGATCGACGCAAATTGCGCTGCTGATGGCTGCAGCAGTCGCGATGGTCGCCGGCACCTTGTTCGGAGCAAGGGAATTCTTGAGAAGCCGGGGAGCTAAACCGTCACCTAACGCGACCATTCGTCCAGCGAAACTGAAATCTACCTAGACCCCACTAGCGTACCTTCACCGTCCGTGGCTGACCCGTTCGGCCCAGCAACTGCGAGATCCCCTTGGAAGCGACCATTAGCCGATCCCCTATTGTTGGCGTCATCATGGGTTCCCAGAGCGACAGCGGAACGATGTGTCAAACCTGTCAGACCCTTGAACGTCTAGGGTTCCCTATGAGAACCAGGTGGTCTCCGCACTTCGCACGCCGGACAAGATGCTCGAATACGCAACCACCACTGAAGGGCGCAGAGTGCGCGTGATTATCGCCGGTGCCGGCGGAGCAGCACATCTGCCTGGTATGACCGCTTCATTGAGTTCCTCGATTCGAAAGACCGGGGAGGCGGTGCGGGAACTGAATCTACCAAACTTAAGGGCAGGCCGACGGCGAATGTAGTCTGTGAGCTCGGTGCCCAAATGGACGCTACGGGTGCGAATTGAGAGTCTCATCGATCCTCCGTCCTACGCATGGGCGGGCGATATGGCCATCGCGTAAAGACAGGTAGTTTCGTGGCGACAGGTCGGCATTTCCGACCTATCCTACCTGGATGCAATGGCTGAACTACCACCACTTGCTTTACTTCTGGATGGCAGCACGTGAAGGTGGCATCGGTCGCGCCGCAAGACAGCTCCGCCTTACCCATACAACCGTTAGCGAGCAGATCCGGGCGTTGGAGGAAGCTCTTGGAGAGCCGCTCTTCCTAAGGAAAGGGCGCGGGCTCGGTCTCACAGAAATGGGTACTCTCGTTTATACCTATGCAGAAGAGATATTCTCGTTAGGGCATGAGCTGATGGAAACGGTTGAGGGCCGCAAGGTCGGTCGACCCACTCGGCTAGTTGTAGGTATCGCCGAGGTAATTCCAAAACTGATTGCCAAACGCATTCTTGACCCCGCGCTTGAACTGCCAGAGCACGTTCGACTGGTCTGCCGCGAGGACAAATTGGAGAGACTCTTGTCTGACCTTGCAGCGCACGAAGTCGATGTCGTCATCAGTGACAGCCCGATTGGAGCTAGCCAAACGGGCAATGCATTCAACCACCTCTTAGGGGAATGCGGAACGAGCGTCCTCGCCGCGAAAAGCCTCGCATCAAAGTATCGGAAGGATTTCCCGAGTTCGCTCGATGGTGCACCGATGCTGTTGCCGACAGAAAGCTCATCGCTTCGCCGCTCGCTCGACCACTGGTTCGAGACTGAAGGGCTGAATCCTGACATTCAGGCCGAGTTCGATGACAGCGCGCTCCTCAAGGTGTTCGGACAGGACGGCGTGGGACTGGTGCCGGCACCTACGATAATTGAGGCAAGCGTTGCGCACCAATACGACCTGCAGCTCATCGGCAGACTCGATACGGTGCGACAGCGCTTCTACGCAATCTCGATTGAACGGCGCATTCGTCATCCGGCTGTATTGGCAATCTGTCAGTCAGCTCGTGCAGAATTCGCAAAGAAGCTTCGCTAGCGATTCAGAAATCCACTGAGTCGCGCGGCATCGCATCATCGTCCGGACCGCCGGCGTTTCGAGGTGCCTTATGTCTAGCGGTGCCAATGCCTTGCGGCTTCCGGTTGATAGGTGAGACCCAATACATGCAAGCTAAGGAGGTTTCCTCCGTGGGCGAACTGCATCGTGGCGCCTTCGCGGCAACCAAGTAGGTGCACTCCGATCGTGGACATGATGCTGATGCCATCCTCGAGACAGTTGGCATCCTCTGGATAGAAGAGACCGCATTCGCGTGGTCCACCCCAAAGCGTCGACACTAGCAAGATGCGTGAATTCATTGTTACGACATAGGGCGGGATCTGTGGTGGCTCAACCAGTGTCCCTCGGCGAAGTTTCTCGGCCAAACTGGCCCGATTGGCAGCAGACGACGCACCCGCTTTCCGACGCAGGACGTCGGATAGTCGAGAATAGTCCAGCATCGAGAGGATCAGTGGCTCGCCCATAGCGTCACCATCGGTGCCCAACGATACAGCGAGGAGGCGGCAATTGGCACTTATACCAATCGCGGCTGTTGACACGTGGTCGGCCCGACTTGGTTTTGGAAATGTCTTCGAGCTCCTTGGGTTTGCCCTTGAGATTCTGGAATAGAAACAAGCAGTCGACAGGTCGGAATTTCCAGCGCTGAGCGTAGGATTTACCTTCGAATCGAATGCGCACAATTCTCCAGCCTCTATTGAGAAGAAGTGCACATTCTGCGTGAGCGACACATGCGAAACAGTGGTCCTTCTGACGTAGCAGATCAGTACATCGGGGATTCCCAGGTACGTGCACCGGTGAATGCACGAGGGAATTGCTCCGTTGCTGACTTCTCTCGCATTCATGAGCGTCCAAGGGGCAACTCGTCCGGACTGCTGGCGAATGCGCATGCGCGCTTGACTCAATGCCCTTGCGCGCTAGAGACGGAAGACGGGTTGATTCCGTACCTCCCCTAATGGTCCCAGGTGCGCCTACCTAGAGGCTTTGTAGTCGTACCTGGGACCGGGGTCTCGTTCGAGGTCGCCAACCAGAAACGTAGCAATTCTAGCAACGCTTACGTGTTTCAAGACGCCAAGAGTCACGCAGCATCGAAGCGCAGCTCTTGAATTGCACAACGCAGACGCTCGCTGTCGAAGCCAGTTTCCTTAAGTGGCTGCGAATACAAATGCACGCGTGATACTTTGCCGCGCCACTTGAATCGCGACGACCTCTGTGTACAAGACGACGCTATACGCGACGCGCATTTCGATGACACGTCGGCGGGACTGCGATTCCTATTGGACGCTTGCGTGCGGTAGAGCGAAATCCGAGGTTGGGAATAATTCGATGATCGCGCCGGTTCCCGCGGCGCACGACATTTCGAGATCAACTGCGTGAGGAACTGGCGTTGGCGACGCGGCCCCCTGCCTTGTCGCCATTGGTGCCGGTTCAGTTGCAGTGTCGCACCATAGAAGGCCATTCGCTCGCACATGAATTTCGCCCTTGGACTTTGGTATCAGATGCAGTTCGCAGCCATTCTTGCGGTCGCCTGCCTTGGAGCTGTTGGATGCAATCGCGGTGCAGTCGCGCAGAAGCTCGAATCCAACGACATCCCTCGTTTAGAGGGGGACACCATTCGGTTCTCCGAGAAATTCGCTACTCGAGTCGACCTCAAGACGACCGAGGTCAAGAGCGTCAGTGTGGTGCCAGCGATCGCAGTCATTGGTACCGTGACGTTCGACCCTGAACACGTGGCTCGTATCGGTACGCGCCTGCGCGGTTTGGTTCGCGATGTGCGCAGATACGAAGGTACAACGGTCAAGCGGGGTGAATTGCTTGCCTCCATCGACAGCCCGGAACTCGGTGAGGCCCAAGCCGCAGTCACCTCACTTAGGGCAGAAATGGACGCCGCCAAGCGCAACGCAGCGAGGGAAGTCAAACTTGCTGAGGCGAAGCTAACGACACTCAAGGAGAGCGAAGATGCTAACGCTCTGGCCGACAAGTACCAAGCACTCTTAGGTGCTGCGATGCAGAAGGTAGCTGCTCTCGCTGGAAGCTTGTCCGCGACTGACATGCGAGCGATAGGTGTGCACGCTATTACCTCGCCAATTGACGGCACACTCGTGGAGCGCCACATCGCCAAAGGGCAGCTTGTCGAGGGCGACCATACGGCGTTTATAGTTGCCAATCTCGATACGCTCTGGGTTGAACTCGCTGTTTTCGAGCGAAGTCTGCCATTGATTCGCCTTGGGGACGAAGTCGAGCTGAAGCCATTGGGAAGCCACGAACGGGGACTCAAAGGAAAACTCGCGAATATTGGGCAGGTCCTGAATCCGGCAACTCGGAGTGCGCCAGTTCGGGTCGAAGTCGACAACCGTAGTAGGCAATTGCGTCCCGGACAGGCCATTGATGCAGTGATACGCGCTGGCGGTGCCACCATTGATGAGGGGCCGATGGTTCCGCCAGAAGCCGTCACATTCGTCGATGGTAAGCCGCATGTCTTCGTCGTCGACTCACCGACGTCGGTGCGTGTTTCCGATGTCGAATTGGGAGCTGCCAGCGGACAGGAACTGCATATCAGGCGGGGCCTCAAGGTAGGTGAGCGGGTGGTGACTAACGGCACTTTTGAATTGAAGAGCGAAATCTTTCGATGAGGTCATTGTGTTAGCTGCAATAGTAAGCTGGTCCATTCGCGCGCGTCGCGTTGTGATCGTCGGGTTGGTAGTGCTAATTGGTCTTGGGGTGCAGGCATTCCGCACGCTACCGATCGACGCGATGCCGGACGTGTCAACGATCCAGGTCAGTGTACTGACGACCGCTCCAGGACTGTCGGCGCTCGAGATCGAGCGCACCGTCACCATGCCCATTGAGGTGGCGCTCAACGGAACTCCGGGCACGGAGAAGCTCCGTAGCGTGTCCCGATCGGGCCTCTCAAACGTTACCGTCATCTTCAAGGACGGCTCAGACGTCTGGTTTGCGCGCCAGCTCGTACTCGAGCGCCTTCGGGGGATTGAACTCCCAGCATCGGCTGCCATGCCGGAACTGGCGCCCGTGAACACCGGCCTCGGTGAGATATTCCAGTTCGTCGTGCGCAGCGACCAGCATTCACCGATGCAACTGCGCACGATGCTCGACTGGGAAATTGTCCCCCGATTGCGTGGGATCCCAGGCGTGGCGGAAGTCAATACGATGGGCGGCGAGCTCAAGCAGTTCCAGGTGATTGTCGACCGAGTTCGACTCGAGGCTCGTGGGTTGCACTTGCAGGACGTAGTTGATGCACTAAAGGCTGCCAATCTCAACGTCGGGGGTGGCTACGTTGAGCGACGCAAGGAAGCCTTTACCGTTCGCGGTCAGGGCCTTCTCCGAGATGTCAAAGACATCGGTCAGGTTGTTGTTCATGCGGACAAGGTCGGCGCGCCGGTCTTGATCGAGCATGTTGCCGACGTTCAGGTAGGCGCGGCACTTCGCTACGGCGTCGTGACACAGGAGGGAAAGAAGGAAGCCGTCAATGGCGTCGTAATGATGCTGCTCGGCGCGAACAGCAAGCGGGTCGTCGCTGACGTAGGTGCTCGCGTGAAAGAGATCCAGCCCGACCTGCCTGCAGGCGTCAAGATTGACGTCATCTACGACCGATCGGATTTTGTCGGGCGCACGCTCGCGACCGTTGCAAAGAACTTGGCCGAAGGGGTCGGCGTCGTGCTGCTGGTACTGGTGCTATTCCTTGGCAGTTTGAGAGCGGCAATTGCCGTTGTCCTAGGCGTGCCGGCTGCAATGAGCATCGCTGTCTTCGGCATGCACCTATTTGGTGTCACCGGTGACTTAATGTCACTCGGCGCCATTGACTTCGGGTTTCTAGTAGATGGCCCGATCGTCATCGTCGAAGCAGTCATGGCCGCCACAGCGGGAAGATCCTTAGTTGGTGCTGCGAAGGCCCGTGCGTTTGAGCGCGTCGCGGCAGGTGTCGCTCGCCCTGTCGCCTTTGCTGTTGCGATCATCATGCTCGTGTATGTGCCGCTGCTTGCACTGCACGGCGTCGAGGGTAAGATGTTCCGCCCCATGGCGATTACCATGGCATGCGCGTTGTTTGGGGCACTAGTCTATTCGATCCTCTTCTTTCCGGCAGTGCTCGTTGCCTTGGTGCCGCCGGCAACAGGGCATGGTCCGCGCTGGATAGAGTGGTTAGGGGAGCGCTATGAACGCATTGTTCCTTCAACCCTTAGGTACCGCTGGCCCCTTATAGGCGGCTCAGTAGTCTCACTCATAGTCATGGGCTGGCTCTTCGGGCGCTCGGGTGCCGAGTTCGTGCCTCGGATATTCGAGGGGGATGCGGTCGTTACCATTCGTCGCGCGCCGAGCATCTCGATCGAACACGCTCGTATGCTCGACATCGAATCGGAACGAGTCCTGCAAAGCTTCCCGGAGGTCATCACAACAATTGGTCGAACGGGGCGGGCTGAAGTTGCTGTCGACCCTTCAGGCAATGAGAACACGGACATCCTGGTGCGCCTCCGACCGATCCAAGATTGGAAGAGTGCTACCGATTTGGATGGCCTTTCGGTGCGATTCAAGCGGGCCATCGAGAACCGCGTCCCTGGAACCTTCGTGAGCGTGTCGCAGCCTATCGAGGACAAGACGAACGAGATCATCAGTGGAAGCCGCGCAGACGTTCAGATCCAACTCAATGGTCCTGATCTTGAGGTGTTGACGAAGACGGCACTGCAAATCGGTCGAACTGTCCAAGGTATCGAGGGGACCGGTGATCTTCGAGTCGAGCGCGCGCTCGGTGGACCAATGATTACGGCCATTGCCGATCGTGGAAGGTTAGCACGCCACGGGGTGAAGCTTGAGGAGGCTTTCCAGATTTTACAGGCCTCGCGCGAGGGGATCCGCGTCGGAACGATGTTCGAGGACGAACGGCGCTTCGATCTAAGGGTTCTTCTACCACCTACGCAGCCCACGGCAGAAGCCATTGGCGACTTGTTTGTCAGGACCTCCCATGGCGCAAGTATCCCTTTGCGCGAAGTGGTGACTCTGACCGAAGGTGATGGCCCAACTGCCATCCGGCGCGAGGATCGCAAGCGAGCGGTACGTGTCGACGTGAATCTTCGCGGTCGTGATCTCGTTTCGTGGGTAACTGAAGCGCAAAGTCGCGTCAAAAACGACGTCGCTCTCCCCTCAGGGTACAAGGTCAAGTGGGGCGGGCAATTCGAGAACTTCCAGCGCGCCTCGGCAACGCTTATGGTCATGCTGCCCGTGGTGATCGCCATCATCTTTGGCATGCTCTACTGGATGTTCCAGCATTGGCGGTTTGCCGTCGGAGTCTTTGGATTGGTCCCACTCTTGTTGACAGGAGGAATTCTTGGCATGCTCGCAAGCGGGCTGTCGTTCAGCCTGCCTGCCGCAGTCGGGTTTATCGCGCTCGGGGGCATTGGGGTCCTCAACGGCGTTGTCGTAGCGAGTGAGGTCCGTACTCGACTCGATCGCGGCGAGGCACTCGACAGTGCGATTGTACGTGGCTCCACCAGCGTCATGCGTGCAGTGCTGACGACGGCTGTCGTCGCGGCCCTGGGCTTCTTGCCAATGGCGCTCGCCACAGGCGCGGGTGCCGAAGTTCAAAGACCATTGGCGCGGGTCGTCGTGTTCGGGATGCTGTTTGGTATCGTCCTGACGTTGGTCGTATTGCCAGGGATCCTTCGGCTGGCGCTCAAGGGCTATGTTGCAGCAGACAATGCCGACGAAATGGTCAACGATGGCGCGACCACAATTCATCCACCGCCTGATCCTGCAATGCACCAATGAGGGGCGAGATGGCAATCTACTGGAATCGACTGCTGTTTGCGCAATTTGCTGCCTTGTGCTTCGCGGTGGCGATTGTGGGGTCAACTGCTCAGGCGCAGTCGTCTACCGCGAATGAGTTGTTACTCCAATCCCCCACTTCGTTGGGCCATGCAAACCGAAAGTTCGGCGGAGAACTCGCAACGCTTGACACTGTATTGGCACTGGCTCGTGACCGTGCACCGGAAGTTCACCGTCGCTCGTGCCGAAGTCGAGCCTAGCCGTGGAGCGACGGTCGGAGCCAGGGTAAGCTCAATCCTCAACCCGTATTTGGAAGTGATTGCGGAACGCGGCAGGGGCGTCACCCACGACATTTACGTCACGGCTCAGGCACATACACCAATCGAGGTGGCGGGACAGCAAGGTCGACGGATTGTCGAAGCAGATTCCTTCGTCGAGTGGAATTCGTCGACGCTCGAGCAACTGCGCGCACAAGTCTCGGGCACCGTAGTGCGTCGCTATGGGGAGTGTATGGCATGGGCCGCGCGGCACGAAACGTTGACTGAACTGATGGGCTCGGCAGCAACTGAGGCGAAGGTCTTGGCAGCGCGGCGTGACGCAGTCGATGCAACGGAGCGAGATGTGCAGTTGGCAGAAGTGGAACGAGCACGGATTGCCATGCAACTGGAGGAAGCGCAGGCATCACTCGGGGCCGCACTCAATGAACTCGCGAGGCTGACTGGTCGTCGATTTGGCCCACCCGACATCAATCACCTCTTCCTGATGCACGCTTTCCATCGATGCTTGCCGAACAGGCGCTTTCGACGCCTCCAGTGCTCGCCGCACAGGCGCAGTCACGCTACTTCGCTCGCGTCGACGAGCGTCTCGAACGCGAACGCATTCCACCGGTGAGTAGCATCCTGCAAGCCGGCCGCGGCGACTACGGTGAGGTCCGGATGGGGGCCGGATTTGCCTGGTCAATTCCCGCATTCAGATACAGACAAGGTGAACGTGCCAAAACGCAAGCTGAAGGGATGCGCGCTCGTACCGTCGCGTCGGCCTATCAAGTATCGATTTCTCAACGACTCGCGGCAATCGCGGAGGAGTCCCATCACCTTGAATTGGCAGCAAAGCGCCTCGATCAAGAGGCAATCCCGGCAGCGCCACTTGCGACTGACTCGGCAACCCAGATGCATCTCGCCGGAAGGACCGATCTCCTGAGCGTCGTTGTCGCACGGCGAGACTTCTATGTACTGCGATTGAGGCGCCTTGAAATTGCCCAGCGCACTTGGTCGCTAGTGGGCGATTGTGTCGAGTTGACCGGGAAGATGCCGCAATGAGACCGTGTGCAGAAACCGCCGGCAACCAGAAACACTTGGGTCGCTTGCGATACCGAAGAATCGGGCACCTCCTACGCTGGAGCAGTTGGGCGCTCGACGCTACCGATGAATGACGGTCGACGACAGGATATGTGGTCAGAGAATCGGACCTCCTTGCCCGCGGGGCAACCCCTCAAAACGAGCAGGAATTCCGACTTGTACCGGATTGACACCCGCCGGTGCAGTAGAGCAACAACGCCCCCCCGGGACTGCCCCATGAGCGCCATCGAAGAAGTCATCAACAAGGTCCGAAAGCTCTACGCCCTCGCCGAAGCCAACACGAGTGAGAACGAGGCCGCTGTCGCCGTAGCCGCTGCCGAGAAGCTACTGCAGCAATACCGGCTGTCGCGGGCTGAAGTTGACGCCCACTCGGACTCGTACTTGGAATCGCCCGCGGAAGACTCCGAACCAATCGAGACATACGCTTCGCGAGTTCCTGTATGGCAACAGGTTGTGGTTGGAACTTTGGCAAGCCACTACGGATGCGTCATCTACCAATCTTGATCATCGAAAGAAGCCGCTATTCGAGTCGTCGGATGTCCGAGTGACGTGCGGCTCTTTCGACTGTAATATGACCGAGTCAAGGCTCAGATCGATCGCCTTACTTTGAAGAACGGCCTCGGCAAGGGTCGCAGCAACTGCGATTCCTACCGCAAGGGACTTGTCGTTGTGGTCCACGAGCGACTCAATGCCATGCGGGCTAAAGTTCGACAGGCAGTCACGAGTACTTTGCTCGTGAAACTCGATGAACACGAGAACCTTGCCGCACGGGCGCTGCTCGACAGTCACGCCAATATTCGCACTTCCAAACCAACACCGATGCGGGTCTACGAAGACGGCTTCCATGCTGGCCGCAGCGACGGCCAGCAGATCCGCCTCGGTGAAGAGTTGGAGCCGCCGGCACCTGGGCCGCCCACACGTGTGATCCGTGCAATCATGCGTATGTACTACCTAGACATTAGTATTTCACGCGGAGCGTCATTAGCCAAAGCACCAACCGGACGGAACACGTAGCAGGCCAATGGGGCCAAAGAGGTGGCAGCACATGGATCGGTTGGGCGAAGTGCCTCAGCGGCACGACGTCAATATGGACGCTGATTGCCGCTGTCGGAACGCCTCATGGCCACCAAGCTTTCAATCGGGCCTCGCGACCGAAGCGCAAGCATCGACTGAACTGATACTGCTTCACCAGTCTTGCACAAATTGTGCAGCATTTAGAAATTGGTCAATAGCGAGCCGACTGGACGTTGCATTCGCGGACTGTCATTCTTTTTTGAGTTCGCTTGGTCTACAGGTACCCTCACCAAAAATGTAAAGGGGCCGCGAGTCCCTCATGAAAGTAGCTTCGCGGGGACATAACCGTTGGGTAGCAGGAGCCGATGTCGCGACGGCGTGCCGATTGTCGCTCTCCCCAAGGACAAGGCGATGCGGCGACGTCCCACTCCCTCTTGCGTTTCCCATTTCCCTTCTGGGGCGATCAAATTCCAGCCAGTTGCACGGTGGCTCGAAAAAGATGAAGTCCTGGTCGTCTCAATGCGATATTGACTCCCTTGCTCTCCTGCCACTTGTCGGTACAAAACTCAGTCCGTTCGACGGCACGCTCCGGTTTGGACCGATGAGCAGTATCGGAGATCCATCATGATCTCAAGCGTAGCCCCGTTGCGCTGTCGGTCTGACGATACTCGAGAACCCTTGACCGATGACCTTGTGGCTGTTGCATGTGGCGCCTGTGTTCCGGAGGCGGTGGGTGAATTGTTCGAGCGATTTCAGATCCCAGTCACTCGGTTTCTATCGCGACTCGTTGGCGGATCAGACGTAGAGGATCTCGTCCAGACCACTTTCATGCAGATTGCCAGAGGCAAGTCCAGATTCGACGGCCGCTCGACGGTGAAGACCTGGCTTTGGGGTATTGCTTCCAATGTGGCTCGGCAGCATATTCGTTCCTCCGCTTACAGGAGACGCCTGGTCGCCACGCTGACGAGTGTAAGCAGTGCCCCGAGCAGTGACCGCTTGTCGGAGCAAATTGACGCACGTCGCAAATTGAAGGGTGTACGTGCTGCATTTGGATCCCTCTCCGACAAGTCGCGACTCGCTTTCCTGCTGTGTGAAGTGGAGGGGCTCAGCGCTCGAGAGGCAAGTCAAGTCCTCCAGTGTAACGAGACTGCAATTTGGAAGCGAGTATCGGAGACACGAAAGTTGTTGCTGAAGGCAGCAGACAACCCTCCGCCTCGGCGGGACGGTAGTAGCCGTCGTATAGGGCAGATTCCGTGGGTGTCTGCGTAGCGATCCTGTGCCACCACAGGGAGTGGTGGCAGTCGCTGCGTACCACAAGGTGGCGCCCACTTCGTGCGCAAGCCGTTCACACCCCACTCGCTGATCAATGGAATTGAGAGCGCACTGCTTGCGTCGCCGGGTTGGATTGACTCACCGACGATATCTCAGGAACGTCAGTAGGCGGTCCGGCTGATTCGAAGTGGACCGCGCACGAAACCGATACGCATCTTCGCATCGAATGGGAAATTGCGTCCACCTTTCGGTGCATCAATGGCTTGACGACCGGCGCGGTTTCATTCGACACGGCTGCTCCGAGACGCCTCCGAGTCCGGTAGTTCCGCCACCGCCCATCCCAACCATAGATACTTTGGGACTGCCGATGCCGCTCGGGGGCCTCGCCTACTTGCCCACGTCATTCATTAGTCGTTGTCCTGAACGCGGCAAGCGACACAGACGTTGTTGAGATCGCCCATACAGTCCCGAAGCGGTAGGCAGTCTGTTAGCAAGCGCCAACTCATCAATCAGGGAAAGTAAGGCACTTCGATATCCGAGCCAGCAAAGATGGATGCATCTCCTGGTCCAAGAAGTTCAAATCGAGAGCGATCGGAAAGGCTTGGTATTCAATCAGGTGCGGCTCAAAGATTGACGCCGGTGCTCACAGTGCGTGTGCAGAGGAGTGGCAGTTCGTTTTGTCCTTATCGACGCCGCGCAAGACTTGGCCTTGACGGGTGTCGGACTGAGAATCGAACCACTTCGACGAGCAACCGCAAGAGACTACACTCGACTACACCGACAGTCGCTGCGTGTTCGCGGCCTTCGGCCTAGTCGCTAGTGCCGCAGGCAAAAATTGCCGTTACGCTACGTTATGCTTGCTCATGTGTCCTCTGCAGCAGCCCTCTTGCCGAGGATTGACTTCTTTCCAGCCATTGCCGTGAGTTTCGCCAAGAACGAATCCGCGCAGCAACGTCGGGGCTCCAATTCGCAGACCGGCAAAAGGCTCTGCGTGGCTGGCTTTAGCAAGAGCGTTTGCCATGTCACTCGGGGGCAGATCTAGATGGCTCGGCCGCGGCTAGGCTCGGGGAGCGGGATCCTGATTGCCCTGACAGCGGCAATGCTGTCGAATTGCTCCAGTGACTTGCGCCGGGACGACTTGGACGGGCGCCCCTGTCCTTGCCTCGCTGGATGGGAACCCACCGAGACCGCGAACGGCTGCATCTGCCTGAGACCAGGTAGCAAAGGCGGAGCGGCTGGGAATTCGTCATTGATGCAGAGTGGTGGGAGCGGCCCAACATCGTCCGCTGGCTCCGGCGGGATCGGCGTGTCCCAGGCCGGTGACAGCGTGATCGGTTCTGGCGGCGCAATCACGTATGCCGGTTCGAGCAACATCGTCGGCGCCGGATCTGGTGGAACCTCGGTCACCGTCGGATCCGGTGGATCATCGACGTATGCAGGGTCTTCGGGAACTGGTCAACTGCCAGAAGGTGGCAGGGCTAGCAGTACTGGTGGCGTCAGTGCTGGCGGCAACGTCAGCACCGGTGGTGCGAGCAGTTCAGCGGGCAACGCTGGTACTGGCGGCACCGTCATCATTACGGGCGGTAGTGTCAGTGCCGGTGGCAACGTCATCAGTGCCGGTGGCAGCGTAAACACTGGTGGCGGCAGCGGTTCGGAAGCTGGTGCGAACCTTGGTGGCAGCGCCGGCCACGCGGCTTGTCCGGATCCGTTGCCTCCCCCGGCATCGGTGAATCCGTGTCTTTGCAGTGACTGTAGCGGCGGCGTCTGTACCTTCGACTGTTCGACAAAAGATGCCTGTTCAGATACCCCCGTAACTTGTCCTGCGGGTATGCCATGCAAGGTCAACTGCGGCGGAAAAGACTCTTGCACGAACCTCGTGCTGACATGCGCCAATAAGTACGCCTGCGATGTCATCTGCGATGGTGCTAAGTCGTGTAGTGGCCTTGTCGTGGACTGCAGAAAGAGCGCTACCTGCTCATTGACCTGTGGGAACAGCAACAAGGCCTGCGACAGCACGACAGCAGTCAATTGCGGTCCCAACGACTGCCACGCGAATTGCGAGGGATCTGAACAACCGACGGTTGCTGGGTGCGAAAATTCCTGCCGTGGTACGGGATGCGGCTGCCCTTGAGCTGCAACCCCAGCTTCATCTTCGACTTGCACTCGATAGCCGACGGGTCGAGTCAGGTGTCTCCGCGGCATTTGACATTCCGAATGTCGATGCCCGACATCCGACGACACTTGCCTCTCCGCTGTTCGGTTATCCGTCGTGCGAGCCGAGCCGTACTGCCCCTTCGATGTCACGTCGAAAGTCCGTCGCTGCCTGGTTCACCATCTGCCTAGTGGCGCTACCTACCACCGCCTGGGCGATGCAAATCTTCGTGAAGACGCTCACCGGAGCGACCATCACGCTCGATGTCGAACCAAGTGACAGCATTGAGAACGTCAAGGCGAAGATCCAAGACAAGGACGGGATCCCACCCGATCAGCAGAGTCTCATATTCGCCGGTAAGGCACTCGAAGACGGTCGGACCTTGAGCGACTACAACATTCAGAAAGAATCGACACTACATCTCATCATCGGCCCTGGAACTGCGGGGACCGCAGGTTGCGCCGGAGCGAGTGGTTCAGCGGGCATTTCGGGTTCCGCCGGAACTGAGTCGGCTGGCGCTTCGAGTGGCTCCGGTGCCCCGGGCGCGGCTGGCACCCAGAGTACGTTCGTCGCTGCTGGATCATCCGGCATCGGCGGAGCTGGCGTGGTGGCCGCAAGTCCTGGTGACGGCGGTGCTGCCACCGCCACCGGGATCGGTGGAACCGTTGGCAATTCTGGTGGCGCCCCATCGGCCACCGATGGAACTGCCAATGGTGGAGCTTCCACCCAGCCTGAGGACACGCCGGGAATGGGCGGAGCGGAGGTACTGACCGCTAACGGTGGCGCGGGCGCAGATACAGTAGAGGCCGCTGGCGGCTCAAGCGACGTTGCTACGGCACCAGTTGGCGAAGGCGGCTCCCCTGCTACTGCTTCGAGCAATGGTGGGAGCGCGCCCTTGGCAGCTTTGGCTGGAATGTCAGCCATTCCAGAAGCATTCGGTGCCGCAGGCAGCTTCGCCTATGGCGCTGATTCCTCGCAATCGATGGACGGCACCAGTTGTCGCATGATCGTCAACCCGTCGCGGTCGCCGTGGAGAAGCCTGCTCCTCGCAATGGCCGGGTTGGGACTGCTCCGCTGGCGCCGACGAAGAAGCTCGTAACAGGTCCATGCTCGGACCATGATCGCCACCGGAATATGACTACGCGGTGATCGCGTCCTTGATCGCCTTCGCTGGCCTGGCCTTGACGGCCTTGCTGGCGGGTTTGGCCGCGAACGTGGTCGGTTCCTTGGTGAACGGGTTGATGCCTTCGCGAGCTGGCCTCGCAGGCTTCTTCACCACGACGAACTTTGCAAAGCCGGGGAATACGAACGTGCCCTTCTTCTTCAGTTCGGCATGACCAATCTCTGTCAGTGCGTCGAGCACATCAACCACGCACTTCCGAGTCCACCCCTCACCCATCTCATCGAGGATAGCGAGGATCAATGCGCTCTTAGTGAGTTTCTTCTGGGTCTTCGCTTTTGCCAATTGATGTACTCCTGCAGAACGGTGAAGCACCGATTGAAAGCACCTATTGAACTTGAGCGCCAGAGGGAAAGCGCACCGGAACTGCGCATTCCGCGTCCAATCACAGAGATTGGTACGGTAGACACGACGCCGGATGGGTTAGCAACGTTGAGGCAGCCGAAGTGGGGAATACCTTCGCGTTGGGGACGGACAAGCGATTCTATCGAGTACTGCGCGCGAAATGAATGACCAATGTCCCTATCGTGGCTTTCGACTTCGGGACCCCCACGAATCGACGGCCGACGATTCCAGCAACACAGCGTGCCGCTTGCACTGACACAAGGCGGCGCCGAGAAACCGAGGCTTCGCGTGCAAGACCACGAGAATCGACATGGAATCGAATCCGCACCTCCCCCTCGTCGCGACGGAGTCCGCCGTGGTGAGCAACACAGCTTTGGTAGTCAGGAGCCAAAGTCGTGAGGTTCTGCTTCGCGGACAAAATGCTTTCGCCCTCGAACACGACACTATTGACGACTGCCACGATCGCAGTTGGTCCTTCCGATGCGACCGCTGCGACTCCCGTTGCCCTTGTGGCGGGCACGGCCAAAGCATGTGCCTCGTCTGCCGTCAGGCAACGCACTAACTTACCGTGTCCGTCGCCAAGCCGGCCCCACGGACACAACGCATCGTGACGATTGGTCTTGGTGCGCTCCTCCTCGTCCACCGCTGGTGAGGTCTTATTGCCAGCCGCGGTCGAATCATTGCCACCCGCTGAAGCTGCCACGTCGGTGTCAGCCGAGACGTGCGGCTCGGCACTGGCAACGGCCCCAGCGATAAGGGTGCTGGCGACGAGGCAAGCGAGACCTACCATTCGGATTCCGAGGAACGGGCTGCGTGCAAGGGTGGGCGTCAATTCTTCCAAGGTTTCACGAAGGCGAACGTTGACGACATGATCTACGAGCGGGATTGCTTCGTAGATCCGTTGCTACGAGCCTTGCCCCAGAAGTCAAAGCGTCGTGACGGAACTATGAGGCGCTAGTAACCTCGCGGATTACAGGGCGAGAGCAGAAGAGCCCGCAATCTGACACGCGGGCAACAGCCGTCCAATACGCCGAATGTGCTGCGAGGTCTAAGGCTTTCCAATAATTCTTTCGACTCGTGTCGGGATTCGCCCGTGGACAGAATGCAATCCGCAGATGCACGGGAAGACTTCGGATGGGCTTTGGATGAGCGAGCCTGTCGACCACAGCGTCCGGCTATTCGTCCTCTCCGCGATGGCTGGTCTGCTCCTCGTCGATCCAGTTCTCTTCTTCCCAGCTCATGCCCTTGCGACCTGGCACCTTCCGTGTGGGACCCGGCCGGTAGAGTTTGCAACTCTTGGGGCCGTAGCAGAAGGTCTCTCGACGCCACCGGATGTTTCTGGTGTTCCATGGATCGATTGTAATCTCGACGGCCATTTCACAGGCCCATACGCATGTGACGCACTTGCCATTGAAGGTCTTCGGGTCGAGCCGACGATGACCGCGAGTGCGGTACATCTCGAGCACAACCGGCGCGCCAAGCCATGGCGGTCCCGTCCGTGACTCGACGTGACTTCGAGTTTCGACCCTGAGCCTTGCGGCCTTGTATAGATCGGCGACTTCCGTCTGAGGCTCCAAGACCGGGTCACCTTCGCCGGCAATCTGATCTCCCGAGCGGAAACCGTGCTTCTCCTGTGCACTTGCACCAATGGCAACAGCGACGGAACGATTCCATCCGTCGACCTGGCCGTCGATGCGTAGGAGGTAGCCTTGGTACGTATGGTGCCGTTGGTCGAATGACCTGTGCAGGCGAATCCTTGGTTGCACCGCGAGTACGGTGCCTGCGAAATTGCTCTTGCTCACGAGCAGCCTCGGTAGCAGGGTCTGTTTGCCAGCGTCAAGGCCACAGTTTGGCATGCGGTCGATGAATTGATGCGCGTCTACGACGATGGATTCCAAGCTGGCCGCAGCGACGGTCACCAGATCGGCCTAGGCGAAGAGCTGGAGTCGCCCGTATAGAAGGTGTCGGGAGCCACTTTGCCCCAAATGCGGACGCCGATCGTCCCGCGCAACCTCAAGATCCCATCCTTGTCATTCCGGATAGGACATTTCAGTGGGTGCCTATCAGAATTCTGAATCCGTATTCGCCTTGGCGATGCGGGTGGGGTTGTGTAGGGCTCCCAGGAGCCCATTTCAACCTACCCCCCCCGTTGTGTAGGGC
>CAYVXY010000028.1:125661-162930 GCA_964454965.1 uncultured Polyangiaceae bacterium | reverse complement strand
GGGGGCAGCCCAACAAACTCACGCCGCTCTCAGCTCCGTGGGAGATCCCGACCCTCCGTTGGCGGTCTTGGTGCTCTAGGTAATTCTGTGTCTCCGCTTGGTTCGTCCGGTGCAATGCTGCATCGAAAGGTTTTCTGGGTTAGGTCCGATCGAGCGCCTCAAGACAGACAATCGCTCTCGCCGAGTAGGTGGAGCTAGGATCCAACAGAAGGTCGCCCATCGGAGAGTCTTGCGTGTTTCTTTGGGACAGTCGTCGTAGTCTTGGGGATGAATTACGTGGCGAGCCTTAGACGGTTAACATCGAAGAGTCGTTGGGTATCCATCGGCGCTCCTCGAGCCACGTGAAAGAGCGCCTTGACTAACTTGCGCATTAAGGCGCCAACGGCTCGCGCTTTCTTGCCACCATCACGTTTGACCTTGGCGGCATACCAAGCCTGTACGATGAGGTCCTTTTTGCGCCATCGAAACACTGCCAACCAAAGGTACTGGCGAGCTCGCCCCGAGCCATTCTTGGAGATGCGCAACTTGCCCTGCCATTTCCCGCTGCTCTTCTCCTTGAGATTCAAGCCAAACGCCTTGACGTAAGCCCGAGCACTCGGGAATGCGCGTGGGTCGCCCACTTCCGTCAGCAGCACAGCGGCAGTGACGTCACCGACGGCGGGTGCCATGCTCTCTGACGCGCCACCTGCCGTGAGCTCCAACATTCGTTGCTTGGCTGCTTTGTTGGCTCGCAAAGAGCGGTGGGCTTCTGCGGATATGGCCATCAGTGCAGCCCGCTCCGCGGGCAGCAACGGCAGTCCTGCGCTACTGACAGCAGAGTCTAGGACCTGCTCGATCTTCTCGGCCGTCATCAGCCGGTGGCTCATACCGGTCATCAGCTTGCGTACTGCGGTACTACTTGCTGCGACATCACCGGGACCGCCGATTCGAGCCAGTACAGCCAGCAACGTTGCAGAGCTAAGTTCTACGAGCCGAGTAACCTCGGGCCAGTATCGTGCCAGCCAACTCTCTAGTTGGTGGATCAGCCGCAGGTACTGGACCTGATAGATGTCCATTGTGGCCACCGCGGCTTTGAGTGCTATCTCCGCCTCGGGTCTGTCCTTCCAGACCGAGGATCTGCCGTCGAGGTGCAGCTTGGCGATGATGGCTGAGCTCTTGGAGTCATGCAGGCTAGCGACGCCGTCGTAGACGACCTTGGCGTCGTAAACACGCTTGCCACTGACCTGATAGACCACGAACCCGGCCGCCTGGAGCTGGTGGCGCAGCACGTCGCCGTACGTGCCGGTGGACTCCATCACCGCCTCGATGGTGAACCCTAGCCTCCTGAGCTCGTCCAACTTTGCAAGCTACGTCGGTGAATCGTCGAGGTGCTTCCAAGCGAGGGTCACGAGTGCCTCGGAAGTTTCGGTTGCCAGCGCAGCAACCATATCTTCCTTGGCCACGTCGATCGCCAGGACCAGTCGGCTGCCTGTTGTCTTCTCTCGGACCATTTGCGGCTCAAATGGGTTGATTGCTGTGCGTCGATATGCTCGTCATCTTCATGGGGATGACCTCCAGTTTTCACAAAAACCGACCCTACACGGGGTCGTCGAGGCATCCCCACTTATTGGCGACTGTTCGCTGTACACACACCGCATAGCTGACTGACGAAGGCCTTCCTGGTAATCGTTTCCTCCTTTCCATTCCGGAGGGATGATGCACGTTGAGGTGTTGCCGCAGGCCTTTGCGGCTCAACCGCAAACCCGTTGGCCAGACCGGAATCGACATATCGGAACTAGGTTTCACAATCGCCGGCGGCGCTGCAATCTTCGGAGTGCCTCAGGCTATCGGCTTTCTTGCATCAAGGCCATTTCGTTCCCGCCTCTCGCGACAATGGGCTTGGGCGATTGCCGCGGGGCTATCCTTTGCGTGCGGGTGGTGGATATTGTGGAAGAACTCTTTTCATCAACACGTCACGGAAACCGCGCATCGAACCTGTGGCGCGGCGGGGGCGCTTCTGATTCTGGGACTCTTCGTCGTCGCACCAATCAACACCGCCATTGGAGGAGCCGCTGCAGGAATACTTGAATTGCTCCGGAACCGTCCAACCAGACCAGAGGGCGGGTCCTCCAAAAGATCCCGGGATCCCAAAGTTTGAGGACTGACTCGCCGACAACACGAACGCCCGTCCTAGGTCCGCCATTGACAGACTCCGCCAATGGCTTACACTCGACCTGTGAGGTTCACTTGGAACGAAGCCAAGAACGCCGCGAACAAGCGAAAGCACGGAATCTCGTTCCAGGAAGCGAAATCACTCTTCACTTCTGGCGTTGACTACCTAGAGATTTTGATGAAGACCATTCGATTGATGAAGACCGATTCCTTTCGATCGGTCCCATAGCGCGAGGCCTCGTTTTGGTTGTCTGGACAGAACGAGACGAAAACACAATTCGAATCATCGGTGCCCGCTGGGCGACTCGACCAGAACAAGAACTCTATCGCGAACATCTGGAGCAGCATCAATGACCGACATACCCGAGCTTACCCCTCAACAGTTTGCACGGGCAATCCCTGCTCGCACCCGCAAACGTATTCTATCTGGGAAAATTGAGACTGGCGACGACGTTGTCGCTTTGCGCCGCTTCGTTGGGCTCACTCAAGCGCGCTTTGCTGTGGCCATGGGAATTAGTATTCACACGCTTCGCAACTGGGAACAGGGCAGACGCTCGCCCGAAGGTCCTGCAATTGCACTTCTGAAGATTGCGGCACGGCATCCTCGAATCATTCGAGAAAATCTAAAATCCGCAGCCTAGCCCCAGGACGGCCCGACAGGCACGATACGAGCTGGCCAACGCGCAGTTGGATCCGCCAAGGGCCTGTTGCGATGACCGTTACCATCTTCCTCGACTGGAGCGATGATGCGAGCCTTGTGGTTGAAGCTGGCCCTTGCGGCTCAACTGCAAACCCGTTGGGCAGACCAAGAGCTTCCTCACGAGTGACTACGGTGGATGACATTCGAGGGCCTGACATCTATCGGCTGGTCCGGGGCGAGAACGGACAACGACCTTGGAGGGCTGAGTGTCACGAAATGGACTCAGGCAGCTGGACGGATGCTCCCGGGCAGCTCGCGCTGAGGTCCGATCAGTGAAGCGGCGTAGCGCCGCTCGAGCTATCGCCTCTGTGACACCGACCACCGCCATCGCAGTCCTCTCAGTAGCCCGAATACCGCAACCATCATCCGACCCTCCTTTCCGATTGGAGGACTAAGGACACCCCGTGTTCAACTTGCCGACGCCTCGGAGTGCGGCGCACCGGGTTCGGCGTGGAAGAAGTGCAACTGGCCTCCCTGGTCGACGGCGACGATCCACCGCAACATCGCGTCCGCGTCGCAGGAGATGAACTGCCGGTCCGCACGAAATGACACGGGCGCATCTTCGGCCGTGAGCCGTACCAATACGAGCTCGCCGGACGCACTCAGGATAAGGACCTGTCGACGCTCGACGCACAGCCGGCCGATACGCGCGTGGATCGGCAATGTCAGGAGCACGGCGCCGGTCAGGCGATCGCGGAGCTGCAGGTCGGTTGATGCGCTCAATACGAATTCAGTATCTTCCGAGATGGCAATGTCCGAGATCCAGGCCGGATGTTTGCCATCGAGGGGTCGCGCCACAGGTTGCAAGGGAGTGCTCACGTCGACTTCGAAAACTCGTCCGTCCCCCGTGCCAACGACCGCAGTACGCGGCCCTGAAAACACGACAATGTTCGGCTTGTCTCGCGAATTGATGCTGCAAGAGGAAACTCGAGCGTGGCGATCACGGAAGCCCGTGTCCATGCCTCTTTGCCTGAATAAATCGAGCAATGCACGCTCAGACTCGCTCAACTCTTCATCAAGCCGCCACAACACGACGTCTCGGCTGCCGCCGGCGCTCAGAGCAAACTTCCCATCTGGCGAAACCGCGATGTGGCTGCATGGGTCATCATCCTTGTAAGTCCCAAGAAAGTTGGTCGTGCGATCAGCTATCGACCACAGTCGCACTTCATATCCGTCAATAAACACGACCGAGTCCCCCTGCGGTGTGATGGTCGCATCACGCACTTCCGCGAGCAAAAGCGCACCGACCTCCTCGCATTGATCAAGATCCCAGACGCTCAGCAGGCGGTCGTTCCAGACCAATACGCGATTCGCGGCGGCGGCTCGTTCGATCCGTCTGGGTACATTGGATGAATGCTGCGAGAACCTAGGTCCAACTTTCGGGGGCCAGCTAGCCTGCATCGAACCATCGCGCAGGTTCCAAGAGCCGAGGCGGCCGTCGTCAAGCACTCCGACAGCGCGTTGTCCGTCTGGGCTAACGGCGACCGCGCCCAGCACTTGCGGATGCACCCCCGTGCCTACCGACTCGAGAGCCCATTCCTTGACTTGGAGGAGGTCCGCCGAGATGACCCGCCGCTCATCGCGTCCGAAAGCGATGCAATCGACGGCGTGCTGATGCCCGCGAAGGTAGCGTGCACTAGGGACGCTGGCGCCAGTCACACGGATTTCTACCGTCCCGTCGGAGAAGCCGATCGCCAAGTAGCGGCCATCCTTCGACAAGGCCAGCGCAGTAGGTGTGTGGTCCGTTGCGAAGCGGCTAGGAGGTATCGCCGATTCGCTCGCCGAGCGCAGCTCGATCAACCCGCTCTTGTCAGCGATGGCCAAGATCGCTCCGTCCGCCGTTCGCGCGATGGCGGTCGGTTCGCCCGAGAGTGTGCAGAGTGTCCGCCGTCGCGCTGGCCAAAGATCCACGTGTTCGATACGGCCGCCCCTTCGCGCGACCACTGCCGTCTTCCCGGCGGCGTCCAGCGTGATTGCGACAGCCCGATCGTCGCCCTCGCCCCACACGACTTCATAGCTGTCCTGTTCAATATCCCAAGCAACTAGCTTGCCGCGCATGCATGCGGAGAGAGCCCGCTTCCCATTAGCACTAATCGCGAGGCGATCCGCGATGGTCACCTGATGATGCGCATGCCCCTCCCAGCGCTCACCTTCGCGACCTAGCCGGTACACCACACCAAGACTGTCGGCGCAGAGGCACCAATGTCCGTCGTCGCTCGTCGCGATCGCATAGACGTTTCTGCGTTCAAGGATGGCAAACTGCCCGTTGGTCGGATTCCAATTGTTGAGATTCCATTGGCGGAGTCGTCGTGCTCCGGATTCGAAGTGCGCCGCCCAGCAACCGTTCGCCGAAAATGCGACGTGCGTCAAGGTCCCTTCGCTGGCCGGGCATCCCCATCGCAATGCTTGTTCCGTTGCCAGCGACGCCGTCACGGGTCGCAACCATGGGTTCGGCCATGCCAGAGCGCGATCCAGTAGGCGCTGCCTCAAGGACTCATGTTCCTTGGGAATACGCGCGAGCAGTTGGCCTGCGATCTGAGACGGCGAATGCGCCAGAGCAAATCCCGACTGTTGGCACGCGCGCAGCAATAATGCGACATCGGAATCGTCGCGCAGACGATTGAGGTCGGCAAGCATCACGTCGACACCAAGCGTTTCGACCTGCGCCTTCAACCAGTCGAGATCCAGCAGCATCGTTCGTAGCAATTCGGGTTGACCGGCTTGAATGCAGTGCCAGCCAAACCAGCGCCAAGCGTATGCATGCGGTAGGTGACGCGGGTCGCCCCACGCTTCAACCATGCGGAGGTGTACTTCCGCGCTGTTGGGCACGAGAGCTTCGAACGCTCGGCGAATCATGTCGTGTAAGCGGACATCGCCACTCAAGCGGTCCCACCGCACTAAGCTGAGGTTGTCGAGGGGTGCTAGCACCTCTTCCTCGACATCGATTGCATCGATTGCCCACAGCTCCGCCAGCACGCGGGGCGGAAGCGTTACGTCCTCCGGGAAGATGCCGAGCTCAATGGCTTTTGCTGCCAAACCCGGAAGTATTTGGTCTGCCTTTTCCAGGCCGACTTCGACGGACCGTTTAACCGCGGCGTTACGGGCTTCCGAGTCGCGCCTGTCGAATCCCAGCACACCCTTACGATGGAACAACGTCACGACGCGGGCGATACACTCGGGCAGCCTCCCGGGCGAAGACCTGTTTTCCTCCCGGAGGCGCTTATTGGCAAGGTCGAGCAAGAGAGGCCAAGAGCCAAGCTGCTCGGCTAGTCCGACGAGCATCTCCAATGCTGATTCGTCTGGCGCCAAACCACGCGCGAGTAGTGCTGCGGCTTCGCTGACCTCCATCTCATCGACGGGGACTTCCTTCCATCCAGTTTGCCCAGTCGCCTCCACTAGGTTCTGCACGCGAGTGGTTACCAAGAGCATCGGTCCCACCAGCCTCAGGAAGAGGGAAAGGTCGTCAAGCCGCCATACATCGTCCACGACGATAAGGCAACGGCGCCCAGCCAGCGCCCTGCCCAATGCGTTGACGATTTCCTCGACTCCGGCTACGGTCGGACGACTGTTCGTCACCACAGCATACAAATCGCTGAGGACCCTCGTTGGGTCGGGCTTTTCGCCGAGCACAGTCCACAGTAGGCCATCGGGAAATGCCGCAACGAGCTCCGCTGCATGGCAAGCTTCGCTAGCGAGCGTCGTCTTGCCGAACCCGCCGGCGCCCGAAATTACTGTGCAGGCACCCGGCACGCCGTCGCCCGGCCCGACTAGCGCATCCACAATGGCCTTTGACTGACGAATCCGGGACACGAGTCCAGGGGCAACGGGTTGAATGTTGTACACACGGTCGCTCTTCCCACTGTCCATGATTGCAGCAAGAACCAGCGTTGCGAGCTCTTCGGGTGTTCGGAAGAAACTGGCGAGTTTCTCACTCCCCAATTCTTGGCGTATCCGATTCAGCTTCCTCCCCCGCTCGCCCTCCCCGGAGATCTCGTCAATAAAGCGATCTGGTCGCGGCCAGTTTGCCTTCGTGTCGGGGTGCGCGAAGAAGAGAAGTTTCCGCAGTTGCTTCTCTTGCGCTTTGCAGTACTCAAGGTGAGTGATTGACTTGCCGTCCGGATTCCCCTGCCCCTCCGGTGGCGTGTATCCATAGCGCCACGCGAAAATACCAACGTAGATGTCAGACTCCGCAACGTCTCGCAGACATTTGTCGAGAGGGCGCTCATCCGCGGCCGCATACGCTTCCATCGCCACCACGTTGAGCCGAGCCTGCTTGAGCTTTGCGAGCACAGCGATCCGGAAGACTTTGAGGTCGTCGAAGGTGGAGGACAAATAAATTCGCAATTGTCTCATGACGTTCCCAAGTTTGGATGTCCTAAGGTTCCGCTACGTCGTTGGAATGGTTTGAGGTGCGGGCAGTGAGCTCGCGCCCAGTTCTACATTACGAGATCTTGCGCTAATAGCGGTCGGGGTTGCCCGCGCAACGCCTCGAAACCTAGTCCTGCCCGTGTCTGTCGCGTTGCTCGAAACCTCCCTGCTCTCCAATGCCAAAGCTACGAGCTTGAGTATGCCTCAACCAGACGCCGTGCGGAATCGTAATTCCACCGGCATTGCACCCAATCACAACCTACGGTGTGGTGGCTGCCCAACTCGCGTGCTCCCGCTTGGATGTTCGTGGCCAAAGAGTGCATGTCCTCTACCAACACCCCGAGTCTACAAGGTATCGGTGAAGAAGACTGTCCACCCATATCGCGGTTGGATCCGACGAAGGCCAGCGTCGCCACCTGTTGCCTTATGCCGCGTTTGAATCGATCATTCGCATCTTGCCGTTGTCGCTGGCCTTCGCGGCTCAACCGTAAACCCGTTGAACGAAACCGCGCGAAGCGCGGTAGCTGGAGATGCGTCCGGCGGGGTTAATGCGAGTCTGATCGCGGTGTTGCACCTGTGGGCATCGTCGCGCCGCAGATTGGTTGATACCGTGGCTCGATTTTGGCGGGAAATGGCGAGCATATTCGTCCTCTGACATTGGCGCAGTGCCGTTGTCATTGCCACGGAGGACTCGATGTTCACATTAGACAATTGGAGTGAGCGCATGGGCGAGGACATGATGCTTAGGGACCTTCGACCAGCGACGCAGGACAGCTACGAATCCGCGGTTCGCCAGTTCTTGCGCTGGGCGAAGTTCGAGCCCGAGGATTTGAGCGAAGACGAGGTGCGCAATTACATCTTGTACCTCCGTGAAGACAAGAAGCTATCGGCTCGCAGCATCAACGTTGCCGCTTATGGCCTCCGCTTCTTCTTCACCTACACCTTGCCGCGCCAATGGCCAGTGTTCGGGCTGCTTCGTGTAAAGATCCCTGAGACGCTGCCTGTCGTGCTGACCCAGAGTGAGACACGCGCGGTGCTCAATATCATCCGCTAGCCAGTGTCCCGGATGGCGTTGACGACCATCTACGGCTTGGGTCTTCGAATCAGTGAGGGAATTGAGCTCAAAGTGGAGCAGTTGGACAGTGCACGCCAGACGGTTTGGATCCGGGGCGGCAAGCGGAGAAAGGATCGCGGAATTCCATTGCCAGAACCGCTATTGAAACGTCTTCGTCGATATTGGAAGGAAGTGCGACCAGAGTCTTCGTCCCCTTACATCTTCCTTGGCCCTAGGAGCAAGACGCCCCTTGACAAGACTGGGCTACAAAAAAAGGACGTTTACTGCAGCGTGGCGAGAGAGCAGGCTCGCCAAGCACGCCACAGTTCACACCCTGCGCCATTATGCCGGGTGTCTGATTATGCCGTGTAGATTGCGGAGCCTGCTGGATTGCGCAGAGAAACCTAGGGCTCTTGGCCTTGCCACTCGGCATAATTCGGAGCTCGTCTTCCCTATCCGGCAGTTGTACCGGACAAGGAGGAGACGTGATGCTCAAGTGGCCATCGGAATTCCTATCGGCGCAGCGTATCCAGGCCGGATGTCTTGGAGATCACATCGAGGCGTTTGCCAACGCTCTCACGGGTCGCGGTTACGCTCAGAGTACCGTGAAGGGGCAAGTTCGTTTTGCAGCCGAGCTTGGTCTCTGGCTCGAGAAGACGGGAGTGCGCGTCGTCCAATTCGACGAGCGCTATGGTTCCAAGTTTCTTGCTCACCTTCGACGGCGAGGACGGGCGGCGCGAAGCCATCGTACAACGGTGCGACTTCTGCTGGGTTTTCTGCGCGCTGCCAATGCCATACGGCCGATCGCGAGGGACTCTAGCATTGACGCTAACCCGATCGTCCAGATCGAGCGTGCATTCAGAAAGCATCTCAGCGACGAGCGCGGCCTAAAGATCTCCACGTGTTCCAGCTACGGCGTTGTCGCGCAGCGGTTGCTTGCGAGACGCTTTCACAGCGGAGCCGTAGTGCTCAGCATGCTTGGCGCCAACGACGTGACTCAATTCATTGCCCGTGAAGCGCGCACCAGACCGCTGAGTATGCAGGTGATTGTCCCGGCGCTACGCAGTTTCTTGCGCTGGCTTTATCAACGGGGTGACACGGAGGTCAACCTGGCAGGGTGTGTCCCAGCGGTGGCGCAATGGCATCTTGCAACGGTACCCAGGTCGCTTCCGGCTGAGGATGTCGAGCGCTTGCTGCAACACTGTGTGCGGGCGACTGTGGTTGGAAGGCGCGACTACGCGGTTCTGCTTCTGCTCGCACGCCTCGGGCTGCGTGCCGGCGAGGTTGTCGCCATGGAGCTGGACGATTTCGACTGGGAGCACGGCGTGCTACTCGTGCGGAGCAAGGGAGGACGCCAGGACGGCCTTCCCTTGCCGCGCGATGTTGGCTTTGCTGTGGCGGCCTACCTTCGCAATGGACGCCCAAACTGCTTGAGCCGCCGTGTCTTCGTTCGAGTGCGGGCACCTCACCAAGGTTTCGTCAGCTCTGTCGCCATCTGCGACATCGTCAAACGAGGGCTGAAGCGAGCTGGGCTCAAACCGTCGCGGAAGGGCGCACACACACTGCGCCATGCCCTGGCCTGTACCATGCTGCACTATGGCGCGTCGCTCGCCGAAATCGGTCAGATCCTGCGCCACAGAAGTCCGGACACGACGGCTATCTATGCGAAGGTAGACCTTGAGTCGCTCCGTGCGCTCGCACCGCAATGGCCTGACGTTGGAGGTGACACATGAGTGCCATTCGCAACGCAGTTGAGGAGTATTTGACTCTCCGGCGCGGACTCGGCTTCAAGCTAAACCAGGAAGGACGCTGGCTTGAGCAGTTCGCGTCGTTCTTGGAGCGGCGTCGAAGTCACCGCATAACGATCCCACTGGCGCTCGAGTGGGCTACGCAACCGAAGCATGCTCAGCTTTCGTTCCTAGCACACCGACTCAGCGTTATTCGGGGATTTGCACAGTACCATGCCTGCCGTGACTCTCGGACCGCGGTGCCACCGCTTGGACTGCTGCCACACCGCTATCAACGCAAAACACCGCATATCTACACCGACGATGAGATTAGGCGCCTGCTGAAGGCCGCCGCACAGCTTTCGTCGCAAACTGGACTTCGGCCGCAAACCTATACGACGCTAATTGGCCTGCTGGTAGTTACAGGAATGCGCATCAGCGAAGTCGTAAGTCTCAATTGCGATGACTTCGACTTCTCTAATGCCATGCTCACCGTTCGCCGGACGAAGTTCGGTAAGACACGACTCATCCCGCTGCACGCGTCAACCCGACGAGCTTTGCAGCGGTACGCGAAAGAGCGAGATCGGATCTTGTCGAAGTCGAAGACAACGAGCTTCTTCGTTGGGGAGCGCGGTCTCCGATTGCCCATCAATACTGTCGAGGTGACGTTCGTAAAGCTGTCACATCAGGTGGACCTCCGTGGTCCGTCTGATCGACATGGGCCGCGCCTGCATGATCTGCGTCACCGCTTCGCAGTGAACACGCTGCTGCGTTGGTATCGCTCCGGTGTCGATGTCGAGCGCCACCTGCCCGAGCTCTCTACATTCCTGGGGCACAGCCACCCAACCGATACCTACTGGTACCTGTCCGCAGTGCCCGAGTTGATGCGTTTGGTCACCAAACGGCTGGAGCAAAGCTCAAGGGGGAGGTTACCATGATAACCGGGGCCAACGTGTCCCCGCTGCTCCAGTCCTTCTTCACGGATTATCTGATCCGACAGCGACAAGCGAGCCCCCACACGATTGCAGCGTACCGCGATGCCTTCCGTTTGCTGCTCGAGTTCGCACAGAAACGGATCAAGAAGGAGCCGTCGGAACTCGGACTCAAGGACTTCGACGCCCCGGTCATCGGCGCATTTCTCGATCATCTCGAGAAGCAGAGAGGCAACAGCGCTCGTACCCGCAACGCGCGGCTGGCGGCCATTCACTCGTTTTTCCGCTACGCTGCCCTGCAAGAGCCCACCTGCAGCACTGTCATGCAGCGCGTCTTGGCAATGCCCAGCAAGCGCTATTCTCGCAAACTCGTTGGCTTTCTAACCAGCAGCGAGATCGAACACTTGCTCGCTGCCCCTGATCGCCGCTGCTGGACTGGTCGTCGCGACTATGCGTTGATCTTGCTCGCCGTGCAATCTGGGCTGCGTGTCTCAGAGATCGTTGGCCTTCGTCGTCAGGACGTTGTGCTCGGGGTCGGGGCGCATGTTCGCTGCGACGGCAAGGGACGCAAGGAGCGCTGCACACCTTTGCGCAAGGAAACGGCGCGAGTCCTGCGCGACTGGCTCCGTAGGACCACCGACGACCCCACCGGCCCCATGTTTCCCAGCTCGCGAGGAGGCCCCCTGAGCAGTGACGCCGTCCAATACCTGCTAGCGAAGCACGCAAACGTTGCGAAACAGCAGTGCGCATCACTCAGCAAGAAGCGTGTTTCTCCGCACGTCCTGAGACACTCAACTGCCATGGAACTGCTTCAACATGGCGTCGACCATTCCGTGATCGCACTCTGGCTTGGACACGAGTCGTCCGAAACCACGCAGATCTACCTCACCGCCGACCTCGCAATGAAGGAGAAGGCCCTCGCGAAAACGGGGCCAGTGAAGGTCCGCGCTGGCGCTCGCTTTCGACCAGCGGACCGCCTGCTTACCTTCCTGAAGGGACTCTGATTATGCCGAGTGCACGCCGCCATTCCGCCCGAGATCCACCGACATTCTACGGTAGCCCATCCGGGGCACGGCATAATCAGACACCCGGCATAATGCCTTTTATGCCGTGATCGGCATAATAGACACAGCTATGCGACTTACCTACTAGAACACGGGGTCTCGCTCCGAGTGATTCAACAAATACTGGGTCACAAGTGTCTTGCCTCAACCGAGGTGTACTTGCATGTGACCCAGCCCGCGATGGTGCAGGTCCATGACGTAGTCAATCGGTTGATGGTTGATTTCTAGTCGCGGGCCAAGCAATGCTCCGGATTGCCGATGTTCTGCGTCGGCATGGCGAGGACTATCTGAAGCGGTATGGTGATGCCGTACTGCCCAGTCACGTTCGCGCCATCCAAGCGCTCACCCAGTGCCGCACAGGAGCGCTCGGCGGCCATGTCGCTGAATGCTCCGACTGCGGGCGCGAACATCTATTCCTGCACTCGTGCGGGCATCGCGCGTGCCCGCAGTGCGGGCACGACGCGACCAGCCGCTGGCTTGAGCGTCAACGCGACTTGCTCCTGCCGGTGACTTACTTTCATGTGGTGCTCACGCTGCCTTCGGAGCTCCGCCGCCTGGTGCGTCAGCACCAGCACGCCTTGATCCCGGTGCTCTTCCAAGCGGCATTCGAGTCACTGTCAGCGCTCTGTGCCGACCCGCATTGGCTGGGAGGACAAGTTGGGGCGCTGGCAGTGCTGCACACGTGGACCCGGACCTTGGAGTGGCGTCCCCATGTGCACATGCTCGTGCCCGGAGGAGCATTGGCGCCCGATGGATGAACCTGGCTGAGTCTCCCTCCGCGGCCCAAGAACTATCTAGTACCGGAGAGAGATCTTGCGGAGCGATTCCGTGGGCGATTCTTGGCGCTGGCTCGACGCGCGCTGCCGACAGTGAAGCTTCCCGAGATCCCTTGGAGCAAGCGCTGGATAGCGTTCACCAAAGAAGCCGTCCAAGGCCCAGAGCGCGTACTCGAGTACCTTGGGCGCTACGTGCATCGCACCGCAATGACCGACAATTCCATCCTGCACTGCAATGACAAGACGATAACCTTTGCCTACCGCGACAACAGCTACCATCGCCGCAAGACGATGACTCTGCCCGCCCACGAGTTTTTCGCCGATTCCTGCAACATGTGCCACCGCGGAGTATGCACCGTGTTCGCGCTTTCGGCCTGCTTGATTCCTCCAAGCACAGCACGCTGCGACGGCTCCAGTTGCTGCTGGCACGCCCAACCCCATCGCAAGCCCAGTCAGAGAAGACTGATAACGAGACCAACCAACCTCGCAACCGCCTCTGTCCACACTGCAAAACAGGCGTCCTTCGCTGGGTGCGAACATTGTCGGCTGCCGAATGCACTGCAGCCGTCGCAACACCCCAGCTTCTCCCAAGAGGCCTCGCTCGTGCTCCGCCACTCCCACTCGTGCCCTTCATCCTAGCGAGCGCAGCATGAGCAAAACTCGCAGCATCCGGAAGCGCCTCAACCCGAGAGCGACCAGGAGACGTCTGCCGACAGTCCAAAAGTCGCTCTGGAACTGGCCGCTGATGCCCGGGACACCGATCAGGCTCGGTGTCGAGCTCGCCACAGTGAAGAGTCGCATCGACCACGAAAGCCACATTCAGCGTCGAACCAAAGCCCCAGCGCACTCCCAACTGGGTGCAATCCGCAAGGGCCGACGGGCCAGGCTGTGGCTAGCGGCTTCGTTCAACTGCGTATTAGCGCTGGCCGTAGCGACGCTCACTGCGTTCGCTTACACTACGTCAGCGCGAAAGCGCTTAATCTTTAGCCAGACATTTCCGTGCACTCGCGCTAGAGCGAGCCTGTTAGGCTTATTCGGACAGACTCAGTCGATCGGGTCAAGCCAATCTTCGATCACGAGACCCGGAACTCGCGCCATGTGATCGATGTTGGCCGTTACCAGAATCGCCCCAGTCGCCAGCGCATGCGCGGCAATCGCGGCATCGAAGTCTTCAATACGCTTTCCCTTGTGCTCTAGCTGCGCCTTGACAAGCCCGTAGTGCTCGGTGACGGCATGAGTCCAGGGAACGCTCCCTAGCTCCTTGAAGACTGCCTCGTAGCGTGTCTGGAGCGCCGCTCTTCGCTTCGACTTGGCAAGCCGCTCAATTCCATACACAACCTCTGCGTACACCGGTTCCGGCACACCGAGGTTCTTCTTCCCGACAGCCCGCATGCGCGCCAATACGTTCGGCTCGCCCTTCATGGCCGCGGACACTGCGTTCGTATCGAGAACGAACTTCAAAATTGCCTCGCAGGCTTCGACCGTCGTCCCTTGCGAACCGCCGTCATCATCTCGTCCACCGCTTTTCCGGTCTCCGCATCAGCGGTGAGCTTGTCAAAAAAGCCAACCGACCATTCCGCGCTCTCAACTTCTCGCTGAAGAGCCCGAACAACAAACTGATTGCGACTCATACGCAGGGCCTTTGCCTTGCGGTCCACGGCTTGAAGCAGGTCTTGGGGCAGGTGAACGCTGGTAGCCATGACTACAATAGTGACTATATGCTCCGAACCCTGCGTTGCCAAGCAAAGACAAGAAATTCGCGGAAAAGTGAACGCCCAAACGTTGGACAGTCCAAAACAGACGCGCTTCGACCGGCGTTGAGGCAATTCGTGATGATGAAGATCGCGCAGAAAACCGCAGGAGATCTTACAGGCTACGTCTTTTGGGACGAGCCCGACCTAATGCTGCGCGCCCTTTCGGCCCAGTACATCGTGTCGTGCTTCCAGAAGCTGTCGGCACATCTTCGGTCGTTCGGCGCGGACCCCGCACATCTGCGGTTCGGCTGGTTGCATCCAGGCGTCGCTGCAGTGCCAACGGGCCGCGAGAGCCCCCTCGCTTTCCTTGGGTGGTTCTGGGCCAACCGCCGTCCGCCAATCACCGAGGAACGTGAGGCCGAGCTCGCCAATGCCCTGCTGGTCCAACCTCCCCGACTGCGCTGGGCCGCTTCCTATCGCTCGGCTACCTTTCAGTGCGACCCCGAAGACCCGAACGACATTCTCCAAGCCATGCGACAATACGTCGCCAACGATCTCTCCGCTGGCGATCCTGAATGGCTGGCTCGTGGAGCCGGCGGTGCCCCACTGATCGGAGACATCGTCGAAGCATGCGTCCGACGGGACCGTGCTGGGTCCTACGCGCGCTCGACCGAGCCACTGTAGCTTACTCCCATGACGGCGCCGAGCTTCTCAGAACTGCGGTGCTCCAGTGGATGGATTGTCCTTCAGGCTTTTCAGACTAGATGACTGCCACCGATCACCGCGTAGAACGACAGTCGACCTCGGGGACCAATGACCACAAAGGATGAACTCCAACGGCGCTTGCTACTAGCCAAATATCCACGTCGGTCGGCGGCCGTCCTGACTGCGGCACCATACCACAATCCGCTCGTTCTCGAGGATTGCCCGGCGTGTCGCGGAGCCGGGCACCGTTGTGTAGAGGAAGGCGACGTTGCTGCGTTCCAAGAGTGCAAGGCATGCGCCGGCGTTGGCACCACCTACGCGGTTATTCCTTACTTCTCTAGCGTTGCTCCAGCAATGTCCGTACAGGCCGATGCCGAAGGTTGGACCCAATGCCCATGTTGTACTCGACGGTTCTCTCTCCATGATCCAGACGCTTGGACAGGGCTTCGTCATGTGCACTGCGGCCAGAGTCTCGTGCTCCGGCCCTAGCGGTTCCCTCCGCCTAAGTTGGCCATCTATCCACTTGTAAGCGACGAACGTTTGCGTTACGTACAAGCCGAGGTAGTCAGCATGGGAATGTTCGACTGGTACCAACCAACGCCAGCGCTCAAGTGCCCCCAATGCCAGGGCGAACTGCAAGGCTGGCAAGGCAAAGCTGGCCCGTGTGGTCTATTTGAGTGGGTCCAGGGCCATTCCCATCCTTCGCGCCAACTCGTCGATGACGAAGTTGCTATAGATTCGAGCGAGCTCGTGCGCTTGTTCTTGCCGGAGGAATTCGAGCTCTATACTTCGTGCGAGTCCTGCCAAACGTGGATTACCGCGCATGGATGGTGCGAACGCGGGATTTGGACTCAAGTGGCATTTGTTGGGCCTCTTGAACCTCCAGGAATTCCCGAGAACTGGTCGCTGCTGACCGAAGACGACCGACACCACCTGCGCGCGGAACTTCGTCGACAGATCGCTCCCGGGCACATGCTCCATGGTCAATCCCTACTGCCGATCGCACGGCACCGCGAGCGAGACGATGTCCTCGTTCGTACGATCGGAACGTCCAACCCGCTCTGGATCATTCATCTTACTTGGCGAGCAGAATCGACTCCGGAGTGGCCTCACGCGCAGAGTTTCCCTGATCTCACGACGTTCGTTTGCGAGCAGAATGCCTAGACCCACAAGCAATCGCGAGGCTGTCCAACTCACGCCCCTCAGGTATCCCCACGAATTAGGAGCAGAATAGTCACGAGGTCAGTGGTCATGCAGTGCGCGCGGCTGCGCTGGTTCGAGTGGTTCGAGCGGTTTTGACGGGCGGGCGACTGTCGCTTACGCATCTGGGGCGCCATTTGAGTGGAACAGCGCGGGTGAAGCACCAAATAGAAGCCGTCGACCGACTCTTGGGAAACCAGCACTTGCAACGCGAACGGGGCGGAGTCTATCGGGCGATCGCCCAAACATTGCTGCACGGAAATAGGCGCCCCGTTATCGTCGTTGACTGGTCCGACTTCCAGCACGGCCGTGAGTGCGTCATGCTGAAAGCTGCGTTACCAATCGGAGGGCGCGCAATTTCGCTATATGAAAGGGCGTTTCCGTTCAAGCGTTACAATAGCCCAGGTGCACATTGCGAGTTTCAACGGGAGCTACACGCCCTCCTGCCGCAGAATTGCAGCCCAATCATTATTACTGATGCAGGCTTCCGTGGTCCTTGGTTTCGGCAGGTCGAATCGTACGGCTGGGCCCGTCGCCTTTCAGCCGCCGGCCCACCACGCCGAGTCTACCGGTTCAGCGGAGTCGGACCCATTGCCTTAGACCGAAGGGTTTCCCTCCGCTCAACAAGACATCCGCCATTGGGTACGAATCGAGCCCAGCACGGTCACAGACGACCAGCGCTATTCCCTTACGTATCCGTTCGACGAATCTTGCGGGCTATTGCCCGCGATGGGGTCTGGCTCCCGCGCGCAGTGCGCAGCAGATCTGGGCGTCGAGTTTCTGCGCGCCGAGACCCACCGGGGATGGGGTATTGTGTCGATGGGTCGGGCTGTTGCGCGCTAGGTGCGCTTTTCGTATAATCCCACGCTGTGGGCCTCCTGACCTTCGGTCTCAACGTAACTTTGGACGGTTGCATCGATCACTCCCAAGGGATTGCGGACGACGAGCTGCACGACTATTGGACGCAGCTCATGGACCAGAGCGGTGCGATGCTCTTCGGGCGCAACACCTACGAGTTGATGGAGGGAGCCTGGCCCGCGTTGGCACGCGACGAAACGGCGCCGCGTGCCATGCGCGAGTGGGCACAGAAGCTCGAGGCGAAGGCAAAGTACGTCGTGTCGGGCTCGCGGAGCGATTTTCCGTGGCGGAACACGATCAAAGTGGAGGGTGACCTTCGCGAGGCGATCTCGGCGCTGAAAGCGAAGATAGAGAGGGGTGTCCTCGTCGGAGCGCCAAGGCTGGCGGCCGCGCTCGAGGAGCTGGGGCTCATCGACGAGTATCGCATCGTCGTTCATCCCATCATCAGTGGTCGCGGGCCGACGTTGTTTCATGGCCTATCTAGTGCGCGGCATCTCGAACTCCTATCGACGCGACGGTTCAAGTCCGGCGTCCAGGCGCTCCACTTCCGTGGCAAATCGGGATGAGCGTGGCAGGACCCGAGCGCTTCGCTACCGGAGTACTTCGCTCGAAGAGCCTGTTGAGTGCGTGGATGCGGCGGGATCTGCTAGGCTGCGACCAAGCGCGCTGCTGCCAGACGCGAAGGCTTCCGCAACAGACCAAGTTGAGTACTTCACGATTGGTGACTTGAACTTTGAGCTTTCAGAGTGAGCGGTGACGCATCAGTTCGCGCGGTGCACCGCTAGGTTGACGCGCCGACAGCGCGAAGGGCTGTCCAACTCGCGCTTGGATGACAAGGGCCTGTTGCGACAATAGTTGCCATCTTCCTCAACTGGAGCGACGACGTGACCCTCGCGGTTGACGCTAGCCCTTGCGGCTCAACTGCAAACCCGTTGGGCTGACCGAGTCGAAGTACACTGCCGCAACTGGTTTCGCACGAAGATCTTCTCGGTTGCCCGTGGAATCTGCAATCCCCAAGAAAAGGTGTTAGGCTTTGACCGCTGGAGGTTGGCGCCGATGTGGAACCGAGCGAAAGTACTCTGCCGCGTCTTGATGCCTTGGAGCCTATTGGAGGCTTGCTCATGTCCACCTGCTGTGAACTCCACCGTGCCAAGCGCTGGTCGCTACGCGCACGTCGCTGCCGTGGCAAGGGGCAAGGCATACGTCCTTGCGCAGGACCATCTGGCTGTTTGGGATCTGAAACGACCAGTCTACGCGTTGCTTCCGCCCGATGGCGTGGTTGCAGTGACACCAGATGGCGCGATTGCGATTGCCGCCAGCCCCACAACCTGCAACCCCGAGAGGTGCATTCAATTGCTTGAGGCGTGGGACACTCACGCGGGACTCGCTCTGCAATCGACGCTATTCGAAGGACGAGCCGACGTTCTCGGCATCACTTCCAGCAAAGTGCTAGTGAACGTTGAGAAGTCAACACCATTCCCGGCTTCCAATCTGGCGACGCAATTGCCTCCCCCGATGTTACCGCCGTCGGTGTCGACCCACAAGACCTGGTGGAGCTTCAAGTCTGGAGAGTTTGAGGAACCGTGGAACGGCAGCGGTTGCACTGGCCTATCAATCTCGAACGATGGCGTCCGAATGGCCTGCGAAAGCAGCATCTTCGATTCGTCCATGCACCAGACATTTCAATCGCCCCCAATCGCTCCCGAATGGATTCCAAGAGCAAAGGAACCCTGGTGCGAAAAATGTCCTCTGCCTCTGCCACCGTACATCATTCTATCCAGGCGGCTCGTGGCGGACGGCAGTGTCCTCTACTTCACGTACCGCGGGCACAGCGAACGCCAGGAATGGCGGCTCGAGCGCTGGAGACCAAGTCCTGATGAAGCGCAGACAAGTCAATTGGAGCGACTCGCGACCTCCAACACGGACCTCAACGCAAGGATTGTCGCACTGTCGCATGGTGGCAAAATTGTCGTGACCCGAGGCCAGACTCCAACCGTTCGCCGTTCGCCCCATTGGGCTCCAGAGACCCTTCCAATTGACTCATTGACCTCTGCCGCCTTTGCTGAAGATGATGCACTTCTCGTCACTGGGCACCAAGATGGGCGTCTTTGTGCCTGGGATACGAACTCGCTGCGGTTACTCGCATCGTCACAGCCGCAATAGCGCAGAGTCTCACGTGAGTGCTGCAGCCCAACTCCGGTTTGGATCCCTCGTAACAACGTCAAGATCGAAATTGCGTTCACGGTAGGGGGCCTCTTGGTCGCACCAAAACGACGACGCGATGCTAGGAACACGCGCAACGGCCTTGGTGCGTGGGTTGGCTGACGGGTTGCCAGGACCTGACTCTTCGGAGGTGGACATGGGGGTAAACCGAGTCACTCGTGTTGGACATCCGCCCTCGATCGGGTTCGGTGTCGAAACAGCTTCATTGGGTATTGGGTTCCCACTGATCCCTCAGGGTGCCTCACGACTGACGGAAGCTCTAACTTGGTGTTGAGCAAAGATCCAGGTGAAGGTCACCCATCGGAGAATCTTGATCCGTTGGCGTTCTTGGTGCTCTAGATGATTCTGTGTCTCCGCTCGGTTCGTCCGGTGCATTGCTGCATCGGAAGGTCTTCTGGATTAGGTCCGATTGGGCGCCTCGAGACTGACAATCGCTCTCACCGCGTATATGGAGCTGGGATCCAACAGAAGGTCACTCATCGGAGAGTCTTGCCTGCTTTTTGCGGGGCGTCGTGGTTGTTGGGATGAATTACGCGGCGAGCCTTAGGCGGTTCACATCGAAGAGCCGTTGGGTATCCATCGGGGCTCCTCGAGCAACGTGGAAGAGCGCTTTGACCAACTTGCGCATCAGAGCTACAACGGCCTTGGCCTTCTTGCCGCCGTCCCGTTTGACCTTGGCGGCATACCAAGCCTGGGAACGATCCTCTGAAAGCGCGGCGTTTCGATCGCGCGTGAGTTGGGGGATCTAGGCTTCAGCGAGGTTTGGATTCCGGCTGGTGACCGGTACACTGGTGAGATCTCGTTCCCCATGCGAACAAGCTGAAGTCTTCACTGGCATCGAGAAGTCGAGTGGCGGCAGCGGCCACCGTCAGCTCTCACGGAATCGCACGTGAACCTCTCAGCTCATGCGGCTCTCATCAACTCTGCACGCTCGATCCCATCAATGGGCGCCACGAGGAAGTAGGGGCGCACAGAACTTGGCCCAATCCTCGTTCCCCTGACAGACCTCGACGAGCCGTGAGATCCCCTCTGCTCCTTTCGCTCGTGTTCTGTGAAGGCTTGCTGCCCGCACTGAACGCCTTTGCAGCAGTGAAAGCGCCAACCCACGCTCAGAGCCCCAGGTCGGGGCGAGGAGTCGGACCCACTGTGCATGGCCGCGGCGTGGCCCTGTTGCGACGGGATAGCAGTCCGAGCACCGGAGCCGCGATCCGACGCGGCCCCTCGTTGGTGATCCCAAAAGGAAAGGCCAAAGACGAGGCAAGAGCTCCTACTGCGGACGAAAGGGGGAAGTCCGCACTGCCATCAGTGGAAGCGTCGGTACAGACCCATCACGTCAAGCGCGGGGAAACGTTGAAGCACATTGCCTCGGACTACGACACGTCCGAGACAGTGCTCGTGGCACTCAACGGGCTCACCAGCGATGACTCGATTCGGCACGGACAGATCCTTTTCGTTCCGAGCCACGACAAGACCCCGCCCGCAGGCAGCGCAGCGTGGCGACGGTATGCAAAGTCCCCGAAGGAAAGCGGATCCGTTGACCTCTCGACACACACCGCACGTTTCGTTGGCTTGGTAGTGGACAAGCAGGGGGTCTTACGACCGGCAGCAGTTCGAGCGCTCAACAGCCTGCTCGGTGCAGGGGGCAAGCACCCGCCATTGCCCGAGCGATTGATTCGTTTGCTCGTTAAAGTCAGCGATACCTTCGGCGGCCGGTCAATCCACGTGGTCAGTGGGTACCGCATGAACTCGTACTTCAAGGACTCCCGACATCGGTTGAGCGCTGCGGTCGATTTTGCGCTGGTCGGCGTGCCGAACACCATACTCTGCGAGTATCTTCGCGAGCTCGACGATGTCGGCGTGGGCTACTATCCGAACTCGCAATTCGTCCATTTGGACGTACGCAAGCAGTCAACCTACTGGGTCGACTACGCTGGTCCCGGCGAGCCACCACGCTCCTCTCCAAACGCCCCGCGGCCCCAACACGGGTCGAAACGGTGGCTATTGGCAGAGCTCGATACTTTGGTCAACCACACGAAGAAGGCCCTCGAGCGCGCTGGAACCGAGTCTTCGCGGGACGTACCAGTGACTAGCGTTCCCCAGCTCGAGCCGCCGCCAGGCGATCGCGAGCCACCACCTGCCAGTGGCGACGCCATCGCCTCGTCCCAGGATTCGACGGAGCGTGACTCGCTGTGAGCCGCCATCGAACCTGGCGTGGTGGGGCCGTGGCTGGGCACACCGCGTTGGAGCGGATCCACCCCGTAGGGGCAGGAAGATGGCTCGACTGCAAGCAGAAGCCTGTTAGTCGAATCGTCCATGTTTGGTCGTCGCTAACCTGCCCCACTGCGCTGATTCGTACATGACGCGCATTGGCAAGCTCGGGCAGTTTCTTCTCAAATCCGTCCCGTCTGGGCGATCCTTGACCTATATAGCGTCAATGCGGCAACATCTTTGTTCATGGGGTTGCTAAGTCACCGTCGGGCAAGGCAGCAGTTCAAGGCAGATGGAATCGTCGACTTGACAGCGCGCTAGACAATCATGATCTCCGATCCGATTTCAGGCGAAGAAAAGCGCAGCGCGCTGGAGCGTGTGCTCGAGAGCCGCACATTTTGCCGGTCTGATCAATTGAGGGGTTTTCTTCGCTACATTTGCGAAGCAGAATTCGACGGACGCGCCCAGCAGTTGAACGAATATGTGTTGGGTGTGTCGGTGCTGGGACGTCCGGCGCACTATTCTCCGGCTGAGGATTCCTGTGTCCGCAGCCGTGCCTACGAGCTACGCAACAAGCTTAAGAGCTACTACCAGTCGGAGGCTCCCGACGATCCGATTCAAATCGAAATCGAGAAAGGGGCCTATGTCCCGCGATTTCAGCGCAGGGTGCCACCTCTAGCAGCTGAGCAAGCGGCTGAGATCGCTGCGCCAGGTGCCGGTGTACCGGTCGCGTCGCATTCCGAGCAATCTGTCAGGGTGCAAGGGCAGGCTCGTCGGCTCTTTCGCGTCGCTGCATGGGTGGTGGTCGTCCTGCTAGCTTCAGGTTTGCTTCACCGCTTCTGGTCGATGCGTCAGGGGCAAGGCGCCAAGGGCTTCGAGACCCAAGTCCCGTCGCGCGAGATGGATGCGCTTTGGAAACCCTTTCTCGATCCAAGCGTGCCGCTGCTCATCTCCTTCGACATCCGGCTTTTCCTTTATGCTCCCGCCACTGGGTTGGTGGTTCGGGACTACCAGACCAATCAGTTGGCGGAAGCCACCAAGTCCAAGCCGCTGGCCGAGTTCCAAGAACGCATGGGCACCCACGAATTGCAGGAGACCTTCGACTATGCCGACTTTGGCGCGGTGCACGCGGCCTTCCTCCTCGGGCGGCTCTTGAAGCGCGATGTCGGCCTCAAGCACTCGAGTTCCCTCGGTTGGGACGACTTCTGGAACAGCAACATCATTTTCATCGGAAAGCCCAACCTCAATCCGACCATCCGCTATAGCCTCCAAGGCCGGGACCTCGTCGAAACCGAGTTTGGTAGTGGCATTCGCAATCTCCATCCGCTGCCTGGCGAGCCTGAGCTCTACCGTACTGCAACGACCCATGGCGCTGGCGAGAAGTACGCCCTCATCACGGTGCTGCCAGGACCTCAACCCGGCCGGCATATGATGATTCTGAGCGGCTCAGGTGCTGAACTGATGTGGGCACTGGCCGAGAGCGTGACGAATCCAACCCGCGTTAGAGAGATCTTCTCGCATCTCCTTCTCCCCTCGGGCGAGTGTCCGGCAGCTTTCCAAATCGTCATTCAGGCGACGTTCGAGTCCAACGTGCCTGTGAAGATCCGCTACGTGACGCACCGCGTCTCCAGAACCCAATAGGCAAGGGCTCTGAGGTGGCACGTTTGGGCAATTCCAGACCCAGCTCGGAACTGTGAGCGCACGGTTGGGTAACCGTAAGGAACGTTTCCACTGCCCGATAACCGGGCATCTGTAGCGTGTTCCGTGATTCGTCGTCGCTCGAAAGCCGAGCAAGGCTGGAACGACGAAGCGTTTTGACGAAGACGCAAGATTACAGGCACGCGAGTGACCTGGACCACCCTGACGTGAAGAGGAAGATCCGATGAATCAGCGAGTCATGTCCATAGGGCTTTGCCTAACGATTGCAGGCACAATGCTGCATTTGGGATGCGGCGGGACTGGAGCAGGCAACGACGGAGCGGTTGGTTCAGAATCTGGCGGCCAAGGTGGCAAGGTCGAATACACAGGCGGTACCGGAGTCGGTGGCTTGATCGGGTCGGGTGGCTCAACCGCCAGCAACGGACATTCTGGAGCCAACTCCAGCACGATTGGTGGCGCCACCACGAGTGTTGGCTCAACGAGCGGAGGCGGGGTCAAGTCCACAGGGGGTTCGACTGCCAACGGTGGAGCTGTCGGCGGAGCCAGCGCTATTGGCAATGGCGGCTCGCCCACTGTCGGTGGTTCACCCCTGGAGGGCGGCTCCGGCGGGAAATCAGGATCGGCCAATAACGGTGGATCATCCATCTTAGGCGGCTCCGGTGGCAAAAGCGGATCGACCGTCAGCGGTGGAACATCCATAGGCGCGGGAGGCAAGGCAACCGGATGGGAAAGCGCAGGCAGTACGAGTGTCGGCGGTGCAGCTGTCGGCGGCTTGAGCGCTGGCGGCGCCAGCGGAGACACGCCACTTGTCTATGATACGGAGAACACGGGTGCGGACTGCACAGTAGCGACGACGTTTCCGGCTTTTGGTGCGCTCACTGCCGTCGCGAATTTGCCCGACCCATTTAAGATGGCCGACGGCACAACCATCACCACGAAAGCCGATTGGCGCTGTCGGCGCGCCGAAATCAGCTCTCTGATGCAACATTGGGAATCGGGTCCCAAGGGCGCACCACCGAACAGCCTGACTGCCACCTACTCGGGTGGCAAGCTCACGGTGGTCGCGACTCAAGGCTCAACCTCGATCACGCTGAGCGCGACGATCACCACGCCCAGCGGCGCTGGCCCATTCCCGGTCCTCATCTCGATGGACGGATCGGGCGTTCCCTCCAGCATCTTCTCGAGTCGTGGGATCGCGACCATGAGCTTTACCAGCTCGCAGCTAGTGCCAAGTTCGATGAACGTTACCCGCGGCGCCGGAACCTACTTTACGCTCTATCCCGACACCAACGCGGGAGCGATGATCGAATGGGCCTGGGGGGTCAGTCGCATCATCGACGGATTGTACAAGACTGCCGACCAGAACAAGATCGACGTGAAGCACATCGCCGTGACCGGATGTTCCTACGCCGGCAAGATGGCACTTTACGCCGGGGCCTTTGACGAGCGCATCGCGCTGACCATTCCCGAAGAATCAGGCGGGGGTGGCGAAGCATCCTGGCGAGTCATGGCATCCCAGACCGGGACTGAGGATTTGGAAGCCGCCCAAGGCACAGCCTGGTACGCCTCGAACCTCAAGCAATTCAAGAACGCCGATGCTCCGAAGCTACCGATCGATATGCACGAACTCGTGGCGATGATTGCGCCCCGAGCGTTTTTGTCGATTGGAAACACCAGCATCGACCGCTTGGGGAGCCAGGCCGGCTACGTTTCGATGAAGGCCGCAGCGGAAGTCTATAAGGCGCTCGGTGCTCCGGACCGGATCGGCTGGAGTCAGAACGCCACCGGAACGCACTGCGCCTTCCCGAGCGTCCAAACGGCAGATGTAGCCGCCTTCGTGGACAAGTTCATGCTTGGCAAGACGAGCACACCTGTCGCGAAGACCCCGTACACGACCGACATGACGAAGTGGATCACCTGGACCACGCCCGCTCTCAAGTAGCTCAAGGGATTGACGAATGGTAATGACAAATCGATTCCTCGGAATGAAACTCTGGCTGTCAATTACAACTCTTCCGTTGGCAATGCTGGGCTGCGGCAAATCGGAGCCGAGCGCACCGTCGAATAATGTTGGAGGCACCACTGGTCTCAGTGGCAGACCGACGAACATAGGTGGCGCGAACAGTGCGAACACCGCAATGGGTTCTGGCACATCCTCGAGCGCAGGTGGCAACTCGGGCGCTGGCGGCACCACCGCAAGCTCCAGCGGTATGGGTGGTTCTGTCACCACATCAAGCAATGCGGGCGGAGGTATGCCCAATGCGGGCGGCGCCAACAATGCCGGTGGTGCGGGTAATCGCGGGGGTACGACGAGCGGAGGCTTGTCGAGCCTGGGAGGCAATGTCGGGGCCGCTGGAGCGCGCATCAGTGGTGGAGCAAGCAATGTCGGGGCCGCTGGAGCGCGCCCAGGTGGGAGCGGAGGCACTGCGGGTGCCTCAACGACTGAGTCCATCGGTGGCGCGGCAGGCACAGTCCCGGCACACAACGGCTTGCGCGGACAAGAGTTCAACCGCGACTGGCGATTCAACCGCGGTGACGTCACTGGCGCCGAGCAGACGACGTTCGATGACTCGAAGTGGAGAGTCCTCGACGTACCCCACGACTGGAGTATTGAGCTGCCGTTTAGCAGCAGTTCACCGTCGGGCTCGAACGGCGGTTACTTGGATGGCGGCATCGGCTGGTACCGCAAGACGTTTAGCCTAGACCAGACGTCGGCGGACAAACGAATCCTCATCCAATTCGACGGCGTGTACATGAATAGCCAGGTCTGGATCAACGGGACCTCGCTCGGAACACGGCCCTACGGCTATTCCAGCTTCGAGTATGACCTTACCCCGAACGTCAAATTCGACGGCAGCAATAACGTCGTCGCGGTCAAGGTCAACAACGAGCAACCCAACAGCCGCTTTTATTCCGGCAGCGGCATCTACCGTAATGTATGGTTGACCACGCTAAATGCGGTCCACGTGCCGAATAGCGGTGTATTTGTCACCACTCCAACCGTCAGCGCCACCTCGGCGAGCGTGACGGTGAGCACGGACGTACAGAACCAGGGAACGGCCTCGGCTTCGATCACGCTGTCCACCACCATCACGGACGCGAGCGGCAAAAGTGTCGCGGCCAGTGACAGCGCAGCCACGAGCGTCGCGGCTGGCGCTACCTCGACCGTCAATCAGAGCCTGACATTGACATCGCCGAAGTTGTGGTCCGTCGCCTCTCCCAACCTTTACCGCGTCAAGGTCGAGGTCAAAACTGGCGGAGCTACTGTCGACACCTACGTCACTTCCCTGGGCGTTCGCAACGCGTCCTTCAGCTCGACCAGTGGATTTTCACTGAACGGCCAGAACATGAAGCTGCAGGGCGTGAACCAGCACCACGATCTGGGTGCGCTCGGCGCTGCGGTGAACTACCGGGCTATCGAGCGGCAAGTGGAGATCTTGAAGCGCATGGGCGTCAACGCCATCCGAACGTCCCACAACCCACCGGCACCCGAGTTGCTCGACATCGCCGACCGGCTCGGCGTGCTGATCCTGGACGAGGCCTTCGATACCTGGACGCAGACGAAGACCGCCAACGACTACGGCAAGTATTTCAATGAATGGGCACAACGCGACATAGAGGACATGGTAAGGAGGGATCGCAACCACCCAAGCGTCATCCTATGGAGCATCGGCAACGAGGTCGGCGGCGCCACCGTGGCCACCGCCCAGAAGCTAAAGGATTGGGTCCTCGGCCTCGATAAGACGCGCCCCATTACCTGGGCATCGAACAAGATGGGCGGCCCGCACGTTTCCGAGGGCGACGACCGCAATGTCGCCAAGCTGCTGGACGTGGTGGGCTACAACTATGCCCCCTACGCCGGTGACTACGACGCAGACCATACCGCCAACCCCAACTGGAAGCTCATCGGCACCGAAATCGCGGCGGCCGTGCGCAGCCGTGGCGTCTACCACACGCCCGCGAGCACGATCACCAAGGCGACCTCGCAATCGAATCCGGACCGTCAATGCTCGTCCTACGACAACGAGGCGGCTGGTTTCGGCAACACCGCGGAGATTTCCTACAAGTACGACCACGACCGGGCCTTCGTCGCGGGATCGTTCATTTGGTCTGGCTTCGACTACATCGGGGAACCGACGCCCTATTCTGCTTGGCCAAGCAAGAGCTCTTACTATGGCATCATCGACACTGCAGGCTTTCCCAAGGACGTCTACTTCTTCTACCAGAGTCGCTGGACCACCGAGCCGATGGTCCATCTTCTGCCGCATTGGAATTGGACGAGCGGCACCACGGTCACGGTGTACGCCTACAGCAACTGCGACAGCGTCGAGCTCTTCCTGAACGACAAATCCCAAGGCTCGAAGTCCTTGAGCGGCAGTGGGCTGCGCGGGGAATGGAGCGTGCCTTGGGCAACCGGGACGCTGCGAGGTGATTGCACGAAGGGTGGAAGCGTCGCTGCCACGGACACCGTCAAGACTGCGAACGCGGCGGCCAAGGTCGTTCTCTCAGCGGATCGAGGTGCCATTCATTCCGATGGCAAGGATCTGGTCTTCGTTACCGCCGACGTTCAGGACGCAAACGGCGTCGTTGTTCCGACCGCTGATAATTCCATCACGTTCTCGGTGACGGGTCCGGGACAGCTGGTTGGTGTCGACAATGGTAATCCCATCGATACGGCATCCTACAAGGGAACCAGCAGAAAGGCATTCAGCGGCAAAGCGCTGGCCATCGTGCGTTCGACGGGGACGGCAGGCTCAATCGTAATCAGCGCCAGTTCATCCAACCTTGCCCCTGGCTCCGTGACCGCCGCGGCGGCGCCATGAAGAAGCATCGCCGTATGCGCAACGCCCCGCAGTCCGTTTGACATCTCAGGGCATCGGGTGCGCCTTCAAGAACTCCCAGGCGATAGTTGCATCCCCAACGACCTGTCCACCACCTTGGATCGTGCAAAGCGAGACTTGCGTCCCGTCTTGACACGTCGAATACGTCGAGCATCCATTGGCGTTTTCGGCACTCGACGAACCGGTGCATTGGTTCAAGCGCGCCCATTTTTCGAATGTACCAACAGCGCCCAATACGTCGAAAGCCATCTCCGGGTGCCCAGGCGGGTTGGTCGTTCCACCGGCATACGGGACGACAGTGTCCGTCGCACCACGAAAGGATATTTCGGCAATCGCGCGTGATGGCTGGCAGGTGATTGCCGAATCGACCGCCAAATCCATGCTGCTAGAAGCGATTGCTGCAAACACCTCCGCCTGCGTACAACCGAGATAGTAGGCCATGGCGCCACCAATGGCGAATCCAACGGCAAAAACACGGTGCGTATCGATGCAGGCTTCCGTCGATAGCTGTCGAACAATGGCGCGTGCAAACGCGTAGTCGTCAATGGTCTTGGAGGTCGTACAGCAAGGGCCGATGTTCCAGGAATCCTCGAGCCCCTTGGGCCATACTACGATGAACCCAGCTTGATCCGAGAGCGAGCCAAATCCCGAGTTTGCCTGTTCCCACGCCAGTCCCAAACCCATCGGGTGGAAATCGAGCACCAATGGCACAGGTGTGTTCCCAGCATAGTTGGGCGGCACGTGCATGGTGTACGCGCGTGTCACTGCGCCCACGACGATTTCGCGGTTCTGGTCCCCCGGTGGCAGAACCAAGGATGGGCATACGACATTGCCTTTGCGGCAGTACCCGGACTCACAGCGGTAGTTGCTGCCCAACGCAGCGCAATCAACCGTGCCAGTGCACGTCAGGTCGCACGTTGCACCCCGCTCACAGCTGTTGAGAGACCCAGTGTCGGGTTGACTGAGGACTGCCTCACATCGCGCCGCAGCTGCAAATTCGGTGCACTCACTCGTACCAGTGCATGCCTTGGTACAGACCCCACAGAGGCATTTCAGACCATCCGCACACAGACCGTCGCAGTGCTGAAGGAAGTTCGTTTCGCTACTGACCTGAGGATCCGGATTGTCGCTCTTGCAGCAAGGAATTATTGCGAACAGGCACGCTGACAAGGCACTGCTAAATCGGAACTGGTACTGACGTCGCTTTCGTTCTGCGATCCGATTGTCATGCCTTGATGCATGTACCCGGGACCCGATGTGACTCGCGTTGGTCAGCCCAATGCTGCGGAAGAACCTAGTCATTTCCATCGGTATCCTGCGGAATCGAACATTGACCCACGTAGAGAACCACTTGATTGTGCTGCTCGGGGATCCCATGCGCGGCGTTGAATGCGTCGGTGCGCCCCCGGAGGTCTACGAGCATGGAACGCAGACGCGCAAGCGTTGAGTCGACTTCTTCCTCCAGCGGGTGGCCCGGCCAGACATCAATCGTATAAGTGCTGCCTCCCACGGTCTCGCCGGCCTTGGTATTCGTCCGATCTTCGCGGAGTCGGCAGCAGATGGTCTTGACCATTGCCTGGAAGTGATCGAAGACCGCGGCTTCCCAGCCCGCAGGCGCGCCGACGGGCACGAATAGTGAATTGGTCCTATAGACAGCACCTTCACCTTCACCACTCGATTCTATGCGTTTGGCGGCAACCAATCGCGCGAGCGGGGCCTTGAGCTCAGAGACCTCGAGATGATTCAGCCCGGCAAGACGTTCAACCGCAATCGGGCCTTCGCGATAGACTATTGCCCAGATGAGCTCATCGAGACCGTCCTCGGAGCGAACTTGACGCAATGCCTGGAGTTCATCTGCGGAAGCGGCGCGATACACGGTGCCTAGGCCCTGACCGGAACTGAAGACCAGTCCACTTTCGCAGAGGTCACGCAACAGCCCACGAAGTTGGGCGGCATCGTCGTCAGCGAACCGTTCTTGAATGCTGGCGCGCGTAGTGATTTTTTGCGTGCAAATGTACTCGAGCACAGCCTCCCACAATGACTGGCCCCGGTCCGTAGTGCTCTCGAGCAGACGCTGTATCTTGCGCTGGAATGTCCGGAGCCCTAGCCCAAACATATCAGCTGTGATCTTGCGTCCAACGCCTTGCCGGCCAAGCTCCGCCACAAGGTCGAGAAATACTTGATCGGCGACCTGAGCCAAAGGAGAGCGAACCCCGCCAACCGTCGCAAGCTGGGCAATCAAGACCGTAGTCTGGCGCACAATGGACTGGATCAGAAGTTCGACCGTCATTTGGCTTCAGTGGCTTGAGATAGTCTTGCCCGGCTGCGGGTCAGGTGCCACGACAATGCGCGAGATATCCAAGGGGTGACGATTTTGTCGCCCCTGACGAGTGACCGGGCTTGCGCAAGGTCGTTGTGGTGGATTTGTCGTCTTCCGCGTTGTGTGGTCGGTGTCAGAGTCGGGTTGCGGATACGTCGCCATGTCAAGAGAGTTGAACGGCAGACACCTCGGCCACCCTAAGGGCCGACACACAAGTTTCCGCACGCCTTTGGGATCTTCCAGCGCTATCGGCGGCTCGGACACGGTCGAACGCGACGCACCTAGGGGGATTCGCTGCTGACGGAAACACCAACTCGTGGAGAAAATGTACATGCCATCGAAATCGATTGAACGAGGCTCTCTGATCGCCGCCATCGCGATGATTGCTTGCTGGGGCTGTTCAGGCAACTCGACCGCTGTAAGCTCGGGAAATGGTGGCAGTCAGTCGAATGGTGGAATGCCTTCAGGCGGTGCGACGGGTAGCAATACCAATGCTGTCGGTGGTTCAACGACAGGAGGAGTGGCTCTTGGCGGCACTTCAAGCACGGGTGGGTCACCAGCTGCCGGGGGCAACTCCGCTCAAGGTGGCTCCAACGCTTCAGGCGGCGCGCCGGAGACCGGAGGCAAGAGCGCGTCTGGAGGTAAGAGCGCGTCTGGAGGCACGAGCTCAACGGGTGGCGCAGCAGCCACGGGCGGAAGCAAGGTTGCGACGGGCGGGTCGCTCGCAACTGGTGGCGCCATTGCTGGCGGCGGCAAGGCAACCAGTGGCGGCACCAACGCTGCAACCGGTGGGGCCTCGAGCACTGGCGGAAGTGCTCCCGGTGGGACGACTGGCGTCGGTGGAACCGCGGGCACTAGCGGTGGAAGTAGCAGCCTGTCCTGTCCAGCGACTGTCATGAAATCGGGCGACTCGAATCAGTCTCTGACCGTAGGTGGGTCAAAACGCACGTACATCCTGCATGTCCCGACCGGATATGCTGGCACCAAACCGCTCCCACTGGTCATCGATTTCCATGCCTTGGGCGGCACCGGCTCCCAACAGAAAGGTTTGAGTGGATGGGACAAAAAGGGCGACAGCATTGGCTTCCTCACGGCGTTCCCCGACAGCTACAGCAACAACAACTCCTGGAATGTCGGCATGTGCTGTCAAGATGCCCAGAAAAACAAGATCGACGACGCTGGTTTCGTCAGGGAAATGATCAAGGCGATTCAGGCAATGGCTTGCGTCGACCCGAAGCGCATCTATGTCTCGGGTTGCTCGAATGGCGGTGGCATGAGCTACAAGACCGCGTGCGACTTGGCCGACATCGTCGCTGCCGCCGCCCCGGTGGACTTCAGGTGCGTCTACGGCGGCACGACAGCCAGCCCCTCATGCGAAGGCTGTAAGCCTGCGCGCCCCATCTCCATCATTCACTTCGATAATACGGGGGATACCTCGTTGGTGCCTTACAACGGCGGCATGACGTCATTTGCCGCGGACTGCCCCCCCAACCAGAGTTGCACGGGAATGGGCTTCCCAAGTGCAGATGCAAATTTCTCAACATGGCAGCAGCTCGACCAGTGCACGGGATCGGCATCGACAGACAGCGCACACTCATCGTGCAAGACGAACAGCACCTGTCAGGGCAGCACCCAAGTTACGATGTGCGTCCAGCAGGGGGGCGGCCACTGCGGCAATTACGGGACGCTCAAGATTGTCGACACTGCATGGGACTATTTCCAGAAGTTGTCGATCCCGTAACAGTCAGTCGTATCAGTCGCTATTCGGAGCGAGCTCAGGTCAGCCCGGTAGCACTCGTCAGCGTACATTGCTCGAGCAGACGAGCCACACTCATCGACGACTGCGCTTGCGCGCGCCGAATGACGCTGTTGAGCTCTTCGGTGTCAGCGCCCAGTGCCCGTCGTAGGTGCTCACGTGTGAGACGTAGTAGTTCCTCACGCGCCTGCACGATTCGCCGCGCTGCCGTGGCTCGATGCACGCCAAACACTTCGGCCATTTGATCGATGGACATTGAGTGAATGTAGTGGCACCGTAGCGCATTGCGTTGGTCAGGCCGCAGTGCTTTCAACGCACCCTGCAGTGCCGCTCGAAACTGCTGGCAATAGGTCTGTTCGAGAAGCGAGAGCTCGGGATCGCGCTCAGACGCGATGCACAGCTCGCCGTGGTCGGAGTCGAAGACTAGTCGCTCGCGCTTGCCTCGCCGAATTTCGTTGAGCAGAAACCGAGACGCGAGAACGCGAAACCAATGCCGCAGCCGGCCCCTTCCGTGGTACTCGAGAATTTTTGGCGGTCCGCCATCACTCACGAATAGACGCTGCCAGAGTTGCTGACGAGCATCCGAGCGCTGGGCATCGTGGACCCTCAGTTTGGCTGCGACCAAGTCGAAATCGCGACTGAACTCGCCGTCAAACACCCTGAGTGCCTCGCGATTGCCACGACTGCATGCGTAAGCCAACACCAAATCATCGAGAGCCAGCTGCTCCCTCAATTCCCGAACCCTGTCGGACCCCACGATTGTCGAAAGCACGTCGCGCCAGAATTCAGCGGGTGGGACATCGAATTTGCAGAGGCTGTTGCCGACTTCCCGCTCCAGCCAGTGCGGAACAGCTACGGTCCCTGGCCCATCACCTGCGGGCTCAACAGTTTGCGACACACTCATGTTAACCCTCCTCCGAAACCTAGCTTCAATCCGAGCATGCGTCGCGTCCGATAGAAACGCAATTTCGGGAGATTTCAACCAACGACTTTTCGTCCCGTCTCGGTCAGTTCCCAACCTCCTGTCACAATTGGCCCACGAATCAGTCTCCCATGAGAACCCAGTTCTCGCTCAGTCACGATTCAGACACGTAGGTGCCTCTGGCGCCTAAGGTGAAGCACCGTGACGATGGCCAGGGGCGTCAGGACAAGAGACGGAATGGTCACGGCGGCCTGGACAGCGATGAGGTGCACGGCCCAACTGCGACGGCGCCAGACTGCCAACACAGCCGCCACCGCAATAAGTGGCCCAAGGATGCCAACGACCGCTGCGTAGGCAGCAAACCCCCACAACCGCCAATCTGCCGCAGTATAGTCGACGCTAGCTAGCCATTTCGTCGCCGGATACCAAAGCATGGCGGACCAGAAAAGCTGTGCAACCAATAGCGTGAAGGCGATGGTAGCGCGATCTGTCAACCACCAGGGTACATGCTGCTGACCAGTCGCATCTCCGTCGCCTAGCACCGTGCGATGCTGTCGATTCAGAGCACTCGGAAGTGCTCCCAGTATGCCAACGAGCTCCGTACACACGTCACACTGATCGAGATGCTCTTCCAGGGCACGTCTGGCATCGAACTTCAAATCACCCGCCGCAAGCTCAGCAAACACGGATTCCGTTGGACAGGCAGTAGAGCTTGACATGTCTCGCTAGAAGGTAATACGACAGGTTAGAAAGACCGATCGCTGCCCGATTGCGGGTGTTGGGACGAATCGCGCAACAGTCTGCGCAGCTGTCGATTTGCGTGACAGCATTGCCCACCCGACAGCACTTCCAAGAGCCCCGACGCCCACACCAATCCAGGCAAAGCTCTGCACGGTTCGCCAGCGTGCAATGTCGTCGGCAAGCCCCAGCGCTTCGTAGTACCTCCCGGGCTGAGCATTTTGGCAACCGTCGACCGAACCGGGCAGCGGCTGCTCGCAAGCCTCATGCAGTTGCCTGCGCCGCTGCGACAGCTTGGTCATGCTGACGGCGACCATCATCCCACTGGACAGCAGCACGCCAATGCCCGAGCCAAGCAGCCACCTCCCTGCCGTGCGCCCACCTGACCCCTTGTCCGCAGTCGTCTCCGCAGCAGGGGACTCCAAGGCCAGCGGGGCCACCGCAGCGCCAGGCACCACTCTGCGCGGGGGCGGCACTGACTGAAGCGGAGCCGGAGACTCCGAAGGCGTTGGAACCACCCGGGCCAAGTCGTCGGCGTCCCAGTCGACTTCCGTGATGCGCCCCGCCAAGAGTGAAATAGTTCGACTGGCAGTTGCCGTCCGCGAGGGAGTCTTGACCTCGACTTGTGCGTTGCCAGCAAATACGACCAGGGGACGCAACAAAGGTAGCCTTCCCCTTTCGATGCCCCGAATTCGGACGCGCCCTCCACCCGGCCCGCGGACGAGGAGTCGGGCCATGCTCGCTCCATGTTCTTCGACATAGCGCTGTGCTTTTTCGCGCGCCGGACCTGTCAAGCCGAGATCGAGCGATGCCTCATAGTATTCAACCGCCAGATCCTCCTGACGCAGTTGCACTGCAATGAACCCCAGTTCGTATTTCGTTTCGGCAGACGGCCCGATCCCGTCCGCTTCGAGAAACCGCTCGAATGCCGCCTGCCACTGCGTCGGCTCCGGATGGTCCATTGCCAATTCCTTCGCCGCAACCGCCCGGGTCAATGCGGCATCGAAAGCATCGGCACTCGCGGGAGCGGAGCGCATAACCAGCACCGCCAATGAGGCGAAGGTCAAGATGCTGGTCTTCATCGGCATCTCTCCGCAACACAGAGATGCGACGAGCATTGCGCCGAGCGTGTGCAGGCCGAGCCAAACAGCAACCCTTGATTGCCACTCGCGGTTGGCACCTCCGACGAATGCGTTCCCTTGGCACTGGCTATCGGATGCGGTAAGGACTTGGCTCGGCTGCGCGATATTCTGCTGTCCATTTCGACGGCACCTGACTGCGGCATATTGCTGACCGTGGATGCAAGTGTATTCGGGAGCACGACCACACTCACCTGGTTCGCGCTTGGTTGCTGCTGGACCACGACTGAGCTCGCTGTCACTGCCACTGAGTCGTAGCTAGGTTCTCGCGATGAAGAACCGCCCTGCGCACGAAATGGCTGAAGCACAGTGATTGCTGCCGTCCCGATGATCCCAATTCCCGCGGAAATTCCTAGCGCCACGTACAGGCCGCGAGCCGCATAGCCTGAGCGCCCCGATTCGGAGGCCACGGTCGCGGCGATGGACTCGACTTGCGTGGTCGAACGTCGAGGCTTGTCACCAATCTGCCGCCACTCGTCCAACTCAATCGGGATTGGCTCACCAAGAATGCCAATCAGCGATTCCGCTTGCGCCTGGACCGACCGAAACCGGCGCTCTGGGTCGCGAGCACAGCTTCGAAAAAACCACTCGTCGAATTCGCGAGGAACGAGCTCCGAGCAGCGCGATGGCGCTGGCAACTCGTCATGTACGATACGCAGTGACAGCTCGACAGCATTGGCGGCGCCGTCGAAGTAGTCGCTGCCCGCCAACATCCGGTAGGCAATCAGCCCGATCGCCCATTGGTCGGTAGCCGTCGCAACACGCTTCGTCCCTCTCAGTTGTTCAGGGGCCATGTAGCGTGGCGTTCCGACAATCACGCCCGTCTCCGTACTCAACCCGTCGGAATCCAGTCCCTCCGGCGCCAGCTTGGCGAGCCCAAAATCACAGATCTTGACGATGGAGGAGCCGTCGTCGTCGGTGGCCAGAAAAAGGTTTGCCGGCTTGAGATCACGGTGAACGATGCCACCATCGTGCGCTGTCTGAATTCCTCGACATAGTTGACCAAGAACCCACGACACCTCGCCGGCAACCAGAGATTTTCTTCGCTCAAGCACCGATTCGAAGTCGACTCCTTCAAGCAACTCCATGACGAGGTAGGGCAGCAGAGTCGTATTCAGCCTGTAGTCCGGCTGCACGTCGGTTACCCGCACGACGTGCCGCGAGCGCAACGCCGCTGCAGCGCGCGCCTCCTTCAAGCAGCGCTGAATAGAGCCGTCGGGCGTGTCGTCAGACACCCGAAGTGTCTTGATGGCAAAATGCTGAAGCGTTTGGATATGTTGCGCCCGCCACACCGCTCCCATTCCACCGGTACCGATGCAGCGTTCGATTCGATAGCGCCCGTCGATGGTTTGTCCTGTCAAGTCGACGTCGAGTTGCCCCATGGAGAAGGCTCGACTCTAGCGCGAAGTCGAGCGACAGCGCGATGGAACCGCACCCGAGCCGCATCTCTTGAGGGATTCCGAACCGAATGCGCAGACCCCAGCGCCTGGGCTACGCGGTTTCTGCCGCGTGTTCGGACGATTCAGTGGGCACATTTCTGCCCCACATCAGCTCAAAGCGAACGCGACCGCTGATGGTGTGGATAGGAACTGACGGTCAGACCCCACCCCCCCCGCAAACACTGCGCGTCGGTCCGCTCCATCGCTCGGCCCTGCCCGCCAATCCTCTTTGTCGCTTTTCCGTGCGACATCCGACCGACCTCGGTGTCGTCTACTAGGAGAGCCGCTAGCATCCGGCGCTTATGCTTGGTAGCTTCGGTAACCAATTGTCGATTGAACGCCCACGTTACGCCTGGACATTACTCATGCTGCTCTGCGTAGCGTGCGATGCCGCGTACGTTGGCCACCCCAAACCCAAAGAACAAACTGCAGACTCGGGGGACCCTTCTTCGAGCACAGGACAATTTGCTTCGGCGGGAGCGGACAGCAACTCGAACCCGTCCTCGCCAAGTGGCAGCTCCACCAGCGGCGCCGGTCACGCGGGAGCGGGCTCCTCGGACACTCCCCAAGGCGGTTCCCAAGGTGGCAAGGGACCAATCGCCAACAGTCTCGGTGGCTCGCTTGGAGGATCGTTCGGTGGCTCTGTTCAACTGGCCGGAGCCGCAAACGCCGAAAACGGCGGCATCGGGCAGGGCGGGCAATTCGCTGACCTCGGGACGGGCGGAGTGAGCATTGGAGCTGGCGGAGTGAGCATTGGAGCTGGCGGAGTGAGCATTGGAGCTGGCGGAGTGAGCA
>CAYVXY010000028.1:0-125561 GCA_964454965.1 uncultured Polyangiaceae bacterium | reverse complement strand
GGCGGAGTGAGCATTGGAACTGGCGGAGTGAGCATTGGAACTGGCGGAGTGAGCATTGGAACTGGCGGAGTGAGCACGGGGGGTGCCAGCGCGGCCCCGAAGCTTTGGCCAGCCTCCATTCCTGTTTGTTGGTCGGAGAATGCGTCAAATGGCCTCACAGCAGACGGAACCCAATCAGTAGCAACTCTCGAGTCTAACTACGACTTAGCAACGTTGCGGCTGTGGGTGCGTGAGGCCGTCGAAAACACTTGGGGGCGGTTTGTCAATCTGGATTTCTCTGGACTCGAGTTTGACTCGACGTCCCACGAGTGGCCCAAATGTACACTCGCTTCACCTCCCACCACCATCCAACTGAACTTCACCGCTAACGAGGATTTCGCGGATCGTGGCATGCGCACCGATGCCCCAACCAGGATCCGGCTGAAAGTACCCCGCGCAGATCGCGCCGGCTACAGCACCGCTGCGATTCGCAGCTTCGGTCAAGCCATCGCCGTGCTCGATGCCACGCATGACGGCAACCTGCGGCCAGGCGATATCGCACTCGCACAACTCCTCTATGCCAGAAAGCACAGCGGCGCATTGGTGGGTTGGGGTGGGCGCTGCGTCGAAGTGAAGGGCGCGCCCATCGTTAGAAACCAGGGCGTTACCATCGCCGTCGACAAATGCGTCAATGGCTCCTGGCAGCGTATTCGTCCCTTGGCAATACCGCCCAAGGACATCCAGGCACTCAACCTATCCTACGAAGGAGCAGGCTACTGCCTCACGACGCAGCCCAACGGCAGTTCCCCGACATCGGTCGTGACGGGCGGTTGCTTTGAGGGCGAGAATTGGGCGTTCCAACTCACCAACATGCATTGGCACGGCTGGGGCGGCCTCTGTGTCACGGCGTCAGCCACCGCCAAAGCAGCCTTGACGCTGCAGCCCTGCAACGCGACAACAGCGCTTCAGCGCTGGGATCTATTCAACGACTACGGAGCGCGACTCCGGCTTCACGCAGACAACCGATGCGTCTCGGTCGACACCGACTATGTCTCCGCCAACGGTGGCAGCCTCGACGGTGCCCCACTGCGCCTTGCAGAATGCACCGCTGGCAGCGCTGCACAAGACTTCGACCTCAGTGTACATGACCACATTCGCTACGACGCGAACCACTGCGTCCAAATCGACGCAGCCCAAGTCGACAGCGGCGCTGCTCTCGTCCTCGGGACGGTCTGCTCACCCATTGCCGTCGAACAGCTGTTCCACATCTCCGGCGTGATCGAATATGCGAGTTTCGGGTGTCTGTCCCTGGGCAACCACCTATCGTATACAGACGCACCCACGCTCATGCTGCCTTGTCAGGCGCTGGGCAATCAGATTTTGGCCCTACCGGAGTGGCAAGCATGGGACTATCACTGGTGAAGGTCGGTTCCAAGAACGCGGTTCGCAATCATGTTCGGCACTTCCTGCTGACGGGGCTGGCAGCTCTGTCGTTCACCGCCTGTCAAGACAGGAGCGCCGCGTCAGAAGTGCAGGCAGGGCACGCCGAATCCCGACTCGGCAGCGCGGGATCAGCTGCGGCAATCGCGGGCGCCACGAAGCTCACGGAGGATTCCCTATCCTCCTCGACGCTGACGACGCAGTTTGCGGTACGCGACGACGGCAGCCAATGGGGCCCAGTGTCTGCGGGGCGAAAGGCTGCCGACATCGTTGTCTGTTGGGCGCGTTCGACCCTCTACTCACGGGCGGTCGACGGGACACCACTGCCAGTGTCTCCGGGTGTCGCCCAACTCAAGCGTTGGGTCACTGAAGCTGTCTCCCATTCTTGGGGGCGCTTTGCCAACATCTACTTCTTCCACACCGGCTTTGGGAGCACCTGGCAGACCTGCACGGATGAAGGGGAGGCGAACAGCATCGTCGTCGGATTCGGCCAGAGCAATTTCGCCGACCGCGGTACCCTAGCCCGAACCACGCACAGCACATCCACCAGAGTGCTCATCGATATGCATCTGCTCGAACGTGACCAGGTTCAGCAGGCGGCATTCGCGCTCTTTGGCCAAGCGCTGAAGTTCCTCTCTGTCACCGAGACCACTGCCCCAGCGCCCACCCCTCAGATGGTCATGGATGCACAGACGCTCTACGGGCTCAAGGCCTCAGGCATGCTCATCGAGTATTTGGGGCGTTGCGCCGCAGACACCGCAACTGGGTCGAATGTCGGCTACCTATACCCCTGGCCTTGCTACGAAAACCTTGCCGAAACCTGGCGGCCGAAACGCGTCACTAGTACCGCCGGACTCACCTACTCGACATTGGCGAACGCCAATGGTCGTTGCCTTTTGCCTTTCAGCGCACCAGGCGATGCACTCACCGTCGGTGGTTGCACCAATCCAGCACCGATTGAATTCGCCAATCAGCAATGGAAGGCATTCGGCGACCTCTGCGTGTCGGCGACCAGTAGCGAACCCGGCGCAACGCTCGAGCTCGCCAATTGCAGCACTACATCTGGAGCCGCGCGCTGGGATTTTGACTTCCTCGCCCCGAAGCGCATCCGCCTCGCCGGCTCGACCAGTTGCCTGGCGGACGTTCCGAGTAGTGCGTCGGCTGGCGATGAGCTGGTTCTTGTCGCTTGTGGGGACATCACCACCGCCCCAGAGTTTCTGACAACCGGACAGCTGAGCTTCGGGAATGACCGCTGCGCCGTTGTGAGCGGCAACGCGGCTACGGTAGGCTCGAAGTTGGTGCTTGGCAGCTGCACATCGTCGGCTACTGGATCGAAGTTCCATATTTCCGGTCGACTTTCGAGTAACGGACTCTGCTCGACCCTGAATTGGGAAACTCCATTTGGCGTCGTCGCATTTGCAAGCTCGGCGACCTGCGTCGCAACGGATTCGACGCCGCTCGCCGCGGATCCCTTGGAATGGGACTACTATTGGTGATCCGAGCGCGGCATTGGTCGCGCCTTTGCCCCACGCGTGCTGCGCGAGCCGATTGCGGCAATTGGCGAAGGGTCCCTAGTGCGGAATTGCACCTGTCGTTGCGTCGAGCCAACTGCCGAGGCGGACCAACGGAACGTATCGATCCGTGCCCACGCAGGTTGCGCTCCCCTCGCTCAAGACGCCGTACAATAGCGGCTGCCCGGTTTCGCCGAACTGAAGCAGGGGGCCGCCTGAGTCTCCTGCGCAAGCCCCTTGGTTGCCATCTGCGGCCTCTGTCACATACATGATGTCGACGCGCTTCAATTGCGTCATGACGCATCGACGCGCGTTCAACGTTCCCTCTTCCGTGAGTCCGTATCCGGCGATAATGGCAGAACCGGCGTGGACTGGCTCGGCCGTGGCAATCGACAAGGCCGGCGCTTCGCTGACTTCGGTGTACCGCACTACGGCCAAGTCGGCGGTCGGGTGGAACTCGACACTAGTGACAGCCGCGTCGCCTGCTGCACGCGCGCAGGCGCTCGCGTCGCCCACGACCGGACCGTAGCCAACAGAGGCGCGGAAGCGCTCCGATTCGGGAAAGCAATGTTTGGCAGTGAGCGCAAGTCCGGAATGGATACGCGAGAGTGTGCAAGTGGCAACTGTCTCTTCCCCCTCGAGCTCGGCTCTCACCAACAATACGCCCACCGCGTCTTGCCAACCTCCGAGTACTTCGCAGGACGCATCCCCCCCGAACACAGCTTGTTCGCTGGTGACCACAGCCGTTGGCCCCATCGCGCAAGGGTCGCCCTCGTCGGCGTTTGTGTACCCACAGCCGCTCGTGAGCGCTACGAATGCGCAGCAAAATTGTCTCGACCTGGTAAGGTGAGCGTACTTCACGATTCTGCCTCTTCGATTAGCGCGGCGACAGGAATGAACCCTTGCTGGCCGTCACCTGTCGCTACGCCTTGAGTATGATCGTTCGCGCCTCGACTAGATGCTGGGCTGGTACTCTACGGTTCTCATGCGATAGGGCTGTCCCGAGGCGCTTGAGCCATAGAGATTGTACTTGGGATAGAGGATCTGAATGCAAGGGTTGCTAGGCGTGCCGCAAGAGACACCGGTGGTGAGATTGAGGTTGAACTGCTTGGCTGCCGAGAACGCCGGAATAGTGGCGGTACCTGATGTGTACCAAGTACTCGGAGCATTCGCCATGGCCCACTTCCATTGCATCGTCATGGGCTGATTGGACTCGTTGCAAATTCCCATCGTGACGTTGCGTCCAGTCAGTGGACAGGTCGTGCCCGTGCCGCCGACACACAGTGACTGAAGTCCCGACACGTTGTCGCGCGCTCGCTTGCTCGTCGCCAGGTAGTTGCCGTTCGGAACCTCGTAGACCCAATTGCTGCAAGCGGCGGCCGTTCCTTTCGGCACTGGAGCGTCACGATCGTAGGCCGGAGCTCGAACATCTGCGTTGTCGCGCAGACGTTGTTTGGCTTCGCCAGCGTGCGAGTCAAGCAGCTCTTGTGGCGGTTCTTGCTCCGGGGCAATCGCCAAGAACAGCTCGAGATTGGTCGGGTTTTCCTTCGAGATGAGCCGGTCGAGAGGTGTGTCGCTCAAGTACGCTGAATGAGTTTCCTGAGCGTAAACAGCAGTCGTCCCATTGTCCGCGGTTATGCTGTGAAAGTTGAGCGTTCCGTAGCCAAGCTCCAACGATGCAACCACGCGATCGGTAGCCGGTTGCTCCACGACTTCGGCATTGACCTTGTCGCCGTTGGTAGCGGCGTCTTCCGATGCACAGCCAAATACACACAATACGGCCGATAGAATTCCAAATCTTGACGAACTCAGCATGATGATGCTCTCCCTCAGAACTAGGTGTTTACTGACTCTGGTAACTACGATCCGGTCATTTGGTTTGACACCAGTCCTGACAGTTCGTCGCGCAGAAATCGTACATCCCGAAGGGAGCTTGCCGTTCGTGGCTGGGAAGGCCCAAGTGTGGCGAACGCGAGCAACACCACCGCGCGCGCGTTGACAGCGGACGTGGCAAATGAGAGCGCTCAGGTCAAAACTGGTGTGGGCCAGGAACAGGACGGCGACGCAGACGACACGGCGGGCGTCAGCGCTGGATCAGCCGCCCAGCAGCGAATCCACCTGCCCTGCCCGCAGAACATGCGCGCGGCACCTCAGTCGTGCCTCGCGATGTCGGATCAGCTGCGGCATCTCTACCGAGGAGGCAGGGTGGCTCTGGCTTCGTTCGATGCCATCAACCTCTCTGCTGCCGCCCGAAGCTGAACTAGGGTGTAGGGCTTGTGGAGAAAGAGCAGGTTATGGTAGACGGGACGGCCCTCCAGCGCACGCATCTCATCGTAGCCGGTTGCGAGAATCACCGGAATATCTGGTCGCAATGCCCGGATGTCCCGAAGCGCCGCCCAACCATCCTTGCGCGGCATTGCGAGATCTAGGATAACGAGGCGTACGTCGTTTGAGCGCTGGCAAAATTTCTCTGTCGCCTCGACCCCATCGACTGCCGTAATGACCTCGTAGCCCAGACGACTGAGAATGCGCTTAGTGGTACGTCGAAGCGTGTCCTCATCCTCAGCAACCAGCACCAGAGCAGAACTTTCGGGACGAACGACGGGCGCGACTGCCGGTGCGCCCATCGCTGGAGGCGTAGGCGTCACGAGCGGCAAGAAGACGCGAAATGTGGTGCCCCGCTCAAGTGCGCTCTCGACGGTAACCAGCCCGTCGTGAGCGCGCACTGTACCAAGCACGACCGGAAGACCCAGACCCCGTCCAACGAACTTCGTGGTGAAGAACGGATCGAATATCTTCTCGATGGTTTCGGCAGCCATGCCACAACCGTTGTCGGACACCTCGAGACAGGCGTAGGTCATAGCCATCGGAGTGAAGTCAGCCGACGGCAGCTGCGACTTGGGGATCTCGGCGGCCGAAACTGGGCGGACAGACACGTTGACGTCGCCCGTCTTCGTGCCCAGCGCTTCCGCTGCATTGACGACCAAGTTGCCTACCAGCTGAGCGATCTGCGGCAGGCTCGCCGAGATAGTCAAACCCGGGTCACACAGCTCGACGGTAAGCCGTACCTGCAGAGGAATGGAGGATTTCAGATCCTGCAGGATCTGATGCAACGCTTGAACCAAATCGACAGCTTCGCATTCACCGGTGCTTTGCCCAATATAGGCCAGCATGAGTTCACTGGTCTTGGCCGCACGCAGGGTGGCTTCACGAGCACGGATGAGGTCTTCGCGAGAAAAGTGGCCAACTGGTAGATCTTCCAGCGCAACGTCGAGGCTGCCCACGACCACTGCAAGCGTGTTGTTGAAATGGTGAGCGACCGCTGCAGCCATGCGGCCGAGGCTTTCGGTCTTCTCCGCCTGCCTCAGTCTGGTCTCAAGCACGCGTCTCACTTGATCGGCATGGGACCGCTCGACCAACAAGCCTACACGGTAGGCCATCGCTACCAACAGGTCGACATCAGCCTGGGCAAACGGTAGTGGCCGACATCGGGCCAGGATGAGGACTCCACGACGGGTGCCTTCATCGCCAGCAACTGGCAGCCAAACCGCGGTTTCGACATCCAGTTCACGGAGAGTTGGGTCGACCTTGGGATCCGCTTGGGCCTGTGCCACGAGCACGGGAACACCGCCCACCAGAGCGGCAAATGCGTAGCCGCTATCAGTGATAGGAATTGTCTGATGGGTGACACCAATGGGCAAGCCAATTGCAGCAAGCGGCACCAATCCGTTGTCGTTCGTTGCATCCAGAAGGACTACGATGTCCGCCAGAAACAGCTCCGACAAAGTGGACAGCACTCGATCGAGCAGACTGTCGAGCGGCGCCGCTTCGTTCAGGACCGCGAATAGGCGAGTCAGTCTCGTTGTGTCGCGGATGGCTTCCTGCAGTGCTCGCACAACCACAGCGTGTTCGGCGCGGAGTTGGTCAAGCTCGGCATGGTCGAGCAACGGAGGCTTGCTGCACTGCGCCGAATCGAGATCTGGCATGGCAAGCTTGGACTCTAAGCTAGAGAGCGAGAGCGGTAAGGGTAGCGTTGTGCGTGCCGAGCACGCCGGATGAGCGCGCGAATTCGGCACAACAGTAGAATCCGAACGTTGGGATGCAACCGGCTACCTCCTGCATTCGGCGCGCCTCTTCCGAAACGCGTGGGCCGAAGATCATAGCACGAGCTGCGCAGCTAAAGGTCAACACGACGCCAGCGCCAGGATGGGCCCGCAGCAACTCGCTAACCGTCCCACCCGAGATCGCCATCAGGCTGTCCGCCGAACCCGCCATGACCTGTACTGCACTCCCTGTGGGCGGCACGCAACCCTGAATTCTGAGGGTACCTTGAGGTGTTTTTGCCCGCGCAACCCGAATGATGGTCGTGCCATCGGGTTGGATGAGTCCCAAAGGATGGTGGATGGAAGTGCCCCAAAACTTGTCAGCGCTGAGCTGTCCAGGAGCAAGACCGAGTTGCTCCTCGTAAGCATCAGCCGCTGAACGTCCGCCCAGCTCGATGAGCTCAGTACCAGCGGTACGGGTAACGATCATCGGAACGCCGATCGGCTGCCAGCCGTGTTGAGTTGCCACATGCAACGGCTGCTCGCTGGCTATCCAGACGACCACGGCCCCTTCCTCGACAATCGTGTCGTTGTGAAATACGAGCGTCCGAACGAACTTCTGCTCGTCGCCAGCCCCAGCACCCACGATGGCGACCCTGGGCCCCGTAACGCGGTAGACTCCCTGGAAGAACTGCTGCAGATCACCCATCATCGAGTCAGTCAACAACAGCACAGCTGCGTGCGGGCTCTTGCCTACCATGGCTTGGCTCGCAGTGGTGATGGACTGTCCGGCACGATCGAGGTCCGCCTGGATGTGGCTTGCCGAAGCTACGCCGAACCGATAGGGACCTGCAGTCATTGCAAGCACGCCGACGCCTTCACCGAACCCCATGTATTGTCCTTGCACGATTTCGCCGGAACCCGTGGCGCCGACCAGCGTGACATCGCCCGTGACAGATCGGATTCCAGAAAGCAACGCTGGAAGGTCGTAGCGCGGGGTCGTAAACACAACGACGAGGGCAGGTGCCTCACCGGCCAAGCCACTGACTGCAGCCAGCGCTGCTTCTCGGCCAGCTTGACGGGCATCTCGTTCGCGACTCAGACCGGTTCCCGCAACGATCGTGGATGGTGACATGGTGATTGGTGACCCGCCTTAGGATAACCATCGATCACCCGCAGCCGAAACTCAAGCAATGAATCGCGGCGGTCGCCAGGGATGAGACTTATGGCAGGCTTTGCGGCTCGAGTTGGTCTCTACGAAGTCGACCACCAGAAATGGGCCTGCATCTGGAAGTCACATTGCATGGCAAGGCCACTGTCCTCGATTCGACCCTCGACATGAACGGTATAGCTGGCTGCCCGATTCGCGCTCAAGATCATCCGACCGCTGAATACTTGGCCGATTCTCGTCATGAGCGGCTGCGGGAACACGAATCGCAGTTGCCACCAATGGGTATTCGGTACATCCGGTGCGGTGGACAAGACGACTCGGTTCGTGCTGCCGTCGAACGCCAAATCGAACCAGCCTGCAATTCCATGGATTGCACCGCCGTGAGCCATGGCGAATCGGAATGGCAATTCGATTTCTGCTAAATCGCCCAGTGCCATCTGAACGAAGTTGAAGTCCTTCGTAGCCGGCGCGGCCATCAGCATGTTCGGCTCGAATGGGCCCAAGGCGGGCATGGAGAAGAGCTCGTCGCGCGCCGTCCGCGACAGCCCCGAGAGATCGATGCCGTAGAACGCCTTATTGTCCCAGAAGTGAACCTTAGCGAGTCGGTCTTCGTACAACTGTGCATCGCTGAAGGGCGCGATAGCAAGTGTTGCCGCTGACGGAAACATTCTTCCGTTGGGTACCAAGAACCGCTCTTTGGCTTCCACGAACGCTTCTACCATGCGTTCGTGAAAGAGAAAGAACCCCCAGGGCTCTGAAATTATGATGTCCACCTTCTCCGAGAGGTCTAGCGCCTGCAGAGTCGATCGCACGACTTCGATTCGATGGCCGAGGCCGGCGTGTTCGATAAGCCGCTGCGCGTAGTCCGCAGAACCCGAGGCTTCGACTGCGTAAACCTTCCTGGCTCCTGCTTGAGCAGCGAAGAGACTCAGCAGGCCCGTGCCTGCGCCCACATCCATCACCGTGCGACCTTCAAAGTCTGCCTTGTTGCCAACGATCCCAGCGTGATAAGCATCAACGCGCAGATCGTCTTCGAGCATCACCTGTTGATTGCCCAAGAACTGGTAGTGTATCGTGTGAAGGGCGATCCACTGTGGGTCGACTGGAACGAGTGCGGTTGTGCTTGACGCTTGTAGGGGCGAGGATGAATCGGTCGGCGTGGTGGGCACGAATTTGCTCCGAATGGCAAGGTGGACCAGAAGGCTACGATCTTGCGCTGGGACGTGACGAGGGATATTTCCGCGATACTCGCAATATCTGGCAGTTCCTGGGCGAAAAGGCTGCCGGTGCTCAATCGAGAGTCAGTTTGTGCCTGTCGTCCGACTTGCTAGCGTCTATCCTTCGGTAAAAGTAGGTCGCGCGCGAGATTGACCCGCGCAGCGAGGTACGAGGTCCCGCCGCGATCCGGATGAACCTTCTTGATGAGCTCGGCATGCGCTTGGCGTATTGCCTCGTCGGACACGCCCTCGGCAAGGCCAAGTACTTCGAGTGCCTCAGCGCGAGTCATCTGCGAGGATACGTTAGTCGTTGGCTCAGACGATTCCTGTGCAGCGCGAGCACTCTGCCGAGCAGGGGGCGCAAAGAGCAATGGCAGCAACCTCGGCAACAAGGGGCCGACGAGTCGCCACGCGGCAGTCAGGAGCGCTCCCGCGGCGGCCAACCCTGGTTGACCGATACGGACCAGAATGACTAGGCCAATTCCGATCCCAGTGATGGTGATGGCACGGCGCAGGTTCCGACGGGTTTGGCTAGGCAAAGTACCCGGCGTCCGCAGAAGCAGGAGCCATAATCCAATTCCGGCCAGAACCAGGAGCAACGACACGCTACCGGTGTAGCAGATTGCTAGCCGAAAGGTCTTGCGTTGTCGATGGCAGCGCGCACCCGCTTCGCCAAGGTCGTCGCATCGAATGGCTTCTGCAGGTAGTCTACGTCCGCAGGCAACTGGCCGCGCTCTGCCATCAGGTGGCCGGAGTAGCCCGACGCAAAGAGGACGGGGAGGCCAGGGAAACGCACGAGCAACTCGCGCGCCAATGCTGGCCCATTTATGCCAGGCAGAATCACGTCCGTAATGAGCAGTGCTGGTGCTGCTGCTTCGTCGAATAGCTGCAAGGCCGCTTCGGCGCTTTCGGCGCAGATGACCCGATAGCCCTGTTGAGTCAATGTCTTCGTTGCAAAGACACGCACCAGAAGCTCGTCTTCGACCAATAGAACCGTCTCACTGCCGCGTGGGCGAACCGCGGCGCCCACCGTCTGGGCGACCGCCGACGCCACCGGCTCCACCCTGGGCCAATAGATGCGAAATGACGTACCGAACCCCAATTCCGAATAGACGTCGATGGTACCACCATGCTGCTGCACCGTACCGTAGACGACTGAGAGCCCGAGCCCGGTGCCTTGTCCGACGGGTTTGGTTGTGAAAAAGGGCTCGAAGATGCGCTCCTTCACTTCTTTCGACATGCCAACCCCGGTGTCACTGACTGCGAGCAACACGTAAGCGCCCGACGGCACCGTTGGGTGATGAACCGTGTATCCCTCGTCCAGCTCGGCGTTCCTTACTTCTATGGCGAGGTTGCCACCGTTGGGCATGGCGTGTCGCGCGTTAATGGCGAGATTCATCACAACTTGCTCAACCTGGTTGGGATCGACGAGGCAGCGTCCCAATGCCTTGTCGGACGTAACGACGAGCCGTACGTCCTCGCCGATGACGCGCACGAGCATCTTCTCGAGCCCGCGCACGAGTGCCCCAAGATCCGTCGGGATGGGCGCAATTACGTGCTTTCTCGAGAAAGCCAACAATTGACGCGTAAGGTGAGCGGCGCGATCCGCCGCAGTCACGATCCCCTCGATGAACTCTGGCACGTCGGGGGTATTGGGTTCTTGCTGAACCAACGAGGCGTAGCCCTGAATCGCGGTTAGCAGGTTGTTGAAGTCATGCGCAATTCCCCCAGCGAGCCGACCAACCGTCTCCATCTTCTGAGCTTGGCGAAGCTGGTCCTCGAGTTCATGCTGAGCACGCTCGGCGACACATTGTTCTGAGATGTCTAAGAGCTGAAGGATGATCCCGGTCACCTGTCGCTGCGCGTCAAAAAGTGGAGTAGCCGACGCCGACACGTGCCAAGTTGTCTCATTGTCGCGAGTTGCACACAGCCTCACGGACGGCACACCCAGCGTTCCAGCGAGGGCCTCGTTCATGCACGCTTGCAGGACGTGGCGCTCCTCGTCCTTCAGCCAGCACAGTGGATCGACGTGGAGGCGCTCGAGGGTGGTACCCAAAAAGCTTGCTGCCCGCGGCGGAATGTAGACGAGCTTTCCGACGGGCGAAAGCATGGCGAGCAGTGAGGGAGCTGACTGCACTACGGCGCGAAACTGCGCTTCGCTTTGAGTCAGTGACTCGGATGCAGCGCGCAATCGCCGCAGCAGGACTACGCCCAACAGCAGCGACAAAGCGGCGGCCAATGCGGAGACCACGATCAACTGCGCTCGCGCTGCCCGACTTGTCTCCTTCGCAGCGGCGGCAGCACGGGTGAGCCGCTCCTGCGTAGCGTTCAAAATGAGCGCGACGGAGCTCTCCCAGTTTTTGGCTACACCGTGCCCATGCCGAATGCTCGTACCGTGCTCCTGTTTCAGGGTATCAAGTGCTTGGTTCTGACCGAGGACACCTAGTCGACTCAGCTGATCGAGAAGCACGGCACGCTCTTCCCTCCCTTGCTCGAGGCGAATAGCCATTTCGCTGCGCTCTATTGGGTCTCGCTCTTCTTCAATGGCATGGCTTAGCACCACTTCTGAGCGAAATAGGCGACGGACATGCGTGACTGTCAACAGCCGCTGAACGTCGACCTGTGTGACCTCCTCCAGTGAGCGATCGAGCGCCCCTATGCCAATCAGCCCCGCGAAAACGCTGGCGCCCACCGCCAACAAGAGCAGACTTACCAGCGCAAGAAACGGCGCGCGCAGCTGAAACGGTGACCTATTCGTCGCCGTCAGCGTTGTGGGATGAATGAAAGACTCCGCGGACATCCGTACAGCTAGCTTATCGACGCCGCGCCAACTCTCTGTGGTCTATTTCAGTCCTGGTCGGGGTTTTACTTCCAACTGTCTGGGCGTGAGCCCACAGGCCGACCATTTCATTGACGCTGAAACCGGCGCGCAACTGGAACCCCGAAACGCGTGACCCAAGAGGTAACTACGGATTTTCCGCCGACGCCTCGTCCAGCCGCCAGCAGCCCGCGTTGGCATCGTAGCGAGCCAACCCGAGATACGTAAACGTGTTGGTATCGTTCGATAGTACGAACGCAGTCTCCGCGGGCCGTGGCGAGCAGCCCGTGATCGGAAGCTGCCCCTTTGGCTCGATGTCGTTCGACTTGAGCAGGAAGAACAGGTGACCATCCACGCGTGCAAAGCTGCCATTGGGAGCTCGAGTGAGCCCAAAGATTGCGGCAAGACTGGACTTCGGAAACCTCGTGTGTATCGCAGGCGCCATGGCCGCTGGCGTCACGATGGCAATCAGGGTGGCAAGGATCTGGTCGGTCTCGAGCGCTGCCAAGGGCTTGATACTGCTGTCATCGGACTGAAAAAGGAGTCGCCGGCCCTTCTGCGCGATGCGTTTGACGTGCAGGCTCTTGTCGCCGTACTTGTCTTCACGTGCCAATAGCACGACCTGACCGATGGCCGCCTCGGGCGTCAAGCGCGCTTTGCGCATCACGAGCCAGTCGCCATCGCGGATCGTCGAACGAAATCCCTGCATCGAATGGCCCGAGGCCCGCACGGCAAAGTCCCGCGCGCGTTGGAACCTCCCTGGCAGTCGCAGTGTCTCTGCCTTCGGCTCTCCACGCGGCAACGCTTGCGTGGACCAACCTGCCGCGACCTCGAGCGTCGGGTAAACACGAATGGCGTGCAATGGCGCTGGCACCCATGGCGCAATGACGAGCTCGGCATCCACCCATTCGCGCAGCATCCGAGCCAAGGAGCCTTTCGGCAAGTGGCGCGTCAGTTCGATCAGCCGCTCGCGCTCTCCGGCTATCGGAAACACCAGCAGGTCATACAGCGATACGTCGAGTCGCTGGGCGATGCGTTCGAGCGTCGTCAGCGAAGGCAGGGCCAGTCCATGCTCGATGTCGCTCAGGAACCCCTTGGAACCCACGTCGCTCTCGTACGCCAATTTCTCCGCTGTCAGCCCCTGCTCACTGCGCAACTGCGCGATACGCAAGCCGATCCCCTTGGCCAACGGGTTGGGGGTGGAGCGGCGGGGCATGGGAGAGGGACCGTAGTTCCGGCCCAATTGCGAGAAGTTCGTCCTGGACGAACGTCCCAACTTCGTGCTTTCGTAAGGGGGTCAAAGCAATTGGTGGAGCCCGGCGCCGCCTTCACGGAGGGAGAAATCATGGCGAGACCAAACCTGCAATTGGCCGATGGGCAATGGCACCTATGGCGCCTTGGTGACGACGAGTTCGTCGCCCTAGGCCACCATGCCCTGCCCCTGCTGCAGAATTACGAGTTGTTGGTGCGACTGGTACAGCAACCGCTACCTTGTGGCGCAACCCTTTCGCTCGGGCACACGCTCGCCGTCCTCGAACGCCGGTTCGGACCGAGTTCTCCCCTCTTCGACAACTACCGCGGCTCCTTCTCCTTTCCTCTCCTATTGACCTTCGAGCGTGAGCAGCGAGTCAGCATTCTGCTGCGTTGTCACGATTACCGCGGCATGCTCCATCTGCCACTTTACCGCGTCACCGCGGGCGATCCATCCATCGAGGAGCGCTCCCACTGTCATGCGCCAGAAGCGGCAGATCTCTCCCAGACCGAGCTAGATGAATTCGTCACGAGTTTTCATGGCTACCTCATCCAACAAGCGAGCTTGCTCGAAGTCGACCTCACCGCTCCGTTCTACCGTGCGGTTCAAAGCAATGTCCTGCTCTACGGCTACGACGGTAACGCGTTCTTCGAGCGCAGCTACGAGCGCTGGAGCGACTACGAGCAGGCGCGCCAAGAGCTCGAGCTTCGCCTCGGCGCGCGGCGCGCCCGATCCAATTCCGACCGCGTCGAGCGGATTATCGATCGGGTGACGGAGCGCTAGGCTAGTCAATCACCGTCTCCCTCGTCGGTTCGCAATGCGCCGCGTAAGCCTCCTCGATGTCTTCTGGCAAGGTGCGACCCATCGACAAGGCAGGGATCTGATCCAGCGCAAAGAATGCTACCTCTGTAGTTTCGAGCGAGGTTGTCGGGGTTCCGTCGATCAAATCGGCCAGGAAGAGGAGCTTATAGCAACCGCCGAGCATCAGCGGACGATAGCCGTGGGCTCGTCGGTCTTTCAACGACACCAGGCGCGTAGCCTTGACGCGATAGCCAGACTCCTCTTCGACCTCACGCTCGGCCGCCTGACGCGGAGTGTCGGTCTGATCCACCCAACCTCCGGGTAGGGTCCAAAGGCCGTCCTCTGCTTCGCGGACGAGCAAAAGGCGCCCCTCGGAAAATACCGCGGTGCGCACTTCGACCTTTGGGGTCGGGTACCCCTTGTCGAGAGCGTAGTGACCCTGGATGGCCGCAAGATCTACCTGCAGAAGCTCTGCCAGCCCCTGCTCGGCGATGGCCGCCACTTCGCGAAAGCGGTCGAGATCATACGGGTTCTTGCTGTAGGCCAGGCCCGTCTGCGCAATGGCATGCAACCGTTGAAAGGCTTCGAGGGACCGGGACGACATCGGCCGAGCATAGTGGATGCGATTGCCTCTGCAGCGCTAAAAATGTAAGGCTCTCGCTTGACTACGCCATGGCAGACCGTCCTCGCATCGCCCTTGTCACCGGCGCCACTGGGGCCATTGGTTGTGCCATTGCGGAAGGTCTCGCGGCAGTTCCCAATCTTGAACTCATCGTGGCCGGGCGGAACCAGGCCAAACTCAAGAGACTAGTGGCCGAACTGCGCCGTAAAGCAGGCCATGAGCGGATCCGCGCAGAACTGGTCGATCTAGGCTCGCATGAGAGCATTCTCGAGCTCGCACGGCGTCTCGAGGGGCCGCTCGATGTCTTGGTCAACAATGCGGCCGTTGCCCCGCCGCATCGACAACAAACAGCCGAAGGCATCGAAGTGGTCTTTGCCACGAACGTACTCGGCTACGTCTGGATGACCCAAGCGCTGCTGCCCGCGCTGCGCATCGGCCAAGATGCGCGCGTGGTCAATGTTGCCAGCTATTGGGCGGGGGATCTAGCCTTGGACGATCTCGAATTCAAGCTTCGCCGCTACGACAACGATGCGGCCTACCGGCAATCGAAACAAGCCAATCGGATGCTGACGGTGGCTTGGGCTGCGCGGCTCGAACCGGACTCGATATCTGTCAATTGCTGTCACCCAGGGGACGTCAATTCGCAGTTGAGTAACGATCTTGGTTTTGGTGGTTCGGAGAACCCAACAGAGGGTGCTAAAACGCCAATTTTGCTTGCCACGAGTAGCGAGGTCAAGGGCATGACTGGCAAGTATTTCGAGCAGGGTCGAGTCACCAACTGTAAATTTGCCAAAGACCAAACCAGCCTCGAGCAACTCGCCAGGATCTGCGATACGTACAGTTGAGTTTGACCAGCCCTAAGGTGTCTTCTGCGGCAGGCGACAGAGTTCCCTCGGAAGGCGGAATCCCTCGATGAGACAGCTCCGTTGCAGCATCTTCTCGAGGACGGCTGCGCGCCTGCCCGCGGGACTGTCTGCCAGCTCTGGAGGTAGGCGCTTTTGCTCCAGTTCCTCCGAACGCAAGAGGCGGCGTTCAACACCCGCTGGCCCAAAGGTAATGAGTTGTGCCTCGCCACCCGAAAAGTCTGCAACGAACAATGACCGGTCGTCGCTCGCAACGAGGCCCGCATCTCTGTCGCTCTTGCCGCGGAACAAGGCCCGCCCGTTCTGCTCGCCGAATACGCCATAAGTGCCGTCGGCAGTAGTCAGTAACCAGCGACCTGCGGGACCAGACCGCACCGAAATATCCTGTAGGTTGTCGTCAGCCCCACGCACCGGACGCACCTCTTCGGTCGTTTCCAAATAGCGCCCGCTACGCCCGTCGTGCAGGCAGGCTCGACGCAAATCGCCCACCATCAGCTTTTTGCCATCCGCCGAGAAGGCGAGCCCGGTTGCCCAACGACATTCATCCAAGATTTCCAGCAGGCGCCCCTGATTGAGATCGAAGAGCGCAGTCACACTGAAGGGCGGTTCGTTGCCGCGCCCAACATTGGGTAGCGATGTCACGACAGCTGCGCGTGGCGGTTTTGGCCATATGGCGACCAACCCTGGCTTCCACCGCTCGCCGCGCGACCGAAACGCGCCCACGAGCTTGCCGTCTCGGAGCCGGTGAAACGTCGTGGCACCGCCTTGCCACGCCGCTACGACCGTTCCCGCGACGACGCGGAGTTGCTCAACGCGCCGCCCAATCGGTGTCGGGTCCAGTTCATACTGCTGACAGTCGTCAGTTGCGTTGCAGAGCTGACTTGGCGGAAGACTCGCCACCTTGCGCATCAAGCCCTGATCGGGTGGCGGAGTAAGCCCATACACCCTTTGCGTCTTGCCCGTGCGAAGGTCAAAAACGATGATCTCGTCGTCCGAAAGCTCTGCGTCTACTTGAGCATCCTGTTTCGTCGACGCGGCAAGCGCCGTTGGACCTCCGGAACTAGGCAAGGCGGAGATGCTGCGTTGAAGGAGCTGACCCCGCGCGACGGGAGCCTCTTTGGCAGGCTCTCCCAGTCGCACCGTGACCAATTGGTCATCGGAGAGGAAGGTGAAGGGTGCATCCTTTCTCACCTTGATACTCAGCCGCAAGGTGAGCCCCTTGGTTTCGTACACGCGCAATTCCGCCGCAGATGGGGCGACGACGACAGAAGCCTTGGGACTAAGGGCAGGTCCCGTCGCGCTTTTGCCGGAGTCGTGAACACGCAGCCCCATGAAGCGCCCCGTCGCCGCTTCTGCGACAAGCAGGGTCTCGGCATCGCCAAATGCGTAAGCCTTACCGTCCGCAGAAACCGAAGCGTCCTCGCGCCAACTGCCGAGATGCTCCTCGGTTACGTCTTCGGGCAAGTGCCGCCCCAACGCAGTCAGCCCAAGCTCGACCATTGCGTTCGCCTCCGCGTTTCGCCCCGCCGACCAAAGCTCGAGGGCCTGGGCAAAGGCCGCTCGCGCCTGAACGCGGGCCGATTCACTGATCGCGGCAGGCCCCGACACTGGATCAATCGGAGAAGGGGCAACCGCGGGCGGTGGAACGAGCACTGCCGGTGGGGAGGGCGGGGCCACAGCCAAAGGTGGGCCCGCGACCACGGGTGTGCATCCAACCAAACCGACAACCCCCAAAAGCTTGCAGCGCATGGCGTGGAGAGTTGCACGATTCATGCTGCAGGCAAACTCGAGGCAGACAATCCGCGGACAGCGTGAACCCTCAAACCAACGACACCTCAAATCCTCGAAGGAAGAGTGCAAGCGAGCTGGCCACGGCCGACCAAAACTGGCCAACCTGGCCATGTAGAAGCCGTAGGCACTCCGAGGCTCTTGCTAAGCCAGTCCACGAATGGGAGGTCAGCTGTCAGCCCTCAGAACTCTGAAGTCCTCCTGATAGCTGATACCTGATCGCTGACTGCCAGAAAGGACAGTGCGAATGTGCTCTGCCAAATCTGGCAGAGCACATTCTTGGCAACTACTTGAGCACCGTGGGGCACCAGAGCCGAATGTCACAGAAGGGTGTTGCGGGGGTAGTGGCGCAACTGGTCGTACCCGTCAGTGCGGTCATTACCAAAACGGCCTGAGCGTCGCGGCCCGGGTAATCAGGATCGACGGCTGTGGTGTCGACGTTCATCGCCATGTCGAAACGCATTGCCGTGCCAGACGCCAGCGTCGGCGCGGAAGGCCAGGGAACCTTCAGTTCAATGACGTAGCCCGTGCTCGTCAATGCCCCCTTGAACTTGGTCGCGTCGTTGATCGCCGTGTGGGTCCCCGAATTGCCGTCGCTCTTCACCGTCACCGCTACGCCATTGTTGGCAATGATATGAAGGACATTCGGATCCTTGGAGGACAGACCCTCCTGGGGGCTGTTGGCCGTCGTAATCATCAGTTCGATGCTGTCACCGTCCCAGGGTTTGTCCACGGTGGTGTTGGAGTGCACGGGAGTGCCAAACACCTCAATGAAGGCGTGGAACGCCTCCGGAGACCAAGCCACCTGCGCGATGGCGCGTTGTGTGTAAGCGGTCGTAGCCCCGCCTGTGGCCTTGTTGTTGTTGACGGCCGCCGCGTTCTTGAAATTGAACTCGAACGAAGGGATGGTGCAGAAATCTTCGCCCTTGGCATCCACGGTCTGTGTGCCGGTAAACGCGGGGATCTCCGTGCAAGGGTTGACGGTGCCGGGAACCGGGTCGCAGACCGTAGTCGGAACAGTGTTACAGGCAGCTCGGCTGGCGGCGACCGAACAGGTTTGCCCCGCAAGGCAGGCCTTGGGCGTGGCAAATCCGCTGCCATCCGCATTGCAGGTAACAATAGCGTTGCTAACGCACGCTTGGTCCGTGCCTGCCGTGCAAACGTCGGCGACGCATTCCCCCTTGCTGCAGAACTGGGAAGCGGCGCAGTCCGTACTCGTGGCACAAGCCGCACAGTAATTCGGCGTAACTGAGGTGTTGCATTTCAACCCCCCGGTGCAGTCGGTATTGGTGCTGCAGGTAGTCCGACACTGGTTGTTCGAACAGACCTTACCGGTACCGGCGGATACGCAGTCGGCATCCGCGACGCATTGAACGCAACGAGCTGGCGTGGGGGTTCGATTGCAGATTGGCGCTGTGGTGCTGGTGCAGTCCAACGAATTTGTGCAAGTCGTCACGGCTACGCAAGCATGCGCGACGCATTCGCTCGTCGTCGGGTTCGGACAATCCGCCGCCACCATGCAAGCCACGCAGCTTCCACGCGTGACGTCACACACCTTGCCATTCGCCGAAGCTGCACAATCGGCATTCGACTTGCAGCCCGGATCACCACCGCACACACCGAACACGCAGGCCGCTCCATCCGTGCAATCCACGTTCTGCAAGCATTGTACGCATTTCTTTGCAGTCGTATCGCAAAGCATCTTGAGCGCCTTGCAATCGATGTCAGAGTCACAGGTCCCGACGGTCTGAGTCGTGCCAGCCGATGCCCCGGACCCAGCTGCAGCGGTCGTGGAAGTACTGCCGGCAATGCCAATGACGCCGCCTTCCGCTGCACCACCGTTGGCTGCACCACCTTCCGTCGCACCACCGTTGCCGATGGTGGCGCCGCCGTTGACCGCACCGCCGTCGCCAACAGCGCCGCCGTTGGCGCTAGTTCCGCTCCCGACACTTGTCGAAGTCGAAGTGGCCGTAGTCCCGCCGCTACTCACGGTGGCACTGCTCCCACCTGTCTCTGTCTGAGTCTGAGCCCCAGCGGAGCCTCCGCTGGCGACCTTCGCTGGGGTTTTCTTGTCTTCCCCGTCGCAACCGATCAAAGCGAAGCCGCAGGCCACGCCGAATATTGCCGTTCTGCAGAGAGTCGTTTGGGACCTGTGAAGTAAAGTCATGACCTGCATTCCTCGTCAGATTGCGGAGCCTACCGCGTTCGTCGCATTATATGCCTGCGGACTGAGGCGGCAGCCAGCAGTTCCGATTCAAAGCTTCAAGCTGCAATGAAGCAAGGGGAGTCTTGAGACCGGCCAGCTATAAGAGCGACTGCCAAGTCCACCACAAATGAGAACTGGTTTTGCGAACAGCCCCCTGCCGCCCTAGAAGTTTGTGCTGCTAGTAGAGGAACCTAGGTTTTGAGTCCAAGACGACTCCCAGCGAGGCCATTGCCAGCCTAGCCAGCCTAGCCAGCCAAGCGATGCCTATATACGTAGGGTTCTCGGTCCGCTAGCAGGCGAAATAGCTCTGCGTCCCGGCGCGCCTCGGGCGCCAACCAAAGCGCGACGTTCTGCGCGCGCAAAGCCACGACGCAGCGATCGTGCCCGGTGGCTCTCACCTCAGCCGGTGGTTCGTCCGTGATCGCTGCGAATGACCAGAGCTCAGGCTCGCCCACGCCTGCCCAATGGTCCCAAACACAGGCAACAGCCATATCAGGTGGCGTCGAGGTCTCGGTGCCAGGTATCGGTTCAAATTGCACGACGAGATTCTGCGCCGCTTCCTGGTATGCGAGCGGGCGATGCTCGTAGTCGTGCCGAGCAACATTCTCGAAAAACGAGCCCATGATGACCACGCCGTGGTGGCGCCCGAACTGCCCGCGCCAAAAACCGGTCAAGTTGTCGCGTCGTGCGTTGTAGAGTCCATCGAAACGCTGATCGATACTAGCTGGCGCGTCGCTTGGCCGCAGGTGGTAGCGCATGGGTCGCACGACCCATTCTCCGTCTTCGAGGCCCACGACTGGAGCATACCATTGGGGGAAGACCCGTGAATCGCGCGGCTCGCGTCGCTCGCGATATAGGTCATCGAGCTTGGTCTGGAAGAAGGCCACCTTGTTGTGGGCGATGCGCTGCTCGGACAAGGCCTTCTTGGTGGTTCGATGCAACAGACTGCGTTCGGCCGCGGCGAGGCGTTCCTTCTGGCGCACGAGTTCCGCATGCCACAACTGTCCCTGCTGTTGACGATACTCGACGATGGCCTGCTTGATGCGTTCCTCGACTTCGTTCACAGGTTCGAGGAAATCGAGCTCCATGGCTTTCGGCAGCTTCAACCGTCCGTCCACGAGGCGACGGCGAAACAGCTCTTCGAACAGATCGACTTGGATCCGTGCCTGGAAGCGAATTCCAAGAGCTTTGACGCTCTGCTCGATCATAGCGGAGTAGCACACCGGGCTATTATGCGGCAGAAGCTGTGATTCGTCATGTCCCCCGGGCTTGCGCCTGGCTTAGTGGCGCGCTTGCCTAGTCGCGCCTGGCAGTAGGTTGGGTCCAGAGCTCCGGTCTTTCTGGCTTGCGCGGCGCGGTAAAGGATTGACGCCGAACTGCATTCGCACTACGGGCGACGGGTCGTGTGTCAGAGTTGCGTGCGTCCATTGCAGTACTTGCTCGGCGCACACGTGAGGTGAACCCATGAAGCGCGCCGTCCATGCTATGCTCCTTGCTGCCAGCTTATCGGTCGCAGGAACCGCCAACGCCGCAACGAACGAGAGCTACATTCGGCTCGAGATCCTCGATCGCTCGGAGCTTGCCACTCTGACCTCGGCCGTCAGCATAGCCGACGTCCAAGGCAACGACGTCTGGGCGTTCGCCACGGATTCGATGCTCAATCGGTTGCAGAATCTTGGCTACTCTTGGACGGTACTAGAGTACCCGGGTCGCAAAGAGAGCATCCGCATGGCCGCAACCACGGAGGAGGTCAAAAAAACCTGGCAGAACTACCCGACCTACGGGCAATACGTCGAACTCATGCAGTCGTTTGCTGCAGCGCATAGCAATATCTGCCGCCTGGTCGAGATTGGTACCAGTCAGTTGGGGCGCAAGCTCTTTGCTCTACGCATCACCGATCATCCAGACCTTGCCGAAGACGAGCCTGAAGTCTTCTACTCGGCAACCATGCACGGCAACGAGCCCACCGGTTACATGCTCATGTTGCGCCTGGTCGACCAGCTCCTCAGTGGCTATGGCAATGATCCGAGGCTCACCGCCATTGTTGACGGCGTTGAGCTTTGGATCAATCCATTGGCAAACCCCGACGGAACCTACGCCGGCGGCGACAACACGGTCAAACTTGCCACTCGAGCCATGGCAAACGGCGTCAATCTCAACCGGAACTTCCCTGATTTCACCGTTGGTGAGCACCCTGACGGGAACGACTGGGCACGCGAAACGGTCGCCTTCATGGATTTTGCCGCCGCTCACAACTTTGCGCTATCCGCGAACTTTCATACCGGAAAGGAGGTCGTCAACTACCCCTGGGACTGCACAGCCGCGCGTCATCCAGAGGACGCGTGGTTTTCGGCACTAGCGCGCAATTATGCCACCCAAGCGCAGACCGACGGCCCCAACAAGTACATGCAAGATCTCGACAACGGCATTACCAATGGGTTCGATTGGTTCCAGGTGACCGGTGGACGCCAGGACTACATGGTTTACTACCATGGCACGCGTGAGGTCACGATCGAGATGTCCCACAAATACCTGGTCAATGGCAACGAACTCGACAAGTACTGGCAAGCGAACAACCGTGCCATGCTCGGGTACATCGAGACAGCGCTCAAGGGCGTTCGCGGCATCGTGTCCAATAGCCATGGCCAGGCATTGGCTGCCACCGTGCAAGTTGTCGGGCTCCCAAGCGTAGGAGTAGACGTCATGACGGACGCGGCCGTGGGTGATTATCACCGCATGCTGCTACCCGGAAGCTATCGTCTTCGCTTCATGTCACCTGGCTACTCCGCATTCGAGCGAGAAGTCACCGTGGGTACCGGGGCGGCAACGCGCCTCGACGTGGTGTTGCGACAGTAAGTACCTGGAATCGCTCCCGAGGGTGACGAGGATCGGCCGCAACTGGTGAACCAAAGTGCCACTTTACCGCACCGCGAATATGGAAAGATGGGGGAACTGGCCCGCGCCTCATCATGCTACCTTGTTGCGATGGCAATGACTCCCTGCCCTCGCTGCCGCCGGCATCTACGCGCTCACAGTCTGGAGTGCCCCTTCTGCGGGACAACGCGCCTGCTCAAGGCGGGTGCGCTGTTGCTAGCCGGGACTGGATTCGTAACACTTCTGAGCGCTTGCTACGGTCCGCCACCGCGCGCCATCGAGATCATGAATGGCCCCGATGATGCCTCGAGTCCAGCACCCGCTCCAAAGGCTCCGCGGCACTAAGGGATCCGCGGCGCTAAAGGCTCTGCCAGTTTGCAGCCTCATGCTGCCAGCTCGGAGGTGTTTTTTGCAGGGTCATGGGCTACCCCATTCCCTCCGGCCCCTGGCGACCTCATCGCGGGGGGATTGGAGCTACTCGCATCCAAACGACATCCTCCGGCACCACCTCCGAACTCGGTCAAGCCACGTCGTAGAGCTCCGTACCCGGGAACGGCAAGAGGTTGAATAACTCGATTTGGGCGACGGGAAAGCGGAGCGCGAGGCGAATTGAGTCCATGACGTCCACATCCGTTTCGGTTGGCGCCTGTCTTGGCTACTCGTTTCCTCCGCCTAGGGGATAGTTGGGCGTTCTCACTTCCTCAAGACTTGATCGGTTGTCCAACTTGGGGCGAAACCAGCCCACCGTGTTATCGACGCTGGGGCTTCGCATTCGTGCCAGACTGGCTCGCGTTGTGGCCAAGGCGAAGCGTTTGCTGCACGACGCAATTCGTCCCTTGTCAACTATCACCGGCGACGACCAGGCGGCGTACCTTAGATCCGCGAATTAGCCACGGCACGGATTGCCCGCACGTCCGAGCGACCGGCGCGACTCGATTGCTGCCGACGAGTTGGCGATTTCGTGCACCACTTCGTTGCGGCGTGTGTCTGCTCAATGGGGAGACCCATCAAACCATTTCTAGGAGGCACATCATGAAGCTACGCAGCATCTTGTTATCAGGAGGCGTGCTTGGGGCGGCATGCCTAACGTTCGCAATTCAAGCGCATGCTGGATACAAGCAGGGAAACGCGGTTTTCGTTGACACAGCGGCACGCTTCTTCTCTGGCGCGCTCGGCGCCGCTCGCAACTCGGCTGACAGCACGCAATACATCGCCTGTAGAACCTACGGCTTCAGTTCTGGAACGACGACCACTGCGTACTGTTTTGGCAGAAACTCCTCGGGCGTGTCGGCATCATGCACGACGACCAACCCCGTGTTGGTGAATCTCGTCATGAACTTCACCGCGGACAGTCACGTCGCGGTTTACTACGATAGTGCGGGCATGTGCACCTACGTTGCGGTTACGACCACGTCCTACAACGAGCCAAAGGTGCTCTAAGCAACGACCCCCCTAGATGCGCCCGCCCCTCTGCCAGGCTATCGAGGGCCTGGGCGCATCGACTACGCGAGAATGCTACTGGCAACCTGAAGCCATCTCTGAACGGCAACGACTCACTCTTCGGAACCGATATCATGAAACCTCTAGTCCTAGCGTTGGCTGTAGCGCTGTGCGGTTTGGGAGCTGCTGTTGGGGGCGCCTGGACAGTTCAAGAGGCACGGCACCGAGATACCTCGACCGCGGCAGAGCTGCGCAGTTTGCGCGCGGAACTCGTCCGACAAGGAGAGAGCATCCTCGCACTTGGGCAGCGCGAGGTCACCTTTGACTCCCGCTGCGCGACGTCCGACGCTGCAATTGGTACGGCGATTCAGCAGGACTTCGAGGCAGGAGTACAGAGAGTCCTCGATCGTCGAGACGAACGCTCTCGACTCGAAAGCGAGATCCTGGCTCAACCGTCGAACGAGAATCTTGCTGCGTACGCTCACGGCGAGCAACTGGTAGAGGGTGCGCTCATTTCCAAACGTTGGACTGACGCACAGGCGGCGGCACTCAAAGACGTACTTCCCCAGCTTACTGCCAAGCATGCCGCGGAACTTGTCCAACGTCTGTCGGTCGCGGTGAACGAGCAACAACTCTCGGTACAGACCTCCGGACTACCATTTTAGGCCAGAACTTGACCTGTCTCCCGACGACCTGTGCGGTCGAAGATCCGGCCTTTCTGGTTTGCCCGCCGCGGTAAGGGATGGCGTCGTTGAGTGCTAGACCGCAAGGCATCTCCTAACGCTATCGAGGTGCGATGGCACTGACCCCCTGCCCTCGCTGCCACCGACATCTACACGATCACAGTCGGGATTGCCCTTTCTGCGGGACAACGCGCCTGCTCAAGGCGGGTGCGCTATTACTTAGGAGGAACAGGGTTCGTGACACTGTTGAGCGCTTGCTACGGTCCACCACCGCGCGCTATCGAGGTCATGAGTGGCCCCGATGATGCGTCGAGTCCAGCACCTGCTCCGATTGGGACACCTGCAGGCGTCGACCGCTTCAATGGGGCCGCCGCACGAATGCGACGGAATGATGGTTGCCATGACCGCCCGGATGGTCGGGTCGTAGCTTCAATGGGGCCGCCGCACGAATGCGACGGAATGAGACCACGGAGGTCTCCAGCAATAGTGAGGGGTTGGATGACGAAACTCGAGCAGTTGGCGCGAAGCGACGACTGCTCGAGTTTCGTCGCAGGTAGTCGCGTGCATGAGTGAGTCCTTTCTTGCATGATTTCAATGAACTGGGGGTTCTGCGAGCAGGTCCGGGGTTTGGTAGCACACCGAACCGCTCGCGAGTCCAGAGACAAAGAAAAGCGTAGTCCATCGCGGTGGTCACAGTCAATGCCTCTCAAACCACGATGGCCGTTCGCTCTGGATCGACGTAGTGCCGACCGAGTGATGTGATGCTGTCAGCACCGCGTCCTTCGACGGGGCCGACATCGACAAAGAGCACCTGGTCCTGATCATGGTGAATCAATTCACCAAGAGCGTAGCGCAACTCGACAAGCTCACGCGAATTGAGTTCGCATTCGAAGACCGAGAACTGAAGGTGGTCTCCGTAGCCGAGCATCAACTTGAACACCTGACGTAGGCGCTTTGGATCCGAGATGTCATACGTGACGATGTAGACCTTGCGCATAGGTCACCTCACCCGAAATTCAGGGTAGAACTGGATGTCGCCGAGCAACAGCCGGGAGAGTAATCGCGCCTGCACTTCAAGTACCCTTCGGTAACTGATGCGATAGTCGAACACCGGGTGGGTTACGAGGCTGTCCATTCGGCGTTCGAAGGCCATGATGAGGCGCTTGCGCGCGGGATTTGTCAAACTGACGGCGCCGGCGGCGCGAATGAAGTCGTCGGTTTGGATGACGCCGGTGTTCAAGGCGTTGACAACGACCGAATCTGCAATAATTGGCCTGAACTCTTCCATGAGGTCGAGCGCCAGCGAGTGCCGACCAAAGTGGGGCCGGTGGTAAAAGCCAAGCATCGAGTCGAGGCCCGACACGGTCACTGCCATCAGTAGCTCTTTGGCAAGTAGCGAGTAGCAGAATGACAGAAGCGCGTTCACGGGGTCACGCGGTGGTCGGCGGTTGCGACCGTCGAAGTCGAAGTCGCCGGCTGCGTCTCCCTTCAGCATGCCAGTGAATTGACCGAAGTAGACGCGGGCGGCCGTTCCCTCGATGCCGAGTAGGCTGCCGACGTTGTCTGCATTCCTTGCCTTGCGGGCTAGTTGCTTCAGTTCAGACAGTACCGTTTCTGTTGGCGCGGCGTGGTTACGTCGAAGCAGCGTACGGCAGTTAAGGATCTTCGAAGCGACGAACCCGCGAGCCAGGCGCAACCCAAAGTGCTCGCTTTGACAAGCATTGTACTGCGCCAGACGCAGTTCGACATTCTTCGAGTCCGCACCCACGGTGCGCCCCTGGTACCAGCCGCCGTACGTGAAGAACAAAGTCGGAATATTTCGGTCAAGTAGCGCTCGAAGCGCCGGGGATGTGACATGCACATTGCCGTAAAGCGCTACATGCGACGTATTACTGAGCCGCGCGTGCGTGGACGCCCCGTCTTTGACGCTGACGACCAGACGCTCGCCGTCGAGACGCAGTGACGAGCCCTGCTCTTGAACGTAGACGGGCAAGCGGTCGTCTCGAGCCGGGAAAAGCCGACGCACTGGCTCGGTTGGCAGGGTCCCGCCGAGTCCCCAGGGATCGTCCCCCAACTCGAACACGGAATCTGCCATTGGCTCCTTGACAGGTGGAGGAATCGACTCGATGCGCTCCAGTGCCGTAACCTCGTCGGGCAGGCAAATACCAACCAAAGAGCAACCATTGCATTTCGGGCTGTCCTGCAATGGCCGCGGCAACTGCCCAGCCTCCGCGAGGGCTCGCACGCGTTCAATGGCAGCGAGCGTCTGGTTGATCAATACATCATCAATGGGTACGGGATGCCGCTGTCGGTCTTTGGCGTAGTAAATCTCTCCGTGGTCGCACTGAAACTCATGCTCGCGCAGCAGGAGGACTTGCGCGCAGAGCTGAACCCGCTCAGGCAAGTAGGCTCCGTCGGGTATGTCAGGCTTCTTGCCGCGCTTGTACTCCACGGGCACCACCTGATTGCCCTCCACATCAACCACATCCAGTTTGCCCGTCAACCCGAGCCGCTCAGATGTAAGCCAAACCGCACGCGCAGTGTAGGGCAATGGCTCTCCGTCCTCCGCAATCGGAGCTGGCTTTTCGAGCGGCTTCGTCGCCTTGTCTGCACGGCGATGCACCGCCTTGCCCTCAACCGTAAAGTAGTTGTCCGCCCATTGCCCTTGGATCCACTCGAGGTACATCAGCCGCTCGCAATAGAGCACCTCGTTGACCATACGCACTGGCACCGGGGGCTCGCCGCGTTCGTCGCTGATAGGCGCCAGCGGTAACGCCTTGGCCCGCGCCGATTCACTCGGCAATGGCCCTGCCTCTTCAATACGAGCTGCACTGGGTGGCGCGACCGAACCCGACATGTAGAACCTGCCTTCCCGCGGGCCGTCGGCCCGCAAACATCGTAGAAATCGGCAATTCGGTGTGAGACCCATCGCGTGGTACAATGCGCGCATGTCCGCCCCGGCACCGCGGTTCGCATCCTTCGCCGACCTGCTCAAACTGCCCGACAACGTGGTTGGCGAGATCGTCGGCGGCCAATTGGTGACCAGCCCAAGGCCGGGACCTGCACATGCCTTCGCTGCAACCGGCTTGACAATTTCCATTGGTTCGCCATTCCATTTCGGCAACGGAGGACCTGGTGGATGGCTCATTCTCGCCGAACCTGAACTCCATCTCGGCAAAGAGATTCTTGTGCCCGATCTCGCGGGTTGGCGTGTTGAGCGCATGCCAGCGCACCCAACCGAATCCTATTTCGAGCTGCCGCCAGATTGGATCTGCGAGATCCTGTCCCCATCGACCGCACGATTCGATCGCGTCGAGAAGATGCCAGTGTACGCCCAATACCGCGTCCCCTACCTGTGGCTCATCGATCCCATCGCGCGTACGCTGGAAGCCTACGCGCTCGACAACGACCGATGGATTCTGCTCGGAGCGCATGGTGGGGATCAAATCGTCAGTGTGGTTCCATTCGATGCGGTAGGGATCGAATTGGGACGGTTATGGGGATAGCCCAAAGTCGCTTCTCCCAGCATACACCTGGTCCGTCCCAGCTCTCGTGACACAACGTGTTCACGGAATTTGTTCATCACACGGCACTACTGAAAGTCTGTGCAATGGCTGCGCTACACCTACTATGTCGATGGGGACGCGACAGGTCCCTATTGCCGGTCCAGAATTGGCGAGCAGCCGGAACCCCTGCGCAAACTCCCAACTGGCCATCGCTTGAGTCGAGACCAGAACGCTGAGGTGGGGACGGCGTGCTGGTTCCGGTTTCCGGCATGGAGCAGAACTGCCTGAACCTTCGGTGCTCAAAATCGCAGTACCTACTGGGGTTGGAACGACTGGGCTATTCCGCGCGCGATTGTCCTTTCGTTGCTCAGAATTGGCCTACACGGTTAAAACCCGCGAGCATACGCCGCGGAGTTCGTCGCCCCTGGTTCCTCGACCGACAAGGCGGTATGCTCGGGTTGAATGCAGGCCAGAGCGTACGTCGAAACATCGATCCCTAGCTTCTACTTCGAAGTTAGGACCGAGCCCGAGATGCTCGCGCGTCGCGACTGGACTCGTGCCTGGTGGAGCGCAAACAGGGGCTCGGTGGAATTGGTGGCGAGCGTCGCGGTCATTGATGAGCTCGGACGCGGAGACTTTCCAGCGCGGGCCAGCTGCCTCGAGCTGATTTCCACCTTGCCCATCGTCGCCGTAGACCGAACAGCACTAGAAATCGTTGAAGCATACATTCGACACCGAGTGATGCCTGCCGATCCTGCCGGCGACGCTTTGCACTTCAATGCAAACAAGTTTGGCCATATTCGAAGAGTCAACGGCCTTCTTGGTCTACATAGTCCATCGCTCGTTACCCCCCTCGAACTCCTTGGAGATGACGATGAAGAATGACCTAGGGCTCGAAGCTGTTCGCGCAGCTCGGCTGGCAATATCCCATGAGTTCAACAATGACCCGGGTCGACTGGTTGCGCACTACATAGAGATGCAATCCCAGTTTCAGGACAGGCTAGTGATATCGGGTCCCGAAGAACCATCACCGACCGACGTTTTGCCGTCAGTTCCGCGCACTGCCAGTATCGGCGTTGCAGCGGGCGAGGCTTCACCTCGCCGCTGAACGCCAAGCCGATGGGCAGACTCGTGGGATCTCGCCGGTAGCGGTGTTGAGCAAGAAAATTTGGTATTGAACGAGCGCGATTCGGCTGCCCCATTCTGTTTCAGCCCACTAGTGGTCCAATGATCCCGACGGCTAGACGTGAACCAAATCCCCGACGCCTTGCGCACTACGCGTCGATTCCTGCGTAACGGTTCGACCGGTCACCGTCGATGGCCCGCGATTACAAAACCAAATGCAGCACCGAATAGGTGGGCCGTGGTAGCCGCATAGAACGACACCAATGGCAACCACCGCCAAAGTCCAAGCCCCGTCAGATGTCGTTCGCGGACGGCATGCGGCTCTGCCACTCCAAGGAATGCGTGTCGGACCTCTTGACGAAACATGAAAAACGACGTGAGCTGCTAGGGGGTCATTGGCTTCAGAGCCGATTTGCTCATTGCCTCTGAGCAATTTGGACTCGGGTCCGACTCGACGACGACTGACGTCGGCTTAGCAGGCCCATTTGTCCAGGCACCGGAAGCTGTTGGAGAGGCATCCGTTGGCATTCGCGGGCTGGTTGAACTAGCGGCGGATCCACACAGGGTTCGGTCGACAGTCTGACTGTCTCAGACAATCTCCTTTACGGCACATTGTTGCCAGTCATTCATTCTCGCTCGCCTCGAACAACCCCAAACCGAAGTGACTCGCATAACCGATGGCAATGGGTCCGCAGACAGGTTCTGCGAATTCAAGTTCGACGACGTAGCCGCAATCCACTGGTGGTGGTTGGTGCGTACGCCCGCCTCTACGTCTAATAAAGTGGCGACGGCGATAAACCAAGTCGTCGCTTTCGTGGGGATCGACACAACGAATTGACCGTGGGGCAGAAAATCCGCGAATCTCGAGCTCCGCGGTCACTTGACCTTCCAAAGTGTTGCGCCCGCTGCGCTTGAGAAAGCGAGGCGGCACAAATGCTGTACTCGAGTGCCACTTGCAAGCCCCTGCCCGATCAATCCCGAGCACACGCCGCAAACGATCACCCCAAGGACCTGGCATCGTAAGCACATCCTCCCGTGAGCCTGCTGCGGCGAGTGCCAGCCGAAGAGGATTGGTGCCGCCCTTGGTGAATGTGGGCAGCCGTCACTTCAATAAGACGGACTACCTGACTGCAGTGCTCCCGACCGCTTACCATCGAGTCAAGACTCCTGCGGCGGATCGCACAGTCGAGAACGCCATTCGCGACGACCTGCCGCTCGCCGCCCTTTGGGCTGCATAGGGGGCCCGAGCGATCACAGAAATTGCGGGCGCCGCTCCTTCAGCTCGAGAACGCACTCGACGTCGAGGTATCCGGGCCTAGCGATCGCAAAAATCACGGACGCTGCTCTTTCGACGCAACTGGGTCCACGATTGACCGAACCCCCTTCATTCAGTCCAAAGAAGGGGACTCACCGTGCCACTCAAGTTGCTCGATCCGACACTCGACATCACTTTCAAGCTTCTATTGCTTCGCAACCGAGAGCTGCTACGCGACATGATCGAGGCCGTCCTCGGCACGTCGACTCCCATCGAGGACCTTGTTGTCCTCAATCCAGAAATCCCAAGGGAGTTCCCGGCCGACAAGACCATCGTGCTCGATATTAGGGTGCGTTTCCAAGGCGGCCGCCAAGTCGATCTCGAGATGCAATCGACTTTCCCACCTGGGACGCGTGCCCGCTTTCTCTACTATTGGGCCAGAACGTTTGCTGACGGCATGGCCAGCGGGGATGCGTACAGCACGCTTCGGCCCTGCATCTCGATCTTGTGGTTCAAGGATCCATTCCTGCAGAACCCGCGGTTTCACTCGGTATTCCACCTGTCCGAGGATCATTGTCGGGAGGTCTTTAGCCCCGAAATCGAGTTCCACGTGCTTGAGCTCCCGAAGCTGCATTGGGCGAGCGCCGACCGGCAAGCTAGACTCGAACGCTGGGCTCGCTTCTTGCGAGCTGAAACAATTGAGGACCTGGAAGAGCTGGCCCGCGAGGACGCCATGATGAACACCGCCAAGAATGCCCTAGAGGAACTCTCCGCGGACTCCGATGCACAGCGCCTGGCTCGTGAGCGCGAGACCGCCGTGCTTGTCCATCGGCACTTGATTGGCTCATCCATTGAAAAAGGTCGCGCTGAAGGTCGCGTCGAGGGCCGCGTCGAAGGCGTTCTCTTGACGATCGGTTCCATGTGCAAGCTGCTCGGTATTGAACTCGATGAAGTAAAGTCCGAACAATTGAGAACGCTCGACGTAGAGCAACTCGTCGGGCTGGTGGAGAGGCTCGAGAGTGAGCGACGGTGGCCCGAAGGGATTTGAGCTAGGGCCAATTGCCGCCTTCCTAGCGACAGGCCACGCGCAGTCGCTGCCACAGCGCTACTGCAGCCACGACCACCGCCATGCGACGTGGGTACGTGACTCGTAGCGGGCACCTACCCTCCAATAGGCGCAGCAGCAACTTTGCTGCCCGGTCGACGCTGATCCGAAATGGTTGAATCCCCGAACGTGCCATCTTCGTGTCGACGAACCCGAACCGAACGTTGCAGATGCGCACTTGCGACTTGCTCAGCCTGAGACCCAATCCTTCGAAATACGACGACAGTGCCGCCTTCGAAGCGTCGTAACTCGTCGCCTCGTGCGACACGATCACGTCGGCTTGACTCGAAAGAACGATGAATCGCCCCTGGTTCGCTTGGCACATCAATGGCAGAACGACTTGGGCCGTCCGAATCGCGCCCATCAGGTTCACGTCGAATACTTGCAGATCGAGCCCCAACGTTTCCGGCGTACTACGTTCGCCAATCCCGACGCAATACACCGCAGCCGCGACACTGCCTGCGTCGGCCACGACCCGTTTTAGCACCTCGGTGTAGTCCGCCGCGGTTACGTCGATGACGCTGTGACGATACTGCGCGTGTTGCACCGGCGAGGCACTGCGCGAGAGCCCTTCTACGCTGTAGCCATGTTCGAGCAATAGGCGTGTCAAACCGAGCCCAATCCCGTCCGAGTTCCCAACAACGATGATGGTACGGTCCGTCACCCCGCCGTACTAGCAAAATCCAGGGCAGAAAGCACTGCTCTAGGTGTCCTGGCTATGGACGCGCGCCGGCACGTTGACGCCGCGCAGAAGCGGGAGCTCCCCCATGCAGCAAGGTGTCCAGGCTACGGACGCGCCACAGCACGCTGATGCCGCGCCGAAGCGGGAGATGCTCCATGCAACAGCAAGTCAACGATGCGGGTAACCTCGAGTTCATCGATGGGCGCCTTCTTGATCACCAACTTGAACAGGAGCGATCCCGTAAGCAACTGCACGACATCTTCAAAATCCGCTCTGCTTTGCAGCTCGCCCCGCGCCATAGCTCGAGTGGCAATGACACTCTGCCGCGCTTCGCGCTGGGCTTCGAAGTCCTTGCCCATTTGATCGAGCTCCGGCTCCACTCGATCCAAGAGCCGCATGCGAAACAGACTCTGCCCGAGCACGGAAGAGGCGAGCTGCACTGCTTGCTGCCCGAGCGCGATGAGATCGCCCCGGAGTGAACCCGTGTTTGGCGGTTCACCGAGCGCATCGGTCAGATACTGGCCAATTGCGGCGCGAACGAGATCCAACTTGGTCGGATACCGGCGATAAACCGTGGTTTTGGCAACCCCAACGCGCGCAGCCACCGCTTCAATGCTCAACGCACTGTATCCCACCGCAGCCAGCTCCTCGAGAGCGGCTCGCAGAATGGCCTCGGTGCGCGCCTCGTGTCGTGACCCGCAGGGGCAGGACGCCGAAAGGTCTCGAGGGGTTGCGACTTGAGTCACCGATAACAGAGTGGCAGGCCTCGATGATTCTGCAACTTTAAGTTGCACGCCTGTCGCCTCAGAGCCATGCTCAGTTTGCAACTTTCAGTTGCATCCCTTGGAATCAGGAATTTCTATAATGGCGACTATTATTCAGGGACAATGGCCTTGTTCTAGAACTTATGCGGGATTTCCTCCGGTATTCCCCAACCGCGCCATGTCGTCGAAGGTAGGCGGCGCTCCGCTCGTCGGCAATCGTTTGCAACTAGCTGATACAGATTTGGGTCTTGTCGACCTGGCCACGGAAGCCGCATCTCGTTGCGACCTTGGTCACGCCAGCGACCCGTCCCTTCCTCCCCTCCACAAAGTCATACCGATGAAACGATCCACAGCCGTCCTAGGTCTCCTTGCCCTCGCCGCCGCACCTGGCTGCAAATCCGCGAACGCTCAGGCCTCGGCTAGCGGGGCAGACTCGACGCCCGCAACCCATGTCGAAACGCAGGCAGTCGGCGCCCGTGCTGTGCCGGTATGGCTGACGCTCACTGGCCAGCTCAAAGGTAGCCGCGAAACCGATCTCGCTGCCAACGTCGTTGGTCGAGTCGTAAAGACCCTAGTCGAACGCGGCGCCACGGTGAAGGCTGGACAGCCCCTCGCCGTGATTGACACGCGCTCAGCTGCGCTCAATCTTGCAGAAGCGCGCGCCAGTGCCGAGTCAGCAGCGGCGTCCGCGGATAACGCCAAACTGACTTGCGAGCGGTACAAGGCTCTCGCCGATACGGGCGCCATCAGCCAATTCGAGTACGACCGCGTCAGCGTCCAATGTCGCACGAGCGATCTCGGTGTTTCGGCCGCCAAGGCGCGCGCCGCCTTGGCGGGGCAGCTTGTGGGTGACGGGGTCATTCGCGCGCCGTTTGCTGGCTCCGTTGCCGAGCGTTTCGTCGATGTTGGCGAATTCGTCCGCGCGGACACGCGCGTGGTAACAATTGTGGATCTCTCCGCCTTGCGCCTGGAGTTCACCATTCCCGAGGCGAGCATTGCCGCTGCACTTCCCGGCGCCAAGGTTCGCTTCAGCGTCGCTGGGTATCCGGACAGGAAGTTCGAAGGCACGCTCAAGTTCGTCGGTGCGCAGGTTCGCTCATCAACGCGCGACCTCGTCGCCGAAGCCATCGTCGATGCACCCGACGTCGTACTGCGACCCGGGATGTTCGCATCGGTGCAGCTAGCAGCGGGAACACAGACGTCCCCCATCGTGCCGCGGCGTTCGCTGGTCGAACGCGACGGGAAACTCGTCGCGTTCGTCGAGACGAACGGGCGGCTCGAAGAGCGCATCGTCCAAACTGGGGAGCCGTTGGGCGAAGACATCTCCATCATGCGTGGCGTTGCCGCAGGAGAGAAGCTTGTCGCTACTCCGAGTGAAGAGCTTAGAAACGGCCAACGCGTCCTCTGATCGGAAGAATTACCTCAGATGCAATGGTTAGCGCGAATCAGCGTCAAGCACCCCGTCTTTGCGACGGTGCTCATGCTCGTCATACTCGTACTTGGCTCGGTCGCGTATAAGTCGCTCGGATTGGATTTCTTTCCCAATACGGATATCCCTGTCGTCGTCATCACGACGATTCAACAGGGCGCCGCTGCCCAAGAGATCGAAAGCGATATCACCGACAAGATCGAGGGGGCAGTCAACACCATCAGCGGCATCGATAACCTGAGTTCTACTTCGAGCGAAGGGATCTCATTGGTCGTTGTCCAGTTCACCCTCGATAAACCCATCGATGTAGCGACGCAGGAGGTACGGGACAAACTGAGTCAAATCACGCGGGACCTGCCGAAAGGCATTGACACCCCGGTCGTAACCAAGATCGATCCTGGCGCGTCACCCGTACTCTTCCTTGCCTTGCGCTCCAAGCTGCCAATCCGCGACACGACCGAGCTCGCCGACAAGCTCGTGCGGCGCAAGATTGAAACAATCGATGGCGTCGGGCAGGTCTCGCTCATCGGCGGTCGCAAGCGCGAAATTAGCGTCATATTGGATCCGATACGACTCCGAGCCCAGAACATGACGGCACTGGACGTGCAGCGCGTCCTTTTGACCCAAAACATGAACATCCCCGGTGGTACCGTCGAGACTGGACCCACCAACATCACACTGCGCATCGCTGGGCGTGTCACTTCCCTCGATGAACTCAAGCACCTGGTGGTCCGCGAGCAGTCGGGGCATCCGATCCGCCTCGAAGACGTTGGTCGGGTCGAGGATGGGCAAGAGCGTGAAGAGAGCTTTGCCCAATACGACGATGATCCGACGGTCGTACTCACGGTCAAGAAGCAATCGGGCAAGAATACTGTCGCCGTTGTTGACACGGTAATGGCAAAGCTCGTAGATGTCCGAACCGCGCTTCCGGACGGTGTGTCCCTCGACGTAGTCTACGATAACTCGTCTACGATCCGCACCTCGACCAGCGCCGTCATCGAGCACTTGATTCTCGGCGCGGTCTTCGCGGTCATCGTCGTGCTCTTGTTCCTGGCGTCGGGGCGCAGCACGATCATTGCAGCACTGGCCATCCCAATCTCGATCATCGGAACCTTTGCCGTGATGTCGGCGCTTGGTTTCACGCTCAACTTCCTCACCCTCCTAGCGCTGGCATTGGCGGTCGGTTTGGTCATCGACGACGCAATCGTCGTGATCGAGAACATCGTCAGCTACATCGAGAAGAAGGGGATGAAGCCGTTCCCGGCTGCAGTTGCAGCCACAAAGAACATCGGCCTGGCCGTGCTCGCCACGTCGCTAGCGCTAGTGACCGTGTTTGTCCCAGTGAGCTTCATGGGCGGCATCATCGGTCGCTTCTTGCGCAGCTTCGGCCTCACGATGGCGGCAGCCATCGGCGTATCACTCTTCGTGTCCTTCACCTTGACACCGATGCTCGGGGCACGCTGGCTCAAGGTGCGCGACGCGAATGCACCGCCCAGCCTATTGAGCCGCATTACAGAGGCTTTCTATCGGCCCATCGAACGCGGCTACGTTGCGGCTTTGCGGTTTGCCATGAACCGCCGCTGGTTGGTGATCCTCACCTGCGCCGTGGCGTTGCTTTCCACCGTGCCCATCGCCAAGCGCCTCACCGGAGGCTTTATGCCGCCGAACGACAAAGCGCAATTCCAGATCAGCATCAGGGCACCAGAGGGCACTAGCGTCGCAGAGACTCGGTTGGTTGCCGAGCGCGTCGCCAGCGATATCAAGCGGCAGCTCCCTCATATTGCACATACCCTGATTACTGTAGGTGACGACAACGAGAGGACCGCCAACCTCGCTGGGCTCCGCGTATTGCTCACCGATCCGAAAACACGCGACATTAGCCAGGAAGAGCTCATGAACCGCGCGCGCAACGATGTCCTTAGCCATCTGCCCAAAACACTACGAGCGTCGGTCACTGAGGTGTCGGATATTGAGGGTGCTGGCACCTCTGCCGAGATCACCTATGCGATCACTGGGTCCGACCCTACGACACTGGAGCGTTTGGCGAATGAGGTCACCGAGAAGCTGCGCAAGGTACCCGGAGCCGTCGATGTGGACAACTCCATGATCGTTGGCAAACCCGAAGCCAAGGTGATTATCGATCGCGAGCGCGCCGCCGATCTCGGGGTCCAGGTGTCAGACATTGCCGGAACGCTGCAACTCTTCGTAGGTGGACTGAAAGCCTCGACATTCCCCGACCAGAACGAACAATACGATATCCGCATCCGTGGTAAAGAACGTTTCCGAGCTGATCCAGCCGCGCTATCGGTTCTGACCGTGCCATCATCGAAACATGGTTCGGTGCCACTCGCTAGCGTGGTTACGGTAACGCAAAGCACCGGGCCATCCACGATCAAGCGCGTCGCCCGCGCGCGCCAGATCACCATCAGTGCCAACGCTGCTCCTGGCGTCGGAAGTGATTTTGTCACTGCCCAACTCCAAAGTATCGGCCGTTCGCTCCTGCCTGCTGGGTACCAGCTATCTGCACAAGGGCGAGCCAAAGAACAAGCGAAATTGGCGTCTCAATTCATCACAGCCATCTCATTGTCCGTGCTGTTCATGTACCTGGTGTTGGCAGCTCAGTTCGAATCCTGGTTGGATCCGCTGGTCATTCTCTTGGTGCTTCCCCTGACGGTACCATTTGGGTTCCTGTCGCTGTTAATCTTGAAGGAATCGATCAACCTGTTCTCGCTCTTGGGCCTACTCGTGTTGATCGGCGTCGTTCAGAAGAATGCGGTCTTACAGATCGATCACACGAAGCAACTGCGCGCCGAAGGCAAGTCTCGCCTCGAGGCGATCATCGAGGCCAACCGCGACCGGCTTCGTCCCATCTTGATGACTACGCTGGCATTCGTTGCCGGTATGGTGCCCCTGATCGTGTCAAAGGGGATTGGCTCGGGATACAGTAAAGCCATGAGCGGGATCGTCGTCGGCGGGCAGACGCTTTCGTTGCTGCTCACGCTCCTGGCCTCGCCGGTCATCTATTCACTCGTCGACGATCTCGCGACCTTCATACGCCGCCGTTTGCCGCGCGGGCAAACCAAGGAAGAAACTGGCGAGGCCGAACTAGAAGAGGTCATGTCATGAATGCACTAACCACGGCGCATCTCCTTTGCTGTCAGTTGCAGACCATCCTCGCCGCAATGCCAATTGAGCAGCGCCATGCCCCGTCTGCGAGCAAGCGACACGCGAAAGCCTACCGGCGCCATCACGCCAACGCGCCGCTTACCACGGCATCCCGCCCAGCACCCGCACCTCCAGAGTTGGGTAGCGTGTCTACCTGCACCTCCCGCCGCGGTCACGTTAGCCCTTCCAGCGCCTGCGCCTCCAGAGTTGAGTAGCGTGTCTACTTCTGCACCTCCCGCCGCGGTCACGTTAGCCCTTCCAGCGCCTGCGCCTCCGGCTGTGCAATGGCCCTTGCGGGCAACAGCGTAGAGTCAGCATTGGTGCTGAAATGGCTGGCAAAACACCAGCCTAAGTCGACGGCCGCACCGGGGGCTCGGTTGGCTGTGCCTGGTCGATTCTCCTTTTCCTACGCGGGCTCAAATAGTCTAGACTGGCCGCTTATGACTGTGAAATTCCTGCGAGCCTCGCTGGTGTTGCTGCTCAGCGCCTGCTCCCCCCATTCCGCCCGGACGCCATCGGTCTCTCCGGAGAATCCGGCCAAATCTTCTGCCAATCCGACCGCAGAGGCTACTGCTACGAAGGATGTTGCAGCGCTATTCAATCGAGAGCTTGACGCGCTCCCGCCGTTAGTGGAGGTGTCCGGCCGGGGCTGGGCAACGAAGGCTCCCGGACGCAACGCGACGGTGAAGGCCGGCACGGTAGCGGGCTCGGAGGAACTCGACTTTGCCTTCGAGAGTTCCGGATCGGTCGAGTGCATCGTGTTCTCCGAGGCGTTCGATCCAGGGGCCTACGTGGGCAACATCGTCGAGGAACTCAAGAAGTCACTCGAGGTGGTGGGCTTTACGCCAACACGGTTCACGGTCGAACAGGAGATTCCCGCATATTTCGCATCGGTCTTGTATCACAAGCGGACGCCGGCCGGAGTTCTTGCAGGGCAACTCAAGTTGGCCATCGGGCTGCACGTTTCGCGACCTATCGTGTGCCTGCACGATGTGCCTGGATACACGGTAACCTTCGAATCAGCAGCGCGAGCGGTATTCGCAAACTACCAAGTCAAGGATGATACGCCGCCAGTTGCTGTGACCATCGGCGTGGCGCGGGTTGGAACGTTGCCTATCGGTTTCACTCGCGAATCAACCAGCCTACTCGATGCCGGTCGTACGCAATTCACCTCAATCTCCACTCAAATCGTACCGCGGTCACCGACCGAACTCATGATTTCTGACGAAGCAGAGGTCATAGTTGTTGCTAAGTCGAAGCTCGTGGAGGCTCACTTCATCCAGGGCGATCTGCACGGCGAGAAGATGAATCTCACACTGGCGGCGGGTTCGGGGGGAACGTACCAGGTAAGTGGTACCCTTGGGTCGAAGCCCACCGAAGCAACCATCAAGACCAAGAGCGGTCTGCCAAGTCCGGAAGCCACGAGCCTGCGCCTAAAGCAGGAAATGGGTCGAAAGAAGGCCTTTCGTTTCACGCAGCCCGAGTTCCACCCCTCACTGGATCCAACGGCTATCATCGAGGTCAGCTACGTGCGTACGCAAGAGGACAAGACCGGCGTCGTACATGTTGGGCTTGGTCAACTCGAACTCTTGGCCACTTTGGACGAGCAGGGGGAACAGCTCAAGTCCGAGATGAAAGCCGGGTCACAGACCATCGTCTTCGAACGTATGTATCACCGTGACGATCGGGCTAGCTCGAGTCGTCCCGCTTCGCCGAAGAAATCGGGTGCCCGCCAACCATGAAGTGCCGTTGGTGGTCGTGCTGCTCGTGTCTACTCGTAGGTATCGTCGGTTGCAGCTCCGCATCGACTCCGGCATCCGTACCAAGCCTTTCCTCGCAGCCGCCAAGTGCCAATCAGGGTGCGCGTGGCCTCGCTGGTGGCGGAGCTCCTTCTGCCTCGGCCGTTGCCCTGCCAACGGCCGCAAGCTTGCCCCAACCCGAAGCCGAGGGAACGGTGACTGTCGATACCTCGATGTTCTTTGCCAATATCGAGGTATCCCGCGACAGCTCACTGCAACCGACCGACTTGCGCCTCTGCGTGCATGTCGCAGACGGGCCATTCGGGGAACTGACAAAGCGCGGACTTGCCGGCCAGGTTCACGACGGGAAACTACTGGTGCACTTACCGAAGGACTACCCGACCAGCCGCGATCCGGTAACCAAACAGCAGCAAGCGTGCAGCCACGTCATCGACTGTGATACCGACGCCGTCAAAGCCCTTGGCCAGGGCCAGCTCCCGGAGCATCCTATCCCGGCCGAAATGGTCGATTTTACGAGCCACTACATTTCGACAAAATCCCTATCGCGCGGCTTCGACATCGCCAGTGACGTGGCAAAAAGCCACGAGGGAGATTGTTCCGAGCATGCCGTCCTTCTGGCAGCCATCGCCCGTAGCCATCACCTTGCTGCGCGTGTCATCTTTGGGTTCGCCGTCCTGCGCTTCAACAATCGCCTGCCTATCTTGGTGGGCCATGCCTGGACGGAGATCCATGACGGCAAGAGCTGGCGACTCGCTGACGCGGCGCTCGTCGACAGCGGGCTCGACAGGGTTAGCGGTTCGGTTGGGTTGAGCTACCTGCCGGTGCAGATCCTGCAACGCGAAGACGCAGGATTTCGCGCGAAATTGGTGACCGAACCAGGATGCTGGCAGGTGGAGCGGGCCGAAGGCCAGTTCTAGCCCCGCCAGCGTACCTTCGATGTTTAGTGTCGAAGTGCCGCTGCCAGCAGTCCTGACCTTCGACGAACCGACATCGGTCACGTCGGTCTGTGTTCATGACGCGGCCGCGGCGGGAGGCTCACAGCGGTCCGGGCACACCCGCGTTTGCGTCGCGCGCGACCCATCAAGCGGTGAGCACAAGAGTCCCCGCATCGTGCTCGATGTAGGTAAGCTGCTGTTCGACCCCGTAGACATCGGCGCCAAGCAACGCCGTATGGTCCGGGCACTCGTCACGCGGCAAACGGTCCTGTAGGGCCGCATTTCTAGAGTATTGGGACAATCGGGATTCGCGATCGGTCAAGTCCGGTTTCGGCGATGCCCAATAAAGACGAGGCGCGCGCATTCGCCAATGCAACGTTGTCACGTCGCCCCGGCCAAAGATCCAGAAGTCGGACTCTGGAACCGATTGGCCTACATGTCGAAGCGATACATCGCCCCGTTGACCGCCCACTAATCAAAGGTTTAGGCTCCCGAAATCGCAGCAGTGCGTCCGGAGCCACGTCGGCCGGACTTGCCCCGCCCGCCATGAAAATGTCTGAGCATCTCATTCACTTGGCTGCAGAGTCTGCCGTAGATCGTTCGTAGGCAAGAACACGATGAGTTTCGAGAGCATCAAGCATCGATTGTTCGCCGGACGACCACTGGTCCTCGACGCGGATACGGGTGCCAGTTTCCGCGCGCGACGCGTGGAACTCGATGCTCCCGGGGCGTTGGGAATGATGCTGCGCAAATCGCCCGAAGAGGTCCTGCGACACTACCGTGCCGAGGTGAAGAGCCGCGTCGATGTGCTAAGCGCCCTCACGATCGATACGACTCCGCGAGCGCTGGCAGAAGTGGGCATGCAGCATCGCGCGGCTTTGTTGACCGGTCTCGCCGTCGAATTCGCCATCGAAGCTGCATCGGAATCGCCCAAGCCCGTTGCGGTCGCCGGTGTGCTTGGCGGCGAGCGCGTCGCACCGCTGGCAGCAGATCGCCTGCATTCGGAGTACTCAGAGCACGCCGATCGCCTCGCCGCTGCCGGCTGTGAACTGTTGATTGCTCGCGGCCAGGGTTCGCGTCTGGGCCTCATGGCGGCCACCGTTGCGGCAGCGAGTACCGATCTACCCATTTGGGCCGTCGTCGAGTGTTTGCCTAACGGGGAGTTCATCACTGGTGGCGCGGTGGGACCGCTCGTCGAGGCACTGCAGGACGCAGGCGCCAGTGTCGTGCTGTTCGAGGTGGCCTCAATCGACGGCGGAGTGCAACTCCTCGATCGTGTGCGTGGGATCGTATCGGCGGAAGGGATGGTGCCCGGAGTGCTTCTGGCGGCAAGTTCGCTCAGCGTACGCGGCTTCCCAGATTCGAGTTCCGATCCCGACGCCTGGGCCCGGCGCGGCCTGGAGCTAGATACGAACGGCGCGCGAGTTATCGGTGGTGGGGCAGGCACGACCGAAGCGCACACGGAAGCGATGGCAACCGTGCTGAAAGAGATCCATCCGTCGATGCCGCCGCACCTGCGCTCGGACACGGAACTCGATCGGCGTCCGCCAGACATGTAGCCCGTGACGGAGCGCCCGACGGAGCCCCTCTACAGAGGCGTGCGCCGCATTCGCAGAAGATTTGTCGCCCCCGCGGGACGAACGGGTTTGATTTCAACAAGTTGCTCATGGGGTCTTCGGGCCGCAGGCCTATTGCGGTCACGACCTCTAGCCAAGCCAACATCAGGGTCTTACTAATGAACGGCCATGCAAGATCTCGCCTGCCCCATGACCGTGCGTGCCAACGAAGAGCCGCCGATCGGGTACGACGATCTGGCCTCACCCTTCCGCGCAGCTGAAAAGGCGCCCACCGCACTGAGGTTGGGCGTCGAGTCGGAGAAGTTCGGATTTCTACTCCCCTCGGCGGCTCCTGTTCCCTACGAGGGAACGCGCAGCATCAGCCAGTTGCTACCCCTGCTGATAGCTCGTGGCTTCGAAGCGCAGCGGGAAAAAGCTTCTGGACCCGTAATCGCGCTCCTACGTGAGCGAACATCCGTCACCTTGGAGCCCGGTGCGCAACTCGAACTCAGCGGAGCACCACACTTCGAGCTACACGCTGCAAGCCTGGAGCTCGAGCAGCATCACGCAGAGCTGAAGGAGCTCTCCGCGAGTCTCGGGATTGCCTGGTGCTCGGTGGGGTTCCATCCGTTGGCTCGCCGCGATGAAATGCCTTGGGTACCAAAGCTCCGGTACGCCATCATGCGCGAGTATCTGCCCACACTTGGGGACGGCGCGCTCGACATGATGCAGCGCACGGCGACAGTACAGATCAATCTCGACTACACCAGCGAAGCCGATGCGCTGCGCAAGCTGCGCATCATGACCCGGCTTTCGCCGCTGGTACATGCCATGACCTGCCACGCCCCCCTGAAGGAGGGTAAGCTCGTTGCTCAAGACAGTCTGCGTGGAGGCGTCTGGACACGCATGGACAAGTCCCGCTCCGGCCTGATCGAGCGGCTTTGGACGGATCGCGAGCTGCGCTACGTCGACTATATCGAGTGGGCCTTAGACGCGGGGATGTTCCTATTCAAGCGCCACGGCGATGTCGTACCGAATACGGGACAGTCGTTTCGTGACTTTTTGAGACGCGGCTATCAAGGCCATCGGGCCACGCTCAGTGACTGGAAGCTCCACCTGAACACGTTGTTTCCAGAGGTCCGGCTGAAGAACACGCTCGAAGCACGGAGTGCGGACGCGCAGCCCGCGGACACCCTGATGGCCGTGCCTGCGCTTTGGGTCGGGCTGATGTACGACGCGACTGCGCTCGAACGCGCCGAGTCGCTCGCAAACCGGTTCAGCCTCGAAGAGGTGAATACTGCGCGCGCATCCCTGATCGAATCGGGCTTACGCGCCCGGATCGGCGCACTGAAGGTCGATCAACTTGCTGCCGAACTGCTCGAAATTGCGCACGCCGGGCTCGTGGCACGCGGTTGCCTCAACGCCGCGCGACAAGACGAGACCCAGTATCTAGACGCGCTGATAGAACTCGTACATCATGGGGAAACGCCAGCAGATCGCCTTCGACGCAAGCTGACAGCGTTGGGGGCGTATGGCCCGCAAGACATCGTCGAGGCCACGAGAGTCGCGTGACTCTGCGGGGCGCGGTCGATATGCGACGCGCCGCAACGAGTGAGCCGGGCGGACGTTGCGGGGCACATGAAGGCGCTGGCGAGTACCGAGAGCGCAAGCATTGGTTCTGGCGGGGTTGTATCCGCGAAGACCATAGTTGGCATGACAACAAGCTATTTCGCACAGTGACCAGGCGCCACAGACAATAGTCCCCTGCGCTGCTGAAAGGCTCGATTCGACAGTAAGCTACTAGTAGTAAACGAGGGGAGCAGGCATAAATAGGAGCACGAAGAGTACCAATGTCGCGATGGCAATACCTCGACGTTTGCCATCGAGCGAATCATCATCGACCGGTGGATGCGTGCCGCCAGAACGCCAGAGAATCACGAGCACGATCACGAGCGGAAGGACCCAGAACGACGTCGAGGAGAGCGCTGGAGCAATTTGCTCATCGGTGAGCCCCTGAAACCCCGACTTTAGAACCGCTACCACTGCGGGACGAGCAGCAGTCAAGAGGTTGTAAACCAAGGCCACCGCCGGGATCAGCCACATCCGTCGCGACCACTTGTCGTGCCTTCCCCCAAACAGTGCATAAGCCACATGCCCACCGTCGAGTTGACTGAATGGGATGAGGTTTAGAAACGTGATGAAGAACCCCACCCAAGCCGCTATGGCAATTGGATGCAAATTCACGTCATGGGTGGTCGGGATCGGCCCCAACACCAGCCACTTGAGCGCCATGTAGAGTAGACTCTGACCCTCTTGCGTGTAGCCAGAAACCGATCGAGGCAAGACGGGGCTCATCGATAGCCCGAGGATCATAGTGGGGATCGCCACCAGCATGCCGGCGAGTGGTCCTGCTGCACCGATATCGAGCAACGCTCGCGCCGAACGGATGCGACCCGGCATGACGATGACCGCGCCAAGAGTCCCAAAGGGGCTCAATTGGGGCAACGGTATGGGTAGGAAGTAGGGCAACGAGGCGGCAACGCGATGAATTCTGGCTGCAATGTAGTGGCCAGCTTCATGCGCCACTAGAATCGCCAATAGCGGTATGGCGAAGGGCCACCCCGATAGCCATTCCATGTACCGAGGGTCATGCGCGAGAGGCGCAACGCGATAGATCCGCCCGACGTAGAACACGCTGATGACGGTCAGTAAGAACAAGAGTATGTTCAGGCGTGCCCCCGAGAGCAAGGGCGCGTCGGATCGACTCATGAGAGGCCCAAATTGCGCCGGATCCGCGAGATTGGATCCGCCCCGAGATGCGGCTTGAATGCCGCACCGGTAATGCGCTCGATCGACTCGACGTAGCGACTCGTCGCTTCGACGCGTACCTCGTCGGGTAGGGCCGGGATCGGACCGTCGCCCTTGAAGCCGCGACTCACCAACCAACGGCGCACGTATTCCTTGTCGAAGCTCTCGGGATCTAGGCCAGCGTCGAAGCGCTGTTCGTAGCTTTCGGCGAACCAAAAGCGCGAGGAATCCGGGGTGTGGATCTCGTCGATGACTACGATGTCCCCCTCTGGGGTGCGACCAAACTCGTACTTGGTGTCGACCAGAATCAGGCCGCGTGCGGCACAGAGCTGTTGACCGCGCTTGAACAGCGCCATCGCCATTTCGCCAGCCCGATCGAATTCATCGGGACTCATCTGGGTCAGGGCGAGGATCTCGTCACGCGCTGCCGAAACGTCATGACCACCGTCGAAGGCTTTCGTGCTCGGTGTCAGGATCGGTTTCGCCAACCGTTCGTGCTTGCGCAGGCCGTCAGGCAGCTTATGACCGCAGAAGACGCGCTCACCGTTCTGATAATGGACCCAGATGCTGGTCGAGGTCGTTCCGGTCAGATACGCTCGAACGACCATCTCAACGGGCAGCGGCCGACATTCGCGCACCAGCATGACGTTGGGATCCGGTACGCTTAGCATGTGGTTCGGAGCAATGTCCTTGGTCTGCTCGAACCAGAATGCGGCACAGTGATTCAATAGCTGTCCCTTGAGCGGCAGAGTGCCAAGGATGCGATCGAACGCACTGATGCGGTCTGTGACGACGATGTAGCGCTCTGCATTCGACGTCGAGTAGTTGTCGCGAACCTTGCCCTCGTAACGCTTTCCGAGCTCGTCGAGATGCGTGTGCTCGAGGACGTGGGGAAGGACGGATTCGATGGTGGCACGAGTTACTGAAGACACGGCCGGGCGACGCTACCATGGGGCAGCGAGCTCGGCGACGCCGCAACGAGAGAGACCTCACCATCGACGCACGAATTCCCCTCCACTGAACAATAGGCCAGAATGCCGCAAATTGGCCCGCCCAGCGGGCCGGCTCAGCCTCGCAGCGAGCCCAGATGGCTTTCCCCTTTTTGACAGGCGCAGTGAGCCGTTCAAAGTTCGAGTCCTGTGGGGATCTCCAATCCGACCGAGCCGAGCCTAGCCATCGGCACACCGCGCCGTCTGCCCAAAGCCTCGAGCCTCAACGGGCGGGTGGTCGTGCTCGACGTGGCCTTCGCTGGCGCGCAATCAGGTGGCTTTGACAAAGTCACTCTTCCCTTCATCCGCGGCCTCGGTGACCGGCTAAGAGCGTGGGTCGATCATCACGATCACGACGAGCATGGACGATTCGCCGACGATCCCCGGTTTGTCCTCTGCACCAAGGCTGAGCATGGTGCTTGCCCCGAGATCATTGATGAGGCTCTCGTTGAACGCATCGGCCCGGTCGACACGATCTGCCACCACAACGACTTCGATGGTCTAGCCAGTGCCGCCAAATGGATGCGCGGCGGGCTCGAACCCTACCCGGGATGCGACGCGGACGCGCGCGCCATTGACACGCGGCTCGGAGTTCCATCTGCGCGTGCCACGATCATCGATCGGGCATTGCGCGCCCGCCCCCGCGACCAAGCTCTGTACGAATTCATCGTGCGCGCGCTCGCCAAGGGCCTATCCGATCGGGTGCTTTGGGAACAGATCGAAGCCGCTGCCAAAGAGATGGAGCCGATCGAGAACGAAACCAAGCGAGTCGCCGAGCGCTATACCCACCTTGGGGGGACGGTCGTCGGCATCGACGTCACCGGACATGCTGCAGCTATCGACAAGACCCTGCTCTTGCTGCTCGGACAGGAGCGCGAGGCGATCAGCCTCGTCGTCGATCGCGACACAGTGAGCGTGGCGGCGCGGTTCGACAGTGGGTTGAACTTCCTGCGCCTATTCGATGTATCTGGTGGCATGCCGACGCGGATCTCGCTGCCAAAGTCGCGATTACCTTCTATCCTCGCGGCCCTCGGCTGCCCGACCGCGGCCGCTACCCTCCTGCGTCCGGAATAGTCACCCTGCGTGCCAGACGTCTGAAGCGTCCGAGGACCATCGGCTATGGCACAACTGGCACAAGCGTGTGCGCGGCCTTGGTTAGAACCACGACGATTTCAACCAAATCCGTCGACAGGCAGTTCGGCATGGCAATTGCAAAGCCGTAACCACTTCCAATGAAAATCCCATCGCCAAGCCGTTCTTTTGTTGGTGCCATCGCAATCACGACCTTGTTCGCTTGTGGCGGCGCGTCCGAGTCAGACCACGCTACCCAAGGCAGCGCTGGCGCGACAACAACGACGAATGGCGGCTCCCTGGGCAAGGGCGGCGCAACGGGCCAGGGTGGCAACACCAACACGGGTGGCATCTGCTGCAACTCGCGCGCCCATTGCTACGCCGGCGACGTAGAGCTCTCGACGGGCGCGGCATGCCCGGCGAACACGACCTGTTACGTGCAACCGGCGGTGTGCTGTAGCCCATCCATCAACTGCGCCCGCGGTGTTGGCGGAACGGCTGCTGGCGGCGCAGGCGTCGGCGGTTCCGGCGCCACGGGCAACGTCGCGGCCGCATCCGCATTGGGCGGCGCAAGTTCGGGTGGCTCCGGTGCCACAGGCAACGTCGCTTCGGCCACCGCAGCTGGCGGCATCAGCGCTGGAGGCGCTGGAGGCGCTGGCGCCACAGGCAATGTCGGCGCGACCACGGGTCTCGGGGGCTGGAGCTGGGACACTCCAACGGCGCCGGTTGGCGGCGCCTGTTCGGCGCCATCCTGTGCAGCGGGCTACAGCTTCGGCAGCAGCTGTACGACTTCCACGCCGAACCCCTGCTACAGTTCCGACGACTGCGGTGGCCAAATGATCTGCCAGAAAACCGGCGTCACGTGCGACCGGACATCAGAATACAACCGCCGGTATCAACTCGCCGATACAACTCAGTGTCAAACCGCTGCCATCAGTTGCATCACCAACACCACCGTGTTCAAGAACGCCTGCGGCTGCGGTTGCGAGCAGAGTTCGAGCTGTACAGAATGGATCGACTGCATGCCAGGAAGTGGAACCATCTCCGCGCTCTGCAGCGACTCGACAGTCTGCCCGTTCAGTGGTCGGGCGTATTAGACAGTACTCCCCGAGGACTATTCCGGCTCGCCTAGCGACTTTCCCATCGCCTTGGCGGGCGAATGCCCATAGATCTGTTCGAACATCTGGCTCAAGAGCCCATCGGCAACACCCATCTTGGGCACGACCATCGCCTTGATGTCTGCCCACTTCATCACCTGGTAGTAGACCTTGCCTGCGGGAACGATGACGTCTGCCCGATCCGGCTTGAGACCATGGGATCGAATGCGCTCTTCAATACTCATGGGTTCTAGCGCTTGAACGACCTCGCGAATGCGGCGCCGGCTCAACTGCCCGCCCGGGGTTCCAACGACCAGATCGTAGATTTTCGAGATATTGCCACCCGTGCCGATGGCGTCCGTTGGACGAATTCCACGCGGCAGCTCCTCGATCCAGGCCTTCATGCGATCCCACTCTGAAACATCAACGCGCGACTGCAATAGGCGCACACCACCGATGCGAAAGGACTCACTTCGCGCTACCTTGCCATCGGCGAGCAGCGTCAGTTCCGTCGAACCACCTCCCACGTCGACGTAGAGGTAGTCCTTCTGCGGCGACAGGCCTGCCTCCATGTGATTGGAGAACAGAGTCCGCGCTTCTTCGGCACCGGTGATGATCTCGATGCGGATCCCGGTCTCATTCCACACGCGTTCGACCGAAGCCGTGCCGTTTTCGGCCTCGCGCATCGCAGACGTGGCGCAGGCCCGAAGCTTTGCCGGCTTGAAGAAATCCACGAGCAAGCGAAAGGCCCTAAACACAGCGATCAGGCCGTCGACTTTCTCGGCGGAGAGCGCCCCCCTGGTGAAGGCATCCTCCCCGAGTCGCAGCGGCACCCGATAGCTGGCCTCGCGCTGCAAGAACCGGTCACTGTCTCCAATGACCCTAGCTATGACGAGGCGCATCGCGTTCGAGCCGACGTCGCAGGCCGCAAGGCGCGGATTTTCAGCCATCAGTCGCTTTCACGGGCCAGTGAGTCGAGGTAGGCCCGGATCTGATCATGGCTGTTCTTGGGTGGATTGTCACCCGTTGGTGCACGGCGTAGGTTTGTAAGCTCTTGATCCCAAATCCGCGCGTTGGCGGTATCGTCCCATTGCATCTGAAAATGATCAATCAACTCCGCCCTCAACGCGCGATCGCGGATCGGGCAGGCCACCTCGACGCGTCCGTCGAAATTGCGGGGCATCCAGTCTCCCGAGGTAATGTAGACACGCGGATCGCCGGCATTACAGAACACGAGAAACCGCGAATGCTCGAGGTAGCGCCCCACCAGACTGACGGCCTCGATGTTGTCGGAGATCCCCGCAACCCCAGGCACCAGTGACAGCATCGAGCGTACGATGAGCCGAATCTGAACGCCTGCCCTCGAAGCCGCGTAAAGTTCGTTGATCAGCTTTGGATCGGCAAAATTGTTGAGTTTGATCCAGATATGGGCAGCGCGACCGAGGCGAGCATTGCGAGCTTCCCTGCGGATCAGGTGGCGCCAATGTCGCCGCGATTGAAATGGGCTGACCACGAGATGCTTGTAGTTGGCAACCTTGTAATTGTTGCGGAAGAACTCAAATACCCGCAACACCTCTGTCGTAATGTCTGGATCGCAGGTCATCAGGAAATGGTCGGCATAGAGGCGTGCCGTGTCCTCGTTGAAGTTGCCGGTACCAACCGTCGCGTAGCGAACGATCCCCTTACCTTCACGCCGGGTCACTATGCACAGTTTCGAATGCACCTTCAGGCCACGCACCCCGGTGATGACCTCTACGCCTTCGTCGCGCAGACGATCGACCCATTCTAGATTGTTTTCCTCGTCGAATCTGGCCAGTAGCTCGATGAGCACCATGACGTGTTTGCCATTGCGCGCAGCATTGCTCAAAGCGTTGAGCACGCTCGAATTCGCACTGACACGGTAGACCGTCATCCGGATATGCGTCACCTGTGGATCGATCGCGGCTTCGCGCAGAAAATCGACAAAGGAACCAAAGCCATGGTACGGATAATGAAGAAGTATATCGCCTTGCGCGAGAGCCTCAAATACGCTGCTGCGCCCCTGCAGTGCTGGGTGCGTTATGGGAGCGATTGGGCTTCGAACCAAGTGGTCCCGCCCTAGCTCGGGAAAGCGCATGAAGTCTTTGAAGTTGTGGTAGCGCTGCCCGGGAATGAGGTTGTCGTCGTGCTGCAGCTTCATCTTGTGGATGAGGAACCGGAGAAAGGTCTCGGGCAGACCTTTGTCGTAGATCATGCGCACGGGCGCCCCAGTGCGACGCTTGCGCAGGCCGCGATGCACGCGGTCAACGTAAGTTTCCCCGGTGTCTTCCTCCAATTCGAGCTCGGAATCGCGGGTGATCTTGATTGTCCAAGCGCGGTACTGTGTAGGATGGAAATGCGCAAATATCTCAGCCAACCCGGATCGGATCACGTCTTCGAGCAAGATCACACAGTCGAGTTTGCCGTTCTTGGGCAGAATGCAAAACCGCGAAACGCTATCCGTTGGCACTTCGATGAAGGCATAGACCGGCACCTTGTGGTCGGGTATGGTCAACTCGACAGCCAAGTAGATGAACTGGTCGCGCAAAGCCGGCAACTCGCGGTTGCGGTGACAGATGATGGGCACCAAGCGTGGTCGCACCCGGTTCTGGAAGAACTCGCGAACGAAACGCGTCTGTTCATCGGTCAGGTGGCGCTCATCGACGAGGTCGATTCCCTCTTCTTCGAGCTCTGCGAATAGGCGTCGCGAGATCTCGTTGAAAAGCTCAGCCTGGCGCAAAACCTTTGCCTGAATGTCTCGGATGACACGCCGAACCGTCACCCCCATGGTACGCTGAGTTGGTCCATCCTCGCGCTCGATGCGCTGCAGGTTGGCGACCCGCACGCGATAGAACTCGTCGAGATTGTTGGAGAATATGCCAAGAAACTTGATACGTTCGAGCAGCGGATTCCGGTCGTCGTCTGCCTCTTGTAGGACGCGCTCGTTGAAGCTAAGCCAGCTGATCTCTTTTGGAATCAGGAGCCTAGCTGGAGACTTCTTGGTTTTTGTGGCGGCTCGTGACTTGGGGGGGCGAGTGGAGTGGGGCACGGTGATCGTTGGGTACAAATGACCACGCCATTGTGACGGTAGCGTGACAGCTGGGCGCCATGCTGCTGCATTGCTGGCTAGATGGCAAGGGATTGGCTCGAACGATGAGACCTGAGAGGAGAGTCCTCGAGCCTTACCATCGACACCAAGCTCAATGGTTGAATGCCAGCATGCGCTGCTGTGCGGCTGCTCAGAGTTTGCCCGTCAGCGCAGACGATAGGCGGTCACCCTGGATGGCCGGCAACTTGTCAAGCCCCGCGTAGGCAGGTGGCATGACGCTCGCGGTCAGGACTGCCCCAGCCGAATTCCTAATGGCGCCAGCGTGACTTGCTTCGCCCTGGCGGTCAAAAGTGATCTCGATTGGGAGCCAAGCAGTGATGGCTTGTCCAGCCTTGATGGCCGGATCGAATTTTGAATTCAATAGGAACGCTATGGCCGCATTCTCGAGCGCAGCAGATTTCTCGTTCGAATGCTCGAGCTTAGTGCCAATAGCCCGCCCAGTTTCGTCAACCAGAACGTTCACGAGCATAGATTGCATCGCCCCAAGCAACTCTCGGTTGACGCTCAGTTGCCCTGACGCGAGCAGGCGTGGGGGGATCACTGCCGCATTCGCTGATTGCTTGTCCCTGTCGCCCAAGGAGCGGGCGGTTGATTCTAACAGCGAAGGCTGCGAAAGAAGCCCAACTCCGCTCAGCCATTGCCAGCTTGCGCTGCCCAGCAAGGTCACCAGCGCTAACGACAGCAAGCCAAACAGTCCTAGACGCAGATGCTTCGAGCGAAGTTGACCAAGCCGGCGACGCGGACCACTGGTCACCATCGAAGTCGAATCGCGAACTGCAATGCTCCGAACCATCTCCCCTGTGGTGTCCACCGCTGCGTTCGGTGGCTCAGATTTCCGACGCAGACCTTCGCGCAGCAGTTCCTGGGTGGATAGGGTGATTTTGGACGGCACCGAGCGCCGGCGGGCGTGTCCTCGATGGACGCTCAGGTCAGCGCTGCGAATGGCAGCGTACACAGCCTGTTCTGCCACCAGGCCGCCAAAATAGGCATCAATAATCTGACCTTCGCGGATGTCGATCCGCCCTGCAGTGACGCGATTCCGAAGATCGATCGAAGCCGTCAACCCATTGTCAGCTGCAAACTGCAAGATATCCGCCAGCGGCAGGTCATTGGTTGGGAGTGACTTCATGAGTTTAGGCTGAAGGTCGTTGGTGACCGTTTCGTGTCAACTTGGTGGATCCGGCGTGATTAGGGCACCGCGCTCCCTCTCGAATCACCGTGCTGCTGCAACTAACCCAATTCCGACGGGGCCAGATGACTTCACCGGACCGACCAAAACGGCCAGCTCTCGCCCCGCTCGCGGGTCTTCATCCGGTGCCAGTCCCAACAAAGTCCGCAGCGTTTGGGCTGTGTCAGCCAGTCTCGAGTCGGGGGCCGGAGGGTAACCTCGGCCATTTACAGCATCGCCGCTCCAAAGCATCCAGATCCTCGCTGCCTCTCGCGCGCCACCATGGTCCTGAAAAGTGGCAGCTCGCCCGTGGTCTGCAGTCACGACGAGGAGGGTCCGCTTCCCGAGCTCTCGCTGAGAACTGAGCCATGCGTCCACGTGTCCGACAACGGCGTCGGCGTCGCGAAGCGCCTGCAGGTAGCTGCCATAGTCGCCATGGTGCGCGTGCTCGTCGGTGTCGCCCAATCCCAAGAAGAGAAATTGCGGACGCCGATGATCGAGCAGGCGCAACCCAATTTCAGCGGTGAATCGGTCGGGGCGGTAGTCATCCACCCCAGGAGCAGGATTGGCCTTTTTGCCCCTAGCAATGGCATCCTGCAGCCTTGTGTCGCTCGGAAATGAATCCAGGTTCTGAGGTCGGGTTCTTCCAGCGGATATCAAGAGATGGGCGCGGTCGCGGGCGGCAACACGCGGGATCCTCTCCCAAGAACTGACGAGGGCCATCGAAGCGGATGAATCACTTTGGTGCCAGTCATCCAACAGCGTACTCTCCTTAGTGGGCCCGCAATCGTTATTGCCACAACTCGGCGTTCTACCTGAGAATAGCTCGGAATATCCAGGCAATGACACCGTGCTTGGACTGCTCACGTACATCTTGGAGTCATCGCCGCCCAAAAGGATTCCACTCGTTTGGGCGATGCGATGTAGGGCGGGCATCAGCTCATTCGGCAAGCTTACACTCTGCGTCGCCCTCGGCGCGCCAAGTTTTGGATCGACGCCGAGAAAGACCTCCCGCCAACGCACGCCGTCGATCGTAATGATCACGATGTGGTCGATGCTCGGGTTGCCGGCTGGGCTTCGTGGTTGGGCAAGGCGGTCAACCTCACCTGATTGTCGGTGCTTGTGGGCGACATCCACAGCGGCCGATGGGGTACAGGTCGTTGTGAGCGACCCGAGCAGGGCACAGCCTATAGCGGCGAAGAATCCGGCTCGGGACCTGTCACGCCTGCGAAAACATCCCTGCTTTGCGTGCATGCTCGCATGTTGCATGCAGCGAAAGGAGTTTTGAGGGCATTCAGGCAACCGATTGGTGAGAATTGCGCAACGGGAAGCTGATCAACCTCATGGAAACAATGAGTCACCCTCACTACATCCCACCACTTCGGCTTCTCCGGCACTGTCCGGTTCGGCCACGACGGCCTCGTGTGCCTTGCGCATCGCGGCTCCGTGCATGGCAGTGAACCGCCGCAGCCTGGCCTTGGGTGACTCAGCATACAGTCGGCGAGCAAGACGAATCGACTCCCGCTCCAGCTCGACAAGCCGCTGAGTGGTCCAATCGCTCAGACCCTCTTGCTCGACGATGCAGCAGAAGGACGCGCGGGACGCGTCAATGGCTGCTTTCAGAATAGCCAGATCGTGGTATTCGCCCAGAAGTTCTGCAAGCAGGTCAAAATCAACTGCGTCGGGACGAAGCTGTTTCGGGGACAAGCTAGCGAGCAGTCGCAGTTGGTAGAGCTGATCTTTTACGCGCTTACGCAGCTCATGCAAGGCTTCGGCGGTCGGTGCCGCCTCCACTCGACGCAATAGGCGTCGCCCACGTCGATAGCTCTCGGTGGCTCCACTCAACAGCACGTCCGCCTCAACGTGAAGGTATGTAGACTCAGTGACTTCGCGCGCCGTGTCGTTCAGCGCCTCACGGATTGCATCCAATTGAGTCTGGTCCAGCGCACCTACCTGCTGCTGCGGCACCCGCTCAAGCAGCGACAGGTTGGCCCAAGGCCGCAGGGAAAGATCGAGGTTGGGCGCGAGCGATTCGTAGGCTTTGCGCAGGTTCTGCTCAAGCACCACGAAGTCGCGGTGAGGCGACAGCTGCGCTGAGGCATTCCGCAGCACCCGCTGCCAACGACGCCGGTCGCTTCGCGCAGCGCGACTCGAAACGAGACGCAGGCCGGCACGAAGTTTCTTCGTCGTCTTGCGAAACTCGTGAACCGCTTCTTCCGCCGTGGCACCGTTGGACCGCGCTAGGCACTCGAGGGCGTAGGCAAAGTAGCCGCCGGTGATGCGGTGCAGTTCCGAAGCCACCGATTGGGAGAAGTCGATTCTGGAAGCCATACTTAATTCCTTCAAGCTACGCAGACATATCGCAGTCTTGCCACGAAAACGCCATCGAGCGGAACCAAGTCGCCTAACTAGGGGTAATTGCAGCGCTGTTTGCTCGATGGCGCCCTTGGCGTTTGCTTTCCCCAAGTCAAGGGTTGTTTCGCCGGCAACGCTGGCCGAGCCCAGAGAAGTCGTGTAGCGTCGGCAGTCCGGACATTGCAGCGAATCTCGACTCCCGGTCGAGGAGAGACCATGAAACAGATCCTGGACACGTTGGCACAGAAGCCCCTAGGGGACGAAGCAGAGTTCGATCGCCAAGTCGAGGCGCTTGAGGTCGAACTTGGCGAATTGCAGCGCACAGCACGCGCGGCTAATTTGCCGGTCATCGTGTTATTCGAGGGCTGGGAGGCGGCAGGCAAGGGCACCTTGATCAATCGCCTCGCGATGGCGCTCGATCCACGCGGATATCGTGTCATCACAGTCCAGTCTGAAACAGCACAGGAACGACTGCGACCGCCGCTCTATCGATTCTGGCGCGACCTGCCCGAGCCCGGCAGACTCGCGTTGTATGATCGAAGTTGGTACGACCGCACTTGGAGAGCTCTGGCAGAGGGCGAACTCGACAAGCGCGAATTGACACAAGCCTGTGAGGATATCCGTGCTTTTGAACGCACCCTGATTGATCACGGCTATGTCCTTATAAAATTGTTTCTTCACATCAGCAAGGACGACCAGGGTCGGCGTTTTCGGAAGCTGCAGCGCGATCGCGCGACGGCATGGCGCATTGACGCAAGCGACCTGCGCCAGCACCGCCACTACCAGGATTGGCGCCGCGCCATCGGACGGGTGATTGATAAGACCAGTGTAGCTAAGGCGCCGTTTCTCGTCATCGATGCCGCGAGCCGACGCGGCGCAGCGTTGCTCGCTTTTCGTGAAATCCGAAATGTCCTAAGTAGCCGTTTGAAGGCGGCACCTGCCGATGCGATCATCGAGACCGCGACTGCGGATGAGGCAACGCCGCCGGGTAGTCGCATCACCAGCGGGCCAAGCCTTCTGGCCGCCGTTGATCTCACCCAGCACCTCGACGATTCTACCTATGTGACGCAACTGCAGAAGCTCAAGGAGGAATTGCGCGAACTTGAGCACCGCATCTACAAGAAGCGCATCGGTGTAGTCGTCCTCTGCGAAGGCTGGGATGCTGCCGGCAAGGGCGGGAGCATTCGACGGCTGGTTTCCGCTCTTGATCCGCGTGGCTATGAAGTGATTCCTGTTAGTGCGCCGACGCACGCGGAGCAAGGCATGCACTACCTGTGGCGATTCGCTCAGCGGCTGCCCAAGGGCGGACATATCGCGATCTTCGACCGAACCTGGTACGGCCGGGTATTGGTCGAGCGCGTCGAAGGGTTCTGTTCTGAACGCGATTGGCGTTTGGCTTACGAGGAGATTCGAGCGTTTGAGACTCACTTGGTGCGCTCGAGCAACGTCCTTATCAAGTTCTGGTTTCAGATCGATGCGGATGAGCAACTGCGAAGGTTCCATGCTAGACAGGATGATCCGGAGAAGCGCTGGAAAATCACTGGTGAAGACTGGCGCAATCGTGAGAAGTGGCCACTCTACGAGGCGGCAGTGTGTGACATGCTGGAACTGACTGGTACGCCAAGGTGCCCGTGGACAGTCATTGCAGCCAACGACAAATTGCATGCACGGATCTCTGCCATGCAGACGGTGGCTTCGGCGATTTCGGCGCGCCTTGACAAATGAAGCATTGAGTCGCCTTCCCCGCATACGCGCGAGAGTTGCGCGTCGCGCAAAGTGACCGGACCATGACGTTTGCGCGCCGAGCCGGCCAAACATAACTGACGCACCGACTCAGGGGTGTTCTGTGACATCAATGCGACATTCGTGAGAATCTCGTTCGTGGTCCACGGTAGCGACTAGATGCTCTGCTACATCGCCCGGTGTGCTGCAGAATCGACGCTTCGGGAACTGGCAGGGTCAGATTGTGAAAGCCGCCATCGCGACTCTATTGGTCTGTCCGGCTTGCACTAAGCTCGAGGGTGCGAACGATACGTTCGCAAAGGCCAGTACCATGGGAGGGGCTGTGGCCCTTGGCGAGGGCGGCTCGGCCAATTCCGCAAGCGACGGTGGCGCCGGTACCTTCCAGGTGACAGGCGATCCAATAGCAGGCCGTGCCACCGACTCAGCCGGCGGCTCCAACGCAGGAGCTGGCGATGCGCCCTACAGTGGCGCTGCAGGCGCAGCCGGTCTCGCTGGAGGTTGGGGCGCAGCCGGTGCAGTAAGTAACGCCTGTTGGGATCCCACAGGGCTCAACGGCCTTGGCTGCAATCGATGCCCACCAAAGACCGTCACCGAGTTCGAGAGTGCCTGCACGTCATCCATCTGCAATCCATTCGACAATCGCACGCGCCTCGCCAAGCTATTGGCAAACGGCAAATTGCCGCCGCTCCCGCAATTCTTGGCCACTGGAGGCAATGGCAGTATCTCCGGTGGTGCTGGCACAAGCGGTGGCTCTGGCGGGGGACAGGCAGGGATTGCGAACAGCGGTGGGACTGCGGGCGCTGGTGCAATAGGCGCCTTCACCTGCGACCAACTGGGGACCAATGGCAAGCTTGTCTACGTCACGGGCTCGTCCGCAGCCAAACCATTCCTTCAGCAGATCGCACAGCAACTCTCGACGCAGAATGTCTTCGTGATCTACACGCCAACCGGCTCTTGCGTTGGGGTGGATGCCGCATTGAATCGCACCTTGCTCAAGACGGGGCCCGCGCCCCTTCCGGCAACCAGCGCCATCTACTGGGATAGCATTTCGAGTACAGGAAAGCCCTGCCAGCTGCCCTTGACAGGCGTCCTTTCAGACATTGGCATATCCGACGTGTTCGCCCAAACCTGCTCTGGCTTCGAGCTTTCGAGCCTCGAGTCGCAGCAGGTCAAGGCCGCGCATGGCCCGATCCAAACCATGGCCTTCGTCGTGCCTTCGACCTCCAACTATGCCGAGATCAGCGCGCAGGCGGCGTACTTCGTCTTTGGCTTTGGCGCGGACGGCGGCGTGCTCGAGCCCGCGGGCAAGGGCGGCATTTGGAACGATGAGGCCTATCTTCTGACGCGCAGCGCCAGTTCGGGCACCCAAGCCATGCTTGCTGCTGCCATTGGTGTCCCCTCTGCCCAATGGCGCGGCAAGTCGCACGCGTCATCCGACGAGGTTTCGAACGCGCTTCAGTTGGCACTGGGCAACAGCGCAACCGCTAACAAGGCTCTCGGCATCTTGGCCGTCGACTACATCGATTCAAAGAATCTAAGACCACAAATCCGCATCTTAGCATTTCAGGATACAAATCAGCCTTGTGCATTCTACCCCGATTCGACTGCCACTGCTCGCGACAAGCGCAATGTGCGCGACGGCCACTATCCGATCTGGAGCCCGCTTCACCTCTTGTATCGAGTAGACGCGAGTGGCAGCCCGGAGAATCCGTCCAATCGACAGGAAGTGAGTGACATCTTGGGCTACCTTTCCGGTTCCAAAGCCCTGCCGAATGGGATCCGACTCATGGATGTCTTTGCCGCCAGTGGCCTCATTCCGGAATGCGCGATGCGCGTCTCTCGAACCAAGGACGGAGGGGATCTCGTCCCCTTCAACCCTGGAACACCCTGCGCCTGCTCATTCGAGCAGGCAGCGACCGGGACCACTACCTGCAAGCGTTGCAATGTGCAGGGCGATTGCAGCGCTGGCGAGGCTTGTTCACTGGGATTCTGTGAGGGGTAGGCACGCAGCCCCTGCGCCAACACGACACCTCAATGTGCAACGGCTGGTCGGCTACCTCATTGCAGCACTCAATCGTTACAAGGATGTCATCCACCTGGCCTCGGGCTTCGGCAATCCTTCGTAGGAACCATCTCAGGAAAACATGTCGATGCTCGCGCTACCTACGACTGCTCAAAACGCGTCGAATTCCGGGATCATGCCAACGAGGCCAACCCATTCGCCACCAGACTCGAGCCGACCGCTACTTGGCACGTTGGATCGATACCGCCTCTCGTGCCTCCTCGGTCGCGGCGGCATGGCAGAGGTCTTCCTGGCTGCTTGGCAGGTTGCGCCAGAGGTCGTTAGGCCCGTCGTAGTCAAACGACTGTACGGGCATTTCAGCGAGGAACCTAGCCTCGTGCGCATGTTTATCGACGAGGCCCGCCTTGTCTGCCAACTGGATCACGAGAACATCGTCAAGACCTACGAGGTGGGCCTCATTGATGGCCATCTTTGCATTGCCATGGAGTACCTCGAGGGACAAACCCTGCAGCAGCTCGTGCGTCGCGGCTGGGAGCGCGGCGGGATCCCGATCGCACTCTCGGTTCACATAGCCACTTGTGCACTCGCTGCCTTGAAGTTCGCTCACGAAGCCACCGATCAGCGCGGCGTAGCCAACGAGATAGTGCATCGCGACGTCTCGCCGCAGAATATCTTCGTCACCAACGCCGGACAGATCAAAGTACTCGACTTTGGCATTGCCAAGGCTAAAAGCCACGAGCAGCGTACATCCACGGGAATTGTTAAGGGCAAGTTCGCGTACATTGCGCCGGAGCAGGCCACCGGGCAAACCGTGGACTCTCGCGCTGATATCTGGAGTCTCGGCGTCGTGCTGTGGGAAATGCTCGCCGGAAAGCGCCTATTCAAGGCGGATGGCGAAGCTGCCACACTGAATGCAACGCTGCACCGTGACATCCCATTTCTAACCAAATTGCGCCCGGAGATCCCAATCGATATTTCGCTCTGCGTCGCCCACGCGCTTCAACGCGATCCAGCCAAACGCTATGCGAGCACTGACGCGATGCTGATGGACTTGGAGCGCTACCTCGGACGAGCGAATCCACGCCCCGAGGCAGCTGCGATCAGCCGTTTGATGCATGTGCATTTCGCAGAAGAAATCGTGCTTCAGCAGCAGCTGGTCACCGACCTGATCCTCTTGCACCAGGCGCAGTCCCCGAGCAGCTGTCCTCCGCCCTCCAGTCGCACGGATACAATCCTGTCACGCGATGGCGAGCTGTCACTCGACGGCACCGAGACGCAGGCACTGCTGCGACAATTGCGTCAACGCAATCGCGTTGCCTTGAGTCTGTTGCTTTCCGTGGTGATGATACTGCTCGTTGTCTGCGCGTGGTTCTGGCGGTCTAGCCTTGGCGCAGACCATGCTCAGGTGGCGGTGGCCGAGGCGAAGCCAGCGGCCAGCCCGGCAGTCTCCGCAACCGCGGCAGTCATTGCTGGTAGCATGCAGCCGACACCACCTGCAGCTATCCAGCCCGCTACCGCGCCGCCAATTCCCATAGCTGTTGCGGAGCCGCCTTCGACCTCGACCATTCGCGCCAAGACTGCCCCAGTCAAAATCGCACGAGCCACAGCAGTGGCGCGTGTACCGAGCGAGGCGCCATCGGCGGCATCCGCAGACAATCAGGTGGCAACCGCGGAATACGGCTACTTGACCATCGACACGACGCCTTGGTCCAACGTGAGCTGGAAGGGCAAGAGCCTCGGCCAAACACCGCTGATCAAGGCGAAGCTGCCCAGCGGAACGCACACGTTTATGCTGCGCAATGCTGACTTGGGCATCGAGATGCAATACACGGTGACCATTGTCGCCGACCAAACTGTCGTCAAGCGGATAGGCCTCAAGTGAGCCACTCGAACGGCCGTGCATACCGAAAAGCACTGCGTCACGCCCTGGTCGCGCTAGCAGTTTCAGCGCTCTTCGCGACTGCGGGATCCGCTGGGGCCGAGGCGGCGTCGACGGATCCGGCTTCCGCCTTACGCGATGCGGAAAGTGCCTTCCAGTCCGTCGACTTCGCGACGGCACTTGACGCGGCTCGGCGTGGCCTGACCTCGGGCCATGCATCGCCTGCAGAAACAGCGCGGCTTCACGTGCTTGCCGGCACTTCGGCTGCGTCACTTGGAAATGACCAGGAAGCGCGCAGTCATTTCCTCGTGGCCCTCGCCATTCAGCCGACGCTCAAGCTTGAGCAAGACCTTTCTCCGAAGGTTCGCGACCCGTACCTAGAGGCCCTTGGTTACTGGGGCACCCAACCCGACCGTCTCGCGCTCAAGGTCAAGCACGACGAACGATTGTCACGCTTGACGTTTCATTTGGTTGATCCGGCGCAGTTGGGCAAAAAGGTTCGCTTGTACATTCGCCTGCACGACAAGAGCGACTTCGACGGACAAACGCTCGAGTGCAGTCCACGCGCCCATGCCGAATTGCCACAGCAAGCGAACAATCGCGGGTTCGACTACTTCGTGACGCTCGTCGACGAACACGGCAATCGCTTGGTTGAACTCGGTAGTGAAGACGAGCCAATCACCGTTGTGCCACGCCGAATCGACCGCAGAGGCTCCTCACGAACGCAAGACCAACTCACGTCCGGCCCCGCACGTGCTCAGCGCTCCCTCTGGCTGCCAATGACGTTCATGGGAGGTGCCTTGGTTGCCGGTGGAATTGGCGCATACTTCCACGTTCGTCGCGAGAGCAACGCCGAACGCTGGAACGGCAAGACCTGTGAGCAGCCAGGATTGACGCGGCTTCAGCAATGCGGGGACGTCAATACTGAACGTGCCACGATGGAACGATTGGCGATTGGCTCGTATGCCGTCAGCGGCGCACTGCTCGCAACAGGCGTCACTCTGCTTTGGCTCGGTTCGGGCTCGAACCAGGAGCGCGATCCGTCGCGGGGCCAGACGTCGTGCGGAATTGACCCGGTTGGGCTTTCGATTGGGTGCGAAGGGCATTTCTAAGTCGTGCTCCGACTTTATCGACAGGCGCGCGGCGGCTTTCACCGAACTTTCACCCAATGCCTGCCAGTTGTGCACGAAGGGTAGCTATCGGAGTCCCCACCCCTAAGCGAATCTTCATTGGCATGATGCTCGTTTGCGGGGTGGGGACTTACATTAGTCAGCCTGGTTTGGAACGCCGCCGACGCTTGCCATTCCGCGGCGTCCGGTTCGCTCAACGTGACATACCAGAAGGCAGGCAACACTGTCGGCTGGTCCACCGGGGCCGCAACACAATGTATTGCCGCAACTCCCACTCGCAACTACCTGCTGAGTGCGTCGATCTTCTTACCGACCAGCGGTAGTCGTGGCGGAGTTGGAATCAGCTTCTTTCAATCCAGTGATTGTTCTGGGATCGAGGAATCCAACAACGACTCACCCTTGCTCATGTTTACCGGACTCTGGACACCATCAACCGTCAATGCCATTGCTCCCGCCAACGCGCGGTCACTCACAGCAAGGTTGATTGCTGGCAGGTCGGATTGGACATCGACCCAAGCCCAAGCCGACATCTTGGTCGACGGCATATTGCTAGCCGTGTTGCCTTAACTCACCTGCCACCGCCGGGAGCCACTAGTTTGTTCGTTCTGGTTTGGGCGTGATCTTCAGCGGCGTTCCCTCGACATTCGGCAGGGGAAGAGCGAGCCAATCGGCAATGGTAGGTGCGATGTCGATCAGTCGCGCGCCCAGAATTGCGCCATGTGCAATGGTTGGACCAACCATAAGCAATGAGGCTCGCATTTCGGGTCGACTCGGATCGAATCCGTGGGTGGCATGGTAAGCAGGAGGAGCCGAATAGTCTCCAATGCAACCGGGTCCAAACTGGAAGTCTTGACCTGCCTCCAACGCGAGCAATGCGGAGGGATCGCCGCCACGAGCTCGAATCTCGTCCGCTTCGTACATTCTACCAATGCCACTTTCAGGCTCCACTTGCTTGGCTGAGAATATTCCGCGGACCATTTCACGCGTAGCGTGATCCGCGGGGTCTTGAACGTAGACGTAAGCCTGCCCGGAATTCGCGAGGACCGTAGCCTTCCAACTCACGATCTTGCCTTCCACCGTTGTGGTAACTAAGCCGGCCTCCCGCAGCAATGCGCAAGGCCGCACCATCTTACTAGCTGCGCGAAAGCCATGGTCAGATACGACAACGACAGCGGTCTCGCTAGCCAGGCCCATTCGACCCAATGCCTGGAATATTCTCGCCAGTTGGCGATCATCCGTCTCGATAGCCGCACGCGCCTCCTGACTATCGATTCCATGGCGATGTTGCGCACCATCAATCTCGACTAGATGAAGCATCAAGAGCCGTGGCGTATGCTGAGCAAGCACGTATAGCGCAACGTCAGTCAACGCGTCATCGCTCACGTTGGGAGGTACGTAGCGGTTCCAGAAATCAGTGTGAGCCTTGGCCACCCCGTCAAGCAGCCCCGGAGTAGATACAACGCGCATGAGTTTCTGATCTTGAACATTTTTGGCGCGCCAGAACTCAGGCAGTACCACCTTGGCCTTTGCCCCCAATGTGACGGGCCAATGCACCAACGCTGCGTCGTAGCCGGCGCGCTCAGCGATGCTCCAGATGGGCTCGACCTTGATGTCATCGGCATACCAACGCCAGCTCTCTAGATCGTTCTCGAGCGGATCGAATGCACGATTCGAGACGATTCCATGCCTGCCTGGGTTGACTCCCGTAGCCATGCTGGTGTGGGACGGATAGGTTACTGTTGGAAAGACTGACTCGACACCGTCGCTTATCGCACCATGCTCAACCATCCAGCGTAACGTCGGTATTCTGAGCCCGTGGGCCTCGGGATGCAGGTACGTGTCCGGCATCATGCCATCCAAGGATACGAGAATAACTCGACGAATCGGCCCTGGAGGCGCCGCCTCGGGGCTTGCGACGGTTCCGCTACGCGTGCCGACCACGTTGGGCGAACAAGCAACTGTCAATGCCAAGCAGAACCAACCCAAGCCGAACCGAACGGCGCGGCGAAATGTCGAAGCCATGGCTACTCCGATTCTATACGGCGGCTGGGGTTTGTCCGATTTCACCTCGCTCAGTGGCATAGGCAACAGCCTCATCACGCGATGTACCGATTGGGTGACACCCGTGTGCTGATTTGATGCTGGACGGGTGGCAATCGCGAAACAAAGTGACCGCTCCACATCGGCAATGGGTGCAATGCCCCCAATGCGTCACCGAGACTTCATGCATTCGCCCTATCCACGACGCGCGGCACTCCGATTCTCGGGTGAACCAATTTTGGAGGTGGACTACATGATGTCAATTCGTACCACAGCTCGATGCGGGCTGATCATTCGCCGTGGGGCGATCCTTGCCACGACCGTAATCGCCCTTTTTGCTTGTCAAGACACGCTGCATCCGGTGCTTGAAGACGTATCGAGTGCAGCGTCCGCCCTGACGGCAAGCGCCAGCTTTCAGAACGGCACCAACGGCTATTCCGGCATGACGGACGCCCAAATCAGACAGGCGGCAACCGGTAGCAACTACGGCAACGCCACGACCTGCGAAGTGGACGGAGTAGACAGCAGCGGACTGGATCGGAGCTGCCTCATGCTCTGGGACGTTTCCGCAATTCCAGCGCGGGCTAGCGTTCAATCAGCAACATTGACGCTGCAGATCACTAACGGGAGTTCCAACACCTACAGCATTTATGCTCTGTCTCGTCCTTGGAACGAAGCCACAGCTACTTGGCTCCGGGCTGACAGCACCACGAGTTGGCAGACTGCAGGTGCCCTGGGGGCGAGCGACCGCGGCGCTGTCATTGGGACGGTAACGGGCTCTGGCACAAGAACCGTTACGCTCAATGCGGCGGGGATCGCGCTCGTCCAAAGTTGGGCCAACGGAAATGCAAATGTCGGCATAGTCATCGCAAGTACCACGAATAGCGACAACATCACTTTCGCTTCCAGTGAACACTCGACCGTAGCGTACCGACCCAAGTTGACGGTGACTTACGACGATGGAGCGAACGGTACGGGCGGCGCGTCGAGCACAGGTGGCGCGTCGAGCACAGGTGGCGCGTCGAGCACAGGTGGCGCGTCGAGCACGGGCGGCCCACCGAGCACGGGCGGGACATCCAGCACGGGTGGCACCTCGAGCACGGGCGGCACCTCGAGCACGGGCGGCAGCGCAGGGACCTCGGGCGCTGTCCCCGAAGCCAATCTCTTGGTCGCATTTCTGGGTGACCAAGGTGCCAACAGCAACGCGGACAATGTACTCAAGCTCGTCAAGTCCGAAGGCGCGGCAGCTGTCATACACAATGGCGATTTTGACTACCTCGATAGTCCATCGACGTGGAATGCGCGTATCGACGGGATCCTTGGGGCAAATTACCCTTACTTCGCGGTGGTCGGCAACCACGACGCTGCTGCTTGGAACGGGAGCAGCGGCTACGCGAGCTACATCAACGCCCGCCTTTCGCGCGTGCCCGAAATGCAATGCAGTGGTGACGTTGGCGTCAAGTCCACGTGCCGATTCCGTGGACTCTACATGGTACAATCCTGTGTCGGTACTAGTGAGCTCTCGGGCCATGGTAATTGCAGCAAGGACTCGACCGAGCAAACCAATTTCATACGCGATGCCCTGGCAGCCGATACGTCACTATGGTCCCTGTGTCTTTGGCACAAGAACCAAAACGACATGCAAGTCGGGACCAAAACTGACGAGGTCGGCTGGAATGCCTACAAGGAATGTATGAATGGCGGCGCCATCATCTCGACCGCACATGAGCACTCCTACTCTCGCACCTTGGGTCTAACCGATCTAGGCAATCGTGCCTTGGGCCATGGGGCTGTCGGCAGCTACGACGCTTTGTCGGTGAGCCCAGGGCGAACCTTCGTATTCGTGTCAGGGCTAGGCGGCAATAGCGTTCGCAACTACGACTCAGCGAGTCACGCTGACGACACCTGGTGGGCCTCCCAGTATGCTGCCAACCGTTGGATGAAGTCAGGCGTTGTTCAGAGTGGCAGCGGCACCTATGGTGCGCTGTTCATCCGCTTTCACGCGGACGGAAATCCACGCCTGGCCCGCGGCTATTTCAAAGACGTCAATGGGCGGATCGTGGACGAGTTTACGGTGCAAGTGCCATAGGGTTTGCGTCTTTTCGGCGCGTAGGAGTGGCAAAAGCCACTCCTACAGCGTGGGCCTAGCGCGTCCGAGCTTGCCCGTGCCCTGAACATTCAGTTTGGCAAGTCACGCAGCCCGATCAACAATTTTGGCGGGATGAGCCAAATGAGTTCACCGCGTAGGGGCCGGTCTGACACTATATCGACCCGCGCGAGACCGGCCTTCTTGAACCTCACTTGCCCCCCACCCGTCAAGTCAGCGATGGTGTCACTGAAATCTGGTTCATGCCCTACCAACAATAGGGCAGCCTCGTTCAGTCTGGCGATGAGGAGCTCACCCAACTTATCAACGCCAAACCCGGGCACAAGCCGCTCGTCTACTTCGAGCCGCTCAGCAATACCAAGCCTGCTTACGAGGATTTCGGCGGTCTGTTTTGCCCTTAGGTATGGACTCGTGACAACGCCGCCCAAATCCAAGCCGAGACGCAATATCGTCTTCGCGACTCGGTCGACACGTTCACGTCCCACCGCAGTCAATGGCCGTTCCGCATCTGGACCGGCCCAGCCAATGCAGTCTTGCGCAATCCCGTGGCGAAGGAAATAGAGTTTCATGCGTAGCCTGCCTGGCAGGCTACTGCCTTGGTGCCTGTTCGTCAGTAAGGGATTCTGACTCCGCTACTTGGTGACGGAGAACTTCTACCCGACGTTGCAGATCAGCGTACCGCCGCAGCCGTCCGATCCGGTACCACTGAAATTGTTACAGGTGATCGGCTGACAACAGGTGCCGTTGGTCAGGCAAATTTGCCCTACGATGCACCCCGGACAGGCGACGTTGTGACCACATCCGTCGTCGATCTTCCCGCAGCTCTTGCCCAGCGATTCGCAGGTCTTGGGCGTGCAACTGGCACAGACGTTTGCCTTACAGGCTTGGTCCGCAGCACAGGTGCCACAAGTGAGCTTCGTCCCGCAGCCGTCATCGACGGTGCCGCAGTTCAGGTTCATCGACGCGCAGGTTTTCGGAACGCAAACCTTGCAGACATTGCTGGAGCAGATCTCACCTGTGACGCAGGTTCCAGTGGTGTTTCCACAGGTCAGTTTGGCCCCGCAACCGTCGGAAATGCTGCCGCAGTTGGCGCCCTTAGCTGCGCAGGTGGTAGGCGTGCAACTCGTACAGACGTTGTTGAGACAGGCTTCTCCGATCGGGCAGGTGCTGGGTCCGCAGGTGAGCTTGCCGCCGCAACCGTCAGAAATGGTCCCGCAATTGGCTGCCTTTGCTGCGCAGGTTGTCGGCACGCAGTTTTCGCACTGGTTGTTCACGCAATTCTGCCCAGTGGGACAGGTCCCACAATCCTCCGTGACCCCTGTCTGGCAGGCGTCGTTGACTTTGCCGCACTTCGCGCCTGCAGCGAGGCAGGCATCGTCCACCGTGGTCTTCGCTGGGCAGGTGCAGGTCAGTAGCCCGCCGCAACCGTCCGAGAGCTGCCCACAAGTTCCCGCGGGAAAGTCCGTGCACTTCTTCTTGGCGCACGTACCGCAGGTGAAGGTCAGGGCGTCACACACCTGTCCAGTCGGACAGCTGCCGCAAGGGCTCGTCGTACCGCATCCATTCGGCACGTTGCCGCACCGCCCTTCACAAGAAGCTACCTGACAGGCCTGGCATTGATTGGCCGCGCAGAATGAGCCTGCCGCGCAACTCGTACCGCAGGTAATCGCGTTCTTGCAGGCGTCAGCCACAAATCCGCAGCTGGATCCGGTGCAAGCCACCGCTGGTGTGACGCAGCTGTTCGTATCTTGCGAACACACTTGACCTTTGGCGCACACGCCACACGCGATCAAGTGTCCACAGTAGTCGTCGACGAGGCCGCAGGTCGCCTGGGCCTCGGTGCAACTGCGTGGAACACAGCTCGTCGTGCCAGAGCCTTGTCCGGCTAGATTGCCCGTGTTCGAACCACTACCCGCCCCTGCGACGTTGGCTCTACCGCCCGAGGTGGGACTGCTGGTGTTGCCACCGGCGTCGCCAGCGCCACCAGCGTCTCCGGCACCGCCAATGCTGCCCGAAGCATCGCCGCCAGAACCATTGGTGCTACTCGATTGGCTGCCCTGCCCGGTGCCGCCGCTACCGTTCGAGCTACTTCCGCCAAGTGACGTCGCGCTGCCGCCGACGTTCGAGCCCTGAGTTCGCCCTTCCGTGTCGGAAGCAGCACAGCCCCATGCAAATAGGAGCACAGCGCAGAGACCAATGCGAGCCGCGGGCTTGACTGAATCGTCGATCGAACGCATAACGCTACTCCTTGTCATGGGATGACGAACCACCTAGAGAATGGGTGTCTGGATCTGCTCTTGAGTGCAGCCAAATACGAGCGATATCTTCGCCTTTGGGTTGCTCTGGAGCAGCGCACAGGTTTGGTCGCAAACGCGGAGCTTCGATAGGGATGTGTCGGTGAAGTCCCATCCCTTTTGGCAAGCGGTAGCGCCGCTCGGCAATACGAGCGAAAAGCTACCAGTCCCATTGTCGTAGATCATGTTGACCAGATTCGTGTCGATGGTCTTGCCAGCTGCCACCGAAGGTACCGTGTAGTCACACGAAACAACCGTCTTCGCTATCGCGCCGAGCGCATCTGATAGTGCCTTACCAAAGTCGGTCGCCGTGGACAGATCGAAGTGACAATACGCTGGCCCTTGATCGCTACAGCCCGGAGTATCGGTGCCGCCGACGCGCGCCGCTGCCGAGAGCCAATCGCGCGAGTCAGTATTGGTACTAACGTTCTTCTCGCTGCCAGGTGATCCCACGATGAAGGTCTTGATCTTGTCGTTCTTCCAAGCCGCAGCGATCGCGTCGACCACGGGCTGGGTCGGCTCGGGTGAGCTGGTCATCCCGGAGCCGATGCAACCGAGGGATTGTGTCGGTTGCCCGTCGGTGATTAAAACGAGGTACTTCTGGCCAGGACTCGTGTTCTTGCGCATGTTCTCGAGTGCCACGTTGTAGGCATCATGGGTCGGCGTCGCGCCATTGGAGTTGGCGCGCATGTTGTCAACAGCAGTCGTCAGCGCCGTCCGCTGAGCATCCGCCAAGGGCGCAATAGCAACGTCGTTGCTCGAATTGACGCAGGCCGTGACGGGCCGCTCCGAATACGCAGCCGATAGTCGCATATTGGGGAAGAAGGTCAGTCCCACCGGCAGTGCACTGGGCAGGGTATCGATGGCTTTGTGCAGTGATTGTTGCGTCACGACCCACTTCGATAAGCCTCCAGTGGTCGCCGTGGTCGAGTTCATCGATCCGCTGACATCGACGATGAACTCCAGAACACTTGCGGCCGATTCGGGCTCTTCTGCCCAGCCCGTGCAGGCCTTCACCGGGTCTTCGATGATGGCTTTTGCTTGCACGCTCGTGATGCCCAATAGGCCATCCGGGGTCTGCTCTGCGGTCATCGATCCGGTCGAACCCGTTGAGCCGCTGCCACCCCTGCTGATCAGAATCGGACTCGAATCCGTGCCGGTGGTGGAACCGCTCGCGTTGCCACCCCTCGAAGAGTTCGCGCCCGCTGCCGAGCCTTCGTCACCGTCACCCGGTGTGCTGCCCGGCGCACAGGCAAACATCAAAGCCGTGAGGCCACCGAGCATGAAGAAGGAATGTCGTTGCATGAGACTGATCTCCTCTGCCGCAACTGCAATGTTGCATCGTCAAAGGATTGACGGCACGCTGAGATCGATCTCTAACGCAAAATGGCAGCTATAGTACCCGAGACCGTCCCCCGCACACCTACGTGGGACTTCATTGACTCATAGCGGCAGTCGCAGCGCACCTACATTGTTTGGTCCTTTGGAAAGGGTCCGCAGTTTCTTGTTGGGTTTGGTGGCGATGCGGTAACGCAGCAACCGCGTGTTGTGGCGTCAGCTATGTTGTCAATTAGGTGAGACAGACGTCCATCACGTGAAGGCGCTCTCGCCAGTTGCAGACCACTGGTCCAACGCTCACCGGTCGACAAACGCGATCCCGGGCTACCCGTGGTGCTGCCGGAAGCAGTGAATTGCGGCACCACCAGCAGCTTCGTCGCGGAGCTTGAAACCAAGATCGCCGAAGCAACCGAGAGTGCCAGCCGTCTTCGTCGAGGTAAGCGTCACTGCTTGAGCGCACGGACGGCGCACAGCGGGTGCTTCCGTCACTCATGCTGCGCCGGCTGAACCAGCTATGCCGGCACTTCCTGCCAATCCCGCAGAGGAGCGGCCAGCGCTGCCCGCCGCGACGCGCCCACCAGAGTTGGCATATCCCGCACTTGCACGTCCAGCAAAGCCTGGAGTGCCTGCGGAAGCACGTCCCGCAGTGCCGGCATATCCCGCAGCGGCACGCCCGCCAGTGGCAACGTACCCGCCAGTGGCAACGTACCCGCCAGTGGCAACGTACCCGCCAGCGCTTGGCCAACCTCCGATTGGCGTCGCGCCGCCGTATGACTGCATTCCACCTGAGTCGGCGGTCGTACCAATTGTCGGTGCAGCCCCGCCACTGAAAGCACCTCCCAACTGTCCTGCAGTGCCACCCCGGGAACTGATGGCTCCCCCTGCCATCAAGGTCGATGCTCCACCGTGGTTCGGACTCGCTCCTCCCGCTGAACTTTCGCCCGTGTCGTCAACACAGACGTCGGCCATGCAAACATATCCAGTGTTACACGTTGAGTTTGGGTAGCAGTCACAAAGGTGATCGCCAATGCTGCACGAAGCCTCATTCGAGTGATAGCCCTCGACATCCACGCACGCCGGCAGGAACGTCCCAACCATTAACACCGCGACATACCACCGTCCCAATCGAATTCTCGACTTCACGGTCGTCATCCTAGAAGGCCCTCCGTATCGACAGCCCGGTCCCCATCGGCAGTACCATGGGTTGGAGGGTGGCCTGTGCGGCAGGCTTTTCCGAGTCCCCAATGGCCAGATAGACTCCCGTGCCAATTCCCGCGAGTCCAATGAGCAGGGAGACTGTACTTACCGTTTGATACGTGCTTGCGCTCGAAACGGCATCCAGTCCCGTAGCGTCACATGCCTTGTTTGCGTTGCAATGGCCGCTGATAGTCGACTTCTGCCCAAACGCTAGTGCCCTAGTGATGATTCCAACGACAATGCCGGCAGCGCCGACCCCTCCGACGATGTAGGCCGACGTTCGTGAATGCGAAATCGGCTGTGACGGTAAGAGGCGCTGTTGCTGCCGCGCTGGTTGGGGCGAATGCGGTCCTGTGCCACCTTTGACCGCTTGCGCTTCGACGCCGTTCACTTTCGCCTTCGGCGTAGTCGTTAGTGGAGTGACAACCGTTGGTGACTTGATTGGCGGGAGCGAGGGTCCCGGCTCGCCCTGGATCAATTTCGATTCACCTTCAGCAACGTCGACCTCGAAACGTCGTTCCTGATGTCCAGCAACCTTAACGACGACGACGTGATGCCCCGGATCCACCGGCAGTGCTACCCCAAGGCTGCTACTGACGACCGGCGCGCCGTCCCGTTCGACTACTGCGCCTCTTGGGGTGACAGGCGTAAGTCGAATGGTGAGATGTGGTAGTCGCTTCTCCAAGTCTGCAGTCATCTTCTCGACCGCCGAACGTCGATCGTCTGTCTTTGGCAGCTGGTCGATGGCCTTTTGGAATCTGGCCCAGGCTTCGGCCAGGTGCCCAAGGCGTTGCTCGCAATCCGCGACGTTCAGGAGTGTGCCAACTGCTGGATCAAGTTGATAGCTATCGGCAAATTTGGGACACGCCGTCGTGTAGTCGCCCGCGTCGGCAGCCTTGCGAGCCTCCTGAAATAGCGTGCGTGCAGCCGCAGCGTCACTAGATTGTGCCGAGGCCGACAGCGGACTCAACCACACCAGACCGACCAGAACCCAATTTAGCAGCTGGGCGTCGGCTCCGCTTGAGTTTCTCCATTTTCGACGGGGGGTCATCAGGATTCTCACTAGTATTGCCGACGCAGCCAATCTGCGTTGTCTTTTGGGACTGCAGGCTTGGGCGGAGGGACGGATGCTTGAGGCTTTGGTAAGAGCACAGCCGTGACTGGAGACGCCTGCGCTGATGACTGAATACGAGCATTCCGAGAAGGCATCATCGCGGGCGGCTTGACTACTGGAACGACGACAGTCGTTGGGCCAGCGACACTTCCACTTTCTACCGGTGCAACAACGGGCTTCTCCGATTGCGCGGTGGGCAGGACTTCAGCAGGCGGTAACGTGGCCAGTATGCTCGATGGTGCGGCGACCGTATTTTTTGGGGGCCCCGCATCTCGATTGAGGACGCCAATCAGCAACGTGCCTGCACTGCCGACGAGCAGAACTCCTGCCACCAGAACTAACGTTTGCTTGCTCGGGCCGCGCTTGGATTCACGTTCCGTGTGGCCCCAAGCGGCACTCGTTCCGGGTTCCGTATTGGGGCGTACCGTGTCAGAAGATGGCGGTAGCGCTAACGTGTGGCCCCAAGCGGCACTCGTTCCGGGTTCCGCATTGGGGCGCACCGTGTCAGAAGATGGCGGTAGCGCTAACGAAGTTGCTGAGAGACCGGCTGCCTGGATTACCCGGCAGATTCGGTCCGCGGAAGCACGTGCACGTTTTGGTGCAAATGGCGCCAAAGCGACTGCAAGCTCGGCAACGTTCAAGTAACGTTGGGACCGATCCTTCGCCAGGCACTTTAGCATGACGGCTTCGAGTCCCGAGGGCGCGTCAGGTCGGAACGCCTGCAGCGGTGGCGGTGGCTGCGTCGAAATTCGCGCATAGACCTCCGGTAAGGTCTCGCCTTCGAATGGCGATCTGGTCGTCAGGAGCTCGAAGAGAATGGCACCCATCGCCCAGATGTCCGTTCGAGCATCAACGTCGCGAGAAGACAACATCTGTTCGGGCGACATGTAAAGAGGGGAACCGAACACTGCGGAGGTTCTCGTCATCTGTGCTTCGAGCGAAGCGCCGTTTGGATTGGTGACCTTCGAGATCCCAAAGTCCAGCACCTTGATCGCCAAAAGCCCGTCAGATCGCCTGATGCAAAAAAGATTTGCCGGTTTCAAGTCGCGGTGGATGATCCCAAGTCCATGAGCATCGGCAATGGCCTCGCAGGCCTGCAGAATGAACTCGACTGCCTGCTCAGTGGGTAGGGCGCCCCGTTGACGAACCCATGCTGAGAGATCGCTACCATCAAGGTACTCCATCACCATGTATGGAGAGCCAGAGTCCAGCGCGCCCACGTCGCTCACCCGCGCCACGTATTCGCTCTTGATCTTGACGGCAGCCCGCGCTTCGCGGGCAAATCGAGCTACTATCTCATGATTCAGTGTTGCCTCTGGAAGCAAGAACTTGATGGCGACACGCTCATCGAGCTGGATGTGATGAGCGGCAACGACGACTCCCATCCCTCCAACACCAAGGACTCTTTCGATGCGGTACTTGCCGGCAAGGATGTCGCCAGTTCGCACGCCAACTTGTGCAAATTCGGAACCACCCTGCATCAGTCCAACTACTGCTTTCTTTCCTGCGACACCTCGAACCAGAGCCGACGCAAGGTGCCCCAGGGACAATATTGGGGGAGTCTCCAATCGTTGGCGGGGGTCGTCAACAGTAAGGCGGCGTCTTCGCTGCGAATTCTGCGGCGCGCTACAGCGAGCCGTTTGCAGCCACATTGCGGAACCGGGCAGCGAATCCCTGGGAGGCTGAGATCCACCGGGTGTTTGCCCGTGCGCGCAGTATTTGCGCGAGGATGCGCATTCACGTGGCCCCGGCTGCGTGGACGAACTACTCACGCTTTTCGCGCTCGGGCGATAGTCACTCATGTGTCCCTTGGGTCCTCGAGCAATCTGCAAGGAGCTTCACCACGTTGCCGCCCCAGAATTCGCAACCCGGTTCTTGCCGCCGGCCAAGACATGGCTTCCTGCCAAGTCAGGAACGTCGCGAGACACCTGGAGCTGCATCCTGATTGATAAGCCACTTACAGCATGGCGCTGTTGTGCCACCTGTCGCTGAAAGGGCCGCCGTCCTGATCTGGACATTGCTCCAGTGGGAAGCGCTGCAGCCGCAGAAACAGCGCCGCCCGTCCTCACGGTCCCATCAGCTCCGCCGGTCTCTTTCGAAGCCATGGCCCGCCGCCCTGCAGGAGCATTGCAATGCTCACATGCGTCTCATCGAATTGCAGCCTTGCCATACTGCACAAATATGATTGGCAGGCATTTTGCGGCGTTTCACCGAGTGCTCGCTGGCAATTCGTCGGGGATTCTATTCAACGATTGGCGCCGGACCTGTGTGCAACGAGTGACTTGTGCCCTCGATGTCGCGCTACACCCGGACGGACGCCTTCGGCAGCGCCTCCCATCCCGAAGGAATTGCCAGGTTCCTTGCCTGGTCCTCGCTGTGACACCCTGATGCGCTCGGTAAATGCGTCGCTAGCTCTGCTTGGCGACTTTGATGCCGCGTTCGGCGAGAAATGCCTCGAGCGCCGAGAACAGCATATCCGCCTTGAGCATCTCTTCTGCAGAACCCTCGGCGTCCATAACGAAGTGACGGTTGTAGTCCGCTTGACTACGCAGACCCATCAATGCTGCGAAATGACGCCCCACCTGAGCCGGCAGAAGCCCTGGTCTTACGAGGTGCTGTCCAAGCAGACTCGCCAAGCCGCCATGACTCTGCGCTTGAACGCCTAGGGTCAGAAGTGCTGCACTGACAAGGTGAAACCCCGCGTAGTAGAATCGACTCGAGGCGTCATCGTAAAGCCTGAGCTCGGCCAGAGCTTGAGCGGCTCGGCGTGCCGCTTGCGCTTTGGCCAATTCAGCTTGGGCATTCACGCCTTCATTCTCGCCGGTCATACCAAAATGCCTTCCCGATCTAGGTTCTCGGCTAAAAGGTCCTCACGTTGATGTAATAGTGCAAGTTCACTCACCGAGAGAACGAGCGGCGTTATCACGAGACCGTGCTCGGCGATAAGATCTCCCGCAAGCTCCATCGGAAGTACTCTTTCGGCTTGCCGATCGATCCGATCGAGCACGACAGCCACGTCGATATCCGAATCGGCTCGCGCCTCGCCCCGCGCATAGGAGCCGAACAAGGTCAACTGCACCAGTCGGCTCCCCAAATGCTCTTCAAGCAGCCGTCGATAGACGGCAAGCAGCGCTTGAACAGTTGGATTGAGGGGAGGCAAGGCGCTGGCGAGCGTACCAGAAACGTCGCGCGCCTGCGACCATCGCAGCCCAATCTGCGGTCTTTCGCAGCCTAGAACAGCCCCCAGAACCCCAACGCCACGCCGCTGTTCGTCGGGGCCACACCGAAGTGAACCTTGAGCCCCGGATCGTCGTGGTAGAGATTGAGCATGCGCTCGGTGGGCGTTGGCTGCGTCAGCACAAATGCCCCGAGCCCGATCAGCATTGCGGCCTCGGAGTAGCACATGGCTGGCAACATGTATGGATTCGAATCCTTCTTGTCAGGAACGACGGCCGCAATGGTCCCTAGTGTCGCCAGAGCAAGCCCCATCCCTCCAAGCAACCAGAAGCTCGTTTGACGTCGCGTTCGCTCTTGTGAAGCCACCTGTGCCAGCCAGGATTCAGTGCGTACGAACAACTGTGCGCCTTTGCCGCGTTGGCTGTTCAGGTCCGACCGAAATGACTCGAGGGCATTTTCGCCCGGGCTGTTCGTCAACGCGTAGTAGAGCCCAAACCCAATGGTCCCGAGCGAAAGCGCCCCCGCCGTAGCGATCCCCATTGGGTATTTCTTCCGCGACTCGTCGTGGAGTGCTAAGCCGGCGGCGAGTCCGCCCGCAATCGTGCCAAGACCGATAGCAGAAAGGCCGACCCCTACGCGTTGGGTCCGATCTTGGCCAGCCATAGCCGCGAGATAGTGATCCATCCGCGTCAAGTCAGCATCGGTGAGGCCATACACTGGTTCTGGTGCAGCGGCAGACTCATGGATGAACTTCGCGTAAGCGACAGGGCCGTAGGGCGATTCGAAGATAGCACCAAAGAGCCGATCGCCACGCGCACCCACTTCCGGAACCCTGGGACTTAGCTCGGCCAATGTGATGGGGCCATTCCCTGGTGCAACGAGATGTTCGATACGAGTGGGCTTCTGTGCTGCAAACGTCCGCTTCTCTTCGTAGATGGTGAGCTCCGACGACTCCGCCTCGGGTACCACCAGGGTCATCTTCGCCGATTCTTTGTGGATGTCGATGACCCTGCCGCCACTCGCATTCTTGACCCACAGCCTGCCCACGGTACTGTCGAGTGCAATGCGCCTACCGGTCATACTCGATGTAGGAAATAGCGTGGCCTGAGTGTTGCCATGCGGCCCACGAAAGAACAAATGCGGACGGAGAGACTCGCGTGGAATGCTCGCATTGGCATTCTCGACGAAACCGGCCAACTCCGAGTAGCTCACTTGACCATCCGAATTGGCATCGGCGCCGCCGCTCAACCCTGACCGCACTTCATGGCTAAACACACCGGATTCTATCTCTGACCATTCGAAGACTTCACTGTCACTATTCGTCGAAAGGAACAGCCCGACGTCGGGATGCCGAGCGGAGAACCCGAGTGCCATATCCTTGGGTGTGGCCCAGCGACGACCACCCGGCTTTCTAGGGTTGATGACGAAGAAGGAATTGCAGCTGTCGAGCAACAGGTGTCTGTCGTCCGCTACGATGCGTTCTAGCAGCTTATGCTCGATGAAGTCGCCGTCGATGCTCCCATCCGAGAGTTCCAAATGGCCACGCCCTTTTACCACGTTGCCGTGGCCAGCAAAGACGAAGTAAAAGCGCGTTGGCTGTCCGCTGGCTCGTGCCAGCGCGACGGCTGTACCCAGTTTGGTGCTTGCGGTTTCAAGGGCTGCCCGCGACGGCGGCTGCGCCACGTCGACCAGCTCGGGATACAGCGCGCGACTCGCGCGGTCGAATTGGGTCAACAGAACCACGTCCGATTCAGCTGCCACTGAGCGAAATAGGCGATAGTACCGTGCCGCATCGTCGTCGGCGTATTGTAGATCCGGTTCGGACAGGCTTAGGCTCTTGTTGTTGGCGACAATGAGCACGAAATCGCGCACTTTGGGCTCCGCCGAAAGCGGAAGCGTAACGAATAGCGCGCTGACAATCCAGCAGCCCAAACACACTATTTTGCGGTCCATGTGCATCCCCATTCGCTGACTTGGGCTGCCGGAAACAGCCGCTTGACGTCGGGCGATTCACCCACGATGCGCCCTTCCACGTCCTTCACCGTCATTGGCTCTGACAGAACCAACGTCACAACGCGCAATGCACCAGGCGCGGGCGCCTCGGGTTCCACTGCTTCGTCGAGCAACTGAACCGTGCGCTGGTTCGCCAACGGCACCGCTCGGGGGTTCGAGGCAGGGTCGAGGTACGCCGGGTATATCCAATGGATCTCACGCTGACTATCCAGCGCAAAAACCATCAAATAGCGCGGCATTTTACCTGCATTGGAGAAGCGCACGCCGATCCCATCGCCCGGGCGAAGGGTAGCACCCCGAATTGGCTCGAGTCCGTTCGCTCGAACCCTCAGCACTTCGACGAACGTTGCATCCGCTGCTTGGTGATTCGCTCCGCGTGCGGTAAAGGTCCCTTGCTGCTGCGCAAGACGTGGAACGAACAGCCATGAAGCAGCCAGTACCGCAGCAGCCGCCAGCCCCACCGCCCAGCGAACTGACCGTCGCGGCACCGTGGCCGGAGCGCGCTCTTGCGCGTCACGACGCCGGAGAACGCCCTCGGTAAACGCGCTGTCGGAAACCTGTAACGGTGGAGGCTCGGAGAGAGCCGCCAAAAGCTCGTGCTGGACACGTTGGCGTTGTGCACAGCTCGCGCACACCAGAAGGTGCTGCTCGACGTCGTTGGCCCGATGGGTCAGAAGCTCGCCGAGCTCACGGCGCAGTAGGTCTTCAGCAGGGGGACATTTCATGGTTCGCCTCGTTTGCCCATGAGTTTCCGCAGGTGATTCAAACCAAAGAACACCCGAGACCGCACGGTTGCCTCCGGCCTCTTGACGACCTCGGCGATCTCGCCGTATTCGAGCCCGGCAGCAAAGCGCAACGTGATTGCCTCCCGTTGGGCCGGAGGTAGCCGATTCACCAAGCCATACAGACGATGACTGCGCTCGGCGGCGACCATCGCATCGAGTGCCAACGGGTGGATATCGAGTTGAACGACTTCGTCCGACGTGATCGTCTTCGAGCGAAGTCGCCGCAGTTCGTTTCTGCAGCGACTCATTGCGATCGCAAACAAGTACGAGCGAAAGCGCCCCTTGGGTTCGTAGCTTTGCCGTGACCGCCATAGGGTAACGAACACTTCCTGCGCCACGTCCTCGGCAACGGCTACGTCTCGACAATACCGAATGCAGTAGCGTCGAACCGCCCGTTGATGCCGCCGCAATATTTCTTCGAATGCAGCCTGTAAGCCCGCACCCGTCAGCAACATCAACTCGTCGTCATCCCGCTGCTCGAGCGGCAGCTCGTTGCTGCAAAGTCGCAGCCGGGTTGATTTCGGATCGCTCGACATCAGAACGTTACGTACAACAGGCGTACTTCGCCGCACGTTGAGTCTTTCTGCGTAGCGCCGCGCAATTGTTTCGCCGGCCGGTGAGTACTGAGCCTCGGGTATCGCACAAACACTGCCAAATCATGGCCGCTCGGTGGCTCTCCCCCTTCCACGGCCTGGGGTCCCGGGCGATACTGTAACTCGTTCCATTGTCCCTCCCTGACATCTCCCAAGGCACGTTTTACGCCTATCGTCTGTTCGAGATCGCCGAAGAAGTCGATCTGGCGCGACTCGGGCAGATCCAACTGCCGCCCTCGGTCAGTGTCCGACCCGGCAGATTGACCTTCTTTGGACGCCTGCGCTCGCTACTGAGCGTCGTCATGGTGGGCCTGCGCGACGTGGAGCTAGAGACAGGCGTATGGGTCCAGGCCGACTGCACCGTGCTCGTGTTCAATTTCGGTGTCATGGCTGCCTGTTTTCAGGTCCCCATCGGTAAGGCCACTGCCGCGCAGCCCATCGCGGCCTCGCAATCTGCCGCCGAGGCTGCCACGACGATCGCGCGGTTCAACGAGAGCGAACAACTCACGCGGCTCGGTCGTGAACTCGTCGAGCTGGTCGCAGGGCTTGTCGCCCCTGCGCTCGTGCGCCCCATCGACTACGCCGAGTACGAAACTTATACGCTGCTTGCCATTCAGCGATTCGCGCAGCCTTGTCCGATCGATGACGTCCTCGGTTCGGCCGATTTGGGCCGCATGCTGCTAGGAGAAACCCCAGAGTGGGTCCCTGCGCCCAGTTTCCTCGCACAACTCGTCAGCAATCATTTTCGCTACAACATCGATGATCTCTGCGTCATCGATTGGAACGCGGCGGTCACGGTCGATCCGAGTCCCACCGAGGACATCCCGGATCTGCTCGCCTTGGCGCTGACTCAGTTGTTGGAATTCCAGCGCTACGACGCGATCCTCGAGCGCGAACTCAATGTGTTGTACGAGTGGACCTTCCAAGGTCATGATTCCACCCATTGGTGGCGTCCAGACCTAGCTCGCAGGCGGGTTGACCGAGCCAATCGCCTGTTGCTAGATATCGGGGACTTCATCGATCGCTCGCAGAACGCCTTCAAGATCACCGAGGACGTGCACTACGCCCGGATCTACCGCGGCGCGATCGAACGCTTCCAGGTACCGGCTTGGCGCAGCACGGTCCAGGCGCGGCAACAGGCCGTCGCCGAAGTGGCACGCACCATGTTCGACCGAGCCCACCTGGGTGTCGCGCATTTCTTGGAAATCATCATTATCCTGCTAATCTTGTTCGAAATCGTCTACGCGTTCTTCAAGTGAGCGTTCGACGCCTAGCGTCGACTTGCGCGAATCAATCGATCGTTGATCGCGACGCCGAGGCCGTGGTCCGGTGCTAGCTCGGCGATGATGAAGTCGAGCCCGCCCGCGTCGAGCCGGCGCATGGCCGCAAACAGACGTGACGCTGCTTCGCGTAACTCACCGGTCGAGCTCAGCCACTCGACTTGTGCGTACCCGGACGTCGGCTGCGACGGACCAACACCCAAAAAGCCCACTGCCTTTCCAGCCAAGTCGCGTGGAACGACCTTGGTTCCGATGAGCAAGGGCGTGCGCGGCGCGTAGTGACTGGGAAGCTGCCCGGGCGCCAGTGGATGCAAAGGATCGCTCGAGGGCTGCTCGATCTGGGGTAGAATCGTCCGCAGCAGCTCGATGGGCGTGCCCCCAGGACGCAGTAAGACCGGCACTTCGCCGACGAGCGACACAATCGTCGATTCGACACCAGTGCGACAGGGCCCGCCATCGAGCACCAGTGGCAATTCAGCACCAAACTCGCTTCTTACGTGGTCTGCCGTAGTCGGGCTAATGTGCCCAAACTTATTGGCACTGGGCGCTGCAATCGGTCCACCAAAAGCGCGTAGCAGCTCCTGCGCCAAGGGATGCGACGGCACACGCAGTGCCACCGTTTGCATCCCGGAGGTGACTAGATCGGGCACGCTAGCACGCTTCTTCAACACGAGCGTCAAGGGCCCTGGCCAGAAACGCGCCGCTAAAAGCCGCGCGCTCTCGGGGACCTCGCTGGCAAGCCTGAAGGCACACTCAGCATCGGCAGTATGCACGATCAGTGGATCGAACTGCGGCCGCCCCTTGGCCTCGAAGATCCGCAGCACGGCATGGACGTCGAAGGCATGGGCGCCCAAGCCGTAGACCGTTTCCGTCGGGAACGCGACGAGCTGCCCGCTATCGAGGAGACTCTTAGCCTGCCGAATTAGGTCCAACATCATCGCGCGAGCGATGCCACTGCCGGCAGGCGACTGCAACTATTTGTCCGCACAGCAGCGGAAACCGATGCTGCTGCGCACGGAATTGCGCGTATAAAGCGTGCTAGCGGTTCGGCAACGCAGGATATTCGGGTCCGAGGTAAAGTAGGATCCGCCGCGAGTATGGCAAGTGTCGGAGCCTCCGGTCCAATTGCCGCAGGAATCCTCCCATTCGTAAGCATTGCCGCTCATGTCGTAGATGCCGGCGCCGGTGACTTGACAGCTCGCCATCGAACCCGCGGCGACCAACGCTTCCATACCGTAGTCCGCGCCATTGCAGGCCGTGGCATCGTACAGCGCTCCATAGGGGTAGATACTTGTGCCACCATTGGTGCAGGCGGCGAACCATTGGTTAGTGCCGGGATTGTCCGAGTCTTCGAACGATGCCGTTCCGCCTCCGATGGCGCCGCAAAGACGCTTTTTAGCCCAGGCGCAGTAGGCATAGGCATCGCACCAATCGACCCAAGTCACTGGCATATTGTCTTTACCAATCAGCGGCCAATTGACATTGGGAATGAAAGTGAGGTTCCAACTGCACACCGCAGGCTGCGCGGTAAGCGAGACATTGGCGGCAAGGAACTGCGAGTATTCCGCATTCGTCGTCTCGGTGGCATCGATGTAATAGCTTCCGCGATCGACCGTCACCGTCGTCGTCGGGCAAGTCCCACAACGCGTCTGATCGCAAACGCAACCCGTCCAGGGCCCTGCACCACCAGGAGATGATCCCGCTGTCGCTCCAGCAACGCCAACGTTGGCCGTGCCGGCATTGGCGACACCACCCGTGGTCGCGCCGCCCGCATTCACTGTGCCGCCCGTTGCGCTACCAGCGGCGCCTAGCCCAAAGGTCCCAGCGGCGGCGCCATACCCTGCATTGCCTCCTTGATTGGTCGTGCCACCTATCCAACCAGTGGCCGCGAAGCCCCCTTGAATGAAGCCTGTATAGCCCGCACTGCCACCACGTCCTGCGATGCCCGCAGCACCACCCCGACCGGCGACTCCCGCATTACCGCCCCTCGGCGTGCCAGCAAAACCTCCTGCATTGGAGCCACCGCTGCCGCCATAGCCGACCTTGCCACCAGCGTAGTTGATGCCGCCGGTAGCCCCATAGCCACCAGTGCCGCCGCGTCCGCCAAAACTCGTGCCTGAATAGCCGCCATAGCCACCCCGAGCACCGTAGGAAGTCGTCCCACCATAGTAGGTACTGCCACCGTAGGTGAAGGTGCCGCCCTTTGCCGTAGTGCCGCCGCGTTGGTAGTTGCCGCCGAGTCCCAAACCCATGCCGCCACTTTCCAACGCGCAACTCGGATCGTTATCGTCGTAAGGCGAGCGCGACCCGCATCCCGACAACAGGAACAGTGAAGTCATGAGCAGAGTAAGATGAGACGCCCTCATGCAAGAACCTCCGCGCCTCTGCCGTTGCGACCTGGCAATGCGCATCGAAGGAGAATAGAGCTATCCCTGGCCCAATGTAAGGGCCTCCTTCGGCCCACAGTCACACACCGTGGTCCCCGAGCGCTCCTAGCCCCCAGGCTGCGCCCTGGAACAGCGACATTTCTCAGTTTTTGTCGATGCGCCGCGACTTCGGCACCTGGGCAGGCCCCGGCTATTGCCGTGCTAATTCAACGCCAAGCTGGCTAGTGGTTGACGGCGGAGGGTGCGTCGGACTCGACGAGACAGTCTTCGTCCGAGAACGACGCAGAGTGATCTTCCCTATCGACGCGCAGCACGACGCCAAAACGATACCCAACACCGCGCACGGTTTCGACCCAACCGCCCGCCGTACCCAATCGAGCGCGCAAGCGTTTGACGTGAGCATCCACCGTGCGCAGGCTCACGGTCGTTCCGGGACCCCACACGGCCTTGAGCAGCATCTCTCGCGTCAAGACGCGATTCTGCTGGTCGAACAGGGCGAGCAGTAGCCTAAACTCGAGCGCGCTGAGCTCGCATTCGCTCTCACCAACGTAAACGCGATGTGCGTCGCGATCGATACGCAACTCGCAACCTGACGGAGCTACCACGGCGCTCTCCGGATGCAACCGGCGTTCAAGGGATCGCTTGATGCGCAATAGTAGCTCGCGGACACTGAAGGGTTTGGTCACATAGTCATCGACACCGAGTTCGAAGCCGACGACGCGATCGATCTCCTCGGACTTGGCCGTCAGCATGATGATGGGAATGTCACTGGTCTTACGATCGGCCTTCAATTCGCGACAGACTTCAGTACCACTCCGATCTGGCAACATCAGATCGAGGAGCACCAGCTCGGGCCTCGCCTCACGCGCGTATCTCAACCCCTGCTCGGCGGTGGTGGCGAGCAGCGGCTCATACCCGGCACTGCGCAGGTTGTATTCGAGGATCGCTGCTACATCCGTATCGTCTTCAACAACCAGGATCAACGACATGGGAACTCATTGTGATAGGCATGCTCAGCCCGGCGACCTGCCAACTTGGTGAAACATGGAATCTAGCCACGGCCCTGGGCCAAATCCCAACAGGCGAAGCTTCACGAAACCGAGTAAGGTGGAGATTCCGCCCGCTCAGTGACAGTTCCGTGTCGCTTCGGGAACCATCCGGGAAACCTTCTGTCACAATTGGCCCTGGCTCAGCGACCAGACCGGTATCCACGGGGACACTGGTTTCGAGTTGTTTGCGCGCTCGCGCCAGCAGCGTTCGCGCGTTGTCCCTACACTTGTCACCCAGACTTCACCCCAAGTTGTAGGTGCGGACTCTAGGCTTCTGCGCATGAATGCCATCGTAGGACTTGGGGCTCTCGCTGTAGTTGCTGCTGCAGCCGTGGGGTTTGCGGCAACGTCAAAAGGCAGTGATGTCTTGGCAAACGCGGAGATCCGCAAAGCATTACCAGAAGCCGAACCCCTCGCGGTGCGGGAGCTCGTCGAGTTCGGCAATGGGACCCTTCGACTGTCAGAAAAGGCCATGCGTCTCTCGAAGACTCGCGTCCGCGTGGCAGGCTACATGGCCAACCTTGAATTGCCGCCGCGAGGCGGCTTTTACCTCACGGCGCAACCGGTACATGGAGATGAGTCCGGGGCGGGCACTGGCGACCTGCCCCTCGATGCGGTCCTCGTACTGACTCGGTCGGTCGTCGATGCACCCATAGAACCAATCGCCGAACCCGTCGAAGTGACCGGAATCCTAGAACTCGGACCGCAGGAGGATTCCGAAGGTCGGCCCAATTGGATTCGACTCCGGCTCGATCCGGCAAGTCCTCAATAACACTTAATTCACCGTAGCCCAACCGCTGACTCGCGCACTGAGCCTTTTACGCGCACGGGTTTCGTTTGCCATCAACCTTGGAGTAGAATCATGAGATCCCCTCGATACCTGGTCGCAGCTGGTGCCGCGCTTGCATGCTATGGCGTAGCTAGCATCGCCATGGCGGCACCGACCGCTGTCACGCTCACGCCGCCCAATCATGCCCGGTTTTTCGCCGGACAGCGATTCGACATCCGTCTCGAAGGCAAAGGCAATGGGCCTTACTCGGCCAGCCTGACCATCGACGGAAGATCCGTTGCTTTTAGCTCTGGCGAGCAAAACAGCATGACCACGGACGGCATCAGTGCCGCTGGGTTCGGCGGCTTCAACCTGCGCGGCTACTCGAACCTGCGACCCGGTACCCACCGCATTTCCGCAACATTTACCGACGCGACGGGCACGGTCGAGACCAGCTCGAGTTTTGAAGTCCTCGGCGTCGGCGGCTTCAACGCGCCGCTCAAGAACATCATCATCATGCTCGGGGACGGCATGGGCGCGGCGCATCGTACCGCAGCGCGCCTCATGCGTTACGGGGCCACAGCGGGTGATCCGAATGGGTATTTGGCGATGGACAGTTTCCCCTCGACCGGCATGGTCACCACGCATTCGCTCAATAGCATCGTCACCGATTCAGCTCCTGGCATGGCCTGCTACGTTACGGGAAGCCACGCAAAGAACGGTCAGGAGGGAGTGTATCCAGCCAATGTGACGAGCCCATTCTATTTCCCTCGCGTTGAATACCTTTCAGAGTACCTGCATCGCACGCGCGGCAAATCCCTCGGGCTCGTCAGCACTGCGGATCTAGAAGACGCTACCCCAGCCGCCAATGCCGTGCATACAGGCAATCGAGGCGCTGGGACCGGCATTGTCGATCAGTACTTCGACGAAGCAGACGCACTTGACACGGGCCGGTTCGGAACCGGGCTCAAGGTACTTCTCGGAGGTGGACGCCGCTGGTTCCTGCCGAACACAGTTTTCGGCTCTAGTCGCGCCACCGGTAGCGACTATGGCCCGCTGCCCGCCGATTTGGTAGCCGCCTGGGGCCTGCCGGCGAGCGCCGCAGGGGCATTGGATCCGACGCGCGACTTGCTCACGGAAATGCAGGCCGGAGGCTTCACCTATACGGATAGCGCGGCCAGTTTGGCCGCGACTACGTCTGCAGGTTTCGTTCCGAGCAAGCTCCTCGGCCTCTTCGCCTACGGTAACATGAACGTTGCGCTGGACAAGATAGCCAAACGTCGCAATCAGCTCCTCGCTGGTACCACGAGCTTTGCGGTAGACGACTACCACGCTCCGGATCAGCCCATGCTGAACGAGATGACCGATGCAGCCCTGAAGGTGCTGAACCGCAGAAATCACCGCGGCTTCGTCTTGATGGTAGAGGGAGCCCATATCGACAAGCAATCGCACGCCATGGATGCCGAACGCGCCGTCACGGAGACCATCGAGTTCGACAGCGCTGTGGAGGTGGCACGGCGCTTCGCCGAAACCGTAGATCGCTCAACGCTCGTCATCGTGCTGGCAGATCACGAGTGTTCTGGTTTCAGCATCATTGGCGCCTTGAGCGGCTCCCCTGAAGGCGCTGCTGCCGTTACACCCGACGCGGCAGTGCTCGATCCCAACGTACAACCGGGACGACAGAAATTGGTTGGCACCTACGACGCAGCCGGCTTTCCCCTGTACAGTATCCTCGCCGACGGTTATCCGGAAACATTGGATGTCACTGGCAAGCTCCTATTCGGCTTCGGCGCCAATGGAGATCGCTACGAAACCTGGTTGAGCAAGCCGCGACCCATCATTGACAGCCTGCTTTCTAGCGCAATTCAGTCAGAGCTCGGCAACGCTGGATATCCTGCGCAACCCTACGCGCGCTCGCCAATCGATGGCTATTTCATCCGCGGGCAAGCTACGGGTAAAGAACAAGCGGTTCACACCGCCTCCGACATCCCCATTTCCGCATACAGTCCCAGAGCCCGCGCCGCGACTCAATTCGTCGGTGTGCAGCGCAACACTGATGTCTTCTTCAAGCTAATGAACGCCGCACTGGGCGGATACTGAGAATTGTAACGTGTGGCATTGCCGGGTCATGGGACGCGGCAATGCGATTGGGGCTCGAGGCGAAATGTCAGATCGAGCGAGGCGTTGCACGCAACATGGGCTGCTCTTGGATGGGCAGTCCCATTGTCCGTTGTGCCGACGGGCTCCGCAGCGTGCCAGACTGCCGGCAACACTTGGGTTGTTCGGCTTGGGCGCAGCATGCTTGCTTGGACTCTTCTCGGCTTTCTCTAGGCACAAGGAACTGCCAACGCTCCCCACGGTCAATCAACCCATGCCCAAGTCCGAGCTGCCCAGGATGCCGGGGCATCGCGTTCCAAAAGCGCAAGAATTTGCTATTTCATCCCCAGAAAGCAGCGATGAATTCTCAATGGAAGCGGCCATGGCTGAAGCGACCGATCCCGAAGAGGCTTCTCAAGATCGCCAAGGCCCAACGCTGCTCGAAGATCTCGCGCGAGGGCAGGCCGAAGCTCGAAGTGGGTCTTCAGCTACGCTAGCGCCTCCCCCAGAGCCCCCCCGCGCGTCGGTCGATCCGGAACCCGCGGTGGTGGAGGATCCGCGCGACTTCGAGTTGCCGCACCCTTCACACTGGTGAGTGCCCGAACTATCCCCGACCGGCGCGCTCGTCCGCCAACATGAATGCGAAGCGCGTTAGGTCCAAACGACCAACGTCCCGCGTCCTTTGCCACCGCTTTTGACGCCGAGTGCCCTGCATGGCTGTCAGGATCTTGCCCAAATCTACGCCACATTTGCGTAGTCCAGTGGGTGCCATGACACCCCGACGATGCGTGGGCTGACAGTGTGCTGCTACATGGTCCATGCCGATGAGTCTGGCGATCGTTTGTGTCGAACCTGCGACTCGCCGGAAAACTGTGCGCGATGCGCGTCAGGTGGCCGCCTAATCGGTTGGGTCCACGACCTTCACGTCATGGCGAGATGCCGCCGGATCTACTCCACCCGTAACGGCTGCTCAACCCAGCCAACTCCACCGCGATCGTCACGGATGACGGCAAACAACCAATAGTCTCCGGGCTTGGCCGGGGCCATAAATTGGTTCTGGGCATCGCGTTCCAGTTCGTCGGATGAGCGACCAGACTTGTCGCGCTCAAGTTCACCACCGGTCACGAACCAGCTTACGCGGATGTTCTCGCGTTGAAGGCGCAGCTGGCGGCTCACTGGATCGAGCAGAAGGTAGGTCTCGGCGCCCGCGCAAATCGATGTTTGGGTGCAATCATCGGGACAGCTCGCCATGGTCTCATCGAGGCTGCACAAGGAATCGCCACACTCCTTCTTGTCCCTTGGACAATCAGTCCACTTGACAGCAAATGCAACCCGTTCACCAGGCTGTAGCGATGCTGGAACGTCTTGGGCCAAGGTTTCGACCACGCCACTGCTACGGCCGAGAAGCACCTTCTGAATCGCGGGGTTCTCGTTGGGCCGATAGCGGCGCGTGTATTCGATGCTCGTCTCCTGAGTCGTCCCTGTCAGGCCACAGGTGATCCGCGCGGCAAAGAGCGAGACTTTACCGCCATCGACCGCCCGAATCGGTTGATAGTAGCCCCCCGTCGTGTCCGGATCGGCGGGACGCTGGGCCTCGTCGTTGTCAGTCGTGGCGGGTTTTGGACCAAAAAGCGAGCAAGCTTGCTCAGGGATGGTGGCTGCTGTGGGCTCCGCAAGCGCAATTGGCAAAAGCGCCTCGGTCGGTTCCAATGCCAAACATTGTTCGGCAACAATCCCCGGCGCGGCAATAGGCTTACGAGCAACACAGAAATCGAACGCTACCGCGCCTGAGTCCAAGCGTCCAGAGGGCCCCACTCGAAGCACGTCCAGCTCAGTAGGCTTGCCGGGAACCACCTCGGCCGGGCGCGCCTGGATCGCAATAATGCGCGATTCCTCGAGCAACGATGGACGGCCCGCCTCGTCGGGTTTGCATCCCCAGGCCAATGCCAAAACGAAACAGCTTACTCTAACCCATCTGGCATGGCTCACCATGACAACTTGGCTCCAAATACGGGCAATATGGGCAACCCAGTGATGTAGGACTTCTTCGAGTAGTTGTAGTTGTAGACCACTTCCTCGGGGTTACTGTGATTGGTCACGTTCTGCACATCGAGGTAAAGTTCCAGGTTCGAGTCCTTTCCAAACTTGAACCGCTTGGTGGCCCGTACGTCAACCTGGTAAAAATTCGGGATCCGCGAGGAATTGATCGTTCCAAACCGCGGTTGATACCGATCCCCGTAGCTCAAATCGTTGTAGGCATTCGAGGCACTGGCACTCACTACCGGAGTACGCGGGTAGCCCGTGGCCCAGCGACCTCGTGCACCTATTTCGAACCCGCTTCCAAGATCGTAGGAACCGACGATGGTAAGCACGTAGGTCTGGTCAAAGTCGAACGGTCGCCAGCGCAGCGTTTCCGGATCGCGCCGTTCACTGCGGATGATACTCATGCTCACCCAACCAAAGAACCTGCCCACGGGGTTATGTCGAAGCATGAATTGGGAGCCGAAAGCCCTGCCCTCCCCGGTCCCCAGAAGCGCTTGGGCCGCAAGCGGGGTCTCCGACGGATTGCGTACCGTAAGGTCCGACATGCCCGAGTAGAAACTCGTAAGCTCTACCGTCAACGGTTCGGAGAGTTGGAAATTGGCTCCAACGAGATAGTGATTGGCGCGACTCAACCCGAGGCGCGGATTGCCAAACACGGCACTCATGTCTTCGCCAAAGGGCGGCTGATGGTAGACGCCGAAGGCGCCCTTCAGCAGCATGCGTTTGGTCGCTTGCCAGCGCACGGCCAATCGCGGATCGAGCGGGGCAGTCATGTGCTCGACGCCGCGTGCGGGGAGTATTCCATTCGATGGATCACCGCGACTGGCGCGGCTAACGACGGGCTCGAACCGAACTCCGGGGATGATGTGCAGTGTGTCACCCCATGGGCTCAAGTCCATTTGTACGAATGGGGCAACGCTTGCCGTCGTGGTGGTCCAGTCGTCTGCCGCGACTTGATTCGCTGGAGGTTGACCGAAGAGGCGAATGTCGCCTTCCCTTGCAGGCGTCGTCAGTGAGCCCAGGCGCGAGACCCGCGTCGTAACGAGCTCGGCATCGACGCCGAGATCCAAAACCGCGCGCTCCGACAGCTTTCCGATCCATTCGATCCGACTGCCAACGAGAGTGACCTCGGAATTCTGGGTTGCGGGCACGCTGCCCACGACGTTTGAGACGTTCATTCGGTCAGAGCCAAACCAGGGCGTAGCTGTCACGGAGCTACCCTCGCCCAGCTCCTTGCGATAGCGGCCGTAGTAGCGTTGAAATGCGGTCGTCCGCAGCTCTCGCCGCGTGTCACCCGGATCGCTGGACACGCGAATGCGCTCAATCTGATCGTGAGAGGCGAGCGCGCCAACCTCGAAGGTTTCTCCCTCACGCGGCACGTAGGCCATCCGCGCCTGGCCATCCCAGTACTTCGGAATAGGAACGAACTGCCCAGGGTCTTCGTTGGTGACCTGACGCAACACCCAATCGAGGTGGCTCTTGCGCCCCGCAAACGCAAACCGAACGCGCTCGCCAACGTTACCGCGTACACTCGCCGAAGCATCGATCAGATCGGCACCAATACTGCCATGGTAGCCCTTGGCCTCCAACGGACGCAGACCCACCGTCACCAATCCACCAAGTCCCCGTCCGTAGTTCGCACCGTAACCACCAGGCTGCAGCTCGACGCTTCGCACGAGATCTGAATGCACTACTGAGCGAAACCCGCCCTCGTGGTAGAGCACCGGAATCCGCACACCGTCGACGTAGACTCGAGTATCCTGCGCACTGGCGCCCCAGACTACAAGCGCACCAGAACCCACAGCAGTGCGCGCTACACCGGGGAGGTTCTCGACGACCTTCACCGCGTCACCGCCAGTGCCGGCCACACGTGCCCCTTGTTCCGCCGCCACTTCGGTGGCAGCAACTTTTCGATCAAGACGCGGAGCAAACACGACCAGCTCGAAATCCACCGCCTCTTCCGGTGCAGCAGTGGCCTCAGGGATTTCGATATCGTAGGCCGCTTCGTATTTGGTCGCGGGATTGATGACTTCCTCAGTGCCAATGGGCGTCAGGCCTGGACCCCTGATCATTACCGTATGGTTTCCAGGCTCAATCGACTCGAAGTAAAATCGGCCCTGAGCGTCAGTCTTGGCACTGCTCTTTCCATCGACCTCGATGGTAATGTCGGCGAGTGGCGCTTTGGTTTTGCGATTGCGTACCACGCCGAAAAACTGACTCGCAACGGGTGCGGCAGGCTCAACTGGGACGACCTTGGAGAAGTCGTAGCGATAGCCCACTCGCACACCGGCCGATTTTCCGTCGATTTCCGCGGGCTCGAAGGCAAACTGTAGTGCTGCAGCTACGGCGGCTCCATCGAACGGCGCTCCGGCGGACTCATTGACCAGCGCCTCGAGAACCTTGCCATCAGCGTCGATGGCCAGTTCGAGTCCCACCGAGACCGTCTTGGCATTGGCGATCGATTCTGCTGGAAGCTCTGCAGAAACGAATTGCTTGAGTCGCGGTGGTCGGGTCAGCTGCCCCACTGCCTTGGAGACAGCCTCTTCGGTCGACTTCGATTTGGCCGCCTCGGTCTGCGCCTGGACCTCGACCGTAGTCGACAGCCCAAACAGGATGCCGAGCAGCCCGCAATTCAGGATATATGCCTTCATGAGCCCAAAGCGAATCGCATCGCGAGCACGAAAGTGGACACTACGGGTTTGCCGCATTGGGTGGCCGCTTTGAATTGCATCTTCTTGGCGGCCAATATGGCCTGTTCGTCGAGGCCATGACCTAGTCCAGACAACACTTTGGCGTCTCGAACGAACCCATTTTCGTCGATTTGAAGCTCTAGACGAACACGCCCTTCGACTTCCGAGGACCGAGCTTCGTTGGTGTACTCGGGGCGCACGATTCGTTCAGGTACGGCCTTCTTCAATTCGTCGTCGCAGTGATCCTTCTGCATGACGAATACCTTCGGAGCCTTGGGCGCGATGGCAGCCATGAATTTGGGCGCCTCGACCTTCGCTGCGACTGGAACAGCAATTCCGTCACTCGACGAGGAATCGAGCGATATCCCGAGATTCGCGAAGGTGCTGGGAGCATTATCGTTGGCAGCCGCTTCGGCGGCTGCCGGGGCAGCAGCCACGGCTGCCGCTACACGCGCCGCGCGTCCCGGATTGGCCTTGGCCGGCGCATGGCTTTCCGCCTTGGGTGCGGCTGGCTTTGGCTTGGGTGCATCCGAGAATGCAATGCCTACGACCTCACGCAACTTCTCCTGCGGAATCAGGGCCAGCGCCGCACCGACGACCAGGTGCGCTCCGACGCTGATCATGAACACCAGCGACATTTTTTTACGAGCTCGTGCCATCGCTAATCCTTGTACTCTGGCCCTACTGCCGTTCGACGTTGATGGCGAACTTGGAGATCCCTTGGCTCTTGGCCATATCGACGACATGCACGACGTCGCCGTGCATGGCCTCACGATCGGCCGTAACTACCAGGGTGGGTTCCTTCGACTTGGATTTGGCCAGCTTGAATTCGTTGACGAGCGCTGGTTCTTCAATCGGTTTCTGATTGAACAGGTACGCTCCCTGTTTGGTGATCGTAACGGAGAGGGGCGTTTGCGCTGGCTCGTCCGAGTTGGCAGTCTTCGGAAGCTCGACCTTGAGGGACTGCGAGACGATGTACACTGCCGACACCATCATGATGACGAGCAGCACCAGCATTACGTCGACCATCGGAGTCACGTTGATGCCGACGATTCCACCGCGCCTGGCGCCGCCCATCTGTATCGTTCCAGCCATAATGTTTCTCCTTGGTCGGTTGAGTCGTGGCAAATGGTCTAGGCTCCTGACGCGAGCCGATGCACTGTGCCCGTGTGCCTCGACCAACCGCTCTCCACCGCTCTAAGATGGGCGGTCACGCGCTTGGTCAAGGCCTGACAGTTGCCTTCGATATCGCCGATGCGCTTCTGAATGACGTTGTACGCGACCACTGCCGGGATCGCGACGAACAGGCCAACGCCCGTTGCCACTAGGGCTTCCGCGATACCAGCCATGACGTTGCCCATATTGCCCGCGCCGTTGGTGTTGGACAGTTGTTGGAACGCGATGATGACGCCAATCACAGTGCCGAAGAGGCCGATGAAGGGTGCGTTGTTGCCCAGAGTGCCAAGCAAATTGGTACCGCGTTCCATTTCTTGTCGCGCGGAAACCATTTCCGATGACACCGCGTCTTCGAGTGCCTCGGGGGTTGCGTCGAGGTAGACCAATGCCGGGGCTAACACCGATGCTTCAACTGAGCGTCTGCTCTTCTCGTTCAGCAACTTGATTGCTCCCTCGCGGTCGCCTCGCTCGAGGCTCTTGAGCAGCTCGTCCCCCAGGTCATCGACGTCGACGTTTCGACGCATGAAGTAGACGGCCCGTTCCAACATGGCGCCGATGGAGAAGACGGAAAGGGCAATCATGAGGTAGAGCACCCAGGAGGAGCCCAACAGAGCAACACGCAGTAGTTTTTCGATAATCATGGTTCGTTCCTTCCAAGCCGATCAGAAACTGACCTCAAACAGATAGGTTCCAATTGCGCTCGAGTCGCCGTTGGCTTGTGTCGCCATGAGCATCCCGTGGCGGAGCCCCACTTGCTCCAGGTGGTAGAGCGCTGTACCGGCGTCATTGACCCCATCCGACTTCGCGACATGAACAGTGACTGTGAAATGCACTGCGGCCTGCTTGCAGCTGTCGAAGAGGTTGACGTAGATCCCCCACGTTCCGTGCGGCTTCACCCTTTCAAAGACGAGATTTTCATAGCGAATACCGTCTATCGCGCAAGCCGCATTCGAGTCACGATCGATTACACCGGCTTCATCGGGCAAGGTGCCGTCGGCGTTCCTGTCGACCGTAGTCGGATGCTTCGAGCTGACGATGCGGTCAGCGGCAGGGGGCACCACCTGCAGATCGAGATCGACATTGGTGTCCCAACTGAGACTTATCACCGTCATGGGGGGAGCCAAGGTCGATTCGCACGAATTCAGGTGGTCTGGGGTGCTCCCGGCGATGCAGAGCTTCTTGGTGAGACTCGTGCCAAATATTCCTGCCGCATTTGCGGCTGCAACAGTGAGTTCGTGATACCCCGGCGCAATGTCGGGCGAGTAGTCGCACAAGGCCGTCCATAGCAACTCATCGTCACTGCTCGAATCCGGGTTGCCTGCTGGAAACAGCCAATAGCCAGAACCCGTGTCGAAGGCGAGGGCCACAGCCGAGGAATTCGTGCTGAGCCGCCCTGTCACCTTGCTCGCCCGCTGTCCCGGAAGAACTACCTGATTGGGCGGCGTAAACTGGGTCACGCTGGGCAGCGTATTGTCCAATCCCGTGCCGACGGCGGCAGTAGTTTCAGCTGGAGTGGCGTTCGCCGCAACCGATGCCGCAGGAATGGGCCCGGGAATGAATTCGGCAATGGCAACTGTCTTACCGTCGCTTCGATAGACTCGCACCGGTTCACCAAAGCCGCTGCTAGCTTCACCGCTGCACGCACTAGTGGCAATCCACAAAGCCACCAGAACCACATTCATCGTCTGCATTTTCACAGGTTCACCTGCAGGCGAAGGGTCCATTGATCGTTCGATAGATCTGTCGGAACGCCGGTCTTGTCTCGTGCGAGATTGTCGCGAATAAAGTCGTACTGAAATACGAGCCTCGCGCGGTCTGGCAGAGCTAGACCGATCAATGGCGAATAAGTAGATATCGTCTGGTTCGACGGCAAGAACTGACCACCGCGCGAATCGAGCAGATCTGAATCTGGGTTGTAGCTATCGTAGCGGAAACCGACGACAGCATACTTGGTCACTTCCTGGGTGAACCCGAGGTGCCAGCCGAATTCACGCGCATCTGGAGTGGACTTGGTTGGATTCGCGATGTAGAGGCCTCGATCCAAATTTACTGCGGCGACCGCTTCCACGAAGACAGTTGACCAACCAAGGCTCGTGCGTAACCTGGTTTGGAAGTCGGCACCGACTGCCCAACGGCGAAAGTTCTCAGCAGGAACCGCTGCAGTTCCTGCAACGCCATTGAGCTCACCGCTATCGATGACACCATTCTCGTTGCTGTCGCTCCAAACGACTCTACTCTTAGTGGCGTCATCCCCCGCGTGAAAACCCTTTCCGGCAAGGTACGACACCCCTCCCGATAGGCGAAGGGAGTCACCGACGGGTGCGTCCGCTCCCACACGCAAAGTCACGTCCTTGGCCTTGTTCGGGTCCTGAAGCTGGAAGTTCGACGCTTTGGTCCCTTTCGGCTCGCCGTTGGTCAGGGCAACGCCGTAACGAAGAAAACGCCAGGCACCGTGCAGGCGCACACCCACGTCGACCTCGGTTGGGAAGAACGCCTTCGAGGCAGTGGTTCGTTCCATGAACCAGCGGGACCGCGATGACTCGGGGGTTTCGTAGCCGAAGGGCAATTTCAAGAGCCCGCCCGTCAATTCGATGAGCGCTGGCTGACCCTGCTTGGTCGAGTAAAAGACGCTGCCTTCGGCTCGGTGCAGCCCAAAAGACGGACCACTCGTGGTGTTCCCGTCGAGCTCGACGAGGTAACCGGTGAAATCATAGCGCCGTGAAAGTTCGAGCCGGATCCGGCGTACCGAAAAGCGATTCTGGTTCAGCAGCGAGCCACCCTGCCGCAGCTGATCTTCCGAGTCAGCATGTGACTCGTACTGCAGTTGAGCGTAGCCGTTGATCTCGACAATGGGGGTCTTGGACGCGGATTCTGACGCAGTGGCGGCGTTGGCGGGAACCGCGGGCAGAGCAGGCACGGGGTTCTGTGGCGGCCCGGCCACAGGAGTTGCTACCGCTGCTGAACTCTGCGCTGCGCTAGCTGGCACTGAAGCAGGGTCAGGGGCAACCTGACCGTTCGTACTTGATGCCGCGCCGGAAGCGGAATCGACAACCACCTCAGCATCGGCAGAAGCGCTGGCTTGGCTTTCAGCAGGCGCGGTCGGCGCCGTGACAGGAGCCTGAGCGAATGAAACCGTAGACCAGGCTGTAACCAGCGTGGTCAGAGCGACAGAGATTGGGGCAGAGCGATACATTTTCAAGGAGAAATCCTAGGCATGGGAGACTGCAGAGCCCCCCAGCGCGGCGACTCGGGCGACGCACTGGGAGGATCTCGCTAGGGCCACCGATGAACCTGGCTAGGGCAGCGCCGGAAGCTTGCCGCCCACCATTTTTGTCAGCGTCGAGTTGTCGAACGGAATGCAGGTGGCGTCCGTGCAATGTCTCAGGATCTGGTTATCGGTGGTGGCTGCGCATCTATAGCACTTTTTGGTGGCATCCTCGCAGTCCGTGCCAGCACCTGCCGCACCGGCCAGGTTCGCTGCACCTGCTACCGATGCGGCGCCTGCCGTACCCGTAGCCGAGCCACCAGTCGCAACTGCAGTAGCACCTGCAGCTGTAGTGTCACCACCTGCGGCATCAGTACCACCAATCGATGTGGCACCACCTTTCGCTGACGTACCACCAGAAGTGGCGCCGGCATCTCCACCCTCATTGACGACAATGCTCGGGGTTTCTTTCTTGTCGCTTGTACAAGCCGCAGCAACACCTGCAATGCACAAGGCGACCACGGCCCAAGTCGAAGTTTTCTTAGTCATGTTACTGGACCTCGCAGTAGCCGTAGTTGCAGGCGGGGGCCGTGGCAGGGCACTGTGCGCTGGTCGTGCAGGCAGTGCAGCTTGCAGGTGCCGCGCCGGTGGCCTCGAAGACGAACTTGCATTCGCAGGATTGCTTGGGCATGTAGCTGATCATTGGCCCAACTTCGGTGGTTCGCTTAACGCGCATGGCGCAATCGGGAACAACGCCGCTCTTCGCCTCGAGTTGAATCAAGTCAAATCCGGTGGGTTTCTCGGCAAGCGATAGATAGTCGACCACCTTCTTGGCGCTGGCGTTGATCACCGCTCCCTGGGCGTCAACCTTGGCCAACATATGCAGTGGCCCCCAGACGGCATAATGTCCGTCGCGCACGTTTCTCTTGTCGAAGGAGGTCGTAGCGTCACTATCCGGCGTATATCCGCAAGACTGACCGTAATGCTGGTACGCCAGCGCACGCACCTTGGTGCGGTTCTTGTCGACGACATCCGTGGCCAGAATTCCGATGGCTGCGTCTGGACTCGTCGCTGCGGCGAGGCCATTTAGCACATCACCGCTACCCGCGTTGGCCTTGCCGAACCATTTGGTTGCTGGAACATTGATGGCCGCGGCTAGCATCTGCTGGGTCCCGGATGTTGCACTGCGGGCCATGACCTGCGTCATGTCTGTCCAAGAGCCAACGACTCCGTCGGTACCGAATCCGAAGAGGAGGTAAGCCGCTTCTGCACTGATGACCTGCTTGGTCGAGGCGAGCGGCACGGCAAATGTCATCGCCTGAATTGGGCCATAGAAGTCAGCGACACCGGCTGGAAGTCCAACCACATTGGGGCAACTCGTCGCGTACACGTCTGAGACGCCGACGTCGACAGTATTTCCAGCAAGGCTCAATGCGCATCCGCCCGCTACCTCTGCACCGGTCGTTGCATCCCAGATGATTCCGGTGCCTGTGATGCTACCCGTAGGCGAAGTAACCAAGTAGTTGATGCCCGTGCAGGACCCCTGTCCTTGATAGACAACGGTAATTGGAGTGGCAAGACCCGCGAGTTCTGCAGCAACTTTGGCCAAGAACGGTTTTACTGCGCTGGAACCCGCCACGTAGACGGGATTCGGTAAGGTACTGCAGTCGGCTGCTTGGGCCGTATTGGCTTGTGCGAGGATTCCGAGAAACCCAGTGGCCAGTCCGGCCACATTAACGGTTACTCGTGTTCTAGGATTCATGCGACATTCCTTTCTTAGCGGCAGGTCGTGCAAGGCGAGATCCTGCATGCATTGGTCTTCAGTGAAGGCACAACGACCTGCTCACTCGCTTTTCATTCAGGTCCCAATCCGTAGTTGAATTGGGCAAGTCTCTACTAGCGCCGGTCGTAGACAGAATTGTGACAACCCGGGAAACTATCGGTGCCTCGGGCTGCACATTTGGCATCGATGCGTCTTGGTGCATTGCCGAGTCATTCACAAAGGGCAACTTGATGCACGAACGCAAACGACAGGTGTCCGCATCGTGACAATTCGATGAATCGTCACGGCTCGTTCGCTCCGTCGGCGGAGATGCCGCAGAAACGCAGTCATGACAATTCCGTGACGAGCTTTCGCGCTCGACGTGACAAGCCGGCTCACGCCGCGTTCTCGGCGTATTCACCGCGAAAGTGTCGCCTCAGACCTTCGAGCAACGCAACGACGTTGCTCTCCTCGCTATCTGCGCCCCTCCGCTTGGCGAGTTTGGCGCGCAGTATCGTACGCACGCGCGTATGCACGATGTAGCGATAAAGGCAGCTCATGCGATACTGCGGCAGCAGTCGCTCGAACGAATCGCCTTGGTCTAGGGGCGGGCTGACCACGACCTCGAGTTCCACGACGCCGGGCTCAGGAGTCATCCGCAACGCGATGTGGCAGTTAGTCATCGGCCAACGATGAGGTCGATGAGCAACGTCCAAGCGACTCACCGGTGAATCTTTCGCGCGCATCGACGAGCTGCGCTCCGGGCCGCGCCCCACAATCGTCGGAATTCCCGCGCAGCAGGCGTACTATTTGCTCGGTACCCTTGTGCGGAATGCGCGTGTACGCTGACCAGGCGGCTGCGGCCAGATTGCCGTCGAATAGCCATTCATCGAACCAGCCGGGAAGTTGATCAGGGCGGCGTTGCTTCAAGCTCGCGCCCTGTTCACGCAGCCAACGCCGGTTGTACCGTTCATGCGAACCAACTGGGTGGGACAAGATCAGCGGCAACCCAAGGCCGGCATAGAAGCTCAGCTCGCTCGGCTTGGTCCATAGGACGTCCGCCCGCGCCAGGAGGCGGTTGAAGTCGCGGTAGTACGTCGCAAAATCTGGGGCGTAGAGAATGGATACTCCGGAACCGAGTCGCGAGGTCAAGCGGGCCTTACGCAACTGGTGCTTGAACCTATCTGCTACCTCAGCGCGCGTTCCGGCTACCAAGTGAATGCGAACACGGTCGCGCAGTACGTGGTCGCGTAGCCGCGGCAAGAACTCGTCCGATAGGTCCATCTGCGCACCAGCGCCGCCCACGGCGAAGGCTATTTCCACGGCGCGACCGCGTTCAGATTCGGGGAGCTTGCCCAGCATGCGCTCGAGCATCTTTGCGTGCAGCTGACAGAAGCCTCCCTCAGGATCCAGGCGGACGATTCTTCGCGCAACCTGGGCCGGCAGATCTGAGTCCTCGTCGGGACTCGTCAGCTCGCCTGGCAGCGGGAAGCCCGTCAAAGTGATGCGGTCTTCACTTACGCCATAGGCACGCAGACGCCGAACCACCCGCGAACTGGGCGCCAAGTAGTGGATCTGGCTCCGCTCTGGATCCATCGGCACCCAAACGCGCTGAACGTCTGCGTCCGTTACGATGCAATAGACGGGGCCGAGCCCGGCATCGTCGGCGATGATGGCGGGAGCATAGAAACTGGTGACCAAGGTCGCGCGAGACTCGCGTAAGGTGCGGACCAACCCGCGGCCAAGTCCAAGGCGAATCAGGCGGTGCAAAGCTATAACCCCCAGGTCCGGAGCACTCTGGTCGGGGGCATCGTGCAATGACGGGATCATCGTCACCACGTCCATGAGATTGTTCGCAGGTCGCTCGAGCATTGCCCAAGGCGTCGGTCGCGAGAGGATCCGATGCGCACGCCGAATCCACAACCACAAGCGCCGATCCACTTCGTCGGCAATCGGCGCTTCGTCCGCAAGCCACACTTTGGTACCGAGGGCGTCAGCAACCGCATGGGCTGCGCGCAAATGCCCGTAGCCCATCTCCAATGAAACGACCATGAAGTTCACGCGATATCTCCTGTCAACTAGGCTGCTTCAGGTAGGCGCTCGACGGGACGGCCCAACAGCGGGGCAAGCGGCACGAGCTGAGAACCGCGGCCGATGCGAAAGCGTTGCTGTCGCCAGACGATCGCGTTTTCACCCCACGCACGCGCCCAAGCTAGCATCGCCAGCGTGGGAGTGAGAGGCAATGCCAGAAGGTCGATGATTCCAGCGCTCTTGCCGCGAAGCGATAGCGCCACCATGTTCTGGAGCGTAACCGAAGCGAGCAGTGTAGCCATGACCAGTAACGGCACAGTCGCTGTTAAGCTGATTGCGCCAACGGTGAGCCAGTGGGCTACGACCATTAGCGTCAGCCAAACCAATGGATAGCCTAGCGGTTCGAGTGCAAAGATGGCGGGAGCTACGTGGCGCCGGATCTGTGCCCAACGCATTTGCCGCTGCAACATGCCCTTCAGACTTCTATCCCGACTGATGGCTCGAACTGGGTAACCGAGTACCTTCACTGCATATCCAGCTTGAGCAACGGCGCGGCCTAGTAGGTAGTCTTCCGCGAGCACATTGGCCGCAGCGGCGAAACCGCCTGCATTGGTCAATGCGTCGCGCCGAAAGAGCATGGATTTGCCAACCACGATTGGATGGCGAGCAATCAGCGTGGCGGCGGCCGTAGACGCTGCCACAAATCCGTTGAATTGCGCGTTTTCGCAGGCGGCTCCGAGCGTTCGTTCGCCTTGCCCTACAATCAGATTCGAGACCAATCCGACGTTGGGTTGCTCGATGGCGCCGGCCATGATGCTCAAATACGCGGGGTCGACCCGGACGTCGCCGTCAGACACTAGAATGGTCGAATAGCGTGCCGTTGCCAGCAGATTGCGTAGGTTTCTCACCTTCGGGTTACAGCCACTCGACCATTGTCCCGAGACGATTCGGAATGCAACGTGGGGATACCGAGCTCTCACGCGTCGAGCAACGCTCAAAGCCGGATCCTCGGGATCTGCTGCGCCAACGACGATTTCGTACCTGGGGTGCGTCTGACGACAGAAGCTTTCGAGGTTCATTTCGAGTTCATCGTCGGGACCCCGTACGGGCTTCAAGATGCTGATAGGGGTCGTTCCCCAGGGCAGTCGACGGCTCTTCGCATGCAGCGTCCACGCCGCAATGCTCATTACTGCAGTCAGCACGGCAGACAGGATTGCCAGAATGGAGAGTATTGCAGTGATCACAATGATAGAGAGTCAAACAGAACCATGCGTCATTCTCGCAGCTACCGCGTCACGTTTGCGTGGCGAGAAGCATCATGCCCGACGCCACTGCGCTCTCGCCTGTCGTCGAGTTTTCGTCAATGCCATCCAACCGTCACGACGGCATTGCCAGAATCAACAGTCACACGAGGCAACCATGCAGCTTGCAGTAATATCCGACCTGCACCTCGGCGCAGGCGATCGATCGGATTCCTTTGGGCATCGCGACGCGGAGTTTCTATGCTTCCTCAAACAACTGGAGGCAGATTTCGAGCGCATCGTTCTGCTCGGCGACATTTGGGAGACACTGACCTCACAGCGCCCGTTCGACGCCGTTACCGGTCTGCGCCAAGCTCGGCAAGCGCATCCCCTGCTCGCCCGACGGCTCCTCAGCCCCAAGTACCTCTATATTCACGGTAACCACGATCTGGTCGCGGCCGACGTCGACAGGGCGCCTGCGGAGTGGCTCCTCGACTGTGATGGCCTGCGCCTACTATTCACTCATGGTCACCATCACGACTGGCTAGTCCGCAGGGCTCGGTGGCTATCCGAATGGTTCGTCTGGTTGGGCGCTTGGACACGTAGACTGGGCTGTGCTGCGCTCTACCGCGCTGGCTATTGGCTGGACAATCTGACCTGCCAACCAGCAACGCAGCCAAGTCGCGACAGCTTCCAAAATTGGGCCATGCGACTAGCCCACACGCGTTCCGCCGACGTGGTCGTCACCGGCCACACGCACATCGCCATGTCCGAGCTGCACCAGAATCGACTCTTCCTGAACAGTGGCAGCTGCTCAGAAGGGCGTCTTTCGTATCTCGCGATCGACACGAAGAGCAACCAATTCGATGTGTGTCAAGCACTCTGAGTCTCACTCATGGGGCATTGCTTCATGAGCAACGGCGGGAGAGCGACCTGCCAGGGAGCGCGACCTGACAAGGAGCGCGGGAGATCGCTAAGCTGCCCAGGCGGGATTTTGGGTGGCTTGCAGCAATTGCGCCCTAACGGCCTCGATGAAACTGCCGATCCGATTGGCACTGAGTCGTTCTCCGTTGGCCTCCACGAGGTTTGCCAGAAGCACCACGTGACTCGCAGTGGCAAAGACGACTAAACCTTGGGTTTCTACCCGCGCGACCGCGAGCGCTCGTTCGAACGGTCCTACAGTGGGAGTGCCAATGGGTGCCGCAATCTCGAGCTCGACTGCACGAGGTTCTTCGGCAAGTCTGACGATGATTCGGTGGTGCTTCATACCGGTAGACTGCAATCCCCAAGTGTCTAGCCATTGGCGGCCCGGCAACAGTTTCGTGACTGCGGCCCAACTACCCGAGTTTTGGCACCAAATGGCGGGCTCCACCCCTAGTCGCGGGCTCCAGCACTTATCGCCCGCCTCACCTTCGGTATTTCACCACGGCGTCACGCAACGGTCACGAAAGGGATTCAGGATCAGAATCGTAGTCCAGAAAGGAGTTCCCCATGACCAACAAGATGCCCTATCCGCTCGGAGTCTTGTTCGTGCGCGGACTCGTTCTTCCAGTGTCATTGCTCGCCTGGGCCGCCGTAATAGTGCTTGCCGTGAGCGAGAAGCCCTCAGAATGCCGCGTTTCCGCGTTTGATACGCTGGCTAGGGTCATTCTCACGGGCCATCAGTAGGTGAGGACCCTCGAGTGCGCTGGCCAGTCGCTGGGGTCTGGCGAATTGGGTTGGGGCGACGTGGCGACGGCGTATGGTGGGGGGTCGTGTGATAGTGTGGTTCCAGCCGAGCGCCATTTTTGACCTGTAGCATCGAGAAACCTAGCCCACAGCTTGCTCCAGGTATCGAAATCGTGGCCACCTGTCGTGACGAAGACCCGTGCTGCGGGGACTAGCGGTGCGAGCAAACGACTTGCGCGCGCGAATCGATCGGCGTCTCCCCAAGCCAAATGAAGCAAGGGGCGCCGTTCTCCGAAAGAATAGCCCTTGAGCCATTGCCAGGTGCGTTGTTCATAGTCGTAGCCAATCGAGGTCGCAGGCATCCATCGAGCTAGTCCGCCTGCACCATCTATCTCGTCAAGGATTGGCTCTTCGCCGAGGTACGCCCCCATCAGCAGCAATCCCGCTACCAGGTTCGGGTGCTTCTTCGCGTACGCGACGGCACCCAAGGACCCGAGCGAAGTCCCGACGAGCCAGACCTCCTTGAACCCCCGCTGAATCAACGGCTGAACGACGTCTTCTTGGATGATTGCGGGCAGATCCCGATAGCGATCCTCCAGGTAGTAGCCAAGATGTGCGTCGACCGCGACAACTTCGACGTTCAAGCGTCGCTCCCGCACGGCTGCGACGAAGCCCTCCTTTTCGAAGTCTTTGGCGCGGCTGCGTCGACCTGGCAGGAGCAGGACTGCCCGGTCGGTTGTCGCCGAAGTTGGCGGGTAGCTAATCGAGCAGATGGGCCGCATCGGATGCGGCGCGGCACAACCAGTCATCGCGACGATATAAACCAGAAGCCGAATTCTAAGCGCAGATACCAGCGAAGCAAGCCAACGACTGGGTAACGCTGCCCACGAGCACGAATCACATGGCGAAACACCGGCGTAACCTGCGCGAAGCGCCGCGGCTACGTTGTGGCGTGTTACGAAGAGGCGCATGAGTCGAATCCATTTTGTGGGCGGCGAAAAAGGCGGAGTCGGCAAAAGCGTCGTAGCACGCCTTTTGGCGCAGTGGTTCGTCGACCGATCGCTGCCATTTGCTGCATTGGACGGTGAGCTGATGCACGGCGCGTTGCTGCGCTATTACCACGAGTTTACCCAGCCTCTCGATCTGACGATACCGGATAGCGCGGATCAGATCATCGACCGCGCGCTCGGTGCCGAACGCCGTGTCCTGGTCGATTTGCCCGCGCAGAGCGCTCGGTCGTTCCTCGAATGGCTCGAGGGGGCGAACGTGATTGAGTTCGCCCGCGAGACGGCGATCGGTCTCACTTTCTGGCACGTGAGTGACGGAGGCTTCGCTTCGGTTGCCGAAATCGAGCGCGCGCTTGGTCGTTTCGAGGATCGGCTGGCGCACGTGGTGGTCAAGAACTTTGGCCGTTCTAAGGATTTTGCCCAATTCGATGAATCAGAGGCCAAAAGAAGGCTTGATCGGCTCTCGGGCAAGCTGCTCGAGTTACCCGAACTCGACGCGACGGTGATGTACAAAATCGATCGACTTGGCTTGAGTTTCTGGGCAGCAAGTCAGCTCGAAGAGGGCCCCCTTGCCTTGAGACCGCTCGATCGGCAGCGGGTTCGAATGTGGCTCGACCGATGCTACGCTCAGTTTGCAACGCTTGGTGAAGCAATCTAATAGCGGCTGCGCGAAGCGTAGTTGTGCCGCAACAGCGAGCCTTTTTTCGGCTTGAACACTAGGGCGTGCAGCATTCGCCCAGTAGCGGCGATGAACCGCTCGGTGTCGAGTTCGGGAGATGACTAAAATGCCGCGCCATTGCTCCCACCCGCAGGGGGAGGCCCATAGGAGGTGACCATCCCCGCGCCGCCCGTGTTAGTGCCACCCGTCGACGCTTTCCCGGCAGCTCCCGCAGCTCCACCAACGGGTGGACCTGCATAGACAGCCATTCCGGCGCCCGCTGGCACGGCGCCACCTGTTCCAACTCTGCCGCCAGTGGCAGCAGGTCCACCGCCACCAACCGCGGCGTAAGCTCCGCCCGTGCCAGTCCACCCCCCTCTGCCGATAGAGGTGCCTCCGGCATTCACCCCACCCGATGCCGCGGGAACGCCGCCGGTTGCAGGCCTACCCCCCGCTGGTGCGCCGCCAACCGCGGCGTAGGCGCCGCCCAGTCCTGTGCCGCCCGCTCCAACCGGCCTACCACCGGTGTTGGCTCCGCCGGAGGGCGCTGGGGCGTACAGTCCGCCCATCCCTGAGCCGCCAGTACTGACGCGACCGCCGGTGGTGACCACGCCCCCGGTATTCGCGGTGGTAGTATTCGTCGTGCCGCCGCTCGTAACTTTACCGCCGCTCGTCGTACCACCGGTGCTGAAGTCACCACCGTACGGGGGTGGGCCATATGCAGGGGCGACTTCCGCTTCTTCGCCACCGCAGCCAAAAGTCGCCGTCATACCGATGGCAACGGCCAGCCCGACGCCGAAGCGACGCGTAACAGCAGGCTTGGTGCTGCCACAGAAGGGACAAATAGCTTCGTCTTGACGATGGTGGCGACGACAGTGAGTACAGATGACTAGCATGGTTCTTTCCCCTTAGAGAGACGCAGCAGCATTCGTCTCGATAGCGATTGGTTCGACCTGGTTTCTCGCGCGCATGCAGGCTGCCCAATCCGCTGGGGCAGGTTCGACCACGAGCTCGAATAGCGCACAGTCACGGTTCTTGCCCGGTGCCTCGCGTACGCGAATGAGCCTTTCGCGCTGGCCGCGGGCAAGAAATTCCAGCGCACGATGATGACAATAGGGGTTGTTTCCGTATTGCCCAAGGATGGTATTGGCAGTCCAAATGCAGCCGCCCTTGCACTCGTCCGCGTAGTAGCATTCCTTGCAGAACCCCCAAAGCTTGTTCGTGTCAAAGCAGCGCGAGAGCTTCAGCTCCGCGGCCTCGTCCCAAAGCTGTCGCAGCCTGTGCTCGCGCACGTTGCCAGCGACGAACCCTTCCGATGCCATGGCCGAGCAACCCTTGATGTCGCCATTAGCTTCGATGCCAATGGCCAGCACGCCACCACCGCAGCCGCTCGAGCAACCACCGGGAACCTTGTCTCCACGCAGCGCGTCCTCGAAAGGTCCAAAGTAGCCGACGTTGTCGCCAGGCCAGAGTGGAATTTGGTCTTGGTCGGCGCGGTGACGCAGCTCGGCGATGGTCGGCATCAGCTCGAGCTGATCGTAGGGTTCGAGCCAAAGCCCCGGTTCGTCGGCGGCGCGCCCCATGGGCACCATGAGCTGCACTTGCCAGCCATAGAGCGGATGCTCGCGCAGGGCATCGTACAGCGCGTGCAGCTCATGCAGGTTCTCGCGGTTGACCTGCGTGTTGGCACCGACCGCAATCCCTACCTCCTCGAGGTTGCGCAGGGCAGCGATAGCATTGTCGAAACTCCCCGCGTTGCCACGCAAGCGATCGTGCACCTCGCGCGGACCGTCGATCGACAGGCTGACCGCGGTGATGTCTACTTCCTTCATGCGCCGGGCCACCTCGAGCGACAACCCGCGCCCGCCCGTAACCATGGTGGCCGCCATGCCTTGCGCGCGGATCTCCCGCACCAATTCGTACAGATCGTCGCGCAGGAAGGCCTCACCTCCATGCATGCTCACCTCACGCACACCAATTTCCGCAAGCTGCCGGATGAGGTCGAGCGAACCTGCCGTATCGAGCTCATCGGGCCCCGCACGACCCGCGCGCGTGCCGCAGAAGCGGCAAGCCTGGTTGCAGCGCAACGTCACCTCCCACACCGCATAGGTGGGACCAGTGTCGCCGATCAAAGGCAGTCGGAAGTTGGGTCTTAGCTCGTTCATGGAAGTATTCAGTGGTTCGGTGTGGCTAGAGGTTCAACCGCAGGTTGTGTACATGAGTAGCCCCTCTGAACCAGTGCAGCCAGAACTGCCGCTGCAGGAGGAGTACCAGCCTTCGGATTTCGTTCCCACGTGTAGGCACTTCGCGATGCAACTGGTGCAGCTGGACACACAGAGGAGCTTGTCTCCCGCGTACCAACCGACCCCGACCGTAGCACTGCTGCGGCATTCGAGGTTACCATTGGTACTTGCCCCCGCGACACCCGCAGTTCCAGCAGTTCCGGCCCCACCGCCCCTGCTCGTATTGCCGCCGGTCGTAGCGCCGCCGGTCGGGGGCGTGCCATACGCCGTCATCATGCCGCCGCGCGCAACATTGCCGCCCGTGGCCTGAACGCCGCCGCTCCCGCTACCACCCGCTGCGGTGGCGCCGCCAGTCGGAGGCGTGCCATACGCCGCCGCGCCGCCCCTCGCGACGGTGCCACCGGTTTGTTGAACACCGCCGCTTCCGCTACCGCCTGCTGCGGTAGTGCCGCCGGTCGGGGGCGTGCCATATGCCGTCATCATGCCGCCTCGCGCGACGTTGCCTCCAGTTGCCTGAACGCCGCCGCTCCCGCTACCACCCGTTGTGGTGGCGCCGCCAGTCGGAGGCGTGCCGTACGCCGTCATCATGCCGCCCCTCGCGAGGTTGCCTCCAGTCGCGGAACCGCCGTTCGTCACGGCTCCGCCAGCAGCAGTCGTCGAGGTGGTTCCAGCAGTCACGCTTGAGCCTTCATTGACCGACTCTCCACCGCAGCCCAGGCTTGAGGTGACTCCAATCGCCACAATGAGTCCCAATCCCAATCCTCTGGACGCGCCTGGCTTGGTGCTGCCGCAGAAGGGGCATGCTTGGTCGGTGTGACGGAAATGACGACGACAGTGGCTACAGATAATAAGCATGATGGGACCTCTCTTGGGCGGGAGCGACGGCAACCTGTCCGCCCCAAACCAGCGCAGGCTATAGGCCCCAAGCAATTCGCGGGCCAAACGACAAGCGAGACATTCCGGGCAATTTGCGGGAATTCATGCAGACGAGCTGTGCCACAGCAGTGTGCCAGGCCAGCGGTCCTGGCACACTGCTCCGGCAGCGCAGACCTACTTCGCTGAGCGGGATCCCGAGCGCATACTCGGAGCTCGCCCATCAGTTCAGCCTGCTCTTCCATGAGACAATCCTCATGCTTCTACTCAATCGCTGTGCGAGCACACTGGTAGGCAGTCTAGTGCCTCTGGCCGTTGGCTGTGGACTACGTGACAAGCCTCAGGCCCAACCCATCTCGCTCGCAACTCAGGCAGGTCTGTCGCTCAAGACCGAGCACGCAGAGATTCTGCCCTACCAGGTGTTCTTGGTCTTTCAGAAGCGGTAATGTTGGCTGACCTGAGCCGGCGTTACTGCATCTGCGTCAACGCGTACTGGACGAATCGCTCAGGCGGGACCTCGGCGGCAGTGCGATACCAGGTGCGCAATTTCATCTGACCTGCAACCGACTGACAGCCACCCATCACTCCATCGATCATACCGACAATGTGTTCATAAATCTCGCCGACGTGGACTTCGCCGGGAATAACTACCGGGTGGAGTTCGCCGGGTTCACCCAGCGTGTAGTAGGAAAACGCGCTCCCGTCACTGTCCCCAGAGAGAAGCCTTTCCGAGCAGTCCGCGTCCGCATAGTATTCCTGCCACCCGCCGTTGGGTAGACACCGCATCTTGCCGTCCGTTGCTGGCATGAGGGCACACCGAAGTTGGAGTTTCAGGTCCATGAGCTCGCCCGTGAAGTTCTCGAAAATCGGTACCACGACGGAGCCCTCGGTCCCCACCCATTCTCCCTGGCTGCGCTGGATTCGCCCTTTGACAACGGTGCGAGACTCCAGCAACGGAAAGAGTGCGGTCGGAACTGCGTCCAGGATCGCATACACGCGAGCCGGATCACTCGAACTCGCGCTGGCGCATTCCGACAGCGCCGACGATGGTTGGTTGACCTCCGACAATGGAACGACCTGGTGAACCGTCACGTTCCCGAAGTCGTTCAAGAACACATAACGTGGTTGCTCACAGGGCGACGCAACCGCGACAAGACCACTGCAGTAGACCATTGGCAGATACTCGGAGCCAATTGCGTAATTTTCGGAGAGCGACATCCCAACACAGCGGACCTCCGTTTGGTTGACGCGTGTCGGCAGGCAGGCATTTTCATCCACGAGATCGTACGCTCCAAGGATGGCAGCAGCCCCGTCCGTGCTCGTGATCTGCTGTAACCCGAGCCGAGTATCACGGCGAGTCGCAACGGAGTAAGATCCAGCCGCGAATTGCTCGTTGGCGACGCGTTCACCAGACGCTAGGTAGGTCGACGCACTCGAACTGCGATGGCAGCCAAGCGTCGAGTGCACGTACGGCGCATCCGCGTTCGCAGGAAGCACGTCGTATATCCTTCGAGCATTGTTGCATCCACCCTCATTCTCTAGCGCGAAATAGCGCAGATCGGGGAATGCTGGAAACTCCAAAATTTCCTCGAGTCGGAGTTCATTCAACGGCAAGGCGGTCTGGCTACAGCTGCTGTCGGCGTACCTTCGTGAAACCGCGTCGTCCGCGACGTCCACCGTCAATCCCAAAGGGAAACACCTGAGGGTCCCGTCATCCGCGCGGGCAAATGAGCAGTTCTCGTCGCGCTGTCGATCGTAGAAGCGTTGGGTGTAGATGGTCGGCCCGGAATCGGATACCCACGCCAATGGCACTAGGCGCGTTCCCGCCTGGTGCATCCTGTTACCCAAATCCACACTTTGGCTCGGCGCTGCTTGCTCGGCCCCCGTTCGCCCACCGCAGCCGACCACGTAAACCAGAAGCAGCAACCCACTCGCCCACCGAAGAGGCGGACGCGAAATGGAGGCGATCCTGGTCTGGGCCATGGTAAGCGCGGTCGACGCCTAGCCTATATCGTCCGGCAACCAAGATCAAAGGCTACTGCAATCGGCGACCAGAAGTTCCACGCGGAACACGCTGCCCCGCGGCGTCCCTGTTTCGAGGCGGATATCGCCATTGAACGAGCTCACTATGCGCTGACAGATGGTCAACCCCAAACCCGTGCCCTGTTCCTTCGTCGTGAAGAATGGTTCAAAGACGCGCGGAGCGTCGCATTGTGGAATACCAGCTCCGGTATCGCGAACCTCGACTTCGACCGTGCTCGGCCCCCCGCGACGCACCGACACAGCAATGGCATTGTCCTCCGGTGTCCCGAAAGTGATGGCCTCCGCTGCATTCGTCAACAACTGAGTGAACACCTGTGCCAGGCGACCTTGATGGGCCAAAACACAGGGCACCTCCTCCAACTCGGTACTTAGCCGCGCACGACTTTCGCACATGGCGCGCGTTAGCTCCAACGAGAGTCCCAGAACCTGACGCAAGTCGACCGGTTCGGCCGGAGCGTCCGGCTTGGCGAGTTGCTGTAGGTCATGTACGATGCGTTGAACTCGCTGCGCCCCCTCATGGATCATGTTAACGCACTCGAGCATCTGGTGCAATTCTGGTTCTTGCTTCAGCTCCGGGCCAGAACGTTGAAGCGCCCTGCGCAGTTGCTCCGCGTTGAGCATCATGTACGCGAGTGGATTGTTGATCTCGTGGGCCACACCCGCCGCCAGCATGCCAACTGAAGCCAACCGCTCTATCTCGAGCAGTTTCTTATGCAGTTGAACCTGTTCTGTGATATCTCGAATCCAGAAGACCGCGTGACGTTTGTTGTCGCTCGGGGCCGGCACTGCGACGCTTTCGCAGGCAAAATGTCGATTCCCACCGGGTACATCGAGCTCGTATTGGTAACGCGCTGACTCTCCCGACTCGACCGTCGCGAGCGCCGCTTCGTGGTGGCGCCGGCCCAACGCTGGCCCGAGCGCCTCGATCACGGTTCGACCCAGAATCTCCTGTTCGGGCCGCGCCAACAGTTTTGGATCACTCGTCCACACCCGCACAAAGCGAGCCTGGGAGTCCAGCTCGAAGAGGATCCCTTGAGTGTGTGCGGTCAGTAGCCGAAGCCGTCCTTCAGCGTCTTCGAGGGCACGAACGACTCGCGGATCAGTATCACTTTCCTTCAAGCTCTTCCTCCCCTGTTGGATCGACAAGGACCTCGTTAGTAGCTACTGCTTCACCAGGATGGCGCCGTAAAATTCCAGCTCGACCCCTTCGCGATCTTCCATTGCCGTCTCCCTTTCGCCCAACCACTCGAACAACGGGCGAAACCCTCGAGCATCCTCCGACCAAGGCTTCATCAGCTCTCTTGACCGGTCCAACGTCAAGAAGTGATACGGACTCCCCATCTTGTCGAATATGTCGACGAACTGCTGCATCTTGGGTGTCATCGCATCCTGGTCCTTGGTCTCAAAGGACGCGAACAGCTTGCTGCCTCTGGGTGCCCACTCGAACAGGTCACCAACGATCCTTTGAATCTCCACTTCGCTTAGGAAGCAGGTCACTGCGTTGAACCCAATGGCTACACGGCGCGCATCGCCAAGCAGTTCCCTGGTCACGGGAGATTCCAGAATGGCCGCCACATCGCGAATGTCCGCATTGAGATAGCCGGCGTTCGGTGTATCGGAGAGGATTTGTGTACCGAAAGCGACGACAATCGGATCTTTGTCGACGTAGACTACCCGAGCGTTTGGCACGGTTGCGTGGATATGCTCTCGCGTGGGCAAGCCAGAACCCAAATCGAGGAACCGGTCAAAGCCCTGCTCCGCCAACTGCACGCTTACGCCATGCAAGAACCTACGTAACTTGCGCACCCAATTGCGGGTCGATGGCACGAGCGAACTCATGTACTCCGCCGCTTGACGGTCCGGCTCGTAGTTGTGCTCCCCGCCCAACATATAGTCGTAGACACGCGCAGCATTCGGAATCGTGGTGACATCTATGTCTACCATTCCGTTACTCCTTCTTGACTGGACTCCTTTCAAAGCCTTAGCAGAATTTTGCCTCGCGGTTAGAGTGAAAACCATGGGACGTTGTCTTCGATTTGCCAAGCGTGGTACGAGCGGACCGTACTGATCCGACCCAAAGAGAGGACGAGCCATCTGCTACTCGAACGACCGAGCGACGAACGCTTCGCACTTCGAGTCACCGACGATGGTCCTGGTGTGGCGGAGGAAGAGCTCGCTCGCCTGGTCGAACGGCACAATCGTGGAGATTCTGCTCGTTCCAGAAGCGAAGGTGGTGGATTGGGGCTCAACATTGCCCATCGCGTGGCAGGGCTGCATGGATGGGAGATGAGTCTGGCGGTTATGCCCGAGGGTGGGCTGGAAGTGTCATTTCGTGGCACGCCGCTTGAATCAGGCTGACGTGAACACTGATTCGACCGCAGCGGTTGCGGTCGAAGTCCCTACGCTGACGGCGAGGGCACGAAGTGCTAGGGTATGGCTTCGATGTCACGTCACCCGCATGAGTTCGCCGACCGCCGCAGCCTCGCCTTGCACGAGCAGGTGGCAGAGCGGCTGCTTGGCGACCCAGCGGTAGTAGTCCGCGCGCGCCAGGTGGTGGCGCAGTGGCGCGCAACAGAGAGTGTTTCCGCAGAGTACGCGGAGGCCTGGAATCGTATTTTGAATCTCCCGGTGACGGATATCGCTCATACCTTGCGGGAAAACAGCGAGACAGCCACCATGTTGCGTCAGGTATCGCCGTTCCTGGGTGTTCTGAGCCCGCGGGAACGGTGGACCATACTGCGACAAGAGCGTGCAACGCGGTGCCTGCCATGAAGCGGGCACAGCTCGAGCACATCATTCGTGCGGCGACAACCATCGCTGACGACGACGAACTCGTCATCATTGGCAGTCAAGCGGTACTCGGCCAGTTCCCAGAAGCAGCGGCGGAGCTTTGAACACTCGGAAGGATCGGTTGGTGTCTGGAGGTCCACGGATCTGCTGATCCGCAAGTACGTGGCAAACCGCGAAAAGGATCGCAGGTTTGCGCGCGCTGCGATTCGCCATGGAATGGTCGAGCGAGAAATCCTCTTCGGACGACTCAAGCAGACTGACCTAGAGCCGGAACGCCGCGAACACCTCAGTTCCCTTGTTGCATTGGATTTTGGCAAAGCAATTCGCGAAGGCTCGTTGCTGTGAGCTCATGAAGTACAGAGACAGCGGCATCCTAGAGGAGAGCCTTTGGGACACCCTGCTTGAGGTGGTGAAGTGAGACGGCCCTACTTCGGCAGGACAACCCGCCCGTTTTCGTCAAGCTTCCAATGGGGATTGTAGGCGACTTCCCAAGGGTACCCATCCGGATCGGCGAAGTAGCCCGCGTAGCCGCCCCAAAAGGCTTCCTGAGCCGACTTTAGCAGCGTTGCTCCCGCCTTGAGGGCTGCGTCAAGGGCCGCGTCCACCTCGGCTTTGGAGGATACGTTATGTGCCAAGGTGACGCCGCCGAACCCGGAACCCTGTGGGTTGACCTTGGCGTCGTCGGCTAACGCCTCGCGGGGATACAACGCCAGCACGACACCGCCTGCGTCGATGAACGTAATGTGGTAATTCGAGCTGCTCGATGGCTGCCACCCAAGCCCGTCGATATAGAACGCGCGAGATCGTTCGAGACTTGAAACGCCCAGGGTAACGACAGTGATGCTCGGTATCATGTGCTTGTCACTTTCTCGTCAACGCTGGCAAGGACACGGTTCGTGGTGGGATTGCTCCGCTGTCGCCGACGACGAAGCTCGTAGCACGAGCGTGCCCGGATCCAGAGCGCTGCCGGAATATGACTACGCGGTGATCGCGTCCTTGATTGCCTTCGCCGGCCGAGCCTTGACGGCCTTGCTGGCGGGCTTTGCCGCGAACGTCGTCGGTTCTTTGGTGAACGGATTGATGCCTTCGCGAGCTGGTCTGGCAGGCTTCTTCACGACGACAAACTTCGCAAAGCCAGGGAATACGAACGTGCCCTTCTTCTTCAGCTCCGCGTGACCGATCTCGGTGAGCGAATCGAGCACCTTGACGACATCCTTGCGTGCCCAGCCCTCACCCATCGCATCCAGGATGCCTAGGATCAATGCGCTCTTGGTGAGTTTCTTCTGGGTCTTTGCTTTTGCCAATGGTCGGACTCCTAAATCGGGGTTGTAGGGCCGATTGAAAGCACTGATTGAACTCGAAATCCAGTACAAACAGGGAAGGCATCGGTTTCCCAGCAGCAATACCGAACTCTCTCGGGCTAAAGTTGACGCCAACTCGGACAACAACCCGGAATCCCCTATTCAAGGACGGGGACCAGCGGCAATTCGACTGGTCGGGTGTCCCAACGACGTGCATTTGTTTCGACCCCAATGCAATCGGGTCAAGGCTCAGCTCGATCAGCTAACCTTGAAGAACGGCCTTGGGAGCAGACCCCATGCCCATGCTCGAGTAGAGCGGATTGGGGCATGATTACTGTTTGCTGCTACGCCTTAATTGGCAGGGCGCGGGCATAACGCCCGCGCTCTCCGACACATCCCCGGTCCCACTTCGCAGCCGTTGACGTCGCAGCTCGAGTACAGTAGGCCCACAGCACGGGCAAGACGTCGAGAAACGTGCTGGAACGAGACATGATACTTATCGCCGATGACGGCCGAATGTTGAGGATCAACACGACGGCACCGACAACACTCTCGACTTGTTTCAAGTGAGACAGCAACGGAACCACCATCGTGACGGTGACGGGTCCTGACCATTCGCAAAGGCAGACACGACCCGATGTTGAAATGGACGCATTCATGGAACAGTCGACTCCTTTGGGGCGTCGCTGTGACGCCCCCCTCCGGCCCCTTTCGCCCTCGTCGCGAGGTGTCTGGGGATTCCCTGCTATCGGTCGATGGCTGGCAACTGCTTCAAGAATTCGACCTGCGCAGACTCAAGCAGCTTGGTCCCCGGTCCTGGGGTAAGATCCCCGCATGTCGTCCGCCAACCGAGGCGCTCCTGCCAACTCACAAGCTGCCACGCGTGCTCCCAGCGAGTCGCTCCAAAAGTTGAAGCGGGGCGAGTTGAGTCTCGACGAGTATCTGGATGAGGCCGCTGAGAATGCGCTCTTACACGTGAAGGGACGGGTGAGCCCTGAAGTCCTCGAGAATTTCCGCGAGACTCTTCGTGAGTCCCTACGGACAGATCCGGTCCTGGTCGAGATGGTCCAGTGCCTGACCGGACAGACACCCCAACCTGAGCCACCGGCGAACTGAGCTGACGCTCAGCAGTTCACTTGAGATCGGAGCTCGTGCATATGGCAGATGTTGATGGCGGCAACCAGCAAGAAGGCGATGGCGGCAATGGTGCGCATCGACTCTTCATGCAAGAGCTCGCTCTGGTCGACATCATCGCCGGGCGGATTGTCCGCGCCATTGGTGCATTTGCCGAGCGTGAGGAATTGGTGGCTGCTGGCCGAGAGGGATTGCTCGACGCCGCCATGCGCTTCGATCCGACCCGCGGTGTTCCATTCCGGGCCTATGCGAACATTCGAATCCAGGGAGCCGTCATTGATTCGATTCGTAAGTTGGCACGGCTGCCACGCCGTGCCCACGAACGACTACGAACATTGGAAGCATCCACCGTGACGAATGCGGGTGCTGCAAGCGACGCTTTTCCGAGACGTCCGGGACCAGCGGATGAAACGGCCCAGGAAGATGCCCTGGCGACGCACCTTTCGTCGGTCACGACGGCGATGCTTGCTGCAATCGCGTCAACCGACGGCTTTGGCGGTTCGAGCGATCCAGAGGCTGATCTGTCGCAGGATCCCGAAACTGCGGCGCACCAAGCGGATCTTGTGAGAACACTGCAAGCGGGGATTTTGACCTTGGACGCGGACGAAGCCATGATGATTCGACTCTCCTATTTCGAGGGCATGAGCACTCGTCAGATCGCCCGAGAACTCAACGTCTGTGATCCCTGGTGCTTTCGTCTGTTGAGGAGCGGCACGATGCGCCTGACGAAGTACATGCAGGCGTATAAGACCATCGAATGAAATCGCATCCAACGACGAATGCAACGGCGTATGGATTGGCGAATGCCTACTTCGCGCGTTCGCCCGAGGCAAACGCCTGCGCAAGCCAGAGGGACATCACGTTCGCTGCAGCGTCACGCGCATAGAGCTGGATGCTTCCCGTTTTTGCCTGACGCTTGGTATATTCAACCGCACTCTTCTTCATATGGCGGTCGAGTTCTTCGAAATCGAGATAGACTGGAAAAGCCTCGTAGTTCTCGTCGAAGACGTCGAGAAGGTAGTCCGGCAGCCAGGTTGGTCGCACGTGGACTCGGTAGGCATCGCCAACTATTGCGCAATAGATGTCGAGCTCGACAGGTGTACCTGCTTGCGGTGCAATTGGCTGCGGTTTCATACTTCATCTCCTCATCTGCCACGAACCGCGGTTGCGACGAACCGGGGCAAGTCGACTGAGTTCTGATAGGAAATCCTTGGCGGACTGGAAGCGACTCTCGGCTGAGCGATGCATGGCCCGAAGAATGATAGCGTCGAGTTCGGGAAATGACTGCAGCGCGCCTGCCTTCGATGGGGGCACGACCTCCTCCCCGGCGCCGCCGTCAAAGGGATTGCTGCCGACGAGCGCGACGTACAGGGTGAGCCCAAGCGAGTAGATGTCTGCTCTAGGGTCGACCCGCTCGCCTCGCACTCCTTCAGGACTCATGTAGCGGCGAGAGCCGATCCGCGTTCCGGTGAGAGTTGGACTGGCGAGTGCCTCTGGCGTCACATCTGAATAGTCTTCGATGACGCGGGCAACGCCAAAGTCCAAGACTTTCAAGACCCTCGCCTTACCAGAAGGCTGGTGCAAAAAGAGGTTCTCGGGCTTGATATCACGATGCACGACCCCGATTTCGTGCGCTGCGACCAATGCACTCAGTGCCTGGCAGCCCCAATCGATGACCTCCGGTGCAGGGATGCGATCGCGCTCGAAGACTTCGGCTCCTAGGTTTCGGCCCTCGAGCAACTCCATGACCAAACAGGGGACGCCTTCGTCGTCCGTCCAGAAGTCGATAACTTTGACCACATTCCCATGGCCCAACCGGGCCATCGCCTGTGCCTCGATCCGAAGCCGCTCGGCCAAATGCGGAGATTCGATCAAGTGGGGGTGCAGCATCTTGAGCGCGAACGGCTTTTCGAGCTGCAGATGGCGAACGACGTAGATGTGTCCCATTCCTCCGCGCCCAAGGAGGAGCATCGGCTGGTAGTGGGTCCCTGCGCAGAGCCGCAGAACGCGGTCGGTCGCCAAGCCAGGAGGTAGGGACGATTGCACGGGCACCAGACCATATCGGTCGATGCGCGCGAGTGATTCAAGAAATCGACCATGTGCAGTCGGTTTTCTTTCACCCGACCAATTCAGAGTGTTACCGCACCCTGCACAGATCCTAACCGCCATCGGACGTGAGGGCCCCTCTAATAGGATTGGCTTCGCTGGCGAACCAGCGCTTGGTTTGAGACTTGCCAGATAGGGGTTTTCACGGCAGAACGCAGGCTTTGGCAGCCACGAGGGGCTAAGCCCGAGGGCCAACCGCGGGGACTATTTTTGGGGTCATGTCGATTTTGCGCCGCAGCTCGACGAAAATGACCGACGTGGCGTTGCATGGCTGAATCCGCACCCAGCTCCAGAGACGTTGACGGTGATGCCGGTGACCCGTTTCGGGGTACGGCTTACCGGCTGGTTCAACCGATCGCGGTTGGCGGAATGTCTGAAATCTATCTAGTCGAGCACGCGTTGCTCGGGACTCGGCATGCCGCCAAGGTCTTGCGCAGCCAGTTTGCAGGCAACGCTCGGATTATCGATCGCCTAAGGGTAGAAGGGCAAACACTTTCCCGCCTCGCGCATCCCCATATCGTGGCGAGCTCGGACGTGGGCACCACCGCCGACGGCCGACCGTTCATCGTAATGGAGCACATGGTGGGCTGGACGCTCGAAGATCTGATCGCTTCGAGGGGCAGCCTCACTGTGTATGAATCCGTTGCCCATACAGGCAATCTCCTTAGTGCGCTCGCCGAGGCACACGCGATCGGTGTCGTGCATCGCGACATCAAGCCTTCTAACATCTTCATCGCAGTACAGAAGGACGGAGTGCCGGTCCTCAAGGTGCTCGATTTCGGGGTGGCGAAGGTCCTACCGGAAGTGTCGGCTCTGGCACCGCGCCCGGTCGAAGTGCCTACCGATGACGCCGTCGTTATCGGTACGCCTCGATTCGTGAGTCCGGAAGGGGCGCTGGGGCAAAAGGTAGACCAACGCGCGGACATCTATGCCACGGGGCTCATCCTCTACGTCATGCTGACCGGTAAGGGGCCATTCGATCATGTTCCTCGGGACACGGGGGTCATCGTCGCGCATGCGTTCGAGGAGCCGAAGCCACCTTCCTCACTTGCAAGCAATCCGATCCCCGAGGAGCTCGATCAGATCGTTTTGCGAGCATTGAGCAAAGATCCGAACGACCGGTATGCCACGGCCTGGGACTTTCACGCCGCTCTCGAGCGCGTTTGGCAGGTGCTCAACTGCCCGACCCATCTACGTGATACTGGAATCGCGTCCATCAGCATGCTCAAGCAGTATGGTTTGGCGCCCAAACCTCGCCGCAAACGGACGCTCACCAACAGTCCACTTGTCGCGTTCATCGTAGCATTTTGCACGTTCGGATTGACTGCCGCCTTGATGACCTACTCCTGTCAAGGAGGCGCGGTTCCATGAATGCGGCCGAACTGAAGGATCTACCTCTGCCACTCGGCAGCATGCTCCTCAAGTACCAGCTCGAGAGCGTCATCGGGCGTGGCGGTTACGCTTGGGTCTATCGCGGCCACGACACCTTCATTGGGCGAGACGTGGCCATCAAGATCTTGCATAGGCATGGCGGAGTGACAGACGACATGCTCCGGCGAGGCCAAGCCGAAGCCAAACTCTTGAGTCGACTGCGGCATCCGAACATCGTCGAGATTTTCGATGCTGGTGTGTCTGACCAACGGCTACTCTGCATCATCATGGAGCTACTCGTTGGGCGTTCACTGCACGCGTCCCTACGCGCCCATGCCCGACTAACCATGGCCGAGGGTCTGCCGCTATTCATCGAAGTGGCCGATGCAATCGAGACGGCCCATCAGCAAGGTGCCATTCATCGCGACATCAAGCCCGAGAACATCTTCATCGTCGAGGGCAATCACGCAAAAGTTCTGGACTTTGGCATTGCGAAAATCACCGACGGGGGAGATCCACTCACCACCAAGCGCGACGTGATGATTGGCACCCTGCTCTACATGAGTCCCGAGCAGATCCAGGGTCATCATCTGACGCCGAGCAGCGATATCTATTCCTTTGGCCTCGTCATGTATGAAGCATTCGGGGGTACCCATCCACTGCTCATCGACTGTCCGGACGCGTCCATGCGTGCGCTGACGTGCAAACAGCTGGTTGAAATTCCGCCTTCCCTCGAGTCGATTACGAAAGACATCCCTCGGGACCTTTCGCGCGTAGTTGACCGCTGCATTTCGAAGAAAGCGTCCGAAAGGCTTTCGAGCATGGCCGACCTCGCCAAGGCGTTGCGCGCCTGTTGGGGGCGCTTTCAGCAAGCGTGCGGCGTTCAGGAAATGGCGACCAGGGATCTGGCGGGGATCGGAGCCCTGCATGGTGCAATGGTAGGGTTTTCGCCGGTGAATGCTGACAAGCGGCTCCTACCTTCCCGCACGGCCGAGGCAATGCTAGCTCTGCCAGTTTCGGTGGGCGAGAGCCCCGCCCAAGTGACAGCACCCCGCCCTGCCGCACACACGCTGCAGGGTCAGGGGCCGCCGAACCAGCAAGACCCATCCCCAGCACGCGGTACGCCTGCAGTCGAGCCCGTGTCGAATTCGAGACCGCTGCACCCCGTGGTTCCACGGCGTACAGCCCAAACCCAAAGCGCATCGGGTCGAGTTTGGTGGACCGCTCTCTTTGCCGGCGCCGCATTGGGAACACTCAGCGCTGCCACCGGTACGGTCATGTACATCAAGCGCCATCCCGTCGCGAAGCATCACCCAACGGTTGTGCAAGTAACCCCCGCCGAGGCAGTGGAAAGTGACATTACCTCCGGTGCAGAACCTGTCGCCGCGCCCCCTGCTTCAACATTGACAAGCCCGGCCAATGCTTCCGTGGCTGTCCCGACTGCTGCACCCGAAACACCTACGCCACATGGCCGAGCAAGCAAGACGCCCATGGCGAAGCCCGTAACCAAGTCACCTGCGAAGCCAAAACAGCCAGACAAGATGGACGCAATGCTCAAAGCATACGAACTCGAGGTTGAGCGAGAGCGCCGCGCCAAAGCGAGCCATTCCAATGAACCGTAAGGATCCATGAGCATGATCACCAAAAATGAAGCCAATGCCACTGGTGATGCTCCAAAGAGCGAAAGGCGCGCCACTGATCCTGGCCTGGGCGACCAGCTTGCCCCGAATGAAGAACCCAATGCACCTGCCAAGCAATTCGATCCGCGCCGCTTTCAGGCTAACACCATGCCGCCGGGATTTCGGAGTGTCATAGTTGGAACCGAGCTGCCTTCGATGCCGAAGAATCGCATTGAAGACACGATCCCGCCCACAGACGTAGCCGAGGTGGTGAGACGCGCAGAACCCGTGCGCCCATGGTCAGCGTCACCCAAGCCGATCATGACAGAATTTCAGCTTGGAAGCGACGAACCGAGCAGAGTCGAAGCGCTCGCGTTCAAGGCGCTTTCCTACCGACTTGCAGTTCCACTCGGCATTCTCTTTTTTGCCGCCGGAGCCCTGGTAGTTTTGTTGGTGTCCCGCGGCCGCGAACCTAGCGCGCACGTCGAAGCTCCAGAAGCCATCGACGTGGTAGCGGCTCCGAACCCCATCGCGCCCAAAGAGGCAAAGGTGCCGCCGCCCGTTGAGGCCCCGGCGTCCGCGACCACCGCGAGCTTCCCAATAGACGTGGATCTGGACGAGCCCCCCCAAAAGCAGCGGACTGTGACCGTGCCCAAACCTCCACCCCGAGTCGTGAACTTACCGAAATCGAATGCGACGAAGGCAAGGACACGCAACGAAACTCCCGATTGAGCCCACCATGAATACGAGAATTCTCACCACTAGACGAAACGGGCGCCCATGGGCCGCAGCTGTGGGCACCTTGGCGCTCCTACTGCCATTGAGCATCACCTCTCTATCGCCGGCACAGACGAGCGCGAAAGCCACGCCAGCGAAAGAGTCCTTCGAAGGGGAGCAGCAGTGGAGAACCTTCTTCAATGAAGCAAAACTCGCCTATGGCGACAAACGCTGGGCCGAGGCGAAGAGCCTGTACCTCAAGGCCAGTGCAATCAAGGTAACTCCAAAAATCCTCGGCAATCTGGCGCAAGTGGAAATCCAGCTAGGTGAGTATCGAGCCGCAGCCGCGCACGCGACAGAGGCCTTGGCTGATCCGGGCAAAAGCCCCGGTTCGGTCGAAGACCTCGCGATTGCGTCCAAGTACGTTGGCAAGTTGCTCGTCGGAGTGAACGTCGAAGGTGCGACGATCAAAATTGACGGCGAAGAGCTTGGCGTAGCAACGCCCGGCAAGGCCTTTTTCGTCGACCCGGGCATGCGTAAGCTCGTTGTGTCGAAGGAAGGCTACCTGCCTAGCGAGAAGGAACTCGTTGCCCAGAAAGGCTCGGAGCAACGCGTCGACTTCGAGCTCGTCGTAGATCCGGGACCCAAGGCCACGGCAAGTGCGCCAATGGAGCCCGTTCAGCCCAAACCGCCAGAGCAGAAGCCCCTGCTCGCGACGCCAGTCGAAGAGCCAAGGATTGAGCCCGCGAAACCCAGCCCAATCGTGCTGATTGCCGGTGGGGTCGTCACAGTGGGCGGACTAGTCACCGGGTTGGTTTTCAACTCGAAGGCGAATTCGAAGTACGACGAGGCCAAGGCAATTCGCAACGAAGTTGGGCCGAGCGGGTGCTACGGCAGCACGTCTGCTCAGTGCGCTTTGGGACACGAGCGCCTGGTCGATGGCGACCGCTCCCGGAATATCGCCATCGCTGCATTCGCAGTCGGTGGCGTCGCATTGGTTGGCACCATTGCGTATTGGGTTTGGCCGCGCACCAAGCCACCAAGCCCACACAATGAGTTGCGGTTTACGGCCGGAATGGCGCCGGGGAATACGTGGCTCGGAGTATCGCGAGATTTCTAGCAGAGAGGGACTTACGACATGAAACTGAATCATACTCTAGGGGCTGCGGCAATTCTGGTCACGGTCATCGGGCTATCGGCAAGTTGCGCGAATGAAGCATCCAAATGCGATGCCAACGGGACTTGCCCACCCAACACAGGTGGGGCCGGCGGCACGACGACCTCCGAAAGTGGCAGTGGGGGCGTAGGCGAAGGCGGAACGACTTCGAGCGGCGGAACTGAAGTCAACGGCGGAGCCACCCAGCAAGCCGGCTCTGCAGGAACCGGCCTCGCAGGCACGGCCGGAACCATTGTCGCCAATGCTGGTGCGGCGGGACTTGGCACCGCCGGTACCGCCGGCACCGGCACCGCTGGAGCCACGTCCATTCCCTGCGATGGCACCTGCGCCGGAGCGACCCCATACTGCGACGAGACGAACAATACGTGCGCGGCTTGTCTCGATGACGCCAACTGCCCGGCTACTGCCCCCGCTTGTGACAAGACCAAGCACGCCTGTGTCGGGTGCATGGAGGATAGTCATTGCCCCGTCACGGCACCGGCCTGCAAAGCGAACACCTGCGTCGCTTGTACGAAGGACACCAACTGCTCAGGTGCAGCGCCTGCATGCGATACGGAGACGAACGTCTGCGTCCCCTGCACTGGCGACAAATACTGCCCGACTGCTCTGCCTGCTTGCAACGCCAACAAGACCTGTGTCGCGTGCACGGCCAACTCCCACTGTTCCGGGACCAAGCCAGCCTGTGACACTCAGACGAACACCTGCGTGGAATGCAATACGAATGGCGATTGCGCCAACGTAACTGGTCGAACAGTCTGCGATACTGCGCGCAATACCTGCGTCGAGTGCTTGACAAGTGGAACCTGCACGGATGCGGCTAAGCCACAGTGCAATACTACGACGAAGGCGTGCGTCGCGTGTCTATCCAACGCGGACTGCAAGACGGCTGCTGCGTCGCTCTGCAATACGACGACGAATACTTGTGGACCGTGCGGCGCAGATGCCGATTGCTCGTTAATTGCAGGCAAAACGGTGTGTCTGCAAGGAGCAACGCCTCAGGCCAATCAGTGCGTGCAATGCACTGGGAAGAAGTATGCAGCGTGCGGACAATCTGGCGGCAAGGCGCTGGTTTGCGACAGCGTTGCGCACTCGTGTTCGACAACGAACACTGTACAGTCCTCGGGCCTGTGCCAGCCATGCATCTCCGATGCGCAATGCACCGCTGGAAAGCTCTGTTACTTGGAAACCTTCAACAGCAGCTCGGTTGGGTATTTCTGCTTCTGGAAACAGGGGGATACGGCTAATGGGGCGCCCGTTGACTGTACCATTTCAACTAATCGTCCCTACGTCAGAGTCGAGAGTGGCGCTGTCAGCATTGATAGAGACCCCTCGACGCTTTGCACACTCCGTTCTACGACCTGCACCGCGTATAACCAGTTCAGCAATCTAGACTGCGCCCCGACCGGCACGCCACAAGACGCCCTATGCGGTTTCGCACCGGGCACCGATTCGAAGTGTGCACAGTTCGGAACCACAACCTACCGCTGCACGACCCCCTGCGCGAGCACCGACGACTGCAAGTTCTCCTGCAATACTGGCGTGAATCCAAACATCTGCACCTTCCAATAGGCCGGCGAGAGAGCTGCTTCGGCATATGAGAATGATCACTGTAGAAAAGTGCTGCACTCTGCATGCCGAATCAGCTCTCGAAGCCGGCATCGCGCCCGCCGCGACTTCACCAGTCAATCAATCCCGAGGCGGGCGCGAATCTGGCACGACGGTGCCGCACGACGGCGAAATAACTATCCAACCTCGAGACCGAAGATAATCGTGGCCACGACGCGCAAACCCAGAACCAGCAAAGACCTCCCAGTCATTGCAGTACTCGTGGCGTCTGCGCTCGCCTGCGGGGCGCGGACTCCCTTGCCGGAGCGCGAGGGTTGCTTGGGCTGTTCGGGCAACAATGCAACGGGCGGCCAAGCGTCTGAATCCAACGGGGGTTCTACCAGCACAAGTACGACGGCGGCATGTATTCCGTCGTGGCAGCACTGCCCCCTGTCGTCGGACTGCTGCAGCGGCATGTGTTACAATGGCTTGTGTATAGAGTGTCAGTTGGTCGGACAGAAATGCTCATCCAATGGGGAATGTTGCTCGGGCAGATGTGACAAGGGCCAGGGCATCTGTTCTTGTGGAGGGGACCTCTGTCGAACCGATGCCGACTGCTGCATCACGAAGTGTCTCGAAGGAGCAGTGTGCGCACGACGTTGAACGGTCAAACTACTTGAGCGTAGAGCGTCTATTTGCAGGACGTCTAGACCAATGCATCTTGGTTTGGTTCCATTGGCGAGTAGCAAGTTGCGCGTGCAACATCGGCACGAGTCCGCGAGCTTGCACCATGCAAAGATACTGACTACCTTCGGCCACAGGGCCGTGCGGATCTATCCCAAGCAATGCCGGGCATTTGCTTCCTTGTCGTAGACAACGTCGATTTCTTGAAGCAGTTGGAGGGAACGGACCGATGAGCGGACAAAGCTTTCGAGAATATGTCCCCACCTAGTGCAATGATGCAAAGCCGAGTACTTCCACTGTTCATCGTCATGCAATTGCTGTACTCGGCAAGCTGCAATTACGGCTCAAGGCCAAACTATAGCTCGTTAGGGCTTGATGGAGGCGTCGGTGGTGCGGCGACAGGTGGTGCGGCAGGAACGTCCGCCAGCAACACGTCAGCAGGTGTGTCGAATCGCTGCGTTGAAAACGGGGTAACCTATTTCCGGGGCGATGTTATCTCCACCGATAAATGTGGCGCCTGCTACTGCGTTGTTGGTGGCTTGAATAGTTGCACTACCACATCGCTGAACATCCCCACGACCTGCGACTATGCTGGCATTGGCTGGTACCTAGGTGACGCGGTGCCAGTGCTCAATGATTGCAATAGTTGCACCTGCCAGGATCAGGCCACCGATGACTGTCCACACCAGGGAGCGATGTCCTGCACGAAGCTGGACTGTACGGGTGCTTGCAGCTACGCCGGAAGAACCTATCCGAGCGGTGCGAGTTTTCCGGCCACGGACGGGTGCAATCAATGCAACTGTTCAAGCGGCACTGTCGATTGCACAAGGCTTGATTGCATCTGCAACCCCAATCAAGAGCCATGGCGTGACTATCGCGGGACCAACCGCACTACCGATTGTGCGAGACTCCAACTTACGTGCCCAGTTGGGACGACGCAGTTCACCAATGCCTGCGGTTGCGGTTGCGAACAGAGGCGTGATTGTCCCATCAGCGCCTGGTGTGGCGCAGCTTGGGCGAGCTCTGGCGCCACGATCGCCGAGGCCTCCGCTATCCCAGCCCTGCCCGTGGTTTGCGATCCAACGCCCGTATGTCCATATTCTGTGAACCCATCGGGGTTGATCCTCTGAACGTTCGTCACCAGCAAGGGATTGACTGCACGCTGACGCGAACAGCGTCGCTCTTATTGCGAACAGCCCAACTCGTCGAGCGTTGATTCGTCCGCGAGCTTTCGCGGTGTCTCTGTATTGGACCAGATGCTGCCCGAAATGACGTGTCTTATGCCGACCGGAATCAGATTGGACACCGCCGAGTGCTGGTCCATATTGCGTTTCATTGACTCGAGGCTTAGGCGTCGTGGTAGCCTACTGAATAGTTAAGTTAGCGATGTTGCAGATGCGGCAAGTTGAACAAAACCTACCAGTCTTTGCAGTACTCGTGGGGCTCGCGCTCGCCTGCGGGGCGCGGACTCCCTTGCCGGAGCGTGAGGGTTGCTTAGGCTGTTCGGGCAACAATGCAACTGGCGGCGAAGCGTCTGAAGCAAACGGGGGCTCTGGCGGCACAAGTACGACGGCGGCATGCATTCCGTCGTGGCAGCACTGTCCCCTGTCGTCGGACTGCTGCAGTGGGATGTGTTACAATCGTTTGTGTATAGAGTGCCGTCTAGTCGGAGAGAAATGCTCGTCCGGTTGGGGCGTGTTGCTCGAGCAGATGTGACGAGGGCCAGGGCGTTTGTTCCTGTGGAACCGACCTTTGTCGAACGGATGCGGACTGCTGCATGACGAAGTGTCTCGAAGGAGCAATATGCGCGCTGCGTTGAGCGGCCCAACTGCTTGGGCATTGAGCGACTATTTGCTGGACATCCAGACCAGTGCACATTGGTTGGGCTCCATTGGCGAGTAGCAAGTTGCGCGTGCAACATCGTCACGAGTCCGCGAGCCTGCACCATGCGAGGGTAGCGACTGCCGCCGACCGTTGGGCTGTGCACGTCTGACCCAAGGAATGCCAGGCGCTGGATTCCTTTTGTCGATCAGGTCGATTTCTTGAAGCAGTTGAAGGGAACGGACCGATTAGCGAACAAATGGCTCAAGCTAATCGAAACAGGTACCTCGGGAGTTGACCATGCCTTAGCAACGAAACGCACCCGCCTGGGAGTTGCTTCGTGCGACCGGCAAAGGCCATCAGCTATTTCCGGGTAGCGGCGCCAAGCCGCGGGCTAGGGATTTGCCCGAGACTTTCGTGAGACTCGTCTGACTGTGAAGCTTACCTAAGGTTGTCTCTTACGCTTGGGGTGCAAGGCAGTTCAGCCTTGCGCCCCTCATAGTAGTATTTTAGTGAATTGGTTGTCGAAATTGGGAGGAATTACACATGAGCAGAAGAATCGCTCTTCTACGGGGCCTATGGATATCTGCGGTAATGGCATTTGGCGCTGGGGCGCTCGCGCAATCGAAGCCGCCATTCCGTTACGCGAAGGTTGGGGCGGATGGTGTCTGGGTTTCGCCCTTGGATAACCCGGTTTTTGACACGGACTTCACGCTGGCGACGGATGAAACGGCCAACCGCCACAACGCTGCGTCTGTGGGGGACTACTTCAACTACTTCTACTTCGAGCTCCACTTGAGGCATGTCTGTGCGGCAGGGTCGCAATATTGCGCTCCGATTAAGGGCGACCGCCAGCATCCTGACGATGGGACGCTGTGCACTTGGCCCCGAATTGTACGTGATTGGGTCGGGGATCAAGGTGTACCCGTCGAGCACCACGGACTTGGTATTGGACCAGAACTCTCCACAGTCGAGTTAAGAAGGGTCTGGACCAGCCATGGAGCTGTTGGTCTAGGCAGCCGCAACACAGTTGTTG
>CAYVXY010000027.1:0-177485 GCA_964454965.1 uncultured Polyangiaceae bacterium | reverse complement strand
GGCTATGAGGTGCGCCAAGAGCCGCCTTCAGGCGGATCTACGCAGCCAGCGACAGGTCAGGCTGTGCAGTGTTACCTCCAACCATTCAGTACGGTACTTGCGATACCGCAGTCGCCGCGTGAAACTCACTTCGAGTGATGTCGCTGCGCTCAGGTATCTCCTTGACTATTTGCGCAGCAAAGGCGCGATTCCCGTCGAGGTAAAACCATCGTTGCGACCAATCCCCGCAGAGCGGTACGCACGAGGCTACGAGGAGTACTTGCGCGAATCGCGTGCTCTGGCCGAAACAACGGTCATCAACTACATGCCCTTCATCCGTGACCTTCTCAAAGGTCGATTTGGTGACGGGGGGGTATCGCTCACGAGGCTGAGAGCCAGCGACGTCGTCGGATTCGTACGGAGCCAAGCACAGCGAATGCATCTGAAACGAGCGAAACTGATGACTAGCGCGCTGCGCTCATTCCTGCAATTCGCTCGCCTTCGCGGTGATGTGACGCTGGATTTGGCCGCGGCTGTTCCAGTTGTTGCCAACTGGTCAATGCCTGCGATCCCGCGAGCGATTGCCGCGGATCAAGTGCGTGCGTTGCTGGCCAGCATCAACCGGCGTACCGCCATTGGGCGTCGCGACTACGCAATCCTGTTGCTGCTCGCGCGGCTGGGTTTGCGTGCGGGCGAGGTGGCATTTCTTGACCTTGATGACCTGAACTGGGACACAGGGCAATTATGCGTGCGAGGCAAAAGTGGCCAGCGCAGCGGGCTGCCCTTGTCCGCCGAGGTCGGCAAGGCAATTGCCGCCTACCTTCGCCGTGGACGGCCAGCTAGCACCAGTCGCCGCGTATTTTTGCGCGCGAAGGCGCCAATCCGCGGCCTTATGGGCCCCTGCGCCATTTCATCGATCGTTCGGCATTCGCTCCAGCGTGCCGGTGTGGTTGCGCCGACTTACGGAGCACATCAGTTTCGCCACGGATTGGCTACCGACATGTTGCGCCACGGCGCTTCACTTGCCGAGATTGGCGACGTACTGGGACATCGCCATCCACAGACAACGATGATCTATTCCAAAGTGGATATCACGGCCTTGCGCGCGCTGGCCTTGCCGTGGCCGGGAGGTGCACGATGAACTCGCTTCGACAAGCGGTTCAGGAGTATCTGAGCCTACGACGTAATCTGGGATTCCAGCTACGCGGAACAGGCAAAGGGCTACTCGACTTCGTCACGTACATGGAGCGCCACCGCGCTACGTACATCACCCAAGCACTGGCCCTTTCCTGGGCTCAGCAGCCGTCGAATGTCCAACCAGCGCACTGGGCGCAACGCTTGAGCTACGTGCGTGGATTCGCGCGTCATCGCAGTGCGACCGATGCGCGCACCCAGATTCCGCCACTTGGCTTGTTGCCCTTCCAGCCGAAACGGGCAAGACCGTATCTGTACTCGGACGAGGAGATCAAAAGCTTACTTCGGGCTGCGCTAGCAATGCCGTGCCATTACAAACGCTGCGCACTGCGACCATGGGTCTACCATTGTCTATTCGGGCTGCTGAGCGTCTCGGGCTTGCGCCTTGGCGAAGCACGCAACCTCCAACTGCAAGATGTCGACCTCAAGGCTGCGGTACTGACGATTCGTGGTGCCAAGTTCGGCAAGACTCGTCTGGTGCCTTTGCATCGCTCGACTTGCAAAGCGCTCGTGGACTACATCGCAAGGCGCAGTCGTCATTGGGCGAAGCGACCAGTGTCCTCCTACTTGTTCGTCTCCAGTTTGGGTCATCGTCTGGATAGCGGGGACATTCATCGAACATTCTACGCGTTGTCTCGGCAGATCGGCCTGCGTGGTGCCCGCGACAGTCATGGGCCCCGTCTGCATGACATGCGCCACCGCTTCGCTACGAACACTCTCGTTGCGTGGTATCGAGCCGGTCAAGATCCCGAGCGCCGCCTGCCACTCTTGGCCGCCTACCTTGGACATGTGCACGTCGCCGATACACAGTGGTACTTGAGCGCCTCGCCTGAACTGATGCGCGAAGCGATGGGCCGACTAGAGAAGTGCTGGGAGGATCGGCAATGACCACAGCTACCAACTTCGCTGTACTGCTGGAACATTTCTTCACGCGGCGTTTGATGCAGCAGCGTCAGGCAAGCCCCCACACCATCAGTTCCTATCGTGACACCTTCCGTCAATTCCTGAAGTTTGCCGAGCAGCGACTGCATAGGCCGCCGTCACGCCTGGGCCTTGAGCAGATCGACGCCCCTTTGATCGTCGCTTTCTTGGACGACCTGGAGAAGCACCACGGATTAGGCATTCGCAGCCGCAATCTGCGCCTGACCGCAATCCATTCCTTCTTTCGTTACGTGGCCTTCGAGGCACCAGCACACTCTGTACAGATCCAGCGGGTATTGGCCATTCCCAGCAAGCGATTCACGCGAACCTTGGTCCCCTTTCTCACGCGTCCTGAAGTCGATGCATTGCTGGCCGCTCCGGATCGACGCATCTGGTCCGGTCGGCGTGACCACGCTTTTCTACTGGTGGCCGTGCAGACGGGGCTACGCCTGTCTGAAATGACCGGGCTCAAACGTGAGGATCTTGTCCTCGGGACTGGTGCTCACGTCCGGGTAATTGGCAAGGGCCGCAAGGAACGCTGCACGCCCATTGCCAAGTCTACGCGCGCGGTCTTGAAAACCTGGTTGCGGGAGCCGCGACGAGGTGACGACAATGTGCTGTTTCCCAGCGCCAGAGGTCGACGTCTTACCGTCCATGGTGTGCAGTACCTGCTGAACAAGCATCGTACAACTGCTTCTCGCGGTTGCACTTCGCTGCAACAGAAGCGCGTTACCGTCCACCGCTTGCGGCACACCACGGCAATGGAACTACTACAAGCGGGCGTCGACCGTGCCGTGATTGCGCTTTGGCTCGGACATGAAAGCGTCGAAACGACGCAGATCTACCTTGAAGCAACACTCGCGATGAAGGAAAAGGCGCTCGCCAAAACGAAACCGTCACAAGGCAAACCCAGTCGCTATCGACCGGGCGATCAGCTACTGAGATTTCTCAACAGTCTGTAGCCCCGGGAAAACTATGTCGGGTAATCGCGTAGAGCTCTTCTCGATCTGATCAGTAATTCCGACCATATCCGCAACCGCTCTCGCGTTACCCGACATAGTCCGGAACGAGACATAGTGTCTAAAGGTATGACAGCTGGCGTTCTTGGTGATGCCGGCCTCTAGGACGGCATCCGCAACGGCTCTTTGGAGGCTGCTTTGGTGGAGGTGATGACGGCGCACTTCACCGGTCTCGACGACACGGTATCGACGCGTCGCGGGGAAAACCCATTGCCACTTCCATTGCGTCGCGGCACGTGGATACTTGAGTCCAATCGCGTCGGGCAGCTCGACATAGCCGGCGTCTCGGGCGCGATCGCGCTCGTGTTGGCGCTGAACCCGCTGCAAATGCTGTCGAAGCGGATCCCGAAGCGAGACGGGGAGTAGGGTCACTCGGTCTTTGTCGCCCTTTCCACGACGAACGACGATCTGCTTGCCGTCGAAGTCAACGTCCTTGACGCGCAACCGCAAGCACTCGCGCAATCTTAGCCCTGACCCGTAGAGCAATGAGCCTGCTAGCCAGTGAACTCCAGCTAGCTTCTCGAGCACTCGGCGGCATTCGTCCTTGGTCATGACGACTGGAACCTGTTGAACTTGCTTCGGTCGTACCAACCCATCGATCCAAGGTGCGTCGACCTCCAGAACACGCCGGTAAAGAAACACGATGGCGCAAAGGGCTTGTTGGTGGGTACTTGCACTGACCTTGCGGTCGGTCACGAGGACGTCGAGAAAGTGCTGTAGGTGTGACTCGTCGAGATCGAGCGGATGCACGACTCCCGAGAACTCGATGTAGCGGCGGATCCAGCGGACGTACGCGCCCTCCGTTGCGTCACTGTAGTGATGCTCGCGGAGGCAGAGGTGAACTCTTGCCATCAGGGCACCACGCTTTCGCGGAATGCAGGTCATGCCCTTTCATCGACCGCCGGTAGTGCCAGTTGTCTGGAGAGTGAATGCCGCCGCAAGATTGGCCAGTAGGTTAGGCTGACACGGATCCACTGCTGATGGCCACCTGGTAGCCCATCCCCTCAAGGCAGCGGCCTTCAGCAGATCCGCGCAGCAGCAAATGTTCGATTCCGATCCGGCTGCAACGAGACTAGTCGCTCGGCTGTCGCCAGGCGAACCCTGCCGACCGAAAGTTGTCACTCGAGCGCCGACTTTCGATCCCCACAGACCGAAGGTTGTTACTCAATCGCCGTCATTCGATCTCTACAGACCGAAGGTTGTCACTCGAGCGCTATTCTGCGAACAGCCACTCGTGAATTGGGCCTTTTCGGAGCTCTCGCAAACCCTTAACCACGTCCCAATTGGCTCCGCGGAGCCTTCGTCAACGGGCGGAATAGTTGAAGATCGCAGCCAGCAGCCTTTTGTAACGGTACCCCCAGTTGGAAAAAGCTCCTGGGAGCCCTTTGCGACGGTACCCCCAGTTGGAAAAAGCTCCTGGGAGCCCTTTGCGACGGCACCCCCAGTTGGAAAAGGCTCCTCGGAGCTTTTCGCGACGGTACCCCCAGTTGGAAAAAGCTCCTCGGAGCCAATCTGCGTGCGAGCAGATTGCCGTTGTGGCAGTTGAGCGCCAAGGTGCGATCGCGTCGATTGGCGTGTGGCACTCGAGCGACAATGCGCGGGTTTGTCGATTGCCTTGCCCTAGCTGCCCTCTTACGACGCCCCTGCCTAGACCTGCGTCGCGGGCGTGCAAAACGCCAAACGCGGCGGGCTCCTTTCGGAACCGCGCCGCGTTCGGTGTTGTCTCGCGCTAGGTGTGACTGGTTGCTAGTCGCGTGACGAAATGAAAAGCTGTAGGACGTACCAGAACATCAAGGCCACAGAGGCGAAGAGCTGCAGCGACGCGCCAACGTAGCGATCCGTCGGGTACTCGCGCAGCACGTTGGAGGTGTCGTGAAGGATGGCGGCTCCGGCGAGGCCAATCATCCCGACGCTGAAGAGGGTCCCCAGGTTGAAACCGAAGAGCATGCTCACCCCGATGAGCATGAATGCCACGACCCCACCCCACATGATGAAGGTGCGTAGGAAGGAGAAATCCTTCTTGCTGACGAAGGCAATGGCCGTCAGCCCAGCAAAACCGACGAATGTCGTGAGTGCCGCGCTTTGGAGCGCACCAGGGGCCATCACTTGGGCCATATACAATAGTGGCACGAAGATGATGGCTTCGACGAAGACGTAGCCAGCGAGGGCTAGGTATTGAGCGGGGAGTGATGTGGAGTTGTGGGCCGTGCGGGATGCCATCCAGCCAACGAGCATGAAGGCTGCCAGGACGAGCCACCACATGCGCGACATCGCCATGGCCATCGCCGGCGCGACGCCCGAGGCGAACAGCCCAATCTCGAGCAGGGCGAAGAGCGCAATGGCGCCAAACAAATGGTTGTAGGTGCGGACGATGAACTTGGCGCGTGCGTCGATGGCAGCGGTACCGTAGCCGCCTGCATAGCCGCGAATGGCTGCATTCTGTTGATACATGACGTAGGCTCTCCTGATCTTCTCGGGTGTTGCTTGGCCCGCTCAAGGGGCCCTGTGTACGATGGGCGTCGTCTTTGACTGCCGAAGCCTAGCACCGGTGGCCTGGGGGCTGTGGGCTAGCGTGGTTTGGCCCGTGAGCTTACTCGGTGGCCTGGGTCGTGGTCTGCTCCGTGATTACGTCGGGCCAACAAGAAGCGAACCACGGAGCAACGTTCGGCATTCCCGGCGATTGCGCAACCTTATGCCGTGACAGATTTGCTCGCGCTCCCCCGTTATGTGGCGCAGAAAGCCGCCTCGGTTGACAAGGACCCTGGGCCGTGGTTCCTGGCCCGGCAGTGACGACGGATCGCGACAGATCTCGGCCCTACCCGGAGGGTTGGCGTACTCGGGGGCCGAGCCCGGACGCGCAGCGGCTAGCCGCAGAATTGAATCTTTCCGCGACGGTGGGTGAGGTCCTGTGGCAGTTGGGGCAACGCGAGGCGACAACTTGTCGCAGGTTCATGGAACCGCGGCTTGCCGAGTTACACTCGCCTGACCAAATGGCAGATCGCGCTACGCTTGCCCGTCGACTTGCCGCGGCGATCCGGAAGAAGGAGCGGATCTGCATCTTCGGTGACTACGATTGCGACGGGATTACTTCGGCGGCAATACTCTACGAGGCTTGTGAGCGTTTGGGGGGAATCGTCGAGGTCGAGCTCGCGAGTCGCTTCGACGGTGGCTACGGCCTGGGTGCCGCGGCGCTAGAGCGCATTCGTCGGCTGAACCCGAGCGTCGTGGTGACTTGCGATTGCGGCAGCTCCGACCACGAAAGCCTGCGTGAACTCGGTCGGAGCGGCGTCGATTGTCTTGTCATCGATCACCACCTCGTGCCCGATGAGCCGCTGCCTGTCGTGGCTTTCTTGAATCCGCATCGCCCCGAATGTGGCTTTCCCTTCAAGGGGCTTGCCTCTTGTGGACTGGCCCTATCTGTCGTCGGCGCGCTAAGAACCGAACTTGGTGTCGAGTTCGACCTCAGATCTTGCCTGGATCTCGTGGCCATCGGCACGATCGCGGACGTCGCGCCGCTCGTGAGCGACAACCGAGTGTTGGTGCGCGCAGGGTTGCGTCTACTCGACAAACCGCGACGTCCCGGGCTTCTGGCATTGATGCGCCGCGCCAAGTTCGAACCGGGCGCGACCACTACCGCAGAAGACGTCGCGTTTCGGATCGCGCCCCGGCTGAATGCTCCAGGGCGCCTCGCTAGTGCCATGCCCGCATTGCGCCTACTTCTTGCCAAGAGCGACGCGGAGGCCGAGGTCATCGCCGACGAGGTCGAGGCACTGCAAATGGCGCGACGCGCGCAGCAGGACACCATGCTCGAGGACGCCGAGGCTATGATCGAGCAAAACGGCTGGGAACATGCCGACGCCTTGGTCGTGGGCAAAGAGAGCTATAATGTGGGGATCGTCGGGATCGTCGCCGGCAAGCTCGCTGAACGCTACGGTTGTCCTGTCGTCATGTACGGGGCAGAAGGTGGGGTTGCTCGTGGCTCCGCACGCGCTCCGGCAGGCACCCCACTTTTCGACCTGGTGCGTGAGGCGTCGGAATGCCTGATCCGCTACGGCGGGCACCATGCCGCGGCCGGTCTCGAGGTCGAGCTCGGGCGCGTGGATGAATTCCGAGAGCGTTTCGTTCAAGCGTTTCGGGCGCGCCAATCGCCCGACGGAGCAAAGCCACTTTCCAGCCCTGCTCGCGAGGTGCTACTGCTCGATGCAAAGGACGAGCCGATGCGTGTTGCCGAGGAGCTTCTCTTGCTCGAGCCGTGCGGGGAAGGTAACCGTGTTCCTCTGATCGGTGTCACCGGACGCGTGACTTTGGCGCGCGAACTGCGCGGAGGGCATTTGCGCTTGGAATTGCAGCGCGACAACGGGGACATTATCGGTGGATTTGGCCCCCGCCTCGGAGCTCGGGCAGATACGATTCCGTCCCCCGCGCTGGCCGTCGGAACCCTGCGCATCTCCACGTTTGCTGGGCGCGAACGCGCCGAGCTGCTCGTGACCGATGTCGTGGCATGGGGCCGAGAGCAGAGCCCGAACGGTGAAGCGGGATTGCGCAACGTTTCTCACGCGGAAGGCGGGGTGCCATGAGTGACGCCCTGATCCAGTTTTCTGGCGTCGACAAGGCGTTTGGCCCAAAGGTGGTCTACCGAGGGCTCAACCTCGAGATCCGTCGCGGCGAAGCTCTGACCATCGTTGGTGGGTCGGGAGTCGGCAAGAGCGTCATGCTAAAGTTGCTGATTGGCCTACTTAAGGCCGACGCGGGGAGTGTCATCTTCGACGGTGAGGAAGTGACGCGCATGAACGAGCGCGCGCTCTCGACGGTGCGGCGCCGCATTGCCATGCTGTTCCAAAGCGGGGCGCTGTTCGACTCGCAGTCAGTTGGGGAGAATGTCGCCTATGGGCTGAAGGAGCATTTCTTTCGGACGATGAATCGCGCCGAAATCGCCGAGCGTGTGGCCTGGGCTTTGGCTGCCGTCGACCTGCCGGGGATCGAGGGGATGCGGCCGTCGGATTTGTCCGGTGGCATGCGCAAACGCGTCGGGCTGGCGCGGGCCATTGCGTTGCGTCCCGAGGTCGTGCTCTACGACGAGCCAACCACAGGCCTCGATCCGATCAATACCGCGCGGGTCAACCATTTGATCCTCGGACTGAAGCAGCGCATGAACATTACTACGGTCGTCGTCACCCACGACATGAAGAGCGCTTTCTCCATTAGCGATCGAGTGGCCATGGTGCATGGGGGACGGATCATTGCCGTCGGCACTGTCGACGAATTCCGGGGTTCGAAGGATGTGCGCGTGAGCAACTTCATCGAAGGCCGGGCACCGGTCAAAGAGGACGTTGAAACGCTGCTGAACGGGTGAGAATCGGCCAGGCCATTTGGATGGGGGATTCGATGGACCGAGGCTGCGACAGTTCGTGAACTCGGCAGCCGCTGTTGTTCATAGATAACGCAGTGCGACACGACTGAAGATCGGCTAAATGGCCGAGGTGAAATCCGCGCTCGATTGAGCAATGCTGGTCGGCGTTCTTATGGTTACCGCGCGGGAGATTAAGGTCGGAGCCTTCGTGCTCGTCGGGATGGTTCTGGCAGGCATGGTCATCTTCATGATCGGTGAAGAGCGTCAGCTCTTCAGCTCCAAGGTGCCGTTTCGCGCGGTGTTCTCCGACGTCGAGGGGCTCAAACGCGGGAGCACGATTCGCATGGGCGGCGTCGACATCGGCAATGTCGACAAGGTTGCGTATTCGGACAACGCCGACGACTTGAATCTCTACGTAACGTTGAATATCGTAGACACGGAAGCGCGGCGTATTCGCAAGAATAGCCGGGTCAAGATCGACGCCAAGGGGTTGCTCGGGGACAAGGTCATCACGATCCTTTCTGGGTCGCCCGATCAACCAGTGCTCAAACCCGGCGACATCATTCCCACGGACAAGGATTCACAGGATCTCGCCTCCGCCCTGGGTCGAGTGGGCAACATCTCGATCAAGACCGAGCAGATTGTCGAGAACGTGGCCAAGATCACCGGCGAATTCTCCGACACCAATCTCGCTGCCGACGTGAAATCGAGCGCGGAGTCCCTCAAGCACGTGCTTTCATCCGCGGCCTCGGGCGACGGGTATGTCGCGAAACTGATGAACGATCCAGCTGAAGCGCAGCGGATTGGCAACACTATTTCCGCTCTTGAGCACAGTGCGGCGGAGCTGGACAAGACGCTTTCAGCAGTGACCGCGGTTGTCCAGCGCATCGACAAGGGTCCGGGCCTGGTCCACGAGGTCATCTACGGCGAGAGTTCGGCCAAGTCCGTTGAACAGATTGGCGCGGCTGCCGAACAACTCGCCCTGGTGCTCAAGGGGATCCGCGAGGGCAATGGCTTGGCACGTGCAGCGCTGTTCGGTGATGATTCTTCCCAGCAGATCAACAAACGGGTCGATCGCATCCTCGGTGAAGTCGAGGGGATCTTGGCGGACGTGCGAGCCGGCAAAGGGACCCTTGGCGCTCTGCTCGTCGATCCGTCGGTTTATGAGGATTTGAAGGTGGTACTGGGCAACGTCGAGCGCAACAAATCGCTTCGGGCTCTGGTCCGCTACTCGATCCAGAGTTCTGGCACGGAGCGGGCTGTCGAGGTCAAGGATCCCCCACCGCCGGCCCCCGCCAAGTAGTGGGTCCAGTTCGACATCAGGCGGAGATCTTGCGCAAATTGGGCGAGGTTTCCTGGGTGGCTACCCAATCCGCGGGCAAAATGAGCGATCAGCTCGCCTCGCCGCACCCGCTTCTCTATACTGCGGGCGAATGCGCTTCATCGTCAAAGCCCTCAGGACCACGGTCGTGCTCGGAGTCTTCGCGCTCGCTTCGTTCTTCGCGGTGCGTCACGGTCCCGGCGGCCTCTGGCGCGGGCTCGAGATCGCGCATGCCGTCACTTCGCCGGGCGTCCCAAAGCCGCCTTACGATCTGACCCAGCTGATCGCCGTCAACGAAACGCTGCGGACGATTCGGAGCAAGTACGTCGATCCCCAGCGGATCAAGCCGAGGCAAATGTTCCTTTCGGCACTAGACGAAGTGCAGAAGGAAGTTGCCCAGGTCATCGTCTTGCACGACCAGAAGTCGCCCAAGGTGAGGGTGCAGGTCGAGACTGAGGCCAAGGAGTTCCGAGTCGACAACGTTCAAGGGCCTTGGGACGTTTCAGCGCGCCTGCGTGAGGTATTTGCATTCCTGCAGGAGCACCTGAAAAATGACAAGGAGCTCGACCTGCGCGAGGTCGAGTACGCGGCTTGCAATGGCATGCTGCGGACACTCGATCCGCATAGCGTATTTATGAGTCCGGAAGCGTACCGCGAGATGAATCTTTCCACCTCGGGTCATTTTGGTGGTTTGGGCATCGTGATCTCGTTGCGTGATCAGCAGCTCACGGTGGTAAAGCCGATGCCCGATACGCCCGCCGCGCGCGCCGGCCTACATCGCTTCGATCGGATCACCAAGATCAACAATGAATCTACGCTGAACATGCCGCTCGACGACGCGGTAAGCCGATTGCGTGGCAAACCCGGTTCACGCGTGACCGTGTGGCTGCACCGTGAGGGCACCGAGGGTTGGGCGGGTTCGCGGCCTTTCGAGCTGGTTCGCGAGGAAATCCGCATTCGTTCGGTAGAATCGCGGCAATTGGGCGACAGCGTCGGCTACGTGCGCCTGCGGCAGTTCCAAACCACGACTGCCGACGAGTTGATCGAATCCTTGGCGTCGATGAACAAACCCAATCGCTTGCGCGGGCTCGTGCTCGATCTGCGCGGCAACCCCGGCGGCCTGCTCGATCAGGCCATGCGCGTGGCAGACGTGTTCATCGAGCAGGGCGTGCTCGTGTCTACTGTCGGCGGCCACGAGGGACGGGAAGAGAAGACGGCGACGCGCGATGGCAACGAGCCCAAGTACCCGATAGTCGTCCTTACGAATGGTGCTTCCGCCAGCGCGAGCGAAATCGTTGCTGGTGCCCTGAAGAACCTGGATCGCGCCGTGGTGGTTGGCCAAACCACGTTCGGCAAGGGTACGGTCCAACTCGTATTTCCACGCGTTACCCCGGACGGCGCCGCACTCAAGCTTACGATCGCAAAGTACCTGACTCCAGGCAATGTATCGATCCAAGGTGTGGGGGTCACGCCTGACGTCGAACTTGACACGATGACGGTCGATGATCTCGAAATGGATCTCTTCCGCACCGAACAGTCGATGCGAGAGAACGACCTGTCCAAGAGTCTCGACAGCGAGGGGACGCGCGGTACTGAGCGCCCCTACTTCACACTGAAGTATCGCCTCGACAACGAGAAGCGCGAGCAGATGCGTGAACTCGCTGGCGATGTAGACGAAGAGTCTGCCGCCAATGATTTCCCTGTCGTTTTTGCCAAGCAGCTCGTGGCTGAGCTTCCCGCGGGCAAACGTTCGGACGAACTCAAGGCGGCCAAGGGTTTCCTCGAGAAGGCTCAGACCGTTCAGGTCGACGCCATCAGCCAGGATCTGTCCAAGGTCGGTGTTGATTGGAGCCTACCGCTGCGTGAGGTGCGCAGTGGTACCAAGCCCTCGGACTTTACCGTCGAGGCGCACACGGATCGCAAAGACGACACGGCCGTCGCTGGCGAAACGATGGCTCTCGAGGTCACCGTCGAGAATAAGGGCGCCACACCGATTTACCAATTGCGCGCTACCACCAAGAGCGACAACGGCTATTTGAGCGATAAGGAGCTCATTTTCGGACGGATCGAGCCAGGCAAGAAGAAGACGGCCAAGGCCCCGCTCGGTTGGTGCAATATCGACGGACGCAAGACCGCGACGGTGAAGCCACTTTTGGCCCACGCCAAACGGGTCTGCAAGATCCCGCTCGACGCCGCAACGCGGCAGGACAGCCTGCGCGTGCAGTTCTCGGGCGTTGGCGGTGAAACTCCAGGGGATATCGAGCTGCGTCCCACGGTCAAGAGCCTGCCGAAGCCGGTATTCGCCTACGGCTTTCATGTCGTCGACAATCGGCCGGGCAACGGCGATGGCCAGCTCGAGCGGGGCGAGGGTGCGACTATCTACTTGACGGTCAAGAACGTCGGCAAGGGTACCTCATTTGAAACCCAGGCGAACCTACGTAACGTTACTGGGGATGGTTTGCTGCTGCACGCTGGGCGCTTCGATATTTCCAACATGAAGCCTGGAGATGAACGCCAGGTCGCCCTCACCTTTGACGTGCTGAAGAACCTGGACGAGGATGCGGTTAAGGTCGAGCTCAGCGTGGTCGATCGAGATCTGCGGGTCGCCTCCAGCGAGAAGTTGACGATCCCTCTCGTGCGGTCGGGCCTATCCATCCAAACTGCCACCGGCAAACTGCTCGTCCAGAACCTGGCGCGCGTTATTGCTCAACCCCTGGCCGCGGCGCCTCCAGTGGGTGAGCTCGCCAAGGGTTCGGTCGTTGAGCGTTTGGGTAGCTTTGGGGAGTTCACGAAAGTACGGATCGACGGTGACAGGTTTGGTTGGATCGCGACATCGGGTGGCAGTGACGCCGGTGCGCGTCCGGTTGCCGTGACGTACAAGCCTTGGATGCGCCGTTCCCCGCCGCTGATCGAGGTCGAACCCACGCAGCTGGCTACGCGGGACACCAAGATCCTGCTCAAGGGACTGGCCCAGGACTCCGATCGGGTCAGCGATGTCTTCATTTTTGTGGGTAATCGCAAGGTGTTCTACCGCGCCAATCCGCAGCAGGGGGACGTACAGCGTCTAGCGTTCGAGGTCGAAACCAAGTTGAGCCCCGGAGTGAACGTCATTACGGTCGTGGCACGCGAGAACGTGGATACGGTGTCGCGTGTGAATCTCATCGTGCGGCGTGATGGCGAGGACGGAGCTGCGCTGCCTACCCCAAAGAGCGACATGTTTGGCGAGGGCTGGGAGTTCGAAAGCGAGTAGGACCATGCGAGCAGAACGATGATAGTAGGGCTCGGTATCGATGTTGCTTCGATCGATCGCATCCAGCGAGCCCTCGAACGCTTTGGTCCTAAGTTCTTGGCTCGGTTGCTTACCGATGAAGAGAGGCAAGCGGCCGAGCGCAAGCAGTGGGATCGCGCTGCCTTCGTCGCCGGCAGACTTGCGGCAAAGGAAGCCAGCTCGAAGGCCCTGGGCGTCCCCGAGGGGATCGGTTGGCACGACGTCGCTGTGACCCGCGATCCGAACGGTGCCCCACGGCTCTGCTTCACTGGCAAGGCGCAAGAGCGCGCTGCGGAATGGCGCGTAGCCAAGGCGCATCTGTCCATCACCCACGACGCCGGGGTAGCTGCTGCTGTCGTGGTGCTCGAACGAGAGAGCGAGCGGGGTAGTCTGGCCGCGCCAACCGAAGGGCAGGGATGAGCGCGTGCGCGGTGTATTGACTCGAGAGCAAGCGCGAGAATACGACCGGTTCGCGAGCGAACAGGCCAAGGTCCCCAGTCTATTGCTCATGGAGAATGCGGGGCGTGGGGCGACCGAATGCCTACTGTCGATGCGCCAAGGGGCTCCCGGCCAGGTCGTGGTCGTGGCGGGACCGGGCAACAACGGCGGGGATGGCTTCGTATTGGCTCGCCGCTTACGCATCTTGGGTCACGCTGTCGAAGTCTGGCTCGTCGGTGAGCCAGGTCGTCTCGTCGGCGATGCCCAAGTCATGTGGAACGCCTACCTCGGGATCGGCGGAGAGCATCACGTTGTCGCGGAAGAATCCGCACTTTCAGGGTTGAAGGCGCGGCTTAGCGCGGCGTCGACTGTCGTCGATGCGCTATTTGGTACCGGTCTCGCGCGACCAATTGAGGGACTGCACGCTCGGGTCATCGAGCTAGTGCAGCAGCGTGCGGCGTTTGTCCTTGCACTCGATATAGCGTCGGGGCTCGACGCCAATCGCGGCCGTATCCTGGGCGTGGCGGTGCACGCCAATGCAACTGTGACGTTCGGCAGCGAGAAGCTCGGGCACTTCACCTCTGAAGGCGTCGACTGCACCGGTCGACTAGAACTGGTCGATATAGGCGTTCCTACGGCGCTTTGCTTGCAGACTGGGTACAGCGCCGAGCGCCTCACGGCAGCGGATCTCGCGCCGCGCCTTCTGCCGCGTCCAGCTTCGTCGCACAAGGGCCGTGCGGGGCGCGTTGCCGTCATCGCTGGCCATCCGGGTAAAAGCGGCGCGGCCTTGCTTTCGGCTCGCGGAGCTTTGCGCATGGGCGCCGGAATGGTGACACACGTTGGGCTCCCTGCGACCATTGCCGGCATCGAGATGCGGGTGCTGGAGGCCATGACCAAGACCCTCGATCCTGCCGCACTCGAGCTGAGCCTCATGGACGCTGTGGCAGGTATGGGCGCCATCGTACTCGGCCCCGGTCTCGGTCTCGGTGATCAGGAACGTCGCATCGTCACCCACGTTGCCGAGCATGCCACCGTGCCAGTAGTGGTAGATGCGGACGCGCTGACAATCCTCGCGCAAGACATAGCTCCCTTGTTGCGAGCCAAGGGGCCACGGCTATTGTTGCCTCACCGTGGGGAACTCGGACGGCTGCTAGGCTTGTCAAACGCCGAGATCGAAGCTGATCCTTTCGGGGCCTTGGAGCGTGCGGTTCACCTGACACAAGCGATCGTGGTGCTGAAGGGCGCCTATTCGTTCGTGGGTGCCCCAAACCAAATAACAGCAATCGTAGGATCTCCCGCGGGTGCTATGGGCACGGCCGGGTCTGGCGATGTTCTTTCCGGCGTCGTTGCAACGCTGTGCATCGATCACGCGCCTATGACGGCGGCGATGCTTGGCGTTCATTTGCATGGGCGGGCAGGGATGCTCTGGGTCGAAGCCCGTGGGGTCGACCGTGGCCTCGTTGCCGGCGATGTTGCTGACAACCTGCCATTGGCCATTGCCGAGCTGTCACGTGGTTTGGGCCCTGTGACAGATTGACAGGGCCGTTCAGGCAACGGTTAGTGGTCAACCGCGGACAGTTCGCGGACAATTCCGGGAATTTGCAGCGAAGTTCAAGTTGGTACGAGCTTTGCTTAGGCCGTTGGCATCACCATGCAGACCCTCGACTCAAAACGCCTGACCAACGCCATCGTCGAGCATATCCCGTCCCTCCGCCGCCGTGCTCGCACCCTCTGTCGCAACGAATTCGACGCCGATGATTTGGTGAATGACACGGTGACCCGCGCCATCGTTCACGCAGAGCAGTTTGAAAACGGCACGAATCTGCGTGCGTGGTTGCATCGCATCCAGTTTCATTGCTTCGTTTCCGGGCATCGTCGGAAGAAGCGCGAGCGCGCTGCCATGGATCGCTTCACCTACGAATGCAGCACCACTGAACCAGTGACGCAGCATGGCAGTCACGAGCTCTCCAATCGCGTCGTATTGGCGATGGCAGAGCTGCCTGAGTCGATGCAGGCCGTCGTTCAGCTAGTCGATCTATGTGACCTCAGCTATCGCGAAGCCGCAGACGAACTGAAGGTTCCCGTTGGCACAGTAATGAGCCGACTCTTCCGTGGGCGCAACCGCTTGGCCACGCAGCTATCCAACGTGTGCATCGCCCCGAGTCAAAGCGACAATTGCGCGGTGGCGGCATAATGCACGGCTAGAGAAACTGGTCGAAACGGTCGCGCAGCCATGGTTTGAGCGTTGGCCCCAAATCCATGGCTGCGCGAAGACCGGCCTCAGTGCCTACTGCCTATCACCAGGCCGTGAAGTAGGCCCAGGCATAGTTGCCACTCGTGGTCTGGATGCAATAGCCACCATTCCTTGCCGCGGGGATCGTTGGCCAGTTGCTGTAGCTGCAAGTCATCAGCGCACCATTGACGGACAGCGTACGCGGGCTGACAAAGTTGCCACAGTTGCCACCATGAATGACCGCGGTCGTCTCGTAGCAGACGGCACTGGTTCCAAGATTGCCAGACTGGAAGCTGCCGTTCATGCTAAACACGGTGGGATTGCTGCACAAGCCGGCGCACGGGTTCGTGCCAGCCGCTGGGTTTACGGTCAGTTGTAGTTCGTCGTACGACGAGAGAGCGCCGTCATTCGCGGTCAAGCGAAGAACGTATACACCCGATGCCGAGAAAGTTGCCGTTGCCGTCAGCGCATTCGATGGGGCGAAGGTCACAGTGCCCGGTCCACTCGTTTTGGACCAAGTGAGAGACAAATTTGCGGGAGCTGGCAAGCCATCATCACTAGCGGTTCCGACCAACGTTGCCGCCGAGGGTAGGGTGAGCGTCTGATCGGCACCGGCATTGACGATTGGGGCAATGTTGGTTATTGCCGTTACAACGACGCTGAGTGTATCACTGGAAAACATGGCTCCATCGTCCGCCGTCAGGCGCAGAACGTAGGTTCCCGCTGCGGAGAACGTTGCCGTCGTATCAATGGCATTGGCATTGGCAAACGCAACGGTGCCAGGACCGCTTACCGTCGACCAAGTGGTGGTGACCGTTCCGGGAGGATTCGGCAAGCCGTCATCTGCAACTGTACCATCCAAGCTGGCTGCTGCGGGCATCGTGACGGCGAGATTGGAACCTGCCTCAACGAAAGGAGCTGCATTGGCATTGCTCACCGTGATAGTTACGTCATCGCTCGTGGACAACGCGCCGTCACTGGCGGTCAACCGAAGTACGTAAACTCCTGCGGTCGAGAAGGATGCCGTGGTGTCGACTGCGTTCGGATCCGCAATGCCAACGGTTCCCGGACCGCTTACGACGGTCCAAGTCGTTGTCAACGCTTCGGGAGGATTCGGCAAACCGTCGTCACTCACCGTGCCGTCGAGAGTCGCCGTGGCTGGCAGCGTCAATGCTGCGTCCGCGCCAGCGTTTACGGCTGGGGCTTGGTTGACGGGCGTAGTGCCGGTATCCACGGCAAATGCCAGATCGTCGCGATCGTCATAGCCACCGGAGGTACAGGTGCCGGCACTGCCAACGTAACGGAAATTGCCGCGGATAGCCCGCAAGTTGGCTCCCGTGGTCGGCAGTACGTAGTCGGTGACGAAGGTGACGCTACCCGCAGCCGTGGCGGTCAGCGTCGTGAGGAACGCCCAGCTCGGTGAGTTTGCGTCAGGCGCATAGTAGAGATCGAGGGAGTCGGAGCCGCCCGACGACCAAGACCACACCGTTGCTTCGATGCGAACTGTCTTTCCTGGGGCAATATTTGTCCCATCGGCAGTGTATAGACGCAAGCGGTCAAGGGACTCATCGTAGTGGTAGGTACCACTCGTGCCATCGGTACAACTCGCGAACAAGGTATTCGGGGCGTGCGACTCATGGGCTGTTCCGCGCCCATCGAGGAGCGTACCGCTGCTGCAGCTGCGCCCAACGCTGGGGCAAGCAGGAACCATGAGCGTCGGATTGTATGTGGCCAATCCAGGATTGTCGACCGTAACCGTGACAGGGGTGCTCGTGCCGAGATTGCCGCTGTCGTCGACGGCAGTGACCGTCAATACGTAGCTTCCGGGGGAGAGATTGCCGGTGTCCCAATTGATGCTGTACGGTGCGACCGTGTCAGTGGCAACGACCGCTCCGTTGACGCGTAGTTCGACAGCAGACACGATTCCGGAATTGTCTGAAGCCGAGGCCGTTACTGTCACGACGCCGGTCACGGTGCTGCCATCCTGCGGTGCCGTGATTGCCGCGGTCGGCGGAATCAGATCAGTGGGAGCATCCAGGTTTCCGGAATAAAGGAGGCGATTGGGCGAACCAGTACCGGGACTGAGCACAGTACCAGCGGTGGCACGTGCCGTGAGCACGGCTGCGACCTGTGCTGGCGCGGCTGTCGGATTCAATCCGAGGTAGAGTGCAGCGACGCCCGCCACGTGAGGCGTAGCCATGGAAGTACCACTGATCGTGTTCGTCGCTGTAGTGCTTCCGTACCACGCCGACGTCACGTTGGTCCCGGGCGCGAAAATGTCGAGGCACGTTCCGTAGTTCGAGTAGCTCGCCCGCGCGTCGGTCGAATCGGTTGCGCCGACCGTGATGGCATTGGGTGTGGACGCTGGGGAATAGCTGCAAGCGTCTGCGCTAGAATTGCCTGCCGCTATCGCGTAAGTGACCCCCGACGCAACCGAGTTCGTCACTGCATCGTTGACCGCCTGGTTGAACGAACCACCGAGACTCATGTTGGCTACGGCTGGCCCGATGTGATTCGCCGTTACCCAATCGATGCCAGCGATGACGCCCGAAAAGGTGCCGGAACCGGCGCAATCGAGTACACGAACGGCATGGATCGTGGCCTGCTTGGCCACGCCGTAGGTCGTGCCTGCAACGGTGCCTGCAACGTGTGTCCCGTGCCCAGCGCAGTCCGTCGGATCGCTGTCACCGTCTACGAAATCGTAACCCACAGCAATGCGCGATGCGCCACCAGGGCCATTGCCGAATTCCATGTGAGTTGCGTTGATACCTGTGTCGATGATGTACGCGTGCACGCCCGTGCCATCGGTTGCGTAGCTGTAGGTCTGGTTTAGCGGCAAGGCGCGCTGATCGATGCGATCGAGTCCCCAAGTGGCATTGGCCTGATCGGCGACGGCAGTGACGATGCCATCCGGTACGATATAGGCGACGTCGCCGTCCGCTGCGAGCGAATCACGCTCGGCACGCGTCAACTTCATCGCCAAGCCTCGCAGGGCATGCTGGTATTGATGGGATACCTGCCCACCGTGCTTCGCTTTGACCTTGTCGGCGACGTCCTGAATGCGATTGCCAGCGGCTTGACCCACGACGCCGTTCTTGAAGACGACGATGTAGCGATCGGCAATACGCTGTGCGTCGGCGTCGGCCTGCTTGACCTGCGCAGCGCGCGCGTTGCGGCGGGCCACCTCGGCAGCGTTGTCGGAGGAATTGGCACTGATTGCCTGCGCCGATACCGACACGCCATCACCTGAGACTGGCGTTTCCACACTGCAGCCAAACGTGGCGAAGCCCACGAGAGAAAGCAACGCAAGACTACTGTATCTTGTACCTATTTGAATCATCCCTACTCCAATCTTCAATGGACTGTTGTTGGACAAGTGTCCATTCCCAACCACGGACGGAAGTCGCAGTACGTCCGTCCGCTAGTGAACACACCTGGCAGACAAAGTAGTAAACGTCAAGTCGACTTTCCATTGGGTACCGGAGTCGATTTGTCGTTAGGAAGTTTGTTGATTGCCAAATTCACCTCGTGCACGACCACCTTAATTGAAGCGAGAGAGACACGTGACTAGTTGCTCTCGTTGCTTGTGGTCACAGGCACAAACGACAATGATTTCGCATTGAAGCGCAGATGAACAAGCTTGCTCATCTGCCTTGGGCGGGAGCACCAAAGTCGTCCAAGCATCCGCGCAACGCGCGACGCGTTGCGCGGATACTTGGACGACTTTGGTGTCGATGTCGCAGTTGGCGACCACACAGGTGGAGTCACGCGGTGACACTGTGACGCTGTTGTTGCGCTGCCCCTGTTGCCGGATTGCGACAGTGCCTCGATTCCCTGCGCCGAACCAGGCCCATTTGCCCTGGCTTGCGCCGGCTTGCGCGGTCATCGCGTGTCGGCATGCCTGTTGCAGAGTCGCCCGTCGCAGCCCTTTGCTGCATGGGAGATTGGGCCATGTGACGAATGCTTCGTTGACTCTGCAATTCGCCTAACGTCATCACAGATGCCATACATGCAGTTGGACACGCCGTGTCGACAGTAGACCGTATTGCCTGTCGCTTGGCTGTGCTTTGTGCGCCTTTGAGCTCATTGCTCAAGCCCCGACACGGCGACGGTTCTATCCATCAATGTCAACTTGGACCAGAACGCCGCTGCGCGGGGGGGGCTGTGCGGTGATGGCATCCGGTTTTGACGCGGTGACAGGCGTGACTCACTGCACCGCTGGCTGTGGAGGAGCGGGGCAGTATGTCCAAATGAACAGACGTCGGCGAACTTCGAGAGTTCGCCGACGTCGGCAGTTCGTTGTGTGTTCTGACTTATCGGGGGCGGCTCTGGGAGCCCGAAACCACCAGACTACTTCTTAGCCTTGATTCCACCCTTCTTTCGTTCGTCGGGGGTAAGGTCAGCGTTGCGCCAGTAGTAGTCGACGGCTTTCTCACTCGCATCGGCAAAGCCGACCATCTGCATTTCGGCTTCGATGGCGGTCGCGCCTTCGGGCACGTGTGTCTTCTTGACGCAAGAGAAGTTGAAGAACGCCTTCTCGTCGGGTTTCATGATTCCGCCGAATATCGCACCGCTGCAGGTTTGATACGGTTTTGCCTTCCCGGAAGAGCCAGCAGGCGCGGGTATTTCGAGCTGCTTGCCAGCTTTGTCGTAGAAGTAGACGACAACCTTGCCGTGTAGGATGGGCGACTTCGTCTTGTTGATGACGCGGAAGATCGGACCCTTGTCATCGATCTTGTTGTTCCAGGCGACTTCCATCATGCGCTGAGCGCCCTTGGTATCACAAGGGTTGTTGAAGGTACCTTCGCCGCTCGAGTCCTTCGGGCATTTGTCGTTCAGCACGGGCGCCGCTGGCGCCGCGGGGGCTGCAGATTCGGCAGGTGGAGCCACGGGGGCTGGGGTCACTGCACTCGGAACGGCCGGCTTGGGCGCGGGCTTGGGCTTCTCCTCTTCACAGCCAAGGGCCGAGAGGGCCAAAGCAGCAATCATCCAAGATTTCGCCCATTGGGTTGTGGTTGGCATCATACGTTCACTCGGTTCGCTCGCCTTCTCGCGTGCTGTGGAAGCTCGCACCCTTTGTGCGGCGTCGGAAGTCGTACCTTATCGGAGGGGCGCGCGGAAAATCAAGCCGATCCGCGCTGGTACCGCTGGAATGCCCGGGTTTTTGGGGGGTGAGCAGCATTGCGGCGGGCAAATTGGGCAGGGTTCAGGCTCGGGCGAGCTTGTCGGGGCCCGACGAACTTGCTGCACGCCCGCAGCGGCGTCACCGAAAGCTCCGCCACAGAATTGCGGTGAACATGCTCGCGAGAAGTGCTGGTCAACGTTGGAACTGCCCAGGGGCAACGTAGAGCTTTGAACCAGCGCTCCACCGATCCGAGTGGCCCCTTCGACATCTTCTGGACTGTCTTCACGCACAGACGCGTCAACGAAGTCAACGACTGTGTTGCTGCGGTCCAAGAGTACGGCACCATGGCTGGTTCAGTCCGGTTGCTGGCCATCAAGGCATTCCCCTGCAGCAAATCCTCCGCGACATACTGCCGCTGGATTAGTCGCAAGCGTATTGAGATTGGCGAGCGTCCAATGACGATGCGTCGTGCGTGGCGCGTTGTCCAGGTGCCCCTCAACACGGAGCTCAACGGGAATGTCTACCAGGCTTCTGTGTCTAGCTGTATGTGTCAGTCTGCAGTGAACTGTCGAATTCTAGTTGGGCATTGAGGGAGCGTTGAGTTACCTCAAGCGCCAGAATCCGGACAACAATCGCGGAGCCCTACATCAACAATGCAGCGACCACGGGGTGCCTGAATGTTGATGCATTAGGCCGAATCAATGGGGCGAGCGTCGATCCTGCTTGACGGAGACACGGCACAGGAACGACCACAAGACAGCCGGGGCCATCGGGAGTCGGCGTCAGTCACTGTGCATCTCTGATGTCCGTCACGCTGCAGGTGCGGACCTGGCTGTGTGCGCATCGAATCGACAGCACAAAAGAGATACCTCCGACCCGTTCGAAAGGAAGAAAGTCTTCACCACCAGTGTCTATTGTGAAATGCCTCGATCCACTCAATACGTCGAGGTACTTCGTAAGCCGGTCGATGGCTCGGTGGTGGCCAAATCTCCGTGAGTTTGCCCGATGAGCTTTCTGGAGATCGACTCAAAACCTATCTGTGTCTGCAGACAAGGACAATGAACTGTGATTCGTTAGCTGGACTTATTTGTCTGTTTTCCTCATTGCTGACACACCTCCCATTGGTCACTTGAAGGCCGCCCCATTTCTTGTCCGTCGTGTTCCAGGGGAACTACCCTTCGCGTCGGAATGAATTGCCTCAGGCAACTACTTCACGCGCCGGTTCTGGCCGTCGGCGTTGCGGTCTCGCTGGCGAGTCCGACGGCGTGCGGGTCATCACCAAAGCCTGTGCGACTCTTGGTTGATGTCTTCATTCAACACCAGGCCAACGAAAACTCGCCGATTGGGGTGTCATTCGTAGCGGTGAGGGATGCCAAGTTTCTGGAGACTGTGTCTGGAATGGAGGCCAAGGCTTGGTTCGAACAGCGGGAGCAGCTGCATCGGGATGACCCAAGTGGCCAGAAATTCACCGAGTGGCAGTGGGAATTCGTGCCAGGAAATCCTCCCCCCCGCATGGTTATTGAAGTGGAAGGGGACACTCTCACCGCGTTCGTGTTCGCCAACTATCGAAGTCCGGGGGCCCATCGCGTTCGCGTCGGTCCATACCGGAAGGTTCACATCGAGCTGGGTGACGACGACTTTTCCATTCGCCCGCTCGACACCGCGCAGAAACTCTAGGGAAGTACCTCATCCGTGCCCACACCAAGTCCGACAACTTTTCACAGCGCTTCAAAATCTAGGATGCGACGCGACGTCGTCGTCCCAGACTCAATCTGTTGGCACGACGGAATGCCGCTTGCGCCTCAGCATTTCCAGGATTCGGCGCGGCGTGTCGAATGCTTGCTCGACTACCACCTGTCGCTCTTAAGCCCATATCATTACGGCGTCCTTTGGCTCGACATCAGTCGGGCGAAACTTGCCGGCGGCGAGCTCCACGTGCATCTCCAAGCAATCATGCCGGACCATTTGGCTTTCAGTACGAAGGCCGGACCGCTCACTCTGCGACTTGATCCCGCAGAGTTGCGCAAGAAGCCTCGTTTGAGCGACCACGACAATGGGCCGGACTTGTTTGGTGTCTATCTGTCTGTGCCTTGGGAATCCCCAGGTCGCGCGGCTGCCGGAGATACGCCTCGTTACCGACCAGGCGAGAACAGTAGGTTGGCGGACGACACCACCGGCGACAACGAGCTCGACATCCAGCGCTTGACCCCCAACATTCGGCCCGTTGTCGATCGGGAACCCCCCACCAATTCGGTCTGGCTGCAGATCGCGCAACTGCGTCTGGACGGGGATGCCTTTTCTCTCACTGAATACGTGCCACCGCTGCTTGTCGTGTCGTCAGGTTTGCCCCTGTACGATCTCTGTTCACGCTTGGTGGAGCGCATTCGCGTCACCGCCAATCGGCTTGCACATCGATTGGAGCTTCACTCCAAGAGCGCTAAAGGTGACAGCGCCAGCGCCAACCCGATTGCAGAAATTCGGCACCAACTGTACCATCTTACTGCGGCGCTCCCAGTGTTTGAAGCGATGCTTTTTTCAGAGCGCGCCCACCCATTTTCGCTCTACCTTGCCGCGGCAGCCATGGTTGGGCAGCTAGCTCCGCTAGCGAACCCTCCGGTTCCTCCTCTGCTACCGACCTACGAACACGATCAACTTCACGCAACATTTCGCGAAATCGATGCGCGCATCCAACGCATCATCCGGGAAAGCATCCAGGAATCGTTCAAGGCGCGTCCATTCGAATTGAAAGGAGACGCCTTCTTCTTGGACTTCAGGGCTACCTGGGCCCAACGAACTTTGGTCCTCGCGGTTCGTGCCCACCGCGGCCGGGATGAAAGCGAGGCCAAGCGCTGGTTGGAGGGAGCCATCATCGTGCCGACTCGGATTCTCAATCAGTCAGTGGCTAGTCGGTCCCTAGGTCTACGCCGCGTTGAGTTCAAGTCGGATACGGGTGACTTGGTCCCGACCAGTGGCGAGACGCTGTTCGAGCTCAAGGAAGTTCGCAATTTCCTCTCGACGGATGAGCAGTTCGCCGTCTTTAACCCAAGATCGGACGCAACGTCGAATCGTCCTCTTGAACTCGTTCTGTACGTCGAAGAGCGAAAGGAACCCATCTGACTCATCCTGTGGGGCAGGAGTGCGAGTTCGGGTCTGGAACTCATGACATCTGTTGACACAACCAAGCAGAACGGTTCAGTCGGGCAACGCTCCGAAGTGCGGTATCTCGGCGCATTCCATGCGTTTTTTGCTCGGGTTGCGGACTATGCCACGCGCATTCACAAGGCCGATATGCTTGAGCCGGCAGAGGTCAAGCGTGATCTGCTGGTGGTATTGGAGCAGCAAAGAATTCTAATGAAGGAGGTCTTGCCGGAGCACGAGTTTGCTGACTTTCTGAAGGCCCAGTACGTGATGGTGGCGGTGGCTGACGAAGTCCTGCTCGGTCTCGAGTGGAGTAAGCACGACGAGTGGGCGAAGCGACCCTTGGAGGCGGAAGAACCCTTTGGGACGCATGTTGCTGGCGACCGAATCTTCGACGACCTCGAGGGGATTCTGGAGCTCAATGAGCCCGTCACGAACGAGCTGTTGACAGTGTACTTGGCTGCCCTATCGCTGGGGTTTCGTGGTCGATATCGTTTCGATGCCCAGTCGAGCAGACCGGAGCACGACCGTGGTCGCATCACAAAAATGCTGCGCTCAGAGGGTTTGCTCGACCCCTCGCCGTCTCTCTGCTCAGGGGCGGTCGCCGTTCGCCGTAGACCGCGTACCAAGCGTTCCCTCCCAAGTTTTCGAGCAGTGACGCTGCCATTGATGGCAGCCTGCGCGATCATCCTGTGTGTCGGTCAGATTGCATGGCTGTACGTTACCAGCGGTGAAGTGCGCGAGCGCCTCAGTGCGATAGAGGAGGCGAGAAACCGACTCAGCCAACTGCAACTCATGGGAGAATCGCATTGACCGCCAGTTCGCCCATTTTTTGGCTTCTGCTCGCGTTGATGGTGATTGCGGTCGTGGCCGTCGTATTGCTTGTCGTCCGGTCCCAGCGTATGCGGAAAAGGCGACCCGCCATACCTGCTGGCGTGGAAGATTTGACGGGGCGGGTCGTTGCCACGTTTCACGAAGCCAGACGCAAACTTCGAGCAAGCCCGCTCGCTGCAATGCGCGAAAACTTGAAAGCCGAAAGCGCGCGCAGAGAGGCTCCAACTCGCTTGCTCGTGCTTGGCCCTGCCGGCTCCGGTAAGTCAACGATCTTGCGCCAGATTTCCGCTGGTATCACGCTGGCACCCGCCGCCGACACCACCCAAGACTCCCCATGCATTCTCTATACCCTGGCGGGCGCAATCGCGATTGAGATTGCTGGCCGAGTCTTGGAGGATGAAGACGCAGCCGGACAAGGTGGCGAAGCCTATCGGTCAGCCCTCAAGGAAATGCGGCGTGCGGCGCCGGACCGTCCGCTCGACGGCATCGTCATCACCCTACCCTGCACCTTGCTTCTTCCGGGCGAGGAGCCCAGTTCATCGGCAGAACTTGGTAAATTGTTGGGCAAGCGTTTGAGCGAGGTCACTCGCTCTCTCCGTATGCGTGTCCCCGTCCATCTAATTGTCACCCAGTGTGACAAACTGAGCGGATTCAAGGATTTTTACTCGGAATTGGGTTTGCATCGACACCAAAGCATGCTCGGCTGGACCAGAACAGCCGACTTTGCTGACGACGAGAATACCGATTGGGTAGCTCGTGCTATCGCGAGCATTGCGCGTGATCTCGCTCAAGAACAGCTGCGACGCTTTGCCAAATCGAAGTCACTTGGAAACCCTACAGGATTCCTTGCGTTTCCCGCTCAGTTGGCAGTCTGCACTGAATCCCTGACCGAGTTCGTTAAAGCGCTGGTGGCGGAGCAGCCAGAGACGGATCCCTCGAAGTTTCACGGGCTCTACTTCTGCGGTCGTGAGGTGCCCGGGTCTCAGTCGATGGGGCCTCTATCTACCTGGCCACCCAAGGTGCTCCCATCATCGCCCCCGCCGTTGCCACAGACCGCCCGCTCGGCAGTGCAGGCGGTCTCGGTGTCGCCCCAATCCACGTCTGCCAAGTCGCCCATCCGAATCGGGACGGGCGGTGCCTTGGCGGAGCACGTGCTATTCGTTTCTGAGCTGTTTGCTCACGAAATACTGCCAGAAGCAGCACACGCCGAACCCACTCGGGCGGCAACATTGGCAAGGAACCGTTGGATTCGCTGGAGTCAGCTTGCGTCCGGGATCTTCTGCGCCATATGGGTGATCCTGCTTTGGTTCGAACTAGGGAGTCTCGGCCAGCACACGGAGAATCTTCTCCCGTTCTTGAACGGTCTGTCGTCGGATCTAGTTAAGATTCGGGGCCTAGACAGAAGCGAGGAAAATGAAGCGACGACCGCAACGCTGCGCGAGCTAAGCAGAGAACTATTGCCGCAACTGGGCAACGTTACAACGAGTCGCTTGGGAGCTTGGACGGTTCCAATATCGTTTCTGTGGGGCGCAGACCGGCGGCTGGAGCGAGCGATTGGCGTCGCCTACCAGCACCTGGTCTTGCCAGCGTTCAGGCGTGTCCTGGTTTCTCGCTCCAGGTTCAAGATTGGAAATCCTGGATCGGGCTCGGACCCTGAGGGGAGTGTTCCACTCGAAGCCACGCCGGAGTTTCAGCGCGCTCAAACCTGGGTCGAAGAGCTATCAAAGCTAGTCAACGGCGTTTCCCGTTTCAACACGCTCGTGCAGACGCAGGACAGGCGGGCGCGCCTTCAACCCCAATACGTTGCAGACTTGTCCGAGACTCTTCTCGAACGCAAGCTCGAGCCTAGCTTCTTCCGCAATGCCAGGCACTACACGGACGCACTGGGCTACCCTCAGGGAGTAGAGCCGTTTCCACTGGATGCTGTCGCGTCCAAGGTCGCCATTAGAAACACCTACCAACTGTTTGAACAACTAAACAAGCGTTTGGTCGCGCTAGCCAGCGGTTCCGAGATTGCCTCAGCTATCAAGGAATTGAGAAACCAGTTCGAGTTGCTCGACACGACGGCCGACACTGACTATACCACGGAGCAACTTCGGGCGTTAGCCAGTGCCGTTCAGCGAGTGGAAACTCATCTCGCGCGTGCTGGCCTTGCGTGGGTTCCGGCGGACGACGTGCCCGCGCCTCACGCCAACATCAGCAAGTTGATGGATGAGGTCCAAGCAGTGCTTGGAAAGGATGTCGCAGACGACCTTCGAAAGAAGGAACGAAGCGCCCTGCAGCACCTTCAGGTTCTGCTGAAAGATGCACAGATTCCATTTGCCGGGCCGTTGCTTGCACGCAAGGAAGATGGCGAGCATGTGCAGATGAAGCTTGCAACTCCCATTGTCTCACTCAAGGATTCGATCAGTTCGCTACTGAACCAGAGTTTCATGAAAGGTGAGCAGGAAGCCCGTGTCACACTGGACACGGAAAATACGCGTATCAATTGGGACATGGAGGTTCTAAAGACTGCAGCAAAGGCGCTGAAGGACTACGAAACCGTTCTGCAAGACGGCTCGATTCAAAAATTTCCCGAGCAAACGCAGTCGAAGATATTGGCGCTAATGGAACGACGCGCTGAGGCGCGGACCCTTGCCCTGATGGCAAAGGCAGCGCGCCGTGAACCGGCAGCGGCGGGATCCCGAACGCCTGACCACGTGCTACAGGCCGACTCGGATAATCTGGCTGGCGCAGGCGCACCTCTTCGCGAGATTCTGGGGACAACGGCAGGCGTCCACCTGGACGATGTTCGCGACCAAGTACGACTTGCCGTTCAGACTCAAGGCGTGCGGGTGCTGCGTTTGGTCCGGGGAGTGCTCAATTCGGAGCGGCTTTTTAGCGCGAACTTCTACGGATGGAATGGCCGGGGTGAAAAGGTCTATCAAGCGTTTTCAGTTTCTGACGCCACTCAACTTGGAGACTATGTGATAGACCAGCGAACTCGCGTCGACAAGTTGGCACGCGGATTCGCCGAGCCGGTACTTACCCTGCTCGAGAGCCCAGAGGTTGCCGCCACAGGGTTGCAGGACGTCGATCTTTGGAGGCAAGTGATCGATGCGCTGCTCGGATATGAGACCAAGAAACCGGGCAATGGCTTGGTGTTGTTGGAACGCTTCATTCTGACTGAGCTTCCAGCGATTGCGTCGCTCAAGACGTGCATTGATGCCACCAAGAACTTCGCTCGCGGTCGCGGTGGCGACTACTTTGCGCTGCGTTTGCGCGAGATGAAGCGTGAAAGCTACGAACAATGCTCGCAGCTTTCGGGACGTGACGCGGACAGCCTCTATGCTTCACTCCGGCGTGAATTCAATCGTTCGTTGGCCAATCGCTTTCCGTTCGCGAGCAGCGCACAGGCTGAGGATGCGACGCCTGAGGCGGTACGGGCGTTCTTGGCGCGTGCGGGTGAATTTAGAACGGATTTTCGCGACATCCTCGCGAGTCAGCGGGATGACAGGTCCAGAACGTTGGTCAAGTTCCTGGACAGGTTGGAGGCGGCAAGCAACTTTCTTTCGCCGCTCTGGCCACAGTCCGAGGCGGTAGACGGATTCTACGATGTGCGAGTCAAGTTCCGACCCAACGCATTGCGCGAGACTGGCGGCAGTGAAATCGCAGAGCGGAGTCTCCGGGTCGGTGAGGAGCGGTTCAACCCCGGGGGAACCAAACAGACGTTTCATTGGCATGTCGGTGACCCGATCCGTGTCGCGTTTCGTTGGGCCAAGAACAGCCCCAATTTGCCGGCCGCAGTTCAGGGTTCTCACTTGGTGGCCAAGGGCAGAATGGTCACGCTCGATCAGTCAGGTTCCTGGTCTTTGCTACGCATCATCGCTAGTCACCTCAAACCGTCACGCGACTTGGAAGCGAAGCCGGAGTCGATGCAGCTCCTGGAGTTCCGGGTGGCTATTGTCCCGGATCCAACTGGCGGATTCCTCGATCGGATTGGACCTGACGGGGAGTATTCACGCCTGTTCCTCGGTCTCACTTTGTCCGGCGGCGAAAAGAACAAAGAAAGCATTCTCAAGTATCCGGACTTTCCAACCACTGCACCCACCTTCTGAACGTAACGAAACATTCTTTGAACGGTCACTATCATGAGCCTTCCGCCAGGCGATTTGGAGCTTGAGAGACTGCTTCGGCCAATCACCCCCGACGCGTGTTGTGGCGTGTCGTTGCGCTATGAGGGTACCTTCGATCAGGTGCGGAAAGCTCGGCGCGAAGACGACGCCTCGCTGCCGCCGGGGGTCTGGCAGAAGCCGCTCAAGGTTTCAGACTACAATGCCGTCGTGCGCCTATGTGCTGAAGCACTGGAGCATCGGACCAAGGATCTTCAAGTTGCGGCCTGGCTTGCGGACGCATGGGCGCAAATGGCGGGATTTGCGGGCTTGGTGCAGGGTCTAAAGCTGCTGACTGGTCTAGTGGAGCGCTATTGGGACTCGCTTCACCCGTCGCTCGCTGAAGACGGTAGTGAGGCGAGGGTCCAGATCCTGGCATGGTTGGACGAGGCGCTGACCAAACGTCTTTCTGCTGTCAATCTTGGCGGAGAGCAGCAGCCCTTTACTCTTGCGGATTGGGAGCATTCGGGCAGACAGTCTGTTGCACCCGATCGTGCCGAGGAGCCGTCGCGTGAAGGCTTGTTGGCACGTGTGACCCTCATCGGCGGTGCCAGTTGGTCAGCACTCCATCGCGACGGGCGTGCGGTAGCGGCGGCCTGTGAAGCCTTCGAGACTGCTATGGTCGGTCGACTCGAAGAACCAGTGAGTTTGCGCCGACTCAAGGCCAACCTCGCCACCTTTCTAAGTCTCGCGGAAGACGTGCTAGCCGCACTACGCCATGGAGAGCGCGACATAGGCTCGTCCGATATCGCCAACGAGGAACGGCACAATCCAGCGGCATCTTCAGGCGCTCAGGAGAGTCTTGGGGCTGCAAGCGGCATGGGTGGACGGCTCAGCGGACGCGCGGAAGCCTATAGGCGCCTCACCGAAGCGGCCGACTATCTCCTGCGGACGGAACCTCACAGTCCGGTGCCTTACCTTGTCAAACGCGCCATCGGATGGGGAAACATGTCACTTGCCGAGCTCCTGCAGGAGTTCATCAGCAGCTCGGACGACCTGGTAACGACTCATCGCCTACTTGGAATGAGGCAACGGGATGAATAGACGAAGTGCGGCCAAGCTCGGTTCGCAGATTGAAAGGAGTGTGTCGAATGGCTGAAAGCAAGCAACACTGGCTGGATCGCAACCGGCCACCGCGAGTACAAATCACGTACGATGTCGAAACAGGAGGTGCCATAGAGAAGAAGGAGATTCCCTTCGTGGTCGGCGTGATGAGTGACCTTTCGGGTGACACTGCACGGCAAACTAAACTCAAGGAGCGCAAATTCTTACAAGTCGACCGAGACAACTTCAACGATGTACTCGCCGCGATTGGCCCCACGTTGAATTTTGCAGCCGACAATCGGTTGAGCGACGACGGGACTGGGATGAAGGTGGAGCTCGCCTTCAAGTGCATCGACGACTTTCGTCCGGAGCAAGTCGTCGAGCATGTCCAAGGTCTCAAGGAACTGCTCGACGCGCGGAAGCGATTGAACGACCTTTTGGCCAAGCTTGAAGGCAATGACGAGCTCAATCAAGCCTTGCTCGAGCTGATCGTTGATGAAACCAAATTAGCGGCCGTGCGCGAGGCATCCGAGAAGAACTCGCAAACCGCCACACAATAATTCGCCTCACTCTGAGTGACAAGGAATACCCATATGTCAGAACTAGAAACTGGCTCCGCATCAGGCGGTGCTGCTGCTCCTGCCACTTCACTCGATGGGGCGAGCCTAATTGACGAGATCCTGGACCAAGGACACCTCGTCCGGTCGAATGAGGAAGAACAACGGAAGCAAGACGAGCGGTACGCCCGTGACTTGATCGGAGCGTTCGTTGCTCAAGTGCTCGACAACAAGTCGATCATCAACAAGAAGACCACGGACGCCGCCAAGACGACGGAACGTATCATCGCGGCGATTGACGAGCGCATCAGCGCGCAGCTCGATGCGATTCTCCATCATCCAAAGTTTCAGGCGCTCGAGTCGCGATGGCGCGGACTGCACTACTTGGTCATGAACTCGGAGACGGGGACTACGCTCAAGATTCGGGTTCTCGATTCGAGCAAGCGAGAGATCGGTCGCGATCTAGAGAGCGCAGTTGAGTACGATCGCAGCGCGTTGTTCCGAAAGCTGTACGAAGAAGAGTACGGAACTTTCGGCGGCGATCCGTTCGGTCTCTTGGTGGGGGACTATGAATTCGATGGAACCGGTCCAGACGTCCAAATGCTAACGAACTTGGCCGGCGTGGGTGCGGCAGCGCATGCGCCTTTCGTTGCGGCGGCTTCGCCTCAGCTGTTTGACATGGACAAATTCACCACCTTGGACGTGCCGGGAGATTTGGCCAAACTCTTCGAACGAACGACGCTCGCGCCGTGGCGGGAGTTTCGCAAGAGCGAGGATTCTCGCTACGTTGCGCTCACGCTTCCGCACATTTTGCTTCGCGTGCCCTACGGGGCAAAAACAGCGCCGGTCGAAGGCTTCAGTTACGAGGAGAGCGTCGACGGGCATGACGACTACCTCTGGGGAAACGCAGCCTACGCACTTGGACAGCGAATTACCAACGCCTTCTCAATGTATCATTGGTGTGCATCGATCCGAGGCGTGGAAGGCGGCGGCCTTGTGGAAGGGCTTCCCTTTTACACCTTTAAGAGCGCAGGTGAAGACACTATCAAGTGCCCTACGGAAATTGCCATCACGGACCGCCGCGAAAACGAGCTCTCTGAACTCGGTCTGATCGCGCTCTGCTACAAGAAGAACTCCAATCAGGCGGCATTCTTTGGGGGGAGCACAGTCAACAGGCCAGCCACGTACAATCTGTCTTCGGCTAACGCAAACGCGCGGCTCTCCGCTCAGCTGCCGTATGTGCTAGCTGCTTCGCGATTTGCCCATTACATCAAGGTAATGATGCGAGACAAGATCGGGAGCTTTGCATCGCGTGAGAATGTTGCCAACTACCTGAATAACTGGATCGCTGAGTATGTTCTTCTCAACGATAACGCGGGGCAAGAGACCAAAGCGCGCTTGCCGTTGCGTGAGGCACGGGTGGATGTCGCGGAGATTCCAGGCAAGCCCGGGGCCTATCGCGCAATCGCCTTTCTCAGACCCCACTTCCAACTGAACGAGCTTACGGTGTCGATGCGCCTGGTTGCTGAACTACCAGCGCCCGCTGCCGGCTGAGAACTCGACTAGGCATCAACGTGGTCAATTTGCACAGGTGAATCATGCAGAACATTTTCTGGGAAATTGAAGGAATCAAGGGAGAAAGCACATCCGATCAGGGCAAAGACATGATCGAACTGCTTTCCTACAATCATGGAGTCGCAATGCCGCTAACGGCAGGACCCTCCAACACAAGCCGTGCCAGCGGACGTTGCGTGCACCAGGACTTCACGGTGACGAAGCACGCCGATCTATCAACACCGACCCTGAATCTCAAGTGTAGTGGTGGTGAGGACATCAAGTCGATGAAGATTCATGTGTGGAAGGCAGACTCCGCTGGGAAACCCATCGAATACCTCACCTACACCATGGATAGCTGCATCCTAACGTCGGTCTCGGTAGGGGGCGGCGGTGACCAACCCGTTGAGACCGTGTCTTTCAGCTACAAGAAGATCACTTGGGATTACTGCCAGCAACAGCAGGCACAGCCTGGCGGTTCCAAAGGCAAGAATTCAGCGAACTGGAGCGTGGAGGAGAACAAGGGTAAGTGATGCGAAGTCTAGTGCGACCGGGTGTTATGGACGGCGCTACTGCCCATTCGCCCGGTCGTGCCCGGTTGGAGTCAGGTGAGGAGTTCTGAGCATGAGCGATCTACGGGAAACTTCGGAGGCTGGTCGGGTACCGCTTTTTGATCGACTGGTCGACGACGATCCACACATCGGCTACGAACCGATTCCGTATCGCACGCTTGATCGCGAAGGACTCCATGAATCCGTTAAACATGAAGTGCAGCGGATTCTGTTCACGCGCTGCCAATGGCCGGCAGAGACCACCCTGCAAACCAGTCAGCGCACCGTGCTCAACTACGGATTACCAGACCTCACGCATCGTTCCGAAAGCCGAATCCCCGAACATCGCTTGCGCATGGTTCGGCTGGTGCAGTCGACCATCGAAGCGTTCGAGCCCAGATTGACCGACGTTCATGTCGAACTTCTGGACAGTGCTGAAGGTGGTTCACAGCTGACCGTGTCGTTGCAGGCGAATGTCATGGTGGAAGAACTGCGAGAACCCATCTCGTTTACCCTGAGTCTCGGCGGTCGGAGCCCATGAGTATGTCCGCCGAAGTGGATCCTGAGTTGCTCGAACTCTACTTGCGTGAGCTTGCCTACCTGCGTGAGCGAGGTGCTGACTTTGCGGTGAAGTACCCGAAGGTTGCAACACGTCTCGGAATCGCCGGTCGCCAGTGTTCGGATCCGCACGTGGAACGTCTCCTAGAGGCGTTTGCCTTTCTCACTGCTCGTCTTCAGCTAAAGCTCGAGCAGGATTCGTCGCACCTGACCACGGCGTTGCTTGGCGTCCTCTATCCGCAGTACACGAGTCCGCTCCCATCGATGGCTATTGCGGCATTCGACGTGGACCTCAAGGAGGTGGCATTGACGAGCGGTCACACCATCGAAAAAGGAGCGCTGCTTTACGCCGAAGCACCATCCGGGCCAACTTGTCGATTGCGCACTTGCTACCCAGTAACGCTATGGCCCGTGAAGATCGAGACCGCAGCGTTTATGCCTTGGGATGATCTTGGCCTGAAAGACTCTCAAGTACCCACCAGCGAAGACGGTACGATTCAGCGCCCGCTTGGCGCAATACGCATTCGATTGTCCAGTGGACCGCCACTCAACGCATTAGGTTTGAAACGACTGCGATTCTTCGTCTGCGGAGACGAGGTCGAGAGCTCCAAGATCTTCGACCTGCTGTTCGAGCGTGAGCGCCTGGTTCTCCTGAGCCGCGCAGGCAACTCAGTAGCGACCACGCCCGGCCGAATTCTGCCCGTCGGGTTCGAATCAAACGAAGATGTACTCGAGTTTCCGCGACACGCGCACCCCGGTCACCGTCTGATTCAGGAGTACTTCACATTTCCACGGAAATTTCACTTCTTCGACGTCGAACTCGAGGGCTTGCCTGACGCGAGAACTGCCGATCTGCTGATTTTTCTCGATCGACGTCCGAATGGCACTAGCATCCGCAACGACACATTCCGGCTTGGTTGCACGCCCGTCGTCAACCTATTTCCTCGCACCACGGAGCCAATCCGGATTGATCATCGGCGTTCGGAGTATCGCCTAGTTGCCGATGCGCGTCGTGAGCGCTTCACGGAGGTCCACTCCATTCAGCAGGTGACTGCAACAGGCTCAGGTGAGCCGGACCAGAGACCCTACGCGCCATTCTTTTCGTTTTCGCATCCCGACCCGAATCGATTCGACGCGCGGGTCTTCTGGGCGGCGCGGCGCGTTGCAACCGACCGCACAGATCTGCCCGGGACGGACGTCTACCTATCGTTCGTAGACTTGGACTTCCAACCGAATCGCCCGGTCGCCGAAGTGGTTTACGCGCGGGTCCTTTGTACCAATCGTGACTTGGCCGAGGAAATGGAAACAGGGACGGCCCTCGCGCTCGAGCTGCCCGCGCCAGTAGGTAGGGCAGAATGCATCACCAAACCGACGTCGCAGGTGGCTGCGCCCTTGGGAGGGCAGGCGCTCTGGCGGCTGATCTCCAACCTGTCGCTCAACCATCTGTCGCTGACAGGTGAGCGCGGCACCGACGCTCTTCGCGAAATCCTTCGAGCGTACAGTTTCCGTTTCACTGCAGGCGTCGAAAAGCAGATTGCTGCCATCGCGGACGTCGATGCCCGCACCGTCTCAGCGCGTGTTGGAAGTCACGGCTGGCGCGGATTCTGCCGCGGCACGCAGATCATGCTCAAGCTCGACGAGACCCAGTTCACGGATTCCAGTCCGGTATTGTTTGGGGAAGTCCTGAGTCGCTTTCTCTCACTATATGCGCACATCAATAGTTTCACCGAGCTCGTGCTCCGTAGCACGACTCGAGAGGAGGAGTGGAAGCGATGGCCGCCAATGGCCGGGGCCAAGCCCCTACTCTAGAAGAGCAGTTGTTCGTCGAGGGTCATCGGTTTGAGTTCTTTCAGGCCGTCGCGTTGCTCGAACTGCTGGACGGTGGCGCTACTGAATTGGGCGCGCAAGGTGACCCAACGAACGAAGCCGTGCGGTTCTCCAGTAGCATTCGGCTGGCGTTTCCTACTTCCGAGATCGTATCGATCGAGCGCAACGGTACTGAGGCAACGCACCCGCTAATGACAGTCCAGTTCATGGGCCTGGCTGGCGCTCTCGGTCCGCTACCTCAGCCATTTGCCGAGCTAGTGCTTGGTCGCGCCATTCGTGGTGATACGGCAGCGGCAAAATTTCTGGACATCTTCAACCATCGACTCGTGTCGCTGCTCTATCGCATTAAGAAACGGCACTCGTTGGGATTGGGCGCAACCTCTCCCGAACAGGTGCATCTGGCCCACCATATCTACGCTCTCTGTGGAATGGGAACGCACAGTTTGCGTGGTAGGATGGGAGTCATCGACGAGCGCTCAATGCTCTACTATGCCGCCCATTTGGCGCGCGAATCTCGTCCGATAGTTGGGCTCACGGCGATACTGTCAACGCATTTCGGTATCCCGGTGGAAGCCGTTCCACTGCGGGGGAGTTTCCTTCCGATTGAACCAGAACACCGGACGTCGATAGGTACCGCCGGCAAGAATCGCTTGCTCGGTCGCGACACCATGTTAGGCGCGCGTTACTGGGATCAAGAAGCGTTGTTCGAGCTGCAAGTGGGTCCTCTCGATGAAGAGGAGTATTCGAGTTTCTTGCCCGGCCGTCGGTCTAGCGAGCGGCAGCGTGATGCGGACAGTGGTGCGAGCGAAACGCTAAACGAAGTGCGCGACGCTATGCCACTGCAGGGCCATCGGCTCGAGGCGTTTTGCGAACTCGTACGTTGGTACGTGGGCATGACGATAGACTTTCGCATCCGTTTGGTTCTCGACCCGCAGCGCTCTCGCGCCATGCGTGGGCAGAGGGCGCTGCGACAACCCAACTGGCGTGACTCAAACCTAGGGGACCGCCCCCGTCTAGGATACACGGCGTGGGTTGGTCGCGCGAAGGATCGGCGTGAAATTGTACTCCAAAGTCGTGTTCTGCCGCCTCCGGCGGCTGGCTGAGGTGCGTCATGACGTTTGAGCAAGCAAACACGATTCTGCAGGTCACGACGCCACTTGGTGCCGATCAGGTTCTCCTGGTGCGCTTTCGCGCAGAAGAGCGGCTTTCGGCGCTATTTCGCTTTGATCTCGATCTCGTGTCGCCCAAGGACTCGCTCGCCTTCAACCAGATCCTTGGTCAGGGTGTCACAGTCAAGATCAAACTTGCGGGTGGCAAATTTCGCCACTTCAACGGTATTGTGACGCGCTTTGCGCAGGCGGGTCGAGCCGGCAAACTCACCAACTACAGCGCCGAAGTGCATCCGAAGCTCTGGCTGCTAAGCAGAATGACCGACTGCCGCATCTACCAGAACAAAACGGTTCCGGAGATCATCAAGTCAGTTCTATCCGACCACGGCATTGATCCAATCGAAGACAAGCTCAAGAGCTCCTATTCGGCTCGTGAATATTGCGTTCAATACCAGGAGACGGACCTCGACTTCATTGCGCGCTTGATGGAAGAGGAGGGCATATTCTATTACTTTCAGCACGGCGACGGTCAGCACAAGCTCGTATTGGGGGACGACAGTTCCGCTCATGTGGCCTGCCCCGAGCATTCTCGCGCAAAATACCGAGGCGAAGTAGCGACGAGTTTGGCAGACGAGGACATCGTAACTGCTTGCGAAGTTGAGGAGCAGGTAACCGTCGGGAGCTACGCCGTTACCGACTATAACTTCGAGATGCCCACCACGTCGCTTCTGGGGGAGGCAGCCGGCAGTAGTGCTGCCCTCGAAGTATTCGAGTATCCAGGAAACCACCAGAGCAAGAGCAGCGGTGAAAGCCGCGCCAAGCTGAGATTAGAAGCCGAGGAAGCGTTTGGTCGGCGACTGTTTGGGACATCGTACGTTAGGACGATGTCGGCGGGCCATGCCTTTGCCTTGACGGAACATGATCGCTCAGACGCCAACACCGACTGGGTAGTAGCCGCAGTAACGCACGCCGCCACTGGTGAGGAGTACTCAAACCGATTCGAAGCATTTCCCAAGGCCGTGCCGTTCAGACCCCCACGCTACACGCGTAAGCCTGTGATCCATGGAACTCAGACAGCCACCGTCACAGGCAAGAGTGGCGAGGAAATATGGACTGATAAGTACGGCAGAATCAAGGTGTTGTTCCATTGGGATCGGCATAACAAAAAGGACGAGACCAGTTCCTGTTGGATCCGAGTTGCCCAAGGTTGGGCGGGCAAAGGTTGGGGCGCCTGGTTTCTGCCGCGCTTGGGGCAAGAGGTCGTGGTCTCCTTCCTTGGCGGCGACCCAGATCGGCCGCTCGTGATTGGGAGCGTATACAATGCCCAGCAGACCGTCCCCTATGGTTTGCCCGGCGCGCAAACGAAGAGCACGATCCTGTCACGCTCCTCGAAAGATGGCGAGCATGGCAACGAGTTGCGGTTCGAGGACAAAAAGGACGACGAAGAAGTCTTTCTGCATGCCGAGAAAGACATGAACTTCAGCGTCGAGAACGACTATACGACAGACGTCGAGCGTGACAAGATCATGACGGTCAAACGGGACCGCTCTGCGACCGTGGAAGAAGGCGATGAGAGCTTGGTTGTGAAGAAGGGCAACCGTACGGTAGAGGTAAAAGAAGGCGATGAGAGCCACTCCGTCAAGGGCAATCGCGAGCTCAAGGTGGACGGTGAAGAGACGCATCAGACCAAGGGCGCATTTACCCACAAATCGAAGGATGCCTACACACTCAAAGTCGACGGTGACTTGACCATTGACGTCAAGGGTTCGGTGACCTTCAAGTCCGCCCAGTCGATCACTATCAAAGCAGGCACCGAAATGACGGTGGAAGCGACGACTTCTCTGACGAACAAGGCCGGTACCGAGCTAACGAATCAGGCAAAAGTCAAGATGACCAATGATGGTGGTGTGTCATTGACGAACAAGGCGAGCGCCACGCAGACTGTCGACGGTGGAGGGATGCTGGAACTCAAGGGAGGGATGGTCAAGATCAACTAGACTTGGCCCAAGGGTTCTGAACGTCATGGAAATCATCGAACGGCACGAAAACGGCAAGCTCCGCGTCAAGGCAGCGGTCGAAGAGGGTAAGCTCCATGGCGACGTATTGAGCTACGACGAGCAGGAACAACTCAAGCACAAGGCTCACTTCGTCGCCGGGCTCCTTGAAGGGGAATCCGTCAGTTACGGTCAAGACGCACGTCCGAGGGAGAAGGCGCAGTTTCAAGGCGGCCAACTCGATGGTGAAACCGTGACCTACGACGAGCAAGGCCGCGTTGCCCAACGCGCGCAGTTCTCTGCCGGCAAACTCCATGGCGAAACGCTCATCCACATAGAAGGCGTCCTGCGGAGTCGGCTCACCTACGTGAAAGGCGAGCAGACAGGGCCCTTTTCTGCCTACGACGAAGACGGCAAAGAGGTCATGCGTTGCCGCTACAAAAACGGCATGCTGGAGGGTGAGTCGGTCCACCTAGCGAGCGACGGCAAAGTTCTGCGCAAGATGTGCTACCGCAAGAACAAGCTCGAGGGCGAGGTGATTGACTACTACCCGAACGGTGCCGTTCGCGAGCGAGGTAACCACAAAGCCGGCAAGCCTGACGGAGAGTTTCGTAGCTACTCCGAGAATGGTAGGCTCAAGACGAAGACCTACTACGTGGGTGGCAAGCCGCGCGGCAAACCCATCGATTACGACGAAAAAGGACAACCGATGGAACGTCAACCCGCGGCGTCCGCAAAGAAGTCGTGGCTGGCGCGATTCCTCGACTGGCTGGGAGGTAACTGAATATGTCGGAATTGGTATGCATGGGAGCGCTTCTTCGCTGTAGCTTCGGTGTTGCGCCGTCGTCGCTGGTGGTCCCTCCTGCGCATCGCGTCCTTACCGGGACGCCGGCTGCAAACATCATGGACAACAAGCCCATGGTGAATATTTTGCCCTTTGCGATGTGTCAAAGCATTGCCAATCCAACGGTAGCTGCCGCCACCGCCGCTGCGATGGGCGCGCTAACACCCATGCCCTGCATTCCCAATACGCCAGCGCCGTGGGTTCCTGGCTCACCGACGCTGCTGCTCGATGGCATGCCAGCGCTCGACAAGTCGTCAAAACTCTGTTGCTTGTGGGCTGGGGTCATTGAAGTCACCTACGCCGGGCAAGTGACGGCGACGGTGGGGTAGGGGAGCGAAAGGTCAAGAGTGATGAGCCAGTCAGAGAGGGACGCCAAGACCGACCGGTTCAAGCAGGGCCCGGGTCAGCCCGTGATCAAGACCACCACTGAGCGCCCCAAGCAAGACATTGGCTCGTACCTGTTTGCAAAGGAGCTCCTGCAGCGACATGGATTCCCGCATACGGATGCCACCTCGCAGTATCAACTCCAGAGATGGATTATTGAGGAGACGTTCAAGGGAATTCAATCCGATAGGACCTTCCGTACGGGACTTGTCTTTCCCGCCAACTACGAGCTCGTAGTACCCAAAGACAGGTCGGAAGTGGCGAAAGTCATTGGGTACGATCTCAAGCTGGACGATCCGCAACGGGTAGAATTGGACGAGATACGCCAACAGCGAAGGGCCAGCTGCTTCAACTTCGTCGACAAGGGAAGGCGCTGGGACTTTCGCATTAGAGACGGCAAGGTCGAGTACGCAAGCGGAGGCGCTGGCGGGCGTGCCGCGGAACCCAAGTGGACGACGGGCAAGTTCTCGCAGTTCGTGGTGTTCTCACCGGAATACCCCGATGGGGAAGAAGTTTTGCTGGATATTCACTTCGAGAGGATTGCCGCAGATAACAACGTTGTGGTTGCGTGTGGGCGTGACGCTCAGAAAAAGCTGCGCATCTTCTGGACCACTCTAACGCACAACTACCCGGTGGAGCTTGGTGGGGTCAAAGAGATTCCGGCTATGTACGCCAAAAAGAACCTGAAGAAGGACAAACTGTCAGGGAGTTGGAAAAAGGGGCCCGAAAACTTTAAGCGTCACCCCAGCCTATTTCTATTCGACAACGACCAGATTCTGAACGCAGTTCAATATAGCCTCTTGCGGTTGGCCGCAAAGTGGATCCCATATCCACCGGCGGCCATCCGTGTCGCCCAGATCACTCTGTTCTGGACGATTTGCGGAGAATCGCTCCTGAATTTTCTGCTCCGACGCGATACGGTCCTGGTCTCGGTCACGCCCAATGTCTGGTACGAAATCGACCCGATTGAACCGGACCCTGAGGAGCCGGACCCTTCATTGTCGCTAGTACATTCGGTGGAGTGGCTGTGCAATCTGGTGCCCAAGGCAATCAAGGAGCTAAAGAAGATAGCTAAGCCTCTGCTGGGTGAGCGCGTCTCCGAGCCGACCGTGCTAACGAACGTGATTGACCTCGGTGTCGCGAATACTCACCGATACGAGTCCTACAAGCGGAGTGTTGGGGGTCAAGCTCAGGCGTTCGTCTATCCCAAAGAAGTTGGGGATACCGATTTCAACATCAATGCAGTCCGAGACGCGATTGCGAATGCTCTATCACTCCCTGGGGCATCCTGGCCGTTCATGAGCGTGCTGCATAAGAAGAGTATGGTGATGGATGTTATTGATGCAATCATCGATTGCATCAAGGCTCACCCGGGGCTGAAGGTTCTGGATGGAAATGGGTACAATGATGGGACCTGCAACTTTTATGTCCTAGCTGAAACAACCAAGAACGACGGCTACGGGGTGTTCTGGATCGACGAGCAGGAGTACTACTCGGAAAAGTGGCGACTGATTCATCCCCGTGACAGAAAGTATGTCAACAAGGGCGGACTCTTCTCGGTGTTTCCGTACCTAAGCCTTCTTGACCTCCTTCTCTTGGCGCAAACCAAGGTGAAAGCGTTGGTTGAGCTGCAGTGGGTAATGTGCCTCCTCACGCTCGCACTCGTGCCGCAGCTGGCGCCTCTGCTACTGCCGCTCCTTGCCGGCGTCACTGCTTCACAGTTGCAGACAAAGGTGCAGCGGGGATTCGACATGGGGAAGTTCGAGAACAACTTCGACGGGACAGCTCCGTACGGCAAGCTTACCGCCACTAGTCGGATGGCAGTTTCTCGCTACGCAGTTGCCGTTACGACGCCAAAGTTGTTGTACACGATCTCTTACATGTGGGGTACCACAGACGAACAGTGGAACTTCAGAAAGTATCCCGAGCAAAACTGCGACTGGTGCGACCACCAATCGCTGCGACTTCGCGATGACCAGACCATTGTGATGTGGGGGGTCTGCAAGTTGGGCGAGCGCAAAATTTCTGGGTATTGGTACCAAAAATATCTTCCCGTCTCCAACAAAATCCCTTCCAAGCAGCTCGTTGGGTCGCTGTGCGACCCCGGTGCAGAGAACTTCAGTCACCCCTGGAAGTTCGCTTGCGAGAACGTGTTCAATGCGATGGACTGCCATCAGCAGATCGGCGTATTCGAACACGATAATAACGACCTCCATTATCGGTATTCAGCCTGTGACGAGCGGAGTCAGTACTACGTCGCCAAAGTACTCGAAGGGACACTCCCCAAGGACGTCCTCGAGAAGACACCAAGGCCAACTTGGTACGCGGTGAAGGGTAAGATGGACTCCACCAGGCGAGAGCTGTACAACCCAGTCTTCGAGGATTGGCAGCGAAATCACCCAGGAGAGGAACCGGAGACGCTCGAGATGATGCTCCGATTCGATCACGCTCCTGCTGACAGTGAATACCCCTACGTCGTTACCTATGCAAACTCTCGCGATGACGACATTTCAGAAGACCTCACCGCGAAGTACCGAGAAGGGGCTCACTTCAATGTCCTGAGCGGCTGGTGGTCGAACTCGAAAGAATGTGTCCACCTGAAGTTCAAGAAGGCGAGCCGGACGCGCGTGTTCAGTACGCCCGCGGTAAAGAAGGCCACGCTCACTTGGGACGCAACGAAGAAGACGATCAAGCTGGGCTTCGATGCCACGGACTTGACTCTTCGCTACGTGAGCCTCGGAGCTGTGATAAACGGGGAAGCAAAGGTCTTGAAGGGCAAGATCCCCGTATTCCCTGGGAAAGACAAGAAGCTATTCGAGACGGCATCAATTGGGCTGAACGAGCTGCCGTCGAGTGTGGATACGAAGTGCTTCGAGAAGAACGGTGACATCCTGTACGGAACCAGCGTGTGGTTCGAAGATATCGTGGGGCACCGTGCCCTTCCAGAGCAGCCGATCGAGTTCAAGTGAGTGCAATGCTGTGCCCTATGCCAAGATAACGACGTACCTACCATACTCAAGCGTCTCGACGCGAAGGTACCCTTCGTCGTCGGTCGTCCCACGACTCTCCGTGCCGTCGAACTTGAAAAGCAGGTAGTCGCGATTGCGTGCATAATCACCAGTCTTCGCGTCAAAGATTCGGGTGTGGATCCATCCCTTCACGGCAAGTTTGGGACTGCTCGGGCTCTCTGCGCGATGCGGCCTCGAGACTCTTGCGATAAACTGGTAGTCCGGTACGAGGTAGCGAGAATCCTCGTCGTCTTTGCTATCTGGAGCGCTTGGGGGGGCGAGGCGCTTGTGGTCTATGTGCAGCGGTGCCGTCCAGTCGCAGCGAGCGACTCCCTTCTGAGCGGGCCCACTCAGTGTCGCCATGACGTCAACACCGCCGTTGGAGCGGGGCCTTATCACGGTAAAATCAATCGGTGTGCCATCGCTGATGTTGATCGTGTTTACGGCCAGAGTCACCTTTTCACCGGACAATGCTTCGGTGATGATGGCGTCATCGTTGAGCCAACGGGGCTTGACAAGACTAACGACAATTGGTGGTCCAACCTTGGCGGGGGGCCGATCAGTTGCGCTTTCTATGTCGGCTGTACGATAGGGAACCACCGGTGCTGGAATGTCTACGAAAGTCAGCTCCAGCCGATGGTTAGCCACCTCGCGTGCCAAGTTCTCAATTACCTCCTGGTCTGTAAGCAAGAGCTGGGGGGATGTGCTCAAACGCTGGAAGAATGCACGCAATGCTTGCCGGTCTACAGGGTCAGCCGCCAAACGCTGGAGAAGCACGCGAGTCGCTTCATAGTCGCGCCTTGAGACTAAGTCATTGCTCCCTCGCGGAGCTTGCGTGGTCCGGAGCTCATGGCGCATACGGTGCGAACCTAGCGTGAGAATCATGTTCCAGAAGCTCCCCTTGATTCAGGTTTCCCCGACGCCCAATCATACCTGCTGGGCCGCTTTCGGCCAATCAAGTAACGGTCCGTGCCCGACAGGGCAGGACATGCACAGGACAGTCGCCGTTGGCGGAACCAGCCAGCACCGTAGTGGGCGTTCGGGTGGAGGCCGCCATTGGTTTGCCCCGTGTTTGCCCGTTGAATTCTGGGGGGAGAAAGACGTCCACTATGGGGCTTTCTTGGGGCGCTTCGTGATAGCGTATTGCGGCCAGCCAGCAACGAATCATGTCTCGGAACGCGAGGAAGGGAATTGGTCATGGTCGAGCAAAGGCACATCGCATGTCCGGGCGATAGTCCGCATCGTATTGAACAGAAGTACCGTGTGAGTTGGGCCACCATTCAGGCCCACCCTGCCAACGCCTTCATCCGCACGCGCAGGGGGTACCCAATTCAGCCGGGCGATATCATCACGGTCCCAAGCCAGAACGCATCTTCCCTGACGCCGGGGGCATTCGATCGTGAAATCATGCGAGGGTTCCAGGAATTCTTGAGAATCGTGGAGTCCAACATCAAGCTACTGACGAGCTTGACGATGCAGCATCCGGCTAGTACCACCGCAAAAGTCCATTCCACAGCTTTACCAAAGGTGAATCCAGGAGTGAAGGCGACGCATCCAAGTGCTGTTGTGGGGTACAAAAAGGCCTTGCCCAAGGTGAGGAGTTCTGTCGTTCTGACCACGTCGATCGAATTTGCCTTTGACGTCTTGCAGCCTGCCTTGCCGGTGGGCGCAGTGATGACCTCTGGCTATCGATCGGATGCGGATCAAGCACGAGTCATCAATGACTACTTTGCGAAACACGATGGGCCATCAGCTATCGTTGAAGTCGAAGAGCGGCGTCAGTGGCTACGCCAAGAAAAAGGGCTGATTATCGCCCGTGTAGGTGGTAGCCCGCATCGCACCGGACTGGCATTCGACTTGTCCGGTGCTGATTTGGATTCGATGAATGCCGTGGTCGAACGCTGTGCTAACACCAACGAAACTAGGTTTCCGCTGCTCAGTACGATCGTCGAGCGAAACCAGAACTGTTTGCATGTCAATCTCAAGTACTGAAGGTCCAGTGAGATGTGTCTGGCGGAGCCGGATGAAGTCGACTCACCGGTTGAGAACCATCCTCATCGAACGCTTGTTCCGATTCCTTTCCTCAGGGAATGGTTCGGTTCGAGGGTTCTCCGAATAGCCTCAGCATGCCGTTCTTGATCATTAGTCTTGTTGTTGGTGTCGTCGTAGCCCTAACGGTTGCTGTTCGAACTCGGCGCGCGCGCGTGCATGCAGTCGCGGAGCTCGAGGCGGCCCAGCGTCGCCTGTCAGCGGAGCTCGAGGAACAGCAGCAGGTTCGAGCGCTGCTGCTTGAGACGCAATCCGCCAGCGAACAAGCCAACGAACTTGCGCGTCGAATTGAAGACGAGAAGCTACAGGTTGAGCAGAACGCTCAGCTTATGGAAGAAGAGCTTCGACGTCTCCAGAAGGAGAAGCTCCTCGCAGAAGAACGGGCTCGGCTTGCCGAGCATAAAATTCGCCGGGCCGAACAAAACACTCGTGCCGCGGAGCTAGAGGCACAAGAGGCAATTCGACACGCCGAAGAGGAATCCCGGAAAACGGAAACGGCGCTACGCCAGCAATCCGAGCGCGTACTCGATGAGCTCAGTGAGAGTCGCCGCGAAAGCGAGAGCAGCAGCGAGCGCGAGCGTCGCGCGCTCGAGGAGCTGGAAATCGCCCGCAAGCGCAGTGCCGAGGCGGTACAGGCTAGTGAACTTGCAGCAGAAGAAGCACGCTTAGCCCGCACTGCAAAGGAGTCCTTCGCCACCGAGGTCAAGCTACTGCGTGAAGAACTCCAGCGCGCCACCGTCAAACTGGAGGAGGCAAAGAAGCGCGCCGAAATGCTGCCGCTGCCACTGCAGTCGGTACAACTAGCGCCAAAAAACAAGAAGCCAGTTCCGACGGTGCACGTGTTGACTTGGTGGTGTCAGGAATGTGGGCGAGGGGGAACCAAACCGGAGGTTTGTTGTCGGGGTGGGAGATGAGGAGGGAGAAGCGTTGATCGCGGACGGTGCGCAATCGGGATTTCACTTGTACAAGCCCGCGTCAGTTCTCGCCGCACAAATTCCGACAACCCAGCACTTTCGAGCAAATGAACCCGCGCGGAGCGATTTCAACATGAATTGGAGCCCCAGCCACGCCTTCTTGGCTCGCAGGAAGGTAGGGAATCACTGGCAAAGCCCCTCTGCACCGTCGTCGTTGCACCAAAGATCGGGGAAAGTGAAATGCGTGTCGTCAGCCCATGTTTCGACGTCGGCTTTCGAGGCGTTTCGAGCTGGAGTGCGAGGACACAATAGTCCTTGAGGGGAGAATTTTCCTAGCTCCGCGTCATACTCGATATCTACTTTGTTGCCTATCAAGTCGCCACGGACCAAGCAGACACTCAGATGAGGCGAGCCGGCGCGATAGTTGCTATTGCCACTTTGCCCGTGAGTCTTCACTTTCACGATAACGCGTCCACGTCGCCATATGAGCATGCGTCCATTCTTCACTGGATCTTTGGCGCTAGGCTCCTTTTTTGTCCATCCACTTGGCCACAGCTCTAATGGCGCCCCGCCGTGGTCTTCGTTCTTCTCCAGCTTAAAACCCTCACGCAGTGCAAGATAGAAGTGGAGACTGCCAGCGCTGCAATACTCACGTTTGACTTGGTAGGGCTGCGCCGTTCGATGAAGGAGTTCGAGCATGACTTTGACCGCGAGAGCCCGTTCCTCACTGGTTGCTGCGTCGGCATTCATACTTGTCGCTTTGTAGTTGCTGCGCGATCGCACCCTAAGTGAAGCGCCTTCCGATGTCCAGCGATCATCAGAGCGTACTGTGGCGAGCGGTGTTCACTGTGATGTCGGGCTGACCCTCGGACACAGGTAGTCGGCGGACAAGACGCGTCGACCATCCGCCATTACTGGCATTGGCCGACGCCGTTGCACGACTGGTTCGTTCCCGAACAGGTGTCTGGATCTGGTTGTCCGTCTAGGACATAGGAGCAGACGCCAATAGAGCCGGGTACGTTACAGGCTTGGCATAGACCCGCGCATGGCGAATCGCAACAGTAGCCATCGGGAGAGCAGAATCCGCTCGCGCATCCGCCATTGCCGTTGCAAGAGACGCCGTTTCTCGAGACGCAACCGCCGGACCCATCGCACGCTTGAGTGGCGCCGTCACAGGACTTTGGATCTGTCTGCCCCCTCGGAGTCAACGCGCAGGTACCGGCCAAGCCGCTCAAATTGCATGCCTGGCAACTTCCGCCGCACGCCGAGTCGCAGCAGACGCCGTCGGCGCAGTGTCCGCTCACGCAGCCTCCATCCCCGCTGCAGGACTGACCGTTCAGCGAAACGCAACCGCCTGATCCGTCACACGCCTGATTGGGGCCGTCACAGGACTTCGGATCTGTCTGCCCCCGTGGAATAAGCGAGCAGGTGCCAACTGTTCCGTTCAGATTGCAGGCCTGGCAACTTCCGCTGCAGGCCGAGCTGCAGCAAACGCCGTCCGTGCAGTGACCACTGGCACAGTCCGGCGCGGCGGTGCAGGTATCCCCATTCGCGTGAAGGCACCGAGCCGAGCCAGCACAGTCACCCGCGGCACCAGCAGTACCAGCAGTACCAGCAGCAGGGACGGCTCCGCCGCCCGAGGCGCCGGGAGCTTCACCTGCACTGCCGAGACTGCCAGCCACACCGCCCTGACTCTGACCGCCTTCTGGGGCGCCCGTGCCCTTACCAGACTCTCCAGCCGTTCCGCCCGCTGCCGTCACTCCTCCCAAAGCTGGACCACCCGCGTTCGTGGTCACACCGCCCCCGCCTCCACTGCCACTCGCTGGCGCCCCACTCGCCTGCATGCCGCCAGCCGGCGATCCGCCGCCCGCTGACCCGCCCAATGACGCGCGCCCGCCGGAGCCAGTTTCCTCCGCACGAGTGCCACCCGAGCCATTGGGCGCAGTGCCCCCGGTGCCAACCGTCCCGGCCGCAGTAGTATTCATCGGTTTGCCGCCAGAGGCGTCACTCTTCTGGCTTTGGTCGGTGTCGTCGCTACATGCCGCTGCGACTATCGCGATGGTTCCGATCAGAAGGACCGCGCTGGTCTTTATCCCAGAGTGTCCGCATACGGTTCGTTTCATAGCCAATGGCTCCTTCGACGGACTTGAGACAAGAGCGTTACGGAATTCGCGGAGGGCAGTTCGACGCCATCCGACGATTCTTGGAGGAATGTCAGCGTCCTAGTAGCTTCAAACTGACGTCGGAGATGCAGTCCCGCTCGTCCGATCGTTTCTGTGTGGGTTGTCTGGTTCATGGTCTGCATTGCCCAGTTGCGTCGCAGGTGACCTCTGCGTGTGGCTATCATCACTGTCACGGTATGCAATTCCCGTCGCTACCGCAGCCTTTTGGGCACACAGCCGCGCTGCAGCAAACGTTCGTAACGCAGAAGCCGCTCGCGCAAATAGCGGCTGTCGTACACGTGGTGCCATTGGCGCCCTTGCACGTACCACTTGCCGTGCACACCTTGCCTGACGAGGACGGGCAAGAGTCTGGGTCCGCACTGCCAGCGGCAACGGCAGCGCAAGTGCCGTTGCCGTTCAGGTTGCACGCCGAACAGGTTCCGCAGCTAGCGGAGCTACAGCAAACGCCGTCGACGCAACTACCACTCGCGCAGCTCGTGGCAGTCGCTGGTGTACACGCGGTGCCATTGGGGTCTTTGCACGCGCTGGTTGCCGTGCACACCTTGCCTGACGAGGACGGGCAGGAGTCCGGGTCCGCACTGCCAGCGGCAACGGCAGAGCAAGTGCCGTTGCCGTTCAAGTTACACGCTTGGCACGTCCCGCAGCTAGCGGAGCTACAGCAAACGCCGTCGACGCAACTACCACTCGCGCACGTTGCAGCCATTGAGGCCGTGCACGAGGCACCGCTTGGTGCCCAACAGGCTCCACTTCCGTCGCAGGTTGCAAAGCACGTATCTGGATCGGTTTTCCCTCTTGAGACTGCTGAGCAGGTACCATTGCCGTTCAAGTTGCAGGCTTGGCACGTCCCACAGCTCGATGAATTGCAGCAAACCCCATCCACGCAGTTGCCGCTGATGCAGGAGTTCGGGTTGCTCGCTGTGCAAGTGGCACCATTAGTCGACCGGCAATTGCCCGAGCCGTCACAGAGCTGACTCACCGCCGAGCAGGAATTCGAATCCTGCACACCGGACGGCACGAAGGTACAGGTGCCGAGCTTGCCTGACAGGTTGCAGCCTTCGCACGTCCCGCTGCAAGGCGAGTCGCAGCAAACACCGTCGGCGCAGAAGCCGCTTGAGCAATTAGCGCCATTAGTGCATGTCTGCCCGTAAGTACCAAGACATTGACGCGCGTCGTTGCACGCGCCCCCCGGAGAATTGCCTGCCGTTGGGAGCCCCGCGCCGCCTGCAGTACCAGCCGCTTCAGCGCCTCCACCCATACTCCCAAAGAATCCACCGGTCGCGCTGCCCGATGACGTGCCGCCGCCTGCTACGCCACCTGAGCCACCTACGCCACCCGTTTCAGCAGCTTGGCTTCCGGCCGCGCCGCCTTGAATGGTGCCACCCTCCGAGGAGCCAGCGTTGCCGGCTTCCCCTGCCGCTCCTCCCGAAGCAATCCCGGTCCCCGTCCCGGCGCCTGCATAGAGGCCGCCAGCTTCTGTGGCTCCGCCATCCTGCTTAGCGCTGCTGCTACTGCCAGCACCGCCTTCAGTCAGCTTCTTGGTTGTTCCTTGGGTGCCGCCAACCAAATGTCCCTCGTCATATCCCATGATCGAGGAACAGTCCGAAGCGAGGGCCGCCACAAAACCTAGTAGGCAGACACTTGCAAGTCTCGAGCGGATCACTCAGAACCTCCCATGGACCAGCAGCCCATTCGGAGCCACGCCGAGCGACGTTTTGGGCGCTTCACCGCCGGATGTAGGAGCGGTAAACCAAAGCGCAGCTCCGAGTCCAAAACCAGCGAGTCCGATGCCAAAGGGCAAATTTGCCCAATCGCCCAGCGTCTTGGCGCTATGCAGCGCGTCCACGCCCCTCTGGTCAATGCAGTCGACTCCCTTGCAGTACGGATTGGCATCGGAGTGTTTCCCCTCTGCAACTAGGACCATTACCGTGCCAATCCCGATACCAATTACGCCCATGCTCGCGGCCACGACGGCGAATGTCTTCTGTCTGCTGGATGGTACTGCAGTGGACATCTGGCTCTGCGCGAATCCAGTCAAAGGTACTGGTGTAGCGCTAGCAGTAGCAACGAGCTCAGGGACCACCACTTCCACCTTGCTACCTTCGCTTATCACATTGAAGACCATCGTCCAATCAGCTCTTCCAGGAGCAGTGGCCTTGACGATATGTTTGCCGCTGTCGGTCGGAATGGGCGTTCCCCAACGGCTCGGCGCAATGTCGGTAGTGTCGCATTGCAGTGTCATCCCGCCGCTTGGGCTCGTTACCTTTATGGTAACGAACGAGACTTTTGGAGCGACTGCTTCGGCGCGCTGTCTTGCGAAAGTTTCACGGTCGGCCCTCCCCGCTCTCTGTGCCGCTTCGGCCACTTCATTGAAGAGGATCCAAGCGGAGGCAACGCGCTCCGTCTTTTCGAAGCACTCTGCCAGGTTGAATTGTGTACCCATGGCAGGCGCGAGCCGCTGGCTCTCCTCGAACTTCGGACACGCAGGTTGGTACTGCTGCTTCTGCATCAATGCCATTGCCTCGTCGAACAGCCGCTGAGCCGTAGCGCGGTCTATCTCAGTTGGCTCCCCGACCGCTGCGGATGTAGTCAGCAGCAATGCGATGCCTACGAGCGGAATGCGACGCATTGACTCGACTCTGGCATTTGAAACCATCATTCTCGCGTCCCAAATGGGTTTGTTGGATTGTCCGGGGTGGCAACGGGCGGAGGCCTCTCGGTGGGGCCTACATTTGTCGTGAAACTCGCCGCAGATTTCGCCATTTTTGCAGCCATCGGCTGCGGTACGACCGGTCGCGGCGGAACCACGGTATGCGACTTCGCAATGGCTGGTCTCGGTTGCTCGAGGCTCGGCTTGCCAGCAACTGGCGCGACGGTGGCACTTGCGACGACGCTGGGACTCACTGGTGTCGGCGCAACGGCATCTTGAGCGACGGAACCTGGTATCTTCGAATGGTCGATGGCCGCCGAGGGATGCACTTCGGCGGAAGACGTCGACAATTCGGCCTGCATTCGTGAACCCAAACCCGCAATTGTCCCGACCAAAGTAAGACTGGCGAGCCCTACCAGAGCGGCGACATACCGCTTACGCGGAGACTTCTTGATTCCAGGGATGGTGACTGCAACGGCGCCGGCTTGGTCCGAGGGCGACCAATGGGTCCTTCCAACGCCTTCCGTTCGAGGAGAAGTGGCCGACGCGACCGCAGAACGATCAACCAACTTGCATGGGGCAGACTTCGGATGGTCGCCTGCTACATTGCTCGCTGGCACACATAACGCGCACAATGAGGAAGTGGTCTCCAGTGCCGAGGCGTAACGACCTGCTGGGGTTCTTGACGCGCATCGCGCATACCATTGGTCGAAACCCTCAGGGACAGGGCCTTCCCGCGACGGAACCCTAGGTTCGCTTGTGCAGATCTGCAGCACCAAGCCACCAAACGAATCTGATTCGTAGGGACGCTTCCCTGTGATGCATTCGTAGGCAATGACCCCAAGAGACCAAATATCGGTACGATAGTCGACGAGTTTCGAACCAGAAGCTTGCTCTGGGCTCATGTAAAAAGGGGTACCCAATAGGGCGCCCGTACGCGTCTCAATTCCCGACGCTTGTCCCGGAAATGTGCTCGTGCGCTTGGCGATTCCAAAGTCGATGACTTTCGCGAGGTCGGTGCCGTCGTCAAGCACCAGGAAGATGTTGTCTGGTTTGAGGTCGCGATGCACGATCCCGAGGTCGTGTGCCTTGGTGATGGCCTTGCCTACTTGGAGGAAGATAGTCGCGAGGCTCGTCGGGTCGATGCGCCCCAATCGTTTCAAACGTTGAGCCAAGCTCTCGCCTCTAAGTAACTCCATGGCGATATAGGGAGTTTCTGCGTCGACCCCGTAATCGAAGACGCGAACGATATTCGGGCAGTCTAGACTTGCTGCCGCTTGGGCTTCACGCTTGAAGCGACCGAGCCCCTCCGCGCTCATCGCAACATTTGGGTCCATTAGCTTTACGGCAACCCTAGTTCCCAATTCGACATGTTCTGCAAGCCACACAGAACCCATGCCGCCCTGTCCGAGCTGGGATAACAACCGGTAGCGCTGAGCAAGAATTCGATTCTGCAATGGTGGCTCGCTGAGTCAGAACGGCGCGATTCTAGCACCTTGCCAACTGGAAAGATCGGATAGGCAAAGCAAATGGTTCTATCTGTTGCTAGACGCACAATGCGGATTTGCGGGTCGGTCCCTTGGGGTTGATGAACAAAATATCCCAAAGGTGCGAGTGGGGCAGCCAAGGCGCGCGGCGGCACGTTGGTGACCTTTGCGTGTGGCGATCATCACTGTCACGGTATGCAATTCCCGTCGCCACCGCAGCCATTTGCGCAAACTGCCGCGCTGCAGCAAACGCCGTCCACGCAATTGCCGCTCGCGCAGCTAGCGGCTGTCCCTGGTGAACACGTGGTGCCATTGGCGTCCTTGCATGCGCCGGCGCCGTCGCACGCTTGGACGGCTTGGGCGCAGGTGCCAGGATCCGTTTCTCCTTCTGAGACTGGCGAGCAGGTGCCAACGCCGTTCAAGTCACACGCCGAACAGGTTCCGCAACTTGCGGAGCCACAGCAGACGCTGTCGACGCAGTTGCCGCTCGCGCAACTCGCGGCCGCTATGGTCGTGCACATGGTGCCATTGGCGTCCTTGCATGCGCCGGTTGCCGTGCACTCCTTGCCTGACAAGGACGAACAAGAGTCTGGGTCCCCACTGCCAGCGGCAACGGCAGAACAGGTGCCAACGCCGTTCAAGTTACACGCCGAACAGGTTCCGCAACTCGCGGAGCCGCAGCAGACACCGTCGACGCAGTTGCCGCTCGCGCAACTCGCGGCTGTCCCAGGTGTACAAGCGGTGCCATTCGCCGCCCTGCAGATGCCGGTGCCGTCGCACGCTTGGGTGGCTTGGGCGCAGGTGCCGGGATCCGTTTGTCCCTTTGAAACTGGCGAACAGGTGCCGCTGCCGCTCAAATTGCAGGCCCGACATGTTCCACAGTCTGCGGCCTGGCAGCAAACCCCGTCGACACAATTGCTGGTCACGCAACTTGATGCAGTTGCTGCTGTGCAAGTGCCACCGTTCTCGGTCTTGCATTGCCCACTTCCGTCACAGATCTTGCGGGAGCCTGTGCAGGAGTCTGAGTCAACTTGTCCAGATTGTATATTCGAGCAAGTGCCACTGCCGTTCAAATTGCACGATTGACAGGTCCCGCAGCTCGGGGAGCTACAGCAAACGCCGTCGACGCAATTGCCGCTTGCGCATGTTGCAGCCGTTGAGGCATTGCATGAAGCACCATTTGCACCGAGACAGATTCCGTTACCGTCACACGTGGTGCTGCACGTGTCGGTGTCAGTTTGGCCTCTGGAAACTGCCGAGCAGACGCCATTGCCACTCAGGTTGCACGCTCGACAGGTTCCGCAGCTAGCGGAGCCACAGCAAACGTTGTCGACGCAATAGCCACTGGCACAACTTGCAGCGGTTGCAAGCGTACAGGAGGACCCCCCTGCAGCCAAACAGACTCCACTTCCGTCGCAGGCGGTGGTGCACGTGCCTGGGTCGGTGTTCCCTCTCGAAACTGCTGAGCATGTACCACTGCCGTTCAAGTTGCACGCTTGGCACGTCCCACAGCTCGATGAATTGCAGCAAACCCCATCCACGCAGTTGCCGCTGATGCAGGAGTTCGGGCTGCTCGCTGTGCAAGTGGCGCCAGTGGTTGACTGGCATTTGCCGTTGCCGTCACAGAGTTGGCTCGCGGCCGAACAGGAATTCGGATCCTGCACACCGGACGGCACCAGGGAACAGGTGCCGAGCTTGCCTGACAGGTTACAGCTTTGGCACTGCCCACTGCACGACGAGTCGCAACACACATCGTCCACGCAGAAGCCGCTCAGACAGTTCCCAGGACTTGAGCACGAGTTGCCATTCGAAGAGACACAAGCGCGGCTCCCGTTGCACACCCCGGGTTTTTCGCAAGTGTTCGTATCCTGCTGCTGCGAAGGAACTGCCGAACAGACCCCCAAGCTATTCGTCAGGTTGCAGGCCTCACAGATGCCGTTGCACGTCGAATTGCAGCACACGCCGTCCGCACAAAAGCCGCTCAAACATGCCTCTCCAACGGTGCAGGCCTTGCCACTCGTGAGTAAGCATGCGCCGTTACCGTTGCACACGCTATTGCCGGAACATCCCACGTCAGGCGTGAGATTCGCGACATTGGTACAGATCCCTGCACCATTGCAAGCTGTGCAAGTACCGTCGCATCCTGTCGAACAACACACGCCATCGACGCAGAAACCGGACGCGCAAGCGCTGTTGCCTAAGCTACACGTCTCCCCAAGGTTCGGGAGGCAGTGCCCTGCGCCATCACATGCCTGTTTGCCGGAGCAGGTGGGTAGGTTGTCTGATGCTCCACGGTCAACAGCGGAGCACTTGCCCTTGGTGGCAGCGGCATTGCAGACCTGACAGGGTGAGTCACATGCGGAATCACAGCAGACGCTGTCGACACAGAAGTCACTCAGGCAGTCGCCATTTGTGGTGCATAATTGACCGATGTCTTTGCGGCAACCGCCGCGCCCGTCGCAGCGAAACTCGTCCGAACACACCGGGTTGGTGTCCGTCTGTCGACTCGGGACGTTGCTACATGTTCCAACGGAAGTTGGGTTGCTACAGGACTGACAGACTCCGCTGCACGCTGAATTGCAGCAGTACCCGTCCACGCAGAAGCCCCCCAAGCACTCGGGGTTGGTCATGCAAGGGGTTCCAGCAGTGCTGACACATCGCCCCTGCTCGTCGCATGCTTTGGGGGCAGAACAGGTATTGTCAACTTGCCCGGAAGGCACGGTCGTGCAGGTGCCTACCACACCCGCAACGTTGCACGCCGTGCAAGTGCCAGTACAGGCTGTGTCACAACAGTAGCCATCGACACACGAGCCGCTGATGCATTCCTTGCTTTTGTTACAGGCGACGCCTTTGTCCTTCTTCGAAAAGCAAAGGCTGGTTGTCTCGCTGTCACAGTAGGCTGTGGCAGCGCAGTCGGGGTCGTTCGCACAAGTCGCTTTGCAGGCTCCGGCGCTGCAGGCATAAGGTGCGCAGTCGAAGTTCTCTTTGACGACGCAGGTGCGGGCTCCATCGCAAGTGCTCGCCGGGTGGAGCACGGTGGCCGAAGTGCAGCTTGCTGGCGCGCAGATGGTGGTGTTCGTGTAGAGCTGACATTGGCCGTTGCCATCACAAGCGCCGGTCTGTTTGCAGGAATCCTGTGCATCCGTAGTACAATCATTGCCGTCAGAGAAGCCTGCGCCCACAGACGCGCATGTTCCATCTGGCGCATTCGTCTGGGTAATTGCTGCGATGCACGCGCGGCAGAGGCCCTTGCAGGGTTCATTGCAGCATACGCCATCGACACAGAACCCCGACGTGCATTCATCGTCCAGCTTGCAGTGCGAGCCCAATGTCTTCCGTTTGCACTTGCGCAGTTCGGCGGGACACAGGTTGCTGATGCAATCAAGGTCTACCGTGCAAGCCTTGTCATCTGGGCATTTGGGGCAGTCAGTGCCGCCACAGTCTATGTCCGTTTCAGCGCCATTCTTGATCAGATCGTCACATCGTGGCGTAATCTGGCAGACGCCTTGGAAGCAAATGTCGCCGAGCGGACAATCTTCGAGCGTGTGGCAACAGTTTGGGTTGTCGTCTATCGTGCCGTTGCAGTCGTCGTCGGTTCCGTTGCATTCTTCGGGCTTGGGAGTTACCTGACGAGTACAGTCAGTCCAGGTGCCGTCTGGCGAGCACGACTGTGTGCCTGGCGTGCAAGGCAAGACGCCGATCGTGCTTTCGGGGCCTGAGAAGCACGGTTGCGTTTGGTTCTTCGTGCAAGGACAGTCTTCGTCAACGTGCCCGTTACAGTTGTCGTCGCGCCCGTTTCCGCACTCTTCCTTCGCCGGGACAATATCGCCTTCGCACCGCGTCCAAAATCCGCTCTGGCACTTCTGAGTGCCGTTCATGCAACGGCCGAGGCCACGCGTGCTTTTGGAGTTTGTGTAGCAGGCCTTCGAGGGAGTCTTTCCGTCACAAGCGCAATCTTCATCCACATCGCCGTCGCAGTCGTTGTCGATGTAGTCGCCTTGTCCGCTCGGACCGCAATCGTCTTCCTTTGACTTCAGAGTCAAGTCGCCTACGCAGAGCTTCGGTAACCCGTTCTCGCATTCGGGAGTTAGCACCGCACAAGCGCCCAACCCGCAGAGTTTGTACTTGATATCCTTATCGGATTTCTGTGCGCAGGCGTTCGGCTCATGCTCCGTATCGATCCCTAAAATCGTCGTGCATCCCCACAGCGTGCTTGCGACGACCGAAACCCAAGACATGAGAACTGCGAAGCGGAGCGGCGTTACCACTGGTACGTCCCTTTCACGATCCCACCCTGCAGTGCGGGACTAAGATCCAATCTGAGCTTGCCGGTGCCGCCACCGATTCTTGGTGGTGCGGGTTCCGCGACGAAGAGAATAATGCCGGTGGTCAAGCTGACCGCCCCGACAATGCTTGAAACGTTGCTCACGATCCCCCAGGTGTGGGCGTTGTCCTTGGCGGATTCCCCTTCGCGATTGCAGAGGTTGCCGAGACAATTGCTCTCGATGGTGCTCTTGTCGCTCCAGGTGATGCCTCCGGCAATCAGGCCAAAAACGATGCCCGCGGCACCAAGCCCCAGCGTTGAGTAAGCGATGATCCGTTGGGTGGAGGGCCCGGGGTCAAGCGGTGGCAAAACGTTTGGCACCGGTTCGATCGGGCGGCTGTAGGTGGACGCCGAAGACGAGCTGCGCGGAGCCACTTCGAGCTCGATGGTCTTCTTCTCCCCCCGAGCAATCGTGAATTGAGTTTCCCAGGGTGGGCGATCCGGCGCTCGCGTGGCAACCCAGTGCGACCCTGGATCGATGGGTAATGGGACACCGATGGCAACATCGACCAAATCGCCCTTGTCTCCGAACTTGCGCGTGGCGCGCATGCCGGGCGGTGGATCTGCGATCGAGAACGTGACGTTGGGGATCTGATCCTCGAGAGCTTCCCGTCGTTTGCCGGCATCCTTTAGCCGCTCGCCTTCAAGGCTCCTCGCGCCTTCGGTCAGTCGATCGTATTCATCGAGGTACTTGTCGTAGAGAGCGGCTGCCGTGGCAATGCGTCCGGCTGCTTCTTCGCACTCGGCGAGGTAAAAGAGCGCCTTCGGCTGCTGCTCGAGATGGTAGCTTTCGCGCAGGATTGGGCAGGCCTTGTCCAGATGTCGGAGTCGCAGTTCGTTGACGCCCTGCAGATACAAGAGTTCGGCGGCAGAAGGTTCTTCGGCTGCTGCCTGGGAGCAGAGCCCTGCAATCATCGCTCCTGTCACAGTGACCCTGACTAGCCAGCTCATTGTGTTGCAGGCTACGCGCACCTGGCGCTTCAAGGCAAGAGCCCGCACACAGTAGCGGATGGCAGAGCAACGTATGTGCTCGCGATGAAACCCACAAGCAGCACCCGGCGATATATTGCGGGGACCGCCGAATGGGTCCTACGCTGGACTTGTCATTTTCTAACCATCCATCACGGATGCATCAATTCTGCCCGCAGCTTTGGTCGTGCAATGGAGCTGCCCATGGTCATCCACTGCGAGTTCGAGCCCGGCAGCGAGTGGAACCTCATCGACGAGACTCCGGAGAATTTCAGTTGACACGAGCGGCAGAACGGTGCCGCGCAAGATATGGTCGACGTTGCGCGCGCCGCTGTCGACCTCGTGACAGCGTTGGGCAATCGTCGTCACGACGTCCTCGGGAATGGTCAACTCAATTCCATGTGTCCCGCGCACGCGTTCGGCCAAGCCGCGTAACTTGAGTTCAGTGATTTCGCGCAATGTTTGCGGTCCGAGGGGCACGTAAGGCACCACCGTCATGCGGGCGAGCAGTGCCGGCTTGAAGTGTTGGCTCAAGGTAGGCTTTACCAGGTCCACGAGGACGCCGAGGTTGGCTTCCAAAGCCATATCTCGACCGGCAGGAGTTGCTGACGAGGTTGCTTGGGTGAGCAGCTCGGTTCCCAAATTGCTGGTCAAGATCAGGACCGTATTCTTGAAGTCGACCACGCGCCCTTCCCCATCCGCGAGCATTCCTTTGTCGAAAACTTGATAAAATAGGCTGAGCACTTCGCGGTCGGCCTTCTCGACTTCGTCCAACAATACTACAGAATATGGTCGGTGGCGGACGGCTTGAGTCAGGATCCCGCCTTCCCCGAAGCCCACGTAACCAGGAGGTGATCCGATCAAGCGCGAGACCGTGTGTCGCTCCTGAAATTCACTCATGTTGATGGTTACAACGAAGCGTTCGCCTCCAAACAGAAGATCCGCCAGAGCCAATGCCGTCTCGGTCTTGCCGGTGCCACTCGGGCCGACGAGGAGGAACACGCCGAGCGGCGCATTCGGCGCCTTGAGTCCCGACCGAGCCGCCCGGATCTCGTTCGCAATCACGGCGAGAGCCCGATCTTGTCCGCGTACGCGTTCGCGTAATCGGTCTTCCATGCTCAGCAGCGCAGCGAGGTCATCCTTGACCATTTTGCCGATTGGAATGCCGGTCCATTCAGATACTACGGTCGCCACCACGCTTTCGTCCACGTCGGCCGTGACCCAACGCTCCGTTGCCGGGATGGCATTGAGTCGACTGAGTTCGTTCTCGAGCTCCTGACGACGGATTGCAACGGCCTGCTCGTCGTTCTCGCCCTCTGGCCCGACCTGTTTGGCACGTAGGGTCTCAATGCGATCCACGATGGCTCGTTGTTCGGCGACGGCGGCTTCAAGGCGGTCCTGGCTCAACTCGAGCTCCTTCCGACGCGTTTCGGCTGCCCGCCGCGCGTCGTTGTCGACCGGCACGCCAGCGCACTCGTCTCGTTGATAGGCTTTCAATTCTCGCTCGACGGCAGCCAGCGCGGCGCGAGCGCCCTCCAGGGGTCCCGGCGGCGCCGCGCGTACGAGCTTGACGTGGGCGGTCGCTGTGTCGAGCAGGTCCACTGCTTTGTCGGGGAGCTGTCGGCCCGAAATATAGCGGCTGGAGAGCTCCACGCTTGCGCGGACTGCTTCGTCACGGATCACGACGCCGTGAAGATGGTGGAACCGCTCTGCAAGACCCCGGAGCATGAGGATTGCCATGTCGATCGAGGGTTCCTCGACTCGAACTGGCTGAAAACGGCGCTCGAGAGCTGCATCCTTCTCGAAGTAGCGCTTGAATTCTGCATAAGTTGTCGCCGCAATCGTTCGCAGCTCGCCCCTAGCGAGAGCAGGTTTCAGTAGGTTGGCAGCATCACTGCCACCTTGGGGCGCTCCAGCGCCGATGATACTGTGTGCCTCGTCGATGAATAGCAGTATGGGCACGGTCGACGCCTTGATCTCGGTCAGTACTCCACGAAGTCGGCCTTCGAACTCTCCTCGGACACCTGCACCGGCTTGGAGCGCTCCCAAATCGAGCGCAACCAAACGTGCTGTTCTTAACTCGTCGGGAACCGACCCTTCGGCAATTCGCATTGCCAACCCCTCGGCTAGAGCGGTCTTTCCCACGCCGGCCTCGCCCACCAGGATTGGGTTGTTCTTGCGCCGACGCACCAGAATCTCGATCATCTGACGGATTTCTGGCTCACGCCCGAAGACGGGGTCAAGCTTGTTTGCTCGCGCCATGGCTGTCAGATCCGACGTGAAACGTTCGAGCGCACTACCTTGGGCAGGAACTTGGAGAGGGTCCTGCGTCTGCGGATGCGAGGCGAGTTGGGCCGATCCGGATTCGGCGCTTGTGCTTGCCAGAACCAGGAGTTCTTGCCTCAGCTCGTCTTTCGGGAGCATATTCAAAAATGGCAGTTCGACCGGGAGGTATTGAGCAGGAGAGGCAACCAATCGAACTAGGAGCGCACCCGAGCGGATCTGCGGTTCCCCGAGTTCAACTGTCGCATAGAGCAGTGCCTCCTCGAACCAATTGAGCAAGCGCGAGCTGAATACAGGCCTACCTGGATTGCCAGAGCGTTGGTCGCCAAGCGCGCGGGAAAGCGCTGAAATGACTAGTGTGGGGCTCACCCGATAATGCTCGAGTACCGCAGCGACGTCGGACTGTTGGTCTTCCAGTAGAGCATTCAGAAAATGCTCTACTGTGACCTCGTAGTGGTGGGCTCTTACACATGCCTGTGCCGCTATTTCCAAGGCACGCTTGCAGGTTGCATTGAGATGCTTGAAGAGAGATTTGGGCTCAACAGTCCACATTGGTTCAGATCCTCCCTCGGTCCATTATTGATACTGCACTTTCGCCCTACCACCCAAGCACGGCCCGAACCTTGGTCTCGAGTTCCGTGGCCATCGCTTGGTGTGTCAATAGACTCGGATGGGAGTCGCACCCAGGATTCGGGTTGGGCGTCGTCATCTCGTAGGCTTCGACGTTCAGATCGCCAGTTGCGCGGCGTGCTGCAACGGCCGAGGCAATGTAGGGGCGTGCCTTCGCGGTCAGATCCGTGCCGGTCAACATTGGTCCAACGGTGCAAAGTATGTAGGCAGCTGGGTACCTGCTGCGAATGTTGGCGAGCAGCGCCGCGTAACCAGCAACGAAATTTGCCTCGGTTGGATCGGTGTTGGCGCTGAAATCATTCGTAGAAAGGTTGATCAGCGCCAGCTGAGCTTGCGGCCCGAATGTCCAAAGACTGCGCTTTTCAGTGGGAACAACCCGGTCATAAACCATCGGAATGAGCTCGTTCCCGCCACCGCCATAGTTCGAAACAACTCCTTTGCCGGACCAAGCGACCGTGGATAGTTCGGCGCCAAGGCTGCGCGCCAAGAGCGCGCCGTAGCTTAGATAATGGTTCTCCGTGCCAGCACTGAACGCGCAGGGAGGCGTGCCCTCATCGCCATATCCACAACTAATGGAGTCACCTACGACCTCGATCAATCGCGCCGGTGCAGCTGGTGGCGTGAGGAGCTGGCCCGATTCCACCGTCACAGCCGCGACGCTGGTCGCGCCAAACGATGCCTCGGTGCGCCGATACATTTCCACCACGTGCTCCTCGTCAGCGAGTCCGGTTGCCAGTGTGTAGGTCTGGTCGGCGTTGTTGACGGTGGTAAGCGTTGGCTGTAGCACCCCGTCTACGATCACGGTGAACTGATTCGTCAGCCCTTTCAGTTGCACCCCCAGGCCTGTTCCGCTAAATCGTGCGACAAAGCCACTGCCTGACCACGCAAAGCGCACGACGTTGGCGACGCAGCCATCGTATCGCCCAACGAATCGCACGCCGAGGTCAATCGGAGCTGGACAACCCGTCGCACCCGCTGCCGCCGTGCTTGTCGTACCCCCAAGAGGCACTCCCGCTTCGCCGGTACTCGAGTCGCCGCCAGCACCTCCGGATTCCATGGACGTGCCCGCGGCGGCAGGCGCACCGCCTGAAGTTCTGCCGCCGATGCCAGAGCTACTGGGACTACCCTCGGAGCAAGCAGCGAGGGCCACGCTGAGGACACTGAGAATACACAAGCCTCGAATTCGAGTCATATTGAGCCTCTTCCGAACGAGGGCACCAACCGGCTTACGGTACGTCCAAGTAGAACGCCACCGCGTAGTTTGGTTGCGGCACGCCCGTTACGCTCCCAACGAATGGGTCCGAATCACGTAATAGTCCCCAATGCGTCGTGCCTTGGTGGGGTTCGGTCATTGCAGTTGGATTGCCCCACATGGCGTAGGCCACTTTGACTCCCGTCTCAGGAAGCGCATCGGCGCAGGTGATCCGGACCGAATTTCCCACGAGTTCGACCGAGGTTATCGTGACGAGCGAAGTGGGGGTTCGCACTTCAAAACCCTTGCCATTGGTCCATTGAGCCATGGCCGGCAAGGGTGGCGAAAATTGGCTGGTTTCCCAGGCCAAGGGCGGGACAGGTACATGGAAGTGAACCGTGATGACCTGACCGTTACGCCCGACACCAGTGGGATAAAGTGGCTGCCAATTGCGACCTTGAACCACGCGTTCGTAGTAGACTTGGCCGTACTTCTCCCCCAGTTGCCGGTAGCCATCGGCGGTCAGATGAATTCCGTCGGGCGCATAGGGGAGGTGGTACTTGGGACCGGAACAGACCGCTTCGGTTGGATGATTCACTCCGATCTGCCACTCTGCCTGCGTTGCCGTCGAGAAGCGACCTCCCGAGTTCTGTTGCGAAACGATCAACTGAATCTTCTGGGTCTGCCCAGTGATGGCAGCAATATCCGTATTGTAGTCAGATAGAAGCTTGTAGAGCTCGGCTTCGTAGGTCGCGCTACTCGCGTCGCATTCACCATGCGTCATGATGAACGCACCCACGCCATAAGTCTTTCCTGCGGCCTGCGCCAGGCGCGCAATGGCTTGCGTCTCGATTAGGGTTGCAGCATACGCGCGGCCATTGACACCGTTGTCGACCGCACCCTTGACCAGAAAGTTCATGCACTGGCCATTTTCTCCGAACTCGCCGTGGACACCTATGTAGTCAGCACCATTCGCCGCCATGACCATTGACGTTACCTGGTTGGCCATGCCCGTGTGGGGAGTCTCACCGGCGATATTGGTTGGCCATGAGCTCGGGTAGCTCGTAGACGGGCGACCTGACGGTTCGATGAGTGGAACCAGGGTCAAGATTGCACTTGCCGGATCTACTGGCCAGGGGAGCGTGCCGGTGGAAAGTTTGAGGTTGTTGTAGGGCTGCGTGGTGGAGATTGCGGGCTTGCCCATCTGGCCCACTGCAAGGCTCTGGCCCGAGCCGATGACTCCAGCCCAGTCCCAGGGTTGTGCTGGTACTGAGGTGTCGGGTATCACGGTCACCACCACGCCTGCTGCGCCAATGTTGTCGCTTCCGCCAGCGCCTAGGTCGGTTGCACCAGCAACGCCACCCTGCGCGTTTGTCCCGCCTGCTGCGTCGACAATACTTGCCTGGCCACCGCCCGCCTGACCACCGCTCGATTTGCCGCCCTTGGACGTGCCACTGTTGGTAACCGAGCGAGTGCCATCGTCGGAACCACAGTTGATGGCAATCATTGCCGGAACGAACGCGAGCAGCGAGCGACTGAGTTGAGCACGGTGGTTCATGGCTTCTCGATGAGGTTCAGGTCTTTGGTCAGTGCGTCTTGGTAGCTGCCACTTGCTCAAAACGTCTAGCTGTCATTACTTCAGCGCCAACTTACCACGCCGGACTGGCGCCGTCTTCTATTCGGTGGTGTGGCATTGGGTAGCTTCCGGAGCCCTCACGACAGTAGGCATTTGGCAGGAATCAGCGCTTAGTGCACGCCACTGAGCTTGCGCACGTACCCGCGGTCGTTCTCGACAAAGATGAGGTCACCTTGGGCGCTGACGGTGACACTGCGGACTTCCCCGATCGACAGCGAGGATGGATCGTAGGGCAAGCCGTCACCGCCGTGACTACTGCTGCTGCCTTCGAGCAGCAGGTGCGCGTAGCCTTCGTCGTCGACGTAGATGATCTTGCAGCCATTGTGCAGGCCCACTAAGAGTCCGCCTGAGAATGGCCAGATAGCGCGCGGTTCATCGAAAGCCGTTGCGGTGGCCATTGCCCCATCCACGAAGGCGCCTTTGGTACCGTCACCGACCAGCACCGTCTTTTTGCCATCCGTGGCTACTTCGTACACCTTCTTAGCGCCGCGGTCACCGGCGAGGACGCGCCCTTCCTCGGTCTTGAGCACCATCCCCAACTCAGTAAAACCGCTTGCCAGCGTTTCGGTGCCTTGCGAGCTGGTCCAACGGAGCAGGGTGGTGCCGGAAGCAATGAGGGCCTCGCTCTCGTCCGCGGCAACCCACAGACCGCGCCCGACCGAGAAAGTGGTTAGGGTGATAAGTGTTGACATGCTACCTTCGGGCGTGACGCGCCGAATCTTCTTGTTGTCGAGATCCACGACGTAAAGCGTGCCGTCGGGATTCACCCAGAGCCCATTGGGACTCGAGAGTGGCCCCTCGATCGCCTTCGTAGCGACATCGGGCGCATTGCCCGCTACGTTGGTGCCAGCAACCGTCGAGATGCTGCCGTCCAGGGCAACGCGACGGATCCCATTGCTCTCCTTGTCGGCAATGTAGATGTTGCCGGCCGCGTCTGCCTGGGCCATGTGGGGCCGAGACAGTTCGGCGGCAATGGCCGGACCTCCCTCGAAACTAGGCTGCCACTCGTTGCCACTGTCCGATGCACCCTTGCCGGCGACCGTGGACAGTGTCGAGAACGCCGCACGCACCTGCGCCCAATTCTCAGTGTCCTTCTTGATCGGGACGATGGCATCCCCGGTTACTGGGGCCTTTGACGAACAAGCCGCGAGCAGCAGAGCGACGGTGAAGGGAATGTGCTTAAGCATGATCGGTGTTTCTGTCGACTTTCCAGGATGAGGCGGACATTCTACTGTGGATGGTGCCGCCGCGCAGCAGGGATGCGGGCGTTTTGTCTCATTCAGGCTTTTCTGGCTCGAACACTTCCGCTGATGGTGCCAGCTGTTCAAGCGCCTTGCCTTCGGCATCGAGACCGAGCCACCAGGCAACCACGCCGCCAATGACCATCAAGCCAGCCCCAGCGTAGTAGCCCATGGCGAGATTGCCCCGGCTCTGAGTTGCAATCAGCGCGCCGAACAAGGCCGGAGCAATGACGCCGCCGAACAGTTGCGCCACCGAGAAGAACAGGGCAATCGATTGCGCCCGCATCTCCAAGGGGAACATCTCACTGACGGTTAGGTAGGCGGACGATGCAGCGGCAGATGCGATGAAGAAGATCGCGCACCAAAAGGCTGTCTGTGTCGTCGCAGTGAGCAGATTGGCCTGAAACATCGCACCGCTTAACGCCAAGAGGAGTCCAGACGAAGTATACGTGCCAGCGATCATTCGACGCCGACCTACTGTGTCGAAGAGGCGTCCGATGGTGAGTGGGCCGAGCAGATTGCCGAGGGCAAACGGGAAGATGAAGTAGGGCACGTCCTTGGAGTGGATGGCGTAGAAGTCGACGAGAATGATGGCATAGGTGAAGAACACTGCATTGTACAAGAAGGATTGGGTGATCATCAGCGTCGCACTCAGAATCGTCCGACGACCATAGTCTTTGAGCAGTAGCCTGGCGATGTCCAGGTAGGGCATGTCTGGTCGATGCCGCACGGTGACGGCAAGTGATGGAGGCACATCCGCAAGCGTGAGTCCTTTGGCACGGATCTCCGCTTCAATCCGTCCCACCGTTGCCTCCGCCTGCGCAGCGTAGCCATGGCTGAGTAACCAACGCGGGCTCTCCGGAATATGCCTGCGTAGGCCCCAGATGCTAAGGCCGATGAGTGGGCCCAGGGCGAGCCCCAACCGCCAGCCCAAGTTCACAGGAAATAGCTCTGGATCGAGCAAGAAGATCTGGGCGGCAGCGGCAAGCATTGCACCGGCCCAGTAGGTACCAGCGATGGCGATGTCCACCCGACCCCGATAGCGAGCTGGGGTTAGCTCGTCAATGGCGCAATGGATTGCTGCATATTCGCCGCCGATCCCCATCCCAGCCAAGAAGCGTGTCAAGAGAAAGTATCCGGTCGAGAATGACAGAGCCGTTAGGCCATTGGCAAACAAGTAAAGCGCCAACGTGACGATGAAGAGTCTGCGCCGTCCGAGCCGATCTGAGAGCCGTCCAAAATACAACGCGCCGACGACCTCCCCGAGAAGGAAGAGTGACGCGCTGAATCCGACGGTTTGCGCAGTGAAGTCCAACGTGTCATGGCGCCGCAACACGTCGCCGATGCCACTTGTGAGCCCAATCTCGACACCATCTAGAATCCAAGTGATTCCGAGGGCGATGACGACGCGCGAATGAAAGTTTGTCCAGGGTAGGCGATCCATCCGCGCTGGCACGAGACTTCGAGACACGGAGGCGTCACTTTCTCGAGTCTGATGCCGCATGAAGTACTTGCTCCGAACCAAAGTGCGCTACAAATCTGTGTCCACCTCAAGACCGAATCCCGTCACCTGCAGGGGCGCATTGAACCACCCGGTTCGGTTGGATCGGCACTACACCAAAAGCCGCTTCCGCAGAAACAAGTACGTGAGCGCGGCTCGGTGCGCCGCTTGCCGGTTGTTCGCGGCACCGCCATGGCCCCCTTCGATGTTCTCGTAGTAGGTCACGTCCGGAAGCCCGAGTTCGAGCATTTTGGCGACCATCTTGCGTGCGTGACCGGGATGCACGCGATCGTCTCGGGTGGAGGTGAGAAAGAATACGGGCGGGTAGTGGATGCCGCGCTGGAGGTTGTGATATGGCGAAAAGCCGCGAATCCATTGCCACTCACTCGGATCGTCCGGATCGCCATACTCATCCATCCAAGACGCACCGGCCAACAATGTGTGATAGCGCCGCATGTCGAGCAGCGGCATGGAGCATACTATGGCCCCAAAGAGTTCGGGACGGAGCGCAAGCATGTTGCCCACGAGCAAACCGCCGTTGGAGCCACCCTTACAGCCCAGGTGCCGTGGCGAAGTTACTTGGCGAGCGATGAGATCCTCGGCTACGGCGCTGAAGTCTTGGTAGGCGCGCGGGCGATTGGCTCTGAGCGCTGCCTGATGCCACTTTGGTCCAAACTCGCCACCACCACGGATATTGGCGACGACGTACACCCCACCCTGTTCGAGCCAAGCCGCACCGACTAGCGGCTCGTAGGCTGGCACCAGCGGGACCTCGAAGCCGCCGTAGCCGTAGAGCAGAGTCGGATTCGTCCCATCGAGCACCAGCCCTTGCTTGGCGACCTGGAAATATGGAATGCGGGTGCCGTCTCGAGACTGGGCCTCGAACTGCTGGACTCTCAGCCCCTCGGCGCAATAGAAGACCGGCATCCGTTTGATCGTTGTCGGGGGACCCTTACCCAGGGTGCCCAACATGAGACGCGGTGGCGTCAAGTAGTCGGTGACAGTTAGGAAGTAGTCATCCGAGTGTTCCGGATCGACGGCCCATGCCGACACAGTGGCAAAATCAGGGAGCGCAGGCAAGGGCTCGGGGATGAAACCACTTTCGCCCTTGCGCAGTACGGTGAGTCTGCCCTTGACGTTGTCGAGCACGTTGAGTAGCAAAAAGTTCTTCGTGCCGCTGAACCCGGCGAGGGAGCTGCGCTCAGTCGGCGTGAATAGAAGCTCGAAATTCCGGTCGCCAGCGAGAAAAGAGTCCAAAGCGATCGCCAGCAGCGCCCCCGCAGGGTAGTTGCGATTGGCGATGCGATACTCGCTTCGGAGCTGCAGGAGCAGCCATTCACGGTGCAGCGTGGCCGAGGCATCGTCCGGCTTGTCAATTTTCGACAGTTTCCGTTCGCGGATCAGGTAGACTTCGTTGGTGTAGGTAGTGAGCGAGTGGTGCAATAGATCGCGTTCGAATCCTTCGGTATGGTCGCGCCAAGCGGCTACGCCGAGATCGTCGTGACTAGCTTCAAACAGGGTTTCCGCCTGCGCAAGCGGGGTACCGCGGTGCCAAATCTTGATGATTCTTGGGTACCCCGAGCGGTTCAGCGAGCCCGGTCCGAAATCGGTACCCACGTAGAGAGTATCGCCGTCGAGCCACGCGACACGCGACTTCGCCTCATCGATGACGAAGCCATCTGCGACGAAACTGCGAAGCATGGGGTCGAATTCACGCACGACGATGGCGTCACTGCCGCCTCGCGACAATTGGATCAAGCAACGAGTGTGGTCGGGCTCGAGCCAGGTGGTCCCACTCCAGTGCCAGTTCTCCCCTTCCGCCGCGGCAAGTTGGTCGAGGTCGAGGATGAGCTCCCACGCTGGCTCGTCCTTCAAGTACTCATCGAGCGTCGTGCGGCGCCAGATCCCGCGCTCGTGATTGCGGTTGCGCCAGAAGTTGTAGTAGAATGCCCCGTGTTTGCCGACGTAGGCGATACGTTCTTCTGAGTCCAGGATCGCGATCAGCCGCTCCTCAAGCGCAGCTAGCTCGTCACTCCCCCCCAGCGCCAAAGCGCTTTCCATGTTGCGCTCACGCACCCAGTCGAGTGCCTGCTCGCCCGTGAGGTCTTCGAGCCACTGGTAGGGGTCTTCCGGGATATCACTCGGGTCAAGATTGGGGGATTGGGCCATGCGCGTGGATAGACCGCAGATCTACGGTTATCGCGGCTCCGGGCGTTTGTCGAGTCGGTTGTCGCGATGCAGCCGAGTGGCCATTACTCCTCCAGCAGCTCCACCAGCCCACTCGTCAATTCTTGGACGCCTCCCGACGCGCCCAGATCGAGCAACAGCGCCCCCGAGGCACTGATCCCGCGAGCGATTCCCACGTGCCCGACGACGCGCACGCGTTTGCCGACGATGGCGTCGTGTTCGCGTAGTTCGTTGAGGATCCCAGCGAGCCCCTGAGCGGCGTACTGCGCGGTACGCCGTTCCAGTGACGCGAGCACACTGACGAGCAAAGCTTCCCGATCTAGGTCCTTTGCCCCAAGTAGGGACAGCGACGTCGCGAGCTGCGCAATCTCGTCGGGAAGTTCCGTCATATGCACGTTGAGGCCGATGCCGACGACCAGAGCCGATAATCGATCGCCGCGCAGCTGGCTCTCGACCAGGATCCCTGCGAGCTTTCGCCCGGCGACGTAGACGTCATTGGTCCATTTGATGCCTACACCTTGCGCCAAATGGGGCTGCATAGCGTCGCGCACGGCAAGGCCCACCGCGAGAGTATAACAGCTGACTTGTTCGAGAGGAATCTCAGGGCGCAAAAGCACTGTGAACAGGAGATTCTCTGCGGCGCGTGGGGAAGACCAGGTGTTGCCATGCCGACCGCGCCCCTTGGTTTGCAGATCCGCGATATGTAGCGTCCCCGCGGGAGCACCCTGACGCGCTGCTACCATCACGTCGTCATTGGTTGAGCCCGTGACGGGCAAATAGTGACAGGGCCGACCGATGGTTATGCCGCGATCGCGGAGTAGCGCGTCGAATCTTGCGGGATCGAAGGCTCGAAGTGTGGAAAGTGACATGGCGTGTCCTTTTGTGACCGATTCCTCGAGGCCGAAGGCCCTACGGGGCACCGACCAAAGCGGTTAGCCCAGGCGTTCGATATCCAGCGCAATGTCTGCGGCCATTGCAGAATGCGTCAAAGCGCCCGAGCTTACGATGTCGACACCGAGGCCGCCAAGTTCGGCGATGCGCGGCAGGGTGACCTTTCCCGAAACTTCCACGAGGGCACGGCCTTGGCAGCGCGCGATGGCCGTCTTGAGCTCTTCGGGGGCGAAATTGTCGAGCATGACGATATCGGCGCAGGCCGCCAATGCTTCATCGAGCTCTGCCAGTGTTTCGACCTCGATCTCGATGCGGCAGGTGTGCGGAGCGCGCACACGCGCGCGCTCGATGGCCGTAGTGATGCCACCAGCGGCTTCGATATGGTTGTCCTTGATCAGCACGGCCGAGCCCAACGCGTCACGGTGATTGTGGGCCCCGCCGGTGCGGACCGCATAGCGCTCGAGCATACGCAGCCCCGGTGTCGTCTTGCGCGTGTCGGTAATGCGCGTCTTGCTGCCTGCAGGCAAGGCTTCGACAAAGGCACGTGCCTGCGTCGCAATGCCGCTCAGACGTTGTACGAAGTTCAGCGCTGTGCGTTCGCCCACCAAGATGCTGCGCGCCGAACCCTCTACGCGCCAGAGCTCGGTACCTGCAGCAACTCGGGTTCCATCGGGCACGAGCGTCATGACGCGCAGCCCACCGTCGAGGAGGTAAAAGACCCGTGTGAACACGTCGGCACCGCAGACCACCAACTCCGAGCGCGCGAGGGCATGGCCTACGGCAGCAGTCTCGGGATCGACCGTCGCTTCGGTGGTTAGGTCACCGCCCGCGAGATCTTCCTCGAGTGCACGGCGAATCAAGTCGTCTAGAAGGCTTGGGGCGACGAGCATACCCCGACCGTAGCGCTTGCCGCGACCTCGGGCAATGGGGTGAGATAGCCGAAGGCTCACCGAATGTCGTGTCGGTCCGTCCTGGCAACGGAACTCGGGCGGTTCACGTTGAAGGTTGCGGCGCAAATCCCCGCGTCGTGCACGAGAAGCCATTCCCCTTCTGGCTATGGGCAATAGAGCCTGGTATCGTGGCCGTTCTTTCGTCCGAGGAGCTCCAGCATCATGAATCGTGTTCTGGTATCCGTCTACTTGACCGCATTGCTCGCGGCGTTGACAGCCGGTTGTGCGACGAACCAGCCCGGCAAGTTCGACCAATATGGCTACTTGAATACTCGATACAACTATCGAGTGGTCAAGGCGGGAAATAGCATACTCGCGGGGGATTGGCTGCTCGACAACTACTACCAGAGCGGCAAGTCACTCGAACCAAAGCAGGTCGACGACTACACGATTACCTACGAGCTCGACGTCAATGGCGATGGGGCAACGGACCGCACGGAGAAGGCGTTTCTGTACGATCTTCGCTTCAAGCACAAGACGCATGACGCGTACATCTGGTTGCGTGCATTCCCGATCAGTACGGATTTGCGCGACAAGGACTTGCGCGTGCTCGTTCAACGCTACTTCGATGCAATTGCCGGAGCAGGGTACGAGGCGGTCAAGCTGGGGTCCAGTGTGACCGTGGCGGAGCGTCGCTTTGCGCCGCAGTTGCTCGAGCGGGGTTCGGCGCGCCTGGCTGGCCACGATGCATACATGGCGACCTTCGACGTTGCCAATGTCGATGAAGTGACTGTCTCGCCAAACGCACGCAAGCGTCGCGTACAAGTGGTGGTCATTCGTCCTCCATTCGAGCATCGTGACAACAGAGCGAACGTGGTATTCCCGGTCCTCATGCTTGCCGGCTATGCGAACTTGCCCGAAGATTTCGAGCGCGACAAGCCATCCTTCATCAGTCTGTTGGGGCGCATCCAGATAGGCTCTCAATTGGGGTTCGGAAATGTCCAGGTAGAGAAGGTGAGCAGTCCGACGGTCACTTCGGCCGCCGTGGCGAGGCCTTCAAATGCCGAGGCAGCGCCGCCAAGCTCCTCAAGTGCCGGGACCGCGCAGCCAATCTCACCGCCTGCTCCACCTACCACCACTGTGCTTGAGCCGAAATAGCCTAAGAATGGGGAGAGCGCGATTGTCTGCTGTGTCCCCAGAAACGCGGCGCTGAGAGATACTGGAATCACGATGACCTTCGCCGCAGCAACGGGTAGGTCGCTTCACGTCCAAAGTCGTTGCCGACCCAGAATAGGTCGTACCACCCACAAGAACGGACGAGGGTGGTCGATGGTGTCGGGTGGACGTTGATTCGCATTCCGCTGGTATGTTGATCGACACCGTGCTCGAAGGGCGAAGCCCGCCCTTCCGAGTCAACCCACCTGTCACTGCCCGCTGATCGACCATTCGACCCGACGAGAGCCCACGAACACGCGACGATTGCCGCGGACGTAGTCGAAGGATTCAATCTCAAGGCAAGTGTGACCACCAGATTGGCTCACCCAGCAACTTGTCCTAGGAGGCGGATTCCCGGATAGGACCGTCTACGCGCTCGCCAGCGCCTCGAACCGTCGCTGCAATTCGCTCAACCCCACGTGGCTGGCAATCAACTCGAGCGGGGCGAACTTCGTTGTGAGGTACTCGCGCTGTCGAGGTTCCTCGATGTCGGCGAAGAGCAACACCGTCGTGCGCCAGCCTTTCTGGCGCAGGCTCGCGAGGATGGCAATGCCCTGGTTGCCGACGAGGCGCGTGCGCTCTTCCTTGCTCAAGCGTGAGATCGGCTGCCCCTCATCGTCCACCAGGCGAGACTCCTCGGCTCTGCGAAAATCGAGATCGAGCAGGATCCCTGCCACCGGTTGGCATCGTTCGAGTTGAGCGAGCAGCATACCAAAGTCCCGGGATTGGATGAACTCGAATTGCGCTCCGAGAAAACGCTCGAAACGCTCGAGGTACTCGTTGCCATCCTCACACATAAGCAAGCGCGGTTTGTCCGTCATTGAGCAAACTCCAGTCCGATGGACTTGCGATAGGGTTCATTCTCCTGCGCGATCACCCAATGGCCAGCCCAATCCCGCACCGTGTCGCGAACAATCCCGAGGCCACGACCTGGATCCTGGGCCTCTATGCTCTCCTCCTTCAGTTCTCCAGGTCCATTGTCAGCAATTTGGAACCGAACCAAGGGTTTACCCGTGAAATCGATGGTACTGACGAGGCTTACCCGGACCTTCGGACTGGCGACACTGCCAACTGCGGCCTCCGCATTGCGCAAGAGATTGGCAAAGAGCTGAAACAGAGTTGCCTTGTCGACTGGGAACCAGAGACTAAGATCGCTCATCTGGAGCGCCGGCACGATCCAGTTCTGCCGATTTCCAGCGAATTCCACCTCCAGCGCTGCAATCCAACGCTGGATTTCGGCCGCATCTAGCTGACAGCGCGGACCGAGGGCGATAAGTTGGCTGAGGCGTTCCTTGTGGCAGGTGCGGAGCCGCTCATCCACTGCCATGATGGTCTGCTTGTCGCCGCCACTGGTGAGAGTCCGCTCCACGACCAGCAAATCCTTCACCAAGCGGCCGAACACAGGCTCGCGCTGAAGTCTTCGCAACGTGATCCCTTCAGCCCGTGCAGTGCTCACGAGACGCGCATAGGCTTCGGTGACCACCACCGACGTCGGGACGGGGGAGAGCATCGTGCGCTGCAGCTTCTCCACGCTGGTTTGGTCGTTCTTATAGAGCTCGAGCGCACTTGTGCGATGCTTCAAGACGTCGTGGCGCAGCTCCCCCACGATGCGCGATAGGGCGGGGAATAGACGAGGCCGCCGACGGAGCGCACGCGCCACCGTACAGCCACGGAAGAGAAGCAGGTAGATGACAGCGGCCAGCAGTAGGAGTCCAGTTCCTGCGACACTGAGCAGCAGGCGGCGCTGATTGAGCTTACCTTCCCTTTGCTGCTCTGCCTTCTGTAGCAACCGCTGCTTGAGCGCCTTTGCTTCTGCTACGAAGCGATCCTCTGGGCTCGCTTGGGTGAGATAGCGCAATGCGTACCCCTCGGCTTCATCAGCCTTGCCGGTTTCGAGGGCGCGCCGAGCCAAGGCCCAGAGTGCTGCAGGTTCGAGCGCATCCAATTGGGGCAAGCGCGCCGCCGCAGGATGTTCAAACCACTTTGATTCGGCTCTTGCCAGCAACCGCGCCAGCCGTCGCTCGATCCGCTCCGTGGACTCGGCCTTCTCGGCCTTTCCGAGCTGTATCTCGTAGCATCCGAGTGCCTCCCCGTTTCTTCCCAGACGCTCATACACGATACCTAGGGCAAGGAGTCGTTCAGGCTCCATGTTGGCGCGACACGGGGCTTCGAGGATCCGTAATGCCCCTTCGGGATCGTCCCTCTGAAGTCGCAATCGCGCGTTGAGCAGGGCGTCTAGTCCGGGGTTCTGCCGCTTGTCCCCCAACTCTGCCCGCAGCAGCCGTACTGCGTCCACCTCTTCATTGTTCGAAACCAATGCGAGGTAGCTAGCAAGATCGACTTCGGCTGCGGCCATGTCGCCATGATTCTTTGCATTGAGCGCCCGAGATAGGCGGCCCTCCACGTGCCCGAGATCGATGGCTCGATTGAGCCATGACTCGAGATTTACGCGTGGGGCGGGGGGCTCGACATGCGAGAATTCCTGATACAGCGCGAACATCCCCGACGCATCGTTCCAGAGCGCACGCACCGTGGTCTCTTGGATGCGTTGGGTTAGGGAGTACAAAAGGGCTGCTGCCTCAACGTAGGTCGGTGATTCACGCAGTGCCTGGTCGAGGAGTGTCTTGGCAACGGCGTGGTCGGTGGGCGCCTCTTCCAGGCTGGCTTCTGCTTCGTTGTACAGGCGTGTCGCGTTTTCGGTCGGACTCGGAGCTTGTTGGTTCGCTTGGCGATTCGACGTCGGTGAATCGTAGCGTCGCGCCGCGAGCTTCTGACGCATCGGCTCAAGCTCGCTCCATTCGGGTTCAAGGGCAAGCGCGACACGCAGAGCCTCGTCCGCCCGCTCAAGCTCGAGTAGGCCACCGTGTTCGGCGAGCAATATCCCCAACTGGCGATGATAGACTGGCTCTGACGGCGCCAGCCTGGTCAGTATCGTAAGCTCCTTGACGGCCTCGTCGTAATGGCCCTGCTCGGAAAGGATCACTGCTCGAAGCTTGCGCGGAGCGTGCCACGCTGGATTCTTTTGCAGTAGTTGGGCGAGAGTGGGCAGCGCCTCCTTTCGATGTTGCAGCTCCTGCTTTCGCGCACACTCCAAGAAGAGAGCCCGGTCCTTCTGATTGACCTCCGGCTCAGGCCAGTCACGCAAAGCGCGCGCTTTCTTGTCTTGTTCGATGCTCGAGTTGAGCTCTTGGATTTGCTTCTCGAACACGCGTGGGAGTTTCTTTTGGCGCAGCAGTTCCTCGACGTGACCCCTTGCTCGCTCTGCCAGGCCGAAGCTGCGTTCGGCGCGGATCCTCGCGAGCTCCAGCCTGAGCGCCACTTGTCGGTCTTTGATCGCGCCAAGGCCCTGTTCCAGAATCCGCAGCAACTCCTGGCGTTTCTCCCAGCGTAGCGGCTGTTGGGTGATGCTCTGCTCCAGGTGCTCATAGGCGTGGGGACGGGTTGGATCGAGCAGGATCCCCTTCTTGAAGGCATTTTCAGCTTCAATCAGGCGCCGCTGCTTCAGGTATGCGTAGCCGAGATCGGTCACGTAGAGTGCACTCTTGTCGTTCAGCGCTACCGCTCGGTGAAAGAGTTGGATTGCCGCCTCCGTCTGATGCTCGCGCAGCAACCGAACGCCCTCTTCGTGCAACTGTTCAGCGGACTTGGCGTCGTCCAGTGTGCCAATGTTCGGTGAACCAGCCACAGAGAGGGAGGGATTGGGAACTGGCGCAGCTGGGCTGGTTTGTCCCATCACCGATGAGACGGGAAGAGTACCTAGGGCCACGAGCAGTCCGAGCGCCGGCACCCTCATGACTCGCCCTCGGAACGACGAGCGGACTGACCCATTAGCTTCTGTCGCAAAAGCTTGATTCCAAGCCCCAATTGATTCAGGCGCAGGTGAACCTGTCGTGGGTTCCCCTGGGGGCCTAGGAGCTGTTGGGCCATGGTCTGCAAATCCCCTCGGTGTTGGAGATAAAGCTGCTCGAGGTACTGCTTTTCCACCTGATTGGCGATCTGAGAGAATCCTAGCCCTTCGGGAAGCTCCACCCAGAGACGCATTTTCTGTTTGTCTGCATGAGGCGAAACCCGTGCGGGCACCGTCCGAGGCGTCGTCTCAATGCCCGAATTGGTCGTCGCCATTGGCAAGAGTCGATCCACCAATTCATCGGTGATGGACAGCACCGCTGGTGCTCGCGCTCGCTCGCCAGCGTCAGTACCTTCTAGCAGCTGACACAAGGTGAAAACCAAGAGATTGGTCGCAAGTAAGCGCAACTCACGGTGATTGCCCGGCCAAGGATGTTCCACCAACCGCTTCAGGGTGGTGGGGGCGATGAACAGGGTAAACGCGTTGGGTTTGGCAAGCTTGGCCGTTGGGCGGCGAAACCAGACCGCGTTCTCGGCTGGGTCGAAGCTGGTCAAGGTTGGGTGCTTAACCAGAAAGGCATGAACCAACGAAGCCATCGCGGTCGACTGTAGCGACTCGAGCAACGAGAATCGTACTAGGTCAGGGATGTCCATCTGACGTTCTCTCAACGGTGGCAATCGGATCCGCGTTGCGGGATTGAGCCGCATGTACAGATCGCGCCGAAACCGTCCCTGATCCACCAATTCCTCAAGATGCTGATTTGTCGCGGCTACAAGTTTCGTCAATGCAGGTCGCGACGTTTGATCGCCAAGGCGCGTCACCTCGTTGCGTTCCAGAACCAAGAGCAACTGACGCTGCATATCCAGATCGAGGTTGGCGATCTCGTCGAGGAACAGCGTGCCCTGATGAGCTTGCTCGAATACCCCGCGGTGGTCCGCGGTGGCACCCGTATAGGCACCCCGTTTGGCGCCAAATAGATGGGCTGGGAGTAAGGAGCTAGGGATCGTAGAGAGATCCGTCACTACCAGACTCCCCTTCACTCCTGAACGCGGATGGATGAAATGCTCGGCGAGGAAGCTCTTTCCCGTTCCGGTTTCGCCCTCGAGCAGCGTGGGCAAGGGGGATCGAGCGAGGATCCCGAGCGAGTGTCGCACGCTGGCCATGCTCGCACTCTTGCCCCAAAACACGGCCCCTTCCTCGGTCTCGTGCGACAGCAGGAGTGCTCTTCGGATCTCCCCGACCAGGCTCCGACTGTCTACCACTTCGTTCTGGCAGAGATACACCAACGGATCCCGCGGCCGATTTTCCCCCAACTCCAAGTCGGTGGTGGTTAGCATCACCACGGCGAGTCGGGGGTATGCTGCACGCAGCCGGTCCAAAATGAGCAGCCCCTGTCGCTGCCGCAAACCGTCCAAGTAGGCACGTTGTCCCTTGCCATCCTTGGGCATGTCCGATTTGCTTTCGGGCAGCAGTCGTTCCAGGGGCCTGGCGAAATGCAGATCCAAGACTACCAAGTCCGGCAAACGATCGAGCTCCCGCAACGTTTGTTCCGCCTCGATGTAGTCGTGAGCACACTTGAACGGACACGCGCGCTCACGCTCTTCACACACGCTGCAGGGGATCGGTCGCCCACAGCGCGTTACGTACTCGAATTCGCCAAGGTAGCGGTGACAGAGCTCGACGGTCTGATCGCGGTCGTCAATGATGAAGAGCTTTGGCACTCGGCATTCCTTTGGTCATGGATCCGGTCGAAGGTGTCTCTGTGGCTACTTGGCATTCAAGGATGATGCCAAAAGAAGACAAGCTGGGCCTCAGTCACGTTGGTTCCGTAGCTTTTCGAAGGCGACCTCGAGGCACAGCACACCCGAAAGGTCGTTGCGCTTGGCTGCCGCGATGCTGTGACGGAGAATAGTCTCGAATTCGCCCAGTCGAAGTCCGTTCGGCGCCTGTTCACGGAGCCGTTCCCAAAGCGCGTACGCTGCAATGGGCAGGCCCTCCTCGTCAATCAACGTTGCAACTAGCTCGCCAGGCTCGGGTTCCCGCCCGAGCTCCCTACAATCCCGTGCTACCCAGAGCAGGCGCTTGATGAGGTCGTGTTGAACCTGGGCCAACCAGACTTGGACGGACTTGGCACACGGCATAAGATCTATAGCTTACATCAAGTTTCTATCAATAGTGGAGTGCCTTGCTGTGGATCCTTGGAATTGTCACGATTTTATGCCTGGCACAGCAGATGCAGCGGGACCGGATTGCCATGAAGATTACCCGTTCTGCCTCGCTCAGTGCTGCTCCGTTGCTCGCCCTCGGGTTCCTTGCGTTCGACGCCAACGCCCAGATGATGCTGGCTCCGCGTTGGACCGAAGAGACCCCATCCCGACCCAACCCGCTTCCCCTCGAGCGTGAGACCCTTGCGATTACGATTGAGAATCAACACACTACTACGCTACTTTCGCAACAGTACGTCAACAACAGCAAAGAAGTGCTGGAAGGGGTGTGCTCGCTCAGAGCCGGTCCAAATACCAAGGTCCAAGGCTTTGCCTATTGGAATGGCGCGGTCAAGATCCGCGGTGAGGTATTCGAGAAGCAAGCGGCTGCCCAAGTCTACGCCGAGACCACGGGATTGAAACGCGATCCGGGTCTGGTCGAACAGACTGGCGAGGGCAGCTTCTCGTTTCGGGTCTTTCCGATCCAACCAAACGAACACAAGCGCATCGAGCTTACCCTGAGTCAGCGTCTGCCGCGCGAAGGGTCCCATGTCGAGTATCGAGTGCCCCTCGCGAACCCCGAGGCAGCAATCACAGTCAGTCTAAGAGATTCGCGCGAGCTCGGGCATCTCGTCTCCCCGACGCATCACCTCACGGTCCAACAGTCAAACGGCACAACCAGCGTCACCGCAACGCCACAAACCAAGCAGGAGAAGGAGTTCGTGTTCGGCTACGACATCCAGGAACCTCCATACCGGCTGTCGGTGGTCAAGCACCAAGACCCAGGACAAGTTGCCTACCTTACGATCTCGCTCGCCACCGAGCCCACGTCGCAGCGCACTGCCAAGGACGTCACGATCGTGCTCGACCATTCCGGAAGCATGGGTGGCCCGCCCATGACCGAGGCGCGGATCGCTGCCAAGGAGGTCGTCTCGCGGCTCACCAATCAAGACCGTCTGAACGTGATTGCCTTCGATGACCAAGTCCAGAGCTTGTATACACGGATGGAACCCGTGACGGAACAGAGCCGAGCGGCTGCGCTCCGCTTCCTCGATGGTGTACAAGAGGGCGGTGGTACCAACATCGGTCTGGCCCTAACTGAGGCGTTGAAACACCAACGTGCAAACGCTGACAGGCCATTGATACTGCTGCTCACCGATGGTGAGTCCGACGCGGCAGAGGTGTTTTCCGTTGCCGAGCAGGACAAGTCCAAGGTGCGTGTATTCACGGTGGGACTCGGGCCTGGGGTCAATCGTCCGCTGCTATCGCGTCTGTCTGACATGAAGCGCGGCAAGTTCACGTACATTCAGAGTGCCGACGCGATTCGTCCCGCGATCGCGCGTCTCTTCGGCTTGGTCGAAACCGCAGCGCTGAGAGCCCCCGAGTTGACATTAGAGGGCGGTCAGTTCCTGCAGATGCAGCCAAGTACTCTGCCGGATCTGGCGCCTGGCGAAGAACTTGTCGTGACCGCACGTGCGACAGGAACAGGTCTGGCTCGGCTCGTTCTCAAGGGAACCGGCAGTCGCGGACCGGTCGAGAGCGAGGTTCGGATTCAGCTGGGAGCGGCCGAGACTCATCCTTGGGTGGGGCGGCTCTGGGCGGAAGAGCGCACCAATCGCATCCTCGAAGACATCAGTCTCAAGGGCGAAACCGAAGAGCGCAAAAACGAAGCCATTGAACTTGCGATCGCCTACGGCTTCGTCACCCCGTATACTTCGTTTCTTGCCATCCCCGAGAGCGAACTAACGCAAGCGACGTCGCAATTGATGGGTGACATGCGCGCACGCAAGAAGGCAATCCTAGCAAAACGCCCCGATGCGGTTGCCCTGTCGCGTTCCGAGATGCCACCAGGGGATCCGGTGCTCACGGTGGATGCCCCGCGCGATGCGCTGCGCGTGACCGCTTTCTTCCCGTTTGGCCTCGAAAAGGATCTCGCCTTCGATCCCGAACTGAAGCTTTGGCGGGTGCGTTTCCTGGTGCCCAAAGAGGTCGCTGACGGTCATTACAAGGTCCCCGTCATGGTCATCACTCGCGATGGTCACGTCGAGTTCCTGAGCGGCAGCTACACCATCGACAGCAGCGAACCGGAATTCGCACCAGAGGTACGTTGTCACTCTGGTGCGATGGCGCTCTCGGTGGTCACTCAACAACCAATGCGCGAGGTTTGGGCTGCATTTGTCGCCGATCCGAGTCGACGCATTCGACTCAACCTGGTTGCCAACGACTCGAGTCGTACCCACTACATGGCCACGCTCAAACTTGCACTGAAAGACGCTCGAGTTCGGATCGTCGTTACCGACCAAGCGCGGAACGAAGCAGACGAAGTTGTCGCCTGCCCGGAGGCGCAACCATGAAAACCAGGCTCCGAGCTTTGCTCATCGCGCTAGCTACCAACATTACCTGCTGTGCCGAAGCGGTCCCTGCAGAGGTGCCCCTCGATGCTCCAGTTCCACCGTCTGCCAAGGCTCCTTCTGCCATTTTCTCCAGCACCAGCTACGTCGAATCCATGGCAGCCCATGGCAACACACTCTGGGTCGCGACTCGAGGCGGACTCGAGGAATATGACCTCTCTCTCCGGACTCGAGCCAATACCTACTCCACACGGGATGGCCTACCATCGCTGCTCATCGAAAGTGTCACCGTCGCGACCAACGGACTACCCACTTTAACCACCACCCATCACCAGTGCACGATGCACGGGCCATCGCGGCGCTTCTCCTGTACCAGCCGTCAAGCGAGCGCACCTTCCGCTCGCAGCTCCAACAGCGGGCGCATCGAGGGCGTCCCGGTCAATGCTCGCTGGACTGGCGCCGACGGCTCGGAGTGGCTTGGGACGGCAGGGCTTGGGCTATGGGTGCGCACTAAGGGTGTCCTGCGGCGACTCACCCCCACCGATCAGATCGCCAGCAATCACGTGGTGGCAATCTGCGAGTGGAATCAATCGAGCTGGTTTGCGACCTTCGATGGCGGTCTATCACGACTGCGCGATGGGCGCTTCACGCAGGTCTCGCTCGGTCCCCAGATGCTCAACGACGTGGTAGGCACGGACGCTGGCCTTTTCGTCGCGACCACGGAAGGCCTCTATTTCAGCCTCGATGGGGAAGTATTCCGGCGTGAGTCGCGGGTCACCGAACGCTTCATCAACGACCTAGCCTACGACGCCCGCCGGCACATGCTCTACGCTACTGCAACAAATTCACTTTGGGAGCTCTCAGTCGACGAGCCACGCGCTGTTCCCCGCGTCACCTACCAACCCGGAGGCTCGCGCTCGCTGCAAGCCGTGGACATCAGCCCAGAAGGAACGCTCTTTTTGGCGTCTGAGGATCGTGGGGTCATGCGTCGCGAAGGCAGAAAGCGCTTCGTCGGCTTCGATCGACTCGCCGGTTACCCATCGAGTTGGGCGATCGACGTTCTTGCACTCGGTGGCAAATCTGCACTCGTTGGCAGCCTGCGCCATGGGGTCTTTCCCCTCGATGGCAAGAACCCGATCACCACAGAGATCGATCCCTGGATCCTATTTCTTGGGCGCGACGCACGAGATCCCGAAAGCATCTTCGTGGGTACGCAAGGTGGTGCATTGTTGGTCGAAGCAGCAGGCCCTCGCGTACTCGTCGGGTTACCCAACCCCTGCGTCCATACCATTGCACGCTTGAGCTCGGGACTCTGGGTCGGCACCGAGGGGGGGCTTGCGCAATATCGTTGACAGAACCGACCCAGCGGGACCCCTTCCCTGCGACGACTCGACGGGGATGGCCGCGCCGGGTATGCCCGAGACTCGTCGAGTGGACTGAGCGGGCGCCCGGGACTGAGGTCCGAATCGCCAGAATGTAGGAGATGCGCCGAGGCCCGCAATAGGCATGAAAAAAGAGGTTGAACGACGGAAGGTGTGGCGGCACCGTGGGACACCATTCGAGTTTGGCTCGAAGAGGGATTGACCCAAGACGAATGGGCGGTAGCAATATCCCCCGAGGAATCGACCGTATGACCTTCAAGATCAAGACAATGAACAAGATATCGCCGAGGGGGCTCGTCCTCTTTGGTGACAACTACGCCATCAGTGACGCCGAGGCGGCTCCCGATGCCATTCTGGTGCGGTCAGCACAGGTCGATACCGATCTGTTTCCCGGGACTCTGGCGGTAGCCCGTGCCGGAGCCGGTGTGAACAACATCACCATCGACAAGGCCACGAAGGTGGGCATGTGCGTGTTCAATACTCCGGGAGCCAATGCCAACGCCGTTGCGGAGCTGGTGTTCATTGGTCTCGGTTTGGCATTGCGCAACGTTGCGAAGGCTCTCGCGTGGGTGGACACGATCCGCGACATCACCGACGGCAAGGAGATGGACGCGAAGGTAGAGAAGGGGAAGTCCCAGTTCGCGGGTACGGAATTTGCTGGCAAGACCCTCGGGGTAATTGGACTCGGCAAGATCGGTGTGCTCGTCTCCAACTTGGCGTCGGGTCTCGGGATGCAGGTCATTGCCTACGAGCCCTTCCCCAGTGCCCAAAACATGCATCACCTCAGCCGCAAGGTTGTCGTCACTAACAACTTGTCAGAAGTCTTCGGCAAGGCGGATTTCCTGACCGTTCACGTTCCGCTCAACGACAAGACCAAGGGACTCCTCAATGCGACTTCACTCGCGTCGTTCAAGGGCACGGTGATCTTGAACTTCTCTCGGGGTGGAATCGTTGATGACAGCCTGCTCAAGGAGCGGCTTGCGGCGGGCACGCTTAGCGCCTACGTGACGGACTTTCCGAGCCCCGCCATCATCAACCTTTCCGGAGTCATTGCACTGCCTCATTTGGGGGCCAGCACCGAGGAAGCCGAAGAGAATTGTGCCACCATGGCGGTGGAACAGCTTCGCGACTACCTCGAGTTCGGAATCGTCAAAAACTCCGTCAATTTGCCGGCGATAAGTGGGCACCCGGCAGCGAACGCCAAAGTGCGGTTGGTCGTCATCAACCAAGACGCCCCCAGCATGATTGCTGAGATTACTCGAGTCATCGGCAGCGCTGGGATCAACATCCACTCCTTCAAGAATGAGTCCAACGGAAAGGTTGGGTACAATCTGATCGATACCGAGGTCGATGTTGGTCCGGCGGTTGTGGAACAACTCACGAAGCTCGACAAGGTCATCTTCGTTCGCAAGATTTCGCTCGGGTAGGCAATTCGAGTCGGCACGGAGAAGAAGGCTGGTCTTGCAAAAGGCCGGCTTTCTTCTTTTGGAGCCTGGTCACCAGAGGAGCACCCTCCTCGGGTTCCCATGAAACTAGTGAAACAGCCCAAAACTGCGCCCGAGGTATGCCGAGTAGAGATTGCACAGGGCGTGAAGGACGACACTTGCTCCGACGCTGCGCGTGCGCGTGCGCAACCAACCGAACAGGAGCGAGGGAAAGAATACTGCCAGTCGACTGGGATTGGGCTCGGTCAGCAAATGACCGAGGGCGAAGATGGCGCTCGAGACGACAACCCCCAGCGACAGGTGGCCACCCCAGAAGCAAAGACGCCCTTTCCAATGCTCGTCGAGACTCGTTTGGAGGTAGCCGCGATAAAAGGCTTCTTCGGGCAATGCCACCATCAGCAGCTGCCCCATGGCATCGTCGAGAACGGGCCCAAGCGCAGCAGGATGAAAACCTGACGCGGGTTGCCACCAGCCGATGAAGCCGATCAGAAACGGTGGAAATACGATCGCAGCAACCGCTGTGGCCCAAAGCAGCGCGCGCGTCGAGTCGCGGAGCACGCGACGCCAATCGATGGGAACGGGTTCGAACAGACCGCCGAAAGAGAGCCCGTAATGCTGGATCCGATCAGTGTCGGCGTTGCGCGCGACGAGCGCATAGCTGATCCACAAGAACGCGACACCGACGGCGCTGCCCGCCCAATCCATCGGCAGCAGGTGCGAGAGCGCCGTAACGGCGATGGTGACGAGTCCCGCGACGCCGAGCACACGCCCCAGACTCGGTGGCGTGGGTGAAGAAGAAACTGTTCGCAACGCAGGTGATTCGTTCAAGTCCGTAGTCTCGGTAGCACGCGATGGGCTCGGCGACGTTGTTGCGGGCCCCAGACCAAAAGAGCTCTGCCACCAAAGCCATTGGTCCACTTGGTCCGACGGACCCGAGTCGGGGGCGTGAAAATGCAGCAAGCCAGGATAATTCCAATCTCGGTACGGCCCACCGGCCACACCGAGGCCTGAGGTACCAATTTTTGCGTCATTGGATCAGCGGTTCATCTCCCCCTTAGCGTCGGGTTTGAGTAACGTGCGAAGCCACTCCGCTCCCCGACCATGCCTACTGGCAGCGAGTCGTTAGGGGGCTGCCTCGGGAGGATTCATGCTCGAACCGAATCTCAGAAGCCCTGCGCAGCGACCTGATCTCGCTCCGGGCATCGTCTATGCTGCAAAGTGGCCACCGGATGATGACGACGTGCCGGCAGGGCCGCCTGCTGGTGGCGCTGGCATGCCTGGTGGCGGAAGTGCGCCAGGTGGTGGCGGTTTCGTCCCACCCAGTCCCTACGGTACACCCGATGGCGACTTCAAACGCGGTCGTTTCAATCCCGCAGTCATCATCATCGGTGTACTCGTGGTGGCGGCTCTCGTGGTGTTCCTGATCATCGGGTTCAAGAAGGACGCCGAGCGCGTTGCTGTGCCCGACGCGATGAAGACGATCAAGGAACTCTACGTCAGGCCGAAGCAAGAACAGATCCCAGAGTGGCGTAAATGGGCTGCGACCGTCGATGTTAGCGCGGAGTTGAAGCGCGAGGCGCTCAAACAGCTCGCCTGGATGAAGGATCCAGAAGGGGTAACCCTGGCTGCTGCGGCCTTGCGCGATCTGAATGAAGGTGTTCAAGGCGACGCGGCTACGGCGCTGGCCGCTTACGGCCTGCCGATGGCCGAAGGGGCGAAGCCCGCACTGGCCGCCGCATTGAAGGTCGTTGGCCCGGGCGCGAAACCGCAGGTGGCATGGGCATTGGTCGAGCTGGGTGACCCTTCATCCCTAGATCAGATCATGGTCCTTTACCGCATGGGGCATCTCTCGCAGGTGCAACGTTTGGGTGGTGGCACCGCGTTCGATGCCGACAAGCTCGCGGCGCTGATTGGCACCGAGAAGCTTGCCACGATGGCTGGTGACGAGAGCGGAGCCGTGCGTCAATTGGTCGCAACCGTCTTGTCACGCGTTGCGGAGCCTCGCTACACCGACGTCCTCATCAAGTTGCTCGGCGACACCGACCAAGAGATCGCTCGCCAGGCCGCGCCAGGTCTCGGCAAAATCGGTGACGAGCGCTCGCGCACGCCGCTGTTGGAGGCCCTGCGCAAGTCGGATAAGGAGAGCCGCGCCAAGTACCTCGATGCACTACGCGATGGTATCGGCGCGCAAGGTCTAGTCTTGGCGTTGGATAGCATCACTAAGGAGAGCGAGAAGAGCGCCTGGTACCAGACGCGTCAGATCTTCGAATTGCTCGACAAGCTCAACGATCCGCGCGTGGGCCAGTGGCTCATGCCCTTCCTCGAGACCAAGCCGCATATCCATTGGCAGACCCGCGCCGCCACCACCATGGCGCGCGTCGGCGATCCACGGAGTGTGCCGACCTTGGCCAAGCGTCTGCGTATGGATCCGCTCAAGATCTACAGTGACCAGTACGACTGGGAGATGGAGATCAAGCGTGACGATCAGGAACGGGTGATTGGCTCCCGTATGATTGCCGATCTAGCGCAGCTCAATCCCGGCAAGCGCGATGAGATGCGTCAGCAGGCAGAAGATGCCCTCATCTTCTGGATCCATGAGATGCCCTCACCGCACGCCAACGGCATGCGCGCTTTGGCCGCCCTCGGCTCCACCAAGGACATCGAAGCCCTGCGCAAGTGGGCGAATCCCGACGTAAAGCTGCCCTTGGAAGGTCAGCAGCCGCCCATGCCCGAGGAATGGGTCATCGCCCAGAGCGCTCTGCGCTACGAAGGCTGGCTCAAGGACGAGCGGGCTTGGAACGTCTTCGAGAAGATGCTCGAGAAGCGGCCGAAGGAAATCGATGTCACGATGGAAAGCCTGATGCAAGGCGGACTTGCCATCTTGGGCATGACGCTGCGCGCCGTTGGTAAGGGCGCGGCCGAAGGCATGAGTGAATGGGGCGATCCCAAGGGCTTCAAGCCGCTGCTCAAGTACATCGAGGAGCCCAAGAACAACGAGCAGAGCCGCATGGATGCCTGTGCAGCGCTGGCTTGGGTCGGATCCGATGCCGATCTCTTGACGGTTGCGAAGAAGATTCAGGACTACGACGGGCAACAGAAGTCTGACCAGTTTCGCCGCGCCTGTCTGCTCGAGACGCTGATTTCGCGTCCCGTACCCGGCACCGCTCAGGCACTGCTCGGTCTGTTGAAGATCGATAGTGCGATCGAGACTCGCCATCAGGTGGCGCGTGCCATTGGCAAGGCCGGGCTTACGGACGACGTGGCGGCAAAGCTCTTCGAACTGATGAAGGACGACGTGCTCGTCAACGATGCGGGGCTCGCGCTCATTCTCGGCGGAACGCCGGAAATCGCCGCACGCGCCGTGGCCATGTACGGCAAGATCTACGGCGACAAGGATTCGAAGCCGCGGCTCGAGGAGCTTCAGGAGCTCTGGTACCGCACCTTCGGTTACTGGTCGAAGGACGATCTCGAGAAGGGTCGCATCTTCAATTGGGTCGACAACGCCGTTGCCATCTCGCACGTCGAGATCAATCAGACGCCACAGGAGTGGGCGACGGGCTTGCTGATGAAGCAGTTCGACAATCTCGACTTCGACAACGGTCCACACTCGTTTACCCGCGTTGTTCTGCGCCATCGCCTGTGGCAAATGGCGCGCACGGACGAGGCCAAACGAGAAGCTGCGATCCGGACCCTGCTGTTCATGAAGGAGCAGGGCATTCTCATCGCGTTGCGTGACGAAGAAGGCATCGTAGGCAAGCTCGGGCGCGAGGCCTACCACACCTTGATGAATCCCAAGGTCCTTGAAGGCATGAAGGCCATCGAAGACGACAAGGGAGGCAAGAAGTAGTGCGCTGCTGCACCCGGTTCGTTCGGGTGCGATCGTTCAACGCCGCGGTGGCTTTGGCTGCCGCGGCGTTGTCGTGTGGGGGCTCCCGGGCTGGGCCGGGGCCGCGAGTGCAAGGCACGACGACGCTTATCCGGTATGGCATCGAGTCGCATGGGTTCACGGTTGGCGAGCGCTGTAACGCCTCTGGACTCGAGACCTGTTTCAATGCCACCGACGATAACTGCAATGGTCTCGTAGACGAGGGATGTGGTCTAGCAACGGGTCCGCTGCAAATCGTGGTGGCGTGGGACTTGGCCGATGCCGACGTGGATCTCGAAGTCACCGATCCGAATGGTGAGCAAGCCGAGGTCGCAAAGTCCACGCAGCTCGGCCTGACCAAGGACAGAGATTGTCCGGGCGACGGCGACGAATGCGGCGGACAAAACTTCGAGGTGGTAACGCTCCAGTCTTTCGGCGAACCGTTGCCAAAGGGGCGCTATCGGGTGACGCTACACCTTGAACGGGCTCCCAGCGAATCGGCAAAGGTGCATGTACGGATTGGTGGGCATTGGGGCCAAGACGCGTTGCACGGTCAGGTCGAACTCAGCCGCGAAACGCCGCGCATTTCCGTGGAATTACTGCGATCTAGCCCCGGTGCAGGTAAGGCCGCCGATTGAAATGGGCTGAAATGGGCTGAAATGGCTCCAAGTTGTTTCTGCTGAGCGTATAACGCTGCTAACTTTGACGGAGTGGCAAATATTCTCGGAAAAGTCACGACCTCCTCGTACGAGATCCCTCGGGGGGCGGACGTTTCCTTGCGTGTGGTGGTGCCGGCGAAGTGGCTTGCCGAGGGGAGCACGATCGAGGTTGAGCTTCCCCGCAACCTGATCTGCGCGCGCTGTTCCGGTGGTGGTTGCGGTGCCTGCAACAACTCTGGCGCTATTACTCTGCGTGGCAGAACGGAACTTCCTGAAGTTGTTCAGGTTGTTCTGCCGATGCAGTGGACGCCTGGGGGCACGGAGCAACAAGTCTCGCCTCCGAGCGACATTGACCGCGAACCGACATCGCAACGCGCGCCCGATAGTCAGCCGAAAAGCGCGCGACCCGTGGTGATTCGCATTCCCGAATGTGGTGGGCTACCGGACGCAGCGAATGGCGACATCGTGCGGGGCTGGCTCCTGCTCGAGGTCGGTATTGCTGATAGTCCGAGCCCGAACGTGCGTTGGCTCGACGCCGACGAGGATCCACTCAGCTCGTCGAAGATGTTGCGGGCAGAAGTGCGAACCAGCAGCAAGGAGCAGGCAACGTCGGCCGCGCCGACCAAGATCGTCAATGCGATGCGCAGTATCCGTGCGCCGCAACTCGGGGACGATGGGATTTCCCCGCCCGCTTCTCGGGTTGCCAAGGTCGGGTCGGCGGCGCCGCCGGATGCGCAGTTCTCGAATGCGGTTCAGCGCAATTCGGGGCAAGGTCGGCCTGATGCCAGTTCGCTTCCGCGAAGCCGGGCGCGGACCCACGCTCATGCAGGATGGATCTATGTTGGGGTCGTGGTTCTCGCGGCAATTGGGCTCTTGGCATTGATCTTCTTCTGAAATCGCCAAGGCTTGTCGCGAAACCCCGCCGATGTTTCCGAGAACTGCCCTAGTCTGTCTACTGGTTGCGCTCCTTTCTGCGAGCGCTGCTGTCGCGCGTCCATGGCGGCTACTTCGGCTCCAAGCTAAGGGGAGTCACTGGCGTAACGATCGTCCCTGGGAGCGACTGCGGCGCGTTCTTCTGGACGGACTCGTCCAGCGACGCGTGCGAAACTATCGCTGGGCGGGTTTGGCCCACGCTGGGATCTTTCTCGGCTTCCTCCTGCTGCTGCCGAGGACCGTCGTGCTCTTGGGGCGTGCCTTCGAGCCGAGTTTCGGTAGCCTTCGCTTGGAGAATTGTAGCGGGCTCATGCTCGACTTACGATGTCTCTATCCATGGGTCAAGACTGTTGCGGCTCTCGTCGTGCTACTGGGGACTGGGGTATTCGTTGGTCTACGCCTCAGTCGTCGCACACAACGCCTGAGACCCAGCGCACAAGGCATGGGGATCTTGGGTGCGATTACCACGATGATGCTAGCGGACTTGCTCTACGAAGCGGTGGGCGCCGAGCTTGGTCAGCGCGTTCCGTTGAGCAACGGCTATAGTCTCGCAGAAACCTTCGTAGCCCCGTTTCTGGGTCCGATTGCGGCAGACCCACCTGCTCAGCTCCTTTTAGCGCTGCTGCGGCCCTTGAGTGACAACTCTCTATTGGTCTTGGGTCTCGCGGGCTACGGTCTGCATGTTGGTCTCGTACTGACGTTCTTGCTCGTCATTCCACATACCAAGCATCTTCATTTGGTCACCGCATGGCCGAATCTGTTCTTCGACAGCCTTGCTCCCACAGGAAAGCTCGAACCAATTGCTCGAAGTCCGGACGAATTGCTGGCCCTAGTCGAAACCTCGATGCTGGCGGGCGAGGCGAGTGTTGGGCGACTGGGCAAGGCGGCGCTACGCGACTTCACCGCGCAGGAGCGCCTCGGTTGGTTTGCTTGCACCGAATGTGGCCGCTGTACGGAGCATTGCCCTGCCGCTGCGACCGGGAAGCTGCTCGACCCACGGGAGCTAACGCTCCGCCTGCGTGCGCGACTAAATGGTGCTCCGCGGGTTGCCGCGGACCAAAATCGCTATATGAACTCCCCGCTCGTCCCTTCCGTGATTGCGCCAGAAGCACTGTGGGCATGCACCAATTGTGGAGCCTGCGAGGAGCAATGCCCAGTTGCGGTGCGCTATATAAGCTCGATTGTTGACATGCGACGCGATCTGCTTCTGATGCGTGGCGAGGCTCCCATCTCGTTGCAGCGGCCTTTCGACGGCGTCGAGCGGCAACGCAATCCCTGGAACCTCCCGCGCGAACAGCGGGCGCATTGGGCGGAGGGGTTGGGGGTCAAGCAGCTGAAGGATGTCAGCCGGGTCGAGTACCTGTATTGGGTAGGCTGTGCGGCGAGCTACGACGGTCGTGCCCAATCCGTGGCACGCGCGCTGGTTCGGTTGATGAACCGCGCTAACGTGACTTTCGCGATCTTAGGAGCCGAGGAGGCTTGCACGGGAGATGCTGCGCGGCGGGCGGGTAATGAGCTACTCTTTTTGCAGCTAGCGCACGAGAACATCGCGCTGCTCAACCGTTACCAAGCGGAAGGTCGATTCTCGCGCATCATCACGACCTGCCCGCATTGCCTGACGACGCTTAGCAATGACTACTCGGACTTGGGTGGCCGCTACGACGTTATGGCGCACTCTGTCGCCATCGAGCGCTGGGTCGTCGAGGGGCGTCTCGCTCTCGAGCCACGCAGCGAGGAGCGTATCACCTATCATGACCCCTGCACCTTGGCGCGCGGCGCCGGCATTACCGAGGCTCCGCGGCGGCTCATTGCCGAGCTTTCGGGGGTGAACTTCGTCGAGCCAACCCACTGCGGACGTCACACGTCCTGTTGCGGTGCAGGAGGCGCACAGATGTGGCTCGAGGAGCCAAATGCTCAGCGAATCAATCTTCGTCGCACGCAGGAGCTGTCCGAGCATGAGGTGCAGCGCATCGTGTCCGCATGTCCGTTTTGCCTGACCATGATCGGTGACGCCGCGTGCCAACTACCAGGCGAGCGGAAGCCAATCGTTTGTGATATTGCGGAGTTGGTCGATTTGCATTGCCGCGACGCTTAGCGAGTTGATTGAACAATCAATGGCAAGTGGGCATGCTACTGGACCGGGCTGCGAAGTCAGTTGGACTCTGCGGTGCATCAGGCGTCGAAGTAACCAACGCACCTGACGTCGGCGGGCGGAGGAGTTCGGTCCGATGCAATCTCGAGAAGACTGGGGAGCTCAGTAGTACATTGATTCACATACCAGTTGGTATGTTGCTCGACAGTCTGAAGGCGTTGCCCATCCTGAATATGGCTAATCACAGGAAATATCGGGCAAATCAGGTCAATAGTGTCAGGTGGACGTTGATTAGCATACCCATGAGTATGTTGCTCGACACAGAGCGCCAGGGCCGAAGCTCGCCTCTCAGACTAAGCCACTCGTCTCAAGCCGTTGCAGCCAAGACACTCAAAGTACATCGACAACCCTTCGCCGAGGGGTCTCACGTCAGTCGCACAGCGAGCAGGCCCGAGCCATGCATGAACGCGCTCGACCTAGAAGCGATAACCCACGCAAAGTGTCGGTCCCCACGAGTGCTGCGTTTGCCATTCCACCTGTCCGAGCACATAGGGGCCACTACGTTCACCGAAGTCGTAGCCAACGCGACCCAATAGGGACATCCCCAATTTGTCGATGCTGCGTTGGGTTGTGGCGCGGCTAATCGATAATAACGTGACGCCACCGCCGACGCCAAAGCGAAGGCCGCTGACGTGAAGTTCGTAGGTACCCAATGTGGCCAATTCGTTGACGGTAAGGCCAGCTCGAGTTTCACCGCGCACGAGTCGCAAATGGTAGTACCCGCCATGCATTGCGCCCTCGCCGCCCAGTGTTAACTCCGCTCCCACTCCGAAAGCAGACAGGTCGTAGATCTCGCGGTAGGTGCCCAGTACTGCCACCCCACCCACCAAACGAGTTCTGACCGTTTTAGCACGTTCTGCTGTGTCGATCTTGGGCGAATTGTCGCGCTCGGATTCTTGCGCCATGGCGGCCGTCGACACGACAACGAGCGAGCTTGCCAGAAGCGCCGATGTGCTGCGCATCATCAGGGACATATTGCATGCTTTCCGTCGTAACGAGCACTCGGGATTTGAGCAGCCCGTTGACACACCCCGGAGCTCACCAGTGAATCGCAGTCTTGGTCGCGCACGCAGTGGCTTTCTTGGATGCTGATATCAGGGTAGGTAGGCGATGCTTCGCAGGAGCTCGGTACGTACTCACAGGCAATCTGCCTGACGTCGAGCCCCTTACAACAGTGCTGAAGCTGTGCAACGGCCTCCTCGCAATCGAGCTCGTCTTGGCGTAGGTCGTCGCAGGCAAAGACGAAGCAGCGCAGGGCCGCCACCACGATGAGCCAACGCAACGCGCACGCGAGGTGTCTGGGCGGTTTCGATTTTGGTCGGGATATCATCGGGACTACCGTTCGTGGCTGAACCCACTGGGACCCCGTGTTGGGGGCATACCGAAGGAGCCACGCGTAGCTCAAGCACTATGCAAGGCGGATGCCGAGTCCCGCGTCTCGCGATTGGGCCGTCAAGCGAGCGAGCCTGTCCCAGTAGGAAGACGGATCGCGGGACTTATGTGCAGGAGCCGTATCGAATTTGCCACAGGCGTGCCAAGGCGGCACCCATGCTCGGGTTGAGCGTCCATGGTTGGCCGCAGTACGTGCTCCTGCGGCGCACTGCAACTCCCGCCCGCACAAGCACCACTTCTCGTTGGCCTGGCCGCACCTCCAACCTGATTTCAAGGGCTCGAGCGTCAACTCTGCCTTATGCCGGACTACAACGAATGCGGCAGGATCACGGGCAAATGCTCTTCAATATATCGACGATGGCGGCGTCAATTTCGCCTACGCGCTCCGTGTGGTGAGCGTGAGCATCACCGTTCGCACCAGTGGAGTAGACGGCCGTTGCTGGCTTGCCGCTGCATTCCGCGTCGAATACAGCAGACTTCTTCACCGGCTTTCCTGCGCCAGCGTTGGCGAGCTGAGCCACGTAGGTTTCGTAGCCGTGCTTGTCACTCGCGGTGCTTAGGTTGTCGGTATTGCCCACGCCAATCACATGTGTCGTGATGCCCAGCGAGCGGGCGTCTTGCACGGCCTTGATGCTTGGATCGACGGCGCACTTTCCATTCGTTTCTAGACAGCTGTCCGGGGCGCCGGTGGTGATCAGCACCAAGTGACGACTTCCACCCGTCAGCAGGCTTGCGGCGGCGGCGACGGCTTCGGGCACGGGGGAGTTCACCTTGGTTTGGGCGACGGCCGCAGCTTGGAAGTCGTTTTGACTGCTCGTGATTAGGTTGGCGATCGGCATAAGGGTATGGACCCCTGGGGCGATACTGGTCACGACCGGGCATTCCACCTGGTCGCCAGATTGCCGCCGAACAAGGAACAGCGCGCCCACGTCGAGCTTGCCCCAATACCCGGCAATGGCGCCGCTGTAGCCGTTGGTACCGACGAGGGCGTTGTGCACCGAGAAAGAGTTGGGGGCAACCATCGAGAGCGATATCACGAACAGAAGTTGCGCGCCGTTGCAGGTATCGCCGGTCGTCCCGCCCGTGTTGGTCGAGCCACGGTCCGAGTGAAACGAGGAGCGCCGAAGGCGCAGTCAACCAAACAAGCTATCAGCAGTCAGGTATCAGGTGTCAGCTGATGGAGGCCTTCGGGCCAATCTCGGAGTCGAACCGACGTCGTTTGACGATTGCCGTCTGGCGACGGCTGACACCCGACGGCTGCTTACTGATAGCCAGTGACCCGAATTGGCAATTGTCCACGGAGCGTAGAGTTCCACCAAGGGCTACGGTGACCAGCAACGCTGGTCAGCCGCCGAAGGCGGCCAGTGACAACCTTGAGAAGTATTCTGCCAAATTTGCCAAAGAATGGAGTCCCAAGACTCTATTTAGGGTCACGATATCCGGGAGCATGCGGCGCGCCGTTGTCGATTCGTGATATCACCTTTGCATTGGGCATTCCCGCCGAGCTTGAGCGCGACGTGTCGCTTCGAAGCGAAGCTCTATGCGGCGCAGCCGCTACGGACGAGGCATTCATCCTCGCGAAGGGAATGCAAGTCATAGGGTCTCACCTCTATGTTCGGGGATCCATTCGCTTCGGTTGCTGCGTCGAGGGTGTGCGACCACACCGCAGAATCGAGATGCCAGGCGAATCAAGGACGTACTCTGTGGTACTATCGCGGCTGTGCGCGGCTCGGGGCGCAGTGATTCGATATGTGGACTACTTTCCTTGCCCTGCTGCACTCCGTCCGTACGCAATTGCTGGCGAGCCGTTGGCTTGTCGGAGGGCTCATCCTAGGGCTCGTCGTATGCGTCGGCATCATGGCCAGGGGGCTTGGTGGCGTGTCCGAGCAAACGCTAGCGCGCGGTGCTGAGGTCTACGTTTCCGAATGCGCGCATTGTCATCAACTCGACGGACGCGGCGAGGGCGGTCGCGCCGCACCCGACTTCGTCGCCAATCCCATGTGGCTAGCCAAGTCGAACCCTGTGCTGCTAGCGAGCATTGCTCAGGGGGTTCCCGGGACCACGATGCTCGGCTTCGACGCCCGGCTCAGTACCTCAGAGCAACGCGCGGTACTCGCCTACATTCGCGCCCGCTTTGGTAATACGAGGTAGCATTGGAGCGCTGGTCCAGGAACCGAAGTCGAAAAGCTGGGACTGGCTCGAAAATGTGAACTCTATGGCCATCCTCGGGGTTCATCCAGAGCGTACCCCTGCGCCTCGTCGAGATTTTTGGAGTATTGACCCCGATGCCAAGCCCAACCCAGATAGGCCGACTCATGGTCATATCGCCAATGATATGCCTTGCTTGCAGTCGAGGATCGAGCCCGGGCGCATCGCCAAGTGGCGGCATGTCGGGCGTCGGGGGTGGCCAGGTTGCGACGGCAGCCAGCGGAGGAGCAGCATTCGCCATTGGCGGTGCGGGGGGCAAAAGTGGTCAGTTGGGTTCGGCGGGGACGCCAACGTCAGTCGGCGCGTCGAGCACCGGTGGTGCCGCGATTGGCGGCGCAGCAGCTGCCTCGGGAGGCAATTCGATTGCGGGTGGCGCGACCGCGCTGGGCGGCACGACGAGCAGCGGCGGCACAACGAGCAGCGGCGGCACAACGAGCAGCGGCGGCACGACGAGCAGCGGCGGCACAACGAGCAGCGGCGGCACAACGAGCAGCGGCGGCACGACGAGCAGCGGCAAGGCCAGCGGCGGCACAACGAGTAGCGGTGGCAGCGCTACCGGGGGAATGGCGAGCAGTGGCGGCTCGACGAGTAGCGCGGGTGCGAGCGTTGGCTGTGGTGGCTCCGCGGCACTTACTTACGACCAGACGGTGCTTTGCGATCGTCCGGTTGCTTTCTGGGCGATGACCAAGACTTCTGGCACCGAGCCTGACTTGACGCCCAGGGGGAATAGCGGGAGCTATCGAGGCGGGCCGCTGAATTCGACCACTCTGCCCAACAGCGACACTGCCGTTGTATTCAACGGCTCCTCGCAGTATCTGACGATTCCGTCGAACAGCGCCTACTCAATCCCAACTGTGGGAGACTTCACCTGGGAGGCCTGGATCAAACCAACGGTGCTGGAGTTCCCGAACGATGGTGGTTCCGGCTATGTCGACTGGATGGGCAAGTGCGCCGACTACGCCCCAACTTGCGAATGGGAAGCTCGCATGTACAGCACGACGAACTCCGAAGGCCGTTGCAACCGCCTCTCCGCCTACGTATTCAATCCATCGGCTGGACTCGGATCGGCCGCGGATTGGCAGCCCACATGTGGGCTGATTCAGGCCAACCAATGGTATCACGTCGTTGGCGCGTACACGACCAAGGGCCAACCCTCGACCTGCGCAAACAGTGCCAGCTACCCGGGATCGATCGACATTTGGGTTAACGGCATCAAGTGGAACCAAGCACGCCATAACCCAACCGGTTGTATGAGCCAGTACAGCGTCGTCCCCAAGGCAAACAATAGCCCTATTAACATTGGAACTATGGCACAAGATGGCTGGTTTCCGGGGGCCATAGCCAAGGTTGCCTTCTATGACTATTTGTTGACGCAGGCACAGGTGTCCAATCACTATCTCGAGATGACGGGCACCCAACCAGCCGGTAGTTGCGCCAACGATTGCAGTTTCTAGCGACGAACCAGCAATAATACTGAGCCGCACTAGCAGGTTCGTGGTTCATTCTCAGCATGGCAAGTTTTCTGCGCTCGTTAACTGGTCCCTTGCTTCAGTTGGCACTGATCTGCGGTTGCTCTGGCTCCAGTCAGAACAGCGACCAAGGCGTTGGCGGCGCGACCGGATTCGGAGGCAAGTCAAATAGTGGCGCTGCGCCGTCGACTGGAGCAAACGCGGGCAGAGGAGGAATGAAAGGTAGCAGCGGCGGTCTCGGAGGAGGATCGCCGGGAGGTGCCATGGGCAACGCAACGGGCGGCGGAGCCGTGAGTCGCGGTGGAGCTGCGAACGAGGCAGGGGGGGCAGCCGGCGGTGTGAGTTCCTCGTCTGGTGGCTTGAGTAGCATTGCTGGCACGAGCGCTGGCGGTAAGGCTGCTACGGGTGGAAGTAGCCTTGGAGGTACGAGCGGGGCAGGTGGGAAGGCCTCGACGGGTGGGAGCAGTAGCCTTGGTGGCGCAGCAGGCAACGCTGGAAAGGTCTCGACGGGCGGCAGTGGTGTGGCGGGAAGCGCGGGTTCCGTTGGCACCCCCAACGTGATCATCGATCGCTCCAAGGAATTCCAGACGATTGATGGCTTCGGCTTTTTTGGCGCGCAAGACGTCTGGTGGGGAGCATCGAGCGATATGTGGTCAGACGCTTGGGGAACGCAGGTGATAAAGGACCTGGGTATTACCGTGTGGCGTAGTGAGTATTATTCCGAAGAGTCCGGTCAGGATGCTAATTGGGCTAAGCAGCGACCGGTCGTCGAGGGAATGAAACGGATTGCAGACGCCAATCGCGTGCCTTTGAAGTTCATCCTAACCGTCTGGTCGCCGCCCTCGAGCATGAAATGCGCGGTTGACAGCGTGCAGTCCGGCAGCACTCCTTGCGCGGTCCACTCCGATGGGCTCAAAAACGGTGGTACACTCGACCCTGCGAAATATGGTGCCTACGCGCAGTGGTTGGCCAAAGGAATTGACAACTACGCTGCCGTCGGCGTCGACCTATACGCCATCAGTCCTCAGAACGAACCCATGTTCGTCGAGCCCTACAATTCATGCGTCTACGACATCGATCCGGCCAAACTCAACTCCTATGCACGCATGGCGACGGCTGTGTCTCCGGCGCTGAAGCAACTTCACCCGAACGTGAAAATTTTTGGCACGGAGAACATGCTCGAGCTCGAAGGACAAGAGTGGTTCTACTCGGCCAGCATGACAAGTGCCGCTTGGACAGCACTCGATATTCTAGCGTATCACGGCTATCAAGACGGCGTGGCCCCGACGGCGGGCTCACAACTGGCCACCTATTGGACCTACGTTCAGAAAAACTGGGCCAAACCGCGCAATAAGGTTAGTTGGATGACCGAGACCTCGGGGTACACCGATACTTGGGCTGGCACTAACGGTGCAAGGTCGCTTGGCTACGCCATCTACTCGGCCCTGAGCTATGGTCAGGTATCGGCTTGGGTGTGGTGGCAGGGCAGCGAACTCGGTGGGGCACCAGGTCAGTACACGTTGATGGGTGGCACGCAGTACCGCGGCAAACGCTACTACGTTTCGAAGAACTATTATCGCTATGTCCGTCCTGGGGCCAAGATGCTGCAGGCTTCTTCGACGGAACCAGAACTCTTCGTTGTCGCATTCGCGCATGCCGCAATGCAGAGTTTCACGGTCGTGGCCATCAATACCGCAACCACAGACAAGCACCTCGTCCTCGGTGGCGCCAATGTGCCGTCGACTTTCGAAGCCTACCGGACTTCGGCAACGGAAGACTGCGCCCCAGTCGGGAGCGTCACCAACGGAAGTATCATCCTGCGAGCCGACAGTATTACGACGCTCGTGAATGGAAATGTCTTCGAGTGAGGGGTCAATGGCGCAATTGTCCTACAACACTCGGACGAATGTAACGCGGATCCGTGCCAGCGCGGCAGTATCGGCAGAAGATCCGCTAGCGAACCCACCGCCTAGCGCACAGATGAGCCAAGATGTGGAACCGTGAACGAAACGCGCCTCTCCACCAAGTCGGGGACGGGACCCTCGGATGCGGCGCTCGTGATTGCGGCGCGCGCTCGGGAGAGCTGGGCGGAGCAGGCCTTGTTTACGCGACATGCGGCGTGGGTTTTGTGCCTGGCCCAGCGGATGCTTGGGCGAAGCGAAGATGCCGACGACCTGATGCAGGACGCATTCGTGCGTGCGCTTGGGCACCTACACGAGCTCGACAACCCGCAAGCATTTGCCGCTTGGCTGTCGACGATTGTGGTGCGGTTGGCGCAGAAGCGATTGCGTCGTCAGCGGATGCTCGTTCGATTGGGGCTCCGCTCCAACGAATCCATCGACGTGGAAGGACTCATTGCCTCCAATGCTCCACCCGATGTTGTGAGCGAGCTCTCGGCGATCTATTCGGTTATCTCAGACATGTCGGCGCAGGAGCGTGTTGCACTGGTTCTGCGTCGCATCGAAGGAATGGAACTTGCCGAAGTGGCAGCGCGGATGCAATTGAGCGTGGCCACGGTCAAGCGGCGACTGTCTTGCGCCGAAGCGCGCCTGAGGCGATTCCAGGACCAGCGGTAGATTAGAGAAAAAGTGGCTCAGCTTACACCATTGTCCAAGTTCGTTCGCGTCGATACCTCGCAGGTACGACTAGCGCGAATTTGGTCTCGGGTATCGTCACGGCTCGAGCTGCGCCCACGTCCACTTCGGTCACGGTGGCGATGGAGCGTTGCTTTTCTGGCGGTGATAATCGTCGTAAGCGCGTCTTGGGTCGTGCTTCCAGGGAAGTTGACCCATCCTGCATGGAACGGCGCCGCGCTCGAAACGTTGCTCGACGGTACGATAGTTCATCTCGATGGTGGTTCGCGGCTCGAGATTTTCGCACGAACGAGGGTCGAGATGCTGAGTGACAACCCGCGTGCCGCCGCGGTGCGCATCGAGCAAGGTAAAATCATCTGTGATCTGGTCAGGCAGCAGCGGCGGTTCTCGGTGTTTGCGGGCGACATCGAGGTGCGTGTGACCGGTACGCGTTTCAGCGTGGAACGCGACCGGGCAAGCGGATTCGTCGAGGTAGCGGTCGAGCGCGGAAGCGTGCTCGTACTGAGTGGCCCGAATCTGCAGCAGAGTCGGGCCCTGCAGGGCGGTGAACGTTGGTCAACGACAGGCAGCACGAAGGGAATGGAAAGCCCCCCGGTCGTTCATTCAGCGGCGTCCGACGACGCACCGAGCCCGTCCGCTTCAGAACAAATCGCGGCAATTTCGGTTGGTGCGGTTTCCTCAGCTCAGCCGTCGAGCTCGCCGAATGCTCTTGCACCTGGTGCAGCGCCAGTGACTTTTGCCGCTGAGTCGACCAGCGCCAAAGAGCTATTCGAGCAAGGGAATCAGGCCCGTCGTGCTGGCGATGCCGGTTCAGCGGCGCGGGCCTACCAGGCGTTGCTGATACGGTTTCCGCACGATTCTAGGTCAGGGATCGCGGCCTTCGAACTCGGGAGGTTGCGGATGGGACCTCTGAAGGATCGGCAGGGAGCGATTGCAGCCTTCAGAACGGCGATCGCGCAGTTGCCAAGTTCTGCGCTGCGCGAAGACTCGATGGCGCGGCTGGTCGAGGCATATGCTGCATCGGGCCAGACAGCGGCTTGTAGGACGGCGCGCACTTTGTACCTTCGGGACTACCCGCAGGGAGTGCACGCGGAATTGTTGCGTCGCCAATGCGGTGGACCCTAGTCGTTTGTCAGGCTTTGCTCCAGACTGAACCCAAGGCCGCGACCGACCCTGATGCGACGCTCTTTGACCTTCACTGTGCTAGCCCTGATCGGGGTCTCGTTCGGCTTTGCCGGGCGCGCGGTGGCGAAGCCTGAGCACCAATGTGGCGACGGAGACGGACCCTGGGTGAGCGTCGTCTTCGACAGTGGCACCTGGCAGTCCGAACTAAAGCAGATGGTGCTGGCCGATCTCAAGGTGGAATTATACCATCGAGGGATCTCAGTTTGTCATATTGACGAGGCTCCGACGCGGCCTGCCCTAGCCGCGATAACCATCAGTTCGAGCGCGATGCGTAGAGTCTCGGTGACCGTGGAGATTCGTGACGCGGTCACCGACAAGCGCGTCACCCGCGACGTCGAGCTCGAGCATATTCCGCCCGATGGGCGCGCGCTCACGGTAGCGCTGGCAGCAGACGAATTGGTTTGGGCGAGTTGGGCCGAGCTTGCGCTGCAAGACAACCAACGAAGAGCACAGGCCCCAGCACCCGTCGTTCACGAACTCGAGCGGCGGCTCATGGCGCCTGTGAACAAGAATCATCGTTTGGGCCTTGGCCTGGGCGCCGAGCACTATACGGGGAGACTTACTCTTGTCGGTGCGGACGTTCTGTATAAGCTACACGTCACGCCGCGGTTTGTGATTGGTTTTGCGCCCGGCCTACGCCAGGGGTTCGACATCGAGACATTGGACGGTATTGTGCATTCGACCGCCATCGGATTGGGTATGAATCTCGAGATCGTGGTTCTTCACTCTCGGGGCATTGACTTGACGTGGGGGCTTGGTAGCCGTGTTAGTTGGCTGCGCTTCGAGGCGACAGCAAACGAGCATGCGGTTGCCGCTAGTTTCAGTGGACTGGCTCTCTTTGCCCGAACGGGGGTTCAGGCGCAGGTACTGACTCTTGAGCCATTCTGGTTGGGATTGAGTTCAGGCGTAGGCGTACCGGTTCGGGCCATCGAGGCGACGGATGCGGGTAGTGCCGTTGTCGGGATGTCCGGTTTGGAGTTGGCGGCGCAGTTGAGTGCCGGGGGCGAACTATGAGGGCAGGATGGGCGATATTGCTGCAAGTTGGCGTCTTTGGTTGCACCGAGCGAGGCGAAGTGCTCACCCCAAGAGCGGAGGTGCCCGACGCGCGGGTGCAGTCGGTGGGACAGGATATCGCATCGGGCCAGCGGCACGCCTGCGCCAGCGCGACCGACGGTCTCTATTGTTGGGGGGCCAATGACCAAGGGCAACTGGGAACTGGCGACGATGCGAGTTCGGCCACTGCTCGCTTGGTGTCTGGAGCGGGGCATTTCCTGCAGGTTGCTGCGGGTGCGGAGCACAGCTGCGCTTTGGACGATCTTGGTATTGTCTACTGCTGGGGCAGCAACGAGCGCGGGGAACTCGGGATCGGCGACCGCTTGCTTCGCAGGGTACCAACCGAGGTCAGCCTTCCCGAGCGTGCCGCAGCGATTACGACCAAGTTTCGGCACAGCTGTGCGCTGACGGCGAGTGGTAGGCTCTACTGTTGGGGACAGAATTGGGAGGGGCAACTTGGGCAAGCCGATCCGTCACCATCCACGGGCGAGATGGCGGCAGATGCACTTTTACCCGTCGGGGTAGGGGACGCGATATGGCGACGTGTCGACGCCGGTGACGGCCATACCTGTGGCATTCGATTGGATGGTGGACTCTGGTGTTGGGGGCGCAATAGCGAGCACGAACTAGGCGTGGATTCTCGCATCCAAGTTAGGGAGCCGGTGCAAGTGACGAGTGACGGTCCCTGGATGGACGTGACAGCGGGACAGAACTTTACCTGTGCCATTCGAGGTGATCAATCGTTGTGGTGTTGGGGGCAAAACACCGGCAGCGGTTCGGGAAGCGGAGCCCCGCTAGGCATCCTCGATGCGACCGAATTGACCAGCCCGAGCCGCGTCGACACAGCGACCGAGTGGGTTGCCATTCGCGGGAACACATTTCACAGCTGTGCAATTCGACGAAATCTAGATCTCTGGTGTTGGGGGCGCAATGTTGAGGGTCAACTGGGGACGTCCGACATCGAGGCCCGGACCACGCCGACCCAGGTCCGTGCGGATATTGCTCTAGTCAGCCCTGGATCTTTCGCAACTTGCGCCATATCGAGAGACGGGTCGACGCTGTGCACGGGCAAGAACGAAGAGGGGCAGCTCGGTACGGGTGACACCGAGCGGCGGCGTGTATTCACCGCGATCCAACTGATAGAGCCATAATGTGGTGCTTCCGCGACGCGTAGCACAGGGCCAGGCCCAACGTCACTTCTTGAATGGGCTTGCCCGTGGGCTGACCGCACCAGGCGACCCACCACGAGCGCAGGTATGCCGCAGACGCAGGCTCGCTCCGTATCGATGGGGGTGGCACCCGCACAAAGTACTGAGCAGCGTCTAGGGTGCGCACAGTGTTTACGCGCGATGCCGTTCGCACATCAGCCTATTCATTTTGCCTATTTCTCTCACGTCACGTCTCGTGCGGAAGTGAGGGTGGTACGCTTACCGAAGAGCCCACATCGTGGAACGCGTCGTTCGTCCAATACTGCGCTCGGGTGACGGTCAGGTAGAGCGGTGAGCTCACGGAAAGGTTCATTGGCATAATGACGCAGCGTGAATCCATTGTCGTGCGTTTCGAGGGAAGTGCCGGAGACGGAATCTTGTCTATTGGAACCATCGTGGCCAAGGCCGCCGCGCGTTGCGGCTACCACGTATGCACATTGAGCTCATTTCTGGCGGAAGTGCGCGGCGGGCAATCCTCGTTTCAGCTGAAGATTTCTCGGCGGGAAGTCAGCTCTCCAGGAGATTCACCGGATGTCGTCGTGGCGCTCAATCGTTTGGCCGTCACGAATCAAGCCGAGGCCCTCGATCAAGGCGGACTGCTCCTGCATCCGCACGATGCACAGACTGCGACGCTTGCTGCTATGGGCATTGCTGTCGATTACGACGGTATCTGCTCGGCGGCGACCGGGGCCACCCGAAGCAAGAATATCGTCGCTGCAGGTGTCTTGTCCTGCTTGCTCGGGCTCGATGCTGCGGTCGGCGAGACCGTGGTGCGTCAGTCCTTCGGCAAGAAGTCGAGCGAAGTCGTCGAGGCGGCGGCATCTGCGTTCGAGGCCGGTGTAGCGTTCGCCAAGAGCAATCTCTCCAATCACACGGCAGCTCAACTCAAACCGACGCTGGAGCCGCCGCGCGTCTTGATTTCGGGAAATGAAGCCGTGGCGCTTGGTGCCATCGTGGCGGGCGTGAGATTCTTTGCTGGGTATCCGATTACACCAGCGAGCGAAATCATGGAAATGCTCGCCAAACACTTGCCGCAGATTGGGGGCCGCGCCGTACAAGCCGAAGACGAGATCGCAAGCCTTGGTATGTGCATTGGCGCGGCATTCGGCGGAGCAAAGACGTTGACCGCAACGAGTGGCCCAGGTCTGTCGCTGATGACGGAACTTCTCGGTTTGGCAAGTATGGCGGAGCTGCCCATCGTCGTGGTGGATGTGCAGCGCGCGGGCCCTTCCACCGGAATGCCGACGAAGGACGGACAAGGTGACTTGAATTTGGCCGTGTACGGTGCTCACGGCGACGCCCCGCGCGTCGTATTGGCGCCACAGTCGGTTAGCGATTGCTTCTTTGACACGATTCGGGCGGTTAACGCCGCCCATGAATTTCACGTGCCAGTGATCCTGCTGTCGAGTCAATCCATCAGTCACCGGATGCAGACCGTGGTGCTGCCGTCTCTGGACGCACTCGAGATCTACGAAGAGCCGCTATATGCCGGAAGTTTCGACCCAACCGTGAAATTTAGCCGGTATGAGCGTGCGGCTGAGGGTAGGGCCTCGCTGCGCTCGATTCCGGGAACTCCGGGTGGGATGTTTCGCACCGGAGGCCTCGAACACGACGCGACGGGACAACCGGGATTCGACGCAGAGTTGCGCGTCAATAACGTTGCGCATCGGAAGGAGCGACTGAACGCCATCGAACGTTCCTTCGCAAACGCCGAAGGACAGGATTCGCCAGTGCTTGGCAAGCATTCGGTTGCGGTCATCAGTTGGGGCAGCAGTGCCGGAGCAGTTCGCGAAGCCGTCGAATCACTACGTGCGCAGGGTTTCGATATTGGGTACTTGTTCCCGCGTGTCATCTGGCCGTTGGCCTCGGCGTCGATCCGTCGCATCGTCGCGTCGGGGATCGGTAAGCTTTGCGTTTGTGAGAACAATGATTCCCAGCAATTCGCGCAGCTGGTTCGTGCCAACTTTGTCCAGGATTTAACCGAGCATTGCGTGGAGGTCGTCGGCATCAATCAGGACAATGGATCGCCGTTCTCGGCGCAAGACATCCAGCAACGTTTGCAAGAACTACTGAGTGAACAAAGCACTCGCATCCGAAACGTCGTCTAGTGAGGGCCTCATGACATCCGACAAATGCGAACAAGAGACACAAGCCCCGAAGTGCTATACGTCGGGCGTAAAACCCACTTGGTGCCCTGGTTGCGGCGACTATGGAGTATTGAGTGCCCTCAATCGTGCGCTAATTCGACTAGGACGACCGGAACACGAGGTGGCAGTCGTGGCGGGAATTGGCTGTTCGAGCCGGCTTCCATTCTTCATGAATACCTACGGATTTCATTCGGCACACGGGCGCTCTCTGAGCGTGGCGACGGGCCTGAAGACTGCGCGACCAGACCTCACCGTGGTGGCAACGGGCGGCGACGGCGACGCTTTGGCCATCGGAGGCAATCACTTCATGCATACAATGCGGCGCAACGTCGACATTACCTACGTGCTCATGGACAACCAGATCTACGGTATGACCAAGGGGCAGACTGCACCCACCAGTCGCACGGGCCTGCGTTCCAAGTCGACGCCAAATGGGAGCTGGGAAACGCCGCTCGATCCTCCCTGGGTTGCTCTGACCGCCGGCGCTACGTTTGTCGCTCAAACGGGCAGTTGGGACATCAAGCAAACGACGGATCTATTGTACGAAGGTCTCGTCCACAAGGGGATCAGTTTCATCAACGTGCTTAGTCCTTGTGTAACGTTTCACAAAGAGGCAAGCAAGGACTACTTCAAAGAGCTATCGGCGGGGATCCCGGTCGACCACGATGCCGCGGATTTCGACGCGGCACTGGGCCTATTGCGGCGTCACGCTGGTCAATTACCTGTCGGGCTCATCTACAGAGCTGCGGATGTACCCAGCTACGGCGATGGTATTGATGCCCACGTGCACGCACCGATTGGCAGCTCCCCACGAGAGCTTGCGGCAGGCGTTCTCGACCTCTACCGCTAGTGACTCGCTTGCGGCTGCCGGTGGCCAAAGCCATCGCCGATAACTCGTGGAATCACTTGGCGCGTGTGATGATGCTCGAAGGACGTTGGTATCAACTCACCGTCGTCACGCCGAACCGGCCAAAAAGCCCGCATTTTTCTCGCGATGCTTCTTTGGCAGGAAACGAGCTATCGGCCCGCAATTCGGGATTGATGTAGGGCGTTCAGCGCAGACTGCCGAGCCTGCCATGGTGCCGAGCGCTATAGTCATTGCATGAAGCACGCGCGCGTCCCGCATATTACTGCCGTGTACTGGGAGCGCGTCTTAGAACCCGCGGTGACGCCGGCTGAACAAGAAGAGTTGAAGCAGACCTTCGAGTGCGATCTGTGCGGCAAAGTTTGCGAGGGTTTACCGTTTAGCAGCGGCCTGATGGTGTGGTTTCGTGGCGACGAAATGCGCATCGACGAACCACCGCTTTGTGAAGACTGTTCCAGTCGTGTAACGATGGGAGCAGTGGCGAAGTGGGCGAGCGAGGGCGAAGAAGAAGGATAGTCGTAAGCCGGCGTAGGCGGAGCCAAACATTGGATGGCATCGACACCTATGCCATCCGCAGCCGTGGTCTGGCAGGGCTAAGTAGAATCCGTCGTCCCAACCCCAGAGAGGGCGCAACGAAATGCCACGTACGCGGCGCGGCGTGGATTGCCAAAATCCAGACTATCGGTGGACCAGGGGGTATCCGGCAGCTGATACTCTTCGCAGGTAGAATCCGGGCAAATCAGAGCTCCTTCGAATCCCGGACCAACAATGGTACAGCGATTGTAGAAGCAATCGAAGACTTCTAGGCATGCGGACCTCAGGTCATCATATCCAACCAATTCGCACGCAGGACAGACGCAATTGGGCTCCGGCAGGTTGCACGCCGAACCAGAATCCACCCAACCGGGAATACTTTCGAGTTCAGGTGCTGCACCGGCTAATCCGGGCGCCCTCGTCCCGCCAGTCCCGCTAGCCCCGCCGCTCTCCTGATTTGCTACAGGCGCTGGCTTGGTCACCATTCCACCTGTTGTGGACGTCGCAGGCACTTCTGCAGACCCAACGTCTGCGAGCCCGCCACAACTCGAGATACTCATGCACAAGATCAAGTGGAACGGGAGCAGCTTCGATAGGGTCATTCTACACACAGTATCCTTCAGGCTTCTGACCGCCGAGTCAAGAATCAGTAGAGATTCGCTATCGCTCGGGCCGTAGACCTTCGCGCACTCGTGCAGTTAGCAGCACTCGTGCGCTTCGGTTCACGATTGCAGCGACAACACGAGGTTTCATTCTGCCGTTAGCTTGTCGCGGCATACGCGCGGCACGGCCTTCGCTGAACTGCAGCTCGCTGCAATTGCGCCGAACCGACAACAAATCTCCGTCCTATCCGGCCCGACTATCGACAATGCTGCGCATTCGCGCTAGCTTTCGCTCGTGCCCGCATTCGACTTGATGATTTCGCAAGCTCGTGCCGAGGCACGCATGCGTCGCGCTGAAACCACAATCCCAAGCGGCGAAGTCTCTGAGCCCGAGTGTCGAATGTGCATTCGGGATCTCCCGGCCGAGTTGAAGGCGACGCTTTTCAATCTCGACCTAGAGGGCGAAGATGCGACGGTCCCGGCCGACGTGCTTGCGTTCTACGCATTCAACCATGGCTCGTCGCGGGCGCTGAGTTTCGCGTCTGGACTACCACTTGCCGCGCTACGGCAAGCCGAGCAAAGGTCCGGATGGCGCCCAAAGAGTCGCGCGCTTCTACGGGCCGTCCTGCGCTATCGGGGGCGTTAGTGACAAGGCTGCAACCAGAGGAAGTGATCCCCGAACGGGTGGCGTCGGCAGTACCGTCTGATCGCTACTGGTTCGTGATTGGCGGGCAAGCTGTTCGCTGTTTCTGCCCCTATCGCCCGAGCCGAGATGTTGACTTTGGTGTCGTCAACACAAGCGACTTGGAGCAGCTTATTGAACATTTTCGTCAACGGGGACCTGTCGAATTGATAGAGCGCGGGGATGACACGGTTCACCTGAATTTCCAAGGGGTGGACGTCTCCGTCTTCGTGCTGCAACAGCTGGCGCAACACGTCGACAGCGGCGCGCTCGATGTGTCGGGCATACTTGCCACGAAAACGCATGCGCTGCTAGATCGCGGCCTGCGTCGAGACTTTTTCGACCTCTACGTCATGTTGCAATCCCACGCTCTCGGGCTCGTCGATTGTCTCCGGGCACTTCGTATGGTTTACGCAACGGACGTCAACGAGGGACTCGTGCTGCGCGCGCTGACCTACTTCGAGGATGCGGAGCCGGAGCCACCCCTACCGGGCGAAGGCGAAAGTGACTGGCAACTGGTAAAAGACTTCTTCTCGAATGCCGTTGCCGCGCTGCTGGTTCCGCCCGTCAAGGTGTTGAAGATTCAGGAACGCATCGTTGACGTTCGCAGAGCCGACTAGAGCCCCGGTTGCCGCGCAGCACGAACCCAGTAGGTAGCGACCGCAGCGCATAGTTTCTTCTGCGCACTACTGCAGCAACGGTGAGTCCGCGGGCCCTAGTGGCGGATGGCGCTCGAGCAGTTCGAGCGCGACCGCCCGCAGGACTACATGCAGCGACGGATTATCCGTGATCTCGACGAGTTCGGGGCGTGTCGCGAGGGCCGTCAAGGGAATGGCGATACTGCTGGGGGCCAACGGATTGCTGATGATCGACATCCGAATGCGTGTGCGCACGAACCAATCGGGAAACTCCGCCAACGTCCTCATGGTTGTTGCGCGCGCTGGCCGCTGAGCGGCGAGTTTCACCACGTCATTTTCGGTCAACTTCGGGTTACCGAGCAGTTGGCGCAGTACCAGCGGATGCGGATCGTGTAAGAGTCGATCGAACTTGCCGCGATGTGGCTTGCGTGCGAGGCTGCGGCGCTCTCCCACGGTCAGATCCCGACCCAGCGCCGGGTTATGCGCGTCCGCCTTGGCGTTGTCGAATGCGGAGGGAACGGAGTAGCTGCGCAGTAGCCGCAGCAGACTGTGGTGGCCAGCCTCGTGGGCTAGGCGTCGCAGATCCTCTATCCAAGCAGCTTTACCATCGCTGACGAGCACAGCCACCCAAGCCACCAATGCCTCGCGCGACGTGGAAACCAAGGCTTCGGCCGACTCACAGAGCGCATTCAGTTCGGTGGCCACCCTAACCATTGGACGTTCGCGCAGCTGGACTCTTAGCCAGTCCCGTCGCAAAACGAGCCCCGGCACGGCGAGAATCGAGCGGACGATGGGCAGTTCGGCTCCCATCCGAAAAGGCTACCATGGCACGGCCTTTCGAGGCACTTCGACTAGGCCCAATGTTTTCGAGCGGGTAAAGAGCTCATCCTTCGCTATGCTTGGGCGGTGAAGGCCGTTCCGGCGCTGCTAGATATCTCTGCTACGTGGCAGGCGCGCCTGCGCCCGGCACAGCGGCGAGCTCTGTTTGGCACGTTTCTCTGCCTCGCGGTTACGGCCTTCCTCGTGGCGCGCCAGGGTACCCCGGCCACGCGCCTCGTAGCGCTGACCCTTCTTGGGGGCTCTGCGGCGCTCGGTATTGCCCGCTCGGGCTGGCAACGACGGCAGTCGCGGAACGTCAAAGTTGGCGTCAAAGCGATCGTCGAGACGCTCGATCGCCCCCTGGCATCGCAACTAGTGCGGGCAATCGAGCTCGTAGAAGTGGCGGAGGCGCAAGCTCCGCGCGTAAGTGAGGAGCTTGCGGCGCTCCACCTCCAGCGCATCGTCTCTCGCGTACCAATGGCGGCGGTCGAAGAGCTAGCGATGGCGCGTGCGGCGAGGTTGGGCCTGTTCTCGACTCTGGCCATTCTGGCAAGTCTTGGATTGGTCCTCTTGGTCCCTTTGCGGGTGTTCGAAGGGTTTGACGTGCTGCTGGCTCGAGGCAACGTGGCACCGATGCCAATGCATCTGGTCGAGCTTGCGCCCGTGACCGTCCAGCCGCCAGCGTATCTTCACGGTTCACCCGACAGCATCGAGTTCGACTCGACCTCGGCACAACCGCAGGGTAGCCTCGTCATCGTGCGTGGGATGCCGAGTCGTGACGGGCTCGAGTTGGTCGTGACAGACGGAACCCGCGACGTGCCTTTCGTGAGCGACGGACAGGGTGGCATCACTGCGCGTTACCAACTCGAATCCACCGTACGGCTGCGCGTGGCTGCGCGTTTTGGTCGCGTCCTCGTGTTGCAGAGCGAAGTGCTGCTGCTCGATGCAATTGCGGATCGTGTTCCGTTGGTCGAACTCGAAGGGGCACCGAAGCGAGTCTCGATTGGCGACAATCCGGTGGTTGATCTGCACTATGGCGTTGCCGACGATCATGGCATTCGGGAGATCGATCTGGTGCTGCGTGCCGGTGCGCGCGAAGAACGGCGCCTGCTCGTGCGTCTCGACGGTGAAGCGCAGAAGTACACGGGTGCCTATGTGCTCGACGCAGCGGATGCTTTTCTTACAAGCAGCTACGGTTCCGTTGAGGTTCTTGTTGCGGCCCGAGATGACAACAACCAAAACGGCGCGAGTTGGGGGCAGAGCCAGACTGTCATCATCGATAAGCCGTCGCTCGGACAGGTTCAGGTGCGTCGTCGTGACGCCTATCTCGAAGTGCGAAACCAACTCGTCGATTGGCTCGCATTGGCCCAGGTCAAACCGAAGTCAACCGACGAGCTTGCTCAACATAGGTCACGAGCCATCTCGCTCTTTGCGGGGCTCGAGTCGGGGGCCATAAATGACCCTGCCATGCGCAAGATCCTTCGCGCTTTCTTGCGCGCGCAGCGCGACAAGTTGTCGCGTGTCCCCAAAGCTAGCGGTCGGCTCGCGCCGCTGATTGAGGAGGTTACGCTCTCGGTGGACTCGGCGTTCGAAGCCATTGCCTACAGAGATGCCGAGCATGTGTCGCGCCTCTTGGCGGATGTGGCAGTCGAGATCGAATCAGGTGCGAGAGCGATCTCGTTGGGCGAGCAGCGGGAACACGGTGCGGCACGTGTCCAGGCGGCCGAGGCTACTCTGGGTACGGGAGCGGCTGAGCTCAAACGGTTAGGGCGGCTCGGGGGCGATCTCGGTGAGATAGCCCTGGCGGGATGGCTGAGGATTGGGCATGCCATCGAAGCAAATGACTATACCAACGTCGAGCGGGCCGCTTCATTTCTAGCTGAGCGCTTGCGCCGCCCAATGCCCTCTTTCATGGGCGCAGGGCGGGCCGGGGTCGAATCTGGGCGTCGCGGTTTCGGGCGTTCGAATGGGGCCAAGGCGTCGGATGCCGATGCGCATCTCGAACGCGTTGCCGCAGAGCTTCAGCAATTGGCGCGTGAACATGCCTCGGGCATCGAGGCCGTCGAGCGCCTCGCCAATGATTCCGAGCGTGGACTCGGGACAGACGACATGAAAGCCGCGGCCAAGCAGCATGCCGATGAGGTCCGAACCATCATCGAGGTGTTGCCGCCGCTCGGAGCCGAGCCGGGCAGCGCCCGCGCGGCGCTCGCCCTATCGAAAGAGCTCGCGCGTGGCGCAGCAGAGTCGTTGGAACGCTTGCAGCTGGCAGGCGCCTACGAGGGATTGAGCAAGGCCGATGCTGCGCTGGCGGAAGCCAGTTTGCTACGCGCTGCGTTAGTTCTGGGCAACGCAACGCTCGAACCGAAGACGATCAATGAGTTGCGCAAGCGATTGACCGAGCACCGCGATTGGGTCAAATCCATGCTGGACGAAGTGCGGGAGAGCAGCGTGACGAAGGCAATGGACCTGCTGCGTCACGCTTCCGGACGTGAACGCGAGATGGCAGAGCGGGCCAACCGTTTGGCGCAGCGGGAGGCCCAAAATGATGCCGTTGTGCCCGAGGATGTGCGCAGCGATCTCGAACAATCGTCGAGACTGATGCTAAAAGCGGTGGAATCGCTTGACGCCGGTCGGGGACGCGCCGCACTGGAACGGCAACGTGCTGCACAGGAGTTGCTTGAGCGCAACGCTCTGCAGCCGGACAAGGAAGAAGCTCAGTCTGGGGAGAAGCTCGCCCAGCACGAGCGGAACTCGACCGGGCCCGCGAACCCAGCGGGGGGAAGGATCGTTTCGACGAGCGATGCCGAGAGTAGAGATGGGTTTCGACGTCGCGTTCAGAAAGGGCTGTCGCGCGAAGTCACTCCGGAACTGTCGCCTGCTGTGCGGCGTTATGCCGAGGGGTTGCTGAAATGAGACTTCGACGCCAGAAGCATCGTTGGCTGGCGCCTGTGTTTTGTGTCCTGCTCGTCAGCTGTCGTGGGCACGTCGAACCTACACAATCTAGCATCAGCGATACTCAGTTGGCTGAGCAGCTGCAACGCGCAGCGAAGCACTTGGTCGAATTGGACGTAGACGCTGCGCGTGTAGCCCTCGATAGCGTAACCGAGCGTCGCGTCGACGTCGATCTATTGCGGGCACGCTTGGCGTTGGCGCTGGGCGACTGTCAGGGGGCTGTCACCGTGCTGGCGACCCACGCTGGTGCCGCGGCTGCTGCACCGGCTTCTGCGGCGTCGGACCAATCCGGCATTCTGGAAGAACTCCACGCGGTTGCCAACGGATGTGCTCGGGCCATGGCAGGTGCAACCATCCTGGTCGATGAACGGCGTGGGGTCTGGGTGCGATTCCAGAACAGTCACGATCAGGTTCTGATGCCGCTGATCGCTGACGTTGCCGATCGTGCGGCCAAAGTTATCGGTAGCCACTTGGGCACTGCCCTGCCACGGCCGTTGCGTATCGAACTCGTTGCTGATTTGGCGAGTCTCGCGACGGTAACCGGGCTGCCGCTCGAGGCCGCGGAGACTACGGGCACCATCGCCATTGCTCGTTGGGGCAAGGTTACCCTCGTTTCGCCGCGGGCAACGCCCGAAGGCTACCCTTGGCAGGACACCTTGGCACATGAACTCACCCACCTTCTGGTGGCACGGCGGAGCGACGATTCTGCACCCCTCTGGTTGCAAGAAGGCATTGCCAAGCGCGAGGAAACGCGCTGGCGAAACAGCATGCCACTCGATGCAGCAGACGATCCCCACCGTGAGGCAAGGCAAGCGCTGCTCGAGGGGCGGTCGATTGGTGTCGATCATTTGGGTGCATCAATTGCATTATTACCCACTCCAAAAGCAGCCGAGACGGCGTACGCCGAGGTTCGAGACTTCCTCGACTATTGGCTCAAGAACAACGGTGAAGCCGCCCTCGTTTTGCTCCTACATGACCTCGCCGGCCTAGGCGGTGGTGCTGCGGATCGCGCGATGGTCTCCGTATCTGGTTACAGTTTGAACCAGTGGAGTCAGCGTTGGCAGCATTCGTTGTTGGAAGAAGCAAGAAGTGCGGCACCTGCATCTGGTCGCGAAGTGGATTCGGACAGACTCGAGCTGACCTGGGGGGTCGACATGGCGCGTCGCATGCGGCTCAGTGAGCTGCTCATGGAGCGTCGTCATGTGGCTGCAGTAGCCAAGCAGTTGGAGCCACTCGCCACGTTGCCAACGATGCCACCTGAGCTAGCGTACCAACTGGCGATGGCTCAAGTGCTTCTCGGGCAACCCGAGGCGGCGCATCGATTCGTCGACCCGGAGCTAGTCAGTCAGCTCGACGGCACCTGGCTGGCCGTGCGGGGTCGGGTTTTGGCGTCGACCGGTGAGGCCATGGCCGCAGAGGTCGCATTCCTTCAGAGTCTCGCATTTGCGCCCACGTTGGAGAAAGTTGCCTGCCGTGGATTTTCCAACGAGGAGAATGCGCCTTCAGCCCCTCCGATCGCGGTGCCGCCGGTCGAGCCCTGGTTGACGCTTTGCCGTGCGGTATTGGCTCTGCAGAGCCAATAGTGGGCAAATCGCACCTCCCAACCGCGCTGGACGCGGCATGAGGTGGCTCACTCGTGATGCATTCAAGCCCGCTGGCCGTGGTGGCGCGGAAGAATGGCAGTAGGATTCCGGGTTTCTGGCCGATAATCAGTTTCACTCTGGCGAGATTGACCGAAAATGCGCTCTCGACCTACGATGGCAGTCTCCTTCCCCGCACCCATTGAAGCCCCCTGTGAGCCTTGCCACGTTCGCTGCCGCCCAAATCCTTCGATTGATCCCGAGGGAGCGAATTAGTCATCTAGTCGGTCGCCTCTGCGACCTGCCGATGCCTTCGCTGGTTTCTTCGGTCATGTCGCGACTCTACAGTCAGGCTTTCGACGTGAACATGAGTGAAGCCGCTGTGCCCCACGGTGGGTACAGAAGCTTCGACGCGTTCTTCACGCGGCCACTGCGCGGAGGGGTCCGTCCGATTGGCGATCATCCAATCGTGAGTCCATCGGATGGGGTCATCAGTTCGTTTGGACCCATAGACGATGCGTCGCGGCTCTTCGTCAAGGGACAACCCTACGAGCTAGGCGAGCTACTCGGGAGCCACACCGACGCGTTGCGTTTCCGTGGTGGTTCGTTCTGCGTCATTTATCTCTCACCGCGCGACTATCACCGGGTGCATTCTCCCGTGGCCGGATTCGTCGAGCATGTTCGCGCCATCGAGGGTGAACTCTATCCGGTCAATGCGATTGGGGAACGCCACATTCCCAAGCTATTTGTGCGCAATCGTAGGGTCGTGGTCGACATTTTGTCCGAAGGATCGGGGCGGGTTGCCCTAGTGATGGTCGGTGCCATGATCGTGGGTAAGATCAGTGTCAACGTAATCGGTAGTGGAGACGTGCCTTCGGGCTCGCATCCGCTCTCTCCTTTGGTGCCGGTGCACCGAGGTGACGAGCTGGGCGCATTTCATCTGGGATCGACGGTCGTGCTGCTTTCTGAATCAAGGTCTGCGTTTCGTTTCGAGCCGGGACCGGTTCGCATGGGTCAGTCCCTGTCCAGTGAGGCGTCATGAGCGACGAATCCGCTCCACGCGATTCGCAGCCCGGGACCGGAGGGCCGCCGCCTGCTGACGCCGCCGGTAACCCGACGCCGGAACGGGAACGTGCGGATAGCATCTCGCCAATGAGTTCGCCCATTGTGGCAATTGGTGAAGAAGAACCAGCTCGCTCGGAGCGCACGCCAGCACTCGGGTCCGATCCGCCTTCGCCCAGCGTGAGGCGTCTGGTTCCGCCGCCCAAACCGAAGGGCTACGATTCCCGGCCACCGCCGGATCCAGCAAGGCGGCCGTATTTCCCTGCGCCAGGGCTTCCCATGGCCGTTCCCATGGCCGCTCCGGTCGCAAAAACTCCGAGCCTTTCGCCGTCTATGGCAGCCCTTCGGCCTGCGCCATCGTCGCGGGTCATCGCGCCATCGGGTAGCAGCCCCTCGCCGTCGCCCGAAGTAAGGCCCGTGCATCCTCAGACTTCAAGCTCTCAGGCACCCAGCAAGAGTGCTTCTCCCGTTCCTCCGCCTCCAGCGCTGCCGCGGGGCACGTTGTCGGGTTCGCTGCCTAGCATCCCTTTCCCGGGTGCGCGCGTCTCGTCATTGCCCCCACCCAACCTTCCCTCTGGAACGAGTTCTGCGCGCTACCCTTGGATGTCGTCGGCTACCGCCGAACTCGCGGAGTCGAGAGACAACGGCTATGAGGCGGCACGCACACGCGAGCAAGACGACACCGGTGAAGACACACTCGGAAGCGAACCAAGTTCGCCCAATCGTGATCCGGTGTTGCCGCCCGCAAGACGCACTCCGAGTCAAGCACCCAGTGATCCTGCGGCGCGGGCAGCAGTGCTTCCGCGGGCAACACGCGACCACCCGCTGCGGCGTTCGTCCACCCCGCCGCCGAAACCGCGCCTCGTTCCGCCAAGACAGCAGAAAGAAACTCCAACCGTAGCGATCCAGGCGATGCGAATCATCGCCATCGGTACGGCGGAGGCTGGAAAGCCAGGGGCGACTCCTGGTGCGGCTGGCGCTACCTCTGACCCCGAAATCAGCAGTCCTGAAGCGAGCAGCGTGCCCGAGGCCACGTCGCGTCCGGAGTCGAGCGCTCCAGAATCCGACTACGCGGGGGATCTCTTTGCCGCCATGCCCGTTCTTGCGGATGCAGCATTGCAGGACATGCCGCCGCTGCCGCCCATTGCGCTTGGCGACTTGCCGCCGGCTCCTCGCGATCTACTCGACGATGCGGGGGAAGCGCAGCAAGGTCCCCAACAACTGCCCGACGAAGCGGAGCAGTTGCCACCCGTTCCCACTGCGGCAACCGAACCATTGGGGCTCGAACTTTTCCCGCTGCATTCCGCGGAATCTGCTAGCGCCGCTGCAGAGCCGACCGAAGCTGTGAGAGCCGCGGAACTAGCGACCGAGACAGTCGAGTTGGCGCCAAGTTCCGAACGCTCACCGGAATCCGTAGAAATACTCGACGAGGAAGCCCTGCCATCGGCACGCAAGCGTCCGCCTCCGCCGCGGCGCAACTCAATGCCGTCGTCGCCGAGCGACAGCCAGCTCCCGATCCCTACTCCCGTGCCGTCTGAACGCGTGCGAGCCCCGTCCGAGCCCGCTCAGCCACATCAGGTTGCTGCGTCTGCTGTGGTCGACGCGCCGCCGCGCCAACCGCCACCGGCGCCATCGCGCGTGCCGCGCGAAGGAGTTCCGCGGCCAGCGGTACCCGAACGTGCCAAAGAGCCTTCAGCAAACGCCCTGCCCGCGGCGGAGACTGCCGACAAATCCAAAGCGAAACAACGTCGTCCTTGGTGGGAGGAGCTTTTCAACGAGGACTTCTCCCGCGCTACGACCCGCCTGAGCGACGCGCAGATTGAGCAAGAAGTCAGCTTCATCGAAGAATCCCTGGGGGTTGCGCCGGGAGGCGCGCTGCTCGACCTAGGCTGCGGCGCTGGGTACCACGCTGTCGAGTTGGCGAGTCGTGGTTACGGAATCGTGGGCTACGATCTATCGCTGCATCAACTGGCATTGGCACAGGAAGTGGCCCAGGAGCGCGAGCAGAAGCTCAACTTCTTGCAGGGTGATATGCGCGAGATGGCCTTCGAAGAAGTCTTCGATGGCATGTACTGCTGGAATACGACGTTTGGCTACTTTGAAGAAGACAAGAATATCTTAGTTGCCGAACGCATGTTCGCCGCGCTAAAGCCAGGCGGTACGTTGCTGCTCGACGTGGTCAACCGTGATTTCGTAGCGTTGGATCAGCCTTCGAGCGTCTGGTACGAGGGGGATTCGGCCGTGTGCATGGACGACATGTGCATCGATTTTTTCACGAGTCGGTTGCGGGTCAAGCGCAGCCTCATTCTCGATGATGGTCGTACTCGTGAATGCCACTACTCGATTCGACTGTATTCCTTGCATGAACTTGGCCGTATGCTGCACGATATTGGCTTCAGGGTGACTGAGGCCAGTGGCCATCCAGCAACGCCTGGGGTCTTTCTCGGGCAAGCCTCACCGCGCATCATCGTTTTGGCGCAGAAGCCCTAATTCGGCGCTGGAAAAACCCAACAGGCAGTCGGCACTCAGCCGTCAGGTCGCTGCTCAAAGACCGGCTACTCCGAGCAGCGCACGTAGGCCCCGCCGTCGTGTTCGGTGCAGCTACATTTGCTGGACAACGCTCGCTCCACACAATTGCAGCCAGCTGCTCGCGCGCAGGTCGGTACCCATTGACAGGTGGGCTTCGACGTCGATTCGTCACAGAAGAAGCCATTGGGGCATTGGGCGTCACCGCAGGGAATGCAAGTGCCGTCGCTGCAGTCCGGACCGGTCTTCTCGGGGGTCCCCTTGGACGCCTTTTCGACCACTTTCTCGCTACGTTCCACCGGCGTCTTGGCAGGCTTGTTCTCCCCGCCTCCACAGCCCAGCAAGAGACCAACCAGAGCTACCAGAAGCGACCGTATCAACTTTGAACCAAGTGGCATGCGCAGGCCCGCAGCTTATCAATCGAGGCCCGGTATGCACGCAAATCCGAGCAGTTCGGGCATATCTGGCTGAGAATTCGGCGTTTTGGCAACGGGGTTGTGGCAGGTGGTACTGCGACTAGTCCACCCTGCGCAGCAAGCCGCTGAGGCCGTGCTTGCCTACGGTCGAGAGCACGTACGCTTGCACCTGGTCGCGTTCGACTTCATGACAAAGCTCTAGGGCATCGCGAACCAGCGCGCGAATCGCCGCCCGCGGATCCACTTTGATGTCGTTGATGGTATGTTCGTCGCGCAACACGAAGAGATTCGGAAATGATCCGTCGGCATTGTACAACCGCAGCAGGGCATCGATATCGTCTTCTTCGAGCCACTCGCGTAGACCCTGCACGAGGGCATTCGCGAGCGCTACATACCGAGCCTTGTCCCCGGTGCCTTGCATCAGTTCGACTCCAACGACGAGGCGCTCCATCTGAGCAAGGACGCCGGCAATGTGCGACTCTCCGATCAAGCTGCCGTGTTGTGGGGCGATGAGGCGCGGCGGTGGGTCAAGCAATCGAATCCGCTCCACGGCGAGGCGCAACGCCTGACTGCTGGGCATGTACATTTCGTGAAACACAGCGATGTCACGCCATGCCGATTCATCGTACCAGAGCGTCGTGGTGTGTGAGAGGCCGCCAAACAGATCCCCAGAAAACAATATGCGAGAGGTCTTGTCATAGTACATGACGGCTCCGCGGAAGTGACAGTAGGGGGTCGGCACAAACCGTACAACGTGACCCGTGGCTAGGCGCATGCGTTCGTTCGCGTACGATTCGGTGGAGCAGTGATTCTGAGGTCGAAGTCCGTAGAATTGAACCAGGCGCCAGGTATCCTCCGAACAGATGACGCGGATGCGTGGATTGGCCTGCTGCAGTGCCGCTGCGTTTCCACATAGGTCTGGATCCTGGTGATTCAGGTACATCAGATCGAGTCGCCCAGTGGAACCGAGAACGCCAGCAACCTTCGCCGATATGACGGCCAAGTCCTTGGGCGGTCCGGGATCGATCAGCACGGAGAGCTCGGTGCGATTGCCGCGGTAGCGGCACAGGTAGGAATTGCACTCGAGCAGTGTCCCATGTCGACGCCCAACCCAAAACACGTCGGGCGCGAGTTCGACGACTTCGCGGTTGGTGCCCTGTGCGTCAACCGGTCCCACCAACTCGATCACGCTAGGACGCGCAGATATGCGCTCGACTCGGTGCGTGCCAGAACTATGTACGGACGAGATAGTGGCTTCTTGATCCGCCGGTAGATCCTGCGCTATCTGCTGAAGCTGTAGCGCCACCGCGCGCGCCGAGTCGGGACGGTCGCGTCGCTTCTTTGCCAAGAGGCCCAGCACCAAGGGCTTCCATCGTAGGTCGAGATCGAGCTCCTGCGCGCGCGTGTGTGGCCACTCAGGCGGCTCGGTCATGTGCCGTGTCAGAACGCCAATGAACGACGGCGCGGAGAATGGCACGCTGCCGAACAACATCTCGTACAGCATGATTCCGACTGCATACAGGTCAGTCCTCGTATCCACGGACTCTCCGAGTGCCTGTTCCGGTGACATGTACTCGGGAGTCCCAAAAAGCGTCCCCGTCATCGTCAAATTGCTGGGCGCCTCACCGCCAAGCGACTTGGCGAGGCCTAGATCGAGCAATTTTACCACAACCGAATCAGCCTCCAACTGCGAGCGGTGGATGAACACATTGGCGGGCTTGATATCTCGGTGGACAATCTGCCTGTCGTGAGCCGCGGCCAGCCCGTCGCAGATCTGCAAGGCGAGCTCGATGATCGTGCGCTCGTTCAAGGTGCTGGACTCCAGAAACGACTCCAAGGAACAACCATGTAGGAGCTCCATGACCATGTAGAGCGTGCCGTCCGCAAGACTGCCGAAATCTTCGACGCTTACCACGTTGTTGTGCGCAATCGACGAAACGAGGCGCGCTTCCCGGCGGAAGCGTTCCTTCATTGCCGGATCGGCCGCTGTCTTCTCGTTGAGGATCTTGAGCGCGACATGGCGTCCGAGGTCAAGTGTCGAAGCCGCGTACACTTCGGCTGTGGCGCCAGCGCCCAAGAAGCGATCCACCCGATACTTTTGATCGATGACCCGACCCAGCCAATGAGCCCCCAACTGTTCGATGGGGCGAAGCAATCCTCCGTCGTAACGGCAATAGGCGACCTCCCGGTCGGCGTAGCGTACATGGCAGAGTGGACAGTAGGACTTGGCAGGCTGCATGGACCCTCTTGCTGTGTGGTTGAGGCTACACCCGAGGTAAAAGGCCCGCAATCGTGCCCACCGCGCCGACGCCGAGCGGCTGGATTCTATTCGAATTAGCGCCACCTAACACTACTTGGTTGTGGGAACCTTCACTTCGACGGTGCGGTGCCCAAAGTGGTGGCCGGACAGAATTCTCTAACCTGTCGCTCGGCGGGGCCCGACGCCAGTTCTCGCCAACTTGGCACACAGCCGTTGGTGTTGGTGGCGGCATGGTGGTGGCGTGTTGGCCGTGCCGTAATCCTTACTGCCTCCAGCACGAGCGGCGAGGCCTTGGGCGGTTCCGTTGTTGGTGAAAGCTCGCCTTTGCTTGCGACGTTTGCCGGTGGCGGCGTGGGCGTGGCGCGCAAGATTTTGGTGGTGAACGCGTGGGGGTTCTCGACAGTGTATGCGCCGAGAGCCATCGCGGTTGCTCCAAGCGTCATCGCCAAGGCGACGAACCACGGGCGAGAGATGAAAGGTGAATGATTCTGTCCCAAAGCAGACATGTTGCAGCCTCCTAGCTAGTTCATCTCGATGATCCTTGTGGTTGGTTGAACGCGGAAACGCCGTTGACGGCACATTCCCGAGGGCAGCTACGAGATCAGTGCCCTTGCGACATGTGTTCGGTTCGAGTGCGCGACGAGTGGCGGAATCGACGAAGAATCCAGAGTATTTTCGCGGCACAACGGGGAGGGTAACCAGTTTTTTGGTTACGCACTAAGACCGCTACCGAATTTATCCAGAGTATGACATCTAACTTGTTCACTGATTCGGATAGGTCAAGGTCTGACGGACCGATTCCACGCTCTTACCTCTCGGCATCAAACGTGCCAGGTTCACTCTGCCAAGACCGATTCGAGTCTTGCTCTGAGTTCGACGTTCTGATTCTATGGGTAGTTCGTGCTGCTACTGGGGGAAGGCACCTTGCTCGGCGTTCGCGCAGACTGTGGTGGTGAAGCCAGCTGCCGCCCCGCCTGCTGTCTGCTTGCCATTCGCCGTGGTTTCGCCGGTTTGATCCAGTCTGGATGGACATGGCTTGGAACTACCGCTTCACGTGAGGGCAGCCAATTGGGGTGCGCCATGACTAACGCATCCAAAGTTCGACTGAAAGCGAACCGAAAGAAGTGTCATCGTCAACCCATTGCGCAAAAACGAACCACCGTGGGATCCAGGTGGGGCAGAAGCGCAACCTTGGCTTCACGTCAAGGATGGCAGAGGCTCTTCCCTTTGATCAGCTTTTCTGAGGGGATACCTCAGTACGGCGTTCTGGCCACGCAGCGAGGTTCGAATGGTCCTTGGATGCAGGGCCCGCAAGCCGTAGCGGCGGCGGTCGGGCAATGTAGGTCACCGTCACAGGTAGTTCTGCTCCGGCGCTGACTGTGATAGTCGTTGGGGATGAGCACGGAATCCCCTTCGTCCGAGAACGGTCCGTCTGCCACAGAAGCGTCCGAGACCACCGAAGATACCAATACCGAAGGCGCGACCCCCAAGGTCACGGAACCCTCTGCGGCGGAGCCAGCAGATTCGCCAGCCAAAGAGAAGGCCGAAGCCGCGCAAAGCGACCTTGAGGCGGTCGAGGTGGAAGCAGACTCGATACATCCGCCACCTCCCATGAGTCTGCGACCCAAGGTTGCCAAAGACGTTGCCAGTCCACCGCTCGGTGTCACCGCCCAACTACCCGCAGCGGCATGGCCGCCCCGCACTGTTGCCGATCTGATGACGCGCAAAATCATCACTGTGGGCGAGAAGGAGCCGATAGGCAATCTCGAGGCCGGGATGGAAAAATTCCGCTTCCGCCACTTGCCGGTCGTCGAAGAGGGAATGAAACTCGTCGGTCTCATTTCCCGTACAGATCTGCTGCATGCTGAGCTCGGCAGGATGCCCGACGGAACCTCCGCCCCCAAGGTCGATGGGGAGACGCTAGCCGGGGCCATCATGAATCGGAACGTCGTGTTTGCTCACCTCGACATGCCGATTGCTACCGCCTGCCGCGCCATGCTGGAAAAGAAGCTAACCTGCATCCCGGTGGTGCTCGAGGACCATACGTTGGTCGGGGTTCTGACGGCGAGCGACTTCGTCCGCCTTGCCCTCGAGATCCTCCAGCCGAAGGGCAAGTGACAGGCTTGGGTCCGGGGCGAACAAGGGTATTCCCGATCCATGACCTTCAATGCTAGAGAGCCCGACCATGTGGACGGACCAGTTTCGTGCCCTTGCCCGTTACAACAGCTGGATAAACCGCAAGCTCTTTGCCGTGGCAAGAGAGCTCGACGATGCCGCACGCAAACGCGATGTCGGTGCATTCTTTGGATCAGTGGAAGGGACACTGAACCACGTCCTTCTGACTGACAGGATCTGGATGGCGAGGTTTACTGGGGACGAAGGCTCCTACACATCGCGCGATCGGTTTGGCGTGCCCATCGGGTTCGAGGGGCTGTCGCAGATCGTCTACCCCGTGTTTGCGGAGCTCAGTCGGAACCGCGAGCTATTGGATCGTCAGATCGAGTTCTGGTCACGAAACCTAACCAACGAGGACCTCACCGCAACCCTTTCGTATTTCAACACGACAGGAAGACGGTTCAGTCACCCGCTGTGGCAAGCGGTGACCCATTTCTTCAATCACCAAACCCATCACCGCGGGCAGGTCTCGACGTTGCTCTACCAACTCGGTAAGGATCCGGGCGTGACCGATTTTGCGGTCTTCGTGCGGGAAGAACGCGACCAATGGTTTGAATAGGTGTTATCAACGCCGATGATTTGCAGGGCGTGGGCGATTCACATGAGCCAGCCTTCATTGTTCTGACGAGAAGCCCGGCGGGCTTTCGGCGATGTTTGTACCAGTGCGTGGCGCTGCAGGGGAGGGCGTCGGAAAACGCGCAGCGCACTCAGAAGTACCTGGTCCGAACTGCTCCGCCTGTTACACATCACCAGCACCGAAAGGAAGAATCCCGCCATGGCTCGATCCCCCCTTGCCTCGAAGCAAATACGCACAAACTCCCTAGCTATTTCCACACTTGTCGTAGCTCTCGGGCTGGTCGCTTGTGGTGCGGACTCCACGGACGATGGCGAGCTGCAAGTCGTTGCAGGCACGGCAGGGGTAGCGGGAAGCGTGACTGCCGGGCGCAGCAACACCGCTGGTATGGGGGATCGGATAGGTGGACGCGGTGGGGCGGCGGGCGCAACCAGTCAAGGCATTGCAGGCAAAGCAGCAGGCGGAGCACCGAGCCAGGGCGTTGGTGGCCGAGGACAAGGCGGTGCCGGTGTTGGCGGCCGCGGCCTGGGTGGTACAGGTGTTGGCGGCCGTGGCCTAGGCGGTGCCGGTATTGGCGGCCGTGGCCTGGGTGGTACAGGCGTTGGTGGCCGTGGCCTGGGTGGTACAGGCGTTGGTGGCCGTGGCCTGGGTGGTACAGGCGTTGGTGGCCGTGGCCTAGGCGGTGCCGGCGTTGGTGGTCGCGGTCCTGGGGGCGGCAATGCAACTGGTGGCGCAAGACCGACAGGAGGCACTTCTGCGACCGCTGGTGCGCGCGCCACAGGAGGCACGACTGCAGCTGCCGGCGCAGCACCCGTTGGTGCGGCCGGGACCACAGGCGTTGCGGGAGCTACTTCGACCGTGGCTTGTCCGTTGACGGTTCAGAGCAATCCGAACGCAACGGCGTGTGACTCGAGCGCCAACGCGCGGTGTTCTTTGGTCGTCGATCTTACAGAGATAGGTTCGGTTGCCTACGACTGCACCTGCGCCGCGGGCACCTGGACTTGCACCTCGGCGAGTGGAACGGCTCTCTGTCCCATCGGCGTTCTGAGTGAACCCACGACCACGCCTTGCACGCCCTCGTCCGACACGACCTGCGGGCTCGTCGTAACAGGGACGCTTGCCTCATCGACCTACGACTGCAGCTGTAGTGCGAGCGCAAACTGGACTTGCACGTCGAACTAGACGGGAGCAAGGCAGGCTGAAGGCGTCCGCTCGGTGAGCCTGTGATCATCGAGCGAGCGTGCTGTACCTGTTTGGCTGTGTGACATGTAAGCGCACACACGGCTGCCGCATCAGGCAATTGGTCCCCGTATCGAACAACGATCCGGGAGCCGGCGCCGCAGCAATACAGCTAGCCGCAAGCAGTGTTTGCGGTTCTGAAGCGGCTGACGCTAGGCAAATGTGGGGCGACTAATCCATTGCATATCTAAACGGTTGCAACGGGTAGACTCTCGCTAGAGTGCCCGTGCTCAGACAGCTTCGCGAGACCCTTCTGTCTTGCTCCGGGACGAAATCCTTGCCGACGCCAGTGGTCGAATCACAACTGTGATGATGCTGGCGGAAAGTCAGCATCACGGCGAGTGCCGCCGCAAGAGCCGTGTCGACAGCGGTCGATGGTGTTCGAGTGCCGTCGGTAAATCACTCGTTTCTAATTGTGGAATTCAGCGTGACTGCCACGCAGTCGCGTGACGCATCTGATTGCGGAATTGGTCAATACGAGCTCAATCCAACAATCGAACACAGGAAGCATAGGGAAGTCCAGTAGTACGAACATCCACAATCTGTAGCCCAATGGCTCCTGAGTCTTGGCTGGAGTGAAGGTGGGTAAATGGGGGTTGCTCCTAAAGCTTGCTGCGCTTGACAGGGCGCCGCACGCGGTGTTCTGCTGCTCGCGAGAAGCTGCATAGGGACACACCGTTTGGAGTGGTCACCCATGCGTTCCACCAGGAAGGGAAGCTATTCCATGAGCAAACGGATGATGATGTCTGCCGGTCTATTCGCAGCGCTGGTCCTCTCGGGCTGTAGTGGTGATGATGGGGCCACTGGAAGCCCGGGCGAGAGAGGTGCTACTGGCCCCATTGGGGCAACGGGTGCCAACGGCCAGCCCGGAGCCACCGGAGCGATTGGTCAGCAGGGAATAACTGGAGCCCAAGGCGCAACTGGGCCCAAGGGCGCAACCGGAGCACCAGGGGCAACCGGCGCCGAGGGCGCAACGGGTCCAGCTGGTGCAACGGGCGAAATGGGCGCCCTAGGTGCAACGGGCCCTGCGGGGGTGACGGGAGCTCAGGGCGCAACCGGACCCCGGGGCGCGACCGGAGCCCAGGGTACAACGGGTCCCGCTGGCGCAACCGGTGCTCAGGGTGATACCGGTGCTCAGGGTGATACCGGTGCCCGAGGCGCAACCGGAGCCGTTGGCGCAACCGGAGCCGTTGGCGCAACCGGAGCCGTTGGCGCAACCGGAGCCGTCGGTGCAACCGGCGCAACCGGACCTCGCGGCGCAACCGGCGCAGCTGGAGGCGCAACCGGCGCAACGGGTGGAGTCGAAGGCCCACCTGGCGCTACGGGTGCCGATGGGGCAACTGGCCCAACCGGTGCTACTGGCGCCGATGGGGCAACTGGCCCAACCGGTGCTACGGGCGCCGATGGGGCAACTGGCGCAACGGGTCCTGCGGGCGCAACGGGTCCTGCGGGCGCAACGGGTCCTGCGGGCGCAACGGGTCCTGCGGGTGCAACGGGCGCTACCGGCACGAATTCACTCGTGTTGGCCACGACAATCGCTCCTGGCGCCACTTGCGCTTATGGCGGCACACAAATCATTTCGGGCACCGATGTTGATGCCAGCGGCACGTTGACCGGGGCCGAGATTGCCGCCACGACAATCCTCTGCAATGGAGTGGTGTCGCTCGTCAGAACCACCACCGTGAATGTTGGAGACACTGCCTGTCCCTATGGTGGGGTCCGAATCGAAACCGGACTCGACGCCAATGGCAGCGGGGTTCTCGACGCCGGTGAAGTCATCGCCGCCCAGACGAGCAATATCTGCAAGAATGGTCCGGTCTGCTCTGGTTGTGCGCAAATTATCGCGCCGTTTACGTCAGCGACTCAAGCCGTGAACGTAACCTACCAGTTTCCTGCAACAGTTACCGTCAGTCGAGCCCCTGCATCGATCCTGACGGCCAGAGTTATCGTTCTCGGTGCAACGAGCGGCAACCTCCAGCTTGGTATTGCGCAACAGTGGGGCGGTACGCCGTGTTACGGAAGCTTTACGGCACTTACGCTGCTCAGTGGCACGGGCCCCGTGGACGTGACGCTCGACTTGAGCACCTGCGTGCCCGCGGCGGATCCTCTGTTTGCTGCCAACCCTCCCCGATGGATACTGTTCAATGTCTTGTCGAGTGCAGCCACCGCTAATTCGATAGTAGTCTTGGTGGATTCAATCAGCATCACCAACTCCAGTGCGGCGGCTGTGACATTTTCCACTGGTGCGTCGGTCTGGAATAGCGAATACCAATCCAGCGCCGCTTGGATAAATATGTACGCGCCGCCGCCTACGGGAACGACGTTGACCTGGTACAACAATTGATCGGTACAGAGCCATCAGAACCAAGTGACTAGCCCCGAGGCCCCAGTTGCAGCAATGCCGTTGGGGCCTCAACCGTTTGCGCGCTGCGCCAACAGGAAAAGCCCAAGCTCCGAAAATCGCGCTGTAGCCCCCGTGGTTAGGCACTTGAACGACTACTTGAACCTGTGGTCCGCGGTTCGTGAAACCGCGAGTTCTTGCCACTTACGCCAGCGAGAACCGTGCAGACTCGACTGCCTGGTCGGATGCGACACAGCCGTCTTTTTTTGCGCCGGATGAGCGTCGCGAAATAGTCGTGAACTTCGGCCGCGTGCGTTGGGGCTTGTGACTTTGGCAGATGAGCCGTACCAGAGGGGTATGTCGCTCACTCAATCCAGGGGTTCACTGCAGCCGTGGCTCGTATCTTCCTGCCTGGCACTGTTCGCTGCAGCGGCATTCCATGTCGGCTGTGGCGCAGATTCCAAATCAACCGTTCCTGGTACCTCTGCGCAGACTGGCGGCGCCACAGGCTCTGGCGGCAGCGGCGTCTCACCCAGTGCTGGGACAGCCGGTGTCAACTCGAGCCCCACGGGCGATGCGGGCTCGGGTCAGGCAAGCGTCACGGCGTTTGTCCATCCCGGCGCGCTCGACGCTAAGGCGGAGCTCGACTTCGTCAAGGGCCAGATCCAGGCCGGCGCCCAACCCTGGACGGGCGAGTTCGATAGGATCAAGGGTTCGATCTATGCAACTCGCGCCCCGAACCCTCTGCTCAATATCAATTCCAGCGGAAGCGACGCTGCCACCTCTCGGGACGATGCCATGGGCGCATATCTTCAGGCTCTCCTCTGGTACTACACGGATGAGGAGACCTACGCCCACAGAGCGATCGCTATCCTCGATGCCTGGTCGAACCTCCAGGGCTTCAATGCTGGTTCGGATCAGGACAAGCTGCAGGCGGGCTGGATCGGAGCGGTGTTCGCTCCCGCTGCCGAGATCATGCGGGGCTACCCGGGCTGGCCAGCTGAGAGTATCACCAAGTTGCAGGCGATGTTCAAGCGGGCCTTCTACCCACAGCTGAACGTAGCGAGCGCTTGGAACGGAAACGTAGATCTGACGCAGATTGATGCCATGATGGCGATAGCCGTCTTCAACGAAGACAGTGCTGAATTCGACGCGGGGATCCAGCGGTGGCATGCCCGGGTCCCATCCTACTTCTATCTCGCAGCGACAGGTGCGGTGCCACCTATTGCGGGAGATGGGGGCAACGTAAACGCCTTTTACAGCAATCCGACGGCGTGGATCGATGGACTAACGCAGGAGACTTGCCGCGACAATGGACACCATGCACAATTTGGCTTAGGCTCCGCGATTCATGCGGCAGAGGTTGCCTGGCATCAGGGGATCGATCTCTATGCGACAGAAAGCGTTCGATTCTCTGCGGTGCTCGAGTTGCTGGCTACGCAGCTACTTACCGGCGACATGCAGGGCACCTGCGCGAATCCCACGGCCACGGCTGATCGCTACGATACCTGGGAAGTAGCCTACAATCACTACCACAATCGTATCGGTATCGCGCTGCCCAAGACCAACGAGCTGCTCCTAGCCCAGATTCGACCCAAAGCGCACCGCGCTGATTGGAATTTGGTGTGGGAAACACTGACGCACGCTGACGTGAACTGACTCCGTGGTGCGCAGCTGTCCAACTTGGGTTAGAGTACCCCGCGGCTAACATCAGCGCTTACAACTAGACGGACTTTGGAGCAGTGCAATAGGCATGCAATGGGGAAGGCTTGCAATAACTCTCGTAGGACTGTCGAGCGCCGCGGCAGCCCACGCGGAGCCAATGGCGAACGATGGAACGAGACTGTCCTTCGTGCGTGCGGAAAACGCCAGCGCCTGCAGCTCGACGCCGGTTCTCGAACGTGAGATCGTTCGACGTATGGGGCGCGATCCGTTTGCGGGACGGCCGCGCCAATGGATTGAGGGATTCGTTGCGCAGCAGGGCGGCTATTTCGAGGTGCAACTCTTCGAACGCGACGCGAGCGGTAATACTTTGGGAATACGCCGTCTGCGTGAGACTTCAGCAGATTGCCACCAACTCGACGCAGCAATCGTCCTAGCCATCGCTCTGATTATCGATCCGACGGCGCAACTCGCGCCGGCATCGCCCCATGGGCTCGTGAATGCGCCGCCTGCACGTCCGGCGCTTCCCGAAAGTGGCGAGCGTTCCACCAGTGCCTCGCCGACCAGTGTCGTCGTGCCGGTTCCCACCACTCGCGAAACCTTGCAGTCGCCCGCGCACCCCGTGTTGTCGTCATCGGTCAAGGTCGTCCACCGCGACGCGCAGACACCAAACCAATCAGTAGGGCAGCGAGGTGCTGCTTTCGTTACGGCGGATGCGGTGCTTTTGTACGGCGCTTTGCCAGGCGTTGCGCCTGGTGTGGAACTGACGACGAAACTTGCGCTCGATGACGCGCAGCGATTCGCGCTGCGCTTGTCGGCGCTGCATCTTCCAGAGAAGCGCTCGACGAGCCATGTCGGCAGATTCGGTTACGGCCTCACGGCGATGGAGCTGGGGCTCTGCGTCACCAGGCCTGAACGCCGTGTGGTGTGGCAGGGCTGCGCGGCATTCGGACTCGGAGCAGTGCATGCCGTGGTTCACACCCCAGCGCCACTCGAACCCGGCGATCGCTGGTGGAGTGCCTTTCGCTTCGAGGCCGGCGTGGCCTTGAGGGTTGTTGGGCCGATCTGGCTCAATACTCGGCTATTTGCGCTGATCCCGCCCAGGAACTGGGATTTTCAGGTGAGGGACGAGAAGACGGGCACACAAAGCGCGTTTTTGCAGCAACATGTCATGCCCGGTGCCGCCTTGGGACTTGGGCTCGCATTTTGACTGAAGCGGCAGCAGGCCATCGGCCATATAAGTTACGTTGCTGCGATTGGTCCCGGAAACCTCGAACGCATCAGAACCGAACCCGGTCGAGCCAAGCCTCGATGTGGCGGTGATCTACGCCGAGCACGCACAATTCTTGTGGAAGAGCCTCTATCGCATGGGGATCCCCGAGGCCGATCTTGCAGACATACTCCAGGAGGTGCTGTTGGTCGTGCATCGCCGCCTCGATTCCTATGACCGCAGCTGTCGTCTGACAACCTGGCTGTTTGGGATCTGTCTGCGCGTCGCAGCCACGGCGCGGCGCGGCCGTCGACGGCGTCGAGAGGAACCCATGGACCCGAACGTACAGGGACACATTTTGGTCGAATCGAACGATCCCGAACAGAACGTCTTGGCGCGTGACGCGCGTCGGCGACTCGACGTGGCTCTCGATGCTCTCGAGCCAGAGAAACGCGCTGTGTTGGTCATGTTCGAACTCGAAGGCATGGCCTGTGCCGAAATTGGGGACCTACTAGGCGTGCCGAAGGGTACGGTCTTTTCGCGTCTATCGAGTGCGCGGCAAGCATTTTTGGCCGCACTGCAGCGGGTGGAGAAGCGCGAAGGGGGCAAACGGCTTACGACGGGAGGTCGACCATGAGCGAGCCGCTGCGGTGGCTAGAAGATCCAGAGACTTCGGCGAACCTGCACGAAGTGCTCAAGGCTGCGCCGCCCGCGCCGCCCATGCCGTCCGCGCTGCAAGCGCAGATCGGAGCTTATGCTGCGGAGCTGCTGTCACCAGTGCTTGCGGCTAAGACGACTGCGACTCTGGTCGGAGCAAAATCTTTGGCACCGATCCTGGGCGGCACGGGCGTGGTGAAGGCCTCCTTGGTGATCGCGTTGATGGGTGCTGCGGGTGCGGTCGGGTATTCGATGGCGGGGCAAGCGTTGCCTGCACCTGCGGCGCCTGCGCCCACGAACGCGTCGGGCAAGGCGAGGGTGGAAGCCTGGTCGCCGTCGGCAAGGACCGTTGGGCGGCAATCCATGGAATCGAGTCCGGCGGAGCCAATAGCAGCTCCTTCGATGGGAAACGTGTCGAAAGGACGCAGCTCGTCAACGGCGGCATTGGACACGGCAAAGAGCGTGGCTCAGCGTCCAGAGACCGCTAGTGGTGTACCCAGTGCCGTCGCGGCATTCGAGGAACCGAGCATCGCCGACGAGGCCAAGCTGCTCGAGTCGGCGCGCACTCAGTTGGGTCAGGAGCCAGCGCGAGCGCTTGAATTCGTTCAGCGCCATCTGCAACTTTATCCCGACGGTCAGCTCAGTGCCGAGCGCGAGCTGATAGCGGTCGAGGCACTGTTGCGGCTGGGGCGGCGTCTTGAAGCGCAACAGCGGGCAGCTCCGCGGTTGCAGCAGGCTCCCGAGAGCCTTTACGCGCGTCGATTGCGCAAGCTGCTGACCGAAGGCGCGCGCTAATAGCTCATTCGTAGGATTTTCACCGGCCAATTGGATGGGGCACTTACTTGCAGCATGCTGTAGGATTTCTCGAAGCGACCGTCAGGGCGCGGCCATAGAGCTAAGCGGAGGATGGTTATGCAGCATCTTAATACGTTCACGGCTTTCCTAATTGGCAGTCTGGCAATGCTCGCCTGCACTACACCGGCCGAGGTTGCCTCGCGATCCGAGGCAGAGGGCGGCTCAACGAATATCGGCGGGGGTACTAGTGATGCCCAGGGCGGAAGCGCTTCCGGCGGGGGGACTAGCGACAGTCAGGGCGGAACGCCTTCCGGCGGCGCGACGAATGGCGTCGCGGGTAGTGGTGTCGCTGACGACTTGCGTTCGGATCTAGCTCCAATCACTGCGCCGGACGTCACCGACGCGGAGTACGCCGCCTTCATCTCCGACAGCAATGCTTTTGGTCTTGAGCTCCAGCAGCAGCTCGTGACCACGCAGCGTCTTGCTGCCGAAAACGGCGTATTCTCGCCCGTGAGCGCGCAGCTCGCGTTGGCCATGACCTACGGTGCGGCAGTGGGCGACACGGCAGCGGGCATGAAGACGGCACTGCACGATAACCTGGGTGGTGTCAAATACCACTCAGCCAGCAATCGATTGATGCGTGAGCTGTCAAGTCGCAACTACACCAATACCGACTCACAGGGCTACGTTCGGCGTATCGAATTGGCGCCCGCCAATTCCCTCTGGGTAGACAAAACGGTGGCAGTGAAAACGCCCTACCTCGATCTCTTGGGGCAGCAATACGACTCGGGAATGCGGCGCGTGGATTTCATTGGGCAGCCCAACCCATCGCGATTGGCTATCAACGCCTGGGTCGAGGACAAGACGCACGACAAGATCAAGGACTTACTGCTCCCGCCGGACATTTCAACCGATACCCGCTTCGTGATCGTCAATGCGCTCTACTTCTACGGAACTTGGGCGACGATCTTTCCGAAGACGGGCACGCAACCTGCCACGTTTCACGCTCTGGCTGGCACAGATGTTGAAGCCAGCATGATGCACAAAAGTAGTACTTGGAAGCACAAGTCCACCGATTCGGTCGAGGTGCTGCAGTTGCCTTACGTCATGGACAAACTCTGGATGACCGTCGTGCTGCCCAGCTTGGGACAGTTCGAAGCGACACGGGCTCAAGTGTCGGCGGCTTGGTTGGCACGCATGACCGATGGGCTTACCAGCAGATACATTCAGCTTGCATTGCCCAAGTTCAAGATCGAGACCCCACAGCTGATGCTGACGGAAGGTCTGAAGGCCATGGGCATGGCAAGCGCGTTTGCGCAAACTGCCGATTTCTCTGGCATGACTGACTTGAAGCCGCTCTTTATCTCGACAGTCATCCAGAAGGCCTTCATCGGCGTGGATGAGGATGGCACTGAGGCCGCCGCTGCAACCGCCGTCATCGGTGACACGGTGAGTCTGCCGCCGACGCCGATCCCTGTCACCGTCGACCGCCCCTTTCTATACTTCATCCAAGACCAGACGGGGCTAGTTCTGTTCTCAGGGCAGGTGGTGGATCCGACCAAGTAAGCGAAGGTCACGGCTGCACTGGTCTGGGCTCCACTTTCCTGCCATTCTGCGTTGCTCCTTCGATGGCCGCCTGCGATTGAGATTGCCCACCTCGAGAGTAGGCGGCCAGGTTGAGGGCGCGCCGACATTGCTGGCACCGCCTTTAGGGACCCTTGAATCGGCGCACGAGCTCGTCTAGGCTAAAGCGATGTTCAGTCGAAGTGTCTCGGGCGTTGCACTCGTCCTCACGTTGGGTGGTTGTGGCAGTTCTAGACCCCCTGAAGCGGCGCCAGTGAATACGCAGCTCCCAGTTGCGACGATGGCCCAGTCGAGCACGGCGACGCAGGCACAAATGCCCTCCGAAAGGATCCTCGGGCGTTGGACCGCGCCGCCGTCACCCGAGGCCATTGGCTATGCAGATCTCGGTGCCTTGTTCAGCAAGGAACTCATTCGTGGCTTAGCCTCGGCTGGACTGTTTGCGGCCAAGGACTATGTGCCCAAGGCAGCCATGGATTGCATCGCTGAATGGATGTCGTCAGTGCGCGAGGTCGCCGGGGTGGTGAAGGGCGACGAGGTAATGGTGATTCTCACGTACGAGCCAGTTGCGCTAAGGACTCCGCTCGAGCGCTGCATCCAAACATTTGGTGACGTGCCGCGTGTGGAGATGGGCGCAAAGTTACAGGCCTATGCCCTGCCCAATGCGGTGCTGGTCGTCGAGCCCGACGTCGCCATTTTGGGAAGCCGTCAACTGGTGGAAGCAAGCCTCGGGAACCAGGCAAAGGGCACTTGGCCTCAGACTGTTGCTCTGGCAAAGGACCAGCAAATTGCATTCTTGGGTCGCGACAACGACAAACAATTCGACACCAAGGGGTACCTGTCGGTTGCCGACGAACGGTTCGTGGTTCATGTCGACATCACGTATCCTGACCTTGCCACGGCCAGGACGGCTTCGGAACTGGTCTCTCCGGAACGCGTCATACGTGAATTGTCTGGGAAAGGCCCGCAAGCGCAAGCGGTGAGTGATCTCGTGAACAACTGTTGGCACGTGCAAAAGTCCGGACAAACCGTGGCGTTCGAGTTTGGCATTGCTGCCAAACCCGAGGTCATCGCCGAGCGGCTTGGTATGGTCTCGGCGTTGGCTGTCTACGGGGTACGCAAGTACATTGCCGAGGCCAAGACCGCCGAAGCGCGTGCCACTGTGGCAATCATCGCAAAAGACCTGATTTTAGCGCGCCCGAAGAAGCTCACGTCGCTGCCACCGGTGCCGGCGAAGTTCGAGGTCTTGCAAGGCAAGAAATATCAATCGGCACCAACGGATTGGGACAAGTGGAAGACCATCAGCTTCTCTCTCAGCGAGCCGCAGTACTACCAATACCGGGTGGAGGCCGCGAAGAATGGCAAATCCGCCCAGGTCATCGCCGAGGGCGATCTCGACGGCAACGGCAAAAAATCACGGTTCTCGCTGTCTCTGCAGGTCGACGGCAAGACTGGGGAGATTCAGGTCGCACCTGACCTCAAGGTGCAGGACGCGGAGGAGTAGAGGTTGCCGACCAAGCCAGCACCACCTAGACGCCAACGCATGAATCGCGGTGCAGGTTTGGGCGTACTACTGGCTGCGAGTCTTTGGCAGAGCCATGCCAAGGGCCAGTCGGCCCCCGTCGAGACACCAACGCCAGCCCCCAGCGTTCCGCAGCTGTCCGTAGCCGTGGGTGCGGTTGCAGGCTACTCGTACGGTCATCGCTGTTCGCCCGAGGCTAGCGACGTGGTCATCTGTACCGACGCATCGTTGCCGGTCGGGTTCCGAGCTGCTGCTCGTTGGCGCTTCAGCGCGGCCTGGGCAATTGGCGCCTTTGCGGGGATGGATTGGCTCAAAGGTGGTCCGGGTGACAGTCCCATCACGTGGCAGACTCTACAGCTGGCTGGGCGGTACTACCTTGGGGAAGCCGACGGCGCGCAGACTTGGCTTGAAGCAAGTGTCGGTGTCGTAAAAGCGAAAGACACGCAGCCCGCGTACGTTGGCATTGGCGGTGTCGCCATGGCAGCACCCGTCTTCACCACTTGGGGCCCTGCGGGTTCGTTAGCATTCGGGCGTGACTTTGAACTTTTGCGCCATTTGGGTTTTGCGCCCGAACTGCGACTGCAAACCTACGGCTTGTCGCGCGATGAACGCTCTCCCACGTACGGCCCGCAAACGATGGTCATGGTGGGGTTCAGCGTGATTGGCTTTGGGTTCTATCGTTAGTAGGTAGGGTTGACTCTGCGGGACGAGTTTGACTCTGCGGGACGAGGTTCACTCCGCGAGCATTGTGTCGATCGACATACCGACGGGGATGCGAATCGACGCCTGCTCGACACAATCCCCCAGCCTAGTCCGGTACTTGTCGGTGTTGCGCCACAATCTGGGGCGCGAGCGTTTTCGGACTGTCGAGCGACGTGCCCGCTGGTATGTGGATCAATGTGTTGACTCGACAATGGCGTCAATGCACGCCATTGTCGCCGGTCTGCTCACCGTCCAACGAAAGCGTCGGACCCCTGTTCGAGATCCGGCGCTCACTCGGGTTGCGTCAGAATTCTTTACACGCTGCTACCAACTACTTGTCTCACACAGGTGGATTGATGAGGTACATCAGTACGGTGTGAACGGCATCGAGATTGAGCACGGGAGTGGAAGACCAGGCGCCGCTCCAGGGGCAGGCAGCATGCTCACCAGCGACAGCTGCCACGTACGTTCCGCTCTTTTCCAGCTGCAGAATGGGCACGCCGAGTTCGTGACTGCAGTCAGCGGTGGCACCGAGCTTTAGTGCGGCGACGCTTGCCCGCAACGAGGCAACTTCACTTGCAGTGAGCGTTCTCGATTTCTCGGAAGGCCCCACGCGATTCTCCATCAGGATGGAGCCACAAGAGGTGAGTTTCACTGTGCTGGCCGCGAAGTCGACGATGTAGGTTTCGCTGTAGTTGGTCTGGCAAGCTGTGTACATCCACTCGGTGTCAAAGGTCTTTGGCGGCAAGATGTAGAGTGTCAACGTGTCGTATTCATTCGGAATGGCAGATATTTTGTTTGAGCTTTGGAGAAACTCCCCAAGATATCCAAGGTTGGAAACGAAGGTGACCCCGCGATTTGAAGCACCACTACAGTTGGAGTAAAAGTCGTCTTGGTACTTGGCAGTGTGGTCGGCGAAGCTCAAATCGAGCGTCTTAATGGGTGCGTCGAAACCACACGAGAGACGGTAATCCGTCGAGATGAGCTTGAGATACATCATGGCAGAAGTGAGCTCCGCGTCGGTCAATATGCGCGACTCTTGAGCTCTCGTTACAGTGGTGCCATCCGCTGCTACGGCGCAATGTTCGAACGTCAGCGCCCCAGTCGTCAGGTCCAGCTCGTATGTTTTCGGTTCGTCGCCCCAGCAAGGGCCCCCGGGTTTCGCCGGCATCCCGCCTGTGACGGTGACAGTGAATCGTTGCAGGCCTTCGAGATCGATGCCGTGAAACGTCGTTCCACCGCCTTCGCCGCCTTCGCCCGCAATACCGCCTTCGCCGCCTTCGCCCGCAATACCGCCTTCGCCGCCTTCGCCGCCTTCGCCCGCAGTTCCACCGGCAAATGCGGTCCCCGCAGTCGCACCCACTCCGCCGGCACCGCCGACGGGCGTTACCATTCCGCCGGCACCACCCGTGGCTTGTCCTGCGGCTGCGCCCACTGTGACATTTGTGCCACCTGCAGAACCACCAGTTGCCGTCGCCTCCTCTGGACCGAGATTCATCTGAGCGTCCTGACAACCAACCAAACCGAACAACGAAACAAGAACGATAAGCTTCTTCATGGGCGCTAAGCCTCCTTGCCCTATCTACGAATCGAGGCGCATCGATCGATCACGAAAAGCAGAGCGCGGAAGGTAATTCATTGCCTATTGCCGAGCAACGCGGTCAGGCGCTTCGATACGGGGGAATTGGGGTGTACAGTGACGAAGCGCTCGGCCAGAGCCTCGGCCTCAGCGCGGCGGCCCAGACCGAGCAAAGCCTGAACCCGAATCATTAGCGCTTCAGGACCGAGGGCACCTGCGGGGAAATCTCGCTGATGGCGCTCGAGTAGCAAGAGCGTTCGAGCGAAGCTCTGCGCCAGAGCGAAGCGTCGCGCCTCGTCGAGCAAGGCTACCTCTCGATCGAGGGAATCGTCGCGCTTCACCGAAAACGCGAGCTCCGCAACGGGTTCCTCGAGCAGCTTGTACTCAGGCGAATCTGCCGCAGCACCGACGACTCTGTTTGACGAGACTCCCCGCAGCGCCATGTTCGGAGCATTCGGCAGCGGGACGCTCGCGTGCTCGGTTGGCGGCTCGGCGTTGGGTTCTACGGCAGGCTCTGTGTGGGGCAACGCGGCAGTCGGCGCAGTAGCGGCTCTTGGCTGCACCAGGGTATGGTTCGATGCGGCGGGCCGCGAATCGAGCCGCTGCACGGCTGGAGCACGCTCTACGTGATCCTTGACGGCGACGACACCCTGGACGCCGAGGCCGACAGCAAACCCAATCGCTACGGCCTTGACGAGGAAGCTCGCTCCAAGGGACGAGGAGCCCGCTGCTGCTGCGGTCGCCGCGGTTGCCGCTGTGTGCGTTGCCACGACAGCAGCCGTCGTGGCCGCGATGACACACCTCGCTTGAGCCGCAGCTGAGCCGTGGTCACGACGGGCAGAACCCAATAAGGCCCGCTCGAAGGGATCGCCGCCGTCATCGATGAGTCGAGGTGGGTCGATCATGGCAAGTCTCCTGAGAACTGCAGGCGCGTGCGCAACCGAGCGGCGCACTCTTTGAAGCATTCGCGGGCTCGCCGCAACCGTGAGGATGCGGTGCCCAGCTTGAGCTCGAGCAGTTCGGCAATCTCGACCGAACTCATCCGCTCGATCTCGTACAAGACGAAGACCTCGCGTAGGTCTTCGGGCATGGTCGCAAGGACCGCGTCGAGGTGGGCGCGGTATTGCCGCTCTTGGTACAGGGCGTCCGGCTCGGCACCGTGGTGGCTCGCCGCGTCGACGGCCTTGTCATCCGCTCGTTCACGTTGGCCAACGCGCCGCGCGCGCCGCCGCTCAGCAGCTACCAATACAGCGATGCGGTACAGATACGCCCGCTCTTTGCCGGGAAGCACCTGGCTCCATTTCTGGGTCGCCACTTCGAAGACTCGTTGTGCTGCGTCATCCACGATGTCCTCCGGCCAGACGCCAAGACGGCGCAAACTGCGCCAAATGAACTGGAACTCGGTTCTCGCCATGAACTCGAGTGGCAGTGGTTCACGCGACGGCGAGGGGCCAAGCTCGGTATCGATGGGACTGGGTGCGGTCAAGGCAAGGTTCAACTGTCCGTCTACGAACTGGGCAGGTCCAGTCGATCACCAAAAATGCAGCTCGAGTCCCAGATCGGCTACCGGACCAACTCTTGGGGGCTGGTAAACGGTTTGTTCCCGCTCGTCTCCGCTGGCGGCAAAATAGAACTCGGGTCGAGAGAGCGCCAGCATGAGGCCCAAATCTGCGTTGAGTGCGAGACCTCCGACAATTCTTTGCCGCCATTGGGCAGCCCCGCCGATCCGTGACCAGTAGACACCTTTTCCGCGTCTTACGCCGTCGACCCAACCTTCGCCATTCCACTTGCCGACATCGAACCAGGCGCATATCCCGAGACTGCTGAGCCGCTGGCTGCTCGAGCCATGACAGACATCGAGGCGGACACTGGTCCAGGTGATGCTGGCTTCGCGATGGTCGCTCACCGTGATCGTGCCGCTCCGCACCTGAGCCATGCTCACTCGCAGCGTTTGCTGCGACCCAGGCAGCAAGCGATGCAGCGTCATGAGGGCCCCCGCGCGCGGGCCAAACCTCACCTCTGGCGCTGCCAAGCTATCGAGGGTCAGTGAAAACCAAGGGGCCACAGTGAGACTGCGGATTTGGCGCCCGTTGGTCGGCGCCAAATGTTGTTTGGTCGGTGGCGGCGTGATGACCTCGACCGATTCTGTCAAGCCTTGCGGAGTTGGTACAACTGTTTGTGGCTCAGGCTGCGGCGGCGTTGCGACGGGCGTCGGCTGATTCTGGCTCTCGGCGTCGAGCATGAGAGCGCCAATGAGCGCCACGGCGTGCAACACCTGCTCACAGCTCTCGTGCCGCACGGCTCGACCGGCAACTGCTTCGCTGCCGCGAAATCGGACCTGGCCCAAAAATGATCCATCTTCGAAGACAATGTCGATAAGGAGCTGTTCGTTGCCGAGCGTGGGTCGGAAGCTCGAACGGCCGAGGATTTCCTGCTCCAAGGCTTCACGCGCTGGGCAACCCGGTGCCGCGCGGTACTCGAGCCAGGGCAGTTTTGCCCCAATCGCCAACGTGGGACGCAGGGCCAATCCACCCAACACAAGCAGGCACGTCCGCCAACGGAAAGTCGACGACATCAGTGCTCGTCCCCTACCCAGCGCAACCCAACGGGCAATTGCTCGCCGAACTGTTCGGCGCGTTCCTGCTCTTTTACTTCGACGAGTTCACGCAGGGGTTTCCACATCTCTTTCGCCGTCCCTAGCCGTTCTAGTCTGCGACAAAGATCCGTGCGCACCCGGTCGTCTACGTCGCGTGCGCGATCGCCGGTGAGTCGGGCCATTTGTACGGCGGCGAGCGGCGCCGTTGGCAGCTCTTCCCATTTCTCGCGCAGCAAGTGATCGAGCCAACCTTCCACCTGCCTTGCTGGGACCACGTGATGCAGGCTGGCGTAAACTGGTACGCGGGCTCCGATGCGGCCGAGGGCTGTCCAGAGCAGTGGATCACGCTTCGTCCAGGTGCGTTCGAGCACGGCTTCGCCCAGGGCTATGCGTTGGTTTTGCGGCAGTCGTTCGAGTAGGCCCACACATTCGAGCATCTCGGGTTCGCCGAGCGGGCGAAAGGCAGGCTTCTTCTTGCCGCGGCCGATCGACGGGGACAGGTGTGGCAGAAGCGTTTCGAACAGCGTTACCTGTTCCTCCTCGTTGAGGCCCGGCGCCATGCGCCGCCAGGCGATGAAGAACTGCTGCCAGCTGCGGATTTCATCCGGAAACACCAAACCTTCGGCGAATATCCGGGCAATATTGCTGACACGCGTTCGATCCAGTGGGTGGCCGAAGCCAGGGCGCAAAAGATAGCCCGTGAGCATCCAATATAGGCGTTCGTGGTCGAGGCTGCGACGGCGAGACTTGTATTTGGGTCCGACCAGATCGAAGAGTTGCCGCGAGAGCTCCAGCGTCCATTGTTCACGCGGTCCGAGCAACTTCTCCAGTAGGCGGAACAGATCCTTGACTTCGCGCGGTGTGACGTCGGCCTTGCCCTTGCCAAAGACGCGCAGCAAGGCATCGGCTGCTTCGTCGAAGCGGCTGGGTTGCTGGTTCGGCGTTGGCGCAGTCGAAGGGCGTCTTTGGCCGACCTCGGTCTCTTGCCCACGCAATTCGAAGGCAAGCGCAAAGCGTTCTGGTCGATTCGGATCGGTCGCGACACAGGCAAGCTCGAGCGTTCCGGTCGCGGCCAATTCACCCTCGAGCAGCACGGGAACGAGGCGCGGTTGCTCGTCCTCGAAGTGCGCCATCATCGGCGCTACCAGCTCGTAGTTGCTGCCAAGCGTGACGAGCTCACCGGGGCTGTGCATCGGGCCCGTGTCGTTCGAATAGAGTTCGAACCGTACTGGAGTCCCGACGGTTAGACCCAAAACCGGCGAAGCTGTAGCATGCGATTCGCCTTCGCGACTACCGCGTGGGATGACGCAAACGGCGTGGCGCTCGGCATCGGCTCGATTGCCTTTGGCATCGGCTCGATTGCCTTTGGCATCCCGATCGATCGCGACGTAGTAGCCATGCGCGGAGCCGCCCCCGATGCGTAGCCCGTGCCCGAGCAACGCCATGCCATAGACGACGGCGCCCCTTGCCACCGCCAAGTCTGGATGGGGTTGGGGCAGCGCGATCACGTCGGGGTTCGACAACGGCGCAACAGCGGTAGTAAGCGCTGCGATCAAGCGCGGCGCGAGAAACACGCCGCCGTTCAAGAGCAGCGCATCGATGTGAGCCTCGGGCCCGAGGTGCCGGTGCAAGAACGCAGCGACGTGGCGCGTAATGGCGGGTTCGGTCTCGTACGGCAGACCAAAGCCGACCAACCCTAAGCGTGCGCGTGGCGCGATCGGCACGAGCGGTGCTTTGGGGAAGAACCCGTGCACGATGAGCTCTTCTACTTCAGTGGCGAGCAGGCGGACGCTCTTGGTTCCGCCCACGAGTGCCGAACCCTGCGCACCGAGGGCGATCGGATAATCTACCGGAGCCTCGTCCGCTAGGAGCCGTTCCTTGGCCACTCGTGCCAATTGGACCAACTCGGCGAAGCGTTGAGGCGGCAGGCGAGTGCCATCCTGGGTGAATCCTGACTCGAGCCGATGGGCGAGAGCGAGGTCCATGTTATCTCCACCAAGCAAGAGGTGGCGTCCCACGGCGAGTCGATCAATACCGACAGCGCCACTTGGTCCCCGTTGGAACGCGAGTAGCGTCAAGTCCGTCGTGCCGCCACCTACGTCGCACACCAGGACATGCGCCTGGTCGCGCCCGGGGGGTAGGAGCCGTTCGAGTTCACTTTGACCCACGCGTTCGAGATAGTCGTAAAACGCTGCTTGGGGTTCTTCGAGTAGCCGTACGGCAAGGCCCGCGCGCTTGGCTGCCTCCAGCGTCAATTGCCGCGCTGTTGGATCGAACGAAGCCGGCACAGTCAGCACGATGGATTGCTCGTGTAGCGGGTACTGCGGAAATGCCGCGTCCCAGGCGGCATGTACGCTCTCGAGGATCTTGGCGCTGGCGTTTACGGGTGAGAGCCGCCGCGCATCGCCCTCGGCACCCCAAGGCAAGATGGCCGCATTGCGGTCAACGGCCGCGTAAGACAACCAACTCTTGGCGCTGAAAACCGCGCGACCCGGCACTTCTCGACCACGGCGCTCGGCGAAGTCACCGACAAGCCATGGCGGAGCTGCATCGACTTCGCCTGCGTAGGGTGCGTAGAGAACGCTGCCGAGGGTGCTGCGGCGCCCCAATTGTCCCGGAGCCATCAGACGCGGGATCTCGAATACTACCGGATGCCCGCCCAGCTCTTCATCAACGAAGGCCACGACCGTGTGGGTCGTCCCAAGATCGATACCAACGAGTCGCCGACCCATGTTGCTGCGCTAAGCTCCCGAATGCTCGCGGACCGAGAGTTCGACCTTCCATCGCTCATCCGGCCTCTGTGGCTCGAGCGGGATGGCTTCGACGAGCAACGTTCCGATGGCCGTGACGCTCACAGAGAGCTTCACCGGTACCGTATCGCCTTCAATGCGGCCCTCGGCGGGTAGAATGACCTCAATCGGGGCCAGTTCTTCGAGTTCGCTCGCGGAGAAGGTTTCGAGCAGGCGTCCCGTCTTGTCATCGCGCCGCACCGTCGAACCAAAAAAGCGAAACCGCACCGGTTCACCGACGACGGCCAGGAGCTCTTGCGCGAGTGGCGTGACTTGGCTGCCCTCCTCCAAGCCAAAGGGCGCGACGCACAGGGCAAGCATCGGAGGTTCTACGCCGGGAACGGCGGGCATGGGGCTTTCGATCCCGACGTAATAGGCGCGCGCCGTGCCACCGCGGATCCGCAGGCCGTCGCCATGGCGCACCTCGCCGAAGTAGGCAGCGCCGCGGGCCACTGCCAGATCGAGATCCTCGCCGGGCAATACGCGCGCTTCCGGCGCGTCCACGTCGCGGAGCCAACCGTTCAGTGTTCCCAAGATGCGATCGCGGAATACCTCACTCTTGAGCACTCCACCATTGAAGAGGATTCGACTTGGACAGAGGATGGGGCGACCAGAAGCTTTGGACGCATTGGCCTGTTTGGCAAGGAATGCAGCGAGATGCTTGGTGACGGCCGGATCGGACGCGTAGGGAAGTCCCAACTGCTGCAGTGCAGCTCGCGGACGCAGCGATGGCCGTGCCGACGCCGATACGATGGGGAAGTACCCGTCCACCAAGAGTTGTTCGACGTCACTGCGCAAGAGCTCACAGCGTCGCGTCCCGCCGAGCAATTGCGAACCCCGGCTGGCGACTGCCACAGGAATCGAAGAGAAGGCATTGCTCGACAGCAGCGATTCCTTGGCCTGGCGCGCGGCGTGTACCAACGACTGCATTTGCCAGCGATCCAGCGGCTCACCGCTCGAATCGAGCTTTTGCCTCAGGTGGTGCGCGAGCGCCAGATCCATGTTGTCACCGCCGAGCAGGATGTGATCCCCAACGGCAATGCGTTGGAGTTCGAGAGCACCGTCATTTTCTGCGACTTCGATCGCGGAAAAGTCCGTAGTGCCGCCGCCCACGTCGACGACCAAAACGACGTCGCCAGGTGCGAGATGCTTGCGAAAGTCGCTCCCCATGCGCTCGATCCAGGCATAGAGCGCTGCCTGGGGCTCTTCGAGCAAGGTCACCTGGTCGATGCCCGCGGCAAGTGCGGCTTCAACGGTCAAGTCGCGTGCAGCGGCATCGAAGGACGCCGGCACGGTGAGCACGACCTCCAGATCGGATAGCGTTAGAGCGCCGCCTGGCATACTCTGGGCAAAGGCCTCGGCAAGGTGATCGAGAATACGAAAGGTGGCTTCGACCGGCGAGATCCGCTCGACGTCTTCTGCTGCGGCAATGGGCAAGAGATCACGTCGGCGATCTACCCCTTGATGCGATAACCAGCTCTTGGCACTCGAGACGACGCGACCGGGTGCTTCGGCCGAGCGGGCACGTGCGAGTTCACCGACGGCGTGCTGGCGCTCTTTGTCCCAAGGTAGACCGAGGGGCCCCTCCGAGGAATTGGCGAAGTAGACAAAGCTTGGCAAAAGCGGCCGACTCTGAGCGGTCATGCTGCTGACCAGTTGTGGGATCGCGACGACTTCGCTCGAGATGCGACCCACAGCGTCGGTGCGCGCGATGGCAAGTGCCGTGTGCGTCGTTCCGAGATCGATGCCGACTGAAAGTCGCTCGCTCACAGCTCCACCTCAGCCGGCGCAATGATCGTAAGATCGGCGGTTGCGAGGGGTTCCCCGAGGCTGAGTTCTTTGAGCCGCCAACCCCGGTGGCGCAGCGTCCCGCGGTATGGTGGCTGGCCCTGCACATTGCCCAGCAGGCGATAGGGTCGCGGATCGAAACCCGCCTCGAGAGTGATGGGCGTGCCCTCTGGTTCACTGCGAATCACTTCGAGCGATAGCGCCTGCTGCAACGCGCGTCGACAACCTTGGTGTACTACGCGTGCCGCTGCGCCAACGTCGGCATCGGGGAAACCGATGATGTCCTGCTGCAGGAAATCGACCAGGCGCCCTTCGCGTTGCAGCACGTTGAGTAGCTGCATTGCTGGACCAAGATCGCGTCGCACGGAAATACTCTCGGTGACGGGTTCCGATGGTGGCAGCGCTGAAAGCGGGGCTGCTGCCAATGCAGGTGGAATAGCGGTGTTCAACTGGGCCACCTGCGCGGCGTATTTCCCGTCAGCCAAGAGGCGCAAAAAGGTCCCGAGGGCCAGGGACAAGCGGGCAAAGAAGCTGGGCGTCGATTCGGTCACGGCGTCGCGAGTCTACTCAGAGTATGCTCCCCTGGCCATGACACGAAGGATTAACGATATCCTCCCGGTTTTAGAGGCAATTGCCCCGCTCGGGCTTGCCGAAGACTGGGATAATGTGGGGCTTCTGCTCGCGCCTCGGGAAAATGCTGACATTTCTCGCGTTTTGTTGACGATCGATCTGACCGAGGCCGTGCTCGCCGAGGCCCTGGCCGAGGCGGCGGAGCTGGTCATCGCCTATCACCCGCCCATCTTCAAAGGGCCAAAGCGCCTGACGCGGCGCACGGCGTCCGAGCGGATCCTCATTGACGCGCTAGGCGCGGGCCTGTTCGTCTACTCGCCGCACACCGCGCTTGATGCAGCACCGGGTGGCCTCAACGAGTGGCTGGGCGGATTGCTCGGCGCGGGTGTGGGGCGTCCCATCGTCGCGGATCCGCGCCTGGCTGGAGCAGGAGCAGGTCGATTCGTCGAGCTCGACAATCCCTTGTCTTTATCCGACGCCATCCAACGGATCAAGACGGGCCTCGGTTTGTCGCATCTGCGCGTGGCCGCGGCGCACCGACATCAAACAGGAGAACCAATCCGCACGTTTGCAGTCTGCGCGGGCGCGGGTGGAAGTGTTTTCGAACGTCTTGGGCAGGCTGATTTATGGCTCACAGGTGAGATGCGGCATCACGACATTCTGGCGCGTGCCTCTGATGGCATGAGCGTCGTGGTAACGGATCACACGAACACCGAACGCGGGTACCTGCCGTTGCTCAAGGCGAGCATCGAGCAGCGGCTCGTGGGGCTGAAGGTACACATTGCCCAAAGCGATCGGGATCCGCTAAAGCCAGAATAGCCGCAAAACTCTCGTGGCAGACGCGGGCCGTTTGAGCTAGCCCTGCGCGCGTCATGGCCCCATCAACGGCGCAGCGTTCTCCCTTGCACGGCCTACTGGGTGTCATTCTGGGCGCGAGCCTCCTCGGTTTTGCTGCCGTTTTCGTCAAATGGGGCCAGGGTGGCGGGGCCTCGCCCCTGACTGTCGGCCTCTACCGCATGTTGTTTGCCTTGCCTGGGGTGTATTGGTTGGTGCGTCGCGATGGTCGCTTGCAGCTAGGGCGCGGCGCCCTGTGGGGGCTGCTCGCTGGGGCGGCATTCGCTGCCGACTTGAATTGCTGGCACCAGTCGATGAAGGAAACGAGCGCCGCCAACGCGACCTTTATCGTGTGCGGGCTCGCACCGGTGTGGGTGGCACTGTTCTCGGTCGCCGTGTATAAGGCGCGCTACTGTTGGATGGGCTGGCTTGGTCAAGCACTGGGCGTAACCGGTGCAATGGTACTGGCCTTGGCCAAAGGCGCGCGCGTCGGTACGGGGCGCGGCGAGCTCTTGGCCGTGGCGGCGAGCCTTTGTTACGCCGCGTTCAGTCTGACTATCTCGCGTGGTCGGCGCACCATCACCGCGCGTCAAGCGTTGTTCTGGATGAGCGTCGGGAGCCTCGTCTGCTTTTTGATCCAGGAGGCAGTGGAGCGTCAACCGCTCGTCGGTTACACGAACCTGGCGTGGGCAGGCCTCCTGGGCTTGGGACTGGTCGCTCAGCTCTTGGCGTGGCTTTTGATCAACAACGGCCTCGGTCATGTCGACGTGGCGCTTGGCGCGCTGGCCCTGGGCTTTCAGCAAGTCGCAACGCCATTCCTCGCCGCGTGGCTGCTCTCCGAGCCGCTGCGGCCGCTGGGGCTGCTGGGCGGCGGTATCATCGTCGTTGGGATCTACCTAGTCGCTATGGGCGAGCGGGTGCGGCTTGCCTCGCTAGCACGGCGCGCTGGCGACACGAACTGACGCTCAGCGCCGTTGGCGGTTGGATGTCGTATCTGTCAAATCGGCAGACTCCTCTTGGGTCGAAGCGCGATTTTCGTCCACGCGAACTCGGTTTTGCGGCTGCACCGCTGCTGCTCCCTGACTGATACGATTCGCAGCAGCTTGCAGCAATGCAGCGGCACCTTGGGTGAAGGCCACCTCGAGTTCCTTGGCGCTGGCATCGACGCGCCGCTTGGCTAAGCGCCGGCGTTCGCGTTCCTGCTTACGGTCTCGCTCGCGTTGTAGCTGTCGTTCGAGGCGTTCCCGATTGGGCATGGCAACCGCGAGCAGGTGCGAGAAGAGCCCGATCCCCCAACCGAGGATTGGGAAAAGGGCCCAGGGGAATCGCGTCGTCAGGAAGTTCAGAAGCACCAGCAGCGTGTTGACGCAGAGATACGGAATGAGATGAGCCACGAACCCACGCCAGGCGTTCTGGCGCAGGCGAGCCAGCTCCTCGATGTCCTTGCGCTCCGAGGTGATCTCGGTGATGGCCCGGTCAATCGACGTCGCAGATACGCCAACCTCTTGCGCGATGGCTACGAGCTGCTCACGTGACAGCTCGTCCGACGTCCGCTCGCGCTCGACGGCGCGGCCCAATATGGCATCGACTTCTTCACGGCTGTAGCGGCGTTCGGTCATGCGGAATGGGTGAAGCATTCGCCGAGCGGGAGAAAAACGCAAGTCTCGACTCTGTACGCGATTTCTGGCAAGAAGTGGCGAGCATGACGGCACCCACCCCGGACCGCCGAACGGTCATTGTCGCGGCGCATGCCGGCGCATCCAGCGAGGAATCGCGGGCTTTCCTCCAGCGGCGGATCGCCACCATGGCCTTCGTCTGCGCCACGTTGAGTCTCAGCTTTCTGTTGGTGACGACGTTGCTCAGCCTGCTGCTTTGGGACGACAAGTACGGCCAGGGCTACGTCGGGCAGTCGGCATTCGATTTCCACCTGGCGTCAACCACGGTCGTCGGGGTCATCTGGCTGTCCACGCGACGCGGACGGATCCGCATCGAAGTTCTTGGTGCGATTGACGGCTTGGGAACTGGCGTCGTGGGGCTACTCATCGCGCTCATGGGCGCCACCATGCCGATGGGCGAGGGGATGATTCATGGCCTCTTGGCCGTGTGCTTCGTGCTCTTCGTGCGAGCCATCGTCGTTCCGAGTTCGGGGCTCCGCACCCTGGTCGTCTCTTCACTGACGACGTTGGTCGTCCTTTTGGCCATTGCCTCCGTGGGGGTTTCACCCTGGGCGAACCAACATGTGGCTGGGGGGCGAGTCGCACTGCCAGAGCGTGTGGTGTATTTCGGCCTTTGGCTCGCTGCGGCAACAGCCGTCGCGACGTTTGCATCGCGCATCATCTTCGGCCTACAAGCAGAGGTCCGTTACGCTCGCCAGATTGGCCAATATGTCCTCAAAGAGAAGCTCGGTGAAGGCGGCATGGGTGTCGTGTATCTCGCAACCCACGCCATGCTGCGGCGCGAAACCGCGATTAAGATGCTGCTACCGGGCAAGGTTGCGCCTACGGCCCTGGCGCGTTTCGAGCGTGAGGTGCGTCAACTGGCACGCCTGAATCATCCCAACACGGTTGCCATCTACGACTACGGGCGGACCCCCGAGGGGGTCTTCTATTACGCCATGGAGTATCTCAAAGGGCTCGATCTCGACCAGCTTGTTGCTGCCGTTGGCCCATTGTCCCCGGGGCGCGTCGTGCATCTGCTCGCGCAGATCTGCGCATCGCTTGCCGAAGCGCATGAGATGGGTCTCGTGCATCGGGACATCAAGCCTGCCAACGTGCTCGTCAGTCAACATGGTGGGATCCCCGACGCTGTGAAGGTCTTGGACTTCGGGCTCGTCAAGGACGTGCGCGGTTCGAGCGACGTGACCTTGACGGCAGGGGAAGGCCTGCTCGGAACCCCGCTTTACATTTCACCGGAAGCCATCAAATACCCGGAAGCGGTAACGGCTGCTAGCGATGTCTATTCCGTCGCACTGCTGGGCTACTTTCTGCTAACCGCGAGCCATGTCGCCCAAGCAACGACGCTGCTCGAGGTTTGCGCCGATCACTTGTATGGCAAACCGGAGCGTCCTTCGGAGCGACTAGGCACTCCGCTCCCCGCATCGCTCGAGGATGTGATTCTGCAAGGCTTGGCAAAGGTGCCGAGCGCTCGTCCCTCGGCGCGGCAATTCGCCGTGGACTTGCGCGCCTGCTCGGGTTTTGTGCCATGGACTGAAGATGACGCGCGTGCTTGGTGGTCATCGACGGGGCAGGACTTGCTCGCATCGCGCGACGCCAAATCCCTGAATTTGTAGGACAAGCCTTCCCCGTGAGTATTGGTTCCGGTGGGCTCTAGTTCGATTCTGTGATGACCACGCCTGCGAGGAGACTCGGAGGCGCGGAGGCGTTGGGCGTTGATTGCTCAGGCGGAGCCCGCCGCGGTCGAGCCGATGAAATAGGCTGAAAGTGACCGGCCCGTGTCCCAATGCTAGACGAATCGCGAAGAAGCTCTTCCGTCGCTCGGTTCGTCTCAATTAGAAGGGATCCTAGGGACCCGAGCGCGGTTCCTGGAAGAGGTATCGAGCATGATCCGGAAAGCGTCGCTGGCACTCATCGTAGCTCACCTAACCTTCGCAGCGACCGCTCTTGCGGGGGATCCGGCAATATTGTCAACCACGCGCGAATTGGCCAAACAAGGCCTAGTGGCCTATGACGCCGGGCGATTCGCCGAGGCAGTCGACAAGCTTTCCAAGGCCTATGCCGTGGTTCATCTTCCAACGCTAGGGGTTGCCACGGCGCGCGCTTTGGTGAAAACGGGCAAATTGGTGGCGGCTTCCGAACTTTACATGGAGGCCGCGCACATTCCGCGAGACAAATCCTGGCAAGCTTCGCAACAAGACGCCCAGCAGGATGCCGAGCGGGAAAGAAGTGAACTTCTCCCGCGGATCCCGCGTGTGACCATTGGCGTCACGGGTGCGGAGTTGGCAGAGGTGGCCGTCAGTATCGACGGGGTTGCGGTGCCGCAAACGTTGAATGATGCCGAGCAAATGGTCGATCCAGGCGAGCGTCACATCGAGGGGACTTGCCGCAACGAATTGGCCAAGCGCACGGTGAATGTGAAAGAAGGCGAACGCACTCGAGTGATGCTTGAGTTCACCCCAGGCGCCGCGGTTTCAGCATCAGCAGGCGAGGCCCAGTTACCTACGCAGGCCCGTCCAGGTACCCCACCCACAGCGCAACCCAACGCTGGTCAGCAGAAGTCGGGCAGTGGTCAAAAGCTGCTTGGCTGGACGGCAGTGACCGCCGGTGGCGTAGGCCTCGCGGTGGGCGCTGTTTCGGGACTGTGGGCGCTGTCGAAGCGTTCGGCGCTACTCGATACCGGCAAGTGCGCTCCAAACGAACTGAGTTGCCCGAAAGATCAAGCCAGCGATGTTGACCGATACAACAGCCTTCGAACGGTCTCAACGGTTGGATTCATTGCGGGCGGCGTCTTGGCTGCAACGGGCGTGACCTTGCTGTTGACGCTGCCCAAGCAAGAGTCAAAACCGTCGGTTGGGCTTTGGATTGGTCCGAGCAGTGCGGGAGTTTACGGAGGGTTCTGAGCATGTCACTCATCTATCGTCTTGGTTTTTGTCTGGGCGGCGTGCTGGTAGTGGGTTGCGCCTTGCCGAAAATGGACTCCGACTATGACCCCCTGGCCGTTGGTGGGGCGAATGGAGCCGGCGCGGGAGGCAAAGCCCCAGTCGGTGGCTCATCCGCTGGCGTCGCTGCAACCGCCGCAGGGAGCAAAGGCGGTTCGGGTGGAGCGAACAGTGCGGGTGGCTCAACGAGCAACGGTGGGGCAAGTGTCGCTGGTCAATCCGCAACACGTGGCGGCTCAACGGCGAGTGGCGGCACTGGGGGGACTAGCGTGAATTCGGGCGGGACCGTGGCCAGCGGCGGCACTAGCTCGGCAGGCTCCGGCGTGATTTCCGGGGGCACCAATAGCACCGGAGGCCTGTCGACAGTTGCCGGCAACAAAGCCACAGGCGGTGCAACGAGTACCGGCGGCACCGTAGGCGTAGCTGGCGCGTCGAACCGAGGCGGTACGAGTACCGGTGGCGTCACGAATACAGCCGGCGCCATTGGAATTGCAGGCTCGAACGGCAAGCTGACGGCTATTGCCATCGCGGCGGGGTGGAACCACACCTGCGCGATATTGAGTGACAAGACCGTATCCTGTTGGGGCGCCAAGTGTTGGGGCAAGTTGGGTGATGGGGCTGCCATCCCCGATTGTGTTGTCACAAGCCCTTACAGTACGACGCCCATCCACGTCGACGGCATCGTCTCGGCCACGGCTATTGCAGGCGGCGAACAACACACCTGCGCTATTGTCAGCGGTGGCGTCAAGTGCTGGGGATCCAACGCTTACGGACAACTGGGGGACAACTCAAAGGTGAGCAGCAGCACTCCCGTTGACGTGACAGGTGTTACCTCTGCCAAAGCTATCGCGACGGGCGCACAGCATACCTGTGCGTTGCTCGAGAGTGGTTCTGTTCAATGCTGGGGCCAAAATCTCAGTTCAGTTGGTCAGTTGGGCGATGGCACCCGGACACAGAGTTCGCGTCCCGTAACAGTGATTACGGATGCCTTGACCCCGCCGACTCCGCTCACTGGAGTCACGAAGATCGCATCGACCGAGGACCACACCTGTGCCACTAAGTCGAACGGCGACGTGTATTGCTGGGGCGACAATATGCATCGCCAAATGGGCAACGAGAGCCTCGAACAATACAGTGCCATCGCCGTCAAGGCAACGCTGGTTGCGCAGGCTGGTGCGGTGGGCAGCATCATCAGTGCCGGTGAAAGCTTCAGCTGTGCCCTGTTTGCCGACGGATTGGCTCGTTGTTGGGGCTACAATTATTTCGGCCAACTAGGGAACGGCAATACGACGACCAGCGCGAGCCCGGTTCTGATTGGATTCAGCCCAGCCTCGACTAAGCCGCTAGATCTGGCTGCTGGCGGTTACACCGTTTGCGCGATTCTGCCCAACGCCAGTCGAACTGCACAATGCTGGGGCTACAACTACTACGGTCAAGTTGGCGACGGTACGTACGTTAGCCCTCGGTTGGCGCCGGTGGATCTCTTGACGGGTACTGGCGCTAGCGCCACGAGTCTGACCCAGGTCCAGTCAATGAGCATCGGCGCCTACCACTCCTGTGCCATCGTTGCGGGCGGTGCTGTGTATTGCTGGGGCAGAAACAACCTAGGGCAACTCGGAATTGGCAATACGAACGACAGCTCCTCGGCCAAGCTGGTGACTGGGTTCTAGCGCCGCGCTACATCATGCTCTGCATCGACGCTGGCAAGTGACCAACGTCATTATATTGGATCAAAAACCTTGGTCCACTGCTTTGAATATCAATCCTGGTAACGCCGCAGTTGCTCGAGCCCATTTTCCACCAATCAACGGCCGAGTCTTCCATCGCGAGTCGCACCAGGTAGCGAATGAGGTTGCCGTGAGCCACGATGAGGTCCACGCGGCAACGCTTGCCACCGGGTGCGGTGAAAAACTTCTTGGTCAAACTGGCGGTCACGACGCGGATCTCTGCCAGTTCTTTGCGCGGGCGCGGCGGCTTGCCCGGACGGGTTGGGAAGGGCGGCAAAAACTCGCGTAGCGCGCGCATCCTGTGCGTGGGCAGCTTGCCTAGGTACGCTGCCATGAGCTTTGTCGTCTCGACCGCGCGCGGCATGTCACTGTGATAGACGGTTTCAATCTTGGCGCTGGCCAATCGCTTACCGGTGCGCTGCGCCTGGCGCCGCCCGAGCGCCGTCAATTGACCACAATTGCGCTGCTGTTCTTCGGTGACGTATTGTCCATGCCGGACCAGGTATAAGATGCGAGTTCCCATGAATTGCACTAACGCTTTCGCAAAGCTTACGTGATAGGTGCTGCTTCTAACACGACCAATCGTAGAAACCAATTCGCGGCTGGCGTCAGCGCGCATTTGCCCGCTTTGACGGCGTCAGAGCCAACTCATCAGCCATGAGCTTGGTTTGCGTGGGCCTGCAGCCGTTGGTGATGGGCTTCGGTTTGGTTGGTGTCGGCGTGACTTTGGCGGGTCCGCTCAGGAACCTGGGGCGAGGTTGACGGCATGATAGGTCCGCTGTCCGACGTTGAACGAGCTCACGAGAAGTTCTTGCTGATCGGGACGAGAATGGGCCAGATCGTTTGCTCCCCGGCAAGCAGGTGGTGGCGGTGCTCAAGGTGAGCACGTGGACGATCTATGCGATGATACAGCGCGGGGAGCTGGAGCGTGTGTGTGCAATGCGATTAGGGTGGTGGCGCGAATCGATCCGGCAACACCGCCAGGTACATAACAAGGCCGCGGGTGCCCACGCAACTGAACGAGGCGGAATCTGAAGCGCCACCGACCACCTCTTGCTGTCGCACAACCAACCCCTTGTGGAGGCGCGCCGCACGTGGCAATCTGGACGGGTTTCATGCGTTCTGGCATCGCCATCCTGTTGCTAATTGCCGTTGCGTCGGTCAGTACTGGTATTCGTGCGCAGCTTCATCCGTTCCCGAACGACGGACTATCCTGCCACGGTAATCTCGTGCAGCTGGAAGACACAATGCAGGTGGTCATTCGGAAATGTGGCCAACCTCAGCTCAATGAGCCCTTCTGCAGGCGCGGACGCGGGGGGAGTCAAGTGTGCTGGGAATCCTGGCTGTACATTCAGGATTCCGGAACGCTTCCGCGGCGCGTCGTTTTCGACAGGCGCGGGCAAGTCACCGGAATCATTGTCGGCTCAAGATTCGACTGATGCGGCAGCAGCTCTGCGCACACTGCCGACGGGAGCCATAGCACCCGATCCGCACCAGGGCGTGTCGCCGTTGGATTTTTCCGCATCGAGCGTCGCGGAAGCGCTGATGTCGTTCGCACTCATCCCCGACGGGCAATCTCGAATGAGGCTCCGCCACTGCTCCTTATCGCCATTTGGCTGCGCGCCGAATTCGACAGAAGGGCCAATAGAACCTGTGGCCTTCAGCGCTCGGAAAGAATGATCCGGCTCAAGTAGAGCCGAAGACTGCACTCGGATAGACGTTGGGACGTTGCACGGTCCGATGGGCGGTAACCGTGCGGCGTCGTCTCGGATGGACCAGCTCCCGATTCACTCGCAATACGGCAATTCAATGCCACTTGGGGAAACCCTGACAGTCGGAGCTGCCCCCAGAAGCGACATCCGCGACTCCGCAACGGACGCAGATGGATGCGGACAGTGGACACCAGAATCACAGAGCGGCGTACGAAAGGCCGAAATCGACAGAAATCGGAGGTCACCAAATGAAGTATCGCCTCCGTTTCGCGAGTGTTCGAGCAGCAGCACAAGCAGTCGACAAATGGCTTGACGCCGAACAGCACCAGCCATATACGGCCGGTGATGGCACCAGGATCACGTCGGTTGGGCTGTTTGTCGTTTCTGAGTGTGGTCTTCGCCGCGTCAGGCGCGTCGGCGCAGCTGCTCACGTATGGGCGTCAAGACGTTCTGGCAACCTTCACCAATGCCTCCGCAACGGCGGAATTGAACGGGTCGCCGATGGCGACGCCCATCTCTTCAGGCACATTCTCGGCCTGGACCGATTCGCCCTTGTGCCATCCGACCCCGCAGGCACCCTGCGCATTCAATGTCAATTCGATCCGCATGAATGTTGCCCCGTTTGCAGTTGGAAGCGTCCAAGTCACCGAGATGACCATCTGGACATGGCAGCCAATTGGTGGTCTGCAAGACGATGGCACTGGCGCGAGTGTTGGAAACGCGCCGTTTGCGGTCTCATTTCTCGTTGACGGCCGGCCCAATTCCATCAAGCTGACTCCGCAACAGTCTTTCAAGATCTATTTTGAGCCGAGCGCCGAATCGGTGGTTTTGTCAGGAGTGCTATCGGGTTCCAGGGCTGGCACTAATATCGTCATTTCATTTCTCGCTGCTGCGAATCGTCCGCTCCGGAACCGGCCGCCGCTAGTTGGCGGTCCGGCAGTCGTCAGCGTTACCGCCGACTGCCTTTCACCTGCATATGTCGATGCCTCAGCAGTGAGCGATCCTAACGGAAATCTCGCCCAGGTCTATGTCGCAAAGAACGGATCTGCGATCGCTGCCGGAACGGGGAATATTGGTCCTATCCGTTTGCCAACCGGTGAACATGACTTGGAACTCGTGGCTGTCGACTCATATGGTGCGCAAGCGAGCAAGCCCGTTCATTTGGTAGTGAAAGACACAGGCGTGACGCCCAATGTGGTCGGGACCAACAAGGTGCAATTCGTGGTTCCAGTCGGAAAGACCATATCGGATTTTGGCGTCCTTGCGACATCTGCCATTACAGTAGGCGATCGCTCGCGCATCGTCGGCAATTCGAATCAAGGGGTTCAGATCGCGAATCTCGGCACGGGTACTGTCGACTGCGGAGTATCCACTGTGGTGGGCTCCGTCACGGCAAACGGCCCCGTTTCATTGCGTTCGAACGCGGTCGTCGAGGGTGACGTAAGAACGGCGAAGAACGTTACGTTGCAGCCAAACGCGCGCATCACTGGCGCACGCCTAGAGTTCGCCAACAACCCAAAAGCCACGGATCTGAGCTGGAATTTGTTCGTTCCTTCGGCGCCGCGGCCCCAAGCTCTTTTTGTGGATTCGGACACAACCAGAGTCCTAGTTCCGGGCACGTACGGTGCCGTAACGGTTCAGCCAAGAGCAACGTTGGTGCTCGGTGACGGCATATACGACCTCACGAGTCTTACTGCCGAATCCCAGAGTAAGATCCAGCTTTCTGCAAGCGGACCTACTACCATCATCCTCCAGTCCGGGTTTACGTTTCGGGGAACGTTTGTATCGTTGGCACATGCTTCGAAGATGCTCACCGTATACCGTGGGACGAGCGATGCGTCTGTCGAAATGCCCTGGCCAGGGACAATCCTCGCCCAGAACTCCCTGCTGCGCATCGGAGCGTTGGTGCCGTCGTCATATACGGGAGCCTACATAGCGTCGCGGCTCGAGGTACGACCGGACACGACTTTGAATGTCGTTCCATTCGATTGGAAGTCCATCAGGCGCGCAAGAAGCGCTTGCGTGCTGCAGCCGGTCGCGGAGTGCAAGCACGTCGTTGGTGGGACGACCTACGCCCGCTTTGGATACATCAATCAACTCACGGAAGGTGGCGTGGGGCTCTTGGCCGGGCTGTTCAACAGAACGGACGCCAGTGTCCCGGGTTTGCAGCTCCCGCGCGCATTCCGGCCTGGGCAGGTTCACGGGGCGGTGGAGTTGCCCCTCACGGGTAGTTCCGTGTCCTGGGTTCTTGGTCATCGATTTGCGACCGCAACCGGGAGCCTACCGACATGCCCCTGAACAAGTGGCACAGCGGCATTCTGGTTCTGGCCATTGGGGTAACCGCCATTGGTACAGCCACGCTCGCGCTACGGCAATTCCACCCACGAGCTGCAGAGTCGAAGATGCCCGTGCACAGCATCGGCGAGAGTCAGGACGGTATGATGTTCGGAACGTCAGAGAGCGGGCCCGCTCTTGCTACCGTTCCGAACGGCAACAACGAACTCGGTCGTTTCGATTCGACGTGCAAGAGCATTGGACTGCCACCAGGTCAGACACAGAGACTTCGTTCTATTGCGGAGGCTGTCCTGGTCTCGAGTCGAATCGTCGAGAGGATCCAAGACGCATCCCTGCGGTCCGAAGCAGAAGCGCGCCTCGAAAAACAAGTGGACTTGGTGACGGCGGGGATCATCGATTCTGCGCATCGGGAACCAATCAAGCAAGCCATGCTCGGTAGGGCGGAACGGGTCGAACAATGAATGCGAGATTCCTGACATTTTTGGCCGCCAATACCTTGACGGTGTTGGTTGTCTTCGGATGCCTTGCTGGTCCGGGCAACGACGTGCCACCGAAGAGTACCGGAGGCACCTGCACTGGCAAGGCGCTCCAGTGTCCCGCATGGAACAGCACTCAAGGATGCGTCGGTGCTTGGGTCGAACAAGACGTGGTTGTAGACGGCGCAGGAACCTGCATTCATGCTGCCAACGAACTTGACTGCGGCCGGTTGATTTGCCAGAAATACTGTGGATCAAAGCCCAACTGCCAGAGAAGCAATTGCAAACCAAAGTTTGTGGCACAGCAGTCATGCCCCGAGAATGTTAGCGGCGTTCCAGATAGTCCGTATGCCATCCAGGGCTTCGAGTACAATAACGCTGGGACGGTGACACGTTCGTATGAGTACCCCGTGCCAAGCGAGCTTGGAGTACCGGTTGGGCTAAGTGCAATGGAGAGCCTCTTCGTGTTGAGCAACGCTCCGAGCGATTTGGGCAACGTGCAGAAGCTCACGGCAATCCAGTTCGAACTCGTTGACGGGGTAGTGACGCCAACCAAAGGGCCGACCACTGACTTGCCTGGTGCCGGATCCGCTTCGGCGCTGTTCACCACGTGGTTCAGCGGTGGGGCTGGCAGTGACACGTCAGTCGATGCCCTGGTAGGTTCGCCGAACTTGCTGACGAGGTACAACGTCACTGGCACGCTCAACACCATCCTGACGCGTACAGTCTCTGTAGCTGGCACTGTCGTTCAAATGTCACCCGCGCCAAACGCCTATCAGCCGTCCGAGATGTACGTGCTTACGAGTGGCCAGTCTTGGCTCTACGACGTTGATGTGCTCAATGACTTCGCACTAGGGGAGGCACAGCTGGACGGCGGGGCCGTGGGCCAAACGATCGGTGCGGATTCTGCTTGGGTGGTTACCAGCAGCAAGAATCAGGTCCTCAAGTACCCGGTTCCACTTCCCCAGGATGCTTCCCCCCTAGCCGTGGCAGATCTCGCGGGGAGTCCTGTCGGAATCGGCGGGGCCGACGCATTTGCTGCCGATGAAACGGTGATGGTCACCCGAACTTCGTCGACCGGCGGTGGGGCGGTGGATACGTTCTTTCAAGGCAACATCGAATCCGTTTCCGTTACGCATCCTTTTGCCGGAACCCCCGTTGCCATGAAAGCTTTGACCAGCCTAGACCGGCACTGGGTATGGGTAGTGACCACGAATCCCGCCAAGCTCTACCTCTTTGATGCTGACCAGGCCGGTGTCGCGTTGGTAGACCATACTTTGGTCGATGCCGTGCGTCCGATTGCGCTATACGTGACTGGTTCGGTTGCCCCAATTCCCAACGCTCTTAGTGAGGGGAGTGGAAAGAACGATAGGGTTGGATGCCCATTTGCCCCCAAAGATTGCTCAATTTCGGAGACTGGCTTCGTGCACGTCTTGACCAGTCGGAACTAGGTTTCGTCTTTCCAATTCTTGGGCTTCTGAGCGCCCTTGGTTCGACGGCCTGCGGCGGCAAGGCAGCCAGCAGTGTGCAGTCCTCCTGTCCAAAGGGGTGCGGAGTATCCCTCGAGTCTTGCTGCAGCGCGCCAGCCGTGCCAGCTGGGTCGGGATCTGTTCAATTTTTCTGGAACAATTCGAATTCCTATTCCGGAAAGCGGGTATCGGTGTCCGCGTTTGCGCTGGACACATTCGAGGTGACGGTCGGGCGCTTTCGGCGATTCGTAGACGTCTATGGTGCGTTCGTTCCTTCCGGGGGCGTGGGTGCCAATCCGCACCTTGCCAATAGCGGCTGGAGCGACCAATGGGCGCTGCCGCGCGGATCCGCGGAGTTTCGAGCCGGTCTTCGTGCTTGCGGCGCGGGCTCGACCTGGACGGACACGGCCGGTGCGAACGAGAACCTGCCGATCAATTGCATCAGCTGGTTTGAGCTCTTTGCGTTCTGCGCGTGGGAGAAGAGGCGCCTGCCCAGCTTCGTGGAGCGACAATACGCTGCTGCTGGCGGTTCGAAGCTGGCCTATCTGCCGTGGTCGATCAACCTAGCGGATCGGAACGTTTCCGAGGAGCGCGCGGTGTACAACTTTGGTCCAACGGCTCCGACAATGCCTGTCGAAGTTGGAATGAAGCCGGCTGGGCAAGGTGTCTGGGGCCAGCTGGATCTCGCGGGCAACGTCGCAGAATGGACACTGGACAGGTTTCCTCCAACCACGGAGTTCATCAACGCCCCATGCCAGGACTGTGCCGATCTCGCTGAACGCACGCCCGAGCTGCGTGTGGTAACTGGAGGCTCGTTCGCGAGCACGACTGCGACTGAACTTGCCAATTCCACGCTCGCCGGGCAAGCGCCGGACTTTCGGGACATCACCATCGGCGGCCGCTGTGCCGCGAGCCTTGACCAGTAATTCGCACATTCAGTCTGAATCGAGTGCATTGAGTTCCAATGACCTACCAAACCCGAGATCACGGGCTAGTGAGATTTATCAGAAGGTCATGCTGGAGCTTTGGCCAAATCACGCCCAATCGTGCTCCAAGGACTACCGATCTGGCATAGTCTGTTAGATGCACCGGACATGGAGAAGCACGCACGTGTGTACGTCGCGTCGGGACTCCATGGCTTGCTGCGACCAGAAGGACGTTGCGCATAGGGGTGCATTTCTACTCAAAACCATCCACCAGCGAGCTACCAACGTACAAGTCGCCTCGCTCACCACGGCAAATCACATAGCCAGTCAATGAAAACTCAAGGGTCCCACTCGGTGCCTCGACGGCCGCTGTGAAGGAGCAGCTGTCATCCTGTTGTCTACGGCGAATCATGCACCGATATTCCCGCAAGATGTCTCCTCAATGGAGATCAGGCACCCGATCAGCCTTGCAGAAATCTCGCTTGGCTCGTGGATCAACTTCGGAATGCGACCGAACCCTGGCGCTCATCAGAGCTCCACGGTGACCTCGCAGGTTTCTTCACCGTTGGCATTGCACTTGGTCTCGGTCGCACGTACGCGCCGCTTGAGGAAGGCTTCTACGACCCCTGCCACCAAGCCAACCTCGAAGTGGCATATGCGCTTGCCTAGGCTCGCCATTCCGGCGCAGGTGATGCACTCGTCGAGCGCCAAGACGAGCTTGTCGGACGTGAGTGAAACCGGACGTAACAAACCAATCTTCTGATCCTTGACCCACTCGACCACGCTGCCGAGGTAGGCGTTTAAGTCGGGCTTCATCAATTGCTCGCCGACCTCCTTGCCCAACTCACGGCCGCCATTCTGAAATGCGGTCGCTGCTCCTCGCCCGAGCACGTCTTCGACATAGCCGGCGGAGAAATGCCGAAACGCTCGAAAGACGAGCAGGGGAATTTGAGCACCTAGCTCGGGGCGCGCGATCTGGGCGATTTGCTCGACTCGGTTCATGGATTGATTCCTAGGTGGTGCGTGGACTGAACATCGGATGCAACGCGTCGGAGCGTCGTGCAATCGAGGTCGTTCCAAGGAACGGCCTCGATTGCCTGGCGGATAGCCCCTCAGGTAACGGAAACCTCAGCGCTCTGGAATTGAACGTCAACGTGGCGAATTTGCGCGCGCTGCTGGGGGCAGAGGGCCCTAGATGATTCCCATCAACCCGATGCTGCGGCTGCTCTCGGACGTTTCCTCACTTAGTGACTTTCGGAGATACCGATGGCCCCACCAGCGGCTTCACTGGCGCGGTGGAACTGGCATTCAGCTTGGTGATAGGCTTGAGGCGCAAGGGTTTGATCGGAGCTTTTGGAGTCCGAAGGGTCGGTGGTACGAGTACCCCCGGCTTGAAGTTGGGCTTGCTCGCCAGGCGCTTGAGTACATCGTCTCGGCTCAACTTCTCGTTGGTGATCACCTTGAGCAATCGATTGCCGTTGGACTTGAAGTAGTAGTCGTGTCGCAGCTTGGGTGGTGGTTTGCCGGCGGGGGTAAGTAGCTTCGCGCGTTCCGCTTCAGTGATCGGGTAGTAGGTCTTCAACTGTTCGAAACAGGTTCTAGGTACAGCGCCCTTCTTGTCCAGGCAGGCGACCAGTTTGGTGCGCGCCGCGGCACCCGCCTCGGTGAGCGCACCGGAGGCAGCGCCAACGCCCGAACCCATTGCAGTTCCGCTACAGGCTGCAATGAGCGCCCCGAAGGTGCTGGCAGTAGGATTGCTCGGGCGGGAGTAGCCATAGGCCTCCGTTTCGAAGGAGTCGGTGCCATAGCCAGCAATCAGGGCTTCGATGAGATAGTTGTTGATGAACGCATCGAACCCAAGATTGGCGTACTGGCGCACATGCACGAGTTCGTGTGCCAGTATCAGCAAAGCATCCCGAAAGGTGCAGCTTGCCGAGCCAGCGCGCAGTTGCGTGGCGGAGGCGAAGTTCCGGTTGTTCACCAGCACCTGGAATGCGTCATCGCGAATGACGATGAGGTCGCCGAGGGTAATGGCGGCAAAGCCACGCTCCTCACGCAGGTATTCGCTGACGAGCGCGTTGTTGCCCGAGATGATTCGCGCGTTCGAGATGTCGATACTACGGAACTTGTCCTGCCCTGCATTGCGATGGGGTAGCGTCAGCTCATTGAGTGCGTCGCGCACAGGCACTGGAATTGCCACGGCACTTGTCTTGGCGAGGTTTATCTCTTGGCGTACGACTTCCTTCACAAAGGGCAATACGGCGTCGTCCAAGGCGGCTAGGTTTCCGCGTAGCCAATTGATGAGTTCCTCCTTGGGATCGATGTTCTCCACTCGACACTCGAAGGTAACCCGCTCTTCAGTCGCTGCCTCCGTCCAACCCACGACTTTCTCAACGGCGCCACAGAGCGGATCGAGTTGACAGAGTCCCGGGACACAGCAATGCGGTAGTACGACGCAGTGAAAGCCGTAGTTGCACTCCCAAGTCACCTGCGGGATCGGCGGGATGAGGATTTCCGTGATGATCTCCTCACATACGTCAATCTCGACGGCTTGGGCCGATGATGCCGCAAACGTTAGCCCCAGTGTTGCCACGAGCGCCCCGAAAGCCTGCGTTTTGCGTAGTGTTTTTGCGAGTATGACGATGGGTGAGTTTAGATGGATGAGCATGAATTGACTCCAACGGGGTTTCTTGGATCACTCAAAGTGAGGTGACATGCGACGGCGCATGCCTGGCTGAGTGACAGAGACCTCAGTATCCAGCGTACGCTGGCGCCAGCCGAGTGCGAAGGGCGAACTACTTCATGCGATTACGTTGCGAACGCGATTGGGGGTGGATACCTGCGGAGGACAAGCCCCAGTACTTACTCTTCGAGCGCAATCAGTTGCTGGTTCAGCAGGACGACACGTTCGGCTCCGCGAGAGGCCGCAACGATGGTGCGGATGCGCTCGAAAAACTCGATATGCTCACGCCGAATTTGCTCGAAGCTTTCCTGCGTGACAGCAAATAGATTGTAGGAAAAGAGGCTTCGCCCCTCCTTGGCGCGTTCGAGGCGGCAAAGCCCCTGGTGGGCCCAGTAGCGCTTCAACGCGCGGTTCTTTTCCGGAACTTGCCGCGTGTCTACGGTGAGGACTCGACGAACGACGTAGCGGCCCTTTTGGCGGTGGATCTGTCCTGCCGCAACCAATTGGCGCAGGCACGCCGCTTCTTCTTCGAGACTAATCCCGACGGCTTTGGCGATGACCCCCGGTTGATGCTGCTGAAGTTGGTGGTAGCCGTCAAGCTCGAGTGCGCGCAGCACTGCATGCGTTAGCGGGTGCTGGTAGGCGAGCTCACGCTGAGCCAAAAGGACGCGGTAGGTCGAACGTGTGCTAGGCAGAGTTGCGGGGTCGACGAAGATGGCGATAAAGTCCAGCAGCCGCTGTGTTGTTGCCTGGACCCAGCGCAAAAGGTCCGGAAGACGCGGTTCGGTCGAGCCAGTGAGCCACCGCGCAACGGTGCTGCGATCGGCACCCACTGATCCTGCTAGATCGACGAGAGTCCGCTTTCCGGCCAGCTCAGACAGCAGCCGCGCCGTATCTGAAAGCGAATCGTTGACGCGAGCCCGCTGCCCCTCCCCCAGGAACGCAGCAAGCTTGGGGTCGACCTCGACGCCCACCCGCCGAGCCAGCATAAGGAACGCCTGCGTCCCGGGATAGCGCCGCCCCTTCTCCCAGTTGTAGACCACGTTGACGGAGTACCCAAGGCGCCGACTGAGCGCGAGCTGTGACCGTTTGCCTCGCAAAGATTTCACCAGCTCCTGAGCGACCTTGTCGGCGTTCATACTGCATATTACATCACATAATAGGCGAAAACGCAGACGAAATGATGTGATCTGAACTAGACTTCGCCGATTGCAGGCGCATGATTGGGATATGGCTTTGCCCCGAACACCGATCGTTGGCTTGGGCTTGTGCTTCCTTGGCGCCTGCAGTTCCTCGGAGGCTGGACCTGTGTCCCAGCCATTGGACAATAGCGGGCAGACTGGTTCGATCGGCATGGCTGAATGCACGAAAGACACAGACTGCCTACCAAATCTGCAGGAACGTCTGACACAGTTCGAAACCCCGGCTGGGTATTGGCCCAAGGCCGACAGCGGTGTTTGCGGCCAGTGGGGGATGTACGAGGGCGCGAACGAAGTGCAAGGGCTGGCTTGCGAATGCTACGTCGCTGGTAGTGCCGATGCTAAAACGTTGGTCGGTCCTAGTGGCCTAACCTGTTCTAACTACGGCCGGCGTTTGGACTGTATCTACCGTGGCTCGGAGTTTCCAGGCTGCGATCCGGCGGATGCGGCAAGCTGTACCGCCATTTGCGTGGATGTCGCGGCGCGCTACGCGGAAAATGCGCGCGTCACTTGGGAAACCGAGATTCGCCTCGCGCGTTGCGAGAACCTCCACTGTTACAGTGTCTATCGCATTGGCGACAACTGCTACGCGCAGACACCAAACACCAACGAAGCTCTGGCGACCATCTACGACTGCAATCAGAGTCCGGAATCCATTCTAGTCCAAGCACGGAAGTAGGGTCACTACGCCGCACCAACCCCAAAGAGGAGCGGCATGGTTTCCGACCACACTAAAGCCACGGCAAGCTGGCCGCCGCGGAGCGAGCCTCGCTGCGCTGTTGAGCTAGCTTCTGGCGGAGGGGCGCAACGTGGGAGGCGGGACACTGCTGCGACGGTTTTCGACGAGGACCTCGTCGTCGCAGAAGAGGATTGCGCAATGCGCACGGCCTGTTTCACGCATCCGGCCACAGAGTGCGGCCAGATCACCATCGGAGTCCACCACATCCCCCTCGATGGGCTGGCGCGTCTCGGTGTCGAAACGGCAGTTGTCGAGGGCTACCCACATCCCGGCAAAATCGGAGGAACGACAGAGGTCGGACCAAGGCAGGGGATTCTTCATTCGTTCGGATTTCCTATCGCCATCTCGGGCATGTCTCCCCGGGCGCTGCTCACCGAGCCAGGCTGAGCATTGCCCCATGACCGGGACGGGGCGAAGTTAGACTCATGGCGAGCGAATCGTCAAGGCTACATTGGGTCGGGACGATTGGCCTAATCGCCGGTGTTTTCGGCACATTTCCTGCTTGTTGCGGACGCTCACAGGACGGCTGGCCTATGGCGGGCAGCTCGTTCCAGCCAGAGCGCCATTGAGCCGCGGAGTCGCAGCGCCCATGGCGGTGGCCGCGGCAATGATGGCTTTGGCTGCTGGACATTGCTGATTCAGCGCCGCCGCCTTGGCGGCAATCGCGGCGCTGCCCTTGACAACATTGGTGCAGGCGGCCTTCTGGGCGGCGTCTGCACATTTGTCGAAGGCAGCCTTAGCGCCAGCAATATTGCCGGACTTTGCGGCAGCGATGCACTGCGTGCAGCTGTCGGTGGCAGGGGTGGTTGGGGTCGTTGCCGTGGTAGCGGGCGGAGTCGTGGTTGGAGTCACGGCACTTGGCGTTCCAGCGGCGGTCCCGGCGGAAGCGGAGGGTTGCGGCTTGCCGCCTGTCGCCTTGGGCGTCTGACCACCGGTCCGTGGCGCAGCGTTTTGCGTGGCTGGCTCGGTGGCGCTGATAGCCGGGACCGAAATCGATGGGGCTTCACCCGTGACTACCGCTGCGCCGGAGGATGGCCCGCCGAGCGGCGCCGTGATCGGGGCAATGTCGTCGGGTTGGTTGGTGCGGATTGCGACGATGATGATGGCAATGACGAGCGCGAGTCCGACCCCGCCCAAGCTCAAGATGAGCCCCTTGTTGGAACTAGCGCCGCCGCTTCGCGTTGGCGCTGGCGGTACTCCAGCCATGACCGGTGCCACCACTGCGGGCCCAGTGACGGGCGCACCCATGGGGTGTCCCCCAGGCGCGTGCATCTGCGGCTGCAATGCGGTTGGCGCGTAGCCGGCGCCCACCGCTGCTGCTGGCGTGGCGGGCATGGCTGCCGTGGCTTGGTAGGCCGCTGCGGGAGTACCAGCGGCAGCGACGGGACTGGCTTCGACGGTCATGCGACCGCCGCCGGAAAGTTCAGCGAAGAACTGCCGCGCGCTGTCTTGCCGTTGCGTGCGCTCTTTGCTCAAGGCTCTGAGAATCGCGTGGCGCAATCCTTCCGGGATATGCGCCGTTGGCGCCACGGTCTCGAAGGGTTTAGGCGCCGCAGTCATGTGTTGGGTGGCCCATTCCCAGGGCGTTTCGGCGTCGAAGGGCAATTTGCCCGTTAACATCTCGTAGGCCATAACGCCCAGCGAATAGACGTCACTGCGTGCGTCCAGGGGTTTGCCGGTGAACTGCTCGGGACTCATGTAGGGCGGGGTTCCAAGCACCATTCCCTGCTGCGTGAGCTTCTGTTCCTTCTGCGCGTCCGCGGATTCGGTGCGAGCTGCGATGCCGAAATCCAGAACCTTGACGAAGTCGGTTTCGCCGGCGCGGTTCGCCAAGATGATATTGTCTGGCTTTAGATCGCGGTGGATGATCCCCTGCAGATGCGCTTCGTCGAGCGCTCCGCAGATCTGCCGCATGATGTGGATGGTCCGTTGCGCGGTGAATGCGCCATCGGCGATGAGCGTGTCCGCAAGGGATTTGCCCAAGACGAATTCCATCGCAATATAGAGTTGGCCATCCTTGGTGGTTCCAAAATCGTACACCTTGATGGTATTGGGATGCTCAAGCTGGGCGACGGTGCCAACTTCGCGATTGAACCGAGCTTGGATGCTCGCGTCCTTCGAGAGATGTTGATGCAATGTCTTTACGGCAACTTTGCGCACGGTCGTGCCCATCTGTTGCTCGCCGACGTACACCACGCCCATTCCCCCTTCACCGAGGACGCTTGTGATGTGGAAGCGCCCTGCCACGACCTGTCCGATGAGCGGATCGGCCTGACCTAGGATCGCAACTGGAATGGCAGCTCCGCACTTTGCACAGAACCGGGCGCCTTCGATGTTCTCGTGTTCACAGGACTCGCACTTCATGGCCGCTCCAGCGTCGCACAAAGCACCCGCGTTCTGCCACTAGTGCTTCATTGCCTTGAAATACCCAGGGGGCCGAGTGGCCGAAGCCCATTTGCCCCGTCGCCGGTGCTTCGCCGCCCTGTGGCCGTTCCCGTTTTTGTCGGTGCGTCGCGGTAACGGCGGGGAGCGCAGGACGTCGCGGGTCACCTCGCGACGCCCCAACACTTCACGGTCTACTGAGAGGGAGGCAGTGCGATCTGCCTTCCCGTCGCTTGGACGTGAACGCTAGGTCGCCACTTCGGATCGATGAGGTGGTCGTCGCAGGGCGCAGCTCCCGCAACGGTCGGAGCAGACGCTGGATAGGCCTGGTCAATTTGTTCGAGTCGCTCCAGGGCACGTTTGAAGGCCTTGTCCGTGATGGGCGATTTGGCTTCCAAGCCGTGATGCTGAACGATTCGCAGGCAACGGAAATATTCGGGCTGCTCGACGAGCGACACCTGGCGAGAGAGATCACGCAGGTATTCGGACTGGTTGGTTGGATACTCCTTCAGGGCTTCGGCGGACTTTGGCGTTACTGGGCCATGCTCGTAGAAAGGGTCGTATCCTTCGTCCCTGAGCGGCGTCCATTGCTCCAGGCGAGGCAAGATCTCTCGCATCAATTTCGCATCGGACATCGCAACTGGATTGATGACCTGACCGGCATTTTGTTTGAGGAATGAGAAAAGGACAGTGGGACTATCCCCTCCAGTGCCGACGGGCGGAAATGCGGCAAGATCCCAACGAATGCGCAGGTTCCCCACATAGAAGAGATACGCTGCGTCCGTAACGCGCTGCAGGCGGTAGGCCGTTGCGGCACCCGCATAGAGGAATATCGGTGAGATATTATTGGCGTGGCTTACCACCCAATCAACCTTTTCCGCCTTTTCGGCGTCCGTTCCCATGAATGGAGAGAACGGGACGTTAGGTTCGAACCTCAGGTCCGGCTGGGGCGGAGCCGCAGGCCTCGCAGTTTCTCCGGGTGTGGCAGGTTCAATTGCTGCGACTTGCTGCGCCTTTGGCGCTTCAACGGGCTGCTGCTGGGCGTTGGGACTCGGTGGCGTTGGCGATTCTGGCGGTGCTTTTGCGGCACTGCAACCAGCCAGGATGACGGCGCTCGACAGCGTCACGGCATAGGTCAGGTGGCGACAAGACCGGCTCAAGCTTCCAGTGATGAAGGCTCGTACGGAATCTACCGGCACCGGAGAAGGAATGCGCATGTGCGCAGCATGACGCAACGAGATGCTGTCGAGAAGGGTTGATTGGGGTGGACCAAGCTCTGCGTGTCACGACGTCCGTGCATGATGAGACCGCGTGGACCAACGCATAGGGCTGTCTGTGTCTGTCCCGGTTGCACGGCGAATGCCGAAAAGTGACGCATTGACTTCACGCCAAGCAACCTAAGTTAGCTCGCGCCAAGACGATGTTGTCACGACGAGCCGGCCAAAAAAAGACTCGGGTCTTGAGTTGCCGCCATTGCTGAATGAGGATCCATATGAACACCCACCTACTCCCGAACTACTCTGGATGCGTTGGCTATAGTTTCGCGTCGAGACGGCTCCTCGGGCTGACGCGAACCTTGGGTCTGGGTGGGCTGCTAGTCAGCGTTGCCGTGGGCTGCAGTGGCGGCACAGGTGGCGATGGTAGCACTAGCGCCCAAGGTGGCGTTCTCGCGCAAACTGGTGGAGCCATGGCAACGGGAGGTACTGGCAGTCCCACGTCGGGTGGTTCTGCAAACACCAATACGGGTGGCGCTAACACGGGCAAGGGGGGTGCAATGGCAAATGGCGGCAGCGCTCCAGCCAATGGAGGCAACCTAACGGGTGGTGCTTCAGCCCATGGCGGCAGCGCCACGGGTGGTGCTTCAGCCCATGGCGGCAGCGCCATGGGCAATGGGGGCTCGACCGCAGTCGGGGGCTCAACCGCAGCTGGGGGCGCAGCCACTGGCGGTGCCAAGGCAACGGGCGGAGCAGTCACGAGCGGCGGGGCCACCGCAAAGGGTGGCGCATCGACAGGCGGTGCTTCAGTCAATGGCGGCACGTCGAGCAGCGGCGCGGCAACGGGCGGCGCCACGTCCAAAGGCGGTTCTTCGACCGGCGGCGCGACAGGCAGCGGCGGCGCGACAGGCAGCGGCGGCGCGACAGGCAGCGGCGGCGCGACAGCGTCAGCCAACGATCTCTGGATAGCCACCAACGGCTCGGACACCAATCCTGGTACGGAAGCGTCGCCCTTTTTGACCCTGAGCGGTGCCCAGGCCAAGGTGAGCGCCGGGCAGACCATCTGGATCAAGTCGGGGACGTACGCCTGGTCGACCACACAGAAGTTGACCAAGAGCGGTTCTGCATCGAGCCCGATTCGTGTCTTTGCCGCTGCAGGCGCCAGACCCGTCATCGATTTTTCGGGCCAACCGCGCGATGACAGTTCGGCGCGCGGGATCCAGATCTCGGGTGCCTACTGGCATCTCAAAGGGTTCGATGTAATGAAAGCTGGGGACAACTGCATCCACATCAGTGGCTCGAACAACACCATCGAGTGGCTTTCGATTCACGGCTGTTGTGACAGTGGGCTGCAGATCACGGACCCAGCGGCGTCCAATAACACCGTCCTCAACTGCGATTCTTACGAAAATTACGATGCGGCCAACGGCGGAGAGAACGCGGACGGCTTTGCGGCCAAGCTCGAACTAGGTCCGGGCAACTTGTTTCGCGGCTGCCGTGCCTGGAATAATTCCGACGATGGCTGGGACCTCTACGCGGCCTCGGGGTTGGTCACGATCGAGGACTCGTGGGCGTTCTTGAACGGCAAACCGACGACCGCCAACGGCGACGGCAACGGGTTCAAGCTGGGTGGCGCAGGGGGAGGCGCTCCGCATCAGGTCACGAACTGCTTCTCCATTGATAATCTCGCATGCGGGTTTGCTCGCAACAACAACACGATGGTCCCCGTTCTGTCGCAATGTGGAGGCAAGGGCGACGGCAAGGGCACGCTTTGTTCACTGACGAACCCGTCCCCAGTCAGCTTCACGATGACATCGGCCCAGGCCAAGGCCGTGGTGCGCAATCCGGACGGGAGTCTGCCAGCCATCAAGTGACCAGATTCTGAAGAAGGACTCGCAGCAGCAATTTGTCCTGGGGCAGTTCGGAGATTCGATGGGATCGCGCCGAACCGGCCCTGAATCCAGACAGCGACTGAAGCGGCCCTATCGGCGCGCCAAACCCCGCGTGACGTGGCAGCTGGAGCCGGAGGCTGCCTGTTCGACGGGGAGGATTTGCGTCGAAGAACCGTACTGGTGCAAGATCTTGGCTATTGTCCGAATCGGTTCGGCGCTTCGGGTCGCCCGCGTCGAGTTGAAAGGAGTTGTGCGTGTTGTCGAGTAGAACCGTCGCTCTGGGATCTGTCGTCCTTTCGTCTGTACTTTTCGGATGGGCAGGCTTCGCGATTGCACAGCAGGTTCGGCTTGGGGTTCCCGTTCAGCAACCGAAGACCGCCGTCGCCCCGAAGTCGGAGGCATCACGAGCCAAAGCGGCGATCACGCCGACGATTGGCAAGCGCCCCCCACTGCAGAACATACGTCCTGGATGGCTTACCGATCTCTACGTCAAAAAGGAGTTCTTGGCGAGGTTCGACGAAGCATTTCAACTCTTGGACAAGAACAAGGACGGCCTTTTGAAATGGGCCGTGCTCGACGCGCAGGGCAAGCTGCACCCGGATCAAGCGGGAGAGGAACCGTTGCCGGAGTCTTACAACGCCTGCTACCTCATCGACTACGCGTATCGTCCTGCCAAGACAGAGAAGGATCCGGCGCATCCTGGCCAGTACATCGAGACGCCTGCAGCCTATGAGAGTATCGGTTGGCGAACCTGGAAAGAGGTCCTCGCTCAACTCGACAGCAACGGGCTTCCGGCCACGGCGATGCCGCCAGTGTGCAGAAAGTCGGAAAAGCGATGCTTCTGCTCGAACACTGCAGGGAGACTTGTCCAATACTATTGCTCGTTGGGTGCGATCCCCTGTAGCAATCCGCTTACCAAGGACGTCTGCGTGGATCCACCAGACGTGCCCAGCGCCTTTACCAAGGGGGCCTGGGTAGCGCTTGCCAAGAACCACTTCGAGCGCGAGGACTGGAGCCATGACGGCAAGCTCGACGAAACCGAGGCATTAGAGTTCGTTTGCCCTGGAGACTGAATCCAAGCGCCTTGCGTGGGACCTGCGCGGGGTTCGCGCTGGGCCCGCTTTGGGGGGGGCGGCTCTGGGTAGTCGTGACGTGGCGGCGGCACAGGGGGCGAAAGCGCGCTGGAACCCCGCGGAATTGCCGACAAATCGGCGGGGAATCGGCGTACACTAGTTGGCGCCGCGGTTGATCCCTAGTCGGAGGCCGGAATCATGACAGTATCGAGCATGCCATCCACTTCACGCAGTCGGCGCAGGATCTGTCTCTTGCTCGACACGGTGCAGTTCGCGTACCAAAACGAGCTGCTCCTTGGCGTGCACGAACAATGCCAAAAAGCAGATTTGGACCTCTACTGTCTTTCTTCTGGCGGCATAGCTGCAGCTAGCGCAAGTGATTCACTCTACCGTCTCATTGGACCCAAGGACTACGACGGGTTCATCATGTCGACTGGCACGATGGTGCATGACGAGTCAACTGACGATCTGCAGGCATTCTTGCGCAAGTTTGGCGATACGCCCACGGTCAGTCTTTCGACCGCGGTCCCAGATATTGCGTCCGTCATCATCGACAACCAGTCGAGCGTTCGGGAGCTAACCAAGCACCTCATCGAGGAACATGGCAAGCGGCGTATCGGCATCGTTCGGGTGAATAGTCCCGAGGGCGAACAACGCTTCGAGGGCTATCAAGAGGCGCTATTCGACCACGGGATCCCGCTTGACCCCGCACTCGTCGTCATGGGTGAGTTCACTTGGGAGTCAGGGGAAGAAGCCGTACGTGTGCTGTTCGATGAGCGCAAGACCGGCTGCGATGCCATCGTCGGTTCCAACGACTGGATTGCCATGGGTGTGATGCGGGCGCTCGAGGAGCGTGGCATCGCGGTGCCGAGCGATGTTGCGGTTACCGGATTCGATGACGTCGAAGACGCACGCTTCACCGATCCACCGTTGACCAGCGTGAGTCAGCCGGTGCGCGAACTAGGAGTGGAAGCCACGCGCCTCTTGCTCAACCTGATGCGCGGCGAGCGAGTCCCGACGATCAAGCCCATACGCACCAAACTGAAGCTGCGCCAATCCTGCGGTTGCGGGCTGCCCAAGTCAAAGGGAATGGGCTCACTTTCGCCCGGATGGGAGGGACCTGCCAGCGCTGTTCACGAACCCAGTGTCGAGCGTTGGGCTAACTCGATGCGTCGGTCGTCACCCAGATCCACCGCTTTGCTCGAGGGGTCCTGGGCCGAGGACTTGGCCAAGGCGCTCGATGGCGATCTAGCGAGCCGAAGCGAAGACGCCTTCTTGGCCAAGGTTGCCCAGATGGTAAGCTTCGTCGAGGAGCTTCACAGCGTGCCCGAATGGCACGACGTCATTCAGGTATTGCGCGCTAGTTGCGTGCCACGCCTGCATGAAGATTCCCAGAGCTGGGCCAAGGCAGAAACGCTGTTCGAGCGGGCGCATCTACTCATCGCCGCCACTGCCGAGCGCGTTCAAGGCCAGCGTCGTATCGAGCTGCAGGATTTGCTTCAAGTGCTCAACGAGACGAGCCGCGCAGTCAGAGGTCTGCGTGACGAGCAGGGGGTCATGCGGGTGTTTTTGACCCATCTGTCGCGACTCGGCATTCCCAGCTTCTACGTGGCGCGAGCACCGCGTCAGCCCGAGCCAGATGGTCAATCCAGTCTGTTGCTCGCGTACGACGCCGAACGTGGCGCGCAACTCCTCGATGCGCACCCGTTTCGCGCCGGCGAATGGCTGCCGGCAGATCTTTGCCCCAGCAAGCGGCATACCGTCGTCGTTCAGCCGATCTCATTTGGGGAGGGAACCAGCGGATTCTGCGTCGCAGAAACGGGGCCCAGCGTCGGGATCGTCTACGAGACCATTCGAGAGATGCTCAACACAGGCCTAGAGGTCGCGTATCTTCGGCGCCAAATCCAGCGGTAAATCCTACATTGATGCTGTGCCAGTTGTGCCACTGACCGCTTGACCTGTCACGGCGAACGCGTGACGTTCCAGACTTGGGCCGCTGAAGACACACTGGCACTGCAATTGCAGTACCCGAGCTAACTTCATTGGGCACCAAGGTCAACACGCCGACCCATAGCTGCACCGAAATGGGTCCATGCGGCGTGGCGCAACAACGCGCCACGAAAGCGGCCTTTGTCCTATCGGTTGGGATTGGGCGGCGCATTGGATGCAGTCACGAACCTTCTCGTGGGGACCTACCGCATCGAGGGTTGCGGTCAAAAAAGCCTTCAGACAGAGGACATCCGAACGTCCGGCGGCGGCGCTACGGCAATCGGGGAGCGTCGAGACTGAGGAAACTCCAGAGCATCACCAGGTGGTGCGACGCCCGCTGACGTCGAATCGCCGCGATTCCTTCGTTTGGCTCTTCGTGGCACTCTTCGCGCTCGCTGTGCTGCGTCGCGCTTGGATGTGTGACGACGCGTTCATCACGATGCGCGCCGTCGACAATCTCGTTGAGGGCAGAGGCTTCGTCTTCAACGTGGGCGAACGCGTCCTCGGATTCACCAATCCGCTATGGGCTCTGGTTGTGGCTGCGGTATACCAAATCATCCGAAATCCCTATCTGACGCCGGTGATCCTTGGCGTCCTTTTCTCGGCTGCGACCGCCACGCTGCTCGTGATGCACGCGGCAACGGACAAGCGGATTGCCGCCCTGGTGTTGGTAGCGCTGTGCTTCTCACGCGCCTTTGTGGATTTTTCAACCAGTGGGCTCGAAAACCCGCTGAGCCACCTGCTGCTCGTGGCCTTCTTCTTGGCCTTTCTACGGCCCAAGGGGGCATGGCTGCTGAGGCTGAGCAGTCTAGCCGCGCTCGCGATCGTAAATCGGCCAGATCTGGTCGTGCTCGTGGCGCCGGCGCTCCTATTCGCCTGGCTGCGTATGCGCCGAGCAGGCGCAAGCAAATCAATTCTGATCGGCCTTTTGCCCGCCATGGCGTGGTTTGGCTTCGCACTCGTGTACTATGGATTTCCACTACCGAACACCGTTTACGCCAAGCTCAATTCCAGCATTCCGCAACAGGAGCTTGCGCAACAAGGGCTGGCCTACCTGGTGGATACCGTCATCAACGATCCGTTGACCGCCATCATCCTCGTGGTGGCTCTCGCGGTCTTGGTCGCCCAGTCGCGCGGGGACAAGGCCGCGAGTATTGTTCTTCTGTCACTGCTCTTGGAGCTCACGTACCTGGTCGTCATCGGCGGCGACTTTATGTCCGGGCGCTTTCTCACGCCGAGTGTGGCCGTCTCGGCCGTTGTGTTGACCCACTATGGTCAGCGACTGCTCAACGACCAATATCGATTGTGGGTGGCTGCGGCCAGCGTGATGGGTATCGTTCTCAGTCTCTCGTTTTCGCCGTTCCGCGACGATTCCCTGCGCGAGAAGCGGGAAATCCCCCTCAATCGCATCGTCAATGAGCGCGCCTGGTACCAAGAACATCTGTCATTGCTCGTCAACCTTCGTCCGGTGACCTGGAGAACGGACGGGCTATACCTCGATGGCTGGCACGTTCGCGAGCAACACCAACGCGTGACCGTGTTTGGCAACATAGGGATGTACTCTTGGGGTGCGGGCCCCGAGGTCCATGTCGTAGACAACCAAGCATTGACCGACCCGCTGTTGGCGCGGATCCCCTTTTCCTACTCGTCGGATTGGCGCACCGGGCATCTCGGTCGCGAGGTGCCATCGGGGTACGTTGAAACCATCGAGCAGGGAAGAAATAGACTCACGGATCCCTGCTTGGCTCGCTACTATACAGAGCTCAGTCAGATCATTCACGGTCCGCTGTTCACGTGGGCGCGCTGGAAGGCGATCGCTGCTCTCAACATTCCCGGAGGTATCACCGTGCGCAGCTGCCCGGTCGTGGCTGGTCAGGACCCATCCGTTATGGCGCAGCGATGACTCGGGCTTCTGGCGTACTCGAGTATTGTCGCTTGAACTGGTCACTGTCGGAGCTACCATCGCGCGATGTCAGCAACACCCATCCGAAATGTCTCGGACACGGCTCGCTGGGTTGCCGCCTATCGGGCGCTCGAATCGGCGCGCAAGGACGCGATCTTTCACGATCACCTGGCTGAGCGTCTCGCTGGCGAACGAGGCCACGCGATTGCGAGCCTGGCGACCGTGCATAGTCAGTGGGCACTGATTACCCGCACGCGCATCATCGATGACCTCGTGCTGCAATCCGTGGCGCAGGGGACAGATTGTGTGCTCAATCTTGCCGCGGGGTTCGATACCAGGCCCTACCGATTGGCTTTGCCTAGCGACCTGCTGTGGATCGAAGGTGATCTGGCGCCGTTGATCGAAGAGAAGGAAGCGCTTCTGCGCAATGAGACACCGCGCTGCAAACTAGTGCGACATTGCGTGGACTTGGCGGACCGAGAAACGCGAACGACGTTTCTGCGCGATGTGAATGCTCGATCGGGCCGTACGCTCGTCATCACCGAAGGCTTGGTGATCTATTTGGAGACGGACGCAGTCGCAGATCTGGCGCGGGCCTTGGCTGCCGAACCCAACTTCAAGCAATGGATTGTGGATTTCTCCTCGCCGGAAATCATAAACGTAATGCGGCGAAGCATGGGCACGGCACTGGTTCACGCCCCGTTCAAATTCGTAGCGACTGGAGGCGTGACGTTTTTCGAGCAACAAGGCTGGCAGGCTGAGCAGGTTCTATCGCTGATGAAAGAAGCCGGTAGACTGGGTCGGTTACCGATGTGGATGCGTCCGTTTGCGCTGCTGCCCCAGCCTGATCCGCGACGGACGCAGGGGCGATGGTCGGTTGTCGCACAATTCAAACGGCGCGACGGATTGAACCAAGCATAAGTGATGGCTGGACGGGTCTCTTCTTGGAGTACTTCTTGGGTTACGGCTACATGTCCATCTCCGCGACAGGTCTTACCGGAACGATGGGGGAGTTCGAGTTGGGCGGAAGTGCGGGCCTGCAGTGTATGCGCTTCGGTCCGATGGATCCATTGACTCTCAAACAGTGAGAATACTCTCACCGGTGGTTTGTGACGACGCGGCAAGGGGTGCAAGCGATAGCGAGCGACCTGGGGCTGCCCAGCTACGTCGGCAGACTCTCTATTCTGCAGCCTGGTAGCGCGACAATTCCGCGACGATTGGCTGAGAATCCGTCAAGGATACGTCGTCTGGGCCAAGATTGACGAAATAGGTCTGGTACCAGTCCACGAAGCCGTTGCTCTCGGCTGCGGCCTGCGTCTGAGGCGATTTCCAGTCCCAACCAGTGGCTGTAGGGACAACTTCATCGTTCTTCTTGACATACTGTTCCGTAAGCGCAAATACCGATTTTACCTCGACGTACGCGCTCGCGTTGGCCTTGTAGTTGAACCAAATGGAAGAGACGCCATGGCGCAGGAATAGGTCATCCACTAGGCTCATCCACTCCACGCGTTTGGTCATTGGCTGTTTACGGTTCACGCCGTATTCGGTTGCAAACAGCGGCGCATGACCTACCACGTCGCGCCAGTTGATTCGGCGCTGAAGATCGGCAATGACCGTCGCTGAATCGTAGCTCGAAGCGCCATTTGAAGCGAAATCCCATGGTGTGTAAAGATGCAGAACGTAGCCAACGTTACTGTCGTCGACCTTTACCATGCCCTGGTCCCAGATCACCGTCTGGTTGGAGTCACTGTTTTCGCGACTGTTCCATTCCGGCACCAAGATGACGTGCTTGGGATCAACCTCTCGAATACCAGCCACCAACGACTGAAGTCGCTCTTGGAATCGCCCTTGGCCGCCTTCAGACGGACTCGGCACTCGCGGCTCGTTGATCAATTCGTACGCCAGCAGCTCCGGGTGGCCGGCAAGACGCTGCGCGAGCATTTTCCACATCGCCAGATCCTTGGCTAAGTAGTCGTCGTTCTCGAAAATGCTCTGTTCTCGCTCCGCGGGGGAGAGTTTTCGGGCGTAAACGTCTGTCACGCCATCGAGACCAATCGGCATGTTGTCGTTTAGCACTACATAAATCCCGATCGCTCCAAGTCGCGTTACATTGGCCTCGAGCGTCGCCAAGTTGGCTTCGAGTTTGGGGTTGTCGGCAGCGAAGGTTTCGTACGCAAAGGAATAGCGGACCACATTGATCGGGAGACCGTCGAGCAGTTCGAAATCCACATCCGTTAAGCACCAAGGATAGAGTTCCGTTGGGCGAATCAGCGGATCCTTGCCCTGCTGAGTCAGTGTTTCACTTTCGGGCCAAACGTAGATCCCCCAAGCGTCGTTGGAAAGTCCGACGCCAACAAATCGTACTGGGTGCTCTTGGTCATCGGCAAAACCAGTTCCAGAAGCATGAATCCACGGCGTCGGGATCCTCCGAATGGCAGCAGCGGGCGACGACGAGCCTGCCGCGCCAAGCCACGACGAACCACCGGCACTTGTATTAGCTCCACTGCTCCCTCCAGCAGCGAATGTATCCCCTGCTTGCGTCGCTGACCCGATACTACTACCGGCGGATCCCCCGAAGCCATTGTCTCGAGCGGGCCGCTCGGCACCATTGCCGCAGGCCGTGGCTTGCGCCATAAAGACCACTATGGTCGCTTTCCTTGTCGAATCAATAGTACCGGCCAACGTTCTACGCTTGGCGGTCGCAGGAATTCTTGACTTCATGGAGACTCTCCGAAGATTGCCACGAGTGGCATGGGTCACGTTGCGTGTTCCCTGCTAGCGGCGGTTGACCGTGACATCGAGCTTGATTTGGCGGCAGAGCGCCGGGCAATCTGCTTCGTGCCCGGGTTCAGGTTCGAAGCGTAAGAAGAGCGCGCAAGGGGCATTAGCTTGCGTACCGCACTCCGCACTGTCACGACCGCTCAACCTAAACGTAAGTGTTGCCGCGCATGCGCCTCGGGTGATGCGGTAGCTCGTCAATAGGGATGCATAGGTGTTTGGATCGTTGTATGGAACAATCTCCCAGTTCCAGCCGCCGATCCCCGGTGCGTCTAGAACCCCTGCCGCACAACCGCTGTCCTTTCCCTGCTGCAGTGATACGATGCGTCCGGACACCAAGGAGCTGGGTTCGAAGCCCCAGTCCGTGTGGCAGGGCCCATCAGGGGCAGGCCAACCGGTGGGCATCGTACCGACGAGAATGTCCACCTTGAGCCCCTGCTCACTCCAAGGACAATCTTCACTGCACCCAAGCATTGCCACAGCTGAGCCTAGTCCAAACGCCAAGAGACTGAATCCCAATTTCGCGAAGCCGAGCCAATTTGCCATGAGGATCACGCAAATCGCAGTATAGCCGAATCCGAACGCCAAAGAATGCGTTTGGCGCGGTTCCGTTCAGAATCGACAAAGACCGCAGCTGAATCGGGCTACTCAGTCATCGGCTCAGACCTGTTGTCCATCGACCCAACGACGTGCCAGATCTTCGAGCTCGACGCGAAGAGTTCTGGAACGATGGAAGGCGGAACGATCCTGTTCGCGTTGACCATGCGCCGAATGAAGTGACGTCGAGGCTACTCGGACAATATTCCACTCATCCAAGCCACGTCCGGGAAGGGCGCCTTGGTGATGGTGGCTTCCCAGTCTGCATCGTTCAGGCGCTTCCATTTTTCTGTGATGAGTTCGCCGTAGCTCGACGCCAGTCCGACGTAGGCACGTGGCCCGTTGCAGGTCTCGGCCGTGACGATCATCAACCGCGGCGCGCCAGTGCCAACGTGCAGGATCCGTCCGACGTCGTTGCCCGCCTCGTCCGTTGGCTGGGTGTGTACGTCCGCGACCACTGGAGCGAATTCGAACCCTGGGTCCTGATTGAGGTAAAGCTTGAGGTACCAACCAGCGAGATTGGTGCGCGAAACTCCGCCGCACATGAAAGACTCGTCCCATTTGACGGCATCGTTGATGAAGTCCAAGAGCTCTTGGGAGTGGGCGGCCCCGCTGATTTGATTCTCCGCCATCTTCTGGAGATTTCTCGTCACCGACTTGAAGTTGGTGACCCAGGCTTGAGTCGTCGACTTGAGCGTAGCGGCCGTATCCGGTAGGCCCTGTGCCACGGTTCCGACCGCCTCCGCGAGGCTACCGAGCTTAGCGTAGAACTCCGGGTAGGGATCGACGTAGGCATCGGGGAACTCGCAGGATATCCCGCCCGTATAGGACTGCTTGACGTACAATATGGTATCGCGCCTCAGTTCCGCCCATGACGCAAGTTGGGCCGAGAGCATGCGGCTCTGCCAAGCGGCGGTTTTCGCGACGCTCGGCAAGGCAACGTTCTGTTGGGGTGACAAGCTACGCAGCGCACCGAGCCAACGCGTGTAAAGGCTTCCCTCCCAATAGGCTGCCTCATGCGCGTCCACCAGCGTACGCGTTTTGGCCAAGCCTTGGACATAGGAAGTATTGCCAAACTCGTCGGCCAGTAGCGGGAGCGCCGCATTGTTGCCTAAGGCCGCAAAAGCGGCGTCGAGCGGCTTTGGCATCATGCGCCCCAAAACACGGTCAAACGTCACGTTGACGAAGGTATGGCTGTCAACCGTGTAGCGCTGACCAAAGAGTAGAAAGCTACGGTCGAGCGGCAACGTTTTTGCGGATGGGTCACTCTTGATGATGATGCGGCTGGCGATGCGCTGGGCTCCCCAACCGCCAGTGGCAATCTCGTCGATGATCTGCTGATCCGTCAAGCTCGAGGTTTCACTGAGCGAGGTGATCCCCAGAGCCTTCATGAGTCCATCGAGATCCTTCGGCGTCATGCTGTCGTGCTCGCCCACGTAAGCACCAATCGTTTCGTTGACGTGCTGCCAGAGAGCCAATTCGTTGTCACCCAGCAGCTCACGCAACGCCACTGCCGCTTCGAACTGCCGGCGGTAGAAGAGCTGCGAACCATCACCCTGGGTCTCGATGAGCCGCAGATCCACGCGCCCGAGCCACATCATGGCCTTGAAGTAGCGCCCGAGAGCCTCACTGTCCGTGTAATGGCCGCGCGGTGTGAATTGGGAGAAGTCCTCGTCCCGAGTCACACCGAACAATTTGACGTTCTGGTGCCCTGTGCCTTGCGTTGCCAAGTCGAAGAGCTGCGACAGTTCCGTCGCATTGGCGCCTGCCACAGGCCCAGCCGCCTCACCCGAAAGGAGACTCACCGCGAGAGCAAGATACAAGTCGGCGTCCTTCTTGACGGCGGCATCCATGTCGGCGCCCCGTAGCCGGGTTCGCATGCCGACGAGCATCTGCTTCAGTTCGCTCGTCAGTACGAGCTCTTCGGTTTGTTTGAGCAACGAGTCGAAGGTCCTGTGGACGGCCTCCAAGATGGAATCGGCAGAAACGTATACCGGAAGATCTTCCGCATAGATGGACTTGTACCCGTAGGCAAAGGAAGGGAAACTCTTGCGTTTCGAGATGACCAAGCCATTCTGAGTCAAGGTAGCCAGCTCGTTGTTGTTCAGCGCTAGCGACGAAGCTTGAAGCAGCGACATGCCCGTGGCGGTGCTCGGGTCGTATGTCAGCGCCGTGGTGGTAGGTGCGGGGTACGCCGCCGTCAATCCTGCGCCATCCAGGCTCGCGGCGGTCTGTAGCGCCTGCTGTAGGACAGCGGGGACCTCGTCCGTGGTAGTCACCGTCTGGCTCGGCCCTTCGGGCTTCGTGGCAGCGGGATCAGGTGTGCCAGAACCTGTGCCATTCGCGCTGCAGGCCAGGAGGGCCAATAGGGAGGATATGATGCCAATGGAGCGAGAACCAAGGGTTGCGGTCATGGGTACCTCGAAGTTGCAGCCTACCTCAGCAATTGGCGTGCCAGGTAGCGGACCAAGCCGTTGCTCTGGGGAGGATCGGGCGTACGACCAGAACCTTCCACCGATAAGGACTCACCTTGACGTCGAAATCATTTGCCAACAAAGGCAGAGGGCCCAGAAGCTTGCATGCGACAGCCAAACGCGTCAACGGCTATCGGTCGCCTCGGCGCTACCTTTCGAATGTTACCACGCCTGCCTATCGCATTTGTGGTCAATGTTAGTTGGGCGGACCATCGTCAGGTCTGCATCCTGCAATGATGAATCCCCTAGAATCGCCCTCACTTGAACCGAGCCTTCCTATACGAGCCCTCGGTTGGGCCTGGTGCTTCCTTGGGATGGTGTTCTTGGTCGTCCCGATCGGGATAGCCATCGTTGCCCGCCCGCCGCTAATTGGCGAGACTTTGCCAGCTCTGATCGGCCTCATTCCCTGTTGGTTCGGTTATCGCGAGCTTCGAGGACTAGCATCGCGGCGACGGTGGAACGCTGCACGCCGCAAAGTTCGGCACTCTTCAAATCCCGGAATGGTGAGCTGGCCTCACGAAGGAAGAGCTATCGCAATATCGCTGTTGTTTCTCCCCTTTCCAGCGATTGGCGCATTGGCGCCGCTCTTTTCCGCTACCTCTTTGTTGAGCATCATGGCGTTGTCTGCCTGCCTCTATTCGACAGCTGCGTTGCTCTTCAACCGTCGGCGTATCACACAAGAAGGCTCGGCTCTGGTCTATTCGAGTCGGCCGTTCCGTCATCCTCACGGCACGGCCAAGTGTGAGAACTTTCTCAACGGCAAGCTAGCTGTTGTTCGAGACCATGATTCGTATGCGATCGCCGTCACGTATCAAGACGGCACACAACAGAACCTCGCGCGCTTCCACTCGCTTGAGCGAACCCTGACTGTTGCCCGCGTGACATTCGACCAATTCTGGCCGCAAAGTACAGCAGGCTCGTGCACAGGAGGTTTGCCGCCCAACTCCGGTTTGCAGCAGACGCCGCCCTCGCCTTCGCTCGGCCGGCGCAGCTGAAACCTGTTACGTTGATATGGAATGACCCGTCAAGTCTTGTCGCGACGTTCATGTCGATTCCCT